>JAPWHF010000003.1 GCA_027214125.1 Zoogloeaceae bacterium G21618-S1
TTATTTGTTACTTGTTTATCGCTCTCCTAACCATCCCCCCCCCCCCGCGTCTCCATTTTATGAGGTCTTATGGGGGGGTCGGGGGGGGGGGGGGGGGGGGGGCCCCCCCCCCCCCCCCCCCCCGCCGCACAAGCCTCTCAAAGAATCACGCGACGCAGTCCCCCGTACTTGCACGCCACGTCGGCGCCGCTCAGGCCGCCACCGGGCGACCGCGACGCGCTTCGATTGCCTTGGCCAGGCGCGGCCCAACCAGCATGGCCACCGCCGCGACCCACAGACCGATCGAGATCGGGCTGGCAACCAGGATGCCGAGCTCACCATTGCTGATCGACAAGGCCCGGCGCAGGTTCTGCTCCATCATGTCACCCAGCACAAAGCCCAGAATGAACGGTGCCATCGGAAAGTTCATGACCCGAAGAAGATAACCAAAGCCGCCAAGCAGGGTGCCCACAATCAGATCGAAGGTGGTGCCATGCACGGCATACACCCCCACCATGGAGACTGCGGCAACACCCGGCACCAGCGCCCAGTTCGGGATCTGCAGGAACTTGACGAAGACCCTGACCAGCGGAATGTTCATCAGCACCAGCATCACGCTGCAGATCGCCAGCGACGCAATCAGACCCCACACAATGGTGGGCTGGTCCTGAAACAAGGTGGGCCCGGGGGTGATGTTGTAAAGCGTCAGCGCGCCGATCATCACCGCCGTCGTCCCCGAACCCGGCACGCCCAACGTCAACATGGGGATCAGCGAACCATAGGCCGAGGCATTGTTTGCCGCCTCGGGTGCCGCCACACCGCGCACATCGCCCTCGCCGAAGCAGTGATCCTTGCCCGCCATGCGACGCTCCATCGAGTAGGTCATGGCCGATGCGATCGAGGCCCCGGCACCCGGCAGTACGCCGACGAAGAAGCCAACCACCGACGAGCGCAGGATGGTCCATTTGGCCAACATGAATTCCTGCATGTTGAACATCGTCCGACCGGTGACCTCGACCGGCATGGCGTCGCCATGATGGCTTTGCAGCATCAGCATCAGTTCGCTGACCGCGAACAGGCCGATCACCACCACGATGAAGGGGATGCCATCGGACAGATGGAGCAGATCGAAGGTGTAACGGTACACCCCGCTGTTGGCATCGATCCCGACGCAGGCGATCATCAACCCGATCAGCACGCCGACCATGGCCTTGAGCAGCGAATCCCCCACCAGCCCGCCCAGGCAGGACAGCGCCAACACCATCAATGCGAAATACTCGGCAGGGCCAAAGGCCAGCGCCCAATTCGCGAGAATCGGCGCAAACGCCACGATACCGACCGTGGCAACGATGGCGCCAGTGAATGAAGCGACCGCCGAGATGGACAGCGCTGGGCCGGCCAGGCCTTTTTTGGCCATGGGATACCCGTCCAGCGTGGTCATCACCGCACCCGCGTCGCCCGGCACATTGATCAGAATGGCTGAAATACGGCCGCCAAATTCACACCCCGAGTAGACCGCGGCGAGCAGGATCAAGGCCGACTCCGGCGGCAACTTCATCGCATACGCAATGGGCAACAAAATGGCAACACCGTTGATGGGACCCAGACCAGGCAACATGCCAATGACCGTGCCAAGGAAGGCGCCGATCAGGCAGATCAGAAGATTGGTGGGCGTTCCGGCGACGGCAAAGCCGTCAAGCAGGTGAGATAGGATTTCCATGGCTTACCCCAAGAGTGGCTTGAGCCAGAAGCCGATCGGCAGTGCCACATCGAGCAGCCGATCGAAAAACAGGAAGAGCAGCACACCGAGTCCAACGCCGGCAAGCGCCGACTGTTTCCAGGTGCCGCCAAAGAAACGCGCCAGCGGCACACTCATCAGTGCCGTGGAGATGACAAAGCCAAGTTTGTCGAACAAAAAGGCATAGGCCAGCACCGTCAGGAACATGCCACCAACGCGAAGCAACACCGGCGGCGGCGCCCATTCGGTCGCAGGCCGACGGGTTATCATCAGACCCAGTGCGCAAATTCCGAGCAATGAAAACACCAACAACGGAAACGCACGCGGCCCGACCGGCTCGTAGGAAATCGGGGCTTTGAGGTCCCAACCTATCCAAATGCCGGCCACTGACAGCAGCAGCAGAAAAGCACCAAAAATTCGCTCGCTCATCGTGTCCTCCAGTCCCGCAACGGGCCGTGGTTGAGCAGCCAGCACTGTGATATTGACGTGCTGGCTGCGATCAAGAAAACCCGGTTTACTGGGCGACCATCCCGAACTCTTTCGCAAGCTCGGCGTAGTGCTTGACGCGCTCTTTCACATACGCATCGAGCTTGGCGCCGGTCAGGTTGAAGGGGAACAGGCCCTGGGCTTCGCGCAGCTTCGCGTACTCCGGAGAGGCCAGCATCTTGTCAAAGGTGGCAACCCACCACGCATAGTCCGCATCCGAGACCTTCGGTCCCATGTAGTAGCCGCGGATGATCGGCCACTGGACGTCAAAGCCCTGCTCCTTGGCGGTCGGAATCGCGCTCAATTCACCCGGCAGACGATCGGCCGACAAAATGCCCAGCACCCGCACACGACCGCCCTTGATGTGAGCCGCCACTTCGGAGGCATCGCCCGAATAGACCTTCACATGCCCGCCCTGCAAGGCGGTCATGGCTTCACCACCGCCTTCGAAGGCGACATAGCGCATCGCCTTGAAATCGACACCAGCAGCCTTGGCAACCAGCGCGGACTTCATCCAGTCCTGGCTACCGACCGACCCACCCGCACCAAACACGACGGAGGACGGATCGGCTTTGAGCGCGGCCATCAACTCGTTGAGCGTCTTGAACGGTGAATCGGCACGAACAATGATTGCGCCGTAGTCCGAACCGGCTGTCGCCAGCCATTTCACGTCATTCACGTCATAGCGGCCGAACTTGCCAATCGCCAGATTCAACAGTGACCCGCCGGAGAAGGCCACAACGGTGCCCCCCTCGTCGGGCCGTTGAGCAATCACCGAGTTGTAAGCGACCGCGCCGATACCACCCGGCATATAGGTCACGCGCATTGGTGAATCGATGAATTTTCCGCCCTGCAAGCCGCCCTGAACGAGCTTGCAGGTAAGGTCGAAACCCCCACCGGGTTTGGCCGGGGCAATACATTCCGTTTTATCCGGGGCGGCTTGGGCGGCGCTCATTGCCACCGCAGCGGCCAGGGCAAACAGGGTCTGCTTGTTCATGTCGGGTCTCCTCCGTTCTGTGCAGTAGTCAGTGCGGAATCAGAGTTCCGTCACGTGCAACGAACGATAGGGCGACGCGCTTTCGATCAGCTTTCAACGCTGGTCGCAGGCCAGAACCTTCGAATAAAACACGCCCGCCGACACCGAAAACATCGCGCGCTACCCACGCGTCTGTCGACAAGGCGTGCAACAACCACCGTATTTGACGCGGCCTGAGCGACCACGCGCCAAGCCATGGGCGAGATCGGTCGAGCGCAGCGGAGCGTCTTGTGACGCGTCATCCGGCAATGGCCGACACTGGCGCGCCGTGTTGCTGATTTGGCGGTGGGTCAGTCGGCCGTCCTGCCGCCGCGCCCACGGCCAGCAGGCCTATTCCAGCGGTGTCAGCGCACCTTCGACACGCAAAGACGTGTAGGCCTGTTGCAAACGCTCGACGACCCGATCATCGGTCGAGCGGCTAAACGCCATGTACAGCCCGACGGTGAGTTCGTCGAGCGTGAGCACGCTTGCAAGTGTGCTGCAGTCGACGTTGAACTTTGCGCACAACAAGGCGGCATCGGCACGGGGCAGGGGGATCAAGTCGATCCGGCCGGCCAGAAGCTTTTGGAAATTCGCATCGTTGCTGGCCGACACCACCAGGTGTTCGAAGCCTTTTTTCTGGAGATACTGCTGGCGTACGTCCTGCCGCATCACCCCGATGCTATGACGCCTCGCAGCCTCAAGGTTGTCAGCCTTGATATCCTGGCGCGCGGCAAGTTTGTACAAGTGATATTCAATTCTCATCAGCTCGCCAACCCATTTGAACTGTGCTTCGCGCTCCGGCGTGCGGGCGATCAGATAGATCAGAACATTGGGCTGGCTTGAGGCCATCGCGTAGGCGCGCGCCCAGGGATAGAGATCAATCTGCATATCGGAGAATCCGGCCCGTGTCAGCGCGGCACGCACATGCTGTGTCGCCGGCCCGCTGACGCGTCCGCGTTCCAGATAGGTGTAAGCGGTGTCCTCGGTCACCGCCTGTATCGCTTGCGCCTGAACCAGGCTCGCAGCGAAGATCAAAACAAGGGAAAACACCATTCGCATCATTCTTCTCCCTCCCAGCACACCACCCGGTTACGGCCGAGCGCCTTGGCGCGATACAGCGCCTTGTCCGCGCAGTGATAGAACGCGTCGAAACTTTCCATCCGCGACGGATCCAAAACAGCGACGCCGACGCTGATGGACACGCTGGCTGCTACATCGGAGGCGGAATGCACAATACCCAGCGCCAACACCCCGGCCCGCAAGCGCTCGGCACATCGCACAGCCTCGGCGGCGCCCATCCCGGGCAACAGCACGACGAATTCCTCACCTCCGACCCGGGCCAGCACATCTCCGCCCCGGCGACAGCCGCCGGCCAAGGCTGCGGCAACGCGGCGCAGGCAGTCGTCGCCGGCCACATGCCCATAGGTATCGTTGAAGCGCTTGAAGTAGTCGATATCGCAAATCACCAACGACAGGGCTTCATGTGTTCGCCGCGCACGCCGGAACTCGATTTCGGTGCATTCATCGAAATGGCGCCGGTTCGACACCCCTGTCAGCGCATCGCTGCGCGACAGCTCACCAAGCTTCTGGTTGGCCGCTTCCAGCTCACGCGTGCGCTCACCGACCAGTTCGGCAAGGTGATCACGGTGCCGCGACAGTTCGCCCTCGTACTGCGCCTGTTGCGCCAAATGCCCCCTCAGGCGGCGCTGAAGTTCGTTGACCCCCCCGGCCAGTTGATCGAGCTCGTCGTTCTGGTTCATCTTGTCGCGCAGCGCCAGCTTGCGCGACAGGGTCTCCGGTGACAACACATCAAGGTGAGCCGCCACATCCCGCACATGGCGGGTCACCGAGCGGTTGAACATCCACATCACAAAGCCCGCCAGCAAGAGCGACTGAAGCAACTGGGTCGCAAAGATGATGGCAATCTCACGGTACAAACGTCGCTGCAGTTCCCGGCCGTTGGCAAAGACGGCCAGTTCGCCGACCACCTCCCTGGCCTCGGGATAGGGTGAATACACCAAAGACTGGCGCAACACCGGCAGCGATGCGTCAAGCGACCAGTCCGGACGCGTTCGGGTATGAATTTCAGGCGGAGCGTCGGCCATGAGGATTGTCACTTCCACCTGGCCGAGCGCCGAGAGCCGTGCGGCGCTGTCCAGATGCACCTTGACACTGCCACGATCGAGCTCCCAGATCGCCTTGGCCAAGGCCGGCCGAATGATGTCCTGGACCTGTGTCAGCTCAACCACCAGCGCGTCGCGCTCGTCCATGTACGCAAAGCCACCGCGCACCAGCGTGCTGAGCACAGAAAACACCAGCCCAGCCATCACCGTGACCACCAGCAGCCGAACGCCAATGCGGCTTCGTCCCTCGGACGTCCCCGGGTGCTTCGAAGTGACAGCAACGCTCACGAACCGCCCTGACTCGCGCGCGGCAAGCGGCCGGCACGACGCAAGCGCTCAAACGCCTGACGGCATCGCTCGACAAGGGCATCTGCCGTGCCGAGACTGAAGGCCATATACAAACCGCCATCGCCGATTTCTTCCAGCCTCAGTTCCGCCTTGAGCGTTACCGCGGGATCATCACCGACCTGCCGAACCAGATAGTCCGCCATCACGCCGCTGGCAATCCACAGATCAACCCGCCCGAGTTTGAGCTTCTCGTAGTTGTGCACATAGCGATTGCTCGACTGGAGATTGCGCTTCAGATCAAAGCCTTTCTCCAGCAAGAACTGCTCGCCGACGTCTTCATACACCGTCGCGATGCGATAGCGCTTGGCATCCTCAAGCGTGCTCAGCCCGACCTCGCGCCCCCCGAAGGAATACAGGAACCACTCCGACGGGGCGACCTGAGCAACCCACTTGAACCGGTCTTCGCGCGCGGGCGTTCTGGTGATCGAGTAAATCAACACATTTTCGGTGTGTTGCGCCAGCTCATACGCACGCGCCCAGGGCATCAGCTGAATCGTTCCTTCCAGCCCCGCTTCGGCGAGAACGGCACGCACAACAGCGGTGCTCACACCACTGACCACGCCATTCTTCTCGTAGTTGAAGGGCGGAAAATCCTCTGTCACCACCCGAATCGACTGTGCGCCAGCCGGTAGCACAAAGACCAGCAGCAGAACGGCAAGCGTCCGTGCCCACCACACGCTTGTCCGGCGTGCATGCGGTCTTCCGCGGCAAGCGCGATCGAGACACTGCCCTCGCAGCACTCCAACGTTGATGTATTGCATGCCATTCCACCCAGTTTGCAGCGGCCTTGGTACTGATCGGCGTTTTCCCGGCACCTGTGCATGCCACGTCGTCTCATTGCCATTGTCGGCAGATCGCTGCAAACCTTGAGTCAGACCTGCGCCAATTCGTGCCAAAGCATGCGACGATAACGCGTATCGTCCAGCAGGAACCCACACGTGCTGTCCGTCCTCGCCGTCACCTTTCCCTTCTTTGCCCTCGTGCTATGCGGCTATCTTGCCGTACGCCGCGGCGCCTTGCCCATGCCGGCGATTCCGGGCTTGAACGGTTTCGTGCTGTACTTCGCCCTGCCCTGCCTGCTCTACCGCTTCGGCGCCAGCACACCGATTGCCGAGTTGCTCGACCCGAGCGTGATCGGGGTCTATCTGCTATGCGCGCTGATCATGGTGGGCACCACCGTCGCGCTCACCCTGGGCGGACGGATCGACTGGAACAACGCGGCCTTCGGCGCGCTCACCGCCGCCTTTCCCAACACCGGTTTCATGGGCGTACCGCTGCTGGTGGCGCTGCTCGGGGCGCGCGCGGCGGGGCCGGTGATCGTCACCATCCTGGTCGATCTGCTGGTCACCTCCTCGCTGTGCATCGCCCTGTCGCGGCTCGACGGCCATGGCGCCGGCAACGCGCGGGCGGCCGCCGGCAAGGCGCTGCGCGGCGTGGCCGGCAACCCCATGCCCTGGGCGATCGTGCTCGGCGGCATCAGCTCGGCCGCCGGCCTGACGCTGTACGGCCCGCTGGACAAGACCATCAGCCTGCTGGCCGACTCGGCCTCGCCGGTGGCGCTGTTCACCATTGGCGCGGTGCTGGCGCGCTCGCAGATGACCAGCACCGACCCGACGCCGCTGATCGACTATGTGCCGGTGGCTTTCAAGAAGTTGCTGCTGCACCCGGTGCTGGTGCTCATCATTGGCGGCATCGCCATCCATCTCGGCCTGCCGCTCGACCCCTTCGCGCTGACCGTCATCGTGCTGGCCGCGGCGCTGCCCAGCGCCAGCAATGTGTCGCTGCTGGCCGAGCGTTTCGGCGCCGACAACGGCCGCATCGCGCGGGTGATTCTGGTGTCCACCGCGGTCTCCTTCTTTACCTTTTCGGCGGCCGTGGCCCTACTGGCCTGAGGCCTCGGCCACAAAGCTCAGCACGTCGTTCACGAAGCGCTCGCGCTGCCACAGATGCGGCGCGTGGTCGACGTCGTCATAGAGATGCAGCAAGGCGTTGGGGATGCTGTCGCGCACATAGTGGGCCACCTCGGCGCCATAGAAATTGCTCGCGCCGCCATAGACCAGTAACGTCGGCAGCGGGATGCCTTGGAGCACGTCGCGATAGTCGGCCGCGGTCAGGCTGGCCCAGCAGTCGATCAACGGCTCGGCAACCACACTGGCCAGACGTCGCCGGGCCGACTGAATGGCCTCACCGTTTTCTTCATAGCGCAGCCGCGCTGCGGCATTGTGTCCGTGCGCCACGAGGCGCAGCACCGCCTCGGCGAAATCGGCCCGCAGCTCGCCCATGAAGGCGGCGTTGCGCTCGGCATCGAAATCGCCATAGATACCGCAACGCCAGCCCGGCCCGGTCACCAGACGCGGCGACTGGTCGATGAACACCAGCCGCGACAGCCGCGCATGGCCGAAGTCGCGCAAGTATTGCCACAGCGTCAGCGCGCCCATCGAATGGCCGACCACCGTTGCGCCGTCGAGTGCGCAATGATCGATGACGGCCGCCAGATCCTGTGCCATGCGCTGCACGGTCGGCGCAGTGGCGCTGCGCAACGGGTGGCCGCCATGGCCGCGCGCATCCCAGCGCACCACGCGGTGATGTACCTCGAAGTCCGCCATGAACGGATTCCAGTCGCGGTGCGAGGCGGTCCAGCCATGAAGCAGGATCAGCGGCGGGCCCTCACCCGACATCTTCAGGTGCAGGCGTTCGCCGTCGTCGGCGGTGAAGTGTTCCATGGCAAGTCTCGTCCGGTTGAGCGGGCAAAGTATAGAGCGCTGTTAACGAGGGGATACATTGCACTTCTGGCGTTTTGATCGTTTCACACATAAATTGAAATGACGCCGTACTGGCGCCAACCCCAGGAGAACTCCATGACAAGAATTCATTCACTCATCGTCGCGGCATGTGCCGTCGGCTTCTCGTCGCTGGCCATGGCCGGTGGTAGCGTGCATTTCATCGCGCCCGTCGATGGCGCCACCGTGACGCAGGAATTTGCCGTCAAGATGGGTGCGGAAGGCATCAAGGTGCAGCCCGCCGGTGCGCTGATGGACGGCACCGGCCACCACCATCTGATCGTCGACGGCAAGCCGATCGCCGCCGGCGTGGCCGTGCCCGCCGACGCCACCCATCTGCATTTCGGCAAAGGCCAGACCGAAACCACGCTCAAGCTCGCACCGGGGCAACACACCCTGACCCTGCAGTTTGCCGACGGCCTGCACCAGTCCTATGGGCCGGACATGAGCCAGACGATCACCGTCACCGTCAAGTAAGCACTCCGCCCACGCGCAGCGCTCATGGCCAATCTCGACGGTCAGCTGCTCTTTGGCTTGCTGGTCTCGCTGGCCATCGCCGCCATCGTCGCGTGGTGGCTGGCCGGGCGCTACCGCAAAGCCATGCTGCGGCTGATGAGCGCGCCGACGCCCCCGCGCGATACGGCCGTGGCAACCCCCATGACCACGGTGGTGGGTGCCAGTGCAGCGCCGGCCCGCTTCAACTCAGCCATCAACCACCGCCAGAACCGCCGCCTCGCGGTGGTGCTGGCGGGCATCTCGATACTGCTCGGGCTATCGGCCAGCGCCTTCGAGCTACTCGCGGTGCATACCGACCCGGGCTTTGGTCTGAATCGCTGGCTCATCCTCGCGGCGGTGTACACCTGGCCCGTGGTGCCGGCACTGGGGCTGCTGTGGCGCTGGTCGGTGTGGCGCACCATCGGCGGCGTGGCGGCCTACATGCTGTGTCTCGTGCCCGTCGTTCTGCTCGGCTCGAACGCCGCGCAGACGATGACGATGGTTGTCGGTTGGCTGGCATCGACCGTCGCCCTGCCGATGATCAGCCTGCTTGGCCTGGCCGCCTCGGGACGCATCCGGGCGGTGGCGCCGCTGCTCTTTCCGGCAGCCGTGGTGATGGTCGGCGCCTCGCTGATCGGACTGGGCTGGGCGGCGTCGATGGTGGACGCGCCGCCCGACACGCTGCTCACCCTGCTCGACGCCATCGGCGCGTTGCCCACCATTTTCGTGTTCATCGTCGCGCCCTGGGCCGTCGGCATCTGGCCGGTGGTGGGTGTGTTGCGTGCGCTGGCGGCAGCCTACCGGCACAAACGCTTCTCGGAGCTGGCCTATCTGTTCGGTCTGTTCTGGCTGGTCGTCCTGATCGCCATGGCCTTGCCGAGCATCCATTCGGTGGGGCTGGCGGCCTTCGGCATCGTGCTGGTGTGGCTGTGGCTGCCGATCGGTTTTGCGCTGGCGCGGGGGTGGCTGGCACCGCCGCCCGCTCCGCCGACGCTGCTGGTGCTGCGGGTCTTCCGCCGCGATGCCGCGGTCGAAGCACTGTTCGATGCCGTCACCGAGCGCTGGCGCGCCACCGGCAACACAGTGCTGATCGCCGGCACCGACCTTGTCAGCCGCACGCTGGATGCCGACGACCTTTTCGTCTTTCTCAGCCGTCGATTGCGCGAGCGCTTCATCCTCCGGCCGGAGGACATCCCGCGCCGGCTGGCCGACTTCGACCTCACGCCCGACCACGACGGCCGCTACCGCATCAACGAATGCTATTGCGGCGACGCCAGCTGGCAGGGCGCGCTGCAAACGCTGGTGGCGCACTCGCATGCGGTGCTGATGGATTTGCGCGATTTTCGCGCCGAGAACGGCGGCTGCCGCTTTGAATTGGGTGAGTTGTCACGCGCCACGCATTTGCAGCAGATCGTGATTCTGTTCAACGATCACACCGACCGCGCCACCGCCGAGGCCGACCTCGGCGAGGCCGGCCGGCGAGTGCATTGGGTGGACATGACCGAGCGCCGTCGCCACACCGACCGCGCCGTACTTACCGCGCTGCTTCAGCCTGCGCTCAGCTCAGACGCAGCGTCGGCGTGAGCACATTGGGGTCGAGCACCAGTTCGATCAGCGCGGCTTTGCCGGCCGCCTGGGCGCGCGCAAAGGCCGGCGCGAACTGATCGGTGTCGGTCACCCGCTCACCGTGTGCGCCATAAGCCTGGGCCAGCGCGACAAAATCGGGGTTCTTCAAGGCGGTGGCAGCCACGCGACCGGGATAGTGTTTTTCCTGGTGCATGCGGATGGTGCCGTACATGCCGTTGTTCACCACGATGAAGATGATCGCCAGATCATGCTGCACAGCGGTGGCCAGCTCCTGACCGGTCATCATGAAGCAGCCGTCGCCGCTCCAGGCGATCACCATTCGGTCGGGATGCGCCAGCTTGGCCGCCACGGCCGCCGGCACGCCATAGCCCATGCTGCCGCTGGTGGGCGCCAGTTGGGTGTGGAAGCGACGATAGCGGAAGTAGCGGTGCAGCCAGATGGTGTAGTTGCCCGCGCCGTTGGTGAGGATGGCATCGTCGGGCAGTGTGTCGTTCAGCCAGGTCATGATCTCGCCCATCTGCAGCGGGCCGGGCACCGTCGGCGGGGTGCTGTGCGCGAGATACTCGGCGCGGTCGTCGGCCACACTGTCGGCCCAAGCGGTGGAATCGACACGGATATCGGCCGCCGCCTCGGCAAATGCCGCCATGCCCGAGTTGATTGGCAACTCGGCACGATAGACCTTGCCCAGCTCGTCATTGCCCGCATGCACATGCACCAGCGTCTGCTTCGGTTGCGGCACGTCGATGAGCGTATAGCCGCTGCTGGTTGCCTCGCCCAGGCGTGCGCCGACCACGATCAGCAGATCGGCTTCGTCAATGCGTTTGGCCAGCGAGGGGCGAATCCCCAACCCGGCATCGCCGATATAGTTCGGATGCCGGTGATCGAACAGATCCTGCCAGCGGAAAGCGCAGGCCACCGGCAGGTGGTTGGCTTCGACAAAGCCGAGCATGTCGACACAGGCCGTGTCGCTCCAGCCCGCCCCGCCCAAAATCACCAGTGGCCGGTCGGCGGCGGCGAGCAGCGCCTTGAGGCGCGCCATGTCATCGGCCGCCGGGCTGGCCTGCACCGCCCGCGCCGGCCCCACGTCGCGCGCCACGCCACGGCCAAACAACACATTCTCGGGCAACGCCAGCACCACCGGCCCCGGCCGGCCCGACATCGCCGTCTGGAAGGCGCGGTGCAGGTACTCGGGAATGCGGTCGATGCGGTCGATCTGCGCCACCCACTTGGCCATGCTGCCAAACATGCGGCGGTAGTCGACCTCCTGAAACGCCTCGCGATCCACACAGTCGTCACCGATCTGGCCGACCAGCAGAATCATCGGCGAAGAATCCTGCGCCGCATTGTGAACCGCGATGCTCGCGTTGCAGGCGCCCGGCCCGCGCGTCACCAGGCACACGCCGGGCCGACCGGTGAGCTTGCCCCAGGCATCGGCCATGAAACCGGCACCGCTCTCGTGGCGACAGGTAATCAGGCGGATCTGCTCGCGGCGCTCATACAGCCCGTCGAGCAGCGGCAGATAGCTCTCGCCCGGCACGCAGAACACCGTATCCACGCCATTGATACGCAGCGCTTCGGCCACAATGTGTCCGCCCAGCCGTGCCTCGGGATGCTCTGCCGTCATGCTCGCCTCCGTCTCTGTCGATATTCTTGTGAGCCCATTGTGATATGCCGACGCGCTTCGGGCAACGCCCCGCGCAGGAGGATTACAATCGGACAATATTCTCCAAAGGACGCAGTCATGCTGACCATCTTCAAATCTGCCGCCGGCGCCGACGTCATCATGCTCGGGGCCACCGCCCAGGCCATGTTCAAGGCGCTGGGCAGAGACGCCGACAGCCCCACCGGCATCGTCACCGTCGAACAATTGCCCGACGCCATCGCGCGACTCAAGCAGGCCATCGACGCCGACCGGGCCGCGCAGGCCAAGGACGACCCCGACGCCGAAGAAAACGCACCCCGCGGCATGGCCGCACCGGTCAGTTTTTACCAACGCGCCTGGCCCTTGCTGGAGCTGCTTGAACTGGCAAAAAATGAGCAAAAACCGGTCACCTGGGGCGTTTGATCCCACCGATCGTCGGCTCGGGACTGCGGTAAACCGTCGCAAAGCACATCTAGTTCAATGGAACTATTGACGTGCGATCCGCGTTCTTGCGCCATCAAATGCGACGTCATAATTGTTACAGGATTTGTCTGCGGCATCCCGCGGCGAGATTGGGAATTGATCCCGACAACCTAAAAGGTTAAAGTGCGGCTACGCATCAAAAACTAATACTTTTGGATTAGCCATGCCACAGCGACATAAAGCCCAATCCCCGAGCGCCGAGCAACTGCTGGATTGGCGCAAGAAGCGCAAGCTGAGTCAGTCTGAGTTTTGGGCGCCAATCGGCGTTACCCAGTCGGCCGGCAGCCGTTACGAAAGTGGACGGCCCCTACCGATTCCGATCGCGCTCCTGCTCGACCTGGTTTACGGCCCCCCAAAGCGGTCCGAAAAACTGCTTGCGAAACTTCGCGCCACCGGTCAGTAAGCTCATCCCCCCGACCCCATTAAAAAACCCGCCACAAGCGGGTTTTTTAATGGGGTCGGGGCCGCAAAACCACACCACCGGCGTGCGCTTGCCACTATCGCTCGCGGAATCCCGACAGACTCATCAGCGCCAACATAAGGGTCGCGACCAACACCCCGACGGTGAAGATCACCACCGATTCATACTCCTCGCAGACCGGCTTGAACAACATGAAGGCAGTGAACGCGCCGATGGCACCCGTCCAGGCCGCGCCCAGAAAATAGCCGCGCCGGGCCGGATCGACGTGCCGTGAGAAAACAAACATCAACGCGCTGGCCGGCACGACAACCAGAAAGATCACCCCCGACCACGCCTTGCTGAGTGGTACGAACCAGCCCGCTGGCGGGTTCAGACAGCGCCCTTCATTCGCCACTCCGACGGTACTCACACTCTCGAACAACTGCTTTAGCGACCACTCTGGCGCGCCATACTGACCGGTCAGGCCGCTACTGGCGTCGAGCAGATTGCCGATCACCGTCAACACGGTCAGCACCACGGCCAGCACCAGCGAAATCGACACCGCCAGATTCACCTGGTGCAACTGACGCTCGGTGGCAGAGGGGATGTCGAGCGCGATGATCTTCGCCAAGCGGGTCACGTCTTCGCGCCAGCGGCTGTCGCTGATGGCGATCGCGTTGAATCGGGTCAGCCCTCTGAGCGATGCGGGCAGCTCGTCGGCGCGCGGCATCGGTGTGCCTTCGACCAGCACCGGATAGACCGGCACACCGGCCTCGAGCGCGGCGGACACTTCATGGCAGACCCAATCGTCGGCATCGTCGAGGCGCCGATGACCGTGGTCGTCGCTGGCGCTCAGCCAATCGGGCCCGATCAGCACCACCACGGCATCGGCGCTGCCCAGGGTGTGCCGGATGACCTCGCCAAAATCCGCGCCGCCGGCGATGCCCTCGACATCCCGAAACACGCGCTTGTCGCCAAAGTAGGCCGCCAGGGAATCGCCAAGACGCCCGGCAACCCATTGCGTGTCGTCACGGCGATAGCTGATGAAGATGCGCTGCGACCCCTCGCGCGTCGGGGAAAAGGATGTCGCCATCAGGCCCTCCTGCCCTCGGTTGAATGCGATCCGCCGGATCTCGACCCCAGCCGCAGATCGGGCACGCACTTACCTTAGCGTCATTCAAGTGCTTCATGTGACTTCGCACCGGCACGCGAGCGTGTAGCCGCGCCGCGACGACCGCGGAATGCCCCGCGCACTTCAAAGAAAGCCGCATCCACCGCGGCCTCTTCTCCCGTCATGTTCACAAGCTTATTCGATGTTCTGCACCTGCTCGCGCATCTGCTCGATCAGCACTTTCATTTCCATCGCCACCGCCGTCACATCCGTCGCGGCGCTCTTGGAGGCCAGGGTGTTGGCCTCGCGGTTGAGCTCCTGCATCAGGAAGTCCAGGCGCTTGCCCGAGATACCGCCCTTTTTGAGGATGCGATCGACTTCGTCGAGATGGGTGCGCAGGCGATCGAGTTCTTCGTCCACATCGATGCGCTGGGCGAACAGCGCCACTTCCTGACGGATGCGGTCTTCATCGAGCGTGGCCACCGCCTCGCGCAGGCGCTCGGTGAGCTTGGCCTGATAGGCCTCGACCAGCACCGGCATCTGCGGCGCGGCACGCTGCACCAGCGCACGCATGCCATCGACCCGCTCGCTGATGATACCCGCCAGTTTGGCGCCTTCGCGCTGACGGCTGGCGAGGAACTCGTCGATTGCCGCCTCGGCCATCTCGCGAATGACCGGCATCAGTTCATCGAAGCCGACGCTGTCGTCGGCCATCATGCCCGGCCAACGCAGCAATTCGGACACCGACAGCGCCTTGGCCTGCGGAAAAACCACCTGCGCCTGGGTCTGCGCGGCCTTCAGTTGTTGCAACAAAGCGCCGTTGAGAGACATCTCGGCCGCGCTTGCGGCATCATTCTTCTGCAAATACAGGCGACATTCGACTTTGCCCCGACTCAGGCGCGCGGTGAGCATTTCGCGCAGCGCGGGTTCGGCGAGTCGGACGTCATCGCCCAGGCGAAAGGCCAGATCGAGGAAGCGGGAATTGACACTGCGCAGTTCGATATGAAGACTGACCCTGCCCAGTTCGCGGTGTTGGACCGCAAAGCCGGTCATACTGAGTATCATCTAGGGCTCCGGTGCCCGGTGTCGATGTGCTTTACACCGCCCGTGGCACTCAAGAAAATGCTGTGAAAACGGAATTTTAGCCGCCCCTTCATGCCCCCTCAAGTTAATCAGGCATTGCCTTCTGGTTTCCAGCTGGACCAGTACCGCATCGAGCGGCAACTGTCGCTGGGGGGCTTCTCCATTGTTTACCTCGCCTACGACGCCGAGGGAACACCTGTGGCGATCAAGGAATACCTCCCCAATTCGCTTGCCCTGCGCGGCGAAGGCGAGGTGGAGCCCAATATCTCGGCCGACAACGAGCCGGCCTTTCGCTATGGCATGAAGTGCTTTTTTGAAGAAGGCCGCGCGCTGGCCAAGCTGATGCACCCCAACGTGGTGCGAGTGCTCAACTTCTTCCGCGCCAACAACACGGTGTACATGGTGATGCAGTTCGAGCGCGGCCGGACACTGCACGAGTACGTGAACAAGCACCGTGACGTGCTGCGCGAGCGCTTTTTGCGCGGCGTGTTCACCCGCATGCTCAACGGTCTGCGCGAAGTGCATGCCCACAAGCTGCTGCACCTGGACATCAAACCGTCCAACATCTACCTGCGTCTGGACGGCACACCGGTGCTGCTCGATTTTGGCGCGGCACGCCAGACACTGATGACCGGCCAGCCGATGCTCAAGCCGATGTACACCCCCGGTTTTGCCTCGCCCGAGCAGTTCGCCGGCCGCGAGCATCTGGGCCCGTGGTCCGACATCTACAGCGTGGGCGCCAGCATGTATGCCTGTCTGGCCGGCAGCGCACCGCCGCGCTCGGACGAGCGCACTATCAAAGATACCTATATGCCCGCGGCCAAGGCTTTTGCCGGACGCCATAGCGAGCAGCTGCTCGACACCATCGACTGGTGTCTCCACCTTGACCCCCTTGCCCGCCCCCAAAGCGTCTACGCTTTACAGAAGGCACTGGTCCAGCGCGGACCCGACGAGGCCATGCCGGCCTCGTGGTTCTCCGACGTCGGGAGCCGGCTTAAAACGTTCATTGGTCGCTCATGAAATTCACCATCTACCAAGAAAGCCGCATCGGCAAGCGCGCCTCCAATCAGGACCGCATCGCCTATTGCTACTCACGTGACGCCCTGCTGATGGTCATCGCCGACGGCATGGGTGGGCACCTGCACGGCGAGGTCGCGGCGCAGATTGCGGTGCAGTTCATCACCCAGGCCTTCCAGCGCGAAGCCCAGCCACTGGTGGCTGACCCGGTGCTGTTCCTGTCGCAGGTGATGACCAACGCGCACCACGCCATCCTCGACTACGCCTTCGACAAATACCTGCCCGAAGCGCCGCGCACCACGGTGGTCGCCTGCCTGATCCAGAACGGCCAGGCCTACTGGGCCCATGCCGGCGACTCGCGTCTGTATCTGCTGCGCAAAGGCGAGGTCGAAATGCAGACCCGCGACCATTCCCGCGTACAGCTGATGCTCGATCAGGGCCTGATCGACGCCGAAGGCGCCGCGGTGCACCCCGGTCGCAACCGTATCTACAGCTGCCTGGGCGGAAATCACTCGCCGCAGGTCGAGTTCTCGCGGCCGACGCCGCTGTTTTCGGGCGACATCCTGGCGCTGTGCACCGATGGCGTGTGGGGCCCGGTCGGCACGGATGCGCTCAAAGCGCGACTGCTCGACGGCAAACCCATCATGAAGAGCATCCCCAAGCTACTCGACGAGGCCGAAGAGCGCGGCGGCGCCCATGCCGACAACCTGTCGATGATCGGGCTGCTGTGGCTGCAGGACTTTGCCGAAACCCTGCCCGACACCGTGTCGACCCAGACCATGGCGATCAGCAGCTTTACCACGCAGATGGAAAGCTTTGAACGCACCGCCGGCAGCGGTGCCCAGGATCTGACCGACGACGAGATCGAGCAAGCCATCTCCGAAATCAACGTCGCCATCAAGAAATTCACCTCCGACTGAGGCCCGCACCTCCCACCGGCGGCCGGCCTGCGCGCCGCTGCCGTTGTCGGCCGTCTCACCCATTGCACACAGGATTTACTCCATGCGTCCCAGCCAGCGTCAGCCCCATCAACTCCGCGCCATCCGCATCACCCGCGGCTTCACCAAACACGCCGAAGGCTCGGTACTGATCGAATTTGGCGACACCCGCGTGCTGTGCACTGCCAGCGTCGAAGAATCCGTCCCCGGCTTTTTGCGCGGCAAGGGCACCGGCTGGCTGACTGCCGAATACGGCATGTTGCCGCGCGCCACCCATACCCGCGGCGCCCGCGAGGCGGCCCGCGGCAAACAAAGTGGCCGCACCCAGGAAATCCAGCGCCTGATCGGCCGCAGCCTGCGCGCCGTGGTCGACATGGACGCCCTCGGCGAGCGCCAGGTGATCATTGACTGCGACGTGCTGCAGGCCGATGGCGGCACCCGTACCGCCGCCATCACGGGCGCCTGCGTGGCGGTGCACGAAGCGCTCGATGGCCTGGTGGCCCGCGGCCTGCTCACCGCCAACCCGATGCGCGAACTCGTCGCCGCCGTATCGGTCGGTATCTACGACGGCGTCCCGGTACTCGACCTCGACTACCCCGAAGACTCCGCCTGCGACACCGACATGAACGTGGTGATGACCGCCAGCGGCCATTTTGTCGAAGTGCAGGGCACGGCCGAAGGCCACGCCTTCACCCGCGCCGAGCTCGACGCCCTGCTCGATCTGGCCGCCACCGGCATCGCCGAACTCAACGCGCTCCAGCGCGACGCGCTGGCACAGGATTAGCATGTTCGACACCATCGTCATGGCCAGCGGCAACGCCGGCAAGCTGCGCGAATTCGCGGCACTGCTCGCCCCGCTCGGCATCACCGTGCGCCCGCAGTCCGACTTCAATGTGCCAGAAGCCGATGAGCCCTACGCCAGCTTCGTCGAAAACGCGCTCGGCAAAGCCCGCCACGCCGCACAGCACACCGGCCTGCCAGCGCTGGCTGACGACTCCGGCCTGTGCGTCGAGGCACTGGGTGGCGCCCCCGGCATCCACTCGGCACGCTACGCCGGCGAACCGAAATCCGACGCACGCAACATCGACCGCCTGATCGCCGATCTGGCTGGCCAGGACGATCGCCGCGCCCGCTTCGTGTGTGTGCTGGCCCTGGTGCGCAGCGCCGACGACCCGCAGCCGATCATCGCCGAAGGCGAATGGCATGGCCGCATCCTCGACGCACCGCGCGGCACGCACGGCTTCGGCTACGACCCGCTGTTCTGGCTTGAAGACCTGCAGCAAAGTGCTGCCGAGCTCGACGCTGCCCTGAAGAACATGCTCAGCCACCGCGGCAACGCCTGCCGACACCTGCTTGAACGCATCCAGGCCCTGCAGGCGCAGCCGTGAGCGAACGTCGAGTCATCCCGCTGCGGCCGCAACGCCCCACGCCGCCGGCCACACCCCAACTGAGCGCGCCGCCGCTATCGCTGTACATCCATTTCCCATGGTGCGTGCGCAAGTGTCCGTATTGCGACTTCAATTCGCATGCGGTCCATCAGGACGGCATTCCCGAATCCGCCTACGTCGACGCCCTCATCGCCGACCTCGAAGCCGCCCTGCCAGACGTGTGGGGGCGGCGCGTGCTGAGCATCTTCATCGGCGGTGGCACGCCCAGCCTGATCAGCGCCGAGGGGCTCGACCGCCTGCTCACCGCCGTGCGCATGCTGCTGCCGCTCGACCCAATGGCCGAGATCACGCTGGAGGCCAACCCTGGCACCGTCGAAGCCGAGCGCTTCGCCGGCTACCGCGCGGCGGGGGTCAATCGCCTGTCGCTCGGCATTCAGAGTTTTGAAGACCGCTATCTGCGTGCGCTCGGCCGCATCCACGCCGGCGCCGAAGCGCACAAGGCTGCCGAACTGGCACTGACCCACTTCGAATCGGTCAACTTCGACCTGATGTACGCCCTGCCCGGCCAGAGCATGGACCACCTCGCCGCCGACCTGCGCACCGCCATCGCACTCGCGCCGCAGCACCTGTCCTGCTACCACCTCACGCTCGAGCCAAACACGCCCTTCCACCACAACCCGCCGGCCAAGCTGCCCGACGGCGACCTCGCCGCCGACATGCAGCAATTGGTGGAAACGATGCTCGCCGAAGCCGGTTACCAGCACTACGAAACCTCGGCCTTCGCGCAGCCGGGCAAGCGCTGCCGCCACAACCTCAACTACTGGACCTTCGGCGACTACCTCGGCATCGGCGCCGGCGCGCACAGCAAGCTCTCCAGCCACACCGGCATCGTGCGCCAGATGCGCCACAAACACCCCGGTGCCTACCTCGCCGCCCACGGCCAGGGGGACTTCGTGCAGACCGAGCAAGGTATCAGCGTCGCCGACCTGCCCTTTGAATTCATGATGAACGGCCTGCGCCTGATCGACGGCATCCCCGCCGACCTGATGGAAGCGCGCACCGGCATCGCGCTCGACGTGATCGAGGCCAAACTGATCGCCGCGCGTGACCGCGGCTTGCTCGAGGCAGACGGCGACAGGCTGCGCCCGACACTGCAAGGCCAACGCTTTCTCAACGACCTGCTCGAAGTGTTTCTCGACTGAAGCGCCCCCACCCCGCACGTCAATGCAAAACGGCCCGCAGGTGCGGGCCGTTTCTGTGTACCGCCACGCCGGATCAGACCGGCTTGCAGTCACTCGCCAGTGGCTTGCCCTTGCGGTCGTCAAGCAGCACGCTCTTCCACGGCAGATCGATCCACACCAGATCGCTGCTTGCACTCTCGTAGCGCGGCAGGCCGGACGCAGACGGATTGCGCGCAAGCGACACCAGATCGCCATGCCAACCGACGTTGATACGGTTGCGATCCTCGTTGCTGCGGAAGACATCGACAATCTCGCCCGCGTCGCAGTGATAACGGCCACTGCTTAACACAAACTCCATCTGCCCCGGCTCACCGGTCACCGGGTCGGGCGGCGGGGCTTCCACCACCGACACCAGCGGCGCAGAACTACACGCCGCCAGCCACACAGGCACACACACGACCGCCAACCACTTTCCTGCCATTACCCCAACCCCTTTGTTGTCATATCGACGTTCAGGGTACCCCCTGACCGCCCGGCAAACTGCAACAAAACGCTTCATGGCGCGAGCGGCGCGCACTGGCAATGCGTATAGAGGTGATCGGGGTCATTCCAGCTCAGCATCTCCAGCGCATCACGACGAAGCTGCGAGAGCCACTGAGCCCCCACCCCGGGCGAGGCCCGAGACAGCTCGGGCACCAGTTGTTGCAGCAGTTGAAGACGCAGTGGCAGCGGCATGCTGGCCTCGACGCGGTGATAGCTGCTCACCCCTGCGAGGCGCGCCGCGGCGGCCACTGCCTGATCCAACCCGCCGAGCTGGTCCACCAGCCCGCGCGCCTTGGCCTCCTGCCCCGTCCACACCCGGCCCTGCGCCACCGCATCGGCAGCATCGACGCTAATGTTGCGGGCTTCGGCCACGCGTTGCAAAAAGCGGTCGTAAGTGTGATCGACACCCATCTGCAGCGCGGCACTGGCGTCTTCCGACAGCGGCCGACGCGGGTCGAGCGCACCGGCCAGCGGCGCGGTGGCCACGCCATCCACATCCAGCCCGAGGCGTTGCAGCGGTTCCGACACATCGGGAAACAAGCCAAACACGCCAATCGAGCCGGTCAGCGTCATCGGCGCAGCCCAGATTTCATCGGCCCCGGTCGCGATCCAGTAGCCGCCCGACGCGGCGACCGAACTCATTGACGCCACCACCGGCTTGCCGGCATCGCGCAGCGACTGCAAGGCGAGACGTATCTGCTCGGAGGCGAAGGCGCTGCCGCCAGGGCTGTCGATGCGTACCACGACAGCGCGCACGCGCGGGTCGTCGCGCAGTGCCTGGAGTATGGCCACGGTGGGGTCACCACCGACCGTTCCCGGCGGACCGTCGCCATCGACAATCGCGCCCTGTGCTGTAAACACCGCGATGGCCTCGCCGTCGCTCGGCGTCCAGCCTTCGGTGGCCGCGAGATAACCGTCGACGTCGACCCGCAAGGGCGTCGCTGTGGCCAACGCCGGGTCGACACCGAATTCAGTCTGCTTGAAACGCGCCCAGGCGTTGTCGTCCATCAAGTCATCAACCAGGCCCTGGGTCTTCGCCATCTGCGCGGTGTCGCCACCGGCGGCCGCGAGCAGGTCACGATAGCCGATCACATAGTCGTCCACCACCGTCGGCGCGATCTTGCGCGCGGCGGCGACATCGGCACGCAACTGGCCCCACACCGCGTCGAGCAGCTCGCGAGTCACGGCCCGGTCTTCGGGCGACATGTCGCTACGGGTATAGGGCTCGACGAAGGACTTGTATTTGCCGGCGCGGAACACCTGCACTTTCACCCCAAGCTGGTCGAGCGCGCGCTTGTAATAAGTGCCATAGCGCGCCAGGCCCTGCATCAGCACGTAGCCGTCCGGCGCGAGCACGATGCGGTCGGCAGCCGTGGCCAGGTAGTACTGCGCCTGGTTATAGCGGCGGGCGCGGGCGATGACCGGCTTGCCACTGGCCTTGAAGGCAGCAATCTCATCGCGGATGGCGGCCAGCTTGGTGATCGGGGCCGGACCAAGACGGTCGGTTTCGATCACCAGCGCACGAATGCGCGAATCGGTCGAGGCGCGGCGGATGGCCGTCAGCACATCGTCGAGCACCACCTCACCGACACCGCGCCCGCCTTGCAGCAGATCCATCGGCGCGGGCGGCGTGGCCGCTTCGACCAGCCGGCCTTCGGGCGCAAGAAAGAGCACCGCGCCGTCGACGACGTCTGGCCCCCGGCTCAGCCACCAGCCCAACGCAATGGCCGTGACCAGCAGGAGTAACAGCAGATTGGCCAAAACCCTGCGCAGGCCGTCAATCAGACGCCAGAGGCCGCGAAACGGTGCAGTCAGAAAACGCCACATAGATGCCTATCCTCGGGGTCGGTCAGTGTTATCGACGTCGGAAGACGAGATCCCATACGCCATGGCCCAGACGCAGGCCGCGTTGTTCGAATTTGGTCAGTGGCCGATAGTCGGGCCGCGGTGCGTAGTCATCGGCAGTGTTGGCCAGCGAGGGCTCGGCCGACAGCACTTCGAGCATCTGAACAGCATACTCTTCCCAGTCCGTGGCGCAGTGAATATAGCCGCCGGGCTTGAGCCGACTGGCCAGCAGCGCGACAAACCCGGGCTGAATCAGACGACGCTTGTGATGACGCTTTTTGGGCCACGGGTCGGGGAAGAACACATGCACGCCGTCGAGGCTGTCCGGCGCAATCATGGCCTGCAGCACTTCGACCGCGTCATGCTGGATGATGCGCAGGTTGGGGATGGTGTCGGTATCGATCAGCTTGCACAGATTGCCCACGCCGGGCCCGTGCACCTCGATGCCGACAAAGTCGGTGTCGGGCAGCGCCTGTGCAATCTTGGCGGTTGCATCGCCCATGCCGAAGCCGATCTCTACCACGTGCCTGGCCTGCCGGCCAAACACCTCGGCCAGATCGATGCGGCCATTGCGGTAGGCAATACCAACCTCGGGCATCTTGGCTTCAAGGAAACGGGTCTGCGCGTCGGACATGCGGCCCTGGCGCAGCACAAAGCTGCGAATCGCGCGATGCGACATGCGGCCATCGGCCTCGGGGGTGTCCGGTGTGTCGTGGGTGTCGGTCATTATGAGCGTCAGCGTGCCCGGCGCGATGGCGCCGGGCGGGGGGGCGGAATCAGCCGCCGATCAGGCCGCCGGTGGGCGAGCTGGGGCTGGCAGCATAGGTCTTGCGGGGCATGCGCCCGGCCAGGAAGGCGTCACGACCGGCCTCGACGCCTTTCTTCATGGCGCTGGCCATCAGGATCGGGTTTTGCGCCTTGGCGATGGCGGTGTTCATGAGCACACCGTCGCAGCCCAGTTCCATGGCAATCGCCGCGTCCGAGGCGGTGCCCACGCCTGCATCGACCAGCACCGGCACGCGGCTCTGCTCGATGATGAGGCGCAGATTCCAGGGGTTGAGAATACCCATGCCGGAGCCGATCAAACTGGCCAGCGGCATCACCGCAACACAGCCGATGTCTTCGAGCATCTTGGCCTGGATCGGGTCATCCGAGCAGTACACCATCACGTCGAAGCCATCTTTGACCAGCGTCTCGGCGGCCTTGAGTGTTTCGGGCATGTTCGGGAACAGCGTGTCCGGATCACCCAGCACCTCGAGCTTGACCAGCGTGTGGCCATCAAGCAGTTCGCGCGCCAGACGCAGCGTGCGCACCGCGTCGTCGGCGGAGTAGCAGCCTGCGGTATTGGGCAGCAGGGTGAAACGGTCGGGCGGCAGGAAATCGAGCAGATTGGGCTCGTCGGCGTTCTGGCCGATGTTGGTGCGACGAATCGCGACCGTCACGATGGCCGCACCGCTGGCATCAATCGCCGCGCGGGTTTCTGCGAAATCCTTGTACTTGCCGGTGCCCACCAGCAGGCGGGAGGCGTAGGTCTTGCCGGCGATGACGAGAGCGTCGTTCATGGGAGGGCTACCGAATGAGAATCAGGAAAGGAGGCCAGACAATCAGCCGCCGCCAACAGCGACGACGATCTCCAGCGTATCGCCATCGGCCAGCGCCGTGTCGGCATGCGCCCCACGCGGCACGATCTGGCCATTGCGCTCGACCGCCAGCCGCTTGCCTGCCAGCCCTTTGCTCTGCAGCAAGTCGGCGACGGACAGGGGCGTGTTCAGCGTTTCGGGCTGACCATTGATATGCACTGAAATCATGGCAATGACGGGGCTTGGCGAGGCGAAAAGAAGCCGAAATTGTAGCACGCACCCCCGCCCCGGCCGGCGCGGGCAAATTGCCAAAGCGACAGTGGCAAGGCTACAATCCGCGCTGTCGCGTTCGCGGCCATCCCAAGCGTGCGGGTGTAGTTCAATGGTAGAACGGCAGCTTCCCAAGCTGCATACGAGGGTTCGATTCCCTTCACCCGCTCCACGCACCTCCGTTACACCACGGCAGCGCCTCCTCAGCCATTGAGCAGCCTCAGCCACGGGTCCGAATCCAGTCTCGCCAGCAGCTTCTTTCGGTATGCCTCGGGCAAGTGAATCAGAAAATTCTGGTTTCCGGGCTGGGCGCGCGCGCAGAAGGCGCAGAACAGGGGAAAGTCGATGTCACGGTGCGCTGCCGACCGCCCAAACAGAAGCGGGACAATCACTCGTTTCGCCGGTGAGTAGCGGTAGATTGACCACGGCCGAAAGACGGTTCGGGGTGCCTCGCCGAGCGAAATGTTCAAGGAATACCCCACCCTGTAGCCCTTCGCCGTGCACTCCAGTAAAGTCACATCGGAAACCAGATGCCACGGCACCCTGACGGTGTGCGGCGTTACAAATCCTTCGGTGTTCATTACAAGCGCATCGCGGCCAATTACCGGCAAAACCACAAGGCCCATAAACACCGCCGCTGCAATACTCACCCAGCCAACACCCATCAAAAAATAGGTCCCCTGCACGTCATTCACAAGCGCCATGCCGATCAGGCCGCAGAACGCCACCGCCCCGACGCCTTGAAAAACAAATGACATGCTCCCGAGCCGATGCTCGAAGCTCGGATCATCGACCCGCTTGAGCAAGGACTCGAGCTGTCGTGCATGGATGCGCGCCTGTTCTGCGTCATGCGCACGACAACGGCGCGCACTGCTGCGATACACCTTCACAAAGCCGACAGCCGACAACCCCATCACCGCAAGGGATGCGGCGGCAACATCGGCGGACGGCGCGTTGAGCCCCTGGCCGAGCGCAAAAAAGAAAATGAAAAGCAGCCCGCCCGCGATCCAGACCAACACGCCGCCCATAAGCCACCACCAACATTACATTCCAAGGGCATTATTCTAGCTGCCAACAGGTAGCGTGGGTAAATACGGCGTGCTGTGGTCATGCCGCCGCCAGCAGAGCTTCCGTCATAAACCGTGGACGCTGGCGCATGGTGTCGGTGGCGGCGCAAAACTAGAGTCAGGGTGTCCACCGGCACGCACTCGTCTGCCGGCCCGTTCATCCATGAAGGAGACTCCGACATGCGCCATCCGTTTCGCTTCACCGCCCTGCTGGTCGTCAGCAGCGCGGCATTGCTCGCCGCGCCGGCGGCTCAGGCCGCGCTCATCAAGATCAAGGTCGAAAACCTGGCCCCGACCAATGGCACGCTGTTTACGCCGCTGTGGGTTGGCGTGCACGACGGCAGTTTTGATTTGTTCGACGCCGGTGCGCCGGCCAGCGCGGCCCTTGAACGTCTGGCCGAAGACGGCAACCCCGGCCCGCTCAGCACCCTGTTTTCCAGCGGCATGCAGGGCGTGGTGTTTGGTCCCGGCATTGGCCCGGGCTCACCACCGATCTTCGGCCCCGGCGGCAGTGGCGAGATCGTGCTGGATCTGGGCACCGGCTCGACCGATCTGTATCTGAGCTTTGCCGCGATGATCCTGCCGAGCAACGACGCCTTCTTTGGCAACGGCAACCCGACCGCCTATAAAGTGCGCGACGGCGGCAATGTGAACGGCCAGAGCATCGTGATTCTCGGCTCGCAAATCTGGGATGCCGGCACCGAGGTCAATACCGAAGCGGCCGCCGACACGCCGGTGCTCGGTCAAACAGTGGCGGACACCGGTACGCCCCAAGGCGGCGTGGTAGCGCTGCACGGCGGCTTCAACGCGGGTGGCCCGATCCTGACGGCCTTCCCCAATGCCGACTTCACCGCCAACGGCTATCAGGTGGCGCGTATCACCATCTCCGAGGTGCCGGAACCGGGCACGCTGGCGCTGCTGGCGGGTGGCCTCGGCATGGCTGGCTGGATTCGCCGGAAGAAGAAAGTCACACGCTCAATGTAAGTCCTCCGCCCCTGGTCGGGTCTTCTGCGATGACAACGCGATGCCAATCGCGGGTCGCCCAGGAGACCCACCATGGATTGCCTTCAACCCGAACGCCCCGACACCCCGATCGACGCCTTGCTCCGGCGGCTTGCGCCCCGGGTCGAAGTGTCTTTTCGCGGTCAGGTGTGCAACCAGTGGCATATCGACACGTCCGGCCAGGGCCGGATGACTTTCCATATCGTCGGCCATGGCTGCACCTGGTTGCACCTGCCGGACGCAGCGCCACGCGCGCTCGGCGCTGGCGATATCCTGATCCTGCCGTGGGACAGCGTGCATGTGCTGGCGCAGCGCGCGGACATCACACCTCGCTTCGGTCACTCCGAGGCGAGCGATCTGGCAGCATTGACCGAACGACCGACCGGGACGGCGCTGATCTGTGGTTATCTGGACGTCGACCCGGCCACCTGCCGATTGCTGCGCGGGACGCTGCCGAATGCGCTGATCGTTCAGACCGATGAAGAGCCGCTGGCAAGCCTGACGCAACTGCTGTTTCAGGAGGCGGCTCGCGACACGCCGAATGCCGACCCCTTGCTGATCCGGCTGGCCGAAACCCTGCTGCTGTTTGTGCTGCGCGAGGGCATGACCCGCCACCCCACGCCTGCCACCGGGCTGTCGGCCGCGCTCACGCATCCGCGCTTGCACCCCGCGCTGGATGCCATGCTGGCCGAGCCGGAACACCCGTGGACGGTGGCCGAGCTGGCCGAAAAAGCGCATTTGTCGCGCTCGGGCTTTGCCCAGCGTTTTCGCGAAACGCTTGGCCGCGGGCCGATCGACCTGCTGACCGAGTGGCGCATGCTGCATGCACGCCACTTGCTCAACGAAGAACGCATCTGCGTGCCGGAAGTGGCCGAGCGCTGTGGCTATCGGTCCGAAGCTGCCTTTGCCCGCGCCTTCAAGCGCATCATGGGTTACGGGCCGGGCGAGGCCAGACGGCGCGATTAGTCCGTGTTCACAGGCGCAAGGTGACGCCGTGTGCGGCGGTCACGGCGATGAGCTGCTCGGGCGCGGGCTCACCCGCCGACGCCAACTGGTCGAGTGCGGCAAACATGGTCACCGCCCGACTGCGCGGGCCGGTCACTTCCAGCATCTCGCCGCCACCCGGCCCGTAGCTGAACGCGTGCACCACACCCGCAGGCACATGGACGAGCGTGCCGGCCGTACACACGGTGGTAGCGCCACCAAAAGCGAAGTTGACCTGACCGCGGGTGACGTAAAAGGCTTCGTCCCAGTCGTGATCATGCGGCGGGGGGCCCGCGCCTTCCTCGCCGTTTTGCAGCGTGATCTTGAGGTCGGCGCGCTCGGCCGAGAGCACGGACACCTGCGTGCCGACCACACTCAAGGCGCTGCGCCGGTCGTCGGGGGTCATGATCAAAGGGGGGGCTGTCATCGCGTGGCGCTCCAAAGAAGCGGCATTCATGCCGTACTTCATCTTGGTAGACGCGCGCGGTTTATCCAAGCGCGAAACCGCCGCATGGCCACCGGCGCACCGGACGGCGCCATCGATGCACATGGCCACAAACGCTCAGGGCGCGAGGCGGCGGTACTGACCACCGAAATAGATGAGCGGCTCGTGCGGGTTGCGGTCGTGACGGACCACTTCGCTCAAAAAGAGCACATGGTCGCCGCCTTCGTGGCGGGTGGTGTTGCGGCACTCGAACCAGGCGCTGCAACCGTCGAGCAACGGCGCACCACCGAGGCCATCGCGGCAATTGAGGCCGGCGAATTTGTCGATATCGCGGGTAGCAAAGCGCTGCGACAGATCTTGCTGGTCGTGCGCCAAGACGTTGATGGCGTAGTACTCACTGTCGATGAAGAGGTCGGCACTCGGCAGATGACGGGCCAGCGACCAGACGATCAGCGCGGGGTCGAGTGACACCGAATTGAAGGAATTGACGGTCAGGCCGATCGGCGTACCATCGGGGGCGCGCGCCGTCACCACCGTGATGCCGGTCGCAAACATGCCCAGAGAATCACGCAGGGCGCGGTCGTCCGGCGCGTTGTTGGATTGACTCATTCAGCTCACCAGAAGTCGGGGAATCCGGCAATTGCCGGCTGTTTTTAGTATAAGCGGCCGATTATCGCCCGCCT
This sequence comes from Zoogloeaceae bacterium G21618-S1, assembly GCA_027214125.1. Classification (GTDB taxonomy): domain Bacteria; phylum Pseudomonadota; class Gammaproteobacteria; order Burkholderiales; family Rhodocyclaceae; genus Nitrogeniibacter. Next base: position 28,217 of record JAPWHF010000003.1, read on the forward strand.
GTTCGCCGCCGTCGACCTTCACGCCCATATGACCGACCCCATCACCACCTTCGCCCCTCGTCTGCTGGCCTGGCATCGCCAGTGTGGCCGCCACGATCTACCCTGGCAGAACACCCACGACGCCTACCGCATCTGGCTGTCGGAGATCATGCTGCAGCAGACGCAGGTGGACACCGTCACCCCCTACTACGCGCGCTTTCTGGCGGCGTTTCCCGACATCGCCACACTTGCCGACGCACCGGTCGACGCGGTGATGGGCTTGTGGAGCGGACTGGGTTACTACGCCCGGGCGCGCAATCTGCACGCCTGCGCGCAGCGGGTCGTCAGCGAACATGGCGGCGTGTTTCCGCCCACCGCCGAGCAGATCGCGACGCTGCCAGGTATCGGCCGCTCGACGGCCGCGGCCATCGCGGCGTTTGCGTACGGCGAACGGGGGGCGATTCTCGACGGCAACGTCAAGCGCGTGCTGTGCCGGGCCTTTGGTGTTGAGGGCTACCCGGGCAGCGCGCCGGTCGAGAAGCAGCTGTGGACACTGGCCGACGCGCTGCTGCCAAACGCGCAGATCGGTGACTACATTCAGGCGCAGATGGATCTGGGTGCAACGGTGTGCACCCGCGGCACGCCAAAGTGCGCCGCCTGCCCCCTGGCCGAAGATTGCGTCGCCCGCGTCGATGACCGGATCGCGTCGCTGCCCATGCCTCGCCCACGCAAGCGCCCGCCCTTGCGTCAAGCTCGCCTGGCGATCATTCGGCGTGGCGATGAGGTGTTGCTGGAGCGACGCCCGCCCAAGGGTATCTGGGGCGGTTTGCTGGTTCTGCCGGAGATCGGCGATGCGGCTACGGCCGACTGGCTGGCCGCGCAGTTCGATACCCCGGCACAGTCGATCAGCACGGGCGAAGTCTTGCGCCATACCTTCACGCATTTTGTGCTGGACATCACCCCCGAGCATATCGCGCTCGCCGCCGAGGCCGCGCCGCGGCTTTCCGGCACGCAGCAGTGGTTGCCGCTATCGGGCATTGCCGACGCGGCCCTGCCTGCGCCGGTACGCAGCCTGCTATCGCGCTGATCAGACCAGCAGATTTCGCTGGTTGAGGTACTGCTGGATGATCTCCAGCCGGCTGACCACGTCGTCGAGTTCGAGCAGTTTCTGCCGCGCCAGCAGCGAAATCGGCAGCACTTCGGCGTAGCGCGCGCCGACCCACTCGGCGTCTTCAAACAGGTGCGGCTGCGGCACGCGCTCGCCCAGATCCTTGACGATGCGCTCGAGCAGGGGCACCAGATTGGCCTGCGCCTCAGGCAGCGGCGTGACCGGCAAGGGCGGCAGCCACATCACCTCGCCGGTGAGCAGCTGCATGCCATCGACGCTGTGGTCGGCAATGCGGAAGCGGCGCTCGCCGGCGACCATGATGTTCACCTCATTGACCGTGTCGGCGTCGGCCGACACCACCCGGGCTTCGGTGCCGAGCGCGTGCGGCACGGCGGCCTCGCCGGTTTCGCCGCCGGCTGCGATCAGGCAGATGCCGAAAGTCGATTTCACGCGCAGGCACTCGGCGATCATGTCCATGTAGCGCGGCTCGAAAATACGCAGCGGCAGATGCCCGCCGGGAAACAGCACGGCCTGCAAGGGGAACAGCGGGAGTGTCGTGGTTTGGCTCATGAAGACGGGTCGGTCGTATCGGGGCCGACAGCTGCCGGGCTTTAAATGACAGCGGGCGCCACGGTATGACCCGGGCGCCCGCCAGCGGATGAAGGCATTCTAGCAAGACCGGCGCCGCCGCGCCGGGCACGCTCAGTGGCCGATGATCTGGCTGAGGAAGAGCTGCGTACGCTCGTTTTGCGGGTTGTTGAAGAACTCCTCGGGCGGATTGCTTTCGACGATCTGGCCGCGGTCCATGAAGATGACCTTGTCGGCCACCGTCTTGGCGAAGCCCATTTCGTGCGTCACGCACATCATGGTCATGCCGGATTCGGCCAGCTCGATCATGACGTCCAGCACCTCCTTGATCATCTCGGGATCGAGGGCGGAGGTCGGCTCATCAAACAGCATGATGCGCGGGTTCATGCACAGGCTGCGGGCAATCGCCACGCGCTGCTGCTGGCCGCCGGAGAGCTGGCCAGGATACTTCTTGGCCTGATCGGGGATCTTCACCCGCTCAAGGTATTGCATGCCGATGGCTTCGGCTTCCTTGCGCGGCATCTTGCGCACCCACATCGGTGCCAGCGCCAGGTTCTCCAGCACCGTGAGGTGGGGAAACAGGTTGAAATGCTGGAACACCATGCCGACTTCCTTGCGGATCTGTTCGATCTGGCGCAGGTCGGAGGTCAGCTCGGTGCCGTCGACAATGATCTGCCCCTTCTGGTGTTCTTCCAGGCGGTTGATGCAGCGGATCATGGTCGACGGCACCGAGCCCGAGGGGCCGCACACCACGATGCGCTCGCCCTTGGCCACTTGCAGGTTGATGTCTTTCAAGACATGGAATTTGTCATACCACTTGTTCACGCCGCGAAGCTCGATCATCACTTCGTTTTCTGCGGCGGTATTCGGAACGGCAGCTGTCATGGCCATCTCCAGTGTTTATTCGATAACGGGCGCGACCTTGTGGGTCAGCGCTTGTGTCCGGTATGCAGTTTGCGTTCCAGCGACTGGCTGTAGCGCGACATGCTGAAGCAGAAGATCCAGAACACGAAGGCGGTAAATACATAGCCCTCGGTGGAATAGCCCAGCCAGTTCGGGTCGTTCAGGGCGTTCTGCACCATGCCGAGGATGTCCAGCAGGCCGACGATGATGACCAGCGTGGTGTCCTTGAACAGGGCGATGAAGGTATTGACGATGCCGGGGATCACGATCTTCATCGCCTGCGGCAACACGATCAGGCCCATCTTCTTCCAATAGCTCAGACCCAGCGCATCGGCGGCTTCGTACTGCCCCTTGGGAATCGCCTGCAATCCACCGCGCACCACTTCAGCGATGTAGGCCGACTGGAACAGGGTGATGCCGATCAGCGCCCGCAAGAGCTTGTCGAAACTGACCCCTTCGGGCAGAAACAGCGGCAGCATCACCGAGGACATGAACAGCACGGTAATGAGCGGCACACCGCGCCAGAACTCGATGAAGAGCACGCACATCGACTTGACCGCCGGCATGTTCGTCGCCTGACGCCCAAGTGCCAGCAGGATGCCCAGCGGCAAGGCGGCCACGCAGCCTACCGACGCCAGCAGCAGGGTCAGCGTGAGGCCGCCCCATTGCGAAGTCTCGGTTTGTTCAAGGCCAAACACGCCGCCAAACAACAGGATGAACCCAAAGATCGGGAAGACGAAGATGACGAAAACGCCCAGCTTCACCTTGTGCCGGAAACTGTCGATGAACAGCGGCACCATGCATGCGATCAGCGCGATGTAGATCAGGTTGATCCGCCAGGTCTCATTCTCTGGGAAAAACCCGTACATGAAGGTGGAGAAACGCGCGCGAATGAACACCCAGCACGCGCCGCCCGAGGTGCACGCTTCACGGCTGTCACCGATCCAGTCCGCCTTGAAGAACAACCAGCTGAACAAGGGCGGCAGCAGCGTCGCCAGCAGATAGATGGCGAACAGCGTGAGGATCGAGTTGGCAACGTTCGAGAACAGGTTGCGTCGTAGCCAACCAACGGCGCCGACGGTCGTTCCCGGGGGCGGCAGATCGGGCAGTGGAGCAAAGTCATGGCTCATGATCAACGCTCCCTCAACGCCATCTTGGCGTTGTACCAGTTCATGAAGATCGAAATGATCAGGCTGAGCAACAGATACACGCTCATCGTGATGGCAATGATTTCAACCGCCTGACCGGTCTGATTCAGCGTGGTCCCGGCAAACACCGCGACCAGGTCGGGGTAGCCGATAGCGGCCGCCAGTGACGAGTTCTTGGTGAGGTTCAGGTACTGGCTGGTCAGTGGCGGAATGATCACCCGCATGGCCTGCGGTATTACCACCAGGCGCAAGGTCCAGCTCGGACGCAGCCCCAACGCACTCGCCGCTTCGGTCTGCCCGTGCGACACCGCCTGGATACCGCTTCGCACCGTTTCGGCAATAAACGCCGCGGTGTAGATCGACAAGGCCAGCACCAGTGCAAACAACTCGGGAATGACGACCACCCCCCCCTGGAAGTTGAAGCCTTGCAGTGACGGGTAGTCGAGGTGCATCGGCGAACCGGACAGGAAGTACACCAGCGCAGGCACACCAATCAGAATCGCCAGCGAGGCATACACGGTATGAAACAGCTGCCCGGTGGCCTCAAATCGCTTGCGCGCCCAGCGCGCCAGAAAGATCACGGCCACAATCGACCCAACAATCGCCAGGCCGGTCGCCATGAAACCCGACTCGAACACCGGCGCCGGCAGATAGAGACCGCGGTTGCTGAGGAACAGCGAGTCGCCGACCGACATCGCCTGTCGCGGTCCCGGCAGATTGAAGCCGATGGCGTAGTACCAGAAGAAAATCTGCAGCAGCAACGGAATGTTGCGGAAAATTTCGATATAGGCCGCCGCCAGCTTGCTGATCAGCCAGTTCGACGACAGGCGGAGCACGCCCATGATGAAACCGATGATGGTAGCGAAGAAGACGCCTAGCACCGACACCAGAATGGTGTTGAGCAGGCCAACCACGAAGGTGCGGCCGTAGGTCGAGGTTTCGTTGTACTCGATCAGCGACTGAAGAATGCCGAAACCGGAGACACGGTCGAGAAAGCCGAAACCGGTCGAAATACCGCGCGACTCCATGTTATGAAGGGTGTTGCGCACGATGAAAAAAACAAACGCCGCGACGGTAATGCTGGCGATTATCTGGAAAACCAGTGCTCTGAACTTGGGATCGGACAGAAGCCGTGGCTTGGCGGGAGTCTCCCGCTCGGGGCTTGCATCAGCCATGGTATGCCTCAGACGGTTTGAGAAAGAGGGCGGCCCGGCGCCACTGTTGGAAGCGCCGGGCCGCTGGCCGCCTTAGCGAATCGGCGGTGCGTACTGGATGCCGCCCTTGTTCCACAATGCGTTCTGACCACGCGCGATCTTCAGCGCGCTGCCTTGACCGACGTTGCGCTCAAACATCTCGCCGTAATTACCCACTTGCTTGACGATGTTGTAGGCCCACTTGTCATCGACACCGAGGAACTCACCCTTCACACCCTCAACACCAAGCAAACGACGAATGTTGGGGTCGGCGCTCTTCATCATCTCGTCGACGTTCTTCATGGTCACACCGGCTTCTTCGGCGTTGATCTGGGCGAACAGCGACCAGCGCACGAGGTTGAACCACTCGTCGTCACCCTGGCGCACGACCGGGCCCAGCGGCTCTTTCGATATCACTTCCGGCAACACCATGGCGCTGTTCGGGTCCGTCAGCTTGATCCGCAGCGCATACAGCTGCGACTGGTCGGAGGTCAGCATGTCGCAACGGCCAGCTTCGAAGGCCTTGACGGTTTCGTCCGAGCTATCGTAGGTGATGGCCTTGTATTCCATCTTGTTGGCACGGAAGTAGTCCGCCAGGTTCAGCTCCGTGGTGGTGCCGGCCTGGATACACACGGACGCACCGGACAACTCCTTGGCGCTCTTCACACCCAGCTTCTTGGACACCATGAAGCCCTGACCGTCGTAGTAGTTCACACCGGCAAAGTTTAGCCCCAGGCTGGTGTCACGGGTGAAGGTCCAGGTGGTGTTGCGCGGCAGCATGTCGATCTCGCCCGACTGCAGCGCGGTGAAGCGCTCCTTGGCGTTGAGCGGGGTGTACTTCACCTTGTTCGCATCACCAAACATTGCGGCGGCAACGGCACGGCAAGCATCCACGTCGATGCCTTTCCAGTTGCCCTTGTCGTCGGTGGCGGAGAAGCCCGGCAAACCGGTACTGACGCCACATTGCACATATCCCTTCTTTTTCACAGCATCAAAAGTTGCACCCGCCTGTACGGTGCCAGCAATCATCAGACCGGCCGTCGCGGCAGCAGTCACCACGGAAATCCGCTTGAAGTTCATCAACATCTCCTCCAGTTCTTAATCTGGTTAGCGTGGGAGCCAGGCTTTCGGATAGGCCTGGTCGGTCCACTGTCATGCCGGCTCGTAACCGGACATACCCCTATTTAAACAACTGTTCGGCAGCAATACAACGTGGTAACACTGCGGGAAACCCTTATAAACACTGACACTCAGCGTCGTCACCGATCAGATTGCTGGGCTGCAGCAATGCCGAATAAATAGTCCGCAGTCCTCGCTGCATCGCAGCAGTTTTATAGAAGCAGAATTGATGCCAATCAATGCGGGCGGGCACTATTTAAAATGCGGCACCACACAAAAGTGCAGAAAATTCAATCGGTTTCACCCCAGCGCGGCATCAGTGCATGCGCAATACCGAGCTGATCAAGGATGCGTGCAACAACAAAATCAATCACGTCCTGCACCGACGTGGGGCGCGTATAGAAGCCCGGATTCGCCGGAAGGATGCACACTCCGAGCCGCGAAAGCTTGAGCATGTTCTCGAGATGGATCGCCGAAAACGGGGTTTCCCGAGGCACCAGCACCAGCTTTCGGCCCTCTTTGATCACCACATCGGCTGCACGCTCGATCAAATCCTGGCTCATGCCGTTGGCGATTGAGGCGAGCCGCCCCATGGTGCAGGGGCAGACCACCATCGCATCCGGCGGGTTGGAGCCCGAGGCCGGTGGCGCAAACCAGGCCTCGCGACCAAACACACGCAGCTGGCCCGGGGCCGCCCCAAAACGCGCCGACAGCTCGGTTTCGACTTCGGCCGCGCGCGAGGGCAGGTGCCAGTCCATCTCCTGCTGCGCCACGATCTGCGCGACCTGGCTGTACAGCAGCCAGACCGTGTGACCGCCGCCGAGCAGACATTCGATCAGGCGCAAGCCGTAGGACATGCCAGAGGCACCGGTCAGCGCAACTGTGACGGTGAGGGCTTGTGTCATGGCTGTACGCTCACTGCAGGTAGTCGCTGATCAAGGCCCAGCGCCCGCTCTCGATGCGCGCCAGGCGCCCGACGCGGTTGCCGAGGTGATCGGTTTTCGAGAATCGGTATTCCGGACTGCCAAAGAAATCGCGCGTGGTGTGCACCGTCTCCATGGCCGCCACAAAACGCGGTGCGGTGAGATCAGGCCCGGCCGCTTCCAGCCCCTGAATGAACACATCGGCCACGTTGTAGCCCATGGCACTCCAGATGTTCGGCGCCGCGCCAAAGCGCTGTTTGTAGCGCCCGATCCAGTCAGCCAGTGCGCTGTTGGCGCCGTCGGCGTAGGGCAACGGCATCACACTCACGCCGTACAGGCCTTCGACAGCCGCACCGCCTAACTCGTGGGTTTGCGCCGAGTAACCCGAGGCGGTGACCAGCATGTCGACGGCCCAGCCGGTCTTGCGCGCCTCGGCCACCGAGGCCACGGTCTCGCGCACCACGGTGGCCAGCACCACCAGGTCGCAGTTGGCCGCGCGCAGGCGGGCGATCTGGCTGGCAAAGTCGGTCGCACCGCGTTTGTAGCCCACCGCCTCAACCAGCGTCAGCCCGCGCTGCGCCAGACCGGCCTCGACGCCTTTCTTCACCTCATGGCCGTAGTCGTCATCCTGAAACAACAGACCAACCCGTTGGTAACCGCCGCGCGTGAGCATCTCGCGCACCGCCGCGCTCATGTAGTCCTGATAGGGCGCAAAGAGCTGAAACTTGAGCGGATGCAGCGGTGAATACGTAGCCTGATGCGGCGAGAACGGAAACAGATGCGGCCGCCCGGCATCGAGCGCCAGCGGCATCGATGCCATCACCACCGGCGTGCCAAGGTTGCCCACAAAGGCAAACACCTTGTCGCGCGTGAGCAGTTTGCGGGTTGCCAGCACGGCACGTTTCGGGTCATAAGCGCTGTCTTCCGCATGCAGCTCAAGCTTGCGCCCGTGCACGCCGCCGCGGGCATTGGCCTCTTCAAAGCGCAGCAACATACCATCGCGAATCGGCGCGCCGAGCATGGCGATCGGGCCCGACAGATCCTGAATCGTGCCAACCCGAATGGTGCTCGCGCTCACCCCCGGTTCGGCCTGCGCCACACCACTGGCCAGCACGCCCGCCACCATGGCCATCAAGATCCGTCCCAGCATGGCTGCCCTCTGTCTTGTTGTTTTGTGAATGGTCATTATCACGCCAAACCGGTCGCTGCGTTCAAGCGCACAGCCCGTCACACCGCCCGCTTATGATGTCGTTATACTCGCCAGCTGCCGCACGCCCGACGTGCTCAAACACCTCCATCACAGGACTTACCCGCAATGAAGAAGACCTGGCTCGCCCTGCTTGCCGCCCCTGTCGTGGCCTATCCGGCCGCCGCCTGGGTCCTCGGCTCACAAGTCGAATCCACGCTTAACGCGCAGTACAAGCAGGTCGAAACCCTGCCCTACATGAAGATTGTCGAGCGCACGTATGAGCGCGGCGTGTTCAGCGCCACCGAGTCGGTCACCATCGAACTGTTCGGCGCGATGATGCAGGCCGTACAGCAGGCCACCCCCGACGCCCCGCCAACCGAGCCGATGCGCATCAGCTTCCGCTCGCACATCCAGCACGGCCCCTTTGCCGGCGGCGCACTGGCCGCGGCGGTGGTCGATAGCGAGCTGGTGCTCGACGCCGCCACGCAGGCCGAAGCCGCCAAGCTGTTTGGCAACGACACGCCGCTCACCAGCCACACCGTCTTCAAACTCGATGGCAGTGGCACCGCCACGGTGCTGAGCCCGGCCTTTACGTCGCAGTTCGCCAATCCCGAAACCGGCGAGCCGGTAAACATCGCTTGGGAAGGCATCCGCGCCACGGTCGACTTCGCACCCGGAATGAGCCGCTACACCATGAACGGGGAAGCGCCCAAGCTGGAAGTCAAAGACCCGACCGGCGCGCATATGGTCATGACCGGCATGCGCTTCACCGGCGAACAGCAACGCATGTTCGAGGACGAGCCCCTGCTCTTCTCGGGCAAGCAGCGCATCACCATCGACGCCATGCAGATGAACATCCCCGAGCAAGACGCCGGCCAGGTCAGCTTCAAGCAGATCAGCTACGACGTCGACATGCCGGTGCAGGGCGACTACATCGACATGGTTGCCAAAATGGGCGCCGAGACAGTCGACATCGGCGGCACCAACTACGGCCCCGCCCACTACGACCTGTCGCTCGAGCACCTGCACGCGCGCACCGTCGCCAAGCTCTACCGAGTGATGCTCGAGGCCTACTCAAACCCGGCCATGATGGGCCCCGACGCCGACCCGCAAATGGCGCTGGCGCCGCTCGCCGGGCCGGCCATGGAACTGCTCGGCCACAACCCCAGCTTCTCGCTCGACCGACTCAGCTTTAGCACCCCGCACGGCAACGCCCACCTCGACCTGCGCGCAAGCGCCCCCGGCATCACGCCTGACGCTATGGCCAACCCCGGCCTGATCATGGCCGTGCTCGACGCCGGCGCCAACATCGCCCTGCCCGAAGGCCTGCTGCTGAGCATGGCCAAGGACCGCGCCAGCGCCCAGATAGCCGCCATGAGCGAGACCGGCACCGTCTCCGACGACGACCTGCACATGGTCACCGCCCAATTCGAAGGCAAGCTGCAAGAACTGAGCGCCCAGGGCTTCATCACCCGCGACGGCGGCGTGATCAAATCCACCGTCGCCTTCAAAGCCGGCCAACTCACCGTCAACGGCAAACCCTTCAACCCGATGGCCATGCAGTAAAAAGACAACGGCTGGCCGGGGCATCGCGCCTCGGTCAGCCGCACTCAGGCATCACGACCCACGCCGTAGGGCGGGTTTCAACCCGCCTTGCTTGGCTCATGACCGCGTAGCTTGGGTTGAGTAACGCGAAGCCCAACACCCACCTCACGCCTCCAAAAAACCTCTCATCCAGCCAGCGCAACCCCGAGCTCACGGCCTGCACAACTCATTCCCGCCCTAACGCACCAGCCCCGCCGGTCGCCACAACACCACCGCCACCAACACCAGCCCGAACGCCACCAACTCCAGCCCCGCCATGTTCGCCACCCCGGCCGGCAAGGCATCGCGCAACAGCGCAATCACCTGCGGCAGCGCGACAATCACCACCGCACCCCAGACTGCGCCCATCAAGCGGCTCGCGCCGCCCACAAACACCAGCATCAGCAGCTCAAAAGAGACTTGCAGCCCAAACTGCTCCGGGCTGAGGTAACCCAGCCAGTGCGCGTATAACGCCCCGGCCAGCGCGCCCAACGCACCGCCCACGGCAAAGGCCAGCCCCTTGGCGTGCGCGGTGTCGATACCGCTCGCCTCCGCCGCGCCCTCATCGTCGCGCACCGCCCGCCATGCCCGGCCGAGGCGTGAGTTCAACAGCCGCCGGCAGACGAGCAAGGCCAGCGCCAGCGCCGTCGCACTCACCGCAAACTGAGGCAGCGGATCGACCACCGCCCAGCCCGCCAACGTCAGTGCCGGCACGCTCAAGCCCGAGGCCCCGCCGGTGAGGCCGTCAAAACGCACCAGCGCCTCTTCCACAATCAGCGCCACCGCCAGCGTGCTCATGCCAAACGCCAGCCCGCCCAGGCGCCGTCCCGGCAAACTCGCCAGCGCACCGAGCAGCGCGCCACCGGCAATCGCCACCGCCAGGCCCAACAAAGGCGGCCCGCCCAGCGCCACCCACGCCGCCTGCAAATACGCCCCCACCGCCAGAAACGCGCCATGCCCCAGCGAAATCTGACCGCTCTGCCCGAGAATGATCACCAGCCCCAGCCCGGCGATGGCCCAGGTCGCCACAAAGGCGAGCTGGCCAAGACCGTAGTCGAGCCCGAGTGCCCACACCGTGGCCACCGCGAGGGTGAGCAAGGCCAGCGCCTGCTTCATGCCGCGCGCCCCGCAAACAGCCCGCGCGGAAAGCACAGCAAAGCCACCAGCATCAACACATACGCTGTCACATGGTTGGCGCCTTCGGGCAGATAGCGCCCGGCCAGCGCCTCGGCCACGCCAATGAACACCCCGCCCGCTAGCGCGCCGGGCAGGCTGTGCATGCCGCCGATCACCGCCGCCGGAAAGGCCTTGAGCGCCACCACCCCCATCCCCGGATGCACAAAGGTGACCGGTGCCATCAAGATGCCGGCCAGCGCCGCCAGCGCCGCGCCGAGCGCCCAGGCCAGGGTATGCATGCCAGACGCCGACACACCCATCATCGCCGCAACACGCGGGTTCTCGGAGCACGCCCGCAAGGCCAGGCCGGCCCGCGAAAATCGAAAGAAAGCCGCCAGCGCGGCGCACGTCAACACGGTGGCGGCGATCACCCCCAGGTGCGCGAAACTGACGGTCAGCGACCCGAGCTGCACCTGCCCCAGCAAGCCCGGCAAGGCCAACTGGTGCACGCCATGCGTCGCGGCCGGCACGGTCGTGACGCCACCGCGCAGCATCAGTCCGAGGCCAAAGGTCAGTAGCACTGCCGTCAGGTGCGGCTGGCCCATCGCCCGCCGCAGCGCCAGCCGCTCCACCAACGCACCCGCCAGCGCCATGCCCACCACCGCCACACCCACCGCCAGCCACATCGGCCAACCCGCCGCGGCCGCCAGCGCCACGGCAGCAAACGCGCCCACCATCAGCAGTTCGCCCTGCATGAAGCTCACCGCCTCGGTGGCCTTGTAGACCAGCACAAACGACAAGGCCACCAGACCGTAGATACAGCCGGTGGCAATGCCGCTGAGGAGAATCTGCAGAATCATGGCGCAGAGAATACCTGCTCCAGGCACGGATGCCGACAAGGCCGGCACCACGCCAGCGCTGGCTCAGGGGATCTTCACAACACGCATCGAGCGCACCTTGTTGCGGATCTCTTTGGGCAGACGACCGCTCTTCGTCTGGTAGAACAGGCCACCTTTCCAGTTCGGCTCGGGGTAGAGCTCCAGGCGATAGCCCTCACGCAATTTCACGAAGTCCACCTTTTTGCCAGCGCGGCCCCAGCCAGTGTGGCGGATGTCGCTGTACTCGCCGTAACGCAGGCACAGATCGTCCTTCTTGGCCCGCATGTCATGCCGGCTGGTGTAGATACACACCGGATAGCCCTTTACCTTGTCATTGAGTTCGTATGCCCACACGCCGCGCAGCTTGCCGCGACGGATATCGACGGGGCCGTCCTGGGTGAGTCGGGTCTTGGTCAACTTGCCGCTGGCGTTCTCGTACCATACGGTCGCCCCCCAGCCCGAGCTCAGCCCGATGTACTGCACCGGCAGGTCAAAGTGCGGAACATCTTTCTTCAGATCCTTGTCACGAAACTTCTTCTCATCGCCGCCCACGCCGTTGATGCCGTGGCCACCCCAACGGACGCAGGAGCGCTCGCTTTCGAGCTTCTGCTCGCCAGCTTTTTCGTACAGATAGAGACACACCGGATAGCCCTTGGCAGCATGCGCAGCACTGGCGCCAAGCAGGCTGCCGGCCGCGATCACTGCGAGTGCGGCCGAATGGATCTGTCGAGCAAGAGGTGTCGATTGCTTTGGCATGATGCGCTCCTTGAGTCGTTCGAATGAGAGCCATGGCCGGTGCGCTTCGGGCGGGTGGCCCTTGCGTCGGCTGGTGATTCATTCTCGAGCGCGACGGGTGCAGCGTTAATGGGGTCGACACCCCATATTGGCGGGCGCCCCCAATAGAAAACGGCCGGACTACCCGCCCGGCCGCAGTGTGATGACACCAGAGCGAGCCTACAGCACCGGTACCGTCACGCCGACCTGGTCCCACACCTTGGTGCCCACTTCGTTGTACTCGCCGTACTCCGCCCCCAGCCCGACGCCGGCGCTGAAAGTGAAGCCGGCCAAGCGCTCCTGGGCACGGGTGCCGGGGTCGAAGTAGGTGTACCAGGCCCCGCCCCCGACACTGACCACGCCGCTGATCGAACCAACCACGCCTTGCGTATGGCCGGTTTCATAGGGCAGCTTCCAGAAACCGATGACCACACTGCCATCGACACCCACCGCGGCGCCCTTGCTCAGCCCTCCCGAGGCATAAGGCCGCAGGCGACCGGTACCGGTATTGACCACCAGCCCCAGCTCGCCATTGATGCCGCCGAGCACGGCCACATCGCCCCCGGCGCCGACCGTGACCTCGCGATATCCAAGGCTGCGAGCGAGTTTGACGACGCGGATGAAGTTTTGCTGACCGATCAGTATCTCGGTTGCCGCCTTCCAGTCACGCCGGATCAGCGCGTTTCGATACGCCTTGCGCGTTTGTTTGCTCGAGAACATGCCGTCAAGAAACTCCTTGGCAGCGTTTTTGAGCTGGTTTGAGCGCGGCAGGTTCTGACGCGCCGCGGCCCTGATATCGAAGGCCGGCGCGCACGCTTTGCCGCTCTTCGTGCCGAACAGGCTGCTGAGCATGGTCTTGAGCTTGGGCGGCTGTTTGGCCGGGCGCAGGTTACCGTCGCAGCCAAAGTTGCCTCGGACCGGCTTGCAGCGGTTGGACGACACCGCGCCGACGCCGTCACGCTCATAGCCGGCGGGGCAGGACATGCAGGTGCCTAAGACATTGAACTGGCCACTTGCACAACCCGAGGCCTGCTTCTGATAGACCGCGCGCTTGTACGGGCCACCAATGAGCTTGCCACGCTGACGGCAAGCCTTGGGATGGTCGAGCTTGTGCGCGGTGCGCTTGTAGCCATCGGGGCACACCCAGCAGCTACCGCCGCGCACGGACGAGAAATACGACTGCCTCCCCGGGCAGCCCAGCTTCTTGGCCTTGCCCTTGGCGACCGGCTGAATCTTGCTGCAAGGCGTCTCGCCAAAACCACCGCAACCCGGCGTGACGTCATTGCGCACCGGCGGGGGCGGCGCGGGGGTCGGGTCGGGCATCGGAATCGGCGGCACAATACCGATCGGCGGCACCGGCGGCCCGGGCAGGCGCATCTCGGCCTCATAGGCCGTGCGGTTGTCGATATCGACCGGGATGAGCTGATAGCGGACCGGACCGAGGGCCCCCTGAACCGCCACGTCCATCTGCCCGGAGGTATTCAGGCTGGCGCTAAAGGCGCCCTGCAGCGGCAGATCGTCACCGGCGAACTGCGCCGGCGCGGTGCGACGCACGTTCTGCCACACCACCATGCCGGGCTGGATCTGCATCACCCCCAGGTGCAGCCAGGGGTCGACTGCGTAAGCGCGCCCGGCCTCGATGCGAATGCGTTTGCCGAGGGTGCTGATCCGCCATTCACCATCGACCGAGGTAACCGTGTTGCGTTCAACGGCCTCCTTCATTGGCAGCGCGGCCGGCATCTGCGCACAGGCACCGAGCAAGCCCAACAGGGGCAACAGCAGCAGAAGGCGGATCTTGAGGTAGCTTGAGGCGGCGAGTTGGCGCATTGTTATTGGCTCCCTTAGTCGTCAGCGTCGTCGTCAAAGTCGTTCTCGTCGGTGTCGACCGGGGCCTCGTCCTCTCCTGGCAGCGGCATTTCGCCACCGCCGAGCCCGCCGGCGTGGTCAAGACTAACAGGCTGAAGCTGGTAGCGGACAGCCCCGAGCACGCTGGCGACCGTCACATTGAGCGCGCCCGAGGCATCGCGCAGCGCCTCGAATCGGCCTATCAGGGGCAGGTCGTCGCCCACATAGCGACCATCGCCCACGCGCTGGATGTTCTGGATCACCACCATGCCCGGCTGCACTTGCAGCACAAACATGTGTAGCCACGGATCGACCGCGTAGGCGCGCCCGCCTTCGATGCGGATGCGCTTGCCAATGGCGTCGATCATCCATTCGCCATCGATGTCCATCGCCGCCCCGGCCGGCACGCTCGCCGAGGTGGGCAGGAAGGCGGGAATCTGGGGCAACTGGGGCGCCTGGGCCTGAACCGCGGTGCTAACTAGGCTGACAGCGATCAGGCCGGTGGCAATCAAGGCGCGCAAGGGGCGGTCAAAGCGGCGCGGGGTCGGGAGCGTGGTCGTTGTTTTCATGATCGTCTCGCGGTGGTCTATGGAGTGTTGTCGGGCGTCATGTGCCCTGACGACACCGCTATTCTTGGTCAGCCGCCGAGTCACTTGAATGGGGTCAACACCCCATCCTGCGCCATCAACGCGCTGCGGCCTTCGGCCCGCGCAGCGCATCAAATGCGGTGAACACCCCATGCGCCGCAGACGCACGGCTTGCTATGGTTGAGCCATCAAACCGTCGGGAGCCCCTCATGAAAACCGCCGCACACATCACCCGCCAACTCACGCTGTCCCTTTGCCTGTGCGGCTCGGCGGCGATGACGCTCGCCGCGCCACCCGCCACGACGACCGTTGAGCATCCGTGTGCGGCGACGCTCGATTACGCACAGATACTGCGCAGCGCCGATGGCGAATCGCTGTCTTTCCGCAGCACCTCGCGCTGCGCTGGCGGGCTGTACGTGCAGGATCTGCGGCGCCACGCCCCCGCCTCGGCACCGCTGATACCACTCGTCAAAGGCTGGTGGCTGACCGACTTCGTGGCGGCCCGCTGGGTAGACAAAGCGGCCAGGGTAGCGCAGGTACGGGCACGCTATATCACCGGCGCCGGGCCAAACGGCGCACGGCCCTTCAATGTGGAAGTGACGCTGCGCTGGCGCGACGGCGCATGGCAGGCCGATGAAGCACAGATCCGCGAGGCCGACTTCGATCTGCCAACACATCTGGGCGACACGCTGATTCAAGCCGCCACGGCCGAACAGTTCGAGAACCTGGCGCTCGCCACTCCCGATCGGCCCTCGGCATCCTCGGTCGACTTCAGTCGCCAGCGGGTGATTGCGATGGAGGTCGCGCGAACCCATGGCGCGATGCGCATCACGGCGCCGCGCGCGGTGCTCAAGGACGGCGCGTATCACCTGGGCTACGACATCGGAGACAACGGCTTTCACATCGGCACGACCAATGTCAGCATTGGCTGGCTGTGGTACACCCTGCCGCGCGACGGCCGCCCGGTGCAACGCATGGCGCGATGCGCGCCTGGCCGTCAGGACAACGCCGAAAACGCCCCGAAAGACTGCATATAGATGGCCGACCGCACCGATAGCAAAGCGGCCGATCTCCGGCCGTTCTTTTTGCCCCGGATCGCGCCAGCGGCTCGCTAGGCGGGCGGCGCGACACGGGTGATGATGATCGTCGCGCAGGTGCCACACCCGGCCGCCGATGCCAGCGTGAAGCGCATGTCGCCGGCATCGCACAGTGCCTGCACGATGCCCAGCCCCAGCCCATGGCCGTCGCTGTCGGTGTCGCCGCGCACGCCGGGCTCGCCCACTCGTGCCAGCATGTCGGCGTCCATCCCGCGACCGTTGTCCCGCACTTGAAAGCACACCTGCCCGGTCCGTTGCCGGAAGGTGACCAGAATGCGCGTGGGCGCGGCATGGGCCAGCGCGTTGCCAATCAGGTTGGTCATGACGCGCATGGTCGGCAAGGGGTCGACACACACCCACGCCTCGGTCGCGCGCACCCGCAGGTCAACACCGCGCCGTGCCGCATCATCGGCAAACATCTGGCGCAGCATGGCGGCAAAAATGAGGGTCGACACCGTCTCCCGCGCTGGCGCCGGGCTGTCATCCACAGCGCCACCGCGTGGGCCGGCGGCCAGCTCCTCGTCCAGATAGGCGCGGGCCAGGCTGTCGATGTAATCGACTGCGCGATCGAGCTTGTCGGCCTCCGTCCCCTGCGCCTCTCGCTGGAGGTCGTCGATGGCGATGCGCAGTGCGGTGATCGGCTGCTTGAGGTCGTGCGACACCGACGCCAGCTGCGTGCGGTGCCGTTCGGCCAATGCGCGCGCCCGCTCGTAGTCCCGCTCGGCGCGCACCAGGGCAAGCTGCAGATCGGCCTCGGCCTTGGCCGCCTCCAGCACCCGACGTTCGGCATCCACCTTTTCGCGCGCGGCGGCAAAGGCCTGCCAGATGACGATGGTCAGCGCGAACACCGCCACCAGCACCATCAACCCTCGGTTGATCTGATTCAGCGTCGCCCGATCGAAGTCGAACGCCAGCCAGTGACCAAGATAAACAGCGACGGCAACACCGCCGAGCACCACCGGAAAGGCGCGGATGATGCGGCGCAGCCCCGGGTCGGGCGTTTGCCAGGTCAGTGGCGGCAATGTTTGCGCCAGCAGCATGCCAAAGAACAAGGCATTGGCCGGCACCCACATGGCGGTCAGCGGAATCCGCTTCAACCACAGCGCGCTGCTCACGCACAACAGGCCAGAGACCACCGCCAATATCAGGCTGGGCCGGCGAAAACGCACCAACGCGTGCGGTATTTCGAGCCGCGCGGCCACCAGCCAGTAGCCGTAGGTCGTCACTGCGGTGGTGATGATGAAGGGCAGCGCCCAAAGCACGAAATCGGTCTCGCCCAGCGCTTGCGCCAACATGCCGTCCTGCGCGGCGGCATTGAGCGCGAGCAGCACCGTTAACAACACATAAGCCAGCCACTTCGGCTGCCGATACGCTGCGATGATCGCCGCCGAAAAGGCCGCCGCGCTCAGCGTAAAAGTGTAGAAGGCGATGTCGCCAGCGCCCGCCGTGGCACCGGGCGTCAACGCCAGTGCTGGCTGCGGCAGCAGCCCCGCCAGGGGCAGCAAGCAGCGAAGCGCCGCACCGAGGCGGCACAACAGGGAAAGAGTCATCATGATCGGACACCCAGGCATCGGCCGCTCAGGCCGGAAGCCCTCATTGTTCGACGCCGCCCGACTCGGCAACATGGGGTCGGCACCCCATTCGACGCTGCGCCGGCCGCCGGGCTCGCTCATGTCGGGTCGATCAATCCGTCCTTGAGCGCGCGCATCATCAACTGCGCGGCGGAATGGACGTCCAGTTTGGTCATCAGGCTGCTGCGGTGCTTGTCCACCGTCTTGGGGCTGATGTTCAGCATCTGCGCCATCTCCTTGTTGGTCTTGCCCGCCACCACCATGTTGAGAATCTGCCGCTCCCGATCGGTCAGCGTCGCCGCCTGCCGGCCGGCCGCGATCATGGCCTCGAACTCCGGCGCGATGAATCGCCCGCCCCGCAGGATCAAGGGCAGCTTGTCGATCATCGCCGTCGTCGCCCCGCCCTTGCTGAACAAGCCATCGACCCCCGCCTCCACCGTGCTCGCCACCAGGCCCGGCGAGGTAATGCCGGTGAATACCACGATGCGCGTGGCCGGACTCCAGCGACGGATGTCATGGATGATCTCCGCCCCACTGGCCAGCGGCATGGAGATATCGAGAAACAGCAGATCGGGCCGGTGCGTCTTCACCTGCGCAATCGCCGCCAACCCGTCCGGCGCGATCGCGCAAATCTCGAAACGCATCAGCAGCTGCGCCCCGGCCTGCACCAGCAAGCTGCGCACGGCGTCCTGAATGATCGCGTGGTCATCGGCCACGACCACACGGACGGCGGAAGAATCGGTGGGTATCTGCACGCGCTTCAAGGCCGGCACGAACGCGCGACCCTATCGGTTGCCATGCGCCCGAGTATCGCAGGTTTTTGCTGCGGGATTGGGGTTGGCAGCGCGTTAGCGTGCGTACAGTCCATCGACGAGGCGCTGATTGACATTGGCGTTCACGGCCGGCACGAAGTCGACGGCAACGCCGTTGATACTTGACGGGATACTGGGCATGACATGGGACGGTTCAGGGCAGGCGAGCGCCAACGACCACGCCGGAAATGCCTGCGTCATGCATCGAGATTCTGCCCTCACGCTCGACGCCAGGCCACCGCCCACTCAACGGCAGGCCGCGCTCCGAGGCAAGGCACACGCCGCGTCATACTCCGCGCCGAGGCGCGCCACCAGCTCGGCCACCGTCGGAATGTCGTGGATCGTCGCCACCCCATGGCCGGCGCTCCACACATCGCGCCAGGCCTTGGCCTCGTCCTGCATATCCTTGATCTTGCCCTTGCCCAGGCTGAGCGTGAGCTGCTCGCGCGTGAAGCCCGCCGCCGCCAGGCTGGGCCACAGAAAGTTGGCATTGGTGCCCGACACCGCATCGGTATAGACGATGTCCGATGCGCCGCTATCGACCAGCATCTGCTTGTATGCCGCCTGCGCCATCGCCTCCTGCGTGGCAATGAAGCGCGTGCCGAGGTAAGCGAGGTCTGCCCCCATCACCTCCGCTGCGCGCACCCCGGCGCCGTCCGACATCGCACCGCCGAGCACCAGCGTGCCATGCCAGAACTCGCGGATCTCGCGTACCAGGCTGAACGGGCTCTGCGTGCCCGCATGCCCGCCGGCCCCCGCCGCCACCGCGATGATGCCATCCACCCCCGCCCCCATCGCCTTGCGCGCATGGTAGGCATGGATCACATCCGAAAACACCAGCCCGCCATAACTTTTAACCGCCTCAACCACCTCACCCGGATGCCCCAGACTGGTGATAACGAAAGGCACCTTGTGCTTCACCAGCAAATCCAGATCCGGCCTCACCCGCGGGTTGCTCGCATGCAGGATCAGATTCACCCCGTAAGGCGCGCACGGCGTCACCGCCAGCGCGGTGTTGATCTCGCCCAGCCATTGATCCAGCAAGTCGCTGGTCCGCGCATTCAGCGCCGGGAAAGACCCGGCCACCCCGGCCCGGCAGGCCGCGATCACCAGCTCGGGACCGGAGACCAGGAACATCGGCGCGGCAATGGCCGGCAGGCGGAGCGTGGATCGGAAAGCGGCGGGGAGAGACATGGTGGGGCTCCTTCGGCAGCGAACGGTGACGAGGGGATTGTCGACCGTTTGTGGCGCGTCGCGAACCGGAGGTGTGCCGAAAATGCGTTGTCCGGATGGTGCAATCAACACGACCGATCTCGCCACGCAGTGTCGAAATCCATTACATACCTTTCGAACGCCAATGTCATCACATTGATTCTATGAATCTATTTTTCAATGGTACAAATAGTGCTTAGACTAAAGTACTAACCACCTCTGGCCACATGGACTTCCGCCCGGAGACCGCAAAGCGGGGTGGAGCGCCTGGGACAGGCACGAGGAGACAGATCATGCGATACGTTCGAATGCTCTATTTGGTGACGTCGATGGCTGTCGGCCTTGGCTGGTCTGGCATTGCTCAGACGGCACCGGTGTACTGGAACCTGTTCAACCTCGAAGGCGAGAGCAGCCTCGACTCGATCTACGTGACTTACGACAGCCAGATCGACATGCTGACCGACAGCAACCGGACGGGAACCTTCGTGCCAAACACCACGGGTATCTCCGCACAAAACGTGGTGGGTAGCGGATCGGACGGAGCGACCTACTGGAACCTGTTCAACCTCGAAGGCGAGAGCGGCTTCGATGCGATCTACGTGACGTACGGCACCCTGATCGACATGCTGACCGACAGCAACCGGACGGGCTCCTTCGTACCGAATACCACGGGCGCCTCCGCGGAAAACGTAGTGGGTAGCGGATCGGACGGCGCGACCTACTGGAGCCTGTTCAACCTCGAAGGCGAGAGCAGCTTAGACGCGATCTACGTAACTTACGGCAGCCTGACCGACATGCTGACCGACAGCAACCGGACGGGCTCCTTCGTGCCGAACACCACGGGCGCCTCCGCGCAAAACGTGGTGGGTAGCGGATCGGACGGCGCGACCTACTGGAACCTGTTCAACCTCGAAGGCGAGAGCAGCCTCGATGCGATCTACGTGACATACGGCAGCCTGGCCGACATGCTGATCGACAGCAACCGGACGGGCTCCTTCGTGCCGAATACCACGGGCGCCTCCGCACGAAACGTGGTGGGCAGCGGGGCATCGATCTTCGATACGCTACCGCCAGGATCTGTCCCTGAACCGGGGTCTGTCGGACTGGTGCTCTTGGCGCTCATGTGTCTGAGCCTATTCAAAAAGACGCACCGAGCCGACGGCGCCAGCGGTTGAAGAGCCGGCCTCTGGTAGCAGTTCCCGGCCCGACGCTTGAGATCGGCCTCAGGCCCTCAGAGAACATCTTCGCGCCATACATCTGCTTGATCTTCTCCCCGGTGCCGCCGGCGCGGCCCCCACGACCCATCGCGCGCTCCGTCAGCCGGAACTCCTCGCCTGTCGTTCGCGACATGCCCTGCAGTTGTACGCCTCGCGGCAGTTGATCATTTCTCGGCGACGACGACCGCTGGACATACGCACCCCGCCGCCCCCTGCTATCCTCCGCCCCATGCAAGGCATTGAACCTCTCATCTATGGCCTCGGTCTCGCCGGGGCGGCGGTTAACGCGGCCTCGGGCGTGCTCGAGGCGGGCCGTAAACCTTTTGACCTGTTCGGCATGGTGGTTGTCGCCTTGGCGGCGGCGCTGGGCGGCGGGTCGCTACGCGACATGCTGCTCGACCGCACGGTGTTCTGGATTGCGGATCAGGCTTACCTGATCACGGCCTTGGTGGCGGGCGTGGCGACTTTTCTGCTGGCGCGGCGGGTGCGGCTGCCGGCGCAGTTGTTTTTGCTGCCGGACGCGATCGGGCTGTCGCTGTTTACGGTGGTGGGCACCTCGGTGGCGCTGGCGCATGACGCACCGTGGTTGGTGGCGAGCTTGATGGGTGTGGTGACCGGGGTGTTTGGGGGGATCTTGCGGGACGTGTTGTGCAACGAGGCGCCGGTGGTGTTTGGTGGCACCTTGTATGGCAGTGCGGCCTGGCTGGGGGCGCTGACATTGATCGCGCTGCCCGAGCTGGGCGTGGGCCACGACGTGTCGGCGCTGTCGGCGGGGGTGGTGATTTGTACGATCCGGCTGCTGTCGATCCGCTTCAAGTGGCATCTGCCGATTTATTCGGCACGACGGTAGCGGTGCGGCGTCGGGCGAGCGCGTTGGCCGCTTGAAACCGGCCCTACAACACACCACTGAACGCGATTTAGTCGGGGATGTTGAGGCGCAGGCGGGTGTTTTGCGCTTCAAGCCCTTGCATGCGCAGGCGGCCGACTTGCAGGTCGAGGCGTAGCGGCCAGTCGCGCCAGGCGTCCAGTGGCAGGGCTTCGGGCTTGCTGGGGCCGGGGGTTTGCCAGCGGTCGAGGTTGAGGCGGTCGACCTGCGCGTCGACCGTCAGCCAGTGCGGCTGCGCCAGCGCGATCTGCCATTGGCCATTGAGTCGGCTATCTTCCACCTTGATGTCTGCGGTGCCGGCACCGGTGCGCTCGGCGCCTTGCCAGTGGCCGGTGAGCGCCGCGTCGACCAGAATCTGCTCGCCGGGTTTGGCGGGGTCGGGCAGCGCCGCATTCACGTTGGGGAAAGTACCCTCGATGCGACCGGTAGCGAGGTCGGCGGCGACGTGAAAGCCGTCGGCAGTGACGTCGACCGGGCCCGCGGCGAGCGCGGACACTACATGGACTTGACCGTTGGCCGTCATTTGCTGGCCAGCGAAGGCGAGATCCATGCCGGTGAGCGTGGCGGTGGCGGCGTTCGCCGGGCCGGCCAGGGCGAGAGTGGCCTTGGCTTGCAGGCCGAGAAGCTGCGCGCCGCCGGCGGCATAGCAACCGGAGCCGGCCTCGGCGGTGAGCGTGAACTGGCGATCGCCGTCGCTTGCATGCAGTTCGGTGGTAAGACCGGCAAGCTGCCAGGTGCCGTCGGACTCAGGCGCCGCAGTGGCAACGCCGAGCGATAGCGACTCAATTGTTGCGGTGCCGACCCGGCCGACAAGCGTGGCGGCGAGGTTCGTGAGCAGCGGCCCGCCAGAGGCGAATTCAACCGTGGTGTTCAGCCCGCCATCCGCCGTGGCGTCGGCGCTGGACGCACCGCCGGTGGCGCCCACCTGCCAGCCGCTGGGCGATTCAATCAACTTGAGTTCGGTGAGGCGCACGCTGGTGGGCACACTGCGGCCGATGAGTTCGACCGTCGCGTCGGTCACCGTAAGCGCGGCAAGTTTGACGGGCGCGCCGTCATCGGGCGCATTGGTCGTCGCGAGGGGCGTAGGCACTTGCCACTGACCGTCCGCTTGTTGGCGCAGTTGGCCGCGCACGCCGCGGATGCTAATGGTAAGCGGGCGAGCGGCGCCGTCGGCGTCCCAGTCGCTGCGGATGTCGAGATGGTCGAGTTGCATGGTGCTGGGTGTGGCGCCCGGGCCTTGCCAGGCGACGTCGGCGAGCGTGAGCCGGGGCGGAAACACTTGCAGCGACACGGAGCCGTCGATGCGCACTTGCCCGGCAAGCCGCGCGTTGATCTGTTCAACGAGAGTGCCACCCAGCCAGCGGTCGCTGAACTGCCAGAGCACCAAGGCGGTGACGAGAATGGCAAAAGCCACCAGCCAGAGGATGACGCGGGCGGTGCGACGACGGGGCGCGGCAACCATGAGGACGCCTAGCGCAGCGCCGGCAGGTGCAGCGTGAAGGTGGTGCCCTGACCCGATTCGCTCTTGACCGAGGCACGGCCGCCGTGACGCTCGGCCACGGTCTTGACGATCATCAGCCCGAGGCCGATACCTGCCTCGCGGCGGCTGGCGGGGGTGGGGAGGCGGCCGAAGCGATGGAACAGACGGGGGAGCAGATCTTGCCGAATGCCTTCGCCGTGGTCGCGCACCGACACCGCCCAGCCGTCGTTTTCGCGGCAAAGCGCCAGTTCGACCGTGCTGTCGGGCCGACCATATTTGACGGCATTGCCGAGCAGGTTGACCAACGCCCGGCGCAGCAGATCGCGGTCGCCGCGCACATAGCCGTCGTCGTGACCACGGCTGTCGATGTTCACCGCCACGGTCACGCCGCGCGCCTTGGCCAGCGCCCAGATTTCGTCGGCGGCGTCTTGCATGACGGCAGCGAGGCTGACCTCCTTGAACTGGCTGGAATCGATGGCGTCGGCGCGCACCAGGCGGAACAGGTCGTCCGCCAGCTTGAGGGCGGAGCGCGCGTAGCGGGTGAGCTGATTAAGCAGCGCATGGCCACTGGCGCTGGCGTCGCCGGCGAGCTGCTCGGCTTCGATCAGGGTAAGGATGGAGGCGATCGGCGAGCGCATGTCGTGCGACAGGTAGTGCATGGTCTCTTCGCGGCTGCGCTGGGCGTCGTGGATGCGGGTAATGTCGGCGAGGCCAAACACCGAGCCGAGTGGCCGCCCGGATGCATCGGCCAGGCCGGCCACCGACACCAGCAGGCGCGCGCCATTGGGGGCGTCGAGCTCGACGGTGCGGACACTGCCGGCGCCCTCGTGTAGCGGCACGCCGCCTTCGGTGGGCACGCCGGGCGGCCATTCCAGCGAGCGGATCGCACGCGCCACGGTGAGTGGCTCGGAGGCTTCGAGCAAGCGCATGGCTTCCCTGTTGCACAGCATGACCTGGTGGGCCGGGTTGGTCACCACCGCACCGACCGGCAGGTGGTCGAGCGTGTCGACCACAAAACGATGCAGATCGCGCTGGCGCTGCACCGCCTGATTGACCCGGCGGATACGCAGTTGGAGGGGGTCCATCCCTTGCGCCCGCGGCAACTCGATCTGCATGGCGGGAAACAGCTTGGCGGCATCGCGGTCGAGGATTTCGAGCTGATCGTCGAGATGCCGTTGCGCGGCCTCAAGCCGCCGCCAGCTCCACAGCGGATAGCACAACAAACAGCCGAGCACGGCACCGGCCGGCGGGAACCACCACATGGCCGCATGCAGCGCGGCCCAGCTGAGCAGCAAACTGGCCGCCGACGCAGCGAAGGCGATGAGCAAGGCATTGCGCGGCGCGGCGCGCAGCATCAGGCCCATCAATAACAAAACAATGCCGCCGGCAAAGCTGGCGGCCAGCGGCGCGGGCATCAGCCGCACGGCTTCGCCGCGCTTGAGGGCGGCATAGACGTTAGCGTTGACCTCGACACCCGGCATGGGCCGATTGAAACCCGAGGTGGGCGTGGGCACACTGTCGGCCATGCCGACCGCAGTGGCGCCGACAAACACCACCTTGTCGCGCAACGCGCCTTCGTCGACATCGCCGCGCAAGACGTCGGCGTAGGAAATGTAGCGGAAGCTGCCCGGCGGCCCGGCAAAGGGGATGCGTAGCCAGTCGGCACGATGCCAGCCCGCGCCCACGCCCGGCGGCGGGGCGGCGTAAGGGGCCGCGCGCTCGGGTTCGGCATGCTGGAGTGCGGCGAGACCAAGCTGTGGATGCCGCGCCGCGCCATCGCCCTCCCACAAATAGACGCTGCGCGCGATGCCGTCGGGGTCGAACTCGACATGGATATGACCGATACCCGCCGCGCCGGCGGCAAACACCGGGGCCGGTGGCGCTTCGCCAACGATGGCGTTGCCGCGCGCGGCTTGTACCAGCGGGAGAATGACGCGGCCGCTGGCGCGGATGGCCTCGGCGAGTTGGGCATCGGCCTCTGGGTCAGCCGAATTGGCCTCGCTGAGGATGACGTCCATCACGATGCTGCGGGCGCCGGCCTGGCTGAGCCGTTCGATGAGCGCGGCGTGCACCGAGCGCCGCCACGGCCAGCGGCCGATCTCGGCCAGGCTGGGGTCATCGATGGCCACCACCACCACCTGTGCGTCGGCATCGGGCCGGGCCACCGACATGGCGGCATCATAGGCCACCTGATCCATACGCCACAGCCAGCCGGCCCAGGTGGCGGCCACCGCCAGGCTGACGCACAGGGCGGTAACGATCAGCCACTCGAAAAATCCACGTTCAGTCACGCTGACGCCCCGAAGACGATCAAAGCAGGATCAGCAAAGGTGCGAGCAGCATCCACACCGGCAGTTCGGCCGGCACAATCACCTGCTGAGGGGCGGAATAGCCGCCGACGAAGCCATCGGGGTCGATCGCGCGGATGCGCATAAAGTAAGCCCCGGCAGCAGGCTTGGGCAGCACCAGCTCGGGCACGGTCACATTGCCGCTGGCCACCAGGTGGGTGAACTCGGCGTCGTCGGCAAACTCGTAGTCGAATTTCTGGCCGGGCTCGCCGCCCCAGGCAAAGAGCATGTTGTCTTCGTCAAAGGCCGGTGCGGGCACTCCGGCCATCGGCGGGCGCACGGTAAGGCTCACCGGATCGCCCCAGGGGCCGCGGTCGCCATCGGCGCGGGTGCTGGCAAGACGCCAGTGGTATTCACCCGCCTCAAGCGGCACGACCGCGGCGTTGCCGGCGAGGGCGTGGTCGCGGGTAACGATGTCGGTGAAGCCGGCATCACGTGCGATCTCAAAGCGATAGCTGGCGGCGCCTTCGGCCTGCGCCCAGGCAAATTTCACCTCGCCGGCACCGGCTTTTCCGTCGGGTCGCGGGGCGTTGATGAAAGGCGGCTCGGGGCGCGCCTTGAGGCGCACAGCCAGGTCGGCATCGCGCCCTTCGAGCCCGCGCGAATCGTAGGCGCGCACACGCAGGTAGTACGCGCCGTCTGGCAAACCGGCGATCTTGAGATCGGGCACTGCCGCCTGCGTTTCAGCAACGATGCGGGTAAATCCGGCATCCTGCGCGACCTGCCCCCGATAGCCGACCGCACCAACAACAGGTGCCAGTTGCACGCGCATCACGGGGCGCTCGTAGCGTGTCGCCATGCCGGCAAGATCGGGGGCCGGCAGCAACGGAACGGGCGCAGCCAAGGGCTGGCCGGCGCGCGCCACCAGCCCGAAACCTTGCTTGAGTGCGATTTCGCGGCCCGGCTTGTCGCCACGCACGGCGACGGTGCCGCTGCGCATTTCGGCGCGGGTCTGGCCGGATTCGCTGGCCACGCGGAAGCTGGTGCCACGTACGCCGATAATGGCGGTCGGGGTGTGGATGCGATAGCGCGCGGCCGGCCCGGCCTGCGGCTTGACCTCGGTTTCGATTCGGCCCTGACGTACGTCGAAGGTGGCACGCTGAACATCGTCCACGCCCTTGAACCCGTGCAGCGCGTCGATACGCACATCGCTTTGCGGTTGCAAGGTGAGGCGGGAGCCATCGGGCAGTTCTAGCGTCATGAAGCCTTCAGCCGGCGTCACCAGCCGGGCGCCTTCCGACACTTTCTGGTCAACCGCGAGGGGCTGGCCATCGGCGCTGGCGCCACCGCTAACGTGCACCACGCGCGCGGCGCGCGGTTCTTTGCGCAGTAGCGTGACGGGGATGCGCAGGCTGCGTCCGATCGGTATCCGGTAGGGGTCGGCAACCGCGTTGAGGCGCTGCACGGTCGGCCAGCGATCAGGGTTTTCGAGCAAGGTTTTGCCCAACCCGATCAGGGTGTCGCCCGGCTGCACCACGTAGGTCACGGCATCATCGGCAGCATGCGCAGCCCCGCCCCCTGACAGTACAAAAGCCGCCAGACCGACGACCAACAGACGACGGATTGTGACTTTCGGTTGCATCGGGCGTCCCTTCGTAAGCAAGCGTTTCATCATACGTGCGATGACGGTTCTTGCCGTGAAAAACAGTGATAATTCTTCTCACGAACGACAAATCCGTCTAACGTCGCCATCTGGACAGCATAGTCCACAGCCGTCGCAAAAGCCGTCAAATCAGGCACACGGGCATTCGACCGCCGACAGTGGCCTCCAGCCAGGAGTTCAGCAGATGAGTATTATTTCGGAGTTCAAGGAATTTGCCGTCAAGGGCAACGTGATGGACATGGCCGTCGGCGTGATCATCGGCGCAGCCTTCGGAAAGATCGTCAATTCGGCGGTCAATGACCTGGTGATGCCGATCGTGGGCAAGATGATTGGCGGAGTCGACTTCTCCAATCTGTACGTCAATCTGGGCGAGGGCACGTTCGCCTCGCTGGCCGAGGCGGAAAAAGCCGGCGCACCGCTGATCAAGTACGGGGTGTTCATCAATACGACGCTGGATTTCGTGATTGTGGCCTTTGCGATCTTCATGGCCATCAAGGCGATCAACAAACTCAAGCGCGAAGCGCCGCCCGAGCCGGAAGCGCCCAAGGCCGATCCGGAAGACATCGTATTGCTGCGTGAGATTCGTGATTCGCTGAAGCGCAACTGAAGCCACTGGCCGGGCGAGGCCGTCGATCAGTCGGCGGCGTCCTCGGCGGCGTCGATTTGCTCGAGCCGATAGCCATAGTTATAGGTGGGCGTCAGACGAAAGCCGTTTTCGGGCCGCAGACCCAGTTTGCTGCGCACCCGGCTGATGTGGGTGTCGACGGTGCGCGTGGCGAGGTTGGGATTGCGCCCCCACACGGCTTCGAGCATGTGGCCACGCGAGAGCAGACGGCCAAGGTTCTTGAACAGGAAAGCGGCAAGGTCGAATTCCTTGTCGGTCAGCTCGACGGGCTCACCGTCGAGGGTGACCCGCTTGGAGTGCACATCGAAGCTGAAGGGCGGCACTTCGATCATCGAGTCGGACGCCTGCGGACGGGCACGACGCATGACGGCATCGATACGCGAGAGCAACTCGAAGCGACGCAGCGGCTTGACCAGATAGTCGTCTGCACCGGCGCCGAGCGCCGTGACAATGTCTTCTTCGGCATCGCGCGCGGTAATGAAGATTACCGGGGTGTCGTTGGCGCGGTCTTCACGCAGCCAGTGCAGCACCTCGGTGCCGGTCATCTCCGGCAGCATCCAGTCGATCAGGCACAAGTCGAAGCTTTCTCGCCCGGCGACGCGAATGAAATCGCGCGACTGCGAGAAAACATGCACGTCATGCCCGGCCTGGCGCAACCAATCGGCCAGCGTATCACTCTGGAGCGTGTCGTCTTCAAGAATGGCCAATCGCACGGCGGCGTCCTCGCTCTGTCACAAATTCAATCGATCTTGACCAAACATCCTACCGCAAATCGCTACGACCATCCGGTAGCGTATTCAACGGCCATCGCCTACATACGGGTTATTTGCGCGTTCAGCGCCGAAGGTCGACTGCGGACCATGGCCGGGGATGAAGCTGACATCGTCCCCCAGCGGCCACAGCTTGTCGCGGATCGCTGCCACCAAGGTCGCGTGGTCGCCTCGCGGAAAATCGGTGCGACCAATCGAGCCGGCAAACAACACATCGCCCACCACTGCCAAACGCGATCCAGCATCGAAAAACACGACATGGCCCGGCGTATGGCCCGGCGTATGAAGCACCTGAAGCTGATTTTTGCCGATCTCGACCATGTCACCGTCTTCGAGCCAACGGTCGGGCTCGAAGGACTCGACCGGCGGAAAGCCGAACATCTTGCTCTGCTTTTCCAGCGCGTCGAGCCAGAAGCGCTCTTCACGCTGCGGTCCGATGATGGGCACATCCAGCAAGCGCGCGAGCTCGGAAGTTGCACCGGCGTGATCGATATGGCCATGAGTCAGAAGGATCTTGTCGACCTCAACCCCCGCGTCGGCGATCGCCGCCACAATGCGGGGGACATCACCACCGGGGTCGACAACAGCCGCCTTGCGGGTGTCGGAACACCACAGCAAGGAACAATTCTGGGCAAAGGGCGTTACGGGAATGATGCGATATTCGAGCATGGTCACCTGGTATGACCGCCGAAACCGACTGGTGGGGCATGGCGCGCCTGGCTGGAATCGAACCAGCGGCCCCTGGCTTCGGAGGCCAGTACTCTATCCACTGAGCTACAGGCGCGCAGAGGGCGTGAGAATAGCCCTTTTTGCAAAAAGCGTCCACGTCGGCGTTTTCCAAACCGCCTCATGCCCCGCTATAATCGCCGCTTTATGATTGTTGCACCCGCACAGAGGAAAAGAGCATGACCCAAACACGCCTCCTGAGCCTTCTCGCCATCCTCGCCCTGCCGCTGGCCGGCTGTGGTGATAACAAAAGCATCGACGGTGAGATGTCTGCCCAACTGACCCAACCCGTCGCGCGCGTCGAACTGGCGATTGCCAAAGTCGCTCCGGGTAGCCGTACCGGTGAACAGATCTACACCAGCGTCTGCGCGGCCTGTCATGGCTCCGGCGTGCTCGAAGCACCCAAGACGGGCGACAAAGCCGCCTGGGCGCCGCGTCTCGCGATGGGCCTTGATGGCCTCGTCGCCAGCGCCAATGCGGGCAAGGGCGCCATGCCGCCCAAGGGCGGCGCGAGCGATCTGACCGACAAGGAGCTCGTGCGGGCCGTCGCGTACTTGGCCAACCAGGCCGGCGCCAGCTTCACCGAACCGCCGGTCGAGGGCAACTAAGTCTGCAGAGCAACGAGAAAAAGCCCGCGCGTCGCGCGGGCTTTTTTTGTCCACCGCGTCCGCAATCAGATCGGCAGCGCTGTTTCGTTCTTGATCTCACGTAGCGTCACGCTCGTGCGCACCACGTCAACCTCCTGCATCTTCAGCAAAAAACTGTGCATGAAGGCCGTGTAGGCGTCCATGTCGGGCAGGTAGACCTTCATCAGGTAATCGCTCTCACCCGTCAGTTCATAGCACTCGACCACTTCCGGCCGCGTCGCCACCATGGTCTCAAACTGCTCGGCAATCAATGCGCTGTGCTTCTTGAGGCGCACCTGACACCACAGGCAAGCGTCCAGCCCCAGCTTCTTTCGGTCGAGCAGGGCAACGTAGGCGCGGATCACCCCATCCTCTTCCAGCTCACGCACCCGGCGCCAGCAAGGCGACACCGACAAGCCGACCCGATCAGCCAATTCCTGATTGCTGATACGGGAGTTCTTTTGCAGCTCGGCAAGGATCTGGCGCTGAATACGATCAATCTTCATGGTGGCGTCGCAAGGCATCTAAATCAGAAAGTTTTTTCTCTGCACGGCTGGCGCGAGAAATTTTTTGCCAATTCTAGGCCAAGTCCCGGCGCAAAGAAATGCGTCGTCGCGCGAACCGAAAGAATACCGAGCCAAGACGAACCACACGCGCAGCGACGCTATCGCCTTGCACCGCAAACCGAGGGAATCCAGTCGTTTTGCACAAACACCGAAGACTGACCGGCGGGATGATCGGACCGCACTCACACGTTGCTCCGGCACAATCGCAACGCCTGAGAATCTGACACACTGAATCACGCCACGCGCAGAATGTCTCGAGGAGGACGCCCATGTCCCGCAACGCCCCCGCCTTGATTCTCGTTTTCGATGTGAATGAAACACTGCTCGACATCACCACGCTCGAACCGCTGTTTGAACGCGTCTTCGGCGACCGGATGGTGCTCAGAGAATGGTTTGCGCAGCTCATTCTGTATTCCCAAACACTGACGCTTTCCGGTCTTTACACGCCCTTCGGCGAACTGGGCGTCGGCACGCTACGCATGGTTGCCTCGACGCGCGGCGTCACCATCGCCGACGAGGACATCGATGAACTGAAAACACGCATGAACACCATGCCCGCGCACCCCGATGTCGTGCCCGCGCTCACCCGCTTGCGCGATGCGGGTTTCCGGATGGTGACACTGACAAATTCGGCGAGTACCGCGTCGCCCACGCCACTGGAGCGTGCCGGGATTCGCGACTTCTTCGAACACGGCTTCAGTGTCGAAACCGTTCAGAAGTTCAAACCGGCCCCCGAAACCTACCGCCACGTGGCGCAGGCACTCGGTGTCGACACCGCGAAACTGTGTCTCATTGCCTGTCATCTATGGGATACGGTGGGCGCTCAGGCCGCGGGCTGCCGCGGTGCACTGGTGGCCCGCCCCCACAACGCGATGCTGCCAGCTGCGAACGTGCCGCCACCCGACCTTAGCGCCTCTGACCTGACCCATCTCGCCGACCAGATCGTGCAGCGCTGGCAAGCGCGCTAAAGCCGCTGCCCGAAAACACCGTGCCGCGTCAGATGCTGACGCGGCACGGTCAAGGCGATTGGCCCGCGCGCCTGGCGGCAAGATCAGAACTTGCCGTTGTCGTTCTTCCACTCGGCCCGTGCAGGGAGGGTTTCCATCGTGTCCCAATGCTCGGCGATCGTGCCGTTCTCGACCCGAAAGAGGTCATAGAATGAGGTCGGCTTGGCGGAAAAGCTGCCTTCGCTGACCACCAGCACGAAGTTGCCCTCGCCCAGCACCTTGTGGATACGATCGTATTTCATGGTCATGCCCTGCGCGGCCATGGCCTGCAGTGCGCTTCCCAGACCCGACAGACCATCGCCGATCTGCGGGTTGTGCTGAATATAAGCATCGCCATTGAAGTAGCCGCTCAGTTTTTCCATGCGGCCATTCACCAGAATGTCTTCGACAAAGCTGCGCACCAGGGTCTTGTTGGCCGCGGTCTTGTCCCGGTCCACCACATGGGCTACACCGTCGGTCATTGTGTGGCCGCTGGGGTTGGCCGAGGCGGGCTTCTCCTGCAGGTTGTCCCAGTGCTCGACGATCTGGCCATTCTCGAAACGGAAGATGTCAAAACCGATTTTCGGGCCGAAGAAATTGTAATCGGTATGCGTAAACACATAGTCGCCGTCCTGGAAGGCGCGCACCGTATTCACCCTGGCGCTGCCGGCGGGCAGTTGCTGAAGAACGGCACCAAAGCCAGCCAGACCGTCGGCGACGGCCAGGTTGTGCTGGACGTACTTGATCGGGTTGATATAAGCCACCGGCTTCGCATCACCCGTTTCAATGCTTTTCAACAGTTCAGTGACTTGCCGTACGTGATTGGTGGTCATATTTTTGTCCTTCTCGGGGGGCGTGGCGGCTGCGCCGGACGCCATTGAGATTGCGGTAAAGGCAGAAAAAACGAGGGGTCGGTAAAGATTTTTCACAGCATGCTCCATAGGAATTCTTGTCAGGGCTCACAACGAAAAAGCCATGGACACATGATAGGAGCGCCCCCTTTGCATGACCCGGTAGAATGCAGTGCGTTAATGGTAAAAATCGGACAAATTCAGCATGGCGACACCCAAAGCACGCCCCTCGGATCTCAAACGCGTGGGCTATCAACCGCCAGAAAGCTACCGGCTGGATCTCGAAGTGCTATCGATGTCGGAACTGCGACGACGGGTGGTCGAGGACGAGGCGCGCCTGGCGCACCGGATCGACTTTCACATCCTCATCCATGTCACCCGGGGCAACTGCACCCACACGGTCGACTTCACCCCCATCGCCTGCGGCGCGGGCTCGATGCTGGCGCTACGCCCGGCACAGGCGCAACGCTTCGACTTTTCGAGTCAGTGGGAGGGCTGGATTGCAATTTTTCGCTCGGAATTTCTGCTTCCCTTGCAAAGCACTGCCTCGAGTCCCGAACTGCACATGGTCAGCGACCTGGAAGCGCTCCCTGAGCACCTCGCGCTCGCGGGCACTGACCGCGATGCCGTTGGCCGCGCATTTGCGCAAATGCACGAAGACACCCAACTCAGCGGCCCCGCCACGGAATTGAACATGCTGCTCAGACACCAGCTGTCAGCCCTGCTGACGCGTCTGCATCTGATCGATGTTCGGCAAGCGCCGCGGGATAGCGCGGCCTCGCCGAACCTTCAGCGCTTCAACCGCTTCAAGCAACGCCTGGAAAAAGCGTTTGCCCGCCAGCACCAGGTGGCGGGCTACGCAAAACAACTGGGGTGCTCGGAGAAAAGCCTCAACCGCGCCACGCTCGATGTCGCCGGACTCACGGCGAAAGCCTACATCGCCGCGCGGATCAACCTGGAGGCCAAGCGGCTCCTGGCCCACACCGCCTTGCCGATCGGCCAGATCGCCGATCGGCTCGGCTTCGATGAACCCACCAATTTCGTCAAATTCTTCAAGCGCGAAGTCGGCTGCTCACCGAGCGAGTTCAGGCGCCGACACGGTGACGCATCGGTACAGTCGCCAGCGCCCTAAAACATCCCGTTGGCATGGGCGCTGCTGTCGGGCACCGTCTGAAGCACATCCCAGTGCTCGACGATCTTGCCGCTGTCATCGAAGCGAAAGATGTCGATGCCGGCGTAGTCCTGGTCACCCGGCCAGATCTGGTGGCAATGCAGCACGACCAGATTGCCTTCGGCCACCGTCCGTTTGACGATGACTTTCTTGCCGGGGTACTCAATTGCCATCCGCTTGAAATAGTCGATGAAACCTTGCTTGCCGGACGCCACATGCGGATTGTGCTGAATGTAATCCGCACCTGCGAACCGCTCAATGGCCCGCTCCGGCTCACACGCATTGAACATCATGTCGTAGAACGCGACTGCGTTTCTGCGGTTTCTGTCGATGTCGATCATGGATGCCTCCTTATTTTCAAACCCGCTTCAGCACGCCCGCGAAGCCCCGCCAGGTCGCTTGCCAGCGTGAATCGGAGAGGCCGAACTCGACCACTAAGTTCACGTACTGCGCCATGTCGCCGACCACAGCATCCTGCGCTAAGGCGCCCATCACTACCGAATAGCGCTGCTCGAAATGAACATCCCACACGTCGAACTCTTTTCGCCAGTGCTCGTAGACCGCCAGCGTGTCATCAGCG
Organism: Zoogloeaceae bacterium G21618-S1; assembly: GCA_027214125.1. GTDB lineage: Bacteria > Pseudomonadota > Gammaproteobacteria > Burkholderiales > Rhodocyclaceae > Nitrogeniibacter. The sequence continues at coordinate 62,278 of JAPWHF010000003.1, forward strand.
CCGCGCGGTCTCGCCAGCATTCATATGCAAAGAAGCTGTTCGATCAAACGACACACACGCCTCTCACCCTGAAACCCCCATGGCCCGCCAGCCAACGCACCGTACTCACTGCGACTCGGCCATCCGGTAAAACACCGCCCCCGCCGCCGCGGCGCCGAGCACCAGATACATGACCATCCCCAGACTCAGGGTCTGAACACTTCCCCACAGCAGGGGCGCCGTCACGGCCGCCGTCAGCGCATTGACGGCCATCTGCATGAAACTCTGGCAGCTCGACGCCAGGCCCCGACGCAGCGGAAACAAGTCCAGCGCCATCAAGGTCAGGTTCGGCATGGTCAGCGACATGCCCAGGGTGTAGAGCGCGATCGGTGCGACCGAATGCGGCAAGCCGGGCGTCATCGCGGTCGACACCAGCACATTGGCCAGCGCCGACACGATCATCACCGCGTAACCGGTGGCCACGCTGCGTCGCGGCGACCAGCGCCCGGCGACCCGGCCGGAGAGCCACGAGCCGACCAGCAAGCCCCCCATAGACGGCACGAACAGCCAGGCAAAGGCCTGCGGCGAGCGGCCGAGATGGTCGACCAAAAAGGTCGGCGCCGACAGCACGTAGATGAAGAAACCATTGAAGTTCAGCGCCAGCGCGCCGGTCAGCAGCAAAAAGGCGGGCTTGCGCAACACCTGGCCATAGGCCCGCGCCAGATCCCCCAGATGGAGGGGTTGGCGCTCTTCGGGGGGCAGGGTTTCGGGCAAGGCCCGGTGACAGACGACGGTCATCACCAGCCCGTACAGGGCAAGGAATGCGAAGATCGCACGCCAGTTGGCGAAGACCAGGATCCAGCCGCCGATGATGGGCGCCACCGCCGGCGCCACTGCAAACATCATCACCACATGCGACATCAGGCGCTGCGCGTCCGGGCCATCGAGCACATCGCGCACAATGGCGCGACCGATCACCATGCCGGCGCCGGCGCTCATGCCTTGCAAGGCGCGGCCGACCCATATCCACTCGATGCTCGGTGCGACGGTGCACACCATCGAAGCCAGTGTGAACATGGCCATCGCCACCACCAGCACCCGGCGCCGCCCGAAACCGTCGGACAGCGCGCCATGCCACAACACCATCACGGCGAACATCACCATATACAGCGTGAGTGTCTGCTGCACGGCGTAGCGCGTCGTGCCCAGATCGACCTCCATGGCATGGAAAGCCGGCAGGTAGGTATCGATCGAGAAAGGGCCAATCGCGGCAAGCGCCGCCAGGATGATGGCCAGTTGCGTATAGGAACGGTGCATTCGGGGTCGCTAAAGAAAATGGCGACCGGCCAAAGGCGCGATCGCGAAGCATCCCAGTGTACTGCTTATCGCGCGGAGGCGCCGAGCCCGCGCCGGTACTGGATGGCCTCGGCCACATGCACTGCGGCCACGCCGTCCGTGCCCGCCAGATCAGCAATGGTTCGCGCCACACGCAGGATGCGATCATGGCTGCGCGCCGACAAGCCGAGCGACTCGACCGCGCGCGCCAGCACCTGACGCCCGCGATCATCGGGCCGGCAATGCCGCACCACGCCAGCAGCATCGAGCACGGCATTGTCGGTGCCCTGCCGCGCCTGCTGGCGTTGCCGCGCGGCCAACACCCGGGTGAGCACGGTGGCACTGTCTTCGCCGGGCACCGCGCGTTCAAGCTCGGCGGCATTCAGGCTACCGACTTCCAAGGTCAGGTCGATGCGATCGAGCAAGGGACCGGAGAGCTTGCCGCGATAGCGCGCGACCTGATCCGGCGTGCACCGGCAGCGCCCCCGTGCGTCACCCAGGTAACCACACGGGCAGGGGTTCATCGCCGCCACCAACTGAAAGCGCGCCGGAAACCGCGCCCGACGGCGCGCCCGCGCCACCTCGACATGCCCGCTTTCGAGCGGCTCGCGCAGGGCTTCGAGCACGCGGCGGTCGAATTCCGGCAGCTCGTCGAGAAACAACACGCCGTGATGCGCCAGGCTGATTTCGCCGGGCCCCGGAATCGCCCCGCCCCCTACAATCGCCGGCGCGGACGCGGAGTGATGCGGCGACCGAAACGCCCGCCGCCCCCAGGTGGCCGGGTCGAAATGCCCGGCCAGAGACTGCACCGCCGCCGCTTCCAGTGCAGCGGCCTCATCAAGCGGCGGCAGGATACCGGCCAGACGCTGGGCGAGCATGGACTTGCCGGTTCCCGGCGGGCCGTACATCAATAGCGAATGATTGCCCGCCGCGGCCACCTCCAACGCCCGGCGGGCTTCGAGCTGACCTTTGACATCGGCAAGGTCGGGCATGGCTTGCGGCGGCGCAGAGTCAAGCGGCGGCGGGGCGTCGGGCAGCAGCGTCTGGCCATTGAGATGCGCACACACGGCCAGCAAGGTATCGGCGGGACGCACCGACACATCGCGCACCCGAGCGGCTTCCTGCGCACTGGCGGTCGGCAGAATCAGGGTCCGCCCCGCGGCGCGGGTTTGCAGCGCCATCGCCAGCGCACCGCGAATCGGCCGCAACTCGCCAGACAGCGACAACTCACCGGCAAACTCATGGCCCGCCAAAGCCGCTGCGTTCAACTGCCCCGAGGCGGCCAGAATGCCGACCGCAATCGGCAGGTCGAAACGGCCGCCCTCCTTGGGCAGATCGGCTGGCGCCAAATTGACGGTGATGCGGCGTTGCGGGAATTCGAAGTTGCCCGTTTGCAGCGCGGCGCGCACGCGCTCGCGGGCTTCGCGCACTTCGGTGTCGGGCAGCCCGACCAGATTGAAGGCAGGCAGGCCATTGGCGAGATGAACTTCGACGACGACGGGCGGCGCATCCATGCCATCGAGGGCACGGGTATGAACAAGGGCGAGTGACATGGGGCCCGAGTGTAGCCGGCCGGCGATGCGATTGGAATATGCCGCTTCAATGCCTGTCAGGCGGCGCGGCGCTGCTCCACGGCGTTGGCGGCGTCGATCAGCAGGCGCGGGTCATTGGCGCGCAGCAGATTGGGGTCAGACAACATGCGCCGCCACTGCCGGGCACCGGGCATGCCGTGATACAGGCCGAGCACATGACGCGTCATGGTCTTGAGCGGCACGCCCTCGGCAATCTGCGTGGCCATGAAGCCCACCATCGCGTCGACCACCTCTAACCGCGACGGTGCGGCTTCCGCATCACCCCAGCCGCGGGCATCGGCTTCGGCCAGCAGCCAGGGGTTGTGATAGGCCTCGCGGCCGACCATCACGCCGTCGACCGCTGGCCATTGCGCAGCAATCGCATCCCAATCGGTGAAACCACCGTTGATGAGGATCTCCAGCGCGGGGAAATCTCGCTTGAGTTGATGCACATAGTCGTACTTGAGCGGCGGGATGTCGCGATTCTCCTTGGGCGATAGCCCTTTGAGGATTGCATTGCGCGCGTGCACGATGAACACCGTGCAGCCGCTACGCGCTTGCACCTGGCCGACAAAATCGCGCAGGTAACTGTAGTCTTCGACGCTGTCGATGCCGATGCGGTGCTTGACCGTGACGGCGCGGTCGGTCACGTCCTGCATGGCCTTGAGGCAGTCGGCCACCAACACCGGCTCGGCCATCAGGCAGGCGCCGAAGGCCCCCGACTGCACCCGCTCGGAGGGACAGCCGACATTGAGGTTGATCTCGTCGTAGCCCCATTCGGTCGCCAGACGGGCGCAACGCGCCAGATCGGCCGGATCGCTGCCGCCCAGTTGCAGCGCCAGCGGATGCTCGCAATCATCAAAACGCAGAAAGCGGCCGGCATCGCCATGGATCAGCGCGCCGGTGGTCACCATCTCGGTATACAGCCAAGTGCGGCGGGTGATCTGCCGCGCAAAGAAGCGGTAGAAGCGGTCGGTCCAATCGAGCATGGGCGCGATGGCCAGACGGCGCGAGGGCAGCGCGGCGGGGGAAGACGAAACAGACATGGGCGCAACATCAATACGGGGCGCCAATTCTATCATCGGCGCCGGCGAGCGAAGTCAGCCCTCGGCCGGCCGGTGCCAGGGCGGCTGAGCAAAAGCCTCGGCGAGAAAGTCGACCAGCACCCGTACTTTCACCGACAGATGGCGGCGCGAGGGGTAGACCACATACACGCCGATCTCGGGGAGGCGGAAATCCGGCAACACCTCCACCAGCCGCCCCTCGGCCAGGTCATCACCAATCAGAAAATCGGGCTGCAACACGAGGCCCTGATGCGCCAGCGCGACCGCGCGGCAGGTGTCGCCGTTGTTGGTGCGCATGCGCGGCGAGGTTTGCACCTCCTGCGGACCGTCAGGCGTGTCGAAGCGCCAGGTGTCGCCGGCCGGGGAATAGCTGTAGGCGATGACGGCGTGCGCGGCCAGATCGGCCACCCGCTCGGGTGTGCCGTGCGTCGCCAGATACGCCGGCGTGGCGGTGACCATCACCCGGGTCGAGGCCAGGCGCCGATGCACCAGCGTGGAGTCCTGCATGCGGCTGATGCGGATCACCGCGTCGTAGCCCTCTTCGACCACGTCGATCAGCCGGTCGGCCAGATCCACCTCCAGCGACACATCCGGGTAGCGCGCCATGAACGGCCCCCACAACGGCGCCAGATGCAGCACGCCGAAGGACAGCGGCGCGTTGATGCGCAAGCTGCCCACCGGGTGGCCGGTGACCTCGCCGACCGCGCTCTCGGCCTCTTCGAGCTCGTCGAGAATCTGTTTGCAGCGGCCGTAGTAGGCGCGCCCCGCCTCGGTAATCGACAGGCGACGCGTGGTGCGCTGGAGCAGGCGTGCGCCGAGCCGGGTCTCCAGATCGATCACACTGCGCGACACCGCTGCCTTCGACAGACGCAACTGATCGGCCGCGGCGACAAAACTGCCGGCTTCGATCACGGCAACAAAACACTGCATTTCGCGGAATCTATCCATGCGCAGATTGTCTCTTATTCATTGACAATCAATCAATGCTGCCGCTGTTTATCAAAGTCAAGGCAAACAATAAGATGCACCCAAGCTTCGCATTTACGCGTGGCGTGCCATCAAGGAATCAAGGATGTCTCTGCCCAGCCTCTTTATCTCGCACGGTTCGCCGATGTTCGCTGTCGAACCCGGCCGCCTCGGCCCATCGCTGACCGCGCTGGGCCAGGCGCTGACGCGGCCGCGGGCGGTGGTCATCGTGTCACCGCACTGGATGCGCCCCTCGCTCGAAGTGTCGGCCGGCATCACAGGGGAAACCATTCACGACTTTGGCGGCTTTCCGCGCGCACTGTATGCGCTGGACTACCCCGCGCCGGCCGCGACCGATGTGGCCGAGACGGTCGTCGCTGCGCTCACTCGCCACGGGCTGAAAGCACGGCGCAACGACACACACGGACGCGATCACGGCGCCTGGGTACCGATGCTGCACCTGTATCCGGACGCGGACATCCCGCTGATTCAGGTCTCGCAGCCCAGCGCGCCCTCGCCACTGGCGCTGCTCGAACTGGGCCAGGCATTGGCGCCCTTGCGCGAATCCGGCGTGCTGCTGATCGGCTCGGGCAGCCTGACCCACAACCTGCGCGACTACTTTCATGACACAGGCACGGAACCTTATGCCGCCGAGTTTGCCAACTGGGTGTGGGCGCGGTTACAGGCGGGCGACCTCGACGCCTTGCTCAACTACCGCAGCCAGGCGCCGAACGCACTGCGCGCCCACCCCACCGACGAGCATTTTCTGCCCCTGTTTTTTGCCATCGGCGCTGCCGGCTGCGATTGGTCGCACACCCGCCGGATCGACGGTGGCGTGCTGACCGGAGAATTAAGCATGGACAGTTTCGTGTTTGCCGATCCCACCTTCTCCCTTGCACACGCGGCCTGAGCGCCGACACACGATCATGGAACCACGCTACACCCCCACCGCCATCACCCTGCACTGGCTCATCGCGCTAGGCATCACCGGCGCCTTCGGCCTCGGCGTGTATATGCACGAGCTACCGCTGTCACCGACCAAGCTCCAGCTCTATTCCTGGCACAAATGGGCCGGCGTCACGCTGTTCCTGCTGATCCTGTTTCGACTCGGCTGGCGGCTCACTCACCCGGCGCCGACCCTGCCCGGCACCATGTCACCGATGCAGCGCCTGGCCGCCGGCGCAGCGCACTGGTTGCTGTACGGCCTGATGATCGCCATTCCGCTGTCGGGCTGGCTGATGAGCTCGGCCAAGGGCTTCCAGACCGTGTGGTTTGGCCTCGTGCCACTGCCCGACCTGCTGGCCAAGGACGCCGCGCTGGGCGACACGCTCAAGGACGTGCACGAAGCGCTCAACTTCACCCTGCTCGGTCTGGTCGTGCTCCACACCGCCGCCGCGCTCAAGCACCACTTTATTGATCGGGACTCCGTGCTCACCCGCATGCTGCCCCGCTTCCAGAAATCCTGATTCGGCACGACCGAAGGAGACACTCGATGATGCACCCCGCTTTCCCCCGGCTGGCCCTTGCCGCCGCACTCGCGCTTGGCGCCGCCAGCACGGCGCAGGCCGTTGAATACGGCACGCTCGACAACGGCGCCAGCCAGGTCGGCTTCCGTTACAGCCAAATGGGCGTCACGCTCGACGGCCAGTTCCAGCAATTCTCGGCCGAGCTGCATTTCGACCCCGCCCGCCCCGAGGCAGCCTCTACCCGCTTCGAAGTTCCGCTGGCCAGCATCGACACCGGCTCGCCTGAAGGCAATGACGAAGTCAAAGCCAAGACCTGGTTCGACACCACCAAACACCCGGTAGCACGCTTTGTCTCGAGCAGCGTCAAGCCCCTGGGCAGCAACCGCTTCGAGGTGACCGGCCAGTTGAGTATCAAGGGCAAGACGCGCGAGGTGAGCTTCCCGGTCACCTACACCCCAGGCACCCCGGCTGCCACGTTCGACGGCACGCTGCCACTACGCCGTGGCGATTTTTCGATTGGCGAAGGCGACTGGTCAAGCTTCGACATCGTCGCCAACAAGGTCGATGTCACCTTCCATCTCGTCGCCCTGCCGCTGGCGTCGAAATAGAATTTTTCCCAAAAACCCCCGCAACACCCCCAAACGGAGCACCACATGAATAAAACCCTCATCACCGCCGCCCTCGCCACATTCATCGCCGCACCGACCTTTGCCGAGCCGGTGGTCTACACCGTCGAAGGCACCCATACCTTCCCGCGCTTCTCGTACAGCCACTTTGGTTTCTCGAAGCAGCTCTCGCGCTTCAACAAAACCACCGGTACGGTCACGCTGGACGCCGCCGCCCGCACCGCCTCGGTCGACATGACCATCGACACCACCTCAGTTGACACCGGCTACGACACCTTCGACGGCCACATCCAGGGCGCAGACTTCCTCGACACCGCCAATCACCCGACCGCGACCTTCAAGTCCACCAAAGTGAACTTCGACGGTGACACCCCGGCCACCATTGAAGGCAATCTGACCCTCAAGGGCGTCACCCGCCCGGTGACCCTGACCGTGACCTCGTTCAAGGCCATGGCCCACCCGATACTCAAGAAACCGGCCATCGGCGCCAACGCAACCACCGTCATCAAGCGCAGCGAGTTCAACGCGGGCAAGTACGCCCCCAATGTCAGCGACGAAGTGACGCTGGACATCGCGCTCGAAGCGATCCAGATGTAATCTTCCGAAACATACAGGCAACAAAAAAGCGGCCCCGAAAGGCCGCTTTTTTTGTGCCTTGACCGAATCAGCCGGCGGTCTTCTTCGCCAATTCAGCTTCCAGCATCGCCACGCGCGCCTCCAGTGCCGCCAGCTGCACGCAGGTCCGCTCCAGCAAGGCGCACTGCACATCAAATTCCTCGCGGGTCACCAGATCGAGCCGGGCGAAGGCGCTGGCCGCCAATGCACGCACGTTCTTCTCAATATCCTTGACCGGCGAGTTGGCCGCGGCTTCGGCGAATTTTCCGGCGAGTTGATCAAGCAGCTGGGGTGGGTTCATTGCGGAGTCCTGGAGTCAAAGGCGAAAACGCGGATATTGTCGCGCGAATCCGCCTGCGATGCACTCCTCCTCGCAGGCCACGTACATCAAAAAAAGCACCACGCAGGTGCGCACCAAAACAGTGCGCCATTCTGGTGCATTGGATTTTCTCGGTGCGCTGCGACGCAACATTCCGACTGGCACCATCGCAAACCCTTGTTTTTCCGTATGAAAAAAACTGGCACAGTTCCTGCCATAGGGTCATCACCCAACTGACCTGGAGCTTGTCATCATGCTTAAACGTTCCCTCTGTGCTGCTATTGCGCTTGCCGGCCTGACTGGCACTGTCCTCGCCGAAGACAGCCCGATCTCCGCCAACGTCGGCTTCGTTTCCGACTATCAGTACCGCGGCTATTCACAGACCAAGGAAAACATGGCCGTGCAGGGCGGATTTGACTACGCCCACGCCAGCGGTTTCTACGCCGGCGTGTGGGGCTCCAACGTCAGCTGGCTTGACGAGGGCAGCCTGGAAGTCGACGTCTATGGCGGCTTCAAGAACACCCTCGGCGACTTCGGCTACGACGTCGGCCTGCTGCAGTACGTCTATCCGGGCGGCAAGATCGGTGGCGAAAGCGCCGACACAACCGAAGCCTACGTCGGGGTGAGCTGGAAGTTCCTGACCTTCAAGTATTCCTACGCCTTCACCGACCTGTTCGGCGCGACCAACTCCGACGGCAGCCAGTACTTCGACCTGTCAGCCAGCCATGAGGTCGGCGGCGGCTTCACCCTCGGCGCACACCTTGGTCGCCAGAAGATTGAAAACGGCACCAGCTACAACGACTGGAAAGTCGGCGTCAGCAAAGACTACGCGGGCTTCAGCTTCGGCCTCAACTATGTCGACACCGATGTGGACAACGACGACAACGCCGACGCACGCGTGATCCTCTCCGTCTCCAAGTCCTTCTAAACCCGTCGCCGGGCTGAGCGGTTTTCCGGCCCGGCGGACTCACCGCAGGGAACTGTCATGAAATATCTCGTTGCCATCATCAAGCCCTTCAAGCTGGACGAAGTGCGCGAAGCGCTCTCCGCCATTGGCGTGCAAGGCATCACCGTGACCGAGGTCAAAGGCTTCGGTCGTCAGAAAGGCCACACCGAGTTGTATCGCGGTGCCGAGTATGTGGTCGATTTTCTGCCCAAAGTGAAGATCGAAGCAGCCATCTCCGCGACCTTGCTGGATCAGGCCATTGAAGCCATCGAAAAGGCCGGCAACACCGGCAAGATCGGCGACGGCAAGATCTTTGTATTCGATCTGGCTCAGGCCATCCGCATCCGCACCGGTGAAACCGGTAACGACGCCCTGTAAGGAGACCTCCACATGAAAGCGATCCTCTCTCTCATGCTGGCCACACTGGTCGGCCTGGCGGCACCCGCCCACGCACAGGATGCGGCCGTGATCGTCGACAAGGGCGACGTCGCCTGGTTGATGACCTCGACGCTACTCGTGGTCTTCATGGCCGTACCCGGCCTGGCGTTGTTCTACGGCGGCATGGTTCGCGCCAAGAACATGCTGTCGGTGCTGATGCAAGTCATGGTGGTGTTCAGCCTTGGCATCGTGCTGTGGGCACTCTATGGCTACAGCGTGGCCTTTACCGAAGCCAGCCCCTTCATCGGCGGCTTCAGCAAAGTCTTCCTGTCGGGCGTGACCATTGACACCCTGGCCGATACCTTTACCGACAACGTGAAGCTGCCGGAACTGGTCTTTGTCGCCTTCCAGGCTACTTTTGCCGGTATCACCTGCGCGCTGGTCGTCGGCTCCTTCGCCGAGCGGATCAAGTTCTCCGCGGTGCTGTTATTCACGGTGATCTGGTTCTCATTCAGCTACCTGCCGATCTGCCACATGGTGTGGGGCCCGGGTGGCTACCTGCTCGGTGACGGCGCACTCGACTTCGCCGGCGGTACCGTGGTGCACATCAACGCCGGTGTGGCTGGCCTGGTGGGCGCCTATCTGGTGGGCAAGCGGATCGGCTACGGTCGTGAAGCCATGGCACCGCACTCGCTGACCATGACCATGATCGGTGCGTCGATGCTGTGGGTGGGCTGGTTCGGCTTCAACGCCGGCTCCAACCTGGAAGCCACCTCGGGCGCGGCCCTCGCCTTCGTCAATACGCTGGCCGCCACCGCAGCTGCCACGCTGTCCTGGATCGCCGGCGAGGCCATCTTCAAGGGCAAGCCCTCCATGCTCGGCGCCGCCTCTGGCGCAGTGGCCGGCCTCGTCGCCATCACCCCGGCCTGCGGTTCGGTCGGCCCGATGGGCGCCATCGTGATCGGCCTGCTCTCCGGCGTGATCTGCCTGTGGGGCGTCAATGGCCTCAAGCGCATGCTCGGCGCCGATGACTCGCTCGACGTGTTCGGTGTGCATGGTGTGGGCGGCATCCTGGGAGCCATCCTGACCGGTGTCTTTACCGCACCGTCGCTGGGCGGCACGGGTGGCGAGGACTTCTCGATCGCCAGCCAGACCTGGATCCAGACCTACAGCGTGCTGGTCACCATCGGCTGGTCGGGCGTGGTCTCGCTGGTCGCCTTCAAGCTGGTCGATATGCTGGTCGGCCTGCGTGTGGCCGAAGACGAAGAGCGCGAAGGTCTCGACATCGCGGCTCACGGCGAATCGGCTTACAAGTTCTGATGGCCTGAAGCTCCGGCGCGGCTTCAGGCGCCGGTCAAGAAAAACCGGCACGACCCATCGGGCGTGCCGGTTTTTCGTTTACACCCCGCGAGCGCCCCGCGCTTAGCGGAAGACGACGGTCTTGTTGCCATGCACCAGCACCCGGTCTTCCAGGTGATAGCGCAGGCCGCGGGCCAGTACGGTTTTTTCGATGTCGCGCCCGTAACGAACCATATCTTCGACCGCATCGGTATGGTCGATGCGGATCACGTCCTGCTCGATGATCGGGCCTTGATCGAGGTCAGCCGTTACGTAGTGGCAGGTCGCGCCGATCAGCTTGACGCCCTTTTCGTAGGCCTGGTGATACGGTTTGGCGCCGACAAAGCTCGGCAGGAAGCTGTGGTGGATGTTGATGATCCGGCCCGGATAGGCGGCGCATAGCTCGGGTGACAGGATCTGCATGTAGCGCGCCAGCACCATGGTGTCGCCATGCACTTCCTCGAACAGGCGCTGCACTTCGGCGTAGGCCGCGGCCTTGTTACTGGCGGTGACCGGTACATGGTGAAAACTGATGCCGTGCCACTCGACGAAGCCGCGCAGATCGTTGTGATTGGAGATGACGCAGGGGATCTCGACGTCCAGCTCCTTGCTCTTCCAACGGGCGAGCAAGTCGTAGAGGCAGTGCTCCTGCCTGGACACCAGCAGCACCAGCCGCTTCTTGACCGCCGAGTCGGTGATCTTCCAGCTCAGTGCCAGCTCGCCGGCCAGCGGCGCGAAGCGTTCGCGGAACTCGCTGAGCATGAAGGGTAGCGAATCGGCGCGAATCTCGATGCGCATGAAATAGCGCCCCACCGACTCGCCGTCACGTGGGGGCTCGGCATGCAGCGCGGTTTCGAGAATCCAGCCCTGATGCTCGGCAATGAAGCTCGACACGCGCGCGACGATGCCGACACGGTCGGGGCAAGAGGCGGAGAGGGTAAAGAAGCGTTGTCGGTGCATGAGTCGGGTCAGATCCCGATACGCGCGCTGGCGTCGAGTATCTCGCGCATCAGCGCATCGTAGTCGCGGACCACCGGATACTGCGGAAACTCGCGAATCACGTTGTCCGGCGGGCAGAACAGGATGCCGGCGTTGGCCTCGCCGAGCATGGTGGTGTCGTTGTAGGAGTCCCCCGCGGCGATGGTCTTGAAGTTCAGCTCCTTGAACCGCCGCACCGCCTCCTGCTTCTGGTTGGGCATGCGCAGGTGATAGTTCACCAGAAAGCCGCTGGCATCGGCTTCGAGGCGGTGACAGAACAGCGTCGGCCGGCCGAGCTGGTCCATCATCGGTTTGGCAAAGTCATAGAAGGTGTCGGACAGGATCACGACCTGGAAGCGGTCGCGCAGCGCATCCAGGAAATCCTTGGCGCCAGGCATCGGGCCCATGTCGGCAATGACTGCCTGGATATCGGGCAGACCGAGCTTGTGCTCGCGCAAGATATCGAGCCGGTAACGCATCAACACGTCGTAATCCGGCTCGTCACGGGTGGTGCGACGCAACGCGTCGATACCGGTACGGGCGGCGAACTCGACCCAGATTTCGGGGATCAACACACCTTCGAGGTCAAGACAGACGATCTGCACGGCAAAACCCTTGTCAGTAGTGGACAACCGGCGCATTTTAGCAGGCCAAACCCACGCCAAGTGTGGTGTTTTTGCCGGTAATCAAAGCGCTGGTGGCATACGGTGTCGTACGGTTGCTTGATCCCGCGAAGGGGAGCGGCCACAATGCAGGCAGCTCAAAACAAAACACTTAGAGGAGAACCGCCATGTCACAGCAAGTGCTCGTCTCGTTCGGCCCTGCACAAGAATACGAAATCGTTGTTCATGAAGCCGATCTCGAAGGCATGGACAAGAGCGCGGCCCGCGCCTGGTTCGCGCAGGAATTCGAAGATCTGGAGTGCACGCCAAGCAATCCGATGGGCAAGGTGCTGGTGCTCGACATGATTCTCAATGTCGCCAAATACGGCGGAGAGGCCCGCTTCAAGGAAGGCGGCGAGTGGGCGAAGAAGTTCGGCGCCGCCGTAGCCGTATCGCTGGGTCGCCCGGTGATGAAGGTCGACGTAAAGCTTTTCTCGGTCGGCTGATCACTACCGCATCGAACAGCAGAAAAAGCCCGCGCGTCGCGCGGGCTTTTTTTTGTCGACTGCCGCCCTCAGTGCTCGCGGCCGAGCCGGAACAGGCCCACGCTGGCGAGAAAGTTCGGCTCTTCCCGCACGCGCACGCCTTCGTCGAAGCCAATCGCATCGCGGATCACGATGCTGTTCATGGCGCACAAGTCCTCGAAATCGGCAATGGTGAAGAAGCGCACGTTGGGCGTGTTGTACCACTGGTGAGGCAGGTTCTCGGAGACCGGCATGTGGCCGTTGAGAATCGCCTGACGGTGACGCCAGTAGGCAAAGTTCGGGAAGCTCACCACCGCCTCGTGCCCGACCCGCAGCATCTCGGTGAGAATGCCGATCGTGTTGTGGATGGCCTGCAGCGAAAAGCTCATGACCACATGATCGAAGAAGCCATCTTCAAAACCGGCCAGGCCGCGCTCAAGGTCGATCTGCAAGACATTGATGCCGTTGCGGATACTGGCTTTGACGTTCTCCGGATCGGCCTCGACGCCATAGCCGAGGACGCCGCGGGTGTCGGCCAGATGGCGCAGCAGGCTGCCATCGCCACAGCCGAGATCTAGCACGGTTTCGCCCTCACCGATCCACTCGGCGATGGCCTGAAAATCGTAGCGGAGCTTAGACATGGGCGGTCACCTTGATGCGGTCGAAATAGGCCGACAACACGCCGTGGTAGATCGCGTCGTTGAGCAGAAAGGAATCGTGGCCGGCGGCCGAGTCGATCTCGGCATAGCTCACGCTGCGTCGGTTGTGCAGCAGGGCCTGGACGATGTCATGGCTGCGCTCGGGCGGAAAGCGCCAGTCAGTGGAGAAGGACACCACCAAAAATTCGGCCTGGGCGCGTGACAGCGCCGCGGACAGGTTGCCGCCATACTCGAAGGCCGGGTCGAAATAGTCGAGCGCCTTGGTGGTCAGCAAATAGGTGTTGGCGTCGAAGTAGCCGGCAAATTTCTTGCCCTGATAGCGCAGGTAGGACTCGATCTCGAACTCGGCTTCGTAACTGAACACCTGCTTGCCGTGACGCAGGCTGCGGCCGAACTTCTCGGCCATGGCGTCGTCCGACAGGTAGGTGATGTGCCCGACCATGCGCGCCAGGCGCAGACCGCGCTCGGGCACCACGCCATGGGCGGTGTAATCACCGTCGTGATAATCCGGGTCGGTCAGAATCGCCTGACGGGCCACCTCGTTGAAAGCAATGTTCTCGGCCGACAACTTGGGCGCCGCGGCGATCACCGCCGCATTGGCAACACGGTTCGGATACTGCAAGGTCCAGGACAAGGCCTGCATGCCGCCCAGCGAGCCGCCGACCACGGCGGCAAAGCGCTGGATGCCGAGCACGTCGGCCAGGCGGGCCTGCGAGGCAACCCAGTCTTCGACCGTCACGAAGGGGAAGCTCGCCCCATACGACTTTCCGGTGGCCGGGTCGATGGAGGTGGGCCCGGTGCTGCCATAGCAGCCGCCGAGGTTGTTCACGCCAATGACAAAGAACTTGCGCGTATCGAGCGGCTTGCCCGGGCCGACGAGATTGTCCCACCAACCCACGTTGTCAGGCGCATCGGCGTAGTAACCGGCCACGTGGTGCGAGCCGGACAGCGCATGACACACCAGCACCGCATTGCTGCGGTCGGCATTGAGCTCGCCGTAGGTCTCATAGACCAGTTCATATTCTTCGAGGCGCCCGCCGCTGGTGAGCAGGAGCGGCTCGATAAAGCGCTGAGTGCGCGGTGTGACGACACCGACGGATTGAGGCTGCGTCATGGTGATCCTGAAAACAAAAAACCCGGTCGGCCGTGAGGCGCAAACCAGGTTGCCCTCGCTTTAGCCGAACTTATTGAGCGCCCGCAAGCTGATTGTCAAATCGGCGCTATGAGCCTGAAAGTTAGCGCCCGACAGGCAAAAAGTCAAACCGCAGCCGCGCTCAGGCGCGCAAACGCTCGACCGCTTCGTGTACCCGCTCCTGCTCATCCATCTTGAGAATGCGCTGCACTTTGGGCGCGATATCGACCAGATCGGCGCGCAGGATTTCCTGCTTGACGCTGAGCATCTGGGTCGACTGCATCGAGAACTGACGCAGGCCCATGCCAAGCAGCAAGCGGGTGTAGGCCACGTCACCGGCCATCTCGCCACACACCGATACCGGCACGCCGTAGCGCAAACCGGTCTGAATGGTGCCGCCGATCAGCTTGAGCACCGCCGGGTGAAGCGGATCGTACAGATGGGCCACGGCCTCGTCGGTGCGGTCGATCGCCAGCGCGTACTGGATCAGGTCATTGGTGCCGATCGACAGAAACTGCAGCCGGCGGATGAACATGCCCAGCGACAGGGCCGCGGCGGGCACCTCGATCATGCCGCCGACTTCGACCCGGGGGTCGAACTTCTGCTTGCGCTCGATCAGCTGCGCCTTGGCCTGGGCGATCAACGCCAGCGACTGATCCATTTCATGAGCATGGGCCAACATCGGCAGCAAAATTTTAAGCTTGCCGTAGTGCGAGGCCCGCAGCAGCGCGCGCAACTGCGTAAGAAAAACCTTGGGCTCGGACAACGAATAGCGGATCGCCCGCATCCCCAGCGCCGGGTTGGCTTCGGTGGAGCGCTTGCCGATGCTGTCGAGCGCCTTGTCGGCCCCGACATCCAGCGTACGAATGGTGACGGGTGCATCGCCCATCTTTTTGAGGACGCGCCGATAGGCTTCGAACTGTTCGTCCTCATCCGGCAAGGCATCGCGATTGAGAAACAGGAACTCAGTCCGGAACAGCCCGACTCCGTCGGCGCCAACGGCCTTCGCCGCCAAAGCATCCTTGGGCAATTCAATATTGGCCAGCAGCTTGACCTCTTCGCCGTCCAGCGTGGTGGCGCGGGTGTCCTTGATCCGCTGCAGCTTGGACTGCACCAGCGCCAGCTCGGTCTGGCGCAGCGTGTACTCTTCAACGATGCGATCGTCGGGGTCGATGATGACCACGCCGCGCGTGCCGTCGATGATGATCAATTCGTTGTCGTGCACGAGGTGGCGCACATTGTGCAGCGCCACCACCGCCGGAATCCCCTGACTCCGCGCCACGATGGCGGTATGACTGGTCGGGCCGCCCACGTCGGTGACAAAACCGGCGATGTCGTGGTCGCGGAAACCGATGGTGTCGGCCGGCGACAAGTCATGCGCCACCACGATGGTGGCCAGGTCGCTCTTGCGCTTCTTGGGCAGGCGGCCGGGATGACCAAGCAACACCTTGACCAAACGTTCGACGAGCTGCACCACGTCGGCCTTTCGCTCGCGCAAGTAGGCGTCTTCGATCTGGTCGAATTGCTCGACGAGCAATTCCATCTGCTGCACCAGTGCCCACTCGGCATTGCAGCGCCGGGCTTCGATCAGCTGACGGGCCGCATCGATGAGCATCGGATCGTCGAGGAACATCAGGTGCAGATCCACCAATGCACCCACTTCACCATGACCCGACTGCTGGTCAGCGGTGGTTTTCAGCTCACCGAGGTCGGCGCGCACCATGTCGACCGCGGCGCCAAGCCGGGCGACTTCGCCAGCCAGACGGCGGGGCGGCACCTGATAGTGGCTGACCTCCAGCAAGGCGTGAGACACCAGATGGACATGGCCGATGGCGATGCCCTGGGACACCGCGAGACCGTGCAGGGTGAAAGGCATGATCCCCCTTTTCGGGCAGGCCCCCGTGGGCCGTCGTACCCGCTCAACTCATTCCGTCAAAACCCGGCGCACCGGGCCCGCTTCCCGCCCGGCTATTCATCCTCGCCGAACCGGTCCTTGATCAAATCCAGCAGTGCCTGCATCGCCTCATCGGCTTGCTCACCCTCTGTGTCGATGCAGATGGTCGCACCCTGGGCCGCCGCCAGCATCATAACGCCCATGATGCTTTTGGCATTGACGCGGCGACCATTGCGCTCCAACGAGACCTCGCAGGGAAAACCGCTGGCAGTCTGGGTCAGCTTGGCCGAGGCCCGGGCATGCAGGCCCAGGCGGTTGATGATTTCCACATCGGTACGGGGCATAAATCGTGTCTTCAGTCAGTTCGAATCGGATGGATGTGAAGCACCCCGTCACACGCGCCCGAGATCGCGCGTTTGACCACGGCCTCAAGGGGATACTCCCGATAATTCAACACACGCAGCAACATGGGCAGATTGGCGCCGGCGATGGCCTCGACCTGTCCTGGCTTGACCAGCGCCGTCGCCAGGTTGGATGGCGTCGCACCGTACAGATCCGTCAACACCAGCACCCCGTCGCCCTGATCGAGCTTGCCGAGCATGTCTTGCGCCATCGGCTGCAAATCCCGCGGATCGTCCTGCGCCATCACCCCGAGCTGCAGCAACTGCGGTGGACGCCGGTTGAGCACATGACATGCGCACTGAATCATGGCTTCGCCAAGATTCGCATGCGTAATGAGAAGAATGCCGATCATCTGCGACCCACGCCGGGGATGAGCGGCCATTGTAGCCGAGCACCCGGCCGGCCGGTCAGTCGACGACCTGATCGATCTTGATGTCGCCAAAAGGCTTCAAGCGGGCACGCAGTGCACGGGTCACCGCGATGCGGCCCTCGGCGTCCACCCGCAACGCCATCTCCACGCCATAGCGATGCGCCATCTCGCGCCAGGTATCACCCGCCAGAAACACCGGCTTGCTGACCACATCGGACAACACCCCGGCGCCCGCACGCGGCGTGACCAGCACGGTCACCGCCTGCGTCCCCGAGGCCGGCTGGCCACTGCGCGGGTCGATCAGATGGCTGAAACGCCGACCATCGAGTTCGAAATAACGCTGGTAGTCACCCGAGGTGCCGATGGCCTCGCCGTCGTAGAGCGCCAGCACGGCGATCGGTTGTGGCGCGCGCGGATGCTGGATGCCCACCTGCCAGGGGTGGTCGCCCTTGCGCCCCAGCGCCATCACATTGCCGCCAATGTTGATCAACGCGTTCTCGATGCCCTCGGCACGCAAAATGGCCGCTGCGCGATCGAGCGCATAGCCCTTGGCATAGCCGCCCAGATCAAACTGGACATCGGGGTTGTCACTGCTCACACCCTCGGCGTCAATGTGCACATCGGCCATGTTGGGCGCACTGCTGACCAGCGCCTGCAATGCCGCCGGGTCCGGCCGGCGCGGGCTGAACTGGTCGTCATGAAAGCCCCACAAGGCCACCAGTTTGCCCAGCGCCGGGTTGAACAGCTGGTCGCCGGTCGCTGCCAAGGCTTTGGCATCGCCCAGCATCGTCGCCAGTTCGGCCGACACCTGTCCGCGCTGTCCCGCAGCCAGCCTGTGGTTCAAGGCCGTCAGCTCGGAAGACTTCCAGGCGTGATAGGCCTTGTGCAGCCGGTCGAACTCGCGCAGCACCGCGCCCATCGCCTGCTGCGCACGCTCGGCGTCATCGCCCCACACCAGCACTTCCACACGGGTGCCGAAGACAAAGGCTTCTTGCTGATGCACCGTGCTGCGGCTGCAGCCCGCCAGGCTCAGTGCCAGACAAAACAGGATAATCCTCAGGACCATGGCCAGGTCATCCGGCTGGAAAACGAGCCGCCGATTGTACCGGTACCGACGCTCACGGGTCCGCCCGGGTCAAGCGCGCAATCCGCTCGGCCGTCGCGGGATGGCTGGACAGGTAATCGCTCAGGCCGCCGCCCGCGTTGTTGCTCGCAGCCTCGTCCGTCGCATGATGGGCGCGCTCCAAGCGTTTGAGCATGGTCGCCAGCAGCACCGGTGAGCGGCCGTTGCGGGTCAGCAGCTCGGCCCCCCAGGCGTCGGCCTCGAACTCAAAATCGCGCGAGTAGGCCGAACCGAGCACGACGGTGGCGCCGGCAGTGGCCAGCGAGCTGAAGTCGCCCGTCCACACCCCGATCACCGCCGCCAGCACCGAGGCCTGGATGAGATTGCGCAGGCCGTGGCGATGCGCCACATGCCCCAGCTCATGTGCCACCACCGCCGCCACGTGCGCATCGGTGGGCGCCAGCGCCACCAGCGCATCGGTGACCACGATGTCGCCGCCGGGCAGGGCAAAGGCATTGGCGCCAATCGCTGGCGCCTTGCGAAAATGCAGGCGCACCGGATCGTCGCTGCCCCGCCCGGAGATCAGCGGCGCGACCTCGATTTCAATGGCCGCAATGCGACTCGGTTCGAGTTCCGACGGTGCCAGCAGACTGCTACCATCGAGCGTCTTCAAAAGTTGCACATCGATCGCTTGCACCGCCGCCACCGGCAAGGCTTGCGCCACCGCGCGCGCCGCCAGCGGCAAGCCCCAGCGATAGCCGGCGAGGCCGACCGCCAGAATCAGCACAACCGCCAAGGCAACCCGCGCACCGCTGCGCTGCCAGCGGGTGATGCCCGCCTCCTGATGGCCGAGCGCACGCAAGAAGGCATCGAGCGCCGGGCCACAGGCCACCTCGCAATGCCGCCCGCCGGGCAGATCGACCCGCCGCGTTGCGCGACCCAGTGGCTCGTGCCAGTGCAAGGCAGTCGGCGCCAAGCGCTCGCGCGGGGCCGAGCCGTCACACCGCTCGAGATCCACGCCCCCAGCCACCGCACTCAGCCGAACCGCCACGGCGCGACTGGTGTGGCCATCAAACAGGCGGGCGTCCAGCGTGCTCACGCTCAGAAGCCCAGATCGACGTCGAGCATATCGGCCGCTTCTTCGCCGATGACCCGCACCTCGTCCGCCTGCACTGCCACGAAATCATCGAGCGTACCGGCGGGCAATAGCGCCAGATGCTCGACCCGGTAACGCCACAGGCGCACCACCGCGAACGGCCGATACAGGCCCAGGGTGAGGGCCGTCAGCAACCAGTTGGTGAGCACGATAAACACATAGCGCCCGGCCACCATGTCGCTGAAGAAACCATGGTTCTCCAGATTGGCCTGGTTGAAACTCAGATTGGCCATGCGCGCGCTGACATAGGGCGCAATCAGCGCAAAACCGACATACAGCGCCAGCATGGCGAGCATGACGTAGAGCCCGAACACCTCGCCCCCGCCGCGTTGGGCCGTGTCACCGGCGGCAAACAGCCCGAGCGGGCCGCCCAGCACAAAACCCAGGGCGACCAAGACCGCCACATAGACCAGCGCCAGCAAGCCAACGCGGCCAAAGATGCGATACACCGGCCCGAGCGGCAGATCGATCTCGAACGGCGCCTGACCGAAACGCAAATGGGTGAACAAATAGCGCCGCTGTTTGGCCAGCGCGATCGGAAACAGGATGCCGAGACTCAGCACGCCCGCAATCGGCCACAACACCCAGGCCTTGGCTGCCTCCCAGGTGAGCCCGTCGAAACCGAAACGAAGCCCGCGCCAGCTCGTGTTGTACGCGCGAAACCGCAGTGCGCGCGAGATCATCCATGGCACGAGCACCACAAACACCAGCGTCGCAGCGAGGTTAAGCAGGGGATTGAATTCGGCCGCAATGTTGGCCACCACGATGACCGCCATCACCAGCAGCCGGCCTTTGAGGATCTTGACCGGGTCGGCGAGATACTCGAAGGGCGAGCCGTCGAGCAGCGTGTTGCCCAGAAAATAGCGCTCGCGCCGTACTTTGGCCCAGGCTGAATACAGGCCGAGCGTGACGATGCTCAGCAGCAGATTGACGATCCAGATCTTGAAATACTCGCCGCCGCTGCCGGCAAACGCCAGGCGCAATTCATCCGGGGTGGCGGCCGGCGCGTCGAAGGCTGGCAGGGTCACGGGTGCGTTCATGCGTTTTGCATCATGTCGATTGGGAGAAAGGCGACAGTAGCACGGTCACCCGCCGGCCGGCTGCCCAACCGGTCACGCCGCCGACACACTTGATGCTCAGCGCGCCGGACGGGCCTCGGCTTCGATCGCCTCGATGACGCGGGTGGCGACGTCGAAACCCTGCTGTTCGTGGATCTCGACCATGCACGTCGGGCTGGTGACGTTCACTTCGGTCAGATGCCCACCGATCACGTCGAGGCCGACGATCAGCAGACCACGCGCCCACAGCGTCGGCGCCAGCGCCTCGGCGATCTCGCGTTCACGCTCGGTCAAGGGCATCGCCACGCCACGCCCGCCGGCGGCCAGGTTGCCGCGCGTCTCGCCAGCCTTGGGAATGCGCGCCAGGCTGAAGGGCACCACCTCGCCGCCGATGATCAGCACCCGCTTGTCACCCTCGGCAATCTGCGGCAGGTAGCGCTGCGCCATGATGGTCTGGCGGCCCAGGTCGGTCAGGGTCTCGACGATGGCATTGCGGTTCGGGTCATCGGCGCGCACGCGGAAGATGCCGGTGCCGCCCATGCCGTCGAGCGGCTTGAGGATGGTGTCGCCCATGGCGTCGATGAAGGCATTGAGATCGCCCGCATCGCGCGCCACCAGCGTGGCCGCGGTGTACTCGGCAAACTCGGTGATGGCGATTTTTTCAGAGTGATCGCGCACGGCCCGCGGGTCGTTGTAGACGCGCGCACCGGCCTGCACCGCGCGTTCGAGCAGCCAGGTGGCGGTGAGGTATTCGAAGTCGAAGGGCGGGTCCTGACGCATCAGCACGGCGTCGAACTCGGTCAGCGCCACGGTGGACGCCTCGCCCGGCACATACCAGGCGGCGTTGTCGGCGGTCGGGGTGAGCGCCAGCGCACGGGCCCGTACCTGGCCGTCAAGCCAGTGCAGATCGGGGCGCTGGATGCTGAACACCTGATGCCCGCGCGCGGCGGCGGCGCGCATCATGGCAACGCTCGAATCCTTGTAGGCTTTGAGATGCTCGATGGGGTCGAGGATGAAGGCCAGGCGCATCATGGATTTCCGTCTTCAGGATGTTCTTCATACAGCGGCGGGCGGACGGTGTGATACACCCGCCGCGCCACATACACACTCGCAGCCAGCACGATCAACCCGACCGGCAGCACCACGATGGCGCTGGCCACCGACAGCATGTGCTGCTCGGTGGTGGCCGAGGTGATCGACAGCACACCGATCAGCAGCACCAGCCCGGTCACCGCACCGCCGATCGCGGCGATCACACCTGCGACCGGCGCGGGCACACGCCTCATGCGGCGGCTTCTTCCAGCACCACGGGGGCGGTTTCTTCGATTTCCACCGCAGCCGCGAGCAGCGCCAGACGCGCCACCACGCCATAGGCGTAGAAGCGGTTGGGCGGTGCGTCCGGCCCTTGCTGAACGTCCGGCAGGGTGCAGCAGGTTTCAAAGGCCAGCGGCTTGAAGTGCGCGCCCGGCGCGTTGAGGTTCTCGTCGCGGCCGCGTTCGGTGTGCACCCGGTAGAAGCCGCCCACCACGTAGTGATCCATCATGTACACCACCGGCTCGGCGACGGCGTCGTCGACGGTCTCGAAGGTGTGCACGCCTTCCTGGATGATCACCTCGTGCACCTGCAGGCCTTCCTTGATGACGCTCATCTTGTTGCGCTGCTTGCGGTTGAGACCTTTTACCTCGGCCGCATCCTTGACCATCATTATGCCCATGCCGTAAGTGCCGGCGTCGGCCTTGACCACCACGAAGGGCTCGTCAGTGACGCCGTATTCCTTGTATTTGCTGCGGATTCGGGTGAGCAGGGAGTCGACCTGACTGGCCAGACACTCCTCGCCGGTGCGCTCCTTGAAATCAATCTGACCGCACACGCCGAATTCCGGGTTGATGCGCCACGGATCGATACCGATGTGCTCGGCGAAATCCTTGGCCACACGATCATAGGCATGGGCGTGGTTGGACTTGCGGCGGCTGTGCCAGCCGGCGTGCAACGGCGGAATCAGCCACTGGCCGTCGAGCCCCTGCAGCGGCGCGGGGATGCCGGCCGACAGATCGTTGTTGAGCAAGACTGCGCAGGGGTCAAAGTTCTTCACCCCCAGGCGGGTGCCGCGCCGCTCCAGCGGCTCCAGCGTGAGCGTCGCGCCATTGGCCAGTTCGAGCGTGGTCGGTTCGGTAACGTCGGCCAGCAGCGAGCCGATGCGCACGTTCAGGCCGGTGAGCTTGAGAATCGACACCAGCTTGGCCACGTTCTGCAGGTAGAACTGGTTGCGGGTGTGGTTCTCGGGAATCAGCAACACGTTGCGCGCATCAGGGCAGATGCGCTCGATGGCCGCCTGCGCGGCCTGCACGCACAGCGGCAGGAACACGTCATTGAGGTTGTTGAATCCGCCCGGAAAGAGGTTCAGATCCACCGGCGCGAGCTTGAAGCCGGAATTGCGCAGGTCGGTCGAACCATAGAACAGCGGCGTCGTTTCGAGCCACTGGCTGCGAAACCACTGTTCGATCTCGGTCTGGTTGCCAAGGAACTGGCGCTCCAGTTCCAACAAGGGGCCGGTCAGGGCGGTGGTCAGATGGGGGACCATGCAAACGTGCTCCAGACGCCTGATCGTGTCAGGCGAGGTCAGTCGGGTTATCGGCGCATCTTACTACGAAGGCGAAAAGCAGCCCGCGCTGCACCGCGTACATGCTCAGCAGACGCGGGGACACGCTAAAAGCTTACGACGAAACACCTGCCGTCGGTGCCGCCCTGTCGGAGGCCAGGCCTGCATGCGCTTTGCGTGGCATGCTCATCTGAAAGAACTCAATGGCAAGCCGTGGTTGATTGCGCCGCTGGTGAGCCGGGGCATCGCGCTGTTCGAGTATCTGCTGCAAGAAACGATCACCCTCTCCGTGTGCTATCTCAAGCAGCCAGCCAAGCAAGACGCCATGTGGGCCGGCCTGAGCATGGTCGGCGAGGTGTATAGCTGTTCAGAAGCAAGGGGCGCTGAGCCGGCTGTCGCCATTCACGGCACCAGCCGGGAATAGTATTGGCGGTCGGCGTGTTCATGACATACGCGGCTGAAATCGAGCCGCGCCCTCCCCTCTGGAGCTTCATCATGAAAACACGACTGACCATCACGCTCCCCGCCATGCTGCTTGCCGCCTGTGCCGGCTACGGCGACATGGCGCCGACCAAGACGCACATGGGCGCGCTGACCAATCCCGACGGTATGACGCTGTATGTGTTCGACAAGGACATGGCCGGCAAGAGCGTCTGCAACGGACAGTGCGCTGCGCTGTGGCCGCCGTTCATGGCCAAATCAGGCGCAAGCGCGCATGGCGACTACAGCGTCGTGACCCGCGATGACGGTACATCGCAGTGGGCCTACAAGGGCAAGCCGCTGTATACGTGGGTGAAAGACACCAAGCCGGGCGACATGAGCGGCGACGGCGTAAAGAACGTGTGGCACGTCGCCAAGCCCTGATCGACGCACGCGGGCCGGCGATGCAAGCTCTTCGCCGGCGCTTTTCAGGCGCCCGGCAGGCGCTTGAGGCCACGACACGCGTGTCAGTCACTGCGGCACGCCCAGGCCAGCGCATCGTCCAGCCGGTCATTCCCCCAGAACATCTCTCCACCGACGAGAAAGGTCGGCGCACCGAATATGCCCAGTGTCGCGGCCTGTTCGGTCTGTTGACGCAGGGCGAGCTTGTTGTCTGGCGTCTGCGCGGCCTCAATCAGCCCGGCCGCCGGTAGATTGAGCGCCGCAAGAATCTCGGCAATCACCTCGCGCTGACCGATATCGCGGTCTTCGCCGAAATTGGCCCGCATTGCTGCGCGCGCAAAGTCGCCAATCCATGGCTGGGTCTGGCCGAGCATGGCCACCCGCGCCGCGAGCAAACCATTGCGCGGAAACTGGCTGGGGAGACGAAACGGAATGTCGTATTTGGCTGCCAGCCGCGCCATGTCGCGCCACATGTATCGGCCCTTGGGCGGATAGATATTGAAGGGCGAATCGTTCCAGCCCAGGCTGAGAAACACGGGGCCAAGCAAGAAGGGCCGCCAGTGCAGCGGTACGCCGGCCTCGCGCGCTGCGGCCTCGACACGCATCACAGCGAGATAGGAGTAGGAACTGGCAAACTCGAACCAGATCTCGACGGGTTGCGGTGCGCTCATGAGATGGAGACCTCCTTCAAGACGTGACGTGCCGCCGCGATCACACCGACCCGGGGTGTCGTCTGGCCACGTGTCGCGCCTATCCGCAGCATAGTCGCAGCCCGCCCCCGGCACATCACCACGGCGGCAAATTCAGCGGCGATCTTCCGTCCATGCCCCGTTTTCCATTCAAGGCGGCGAGCACGGACGGGCCGACCGGAGTCAATGCTGCGCCAGCCCCCGCATGTGCTGACGCACGGCACAACTGGCGCGGCCACTCCAGCGCGGGTCAAACAAGCCGACCAGCCACCGCCCGATCGAGAGGCGCTGCGTCGGCACCGCGCGGCGGGTGATCAGCACCTCGGCGCCGTCACTGGCAGTCATCACCGTCGCACTCGGCAAATTCAGCACCACGGACTGGCCCGGCGTGAGCACGACATCACGATGATCACCATACTGGGTGATCCACACGCCGCCGGCTTGGCAGCTGACTTCAGCGTAGGCCATCTGCGCCAGCACCAGGGTGGTGCGCGGGCTCAGGGTGACGGTTTCGCATGCAATTATTTCAGCCATGATGGCATCCTCCGGTAGTCCCCCACCGGCCGTGGATACCGCGATGGGTTGATCGAAGTATCGTCAGCGGCTAGCCTGTGGACAAACGGTCAATTTGCATCACATGAATGCGAAAAACGCATGGATAGCTCACTCCTCCGTCTGCCCCCGCTCGATCCGCTACGCGGCTTTCTCGCCGCCGCACGTCATCTGTCCTTCACCCTGGCGGCAGCCGAGCTGTGCCTGAGCCAGTCGGCCATCAGCCGCCAGGTCCAGACCCTGGAAGCGGCGCTCGGCGTCAAGTTGTTCGTTCGCGCCACGCGCAGTCTGGAGCTCACCGAGGCGGGGCGCCGACTCGCCGTGGGCGCCGAGGGCTGGCTGACCGACTATGGCCGTCTGGCCACACGGCTCAAGCAACCCGCGCGGCCGACCGTCAATATCACCGCCAGCGTGGGTATCTCGGCGCTGTGGCTGGTGCCGCAACTGCGCGACTTCCAGAGCGCCCACCCCGAGATCGATGTACGCATCTCGACCACCAACCGGGTCATCGACCTGAGCCACGAGGACATCGACGTCGCACTGCGCTACTGCGCCGACCGGGACGCCCCCAAGGGCAGCTGGCGGCTGTTCGGCGACACGCTCTTGCCGGTCGCGCATCCGTCGATCGGCAGCGATCTGGTGCTCGACGCGCAGTCCCTGCCCAATCAGGTGCTGCTCGATTTCGACGGCAGCGGCCATGCCTGGTTGAGCTGGACGCCCTGGCTGGCTGCCGAAGGGCTGGACGATGTTCAGCCCCGCAGCTGCCTGCGCTTCAGTCACTACGATCAGCTCATCCACGCCGCCGTCGCCGGCCAGGGGCTGGCCATCGGCCGCATGGAAATGCTCGAACCCCTGCTGCGAGAGGGCCGCCTGGTGCCGGTCGGCATCAACCGCCGGGCCATCGAAGGACGCGGCATCTGGCTGATTCCCGCCCCCGGTCCGATGCGCCCCGAAGTCGACGTATTTGCCGCCTGGGTGCGCGGTGTCGCCGGCCAAAGTGCCGCCCCGCACGACGCATGAGCGCCCGTCGGCAAAACGTCTGGCAGCGGTGGTCGGCACGCGCCGGCTCGGTTAGCATCGGCATTTGCACCACAGCCGGGGAGCGCCGAGCGTGATGGCCGCACTCAAACGACATCGACGCATCCTGATCGCCTTGCTCTGCCTGCTTGGCTGCGCGCCCCTGCTTGCGCGCACGCCCGCGCGTATCGACCAGCGGACCTACCCGGTTGATCTCGCCAACACCACCGACTTGCGTGGCGCCCTCTCCGCGGCCTCGCCCATCCGCGAAGGCGGCAGGGTCTACCACGGCTACACCCGCTGGTTCGTCCGCTGGCACAGCTTCTGGCGGGTCAATGACGGCCTGTGCCGCATGCAACGCGTGAGCACTGAGGTGGATATCGAATTCACCCTGCCAAATGCCACCCGCCAGCCCCGCGATCGCGCGCTGCGACAACGCTACACCGATTTCCTGAATGCGCTGCGCACGCACGAACAAGGCCATGCCGACTTTGCCCTGCAAGCCGCGCAACAGATCGAACAAGCGCTGATGGCTGTCCCGCCGCAGCCCGACTGCGACCAGCTCTCGGCGGCCGCCAACGCGCGCGGCCATGCCATTCTTGAACACACTCGCGCGCTCGAACGCGCCTACGACGACCGCACCGGCCACGGCCGCACCCAGGGCGCTTTTCTCGACTAGCGCCCGCCCAAGGACCTGCCCATGACCCCCTGGATTCACGACGCCCTGCGCAAGATCGACGCCGACTACCAACGCTCGGCCGACACCCACCTGATCCCGCTCACGCTGCCGGCCATCGCGCCGATCCAGCTCTATCTCAAGGATGAATCCACCCACCCCACCGGCAGCCTCAAGCACCGCCTGGCGCGCTCGCTGTTCCTCTACGGCCTGTGCAATGGCTGGATCCGCGAGGGCACGACCATTGTCGAGGCCTCTTCGGGCAGCACGGCCGTGTCCGAAGCCTACTTCGCGCGCCTGCTCGGTCTGCCCTTTGTTGCCGTGATGCCGGCCACCACCTCGCAGAAAAAGATCGACCAGATCACGTTTTACGGGGGTCAGTGCCACCTCGTCACCACCCGCGACATCTACGCCGAAGCCACACAACTCGCCGCCGCCAGGGGCGGGCACTACATGGATCAGTTCACCTACGCCGAGCGGGTCACCGACTGGCGCGGCAACAACAATATTGCCGAATCCATGTTTGCCCAGATGGCCGCCGAGCCCGACCCCATCCCGCGCTGGGTGGTGGTCAGCGCCGGCACCGGCGGCACCTCGGCCACCATCGGCCGCTTCCTGCGCTACAAGCGCTTCCACACCGAGCTGTGTGTCGCCGACCCGGAAAACTCGGTGTTCTACGACCACTTTCTCGACCCGAGCACCTCGCCCACACTCGAAGTCGGCTCACGCATCGAAGGCATCGGCCGGCCGCGCGTCGAACCGTCCTTCGTGCCCTCGGTCATCGATCTGATGATCAAGGTGCCCGACGCCGCCAGCCTCGCCACCATCCACCTGCTCGAAACCCTGCTCCAGCGCAAGGCCGGCGGCTCGACCGGCACCAACCTCTACGCCGCCTTTCAGCTGTGCGCACGCATGAAAGCAGCGGGCGAGACCGGCAGCGTGGTGACCATGCTGTGCGACGCAGGCGAGCGCTACCTCGACACCTATTACAACCCGGACTGGATCGCCCGCCAGGGCCTGGATCTGGCGCCGTACTCGGCACAACTGGCCCGCTTCATGGCCACCGGCGAACTGGCCTAGGACGACGCGGCGGGCTTCTTGAGCACCGCCAGGGCGATACCGCCCAGCACCAGGCCCCAGAAGGCCGAGCCGATGCCAAACAGCGTCATGCCCGAGGCGGTGGCCAGAAAGGTCACCAGGGCGGCCTCGCGCGTATCGTCCGCCTTCACCGCAATCGACAAGGCATTGCCGATGGTGCCCAACAAGGCCAGCCCCGCCACGGCAAACACCAGCTCCCGCGGGAAGGCCGCAAACAGCGCACCGATGGTGGCGCCAAACACCCCCAGCAACACCGCAAACACGCCCGAAAAAATCGCCGCCAGATAGCGCCTTGCCGGGTCTTCATCGGCCTCGGGCCCCATGCAGATCGCCGCGGTAATGGCAGCCAGATTGAGCGCAAAACCGCCAAACGGCGCCAGCACCAGCGTGGCGATGCCGGTGGTGGTGATCAATGGCGAAATCGGCGGGTGATAGCCGGCAGCGCGCATCACCGCCACGCCGGGAATGTTCTGCGAGGCCATGGTCACGATGAACAGCGGCAGGCCGACGCCGATCAGCGTCTGCCAGTTGAAGGCCGGCGTCACCCACACCGGCGTGCTCACCGACAACTGCACGGCATCCAGATGCAGCGCACCGCTAGCCGCCGCAATGGCCGTGCCGATCGCCAGCACCATCAAGATCACATAGCGCGGCCACAGGCGCTTGAACACCAGATAGGCGACGAACATCGCCGCCACCAGCCAGAAACGGGTGCTCAGCGACACGAACACGTCCATGCCGAAGCGCAGCAGCACCCCCGCCAGCATCGCCGCCGCCAGTGCAATCGGCAGCCGGTGCATGGCCCGCTCGAACCAGCCGGTCACGCCAAACAGCGTGATCAGCGCGCCGCAGAACACGAACGCGCCCATCGCCTCGGCCATGGGCACGCCGCTCAGGCTGCCCACCAGCAAGGCCGCGCCCGGCGTGGACCAGGCCGTCACCACCGGCACACGGTAGCGCCACGACAGCAGGATCGTGGTCAGCCCCATGCCGACCGCCAACGCGCCGATCCACGACGACACCTGGGCCGGACTGGCGCCCACCTGCTCGGCCGCCTGAAAAATCAATACCGCCGAACTGGTAAAACCGATCAACACGGTCACGAAGCCGGTCACCAGGGCCGACAGTGGAAAAAACGGGCGTGCGGATGTGCTCATAAAACCTGCCTGGAAGAGTCCCCGGCCAGCATACGACAACGCCCTGCGCCGACACAGGACACTTGCGTTGCCGAGCGGCAGGCCGCAGCCGCCCACTCAACACCATGGCCGGGCTAAAATTCAGCCACGCCAAGCCGTAGACTTCTGTCATGCCCTCTCGCCACACCCCGATCGCGCCCCGTGCTCACCGATGCCTGCCGCTCATGGCGCGCGCACCTCGGTGGCCACTGGCGCTCATCGCAGCGCTCACGCTCAGTGGCTGCGCCTCGATCCAGGACGCCGTCGACACGGTCAAGGCCAAGCTCCCGACCCCCACCGAATCCACGGCCGACACCGTCGAGCCCGACCCCCCGGCCGCAGAGCCCAAGCCGGCCAAAGCCGTCGCCAAAGCGACGCGCAAACCGGTCGTTGTGCCCGCCCCGGCGCCAACACCGGCCCCTCCGCCACCGTCCAGGCCCGCAATACCCGAAGCGGCCAGACCCGCCATCGCCGGGCCGGCCTGGCTCGCCAAATGTGCCACCATCCAGAGCGCAGGCGGCGCCGTTCGCTGCGACGCAGACAGCCTGCTCGCCCGCCCCTCGGCCACGGTGCAGGTGTTCACCCGCGACCCCGCGCTGGCAACAAAAGGCGACAGCGGCGACATCACCCTGCGTCCCGGCCTGCCGCACCGCTACCGATTCTTCGTTCTGCCCTGAGCACGCCGGCCCTTCGGTGGCGCGGCCATCCGGGCTAGAATGGCGTTTTGAATCCACGCCTGCAGCGGAGCTCTGCCATGACTTACAAGGTATTCATCGACGGCCGTCACGGCACCACCGGTCTGAAGATCGACGAGCGGCTCGCCCTGCGTGACGACGTCGAAATCCTCACCATCCCCGACGCCCAGCGCAAGGACGCCACCGTCAAGGCCGAGTACATCAACAGCGCCGACGTGGTCTTTCTGTGCCTGCCCGACGCCGCCTCCAAGGAGTCGGTGTCGCTGCTCAAGCCCGACAACACCCGCACCCGCTTCCTCGATGCCAGCACCGCCCACCGCACGCATCCGGACTGGGTTTACGGCCTGCCGGAACTGAACCCCGGCCATCGCGAGCGCGTGCGCACCGCGCAGAAAGTGGCCGTGCCCGGCTGCCACGCCAGCGGCTTCATCATGCTCATGCACCCGCTGGTGGCGGCCGGCATCGTGCCCGCCGACTACCCGGCCACCACCTACTCGATCACCGGTTACAGCGGCGGCGGCAAGGAAATGATCGCCAGCTACGAAGACGCCGGCGAACTGGGCGACGCCATGCTGAGCCCGCGCTTCTACGCGCTCGGCCTGGCCCACAAGCACCTGCCCGAGATGCAGGCGCTCACCGGCCTGGCCGCCAAGCCGCTGTTCACGCCCATCGTCGGCAACTTCGCGCAGGGCATGGTGGTGGCCGTGCCGCTGTTGCCGCGCCTGCTCACCAAGCCGGTGGCCGCCGCCGACCTGCAGCACTACTTCGCCGAGTACTACGCGGGCGAGTCCTTCATCAAGGTCATGCCAGCCGATGCCACGCCGCTGCTCGACAACGGCTTTTTGCCGGCCACCGCGTGCAATGACACCAACCGCGCGGAGATCTTCGTGTTCGGCCATGGCGAACAGATTCTGCTCGCGGCGCGCTTCGACAACCTCGGAAAAGGCGCCTCGGGTGCGGCCATCCAGTGCATGAATTTGATGCTTGGGGTGGATGAAATGACCGGACTGGCGGTGTAGGCCACCACTCCCAGTGTGAAAAACCCGGCGCCAGCGTCGGGTTTTTCGTTTACGGCGCCAGCGCCGCGAGTCGCGGCATCAAGAACGCGCGCAACTGCTGCACGGCCGGGCTCAGCTGACGACGATCTGCGCAAAGCAGATTGAGCGGTGTCGGCTCCCCCTGCCACTGAGGGCAAACCGCCACCAAACGACCGGCACGCAGATCCGCATGCACATCGGCATGGGATTTGTAGGCCAATCCATGGCCCGCCAAGGCCCAGCGGCGCACCACCTCGCCGTCGTCGGACACCCTGTCGCCATGCACCCGGTGCGAAGTCGCGCGTCCATCACGGGAGAAACACCAACGATCATGCACGGTGTCTCCCAACTGGAAGCACAGGCAATTGTGCTCGGTGAGTTCAGCCGGAGACGCCGGCGCACCGGCACGGGCGAGGTAGTCGGGCGAGGCACACAGCACACGCCGGTTGCCCGGCAGCAGGGGCAGGGCCACCAGGCTGGAATCGGGCAGCGTGCCATAGCGAATGGCCAGGTCCACCGGCTGACGATAGACATCGGCCAGCCGGTCGGACAGCTGCAAGCGCAACTCGACCTGCGGGTGCGTGGCTTGAAATTCATCCAGCCAAGGCAGCAGCACATGGCGGCCGAGGTCGGACGGCAACGACAATTGCAGCACACCGCGCACCACGCTGCGCCCCGAAGCCACCGCCTCGCGCCCGCTGGCCAGCAGATCCAGCGCTTGCCGGCAGTGCAGCAAAAACACCTCGCCCTCGGCCGTCAGCCGCTGACTGCGCGTGGAACGCACAAACAAGGCGACCTGCAGCGTGGCCTCAAGGCGTTTGAGCGCGGCGCTGGCGGCGGCCGGAGTGAGATCCAGCCGACGCGCCGCCGCCGACAAGCTGCCGAGCTCGGCGGTGCGAACAAAGATGTCGAGATCCTGCAGCGCTTTCATTTTCAAATTTTAGTAGCAAGTAGATCAATCGTCAGCGGGTTTTTCAATTGTGCCAATAGACCGATGATGGCGTCGCACTGCCTCAACGGCAGTCCTGTTCGCAACAACCGAGGAACCTGCCCATGCCCGCACCCACCCTGTTCGCTCCGCTCGCCCGCCGTGGTCTCACGCTGCCCAATCGTATCGTGATGGCGCCGATGACCCGCAGCCGCGCCGCCCAGCCCGGCAACATCCCGACGGCGCTGATGGCCGAGTACTACGCCCAGCGCGCCAGCGCGGGTCTGATCATCAGCGAAGCCACCCAGATTTCACCGCAGGGCCAAGGCTATAGCCACACCCCGGGCATCCACAGCGCAGCGCAAATCGACGGCTGGCGCAGGGTGACCGAGGCGGTACATGCCGCGGGCGGGCGCATGGTGCTGCAACTGTGGCATGTGGGACGAATGTCGCATCCGGTGTTTCATGACGGTGGCTTGCCGGTCGCGCCCTCGGCGCTGAACCCCGACGCCCAGGTGTGGGTGATGGGCGCCGACGGCGTTGGTCGCATGCTCGACTGCCCGACACCGCGCGCACTCGACACCGCGGAGATCGGCGATATCGTCGAGGATTATCGACGCGCGGCCGCCAACGCCATGGCCGCCGGTTTCGACGGGGTTGAGATTCACGGCGCCAATGGCTACCTGATCGATCAGTTCCTGCGCACCACATCCAACCACCGCAGCGATGCCTACGGCGGCAGCCCCGACAAGCGCCTGCGCTTTCTCGATGAGGTCGCGCATGCGGTCATTGCCGAGGCCGGGGCGACCCGCACCGGCGTGCGGCTAGCCCCGTTCATCACGGCGCGCGGCATGGCCTGCCCCGAAATCATCGACACCATCCTTGCCGCGGCAACCCGGCTCGACGCGCTGGGCGTGGGCTACCTGCATCTGTCCGAAGCCGACTGGGACGATGCGCCGCAAATCCCCGACGATTTTCGCCACGCGCTGCGCGCACGCTTCGACGGCACGCTGATCGTCGCCGGTGGCTACGACGCCGAACGCGCCCAGGCCATCGTGCAGACCGGACTGGCCGACGCGGTGGCCTTTGGCCGGCCCTTCATCGCCAACCCGGATCTGCCGGCACGCCTCGCGCACGGCGATCCGCTGGCCGATTTCAACCCGGCCACGCTGTTCGGCGGCGACGCCCACGGCTATTCCGATTACCCGCGCCGACCGGCCTCGCAACGCAGCCCGGCCGACGCCGGCGCATGATCGTCGTCCCTCCACCCCCCCCCCTGGAACCCACGCCCATGAAAGCCATTGCCTATCAAACGTCCCTGCCCATCGACCACGCCGACGCGCTGCAGGACATCACCCAAGCCGACCCGGTCGCCACCGGGCGTGACCTGCTGGTCGAGATCAAGGCCATCTCGGTCAACCCGGTTGACACCAAGATCCGCCAGAACGTGGCACCGGACGCCGGTCAGTGGAAGGTGCTTGGCTGGGACGCCGCCGGCATCGTCCGCGCGGTGGGCCCCGAGGTGACGCTGTTCAAGGTGGGCGACCGGGTGTGGTACGCGGGTGACCTGACCCGCGCCGGCACCAACGCCGAGCTGCATCTGGTCGACGAGCGCATCGTCGGCCGCATGCCGGTCAGCCTCGACTTCGCCCACGCCGCCGCCCTGCCGCTGACCGCCATCACCGCCTGGGAGATGCTGTTTGACCGCCTGCAACTGGTGGCCGGCAAACAGCCCGCCCCCGCGCAATTGCTGATCATCGGCGCCGCTGGTGGGGTGGGCTCGATCATGACCCAGCTCGCCCGTCAGCTCACCGACGTGACTGTCATCGGCACCGCCTCACGGCCCGAAACGCAGGACTGGGTGCGCGAGCTCGGCGCTCATCATGTCATCGACCACAGCCAGCCGCTGGCCGCGGAAGTGGCCCGTCTCGGCCTCGGCCCGGTCACCCACGTGGTGAGCCTCAACCAGACCGAACAGCACTTCGCACAAGTGGCCGAACTGATCGCACCGCAAGGCCGCTTTGGCCTGATCGACGACCCCGCCAACCTCGACATCAAGCTGCTCAAGCGCAAGAGCGTATCGCTTCACTGGGAATTCATGTACACCCGCTCGATGTTCCAGACCGCCGACATGATTGCCCAGCACCGATTGCTGAGCGAGATGGCCGCACTGATCGACGACGGCCGCCTGCGCAGCACGGTGGGCGAGCACTTCGGCACCATCAACGCCGCCAATCTCAAGCGTGCGCATGCCTTGCTGGAGCGCAACACCGCGCGCGGAAAAATCGTTCTCGAAGGCTTCTGATGCCACACGCCCACGCCAGCTTCACACTGGCGTGGGCGCACTCGCGTGTTCATCGAGACAATGCCCCCTGACGCCGCCTCGCCTGGCGCGCCAGACCGTGCGTATCCGTCCGACCGGCGGCTGCGCCAATACGTGCCGCCCCGGTCCGGGCTGGGCATCACGTCGATGCGAGAGAGATCCGAACGGCCTCAGCGTCGAACGAATTTTTTCGCCCTGACCCGCAAGGCGCGCAAGCCCGGACGCTGATAACGAACCACCCCCAGCGCCAACAGTGCCATCGCCAGCAGCGCCAAGCCGTCGGGCTCGGGCACCGGTACCGCGCGCAACTGCAAGTTGCCACGAATCTCGCCCCCCGGGAACGTCGAGGTGTGCACGTTCACATACACCTGGCCGCCCGCCAATGCAGCGACCAGCGCCGCTTCGGACCCCGCCGCTGTGCCGCCCCCCGGGCCGGTAAGGAAGCCCGACGCAAAGACGCTTGAGTCAGTGAGATCGAACAAGCCGCTATAGGTCGCCCCCGTCACGCCGCTCACAAAACCGGCCAGACCCACAGCGACGCCGGCATTGGTGCCGGGCGCGGCGCAACAGTGCAAATGCGCAGCCGTCGTGTTTCCGGTCAGCGCAGCAAAGCTCAGATCCACCGATAACGTATTCGCGGTGGCGTCATAGCCCACAGTGATCACACCCGTAGCAGGCGATAAATTGGCAGGAGACTCGCTCGTACCGGCCAGGGTCGCCGTGTAGTACACCGGGTCGGCCCAGGCCGTGCCAATACACAGCGACAGCAGCGCCACAAGTTGCAAGCCCAAACGCTTCATCGCCGCCACCTCGCCAAACGCCCGCTCGTGAAGATCACGAAGGCTCTTACTACCCCAAGCATAAGCAGCGCCAACTTATCTACCCCGTTGATTTACAAGAAATTTCCATTTTCAAGAAACACCCCGCCACGCGAGGGTGTAAAACTACCCGACAGCCGAAAGGCAGGCGCTCAACCACGATTGACTTGCGCTCGCGGGCCGGCTTCGATTGAATCGCAAGTCCGTCTCGATGCTGCCGCCATGACCCATACCCACCTCGATCCCCGTGCCGCCGCGCTCATGGTTCTGCTGTGCACCATCTGGGGGCTGCAACAGGTGGCGATCAAACTGGCCACACCCGACATGGCGCCGGTGCTGCAATCGGCCATCCGTTCGATCGGCGCCGTGGGCCTGGTGTGGCTATGGACGCGGCGTCGCGGCATCGACCTGCGCCTGAACGACGGCACCCTGCGACCCGGCCTGCTCGCCGGCGTGCTGTTTGCCGGGGAATTCGCCCTGCTGTACTGGGCGCTGCTCTACACTTCGGCCTCGCACGGCGTCATCTTTCTGTACACCGCGCCCTTCATCGTCTCGCTGGCGGTGGTCTGGCGGCTGCCCAACGAGCACATGCGGCCGACTCAATGGGCCGGCCTCGCGCTGGCCTTTGCCGGCGTGCTGGCCTTGTTCGGCGAAGGCTTGCTCAAACCCACGGGCAGCACCTGGATCGGCGACATGATGATGCTCGGCGCCGCGGTGCTGTGGGCGGGGACCACACTGACCATCAAGTTTTCTCGCCTGGCCACGGCCGCGCCGGAAAAAACCCTGCTCTACCAGCTGGCGGTGTCGGCGGCCGTGCTGTCAGCCCTCGCTGTCGCCCTGGGCGAAACCCGCGTGGGCGCCATCACCCCCACCTTGCTCCTGAGCCTTGGTTTTCAAATCGTCATCGTCGCCGCGATCAGCTATGCCGTGTGGTTCTGGCTGATCAGCCACTACCCGGCCACGCGCCTGTCGGCCTTCTCGTTTCTGACCCCGGTCATGGGCGTGCTCGCCGGCGTAGTGTTTCTCGACGAACCCCTGACTCCTCCGATCATGATCGCAATGACGCTGGTCGGTGTCGGCATCTGGCTGGCCAACCGGCGGCCACGCCCGGCCACCGGCAAGTCGTCACACGGGTCAAGCGGTGAGCATCGGCGTCACTGAGTCACCCACCCGGGTGGCGTAATCGTCCACACCCTTGTTTTCGCGGCAGCCTGTCGAGATGGGCCCGGCCACTTGCGAACAGGACGCACTGAGCTGCCAGGCCGCACTACGTCACCTCGCACGAAGGTTTCGTCGCCGCCTTTGCGCGCCGCGGCGCGGGCCGGCATTCAACAGATCTGGCGCGGCTTCGACACCCCATCCATCGACCCGCCATAGCAATGTGGCGCTCCCCACCGCTTGATCGCGACGACGCCCGCGCCGCAGATATGCTGCATTGCCCTGTCCGCTCCGCACAACCGGGAGCGCGATTTCACGGCCTTTTTCGAACGGCCGACGTACCGGCCGGCGCGTCGGCTTGTGCATTGCATCAGTATCGGTAGAATGTTTGTACAAAATTAATTTGCGTTCCAGTGCTTGCCGGTGACACCGGCACCCCGATTCGGCCGGAACGAAACGCGCGCCACCACCCACCCAGGTGGTCCTGACAGGCAGGTCCTGCGGGTAGCGGTCCATGCCACAAGCTCTTGCTTGCATTTTCGGTCGATAGACAACGGTCAACTCCCGCCGGCCTGCACTGACGCCCCAAGCTCATGCTCCCTGTTATCGCGAGGATTCTCGCGCTGCTCTCGGGCACCGTGCTGCTGTTGCTCGGTATCGGTCTTCTCAATACGCTGCTGGTACTGCGCGGTGCCCACGAGGGGTTCTCCGATACCTTGCTCGGCCTGATGGGTTCGAGCTATTTCGTCGGCTTTCTGCTCGGCACGCTGCTGGTCCCGACGCTGATTCGGCGGATGGGGCATATCCGCGCCTTTGCCTTTTTCACCGCCGCGGTGACGGCCAGCGTACTGGCGCACCTGATGCTGATCGATGCGATCGCCTGGATCGTGTTGCGCGTCATCGCCGGCGCGGCGGTGGTGGGCCTGTACATCATTATCGAGAGCTGGCTGAACAGCCACGCCGGTCCCGCCCTGCGCGGCCGGGTGTTCGCCATCTACATGGTGTGCAATCTGGGCGCACTGGCGGCGGCGCAGCAGTTGCTGGCCCTCGACGCACCGACGGGCTACTTGTTGTTCGTGATCTCGGCCACCCTGGTGTGCGTGGCGGCCATGCCGGTCTCGGCCACGCAGCTGACGCCGCCGCCTCGACCCTCAGGGGCCAGCATGTCTCTGCGCGAGTGCTTTCGCAAGGCACCGGTGGCGGTGCTGGCGGGCGTTTTGTCAGGGCTGACAATGGGTGCCTTCTGGAGCCTCGGGGCGGTGTGGGTCGGCCGGCTCGGCGGCGACCAGACGCTGGCCGCCAATTTCATGACGGCCACCATTCTGGGGGGCGTCGCGCTGCAGTGGCCGATCGGTCATTTCAGCGATGGTAGTGATCGGCGCCGGGCGCTGGTGGCCGTGGCAGTACTCACCGCCCTGGCGAGCCTGGCGCTGCTCTGGGCCGGCGCACGCCATTGGCCGCTGATGACCGCGGCGTTCGCTTTCGGCGGCGTGGCCTTTTCGCTGTACCCGATTGCCGTGGCGCATCTGATCGACCACCTGCACACAGACGAGATTCTGGGTGGCAATGCCGCCTTACTGCTGTTTCACGGAGCGGGCGCCGCCATTGGCCCGGTGCTGGCCGGCGCCGGCATGGCCCGCATCGGGCCGATGGCCTTGCCCGTCCATTTCATGCTGATGACGCTGCTGCTGGCCGGCATCGCTTACTGGCACACCCGCCGCCGCGACGACGTGATCGTCGATGCCCCGGCGATCTTCGTACCGATGGTACGCACCTCGCAGGGCGCGATGGACATGATGTCGGCCGAGCAGGTGGCCAACGTACCCGCGACCGAAACCCCTACTTCATGAGGACAACACCATGATTCTTGCGACCGATCTCGACGGCACCTTTCTGGGCGGCACGCCGGAAAACCGAAGCCGCCTCTACCAGTTGATCGCCGCCCATCCGGAAATCACGCTGGTATTCGTCACCGGGCGCGGACTGGAAGTGGTGATGCCGCTGCTCGACGACCCGACCATTCCGCAGCCGGACTTCGTCATCTGCGACGTCGGTGCCACCGTGGTGGAAGGCACCGCTCTGCGTCCGGTCGAACCCATCCAGTCATCCATCGACACACTCTGGCCAGGTGAGCACGTGGTGCGCGAGCACATTGACGGCATCCCCGGCATCCATCGCCAGAAGGTGCCGCAGCAGCGCCGGTGCTCGTATTTCTGCGATGCTGACGCGGTGACGTCCGAACTGATCGCGCGGGTCGAAGCGCTCGACTGCGACCTGCTGTTCTCCGCCGACAAGTATCTTGACGTATTGCCGCGCGGCATCAATAAAGGGAGCACCCTGACCCGTCTGGTCGACCTGCTCGAGGTGCCGCATGACCAAGTACTGGTGGCGGGCGACACACTGAACGACCTGTCCATGTTCGAAGTGGGCTTTTTCGGTGTGGCGGTCGGCGAATCGGAGCAAGGGCTGATCAAGGGCACGCGAGACCGCTCAAAGGTTCTGCACGCCAAATACACCGGCTGCGGCGGCATTCTCGAAGCACTGTCGCACTTCGGCTTTCTCGGCCCGGGCGCGGTCGATGCCGAAGTGGCCGACATGGCCAAACCCGGCCGCTCCGATCTGGTCATGGTCTATCACCGCCTGCCCTACGAAGAGAGCTGGGAGAACGGCGAACTGGTGCGCCGGCGGCCGACCTCGCCCAACGGCATCCTGCCCACGCTGATGTCCTTCTTCAAGAGCGGGCAGCGCGGTGCCTGGGTGGCCTGGGCGATTCACGACCCCGAAAGCGGCCGACCCTTCGAAACGCACACGGTGGTCGACCGCAAGGACCACCCCGGCCTGGTGGCCGCCCGTGTGGCCCTCACCAAAAACGATGTGGACGTGTTCTACAAGCGCTTTTCCAAGGAAGCCTTCTGGCCGACCCTGCACACCTTCTGGGAGCGCGCCGAGTTTCGCGAGGACGACTGGGAGGTCTACCTCAAGGTCAATCGCCTGTTCGCCGAGCGTACCGCGGCCGAAGCCGCCGAGGGCGCGCTGGTGTGGCTGCATGACTACAACCTGTGGATGGTGCCGGGCTTTTTGCGCGAGCTGCGCCCCGACCTGCGCATTGCCTTCTTCCACCACACCTACTTCCCGTCGGCCGACGTATTCAACGTGTTGCCGTGGCGGCGCGAGATCATCGGCAGCCTGATGCAATGCGACTACATCGGCTTCCACATCCCCCGTCAGGTGGAGAATTTCATCGATGCCGCGCAGGGCGTGGTGCCAGTCAAGGTGCTCGAACGCAAGGCCAGCGCCCCGCGCTTTCGTACCTACGGCTGCGCCGTGGGCGTAGAAGACTACGCCACCGTCATCGAGGTGCACAATCGCCATATCGGGCTGGGCGCACACCCGGTCGGCCTCGACGTGGGGCGTATCGAGAAGATCCTCGCCGACGAAGCCACCCACGCGCGCATGGCCAAGCTGCGCGAGGAGCTCGCCGGCAAACGCATGGTGTTGTCAGTAGAGCGGCTCGACTACACCAAAGGCACGCTGCAGAAACTCGAAGCCTTCGAGCGTCTGCTCGACAATCATCCAGAGTTCCACGGCAAGGTCACACTCGTCACGGTATGCGTGCCTGCGGCCAGCGAGATGACCATCTACCGCGACCTGCAGGCGCAGATCGAGCAGGCCGTCGGGCGCATCAACGGCCGCTTCTCCACCGTCGGCTGGACACCGCTGCAGTTCTTCTTCCGCCCGCTGCCCTTCGACGAAGTGGTGAGCTACTACGCCATGGCCGACGTGATGTGGATCACTCCGCTGCGCGACGGTCTCAACCTGGTGGCCAAGGAGTATGTGGCCACCCAGGGGCTGACCCAGGGCCACGGCGTGCTGGTGCTGTCTGAGTTCGCCGGCGTCGCGGCCGAGCTGCATGGCACCTTGCTCACCAACCCGCACGACCCGTCGGACATGGAAGAGAAGATCTACCTCGGCCTGACCATCGGCGGCACCGCTGCCGACCCGCGCGGCCCGATCCGCGAACAGTTCGGCATCGTCTGCCACAACACGGTGCAGCACTGGGGCGAGGCCTTCATTGAAGCGGCCGGCGGCGTGAACCGCCCACGCCAAGCTGACGCCAAGACACCGACACCGGTCGATGCATTGACCCCGGAGCACTAAACGCTGTTCGCACAGACCTGGCAGGTGCGCTCGAGTCACCTCGGGCGCACGGCTCAGGCACCGCGATCGCCACGACGAAGCCCACCGCCGTCGACATCCGCGCGTCCAGCATTGAAGGGCACCGTTGCGGACCCGTCCGCCGACGTGGCGGTTTCTTACCCGCCAGCGGCGCAGTGCTCAAACGAGCGTGGCCAGCGGTGCGAGCGCAACCGGGATACTGCCGGCACGCAAGCTGGGCGCCCAGGCGATGATCTCGCAGGTCGCGACACCGGCCCGATGAAACGGATCTTCCGCCACCCAGGCCTCGACCAACTCACGGCTGTCGGCGCGCGCCATGATCACGCCGCCGGTGCGCGGATCACGCGGGCCGGAGAGTAAAAAATGGCCGGCGGCGTAATGACGCGCCAAATAGGCCCGATGCTCCGCCAGATGCGCGTCGACCGCGCTCAACGGCCCTTGGTACGACAAAACGATGAGATACAGCATGGGCGATGTCCATAAAGGTGTTGGGGGTGCAGCACACGCCGCACCCTCAACATTACCCCGAGTCCCCATGGCCTTGTATTACGCCGCCACCGGCAGATGCCCGGTCTTCACCCAGATCACTGTCTCCACTTCAACAAAGGGATGGTGCGCGCTCAAATGCGGGCTGCGCAGCCAGGTGCCGGCCGGGTAGCGGCCGTACTCGTCGATGAACTCACCGCTGAGTACGAAAATTTCCTCGCCGCCCCAATGCCGATGCGGCACAAAACGCTCGCCCGCCGGCCACTTCACCAGCGCCACATGCTCACCTTCGAACTCATGCAGCGGCATCACCTGCAAGCCGCCCTGACCGGGCAGCCATGCGCTGTGGGCGGTGTCGATGCGCACGCTGGCGGTGTCGCCCGGTGCAAACTGGTGCAGCTTCACAAACAAGGTGCAGCCACCCTCGCTGAAAGGGGCATGGCCGCTCCCCGGCGGGTTGCGAAAATAGGTGCCGGGGCCGAAGTCACCGTGCTCGTCGGAGAACACCCCGTCGAGCACCAGAATCTCCTCACCGCCGGGATGTTCATGCCGGCTGAAGCGCGCCCCCGCCTCGTAACGCACCACACTGGTGGCGTGGCCGCACTCGGCATCTTCGCGCGCCAGCGGCTTGCGCCACACCCCCGGCATCGGGCTCGGCTGCCAGGGCGCGGCCGCCGTGTTGATGATCACCTGCCGGCTGAAGTCCATGTGGAGCATGTCGCTGTTTCCCCTTGAGCGCTGCACTATAGAAACTGCGAAGTCGGGTTCAGTTCCGCCCGGCCATCACGCCGCCATCCACGTCCCACACCGCACCGGTCACCCACGATGCCGCGTCGCTCAGCAGAAACTGGATCACACCCGCCACGTCCTGCGGTTGGCCGATGCGGCCGAGAGGATGGAAAGCGTTGAATCCGGCCAACGCCGCGTCGACCTCGGCCGGGGCGATAAAGCTTTCGTAGACCGGCGTTTTCACCACGGCCGGCGACACCGCATTGACGCGGATGCCATGCTCGGCCAGTTCCATCGCCAGATGCTGGGTCAGCGCGTGCAGGCCGGCCTTGGCCAT
This sequence comes from Zoogloeaceae bacterium G21618-S1, assembly GCA_027214125.1. Taxonomy (GTDB): domain Bacteria; phylum Pseudomonadota; class Gammaproteobacteria; order Burkholderiales; family Rhodocyclaceae; genus Nitrogeniibacter. Next base: position 104,094 of record JAPWHF010000003.1, read on the forward strand.
GGAATAGGCCGACGACGGTGTGGCCTTCACCGCCTGCCGGGCCCACATCGACCCGATATTTACCATCGCCCCGCCGCCATGGCGCTGCATGTTGCGCGCCACTGCCTGGGTAATGAAAAAGGTCGCGCGGTTCAACACCATGTAAGCATCGTAGTCCGCCGCCGCGTGCGCCAGAAAGGGCTTCGGGCTGAAAATGCCGGCCGCGTTCACCAGAGCATCAATCGCTTGGGGCAGGGCATCGACATGCGCAACCAAACGCTCGACATCCGCCTGCACGCTGAGGTCAGCCTGAAACGTATCGCCCCCTCCCAGCGCGGCTTTCGCCTTGGCCAGCTTGTCGGCCGAGCGCCCGACGAGCATCACGTGATATCCATCGCCGGCCAGCCGCTGTGCAGTTGCCAGCCCCATGCCGCTCGCACCACCGATGATGAGTGCCGTGTTGTGTGTTGAGGTGTTCATGCTGTGCTCCAGATGTCGTTTGCCAAGGTGGACACAGCTTAGGGGCGCACTTATCCTGTTGAAAAGTAAGCACAAATTGGTTATGTAGGTACTTTTTGGTCTATCTTGATGAATTCAAACGATAAAAAAATACCCCGCCGCCTGCCCCCGGCACGCAGCGCGCGCATGGTCGAGGCCATCTTCGGCTGCAAATGGTCGCTCACGGTCTATCAGCTCCTCAAAAACGGCACCAATCGCCCCGGTGAAATGGTGCGCAGCGTCGACGGCCTCACCACCAAAGTGCTCAATGACTGCCTGCGCCGCAATCTCGAATTCGGCATCATCGAACGCAAGGCCTTCAACGAAGTGCCCCCGCGTGTGGAATATGCGGTGACACCCATGGGCGAAAAGTTCATCCGCGTGCTTGATGAACTGGAATCGCTGCAAGACGAAATCGAGCTCGGAAGCGATGCTCGCACGGGATAGTGCTACTTGAACGACACACGATCAGCGGTTTGACAACGATCTCTGCCGCGCCGCACCTGTAGGCCAATACGCCGCGTACTGGTAGGATATTCGCCGACACTGCCCGTCAACCGATCACGCCCCCGATGCGACGCAGTCCCCTCCAATCCGCCGCCTGCGAGGCAGCCTACTGAGCGCCATGCGCACGCTGCGAGGCTGCGCATCTCGATGAAAAAGATCCTCAAACGTTTCGCTCGTTCGGCACTCGGCCCGCTGGTCCACTGGCTTCCGGCCAGTTGGCGCTTTGCAGCCTATAGCCGGGCCATCCGCTGCGAGACGCAACTGCCGGCCAAAATGGTCTTGAAGCTGGCCGAAACACGCGAAGAGCTCGAAGCGTGCTTCCACCTGCTCCATGAGGCCTACGTCGACGCCGGCTTCATGAAACCCGACGCCTCCGGCCTGCGTGCCACCGTCTATCACGCCCTGCCGACGACTTCGACCTTGCTGTGCCGGTCCGGTGACCGCGTGGTAGCCACCGTGTCGCTGATTCGCGAAAGTGCGATGGGCTTTCCCATGCAACGCATCTTCGACATCGCCGCCATCCGGGAAACGGGTGGCAATATCGCCGAAGTGTCCGCCCTCGCCATCGACCCCCGCTTCCGTTCGGCCAGCGGACGCATCCTGTTGCCGCTACTCAAGTTCATGTACGAATATGCCGCCCGGCAATTCGACACGCGTCACCTGGTGATTGCCGTCAATCCACGCCATATCGGTTTCTATGAAGCCATCCTGTGCTTCAAGCGCCTCAAGCAAAGCACCGTCGCCCACTACGACTTCGTCAATGGCGCGCCGGCCGTTGGCGCCCATGTCGACCTGAACGCCGCCTTGCCTGCATTCCGGCGGCACTATCACGGTCAGCCGCCGGAAAAAAACCTCTACCAGTACTTCACCAGCGTGACACTGCCCAACATCCAGTGGCCGATCAAACGCTTCCACACCACCACCGACCCGGTCATGACGCCCGCGCTGATCGACTACTTTTTCAACGAGCGCACCCAGGCATTCGCCACCCTGCGACTGCGCGAACTGATGCTGCTGCACTCGATCTACGATCTGCCCGACTACAAGAGTGTGCTGCCCCCGGTGCCCGACGACGCCCCCCGTTCGGAGATGCGCCGACGCACCCACCGGCGCTTTTCGGTACGCTGCCCGGGCGAGTTCTCCACCCGCCAGCTCGGCATCCGGCGCAACTTCGAACTGACCGTCTTCGAATGCTCCGCCACCGGTTTTCGCGCCCACAGCACCAGCCGGCTGCCCGCCGGCAGCACCGGCACGGTCATTCTCGAGCTGGGCGCCGCCGACTGGAGCGTGATGCGCGTTACCGTCTTGCGCCTCGGCTCGCAAGACCGACACATCGCCCTGCTGCGCATCGACCACGACGACCTGGCCTGGCGCAAATTCGTCGGCGCACTCGGCAAGGCCAGCACCCACGGCGACCTGGAAGAAGCAACGCGGTTTGTGTAGGGCCGGCGACAGCCTCAGGAGCATTGCCCGGCGCAACCAACAGACGAGCGGCGGTGGTAGTCACTCACCAGACCGTCTTTCATCTCGACATGGCAGCACGCCAGAACCCGCGCCTTGAGCAGACTTTTGCCACGTGCGGCCCGGCTCTTGACGGCCGAAACCGAAACGCCCAGCTCGTCGGCCAGCGAGCGCTGGGTTCGGCCCTCCAGCTCGGTCGCAATCAATGTGCGCTGGTAGTGCACCGGCAACCCGTCGATCAAGGCGCGCAGACAAGACGACAGCGCGATATGCAGTTGCAGCGCGTCTGCTTCGTTGCTCGCCGCCGGCGCCTCTTCCAGCGATTCTGTCGCAGTGTCGCGGCGTCGGAAATGATCTGCGACCGCCGTACGCGCGGCGGCGTAGAGCCAGCCGTTCAGATTCACGATTGCGCGTCCACTCTGGCGCGATACGATGGCCTTGACGAAGATGTCCTGGAGCACGTCGTCGATCGGGACGTCGTCAGGCAATCGCCTGCGCAGGTAGCTGCGCAAGCGCTGCCGTAGCCGAACAAAACTGTCTTCGAGCGGGTCGGGCGCCACGCTCATCCGCAGCAAGACCCCGCCGCGTCCGCCTGGGTGTCGGGCGCACAGCACGCGTCATCCGATGCCGTACCCGACGCCACAGCCGTGCCCCGCGGGACGCAGCAATCGCCAGGCTTGACGGCGGCAGTGTCGCCGAAGGTGTCGGCATCCGCCATGGTCAGGAAGTGCTCCCAGGCGAGGCCCTGCGGGTCGACGACCCAATGCTTTTCGCTCTTGGCATAACAGCACGCCGCCTCGCCCTGATCAAACAGGCTATCGCCGGAAGCGACACGCGCCTGCGCTTCGAGCCCGCTCAACTCCTCGGCGTCCCCGGCCTGCATGCCGAAGTGATCGACGCCGCGGGCATGGCCACGCGACGAGATGGCGAAATTGATGCGCGGATCGTCAAGCATCCACTTGGCGTAATCACTCTTTTGCTTGGTCGGTTGCTGACCAAACAGCTTGCTGTAGAAATCAATGTTTGCGGCAAGGTCGTCGACCGCGATATGGACATGGAAGCGTTTCATTTTCAACTCCTGTGAGTGTTACGGGACGCATCGAAGTGCCGATACCCCTGTATAGACGGGAAAGATGGCGAATGGTCGCAAAAACCGTTCGCCGGTCATCCCGCTGGCGGGATTCTCCCTCAGCAGCCATGATGAACCAGACGCCTCGTCCTCTTCATTCAAGGCCGCACCCATGTCTTCCGCCCTGTTCCAACGCCTGCTCCGCCCCTCGGGGCAATCCCGCTCCGCCAGAACCGTCGAGGTCTTCGGCTGGATTCTGCTATTGGAGGCACCGCTGATCCTGTTTGCGCCGCATTGGGTGGCAGGGGTGTTGCAACTGCCGGCGCTGAACGATCAGGCGGCGAATTACTTTCGCCTGGTCGGGCTGCTGGTGGGGGGCTTGGGGATGTTGTACGTGGTGAGCGGACGGCTGGATGCACAAGGCTTCGTGTTCGCGTCGCTACTCGACCGGCCACTGGTGCCATTCATCATGGCGGCGCTATGGGGGTTCAGCATTGTGCCGGGGCCGCTGGCCTTGTTTTTTGCGCTGTCGGATGGCGCGAGTTTTTTGTGGACGCTGTCGGCATGGCGGGCCGAGCGGCGAGCGGTCGCGACGCCGTGAATCAGGCACAGGGCCGATAAACACTGCGCCTATCCGCCCAAGCCAATATCGTCCGGTCGCTCAGACCGTCAGCGCTGCGTAGTCATTTTCTGTCGGCAAACCCTGCACGGCCCAGAGGCGACCGGTGGCGGGCTGCATGATGGCAGCGCCGCAGGTTTCCATGTCGAGTGGCGGGGTGGCGCGCACACAGATGGTGGGGTCGCGGGTGAGGGCCATGAGAGCCTGCGGCGTGAGGCCACCGGCGCTGAGCAGGGATTGGCCACGGGCGAGGCGGGCTTCACTGGAGGCTTGCGAGGCGGGCGCACGCGGGCGGCAACGGCGCAGGGTGTCCGGCATGAGACAGTGGTTGCTGTGCACCAGCGCATCGGCGCCCGCGCGGGTGACATGGCAGTAGCCAGGCATGGCTTCCACATTGACGCCATTGCCGTGCCGATCGAAGAGCTGGAAGTTGTGCGCGCCCATCAGCGTGGCCTCGGTAATGCACACCAGCGCGGCCTCGATGTCGGTTTGCTGCAGCGCCTTGCGCACCACGAAGGGCCAGCTGACGCCGATTTGCCCTTCGGCGCCGAGCAAATTGGTGATGCCGATGGCCATGCCCGAATCGTTCATGCCGATCATGCCGACGCAGCCGGTGAGGCTGAAGGCCATGAAGGCGGGCGCGTGATCGGGCCGGCCGCGCAGCAACACGACATAGGCTCTTGAGCCGGCGTGCATGTCCCAGGTCTGACCGAAAAAACCCTGGCCATCGACGCTGAGCCGGTCGGGAATGATGAAGGCGGTGCAGTCGTCCTCGACCTTGTCGGTGGCGCCGTGCGCGCCGCCGCGGGCATACACGAGGTCGATGAAGTCGGTGAAGCCATTGGTGATGATCAGCTCGGCAGGGCTCAGGTCAGTCGCTTCGGCGATGCCGGATAGCTCCATGGCCAGTTCGGGTGCGTAAGCGACATGCGCCTCGACACAGGCTTCGGCGAGCGCGAGCACGGTGTAGCGATCCATGGCGTGCCCGGTCCACACTTCGCTGCCGGCCAGCGTGACGCGCTCGGCAGTGTAGCGGCGGATATCGTCGCGAAAGGCCTTGCCGTGGGCAAGACCCATCTGTCGTGGCGAACCGCTCAATTCGAGTACACGCGGTACGCTCATGCGAGGCTCGCTTTGGCCGCCACGATGCCCTCGGCCAGCACCGCCATGCCTTCGTCGATCTGCGCGTCGGTGATATTGAGCGCGGGCAGGAAACGCAGGCAATTGGCATACAGCCCTGCGCGCAGGGTGATGAGGCCACGCTTGAGGTTTTCGGCGTTGATGGCGTTGGTCAGGTCGGGGTCCGGCGTACGGTGCGAAGCGCTCTTGACCAGCTCCACGGCGAGCATGGGGCCGAGACCGCGCACCTCGCCAATGATGTCGGGGAAGGTCGATTGCAGCCCCTCCAGATGTGCGCGCAAGCGCTGGCCGACCTGCACCGCGCGACACTGGAAGGCCTCGGAGGTGAGCGTGTCGAGCGCGACCAGCGCCGCCGCACAGGCCACCGGGTTGCCGCTGTAGGTGCCGCCCAGGCCGCCGGGGTGCGGCGCGTCCATGATCTCGGCCCGGCCGGTGACGGCGGCCAGGGGCATGCCGGCCGCGATCGATTTGCCGCACACCAGCAAATCGGGCACCAGGTTGTAGTGCTCGACGGCAAACAGCTTGCCGGTGCGCCCCATGCCGGCCTGCACTTCGTCGGCCACATAGAGCATGCCGTGCTCGGTGCAGCGCGCACGCAGATGCGCGGCAAAGCGCGGCGGCAGCGGCACAAAGCCACCCTCGCCCTGCACGGTTTCGACCACCACCGCCGCAACCGCTTGCGGCGCAACCTGGGCGATAAGCGCGTGGTCGAACTGTTCGATGCAGTGGTCGATATAGACGTCTTCGCTCATCCCGGCAGGGCGGCGGTAGAGATTGGGGAAGGGCAGCCGGTAGATCTCGGCCGGGAAGGGGCCGAAGCCCTGCTTGAACAGCGCGTACTTGCTGGTCATGCCCAGGGTCAGGTTGGTGCGACCGTGATAGGCGCCCTCGAACACGATCAGGGCGTGGCGGCCGGTGTAGGCACGGGCGATTTTCACCGCCGCCTCGACCGCTTCGGCGCCGCTGTTGAGCAGGGTGCTTTTCTTGGCGAAGTCGCCGGGCACCAAGGCGTTGAGCCGCTCGCACACGTCCACATACGGCGCGTAAGTGGCAACGATGGAGCACATGTGGATGAGCTGCCCGGCCTGCCGGTGAATGGCGTCGACGACATCGACCGGCGTGTGCCCGACCGCCAGGGTGCCAATCCCCCCGGCGAAGTCGATATAGGTGTTGCCGTCCACATCGGTGACGGTGGCGCCGTTGCCGCTGGCCACGGCAATGCCGGTAAGGCGCGCTGCGCCGCGCGAGACCGCCGCATCACGGCGCGCCACGATGGCGCGGCTGTTGGGGCCGGGAATGTCGGTTTTCAGCACAATCGATGGCATGGATATCTCTCGGTTTCACACCGACTGGGCATCTCGCCCAACGGCCGTGGTACGACCCTCAGAGTAAGCGCAGAGGCAGGGGCCGCGTCAAGCGCAGAATGCCGCCTCGTCGGTTTACAGACTGTCGGGGAATCACGACGCCTCCGGTTGCCACGAGGCACCGGTCGGAATCGGCGCCTGGCCGTCAACGTCGACCCGGTTGCGGCCATTGCGCTTGGCGCGATAGAGCGCGGCGTCGGCACGGGTCATCAATGAGGCCACATCGTCGCCGGCGATCAAGGTCGCCAGGCCGATGCTCACCGAGAGATTCACCGATTCTCGTGATGAGAGCACCGCCGGCGTGTGTGCCACCAAGGCGCGCAAACGCTCCGCCACCACCAGCGCGTCGTCGGCGCCAGCACCGTTCATGGCTACCATGAACTCCTCGCCACCCACGCGGCCGACCACGTCGGACTCACGCACCGTGGCTTCACACAAACGGGCGAAACTACGTAAGGCCACATCACCACCGGGATGGCCATAGCTGTCATTGACCTGCTTGAAATGATCCAGATCGAGTGCCATGAGCGTGAGCGGATAGTCGTTACGACTGGCCGAGGCAAGCATCACCCGCAAGCGCTCAAAAAAATCCCGCCGATTACTGACACCGGTGAGGCTGTCGCGCGTGGCCAACGTGTTGAGCCGGTGCCCCACGCGCTCGGTATCGAGCAGGACCACCCCGAAACCATTGGTGAGCATGAGCAGGAACAGCGACAGGAAGGTCGCCACCTGAATACCATTGGCGTCGAGCAGCGTAAAACCGTGGCCCGGCCATCCGGCGAGTACCCCCCGCATCGCCACCACCGCGGCCAGCAGCAACGTGCCCCCGCCTACAAAGTATTGCAGCCGTGTGCGCTCGGGGCGCAGCCATACCAGCGCCCAGCCAGTCATCCCGAACAAACCCGCCGACAGCAGCGAGGCCACAAACACGCGATGGGCCGGATCATCACCACCGAGCAGATTGAACGGATACCGCACCGCCACCACCACCACCACCGTGGCGATCAGCCAACGCGGCAGGCGCCCGCTGGAAAACTGCCAGGCGGCCAACATCTCCAGACCGAAACCCGCCAGGAGCAAGGTGTTGCCGACCTCGATCGACCAGAAGCCGGAAATGCTGCCGCGCGCCCACAGCAAGCCCCAAGCCGCCGATTGCAGGAGCTTTGATGCCATCCACAGCTGCGACACCCCCGAATTGCGGTCTTCCTGAACGAAACGAAAACTCATCAGCGTCAGAAAGAGCAACAGGTTGCCCAGACTAAGCAACAAGATGAGTGTTCGGATATCCAGCGATGGCATAGGCGCAACGAGGCTTAAGACTAAGGTAGTACGCCTTCAACGGCCGTGCTCGCGCCGGGTTGAGCGACTTTCCCGCCGATGTTGCAAGACTTGCGTCTTTTGTCACGAACGTCGTGCCGAGCACCCCCTGGTCAAGACGCCGCAGAGCGCGCCGGAGAATGAAGTCCACTTTCGTCCCAACATGGTCCAGATACACCATTTATCCTGAAGCCCTGGCTGACCGACAATGTCAGCACACTCAAGCACCGGAGAAACCCCCATGACTCACCCCGCCCAACGCAGTGCCCTGATCCTGATAGATATTCAGGAATCCTTCCGCCAGATGCCCTTCTGGTCGGATGTCGACGTGCCCGGCTTTCGCGAGGCCGTCCTCGCCCTCGACGCGGGCTGCCGTGCTCGGGCCGTGCCGGTAGTCCACATTTTTCATGTCGGCGCCGCCGGGCCGTTTACCGAGGCCTCGGGCCATGTGCACGCCCTCGACTGGCTGCCCGGCGCGCCAGACGCCAGCTTTCACAAGCACACCCACAACGCCTTCTCCGACACCGGGCTCGATCTGTGGCTGCGCCGACGCGACATCAACCACCTGATCATTGCCGGCATCCGCACCGAGCAGTGCTGCGAGACCACCACCCGCTACGGCGCCGACATCGGCTACTCGGTGGACTATGTCACCGAAGCCACGCTCACCTTCCCGATGACCCACGCCGGCAGCGGTCGCACCTACTCGCCCGACGAGATCAAGGCGCACACCGAGCTGGTACTGGCCGGGCGCTTTGCGCGCATCGCCACCGCAGCCGACGCCCTGGCAGCGCTGGACTGAGCCATGCGCACCGTCGGCATCTATCTGTACGACAAGGTTGAAGTGCTCGATTTTGCCGGGCCCTTCGAGGTGTTCACCACGGCCAGCCGCGTTGCCCGGCGCCAAGAAGCCGACGCCACGCCGCCGTTTCGCGTGGTCACAATCGCCCGTCAAAGCGGCCCGATCACCGCCCGCGCCGGGCTAAGCGTGCTGCCCACGCACACGCTGGCCGATCACCCACCGCTCGATATCCTCATCATCCCCGGCGGTGACGAGTGCGCCGAACGCGGGCAGGCCGACCTGACCGACTGGTTGCAAACCCAGGCCACGCAACTCGAATTGCTGGCCTCGGTGTGCACCGGCGCCTTCCTGCTGGCCGGCGCCGGCTTGCTCGACGGGCGCACCGTGACCACCCACTGGGAAGACGTGCCTGAGCTGGCCGCCGCCTTTCCCGCGCTGACAGTGGTCGACACCGGCCGCTGGATCGACGACGGCGACATTCTCACTTCGGCGGGCATTTCAGCCGGCATCGACATGAGCCTGCATCTGGTGGCCCGGTTGACTGGCGACAAACTGGCCATGGCGACCGCGCGGCAAATGGACTATCACTGGCAGGACAGCCCCGGAGAGCCACCATCATGAGCGTCGAAAGCGCCCTGACCTTCTTTGTCGCCATTTTCATCTTCGCCATCACGCCCGGGCCGGGCGTATTCGCCTTGCTCGCGCGGGCGCTGGTCAGTGGTGCGCGCGACTGCGTCGCCCTGGCGCTGGGCATGACGATCAGCGACATTCTGTATCTGATTTTCGCCTGCCTTGGCCTGGCCGCCATCGCCAAGAACTGGGGCGAGCTGTTCACCGTCATCCGCTTTACCGGCGCGGCCTACCTCATCTACCTGGGTGTCGGCATGTGGCGCGCGCCGATCGATGACGGCTTTGCGCCGCAAGTGGTCAAGCGGGTCAGCGCGGTGGGCAGCTTAGTGCAGGGCTTTTTGATCTCGGCGTCCAACCCCAAGGTGATCCTGTTTTACATCGCCTTCCTGCCCACCTTCATGGACCTGACCGTGCTCACCGTGCGAGACATCGCGCTCGCCGCAGTGCTCACGCTCGCCGCCCTGATGCTCGGGCTGATGCTGATCGCCACCATGGCCTCGCGGGCGCGGCGTTACTTCCGCTCGGCCACCGCCATGCGCCGGCTCAATCGCGGCGCAGGGTCAATCATGGTCGGCGCTGGCGCCTTTCTGGCCGCCAAGTCATGAACGGCTCGATGAAGCCCGTCGACATCGCCCTCGCCCTATTGGTGGTGCTGGTGTGGGGGGTGAACTTCGTGGTCATCAAGGCCGGCGTGGCCGAGGTGCCGCCGCTGTTGCTCGGCGCACTGCGCTTTCTCGCCGCGGCGCTGCCGGCGGTGTTCTTCTTCCGCGCGCCGCGCCTGCCGCTGCGCGTCTATCTGGCCTACGGCCTGACCATCGCCTTTGGCCAGTTCGCGTTTTTGTTCACCGCCATCCATGTCGGCATGCCCTCGGGGCTGGCCTCGTTGGTGCTGCAGTCACAAGCCTTTTTCACCATGCTGTTTGCCGCCGTGTGGCTCAAGGAGAGCTGGCGGCCCAGCCAGCTGGCCGGGCTGGTGCTGGCCGCGGGTGGACTCGGCCTGATCGGCACAGCGCACGGGGTGAGCATGCCACTGGCCGGCTTCATGCTCACCGTGGCGGCCGCCTGCAGCTGGGCGGCGGGCAACGTGGTCAGCCGCACCCTCAACCGCAACGGCCCGGTCAATCTGCTGGCCTTCGTGGTGTGGGCCAGTCTGGTGCCGCCGCTACCCTTTCTGGTCATGTCGCTGTTTGTCGAGGGGCCGGCCGCGATCGTCGCCGCGCTGTCGAATTTCAGCCTGCGATCGGCCGGCGCAGTGATGTATCTGGGCTGGGGCGCCACTTTGCTCGGGTATGGCCTGTGGGCCCGGCTGATGTCGCGCTACCCGGCCAACCAGGTCGCCGCCTTCCCGCTGCTGGTGCCACTGGTCGGCCTGAGCGCCGGCTGGCTGGTGTATGGCGAAGCGCTGCAACCGGTGCACTGGATCGGCGGCGGGCTGCTGATGCTGGGCCTGGGCGTGAATCTGTTTGGCACGCGTCTGATGACACGCCTGCGGGGGGCGACGTGACACTGGCGGTCTATTTCGTCGTCACGCCCAATGTCTTGCTGCTCGACTATGCCGGGCCCGCCGAAACCCTGCGCATGGCCGCCGACATTGGCGCCGACCTGACGATAACAACCTGCGCACCGGTACCCGAGCTGCACACCTCGATGGGCATCACGCTGTCGGGCCTGTCGCCGCTACCGGCGCAACTCCCCGACGGAGCGCTGGTGATTGTCGCCGGCAACGCAAGCGAAGAACTCGACTATGCCCGCCCGGAGGCGCTTGCTGTCATCGACTGGCTGGCCGCCCAGCGCGGGCGCGACATCCGCGTGGCCAGCATCTGCTCGGGCGCATTGCTGCTGGCCCGCGCCGGCTGGCTGGACGCCCGACCCTGCACCACCCACCACGCCCTGCTCGACATGCTGCGCCAGAGCGCCCCGAGCGCACGGGTGATGGAAGACCGGGTCTTCGTCGACGACGGCCAGGTGGTCACCAGCGCCGGCATCACCACCGGCATCGATCTGGCGCTGTATGTGATCGAACAGCATTTCGGTGCCGAACTGGCCGCCCGTGTGGCACGGCGTCTGGTGATGTATGCGCGACGCGGGCCGAATGATCCGCAGCTGTCGCCCTGGCTGGCGCATCGCAACCATCTGCACCCCGTCGTCCATAAAGTGCAGGACGCCATCACCCGCGACCCGGCGCGACGCTGGACGCTCGAAGAACTGGCCGAGCTGGCGCATGTCGGCCCACGCCACCTCACCCGGCTATTCACCCGCCACGCAGGCATTGGCGTGGTGGCCTACCAGCAGCAACTGCGCATCGCCCGCGCCCGCCAACTGCTGGCCGACCCGGCCCTGTCGATGGAGCGCGTGGCCGAGCAATGCGGTTTTGCCTCGGCGCGCGACTTCCGCCGCGTGTGGGCCATGTACGTGGATGACTCGCCACGCGCACATCGCACAAGTCATTAGGGCGTCTTCACAGTAGATCCACAATTGCGCTGCACGAAAGATCCCGCGAAGGTTAGCATTCAGGCAAAGACCGGAAAAAAAGGATCTGCCGCGTGGACGGCATCTTTGTACTGACCTTCATTGCCGTGGCAATCGTGCTGGTGTTCGACTACACCAACGGATTCCACGACGCAGCCAACGTGGTCGCCACCGTCATCGCCTCGCGCGCCATGACGCCGGGGCAGGCGGTGGTGGTGGTGGGTGTCTTCGAATTTCTCGGCCCCTTGCTTGGTGGCACGGCGGTGGCCAACACCATTGGCGGATTTGTTGACCTCAGCAATCTGGCGGCCAGCCATGCCATCGTGGTGGTGCTGGCCGGGCTGATCGGCGCGATTGCCTGGAACCTGCTCACTTGGTGGCGCGGTCTGCCGTCCTCGTCGTCACACGCACTGGTCGGTGGGCTGATCGGCGCGACCCTGCTGGCCGCCGGAACCGAACACGTGGTGTGGGGCATGGATGTCTGGCGCAGTGACGGCCACCTGACCGGCGTGTTGAAGGTGCTCGCGGCACTCATTCTCTCGCCCCTGATCGGGCTGCTCGCGGGCTTTGCCATTCACCGCCTGGCCATGCTGTTGCTGCGCGCCGCCCACCCACGTATCAACACCCGGTTGCGGCGCATGCAGTTCATCACCACCGCCGCGCTGGCCTTTTCGCACGGCGCCAACGACGCCCAGAAGAGCATGGGCATCATCACGCTGCTACTGGTGCTGGGCGGGTATCTGCCCAGTTTTTCGGTGCCGCTCTGGGCCATGCTGGCCTGTGCCTCGGCGCTCACGCTGGGTATTCTCACCGGCGGCTGGCGCATCGTACGTACGCTCGGCTTTTCGGTCTACAAGGTGCGCCCGCTGCATGCGCTCGATTCGCAGCTGACCTCGGCCGGCGTGATCTTCACGGCCGCGCTGGTCGGCGCGCCAGTGTCGACCAGCCACGTGGTGGCCAGCTCGATCATGGGCATCGGCGCTGCCGAGCGGCCCAAGGCAGTGCGCTGGGGCAAAGCGCGCGAGATCGGCCAGACCTGGCTGCTGACCCTGCCCGCCTCGGCCGCCGCCGGTGCGCTCGCACTGCTGGCATTTCTTCCTTTTCTCTCCGGGCCCACCGCATGAACCCCGACACTCCTGGCCGTTTCTCGCTGTCTGCCCTGTTCCATCGGATCATCGACCGGATGGTGCCCAAGGCGCCCGACTTTTACGGTCTGCTGCATGAGCAGGCCATTCATGTGCAGCACACCACGCATCTGCTGGTGCGCTTCATGAAGAGTGGCGACGCCGCGCTAGCCAAGGAGATCAAGCGCGACGAGCACACCGCCGACACCATCAAGATCCGCAATCTGCACACACTCAACGAAGCCTTCTCGACCCCCTGCGACCGGGAGGACATCTACCGCGCCATCATGACGCTCGATGATGTGGTCAATTACTGCAAGACCACGGTCAACGAGATGTCGGTGCTGGGCGTGGGCCCCGACGAAGTCATGCACCACATGGCCATCCAGCTCGATGCCGGTGCCCAGGCCTTGATCAATGGTTACGCCAAACTCGCGACCACGCCAAGCGCTGCCGAAACCGATGCCGCAGCCGGCCGAAAGGCCGAGCGCCGGGTCGAAAAGCTCTACCGCAGGGCACTGGCCGAGCTCTTCGTCGGTAACGATTACCTGAACATGTTCAAACGCCGCGAAATCTACCGCCACCTGTCCAACGCCGCAGACCGCATGGCCGCCAGCGCCAATACCCTCCACGATATTGTTGTAAAGATCACCTGACACTCGCCCGTTAGCCTTTGGTAGTAGCGCCGATTTCGGCGCACGACAGGTATCGCCCATGACGCTAGAAGACCAGCAAACGATTCTCGATGAAGCCGGCGTCGGCACCTGGTCTTACGACTGCATCACCGATCGTTTCACCTGGAGCCCCTTCGCCGCCAAGATGCTTGGTATCGCGCCCGATGCGCTGCCCTCGGACGCCGAGCACTGGTTGCGCACGCTCCACCCGGATGATCGCACCTCGGCGCGGGCTGCAACGCTTGCGGCCTGGCGCCTGGACCGCCCCATGGAAGTCAAAGCCCGGGTTCGGCTCGGCAACCGTAACTGGTTCTGGGTGAGATATCGCGGCCGGGTGGTCAAACGGCGTGACGATGGCTGGGCGCTGCAGGCGACCGGCATCGTCATGGACATCACCGAATGGCAGGGCACTGAAACGGCGCTCCAGGAGGAGCGCGCTCACCTGCACGCACTGGTCAACACCATCCCCGATCTGATCTGGCTGAAAAACCCGGAGGGTGTTTACCTCAGCTGCAACCGCCGGTTTTGCGAGTTGTACGGCGTGCCGGAGCCCGACATCGTCGGCAAGACCGATTACGATTTCGTGGATCGCGAGCTGGCCGATTTTTTTCGCCAGAAAGATATTGACGCGATGCATGCCGGCGAGCCATGCAGCAACGAAGAGTGGGTCACCTTTGCCGTCGGCCAGCGCCGGGCGCTCCTCAAAACGATCAAGACGCCAATGTATGCGCAAGGCCGTCTGGTCGGGGTGCTCGGCGTCGCCCGCGACATCACGACCGATCATGAGGCCCGGCAGCGCCTCGACAAGGCGCGACAGATGTTCTCGGTCGCCTTTCAATCAAGCCCGCTGGCGATCAGTATTTCGGAACTCGACACCGGCCGTTACCGAGAGGTCAACGATGCATTCCGCAAGGTGTTTAGCTACGGTTCCGAGGAGGCCCATGGTCGCACCTCACTGGAGCTCGGGCTGTGGCCCGATAACGCTGCGCGTCTCGCCTGGCGCGACGAGCTGGTAACACATGGCGGCTGTGTCGACTACCGCACCACCCTGTCCACCCGCAGCGGCCAGTCCCTGCGCTGCAGCCTGTCGGCGGGCGTCATCGAAATTGAAGGTCGGGCACACGTGGTGGCCTACATCACCGACGTCACCGACGCGGAGCGCGCCGCAGAGCAATTGCAGCAGCGCGATCGCTATCAACGCGCGCTGCTCGACAACTTCCCGTTCATGGTCTGGCTGAAGGACAAGGACAGTCGATTCCTGGCGGTCAACGCGCCATTCGCAAAGGCCTGTGGCACCGACGTGCCAGAGGCACTTATCGGTAAAACGGATCGGGATATCTGGCCACCGGATCTGGCGGCACGCTACGTCGCGGACGATCGCACCGTGCTGGGCAGCAACTGCAGTCTCGGGGTCGAAGAGCCGGTCGAGATCGATGGCGAGCGTCGCTGGATCGAGACCTACAAATCCCCGATGATCGTGAACGGCCAGACGGTTGGCACCGTCGGCTTCTCGCGCGACATCACTGACAGACGCAACACCGCCAACGAACTGGAAATGCACCGGCACCATCTGGAGGAGCTGGTTGCCAACCGCACAGCCGCGCTGGAAGCAGCCAACCGCGCAAAGAGCACCTTCCTGGCCAACATGAGCCACGAGATCCGCACCCCGCTCAACGCCATTATCGGACTCACCCAGCTGATGCAGCGCAGTGCTCCCAACCCAAGCAGCGCCGAACGTCTGGAGAGCGTGGTCGGGGCCGGAAAGCACTTGCTGGCGATCATCAATGACCTACTCGACATCTCGAGGATCGAAGCCAATCGCATGCCGCTGGACCTCACCCACTTCCGGGTCGACAAACTGGTGGGCAACGCCGCCGAGCTGGTCAGCAGCGAGGCACACGGCAAGACACTGACGCTGCAAGTCGACATCGACCCGAACATCCCACCGATCATCGTTGGCGATGCGACACGCATCGGGCAGATTCTGTTCAATTTTGCCGGCAACGCAGTCAAATTTACCGAAAGCGGCAGCATCACCTTTCGCGCGCGGCTGCTCGAACACATCGACCAGAGCGCCACGCTGCGTTTTGAAGTGATCGATACCGGCATCGGTATCGATCCGGCCATTCAGCCACGCTTGTTCACCGCCTTCGAACAGGGCGACCCGAGTACCACACGGCGCTATGGCGGCACCGGCCTGGGACTGGCAATCAGCCGCCGTCTGGCCGAATTGATGGGCGGCAGTGTGGGCGTTCACAGCGAACCGGGCAAAGGCAGCACCTTCTGGTTTACTGCGCGCTTCGACATCGCCGACACCACCGACACGGAACCGCCAGCGCAAGGCGACGACAACGACGCCAGCGTCCTCGCCCGCAATTTTGGCGGCGCGCGCCTGCTGCTGGTCGAAGACAATGAAGTGAATCAATACGTCGCGCAGGAACTGCTGGCCGACGCCGGCCTTAAAGTCGACGTGGCCGACAATGGACAGCAAGCGCTCGAACTGTTTGCTCAACAGCCCTACGATCTGATCCTGATGGACATGCAGATGCCGGTGATGGATGGTCTGGCGGCGACGCGCGCCATCCGCACGCTGGCGACCGGCAGCGAGGTACCGATCCTGGCCATGACGGCCAATGCCTTTGCCGAAGACCGTCAGCGCTGCATCGCGGCGGGCATGGACGACTACCTCTCCAAACCCTTCGAGCCCAAACAGCTCTATGCCGTGTTGCGCCGCTGGCTGGACCCGGCGCGTCGAGCGCAGACCCAGAACCCGCCCTGAACGCAAAAACGGCCACCGCTGACGGTGGCCGTTTTAATGACGTATCAGAACCGCTTACTTGGCTGCTGCACGTGCCGCATCAAGCCACCCGTCGTAGGTCGCGCGGTTGGCCTTGATCCAGCCCGCCACATGCCGGGCAATATCCGCCGGCTTGTTTTCGCCATCACGCATGCGCAGGTTCTGCGCCGAGATGTCGTTGGCCGAGAGTTTCATCACCTCAAACAACTTGGCCGCCGACGGGTTGGCGTCGGTAAAGGCGCGGTTGGCGATGATGCGCTGGTTGTTGGCCTGGAAGCCGTAGTTCGAGCCATCGGGCAGCGCGGTGTTCACATCCTTGCGCTCACCCGGCAGCGCCGAAAACGGCACTTTCAGCCACACCACATCCTTGCCCGGCACCAGCACGCCGCTCACCCAGTAAGGCGTCCAGGTGTAGTAGAACACCGCCTGGCCCTGCTTTTGACGCGCGATGGTGTCGGCGATGATTGCCGAGTAGGCGCCCTGCTTGTGGGTCACATTGTCGCGCAGGCCATACGCATCGAGGTGATGCTCGATGACCTTCTCGCAGCCCCAGCCCGGATTGCAGCCGGCCAGATCGGCCTTGCCGTCGCCGTCGGTGTCGAAGAGCTTGGCGATCTTCGGATCCTTGAGCTGATCAATCGACTTGATGCCGTACTTGTCAGCCGTTTTCTTGTCGATCAGATAGCCCTGCAGCGCACCCGGCGAATACACGCCCTCGCGGAACAGCTTCTTGTCGCCGCCGGCCCGTTCATAAAAATCGATGTGCAGCGGGTCCCAGTGGTCGGCCATGAAAGTGGCGTCGCCATTGCCCAGCGCGATGTGGCCGGCGGCGTATTCGATTTCCTTGATGGCGCCAACGTCGAAGCCCAGATCCTTCAGGCCTTGCATGACCAGTTCGGTCTGGAAGGTTTCTTCGGCGATCGAGCTCTTGATCGGCAGGACCTTGACGCCCTTGCCGGGCATGTCGGCAGCAAACGCGCTGAACGAGAACGTGGCGGCCAATGCAACGGCGGCGCCGCGCATGAGGTGGTTCAATTGGGAAAGTCGCATTGTGTGCGTCTCCTTGAGAGGGTGGGTAAGGATCAGGCGGCGGCGGTCTTGCCGAGCAGACGGCGGGCTGCGCCGATCGGTCCGGTGTCGTACCAGCGACCCGGCGAAGTCTTGCCACCGGCCATGGCCTGGGTAATGCGGTCGAGCATGATCGCGAGAATCACGATGCCCAGACCACCAATGGTGGCCAGACCCATGTCGAGCCGGCCGATGCCGCGAAGCACCATCTGGCCGAGGCCGCCGACGGCGATCATCGAGGCGATGACGACCATCGACAGTCCGAGCATCAGGGTCTGGTTGATGCCGGCCATGATGGTCGGCATGGCCAGCGGCAGTTGCACACGGGTGAGCAATTGCCAGGGTGAGGCGCCGAAGGCGCGCGAGGCTTCGATCAGGTCGGGTCGCACCTGACGGATGCCCAGATTGGTGAGACGGATCAGCGGCGGCAGGGCGAAGACGATGGTGACCACCACGCCCGGCACGTTGCCGATGCCGAAGAGCATCACCACCGGCACCAGGTAGACGAAGGCCGGCGTGGTCTGCATGGCGTCGAGCACCGGTCGGGCAATGCCTTCGAGCTTGTCGTTACGCGCCATGATGATGCCGGTTGGCAAGCCGATGACCATACAAAAGAACACCGAGGTGAGCACCAGCGAGAGGGTCACCATGGCTTCGTCCCAGGCGCCGATCAGACCGATGACGATCAGCGACAGCACCGAGCCGATGGCCAGACGCCGACCGCTGACCTGCCAGGCGATGAGGCCGAACAGCAGGATCATCAAGAACGCCGGCACGGCCAGCAGGGCCTGTTCGATGCCGGTGAGCGTGGCATCGATGGGCAGGCGTACGGCCTGGAAGAAGGGACGGAAGTTATCCACCGTCCAGTTCAGGCCGTGGTCAACCCAGGTGTCGAGCGGAATGACCGAATCGTTGAAGGGATGCACCCAATCGAAGGGAACGTCGACCGGCGTGGCCGGCGGGGCGCCCAGCCAGTCGCCACCGGCCGCCGCGGGCGCATCGACCGGCGCCGGGGCCGGCGCGGCGCCACCCCAGGGGTTGGCGGGGGCGGCTGCGGCGTCTGGTGCGACCGCTTCAACCGGCACGGCCGTCTCGGGTGTACCGGCGGCCGGGCTTGCCCACGGATTCGCCTCGGCAGCGGCCGTCGGGGTGCTTGGCGCCGCGGCGGCCCAGGGATTCGTTGCGGTCTGATCACTCATGCCGCGTCCTCCGTATTCTGTGCATGCAGGAATTCGAGCATGGTGTTGCGGGTGATCGCGCCACGGTAGCGTCCCTTCTCATCCACCACCGGCAAACCGTAGGGGTGCTGGGTGAGTGGCTCGTAGAGCTCGCTGATCGGGGTGTCTGGGGTGAGCACATGCGGCTCGGGCAGGAAGGCTTCACGCAGCTTGGCGTCAGGGCTGGCCTTGGCCGCCTTCTGCAGGCTATCAACCGACACCACGCCCATCAGCTTCTGGTCGGGGCTGACCACATAGCCGTACTCGCGGTCGTGCGAACGCAGGCGCTCGATGGCGCTGCGCACGCCCATACCCTGATGGTCGATGATATTGACCTGAGTCTTGCGCGCCAGATCGGCCGCCGAGAGGATGCTGGTAGCGTCCACGCCCTTGAAGAAGGACTTCACGTAGTCGTTGGCCGGGTTGCGCAAGATCTCCTCGGCCGTGCCCACCTGGACCACCACACCGCCTTCCATGATGGCAATGCGATCGCCGATGCGGATGGCTTCGTCGAGGTCGTGCGAGATGAAGATGATGGTGCGCTTGTCCACCGCCTGCAGCTTGACCAGCTCGTCCTGCATTTCGGTGCGGATCAAGGGATCGAGCGCCGAAAAGGCCTCGTCCATGAGCAGCACCTGCGGGTCGTTGGCCAACGCGCGGGCGAGACCGACACGCTGCTGCATGCCGCCGGAGAGCTCGTCCGGGTAACTGTTGGCGCGTTCGGCCAAACCGACCTGCTCCAGCGCGACCATGGCGCGAGCATGCCGTTCAGCTTCGGGCATGCCGGCCAGCTCCAGCCCGAAGGCGGTGTTGTCAATCACGGACAGATGCGGCATCAGCGCGAAAGACTGAAAGACCATGCTGATTTCGCTACGACGCAGATCGCGCAACTCGATATCGTTCATCTTGGCGATATCGCGACCGTTGATCAGCACCTGTCCGGCGGTGGGCTCGATCAGCCGATTGAGCAGGCGCACCAGGGTCGATTTGCCCGAACCCGACAAGCCCATGATGACGAAAATTTCGCCCTCATTGACACTGAAACTGGCATCGATGACACCGAGGGTCTGCCCGGTACGGGCAAAGATGGTGGCCTTGTCCTGCCCCTGCTCGACGAGTTTCATCGCCTCGCGGGGCCGGTCTCCAAAGACCTTGTACAGATTCTTGACGACGAGTTTTTCCGACATGCGTCCTTGCGACAATCTTCGCGTCGGAATGAGTGCATCCAAAAGGCCAAGATGCCGACAGAAGCGAGACTGCCTGACGATGACGGGGGATAGATGTCCTCAAAGTGGCGACGATGTCGCCCGACGCGAAGTCATTGATTGTAATGAGTAGCCGTCAAGTCTAACACACGATAGTTTTGTGCAAAACCATTCGGCCGGGTGCCCACCCTAGCGGATCGCAATGCGGCCGGCCTTCTCGGGGAAACGGGCCTCAATGTTGGCGTAACCCGCCCGAATGGCTTCGAGGTCCGCCTCGACGTCATCGGTCGGCTGAACGTATGCCGCGATGCCGACGCAACGCCGACCCCAATCGATATAACCGAGCGCGATAGGCACGTTGGCCTGCCGCGCGATCCGGTGGAAACCGCTTTTCCAACCCGCCACGTAGGCACGCGTACCCTCCGGGGCGATGCACACGATGGCATGGTGGTCGGCTTTGATCTGCGCCACCACATCGTCAATGAAACCGCCCGGTCGCGAGCGGTTGATGGGAATCCCGCCCAGCCAGCGGAAAAACCGACCAAATGGCGCGCGGAAGATGGTGTGCTTGCCCACCCAGCGTATCGGCCAGCCGCAGGTGAAGCGGGCCATCAGGCCGGCGATAAAGTCCCAGTTGGAAGTGTGCGGGTAGGCCAGCAAGATCATCTTCGGCCCCGGCGGAGTGGACATCTCCACGCACCAGCCCGCCCGCTTGAACAAGAACGCCGCCCAGGCTTTGGGCGCCACGGGGAAAGGAAGAGGTTCGGCCACGGGCGCACTCAAATCAATGGAGGTGCGGCATTGTGGCGTAAAAGCGCGCCGAACTCAGCGTGCAGTGCGCAATGCCAAATGGCTGCCATCCGCGCAACATGCCATGCTCATTTTCCTCGGGCGGCCGATGTACACGCGCTTATGCGCCTTCGTGCTCGAGCGGTGCCACAGGCGCGTCATCGGACTGAGTGGAGGTGTCGGGCGTGCGTGGATCCATCTCCATGGCCATCACGGAGGTCCGATGCACCGGCAAAAACTCGGTCAGCTCGGCGTCGGGCACCGGATCGTCGCGTCGGATGCGCCAGACAGTAAACAGCGCCAGGGCAAGCAGCATCCCCGCCAGCACCAACGGAAACGACCGGGCACCGAAGGCCGACATCACGCCGCCGGCCAGCACCGGCCCGATCACCGCGCCCGTACCATGCAGCACCAGCAAGGCTTTGGTGGCTTCGAGCGCCTCGGAAGAATGAAAACGGTCGTGGGTCTGCGCCACGGCCAGGCTGTATATGGTGAACGCGAATCCGCCGTACAAACCCGTTGCGCCGACAAGCGCCGTGACCGACATGTCGGCTGCGCTAAACATCACCACCGCACACACCGCAGCCAACACACAGACCCCCACCAGCACCACGCGCCGATCCCGGTGCTCGGAGGCATGGCCGACCGGCCACTGCATGAAAGCGCCGCCAAAAATGGCAGCCGCGGTAAAGATGGCGACATGGAAATCATCCAGCCCCTGTGCAGCGGCGAAGGCCGCCGACAAGCCCCAGAAAGCGCCTGATACCAGGCCGGACATCAAACCGCCGGCGAAGCCGACGGGCGAGATCCTGTACAGCCGGACGAGCGGCAGACTCGGTGTCTGAATGGGCGTCGGCTGATCCACCGGCGTGAGCGCAATCGGCACCAGACCGAGGCAATAGAAAATGGCCACCAGCGCAAACGAACCCATATGCTCGGCCCCGTAGATGGCGATCAGGAACTGCCCCAGGCCGAGGGCCACGAAGCTGACCATCATGTAGGCGGCAAAGATCTTGCCGCGCTTGTCGTGCATCTGCTCGTTGAGCCAGCTCTCGATGATCATGTAGATGGCGACCATGGTCACCCCGTGGATCACCCGCAACACCCACCAGAACCAGGGATTGACGAACATGCCGTAGAGCAAGGAGACCACCGCCGCGAGCGCGGCCATGGCGGTAAAGGCACGGATGTGACCAATGTGCCGGATCAAGGGCGGGCACGCGAAGGCGCCAACAATGTAGCCGGCAAAAAAGCCCGACATGATCAGGCCCAGCGACAGGCCGGTGATACCCTCGACGCTGGCGCGCAGGCCAAGCAGGGTGCCGACCAGACCGGAACCCGCCAACAGGATGGCCATGCCCAGCAGCAGGCTGGACACAGGAAGAATGGCGCTGATCATGGATGACGTCTCGTGTAAGTCATCGACAGGGTCTCACGGATAGCGAGCCTGCCAAAACACAATGCCGGCCCCGCGGTCGCCGGGCCGGCATTGTCAGCAACAACAGGCGGCAGGCAGCTTCAGTCGATGCCCTGGCTGCCCAGATATTCTTCGTAGGTGCCGCGGTAGTCGATCACTTCGCCGTTCTGACGCATGTCGATCACTCGGGTGGCCAGCGAGGAGACGAATTCGCGGTCGTGCGAGATGAACAGGAAGGTGCCGGCGAATTTCTCCAACCCCGAGTTCAGGGACTCGATCGATTCCATGTCGAGGTGGTTGGTCGGCTCATCCATCAGCAGCACGTTCTTGCTCTGCAACATCAGCTTGCCGAACAACATGCGGCCTTGCTCGCCGCCCGAGATCACGCGCACCGGCTTCTTCACTTCGTCACCCGAGAACAGCAAACGACCAAGCGTGCCGCGGATCAGGGTTTCCATGTCCTCGCCCTCGAAGCCGCCGTCGCGCACGTGCTCAGAGATCCAGTCGGTCAGCGACACGTCGGACTTGAACTCGGCCGAGTGGTCCTGCGCGTAATAGCCCAGCTTGGCTTTTTCGGCCCACTTGATATGGCCTTTCTGCGGCGTCAGCTCACCCATCAGCAAGCGCATCAGGGTGGTTTTACCCACACCGTTCTCGCCGATGATGGCCACCTTGTCACCGGCATCGATGGCCAGCGACAGGGATTTGATCAGCGGCTTGTCCATGCCCTCGTAAGCGAATGTCACGCTGTCGAGCTCAACCGCCTGACGGTGCAGCTTGTCCTTGGCATCCACGTCGAAGCGGATCCACGGGTACTGACGGCTGGATGGCTTCACGTCTTCGGGCTTGAGCTTGTCGATCAGCTTCATGCGGCTGGTAGCCTGCTTGGCCTTGGACTTGTTGGCCGAGAAGCGGCGCACGAACTGCTGCAGTTCGGCGATCTTGTCCTTGGCGCGGGCGTTGGCGCTGGCCTGACGCTGGCGCGCCATCGTGGACGCTTCCATGTAGTCGTCGTAGGTGCCCGGATAGACCTTGATGGTGCCGTAATCGAGGTCGGCCATGTGAGTGCACACCTGGTTCAGGAAGTGCCGGTCGTGCGAGATGATGACCATGGTGGAGTTGCGCTCGTTGAGCGTGTCCTCCAGCCAGCGGATGGTGTTGATGTCGAGGTTGTTGGTCGGCTCATCGAGCAGCAGGATCTCGGGATTGGCGAACAAGGCCTGACACAGCAGCACCCGCAGCTTCCAGCCCGGCGCCACCTGGCTCATCGGGCCGTTGTGCTGCTCGGTCGGGATGCCCACGCCGAGCAGCAGCTCACCGGCACGCGCCTCGGCGGTATAGCCGTCGTATTCGGCAAACACGCCTTCGAGCTCGGCAGCGCGCATGTAGTCGTCTTCGGTCGCCTCGGGGTTGGCGTAGATCGCGTCCTTCTCGGTCATGCAGGCCCACATCTCGGTGTGGCCCATCATCACTACATCAAGCACCCGCGTGTCTTCATAGCCGAACTGGTCCTGGCGCAGGTAGGCCATGCGCTCGTTGGCTTCCTTGGTCACATTGCCGGCGGATTGCTCCAGCTCGCCACACAGGATCTTCATGAAGGTGGACTTGCCGGCGCCGTTGGCCCCGATCAGGCCGTAACGGTTGCCGTCTCCGAACTTGACCGAGACGTTGTCGAACAGGGGCTTGGCCCCGAACTGCATGGTGATGTTGTTGGCGATGAGCACTGCGCGAATCCCGAATCCGTAAAAAGCAAAGCGCCGGCAGCAGGCCGACGCACAATCGCGGCGAATTCTATCAGAAATTCAATGACATGAACCCGGTGCGCGACGGCCGGGAACCCACCTGCTTGCCCCGTCCGGGCCACACCACGTCCACCGACAACGACGCACTTTCTTGATCTTTGTCGCAGCCGCACAAGGATTGCGCCCTTAGCATCGCCGGTTCATCATCGCGCCGTGCCCATGCTCCTCACCTTGCGCTTCGCCTTCTTCGCCGCCCTGCTCGGACTGCTGCCGCCAGCCACAGCGTCGGCTACGCCGCTGCAACCGCTGATCGACGCCGCGCAGGCGAGCACCGGCATCCTGCGCCTGGCGCCCGGCACCTACGAAGGGCCGGTCAAGATCACCGGGCGACTGATCCTCGATGGCGGCGGCAAAGCCATCATCCAGGGCGACCACCGCAGCTCGGTCATCACCCTCCTGGGCAGCGACTCGGTGCTCCGCGGGCTGATCGTGCGCGGCAGCGGCGACTCTCACGATCAGATCCACTCAGGCATCTACATCGAAGGTAACAACAACCGCATCGAGGACAACATGCTCGATGACGTGCTGTTCGGCATCGTCCTGCAAAAAGCCAATCACAATCTGGTGCGCGGCAACCTTGTGCGCTCACGCGGCGAAGACACCGCCGACCGCGGCGACGGCCTGCGCCTGTGGTACGCGATGGACAACCGCATCGAAGACAATGTGTTCGAACACATGCGCGACCTGACCTTCTCCAACTCACCGCGCAACCGCATCATCGGCAACACCATCCGCGACAGTCGGCGAGCGATGAACTTTCTGTTCTCGACGCGCACGCTGGTCGAAGCCAACCTGGCCACCGACAACGCGACCGGCATCGTGGTGATCAATTCCAATGGTTTCATCCTGCGCAACAACCGGGTCATGCACGCCATGCATGTGTCGGGCGCGGGGATCGCCATCAAGGAAAGCACGGCGGTGCTGATCGAGGGCAATGAGCTGATCCACTGCGCGGTCGGGCTGATGGCCGACTCCTCGTCCGATCCGCTCAGCCGGCTGGTGCTGGTGAACAACCGCCTCGCCCACAACGTCACCGGCATCAACTTCTATGGCGAGCGGGGCGGGCGCATCCTCATCAACAACCGCTTCGAACACAATCTGTGGCAGGTCACCGCCACCAATGCCGGCGACGTCACTGCCGAGCACTGGGCGGGCAACTACTGGGACACCTACCAGGGCTTCGATCTGGACCAGGACGGCGTTGGCGACCAGCCGCACGAACTCTACGTGTTCGCCGACCGCATCTGGATGGAAACGCCCGAGGCGAGCTTCTTCCGCAATTCGCCGCTGATGGAAATGATTGATTTTCTCGAGCGCCTGGCGCCCTTCAGCAATCCGGCGCTGGTGCTGCGCGACCCCTCACCCGCCATGCGCGCGGCGCCTTGGGCGCCCTCGGTCAGCTTCAACCGGCCGGCCGGCCAGATTGGCGCGGCACCCGATTCAGCCGCGGTAAACGCTCACTGATTGCCGGGCAACGGCAACAGCGGCACCGGGGCCGGCCTGGCGCGGCGCTCTTCGGCTTCCTTGAGCCGGGCTTCCATAGCCTTGATGCGCTCGCCGCGGTCGATCCGGTTGGCCCGGGCCTCAAGCTTGCGCGCGGTCTGCATCTGCTCGGTGCGATCTTCGCGCGCATCGTCGAGACAAGCATTGACGCGGAAACGGTCGTAACAGCCCGATTCGCGCTGCGCAAAATCGGCCTCTGCCGCCTTGCGAATCGACCTGGCCTGCGCGCGCAGATTCTGGCTGCTGTCGGTATCATCCGCCGCATGAGCCACCCCGGCCCCAATGGCAGAGAGCAGACAGGCAAACAGCAGCGCGGACAAACGAAGCGGGCGGGTCATGGCGTGAGGATGAGCAGGTAGCAAACGAGCCCGTACAATACCGTTTTTTCGCCCCGATTGCCCACGTGATCCAGTTCCGCAAGCTGCGCCTCAACCGGGGCGCCAAAGTCCTCATCGACGACGCCACCGTCCAGCTCCATCCGGGCTGGAAGGTCGGCCTCACTGGCGCCAACGGCTGTGGCAAGTCCAGCCTGTTCGCCTTGCTGCGCGGCCAGCTCCACCCCGACCAGGGCGACTGCGAGCTGCCGCCGCACTGGGTGGTCGCGCATGTGGCGCAGGAGACCCCGGCGCTGGCGCGCAGCGCGCTCGACTACGCGCTCGATGGCGATGTGGCGCTGCGCCGCGTCGAAGCCGAGCTGGCCGCCGCCGAAGCCGAGCACGACGGCGAACGCATCGGCCTGCTCCATGGCCGGCTGCAGGAGATCGACGGCTACAGCGCCGCCGCCCGCGCCGCCACCTTGCTCGACGGCCTGGGCTTCGCGCGTACCGACCTCACCCGGCCGGTCTCCGACTTTTCCGGCGGCTGGCGGGTACGGCTCAACCTGGCGCAGGCGCTGATGTGCCGCTCCGACCTGCTGCTGCTCGACGAGCCCACCAACCACCTCGACCTCGACGCGGTGATCTGGCTCGAACAGTGGCTGCGCGACTACCGCGGCACGCTACTGCTGATCTCCCACGACCGCGTTTTCCTCGACGCCGTGGTCGGCCACATCGCCCACATCGAGCAACAGCGGCTCACCCTCTACAACGGCGGCTACTCCGAATTCGAGCGCCAGCGCGCCGAGCGCCTCGCCCAGCAGCAGGCGCTGTTCGACAAGCAGCAGCGCGAGCGCGCCCACCTGCACAAATTTGTCGACCGCTTCCGCGCCAAGGCCACCAAGGCGCGCCAGGCACAGAGCCGCATCAAGGCGCTGGAGCGCATGGAGCTGATCTCGGCCGCACATGTGGACACGCCCTTCCACTTCGGCTTTCGCCCGGCACCGCCCGCCCCCGATCCGCTGCTCGATGTCGAGGACGGCGCGGTCGGCTACGGCGGCAAACCGGTGTTGTCGGATCTCACGCTGACCCTGCGCCCCGGCGAGCGCATCGGCCTGCTCGGGCGCAATGGCGCGGGCAAGTCCACGCTCATCAAGCTGCTGGCCGGGCAGCTCGCCCTGCAAGCGGGTCAGCGCACCGACGGCAAAGGCCTGGCCATCGGCTACTTCGCCCAGCACCAGCTCGACACCTTGCGTCTGGACGAATCGCCTCTGCAGCACATGACCCGGCTCGACCCCACCGCCCGCGAGCAGGACCTGCGCAACTACCTGGGCGGCTTCGACTTTCGCGGCGAAAAGGACGGCGTCGGCAGCGGCGCCTGTGTCACCAGCGCCTGCGGGCCCTTCTCCGGCGGCGAGAAGTCGCGTCTGGCGCTGGCGCTGCTGATCTGGCGCCAGCCCAACCTGCTGCTGCTCGACGAGCCCACCAACCACCTCGACCTCGAAATGCGCCACGCCCTCACGCTGGCGCTGCAGGACTTCGACGGCGGCATGGTGCTGGTCTCGCACGACCGCGCGCTGCTGGCCGCCACCTGCGACCGCTTCTTGCTGGTCGACGGCGGCCGGCTGCTGCCCTTCAATGGTGATCTGGACGACTACCGCGACTGGCTGGCGGCTCAACGCAGCGCCGAACAGGCTGCGCTGGCCTGCCCGGACCAGGCCGCCGACAAAGCGGCCCGCAAGGCGGAGCGAGCGCAATCAGCCGACGAACGCAAAGCCCGCCTCGCCGCGCGACGGCCGCTGGTCAAGGAAGCCGAGCAGCTCGAACGCAAGTTGGCCACCTGGCAGAACGAAAAATCCCTGCTCGACACCCGCCTCGCCGACCCCGGCCTGTATGCCGGGCAGGACACCGCGCTGTTGCAGGACTTGCTCAAACGCCAGGCCCGGCTCACCGACGAGATCGAGGGCGCCGAACTGCGTTGGCTGGAGGTGCACGAAGCGCTGGAGACGCTCGACGATGCGGACTGATCAGTCGGCGCCGGCATCCAGCAGATTGGCCGGCAGCACCGCCCCCACGGCGCGCTCGGGCGCCAACCGCGGCAGGCGCACGACAAAGCACGCACCTTCGCCGGGCGCGGTGCTCAGGCTCACCTGACCGCCGAGAATGCCGGTGATGACGTTGTACACAATGTACAAGCCCAGCCCGCTGCCGCCCTGGCCCAGACGGGTGGTGTAGAAGGGATCAAAAATATGGGCGGCCACCTCGGCGCTCATGCCCCGGCCGTTGTCCTCAAAACTGAACACCACCTCGTCAGCGCCGTCCGTCCTCGCGCGCAAGACCATCTGACCATTGGTCGTGTCGTCAAAAGCATGCGTCAGCGCATTGGTCACCAGATTGCTCAGCACCTGCCCAAGCGGCCCGGGATAGCTCTCCATCCAGAGGGCTTCGGGAATATCCACCGTCAGCGCATGTGGTGATTTCGCCAGGCCCGGCCCGAACGTGATCAAGGCCTCATCGACGATGTCGCGCAAATCGAATTCACGGCGTCGCTCACTGGTCTGATCCACAGCCACCTGCTTGAACGTGTTGATCTGCCGTGCCGCCCGGTCGATGTTACGTTCGAGCAACTCGGCGGCGGTCTGGCTGGTGTGCATGAACTCGTCAAAGCGGGTCCGAGTCAGCCCACCGGCAGCCGCATCACGCTGGCACTGACGCACCGCGGCATGCAGCGCCGAGGCCACGGTCAGCGCATTGCCCAGCGGCGTGTTCAACTCATGCGCCACGCCGGCCACCACCGCCCCCAGCGACGCCAGCTTTTCGGACTGCACCAGCTGCCCCATGGCCTGTTCAAGCCGCTCCTTGGCCTGCAACAACTCCTCGGTGCGCTGCTTGACGCGCTCTTCGAGCGTGGCGTTGAGTGCCCGGACCTGTTCCTGCACACGATGTTGCTCGGTGACATCGACCAGGGCGCTGAGCAACACCCGCTGATCGTCGAGATACACCACACAACTGGAAATCTCGAAGGTACCGATCGAGCGATCACCCCGGCGCAGGCGCGCCTCGAAACCATCCACCCGGCTTCGCTGGGCGACCAGGTCGAGAAAGCGCTGCCGCTCCGACGGGTTTTCCCACAAATCCAGCACGATCGTATTGTTGCCGATGGCCCGTGTCGCGTCGATCGCCAGCACACGCTCCCAGGCCGCGTTCACCTGAAGAATGTCGTGCTGCGTCAGCGACAACAGGTCCATGGCCACCGGGCTCTTGTCAAAAACAGTGGCAAACATCTCCCGCCCGGCCTGGAGTTCTGCCTGCGTCAATTTGAAGCTGGTGATGTCTCGCCCTTCGGGAATCAGCAGGCTGACCCGGCCCAGCGCATCGAACACTGGCTTGAGCGAGAAGTCGACGAAATGCGTCGTCCCGTCCGCCGACGGGTGCTCGGTCTCGAAGCGCTCGAACTGCCCGGTGGCCGCACGTTTGATCGCCGACAGCAGTCGCTGGCGGCTCTCCGGCGCACCCCGCCACCACGGCCCGTCGGCAAAGGGCCGGCCAATGACCTCGCTGGCCGGCACACCGGCAAAATCGAGCGAGGTCTGATTGGCTTCCAGCAAGATACCGTCGGGCGACATCAAGCCAATGAACTGGAAGGTCTGGTTGAAGATCGCGTGGAACTTCTGCTCGCTCTCCGACAAGGCCCGTTCGGCCTCGCGCCTGGCCGTCACATCCTGCACCGTGCCCACCAGCCGAACAATTTGACCGCTCCGGGTCCGCTCGGCACGCCCCAGCATATGCACATCGCGGACATCGCCCTCGGCCCCGCGAATCTGGCAGAGCACATCCAGCGGCAGTCCGTCGCGAATCAGCGCCATCAAGGGCAGATGCAGTCGCGCCCGATCATCGACACTCAAACACCGCAAGCAGCCACGCAAGGTATGGCGGTCGCCACGGTCGCGCCCGCCCATGAATCGGGCCATTTCCTCCGACACATCGACTTCCGGGCTGCCAAGCGCCCAGCGCCAACTGCCGATGTGGGCAATGCGCTGCGCCTCTTCAAGCTCGCGATGCTTGGCTTGAAGGAGTCGCTGATCGTTCCGGCGGGCAGTCACGTCCGTGAAGATCGCCACAGCCCCCCCAGCTGCCAGGGGAGAGCTTCTGAACTCCAGCACCGTCCCGTCGAGACGCGCCCATTCCTCAAAGTGGCGCTCGAAGCGGCGCGCCTGAGCCATCCGCCTGTCGACCTTGCCCTCGACATCGCCGGGCCCATAGTCGCCACGCTCCGCCATGTATCTGAAAATGCTTTCGATCGATTGCACGCCCTGCGCAAACATCTCTGCCGGCAGCCCCAGCAGACGCAGCCATTCCGCGTTCCAGGTGATCAGTTGCAAGTCCTTGCCGACCAGAGCGACGCCCGCCGGGATGTTGTCAATCAAGGTCCGAAAAACCTGGTTGCGCTCATGCAGCAGAATCTCGGCCTGCTTGCGCGCCGTGACATCCTGCAAGGTTTCGATCGCACCGATCACCCGACCCGACGCATCGCACATGGGCGCGGCGAGAAAACTCAACCAGCGATCCTGGCCACCCAGGCCGGGAAAAAAGCCCTCGGCCGCGAGCGCTCCGGGGACGGTATCAACGGCATACACCGCATCGCCGTAATACGTTGTCAACTCCGCCATGTCTTTCAGGCCGGCAACATAGTGCGCCAGCACCGGGCGATCTTCACCGTAGAATGGCACCCCCGGCGCCGAGCTCCCGATCATGGCCTCGGCATCGACCCCCATCACCAGCTCACATCCGCGATTCCAGGCCACCACCACACCGGTCTCGTCGATCGCAAACACCGGCACCGGACTGCCAGCGAGAATCGCCGCCAGGCGCTGTTCGCTGGCCCTGAGCGCCAGTTCAGCCACATGGCGCTGGGTGTCGTCGCGCGACAAACCGCGATAACCGACGAACACACCCGCGTCATCGAACAGCGGGTAGCCGCTCACCACCAGCCAACGCTGGCCCATGCCGGGCACATCGACGCCATACTCAAATTCGTAGAACGGTTCATGGCGCTCGCAGCAGGCACGATGCGCCGCCATGGCGGCCTCGGACACCTCCAGGCCCGGCAGCTCCCAGCGGCGTTTTCCGCGCAGCGTGTCGAGCACCAGATGATGGCGCGCCAGCGAGGTGCCTTCGAAACATGTAAAACGAAAATCCGCGTCTTGCGTCCAGCTCCAGTCCGACGCGAAGCGGCTCATCATCTCCTGGTGCTCGATCGCCGCCGATAACGAGGCGCGCAACGCACGCATACGCCACAAGGCCCACCCCAGCGCCAGCACCAACACCCCGACACCCAACACGACCTGATAGTGCATCCTCGCTCCCGGACAAACGCCATGCCATCGACGCCGCGGTGAACTAACGGCAGCACCGCAGCTCGGCTTGAACGCCCTGCTGCAGCGCAGCTTGCACCCGGCACCGGTCGCCAATGACAATCGCAAGACTCGGGCGCCCCGGCCACAAGCCTCACCGCGCCCCCCGACACCGGAGATCCCGCATGCCCTCGCCCCTTCCGCTCGACCTCGGAGCGCTCACCACCGCCCGCCAACGCATCGCCGACGCCATCATCCGCACCGTCCAGTGGCACAACGACCCACTGTCCGAGGCTGTCGGCGCACCGCTACAGCTCAAACTCGAAAACCTCCAGCGCACCGGCTCCTTCAAACTGCGTGGCGCCACCCACAAAATCGATCGCCTGCTGGCCAGCGGCGACCGACCTGCCGGGGTCATCGCCGCCTCGGCCGGCAACCACGCGCAAGGCGTGGCCCGCGCCGCCGCACTGGCCGGACTGAAAGCCGTGGTGGTCATGCCGGGCACCGCACCGCTCACCAAGATTCAGGCGTGCCGCGCGCTGGGCGCCGAAGTGGTGCTCGAAGGCGACACCCTGGAGCAGGCCGCCGACGAAGCCCGCCGGCGCGCCACCGCCGAGCACCTCGCCTTCCTCCACCCCTACGACGACTGGGACGTGATCGCCGGCCAGGCCAGCTGCGGCCTCGAAATGCTCGAAGACGCGCCCGACATGACCGTGGCCGTGGTGCCGCTGGGCGGCGGCGGGCTGATCGCCGGCATCGCGCTGGCGCTCAAACTGCAACGGCCCGACATCCGGGTGATCGGCGTGCAGACCGAAACCGTCGCGCCTTACCGCAATTTCCTGGTCGACGGCACGCTCGAAACCGTGCCGCCCGGCGCCCACACCATCGCCGACGGTATCAAGGTCAAGCGCCCAGGCGAGCGCAACCGGCAGGTCATCGCCGCACTGGTGGACGAGATCGTGACCGTCGACGACAACGCCATTGCCGAGGCCATCGTCACCCTGGTCGAGCGTACCCGCACCATGGGCGAGGGCGCCGGGGTGGTTGGCCTGGCCGCGCTGATGCAGAGCAAGATCCGCCTCGCGCCAAGCGACCGCGTGGTCTGCGTGATCTCGGGCGGCAATGTCGACATGACCCTGGTCGGGCGCTCCATCGACTATGGCCTGGCCTCCAGCGGCCGGCTGATGAGCGTGGCGGTGACCACCTCCGACGCACCCGGCCAACTGCTGACCATGATCCAGCGGGTCGCCGCACTGGGCATCAA
The DNA here is from genome assembly GCA_027214125.1 of Zoogloeaceae bacterium G21618-S1. Taxonomy (GTDB): domain Bacteria; phylum Pseudomonadota; class Gammaproteobacteria; order Burkholderiales; family Rhodocyclaceae; genus Nitrogeniibacter. The sequence goes on from JAPWHF010000003.1 coordinate 136,477, forward strand.
TATCCGCCATGTCGAACACCGCCGCGGCGAACTGCATGTACCGGTCGGCATGACCGAGGTGATCTTGCAGATGGAAACGCGCGACTTCGAGCACCAGTGCGAACTGCTCGCCGACTTCACCCACCAGGGGCTCAGCGCGCGCAACCTGCTGCAACTCCCGGGAAGCGCATGCGATATGCTTCGCGCTTCATCGCCCTGACGAGCCGTCATGCCCTTTCCCGCCCATGGTGAATTCTCGCTGCGCGTTGACGGCCGGCTGCTGATTGCCGAGCTGACCGGCCCCTGGAATATCGAACTGGTCGACCGCTACCGCATCGAAGTCGCGCCGTTCATCAAACAGCTCGCGCCCGACGGCCCCTGGGGCCAGATCGCGATCTGCCACCGAAGCGTGCTGGCGCCACGAGACGCGCTGCAAGCGCTGGCCGACAGCGCGCGGGTGCTCGCCGGGCAATATCACCGCGTGGCGATGGCCTATGTCTTGCCACCCGAAGTCGAAGGCCACGGCATCATGGAAAGCGTGTTTGCGCGGATGTACGCCGGATTCCAAGCAGTCGAGTGTTTCGAGACGCTGGCGTCGGCGCGCGACTGGACGCTGGCGCAGATCGACGCCGCGTGCGTGAAACCCTGAATCCGCTTAGCGAATCGTCACCGAAACACTCGCCTCGCCCCAGCCGTGCACCAGATCATGCGCCACCACGCTCACCTGCTCGACCCCCGGCGGGATCGCCACACCGCCCAGTGATCGGGTAAATGGCTGCTCGTTCTCATGCGGATGCAGCAACACCCGACGCCCGAGCACTGCGCCATCGGGCCCACGCACTTCCCAGGCATCGGCATAGTGGTCCCAGCCCGTATCGGCGTGACGCACCGTCACCGTAAAACTGCACACCCGTCGCGCGTCGCAGGCCGCCACCGCATCGAGCACCTCGGCCTCGCCCGCCCACACGGCAGCCGGCAGGCATAGCATGACAATCGCCGCGGCGCGCCGCATCAGGCCACCGCCGGCGGCGCGAAACGGGCGGCGAAGCCCTCGGGCACACGTGTCACCTTGCTCGCGGCGTAGTCAAAAAAGAGGATGCCGGTCTTGCCCCGCGCCACTTCGCGCCCCGACTCGGCCTCGGTCATCTGCCACACCAGGTCGCAGCCGTACTTGTTGAAGTCACACGCCGCCATGGTCACCCGCATCACCTCGCCATGGTGGGCTTCGGAGCGGTACTGCAAGGCCGCGTCGCACACAATGATGCCCACCCCCTCCACATTCAGTTCGGTATAACCCATCGATTTGAGGAAGCGTAGACGCGCCTCCGACACCACCGTCAGCAGCATCGCGTTGTCGAGATGGTTGCCATAATTGATGTGGCTGAGATAGAGCGTGATATCGGTCGAAAAATCGAACCCTTCGGGCAGATCGATCTGAATGCGGGCCATGGTGGTTGCGCTGCGGTGATTGATGGAAGCCCTGATTGAACCACACATCAGCGCGCGCCGATTTGCATCCGGCCGCCGGGCTGACTATCGTGCCGGTTTTGACACCGGTTGCCGATGTGACCCACACCGCAGTCCCCCTGCGCCGCTTCTGGGATCGTGCCCGCCAGATCGCCTTGTTCGAGGCCGGCGGCCTGCTGCTCATCACCCCGCCCTTTGCCTGGGCCAGTGGCGTGCCCATTGCCGACTCGCTGGGCATGCTCGCGCTCATCGCCCTCATCGCTGCGCTATGGAACGCCGCCTACAACATCGGCTTCGACTGGGTCGAAGGCCGCCTCACAGGCCGCACCGCCGATCGCCGCCCCTGGCCGCTGCGCATCGCGCACGCCTTTGGCTTCGAGGCCGGCCTGCTGATCATGACCCTGCCGATCGTCATGGCCTGGACCGGCATGGACTGGCTCACCGCGCTCATCGCCGACCTGGCCCTCGCCGTGGCCTACACGGTGTACGCCTTCGTCTTCAATCTGGCCTACGATCGGCTCTTCCCCATCCGCGCTCGCGCCACCGAATGACGCCCGAAAAAACCCACGTCCCGCTCGACGCCTTCAACACGTTCGGCCTGCCCGCTAGCGCGGCGCGCTATCGGCGCATCGACGATATCGACAGCCTGGTCGCGCTGGCCCGCGACGGCGCCCTGCGTGGCCCGCGCCTGGTGCTCGGCGGCGGCAGCAACGTAGTGTTCACCGGCGATGTCGCCCCCCTGGTGCTGCATGTGGCGCTGCGCGGCCGCGAGCGCCTGGCCGACGCCGACGACGCCTGGCGCGTCGCCGCGGCCGGCGGCGAACCCTGGCACGACTTCGTCCGCTGGACGCTGGACGAAAACCTGCCCGGACTCGAAAACCTCTCGCTCATCCCCGGCACCGTCGGCGCTGCACCCATCCAGAACATCGGCGCCTACGGTCTGGAAATGGCCGAACGCTTCGAGTCGCTCGACGCGGTCAATCTCGATACGGGCGAGCTTCGCCAGTTCAGCGCCGCCGACTGCCGCTTCGGCTACCGCGACAGCGTGTTCAAACAAACCGAAGCCGGCCGCTGGCTGATCACCCGCGTCATCTTCCGCCTGCCCCGGCCCTGGCCACCGCTCACCGGCTATGCCGACCTGCAGCGGCATCTGGCCGAGCAGGGCATCGTAACGCCCACCGCGCGGCAGATCTCCGACGCCGTCATCGCCGTACGCCAGGCCAAGCTGCCCGACCCGGCCGTGCTCGGCAACGCCGGCAGCTTCTTCAAGAACCCGGTGGTCGACACCCGCACTGCCGAGCACCTGCTCGCCGCGCACCCCGGCGCACCGCACTACCCACAAGCCGACGGCCGCATCAAACTCGCTGCTGGCTGGCTGATCGACCAATGCGGCTGGAAAGGCAAACGCCTCGGCCCGGTCGGCTGCCATGCACGTCAAGCCTTGGTCATCGTCAATCACGGCGGCGCAACAGGCGCCGATGTACAGCGACTGGCCGAGGCCATCGCCGCCGATGTACGCACCCGCTTCGGCGTCAAGCTCGAAGCCGAACCGAGCTTCGTGTAGGGCAAGCGCCTCGCGCTCGAGACCATCAATGAAGTCCAGAACCATGCAACAAAATGGCTCCGGACCTACAATCATGAGCGCCCGAACATGGGCCTTGGAGGCATTACCCCGAAACAGAAGTTGGCACTCGTGCCATGAACTCTACTTCTGGCGAGCGCTAAAAACGGGGGGATTACCGAGGCTGCGGTAATCCCAACTGGCGGCGGCGAGCACGGCGGTGTCGAGCTGGCGCAGGCCGTGCCAGCGGTCGACGCTGTCTTCGCCCATCGTGGCGCCGGGCTGGGTGAAGCGGAACACGACCTGCGGGTCGTCGGTGAAGGCGGCGTTGTGGTCGCTGATGACGAGGGTGTGCTGGCCGAAGGCTGTGGTGTCGTCGGCGGTGTGTTCGAACCAGCAGAACAGGCCTTCTTCGGCCAGCAGACGGCGGACGAAAGCGAGGTCGCTTTCCTGATACTGGGTAGTGATGCCGCGCTTGGGGTAGCGTGCGGGGTCGGCGAGGTCCCAGCGCCAGGCGGCGTTCAGTTTGCCTTGGCCGACCCAGCGACCGAAGACCGTGTCGATGATCTCGACGACGCTGCGCTGCTGAAAAATGAAGCTGTCTTGACGATGGGCGAGAAAGGCGAGTCAGGCAAACCGCTCAAGGCAGTACTGCGCAACAAGTAATGCCGAACCGACCTACAGTGGTGCCAAATAACGGTCAATCACCTTCTCTTTGCGCGTCCAAAGGTAGTCCACTCGTTGCGGCTCCATGACACTTTCTGGACGCGCAGGCTCTACACCCCGGTAGGCATCTCGAATTATGTCATCCTCGGCTTCCCGTTTGAGTCGGTTCAAACGCGCAATTCGCGCACCACACAATCTGAAATGTCCCGCAGAAAGGAACGTTGCCACGTAAAACATGATCAGGAAAATGTTTTCACGAACAAATAGATCTCTGCCTTGAAGGATCGGCAGCATGCGCCATAATTTCTCCCCGAAATTTTCGCCCAACGGCTTGTTGAACGCCCAGAAATAAAGTTGATAGAAAACTCTTTCGAGAACGCCAGAATTGTAAATCCCGCTCGATTTGAAAATGAGATAGGACGACTTCAACAAACATCCTGCCAGCAGATATACCGCAACGACAAAGAAGGCACCGGCAATCCAGTGCTAAGTTCGATAACTGCGTTCAATGCGCTCAAGCATCGCTCGGCTCATCGCAGCACCATTCCTTCGGCAATCATCTCCGAGCGCAGCTTGGGCACCGCGGCCCAGTAGTCGGCCGGATTGTCCCTGGCGTCGTATTCCCACCGATCCCCCGGCTCGATGCGGCATTCGTCCTCCACATGCGCGGGCCACAGCGGAATCTTGCTGGTGAGCATGCCGATGTGGCGACCGATGGCGCTGAAGAACATCCATGGCCCGAACATCAGTACGAAGGGCGTCTTGGTCAGGTGGTAAAACGGCGCATAGAGGCGACGAAAACCTTCCTTGAAGGTTTCCTTGCGCGTGGCGATATCCAGAAAAATTGGGGTGTACTCAATGATCGTCTCGGGCCCCTCTTCCATGTACCGGCGCAGATATTCCCAATGGCGCAGGACATCCTTTTCGGCGTACCACATTCCCGAAAACGGCAGGACGTGCTGAACAGTTTCATCATCATCGTCAATCGTAAGCGCCAGAATTTCCCACTGCTGTTGGGGAATTCGAGTTCGTGTCGGCTGGATGGTGAAATAGGTTTTGTCCCAGTCCATTTCCAGCAGTTTCATGGTTCTGGGGTCGAAGGCGTAGATCTTTCGAAGTTTTCTGTTCAGGCGGATGGGGTAGTGGGTGAGCCGGAAGAATTCCTTGGACGCCCCCCATAAAACAAGAACCAGGCCAGCAATAAACATTGATAACATTAAAGCAATAAGAGCAGCTATATAGCTTGGCTCCTGCCCCCAGGGAAACTTGACAAAACCCAGTACACCCAACCCTATTCCACAGGCGGCTAGAAGAGAAAGAACAGCCATACCGCTACCATAGACACCACGCCACTCATAGAATTTTCCGGCCAGCTCCATGTATGTGCCATTAAATTTGATCACAGCGTGCATACACGATGGCTCGACATCTTGATGCGCGCTTTGACTTACTGCGCTCTCTTTTTCCTCGTACTTCAAGCGTCGATTGACAGGGTACTTTCTTAGCAGTCCGGTCAGTTCATGCATCGTTATTGCGCCCCTGCGGATTGACGGAGCTGCAAACCCGTCGCCTTCTCGAGTTCAATAACTTCAGTATTGAAATCATTGTATCGATCTGCCGAGAGCTTGCCCCACACACAGCGCTCCATCCAATCCTGCAAATCGTCATCAACCAGCACGGTCATGACAAACGCCCACCCAATAGCAACAACCACCCATACAACAAGACCAACGCCAGAACTGGAAAACAAAAGAAAAGCGATATAAAAGCCAAGAGCAGACGATACTCCATACGCCACGAATCCCGTCCAACTCCCTTCACTCAACTCATCCCCCGCCCGCCACAAATCAAACAACGCCATCGCAATCGCACCGCCGATTCCCAGCCCAATCTTGAGAAACTTCGCAGCCGTCAAAAGCGTAATACCCTTCAACAAGTTCAGATTTCCAATCAACCCCCGAGCAATCGCCGCCTCGATCGCCTCTCCGATCGCCCCGACCAACTGCGCGCCCTGCGCATACCAGCGACGGTACATCTCGGCGTATTTGTGATTCATCGAGCCCTTGAGGTCATCATTGACCGAACTGAAGGCCACCGCGTTGGCGATCACGCCCACCACTGCGAAGGCCATCGGCGCATGGTAACCGGCTGCGGCCTTGATGCGCGTCTCGGCGTTACCGATCTGATCGTTTAGCCGCTGCAGATCGAGCGCTTCGATCTGCTCTGGCGTGCGCAGGCTTTTAGCCAGCCACTGTGCGCGTGCCTGGCGGCTCAGTCCGGCAGGCACGCCGCGAACCTGTTCAGGGTCGACCATGAGCAGCCAGTGCCGGGTATCGACCCCGCGCATTGGCACGCCATACACTTCCATGCGCCGCATCTCAGCCGCCACCGCGCGATGAATGGCGTGGTAGTCCCTCACTTGCGCGCCCTGAGCTTTGAGGATCTGACGCACCAGCGCTTCCCGGAAGGCCTTTTTGCCGCCGGTCACTTCGACGCGAATCACGGGCTTTTTGCTTGCTACGCCGATGGCGACGAGCCCCGCATGCACCTTGGGTTTCTGCGCAGCGCTTCCGAGGATGCTGGCGATCGACCCGGCCAGACAGGCGACCAGCCTGCCCAACACGTCCGGCGTGCCGACCTTTAGTCCCTTGACCACCGTATCAAAGCCGGAGTTGAGCTTGTCCCAGGGCAGTTGCTCCCAGGTGACGGAGTTGCTCACATCGATGATCTGTTGGCTCAAGGCGGATTGCTTGTAGACGAGTGCTTCGAGCAGCAGATTGCCCTTGCGGCCCGGCGCTTCGTTGAGCCACCGGGTATAGAGCTCCTGGCACTGGCGTTTGTCACCTGTGCCTGCTACGCAAAGGACCATGATCTGTACAAACGAAAGTCCTGACTCAATGTCCTTGTCGTCGTAATGGGTGTCGGCGTAGCTCGCCATGATGCCGCTTTGCATCCAGGCTACGTGAGCGTCGGCGAGGGGCGCGATGTAGTTCTTGTCGAAGCGGGCGTATTGGTCGATGAAGGCCTGTTGCCACGCCTCCCGCTCGGTTTTGCCGGATGCGTTTCGGTTCTGTTCGAGTTTTTTGGCATATCGCTCCCAGGCTGCGTCGGCCACTTTTTCCAACTGCTCGGCGCTGTCGAACTCGGCCAATGCGTGGGATGTGCTGGTGTGATAGGCCATGCGGGTTGCCGGGAACAGCGTCGGCGCCATCGGACCACCACGGTAATCGCGTTCGTCCATGGCATCGAAGAGGCGTTTGCGCTGGGCACCTTCCTTGATTTGCGCTTCAATTTCGTTCAGATAGGCGTTGATGGTTTTGCGGTAGTTGCGCTTGTCCCTGTCCAGAAATGCCTGTTCCAGATGCTTCATCAGGGCAGACAGATCCATCGCGATGCCGGCGGGATCATGCAGCGCAACGATGACGCCCTTGCCCGGGTTGAGCGATTCAGCGGCTGCGATCACCTGTTCGGTCTGAGCCGCGCGCGCCTGCCAGCTCGCCGGGCTGAATGCGAAGGCCTTGGCCACGCTGGCACTGGCGTACTCGGCCACGGTGCTGCCCAACTCGGCGATTTTCTTGACCGGCTCGCCCGCCGGCAGTTGCCCCGCGAGGAGTTTGGGCACATTCAGCTTGCGCATGTACCGGGCGCGATAGCCCGCGTCGTTGTGGCGATCGAGCACGGCGGCGGTCCACTGCACGTCGGAGAAGGCCAGCCACACATCGGTCGCCAGTTTTGGACTGCTGATGGTGATGCACGAGGCGATCTCCCGGTGCCCTTCACGACTGCACGGCTCGCGCCCCTTGAGGTAGCCCGGTGCGAGGCACTGCTGCACCTCAAAGGGCATGAAGTAGCCGCCCTCTGTCACGAACCACGCCGACCAGCGCTTGAGCGCTTCGTTGTACAGGTAGAGGTAGCCGCTGCGCAGCATGCGCAGGGTGTAGTCGGCGTGATCGCCGAGGCTGACCGGCGCGTCGCCGCAGCCGGTCGGAAGCATGTGGCCGTAGGCGCGTGGCGCCTTGGCATCGTTCGGGGCAATGGCGAAGCGCGCCAGGAAGATCGGCAACCCCTTCTTTTGGCAGAATTCGCAGCTCGGCGTGATGCTCATCGAATCAGATCTCTTGTGTTCGGTTTCTCGGCTTCAGCAAGCTCTGTCGCAACGCCTTGCCAGAACATATCGTCCATCGCCGCGGCCACGTCGCTGAACGTGCATTCGTCCTGCGCCAAGCAGGCCAGTAGGTCAACGACGCGCGGATGTTCGTCGAATCGTGGGTGACATGTGTGGCACAGACGGGCGAAGTGGATCCAGTCCATCTCATCGCCCAAGCCCTTGCGCTGCGCACGCTCGATATCGGCATCCACGCGCTGCGCCAGCGCCAGCCTTGCCGTGGCGCCGACCGGCAGCTCGATGCTGGCCATAACCTGGTTGATGGTCGCAACACGGCCAAGCTGTGCGCTCTGGCGCTGACTCAACGGAACCGGGCGCCGTGAGCCGGCCAGGGGCTTTTCCGACAACCGCCACAGCCCATCATGCCAGTACACCCACTGCCGGAGCGGACCGAACAGGCTGGCGCGCTGCGTCTCATCGAGTATCCAGTGCAGATGCCAGAAGACCTTGGGATCGTAGTAGCGCAGCAGGCACTTCCGGTCACCACTCAGTCCGATGATGAGTTGGCGTCGTAGATGGTTCAGAACGCGCGCATCGTCCGCATCGCTACTCACGAATGCGAGGACCGGCGGCGCACCGTCCCCGGCTGACGGGCCTTCGAGCCAATCAAGCAATGCGTCCCGCTGCACCGAATCGAATCGCCTCAGATGGACGAACTGCGGCATCAGATGGGCCTCTGCCTCGAAGCCGCTTGGCACAAGCGGTTCCGGCAGCAGTGCCATCGGGACATCGTCCACACGAAACGGATCAATGAACGCAATGGCGTAGTCGGCAACGACACGATGGATCAGCACGGTCATGGCTATCGTTCCAATGGCACGATGGCGCTCGAATCGCGTGCCGCCTGGGTCGCCTGCATTTCACATACCCGCAAATCCCCCGCCTTCGGCAAGCTTCCGCCCACGCTGCTCGATTTCGGCCCGGTCAGATTCTTCATGCTCGCCTTGAGCTTGACCGGCCCCGGAGCGTGGAGGCTGATGTTGCCGCCTTCGAGCTTGAGATACGCCCCGCCGGCGGTGGCCAGGAGGTGGGTTTTGGCGCTGGCCTTGAGGTTGGCGGTGGTGCTGGCGAGGGTGACGGTTTTGTCGGCGGCGGCGCTGAATTGGCCGCTTTGCGCTTGCACGCTCACTTTGCCGCTGGCCGCGTGCAGGGCGATGCCGGTCTCGGTGTTGGGTTTGTTGCCGCTGGCTTTGCCGACGGTGAACAGCGCCAGCCCGTCCTTGACGGCGAGGCTGTGATTGCCCTGGGCGACGAGGTTGATGTCCTGGCCCGCGAGGCTGAGGGTTTTGCCGGCGACGAGGATGGCGCTGGCGGGGGTGAGCTGAGCAATGCCGCCGGGGGCGCTGTATTGCAGGCGCGGGGCGGACCAGGCGGGTGCGCTGCCTTCGCCACCGGCGGTGGGTTTGAAGCTGGCTTGCGCGGCGCTTGTTTGGCCGGAGGAATCCGGCCCTGCCGGGGCGGCATTCGGCCCTGCGGTGGCGGTGGCGCCGAGGGTGTCGAGCGCACGCGTCAGCCCTTCGCTGGCGGGGAGTGTGTCGGCAGCCGCGTCGCCGGCAAGGGCGGCGTTTTGTTTTACGGCGACCTCGGCGAGGGCGACGGTGAGCGCTTTGCCGTCTTCGTGTTGGGCGATGCTCTCGCGGCTGTCGAGGTGGGCGCCGGTGGCGCCGGCTCGGGCGTCGGCGCTGATGAGCAGGCCGCTGCCGGCGCGCACGGCGACGGCGGCGCGAGTGGCCAGTTCGGCGCCGTGGCCGCGGTCTTTGAGTCGGGCGTTGTCGTGTTGTTGTTTGTGGTGGCCAAGGCTCAGGGCGCTGGCGTATTCGGTGCTGCCCAGGCTGATGCGGGCCTGGCCGGGGGTGTCGTCGAAGATGAGCTGGTTGGCGCCGCCCTGACCACTGCGGCTCGCGCTCAGTTGTTGGGTCTTGAGGCCGGAGAGGCTGGCGTTATGGCGGTGGGCGTCGGCGGCTCGCCCGGCGAAGAAGGCGGGGGCGTTGGCGCTGGCGGCCATGGTGCTGGCGCCGGTGCGGTTGCCGGGGGCGTCGTCGTTGCCCTGGCCGTTGTAGAGCGCGCCGATGATGACCGGGCGGTCGATGTTGCCGTGGTCGAAGGCGACGAGCACTTCCTGACCGGGGCGCGGTACCCAGTGCCCGCCCCAGTTGGCGCCGGAGGTGGGGCTCAGGACGCGTACCCAAACGCCGAGCGCGTCGCTGGCGGGGGCGTTGTCGTATTCGGCGCTATCGAGGCGGTTGGCGCTGTGGCTGCCACGCTGCCAGGGGAACTGGACGCGAATGCGCCCGTCGCGGTCGGTGTGCGTGGGGGTGCCGGGGCCGACGACGACGGCGCTGAGGGTGCCGTGGACGGTGGGGCGCGGGTGAATGTGGCGGCCGTGGCCGTCGGCCATGAGGGGGCGCCAGGGGATGTGGCTGCGGACGGCGCGGAAGTGGTTGCGGTAGAGCTCGACGGGGGGTGTGCTGTGTTCGGAGGCGGTGTGGCCGGATGCATCCGGCCCTGTAGCAGCACGGCCCGAATCGTCACCGCGCCATACGACAGATTTCGCCCCGCCATCGGTGTTGGCAAAAGACGCGTCAGGGAGCGCGCCTGCGCCGCCCGGAATGTGCTCGGCCAGATTGTTGCGGGCGTGGTGGGTCACTTCGGTGATGACGAAGTGGCGCGACTCGGGTGGGTCGAGGTCGTGTTCGGCATGCTCGGCGAGAGTGAAGGCGCTGGCCGGCGCGGCGGTGCGCACGGTGCCTTCGCCGAGGAACTGTTTGCTGCGCGCGTCGAGCGCTTCTCGCTGGGCGCGCAGCATGCGCTCACCATGGGCGCGGTCTTGCCAGGCGTATTGGCCGGGGTCGTCGGTGGCGGTGAGCCTTGGGCTGGGGCCATTGTCGATGCGGCTTTCGTCTTGCTGAGCGCGGGTGTCGAGACTGCGGTAATCCCAACTGGCGGCGGCGAGCACGGCGGTGTCGAGCTGGCGCAGGCCGTGCCAGCGGTCGACGCTGTCTTCGCCCATCGTGGCGCCGGGCTGGGTGAAGCGGAACACGACCTGCGGGTTGTCGGTGAAGGCGGCGTTGTGGTCGCTGATGACGAGAGTGTGCTGGCCGAAGGCGGCGGTGTCGTCGGCGGTGTGTTCGAACCAGCAGAACAGGCCTTCTTCGGCCAGCAGACGGCGGACGAAAGCGAGATCGCTTTCCTGGTACTGGGTAGTGATGCCGCGCTTGGGGTAGCGTGCGGGGTCGGCGAGGTCCCAGCGCCAGGCGGTGCTCAGTTTGCCTTGGCCGACCCAGCGACCGAAGACCGTGTCGATGATCTCGACGACGCTGCGCTGCTGAAAAATGAAGCTGTCTTGACGATGGGCGAGAAAGGCGAGCCAGGGTTCGATGTGCAGTTCATACCGCGCAAAACCGCCATTGGCGCCGAGTCGGGTGACACGGGTGATCTGGCCATGGAAGGGGCGAAGGTCGGTGCGTGACTGAGCGGTGAGCAGATCGAGCCGGGCCGGCTGGCCGAGCAGCGCGTTAAGCGCGATATGGGCATCGGCGCACAGCACGGTCAGGACGATATGGAAGCCGGCGTGCTCAGACACGGGTCCGAGCGCTTCACGGATTGTGGCTGTCTCGGCCAGCAGGGCGTCCTCACCCAGCGGGGTCGCCAGGCGCATCAGCCGATGGTGTTGATTCCAGAGTGCTGAAAGAGAGGGCGTGTGCATGGCAGCCTCGGACGCGAGTCAAACAAGGCCGCATGATAAATGCATCGCCGCCAAACACAAAGACCTACGTCATATTTGAAGAATGACATTAAGTTGAACTCGCGTCACACCTCACGGTGCCATATCAAACACCAGCAGCTCCGCGCCATTGCCCTCGGTGAGGTGCAACTGCGTCTCGTCGCTCAAGGCCACCCCATCACCTTCCGCCAGGGCGACGCCGTTGAGCGTCACCGACCCACGGGCCACCTGAACCCAGCCGAGCCGGCCCGGCGCCAGCGTCAGCGCTGCGGTTTCGGCACCATCGAGCGTCGCGGCGTAAAGGTCGGCGTCCTGACCGATGTGCACCGAGCCGTCCCGGCCATCACCGCTGGCAATCAGGCGCAAGCCATCTTTCACCAGTAGGGCTTCGATGCGCTGCTGCCCATAGCCCGGCGGTGTGCCGCGTTCGGCCGGCAAGACCCATATCTGCAAGAGGCGCAAGGGCTCGCTGTCGGAGGGATTGAACTCGCTGTGACGAATGCCGGTGCCGGCGCGCATGTACTGAATCTCGCCGGGGCGGATGGTCGAGCCGTTGCCCAGGCTGTCCTTGTGCGCCAGCGCGCCATCAATCACATAGGTGAGAATCTCCATGTCGGCATGCGGATGGGTGGGGAAGCCGCCGCCCGGCGCGATGCGGTCGTCATTGATCACCCGCAGCGGGCCGAAGCCCATGTGGGCCGGATCGTGATACTCGCCAAATGAAAAGGTGTGCCGTGCGTTCAGCCAGCCGAAGTTGGCGCGGCCGCGGTCGTTGGCCTTGCGGATCGTCATGCTCATGTCCGTGCTCCTGAAAGGGTTGCGATGGATTCATGATGCAGGCACTGAGAATCAAAGACAATCCGCTACCGTGATGAATAACTGTCCATGAAATCGCAACAATATAGGCTGATCCAAGGCGTAGCTGCCGGCGCTGACCGGCGGCTTGGAGCGCACACCAAACAGTGGCATCCTCTGGGTTTGCCGGCGACCGTCACGGTCGCCATTTCCCGAGATTGCAACCGGAGCGAACCGTGCCTGGCCTGTTACCCAATATCGACCCTGATGGGTTGCTCGAATACTCCGTGGTCTATACCGACCGCGCGCTCAACCACATGTCGGCCCGCTTCCAGGGCGTGATGCGCGACATCTCGCGCGTGCTCAAAACCGTCTATCACGCCGACGCAGCGACCATCGTGCCCGGCAGTGGCACCTTCGGCATGGAGGCCGTCGCCCGCCAGTTCGCCACCGGCAAGCGCTGCCTGGTGATCCGCAACGGCTGGTTCAGCTTCCGCTGGACGCAGATCTTCGACATGGGCAGCATCCCGTCGGCGCACACCGTGCTCAAAGCGCGGCAAATCGAAACCGGCCCGAAAGCCGCCTTTGCGCCGGCCCCCATCGACGAAGTGGTCGCCACCATCCGTGCCGAAAAGCCGGCCGTGGTGTTTGCCCCGCATGTGGAAACCGCCTCCGGCATGATGCTGCCCGACGACTATCTGCGCGCCGTGGCCGATGCGGTGCATGAAGTCGGCGGCCTGTTCGTGCTCGACTGCATCGCCTCCGGCACGGTGTGGGTCGACATGGCCACCACCGGCGTGGACGTGCTGATCAGCGCGCCGCAAAAAGGCTGGAGCGGCTCGCCCTGCTGCGCCATGGTGATGATGAGCGCCCGCGCATTGGCGGTGCTCGACACCACTACCAGCACCAGCTTCGCGGCCGACCTCAAGAAGTGGCTGCAGATCATGCAGGCCTACGAAGGCGGCGGCCACGCCTACCACGCCACCATGCCCACCGACGCACTCACCCGCATGCGCGACATCATGCTCGAGACCGAAGCCTACGGCTTCGACAAGGTGCGCGACGAGCAGCTCGAACTCGGCCGCCAAGCGCGCGCACTGCTTGAATCGAAAGGCTTCAAGAGCGTCGCCGCCGCCGGTTTCCAGGCGCCCGGCGTGGTCGTCAGCTACACCGGTGACGCCGAAATCCACAGCGGCAAGAAGTTCGCCACCGCCGGCCTGCAAAGCGCCGCCGGCGTGCCGCTGCAATGCGACGAACCGGCCGACTACCGCAGCTTCCGCATCGGTCTGTTCGGACTCGACAAGCTGCACAATGTCGAGCGCACCGTGGCCACGCTAAAACAAGCACTCGACACGCTGGGCTGACACCGCCCCGGATACACCCCGACCCCGCCACCCCGGCGGGGTTTTTCGTTTACGGACCCACCGCGCGATACCGCTGGCGTCGCTCCCGGCGACTTCGCCGCAATCACTTGTTGCCCGGCCACGCGCTGCGCACCATGGCGCCGTGCTTTCACACACGGAGTCATTCATGGAAAACCTCGTTCAACGCGATACCCGCGCCTGGCGCATGCAGGTGTGGATCGCTTTCGGGCTGGCGCTCACGGTGTGCGCCAGCGGGCTGATCGGCCTGCCGGGCAGCGACCTGGACCGCGCCTTCATGGTGATGGGCTACGCCTTTTGTCTATCCACTGCCTTCGCCCTGTCCAAGTACATCCGCGACAAAGCCCTCGCCGCCACCGACACACCGCTGTGGCACACCGTGGTATGGGGCGGGTTCGGGCTGGCCATGGCGCTGACCGGCTGGGGGCTGTGGCGCATGGAGGTGAGCCCGACCTGGAAGGCCTATCTGGTGGTGAGCTGGCTGTTCCTCATCTCCAGCACCTTCACCCTTGCGAAGACGCTACGCGATGCCCATGAGGCCAACCGCCTTGAGGCACGCCTGTCTCGTCGCGCGCCGTCAGACATCGCCCAGTCGTAAGCGGAGAACATCATGCTCAAGACCATTCACCACTATGTACTCACCCTCACGCTGGGCGTCGCCCTCGTTTTGGGCGGCAGCGCCCAGGCCCATGAACATGCCTCTCAAGCCAGTGCTGCCTCCAGCCTGGCGGCATCGCTGCCAGTCGCAGCGTCGGTCGCCGCGCCGGTGGCGTTACTGTCGGCCGGTGCAGTACTGACTGTCACAGCAGTCGAGGCCTCAGCCACCGGCACGGTTTGGATACTCGAACGCGCCTCGGACGGCGTCAGCGCGGTCGTCGAATTCAGCGGCGAGGCCGTTGCCGGTTCGGCGGTCGCGGCCGGCACGGTCGTGACGGTGACCGCGCTAGCGGCTGGCTGGTTGCTGTCGGCCGCGGGCGAAGCCTTGTGCCTGATTCCCAACGCATTGGGCGAATCGCTGCTCTACGACGAGAGGATCACCCAATGACCCCCCACGCCTTTCTCACCGCGCTGTGCCTGCTGCCGCTGCTCGCCCACGCCGGGCAGAACTGCGAGGCGCGCAAACTCACCGCCAACGAACTGCGCCAGAGCCTGGAGCTGGCCGCCAGCACGGCGCGGGCGCTCGACCGCTCCGGCGCGCAGGTGGTGGTGCTGGCGCGCGCCGGGCAGGACCTGTCCGACTATCGGCTGCGCTATTCACACCTGGGCATCGCCTATCGCGACGGCCGCGTCTGGCGCGTGGTGCACAAGCTCAACGCATGCGGCAGCGACCGGGGCGCGCTGTACCGGCAGGGGCTGGCCGAGTTCTTCAGCGACGGGCTGTATCGCTACGAGGCCGGCGTGGTGGTACTCGACACCGGCGTGCAGGCCAAGGTACTGCCCGCGCTGCAGGACAACACCCGCCTGAGCCGCCTGCACGAGGCGCGCTACAACATGGTGGCCTACCCGTGGAGCACGCAGTATCAGCAGAGCAACCAGTGGGCGATCGAAACCCTCGCCATGCTGCTCGACCCCGCCGCCGACACCCGGCCACGCGCCCAGGCCTGGCTGCGCCTGCGCGACTACCGCCCGACCACCCTGGAGATCTCCGCCCTGAAGCGCTTCGGTGCGCGCGTGGGCACCGCACACATCGATTTCGACGACCACCCCTTCGGCCGGCGCATGGCCGGGCACATCGACACCGTCACGGTGGATTCGGTGTTCGACTGGCTCGCACGCAGCGGGCTCGGCGGCCCGGCGCAGGTGGTCGCCTCCGACACCACACCGCCGCGCCATCCACCAAACGGACTAATGCCCGCCGTTGTGCGGGGCGACGCGATGTAATCCACGGCGCTTAGCGTGTGCGAACCCGATGTCGTTCGCCCTCTCCACACGCCAAGGATCTTCGCCATGTTCGCCAAACCCCTGATCGCGGCTGCCGTTACCGCCGCCCTTGTCCCCGCCGCGGCCTTTGCCGCCACCTGCACCACGCCCGACCCGGTCGCCAACGTCACCTTCGGCATCATCGACAGCGGCGTGGCCAACCGCGCGGTCGGCGGTGGCTGCACGCTCGACGACCGGTTCGACGATGAACAGGCCTGGGGCAACACCTCGCGCTTCCTGGCCCATGTGTCGCGCGTCAGCTTCGAACTGATGCGCGAGCGCCAGATCTCGGCGCGCGAGCGTATCGCCTTGATCGCCGCCGCCAAGGCCTCGGACATCGGCCGCACGCTCACGGTCAAACTGATCGGCTTCAACGACTTCCACGGCACCATCAAGGCCGGCGAGGGCTCGAGCAGCAACCCCGGCGTGGCCCGCTTCGCCACCCGCATCGACGCACTGCGCGCGCAGAACCCGCTCAACGCGGTGGTCTCGGCCGGCGACATGATCGGCGCCAGCCCGCTGACCTCGGCGCTGTTCAAGGACGAGCCGACCATCGAAGCGATGAACCGCATCGGCATCGATTTCAACGCCGTCGGCAATCATGAGTTCGACGAAGGCAAGACCGAGCTCCACCGCATGCAACACGGCGGCAACCACGCCAGCGACGCGTTCTCCGGCCTCGGCCTGCCGCAGGACGTGCGTAGTGACGGCCAGTTCGCCGGCGCGGCCTTCGGCTTCCTCGCCGCCAACGTGCACGACACCACCACCGGCCAGACCGTGCTGCCGGCTTATGGGGTGAAGGACTTCCTCGGCAACAAGGTGGCTTTCGTCGGCATGACGCTCAAGGGCACGCCGACCATCGTCTCGCCCGCCGGCGTGGCCGGGCTGCAGTTCGGCGACGAGGCCGACACGGTCAACGCGCTGGTGCCCCAGCTCAAGGCCAAGGGCATTGAAAGCATCGTGGTGCTGATTCATGAAGGCGGCTTCGCAGCCGGCGGCGACAACGGCTGCGACGGCGTCTCGGGGCCGATCGTCGATATCGTCAATCGGCTCGATCCGGCGGTCGACCTGGTCATCTCCGGCCACACCCACCGTGCCTACAACTGCCTGCTCCCCAACAAGGCCGGTCAGCCGGTGCGTGTCACCTCCGCCGGCCAGTACGCCCGCATGCTGACCGACATCGACCTGACCATCGACACCCAAACGCGTGACGTCATCTCGGTGGCCGCCACCAACGTGGCCACCGGCACCGGCAGCGCCACCGCCGAAGCCCCCTACATGACCGACCTGGTCGCCCACTACGACGCGCTCTCCGCCGTGCCCAAGGCGCGCGTGATCGGCACCATCACCGGCGCCATCAGCCGCAGCCAGAACGCCGCCGGCGAATCGGCTCTGGGCGACGTGATCGCCGACGCCCAGCTCGACGCCACCGACGATGCCGGCTTTGGCGAAGCCGTGGTGGCCTTCATGAACCCGGGCGGCATCCGTGCCGACCTGCCCTTCAACGCCCCCGACGGCAAGGTCACCTTCGGCGACGCCTTCACCGTGCAACCCTTCGGCAACTCGCTGGTGACCCTGACGCTCAACGGCGCGCAGCTCAAGACCCTGCTCGAAACCCAGTTCCCCGGCTGCAACGGTCAGAGCAGCACCCGCATGCTGCAAGTGTCCGCCGGCTTCGCCTACAGCTACTCGGCCAGCGCCGCCTGCAACGCCCGCATCACCGCGATGACCCTCGACGGCGTGCCGGTCGATCCGAGCGCCGCCTACCGGGTGACGGTCAACAGCTTCCTGGCCGACGGCGGCGACGCCTTCGCAGTGCTCACCGAAGGCACCAACCGCCTCGGCGGCGCGGTCGACCTCGACGCCTTCGAAGCCTACCTGCAGGCCAACCCGGCCGGTGTCGCCCCCGGCGCACAAGACCGCATCACCCGCCTGCCCTGAGAGCTTGTGGAGAAATCGTAGCGAGCGGGGCCGATTGCGAGGCGTGAGCGAGCAAGCAACGCAGCAATCGGCACGCGCAGCAGATTCAATCACACGTTCTGAGCACCACAGACAACACAAGGACACTCATCCATGTTCAACAAGAAACTGCTCGTCGCAGCCCTCGCCTTTTCGGCGCTGGGCAATGCCCAGGCGGCCCGCTGGTCGCTGGTCGACACCGGCCTTGGTTTCGGCTTCAGTGACCTCAGCGCCACGCTCGGTGGCGACACCGTCGTCACCGGCGACGTTACCGACCTCGAAGCCGGGTTCGGCAATGCCGGGCTGACCGGTGCCGACTTCGGCATCCAGCCTGTGGCCAGCGGCGACGCCGACACCGGCTATGCCCACACCCTGTTCGTCGACACCCTCGGCGACAGCGCGACCACCGCCCTCTACCTCGGCGCCGCCCATACGCTGGGCTTTGCGGCCACCTCGGCTGGCACCGCCAGCGGCTACATGGCAACTCAGGATGTCGCCGCCTACGGCATGAAGCTGCGCATCATCGGCGACGCCGGTGAAGCGGACGGCACGCCAGTCATGGTCAACTTCAGCGGCATCGCCGACATGCTGGTCGACGCCGGTCTGCCCGCCACCCACACCATCGGCATTGATCTGGATGTCACCCAGGCCGGCATGCCCGGAAGCAGCGTCAGTCTGTCGTGGTTGGGCAACAATAGCTGGCCGGTGGATGTCAGCTTTGCCTCGGCGGTCGGTCAGGAGCTCGACCTCACGCTGGCGCTGCACCTCGAGTCCACCCAGACCAGCGGCCTGAGCTACACCGCCGGTCAACACTGGGTGGCAGGGGCCTCGGCACAGTTCGACGGCCAGCTGACCGTCAGCGCCGTGCCGGAGCCAGAGCGCTACGCCATGCTTCTCGCCGGCCTCGGCCTGGTGGGCCTGATCGCGCGCCGTCGCGTGTAATGGCAGCCTGACCGCCCCCCTTTGCAGTCAAAAGAAGGCCCGGACTCGGTACCACCGATGTCCGGGCCCGTGTGCCATCGACAGCGTTTACTCTGCCGTCAGCACTCCGCGACGTAGTTGATCGCGCTCCATCGACTCGAACAGCGCCTTGAAGTTGCCCTCGCCAAAGCCGTCGTCGCCCTTGCGCTGGATGAACTCGAAGAACACCGGCCCGAGCTGGCATTCGGAGAAGATCTGCAGCAGCAGGCGCGGCTGGCCGCCGTCCGTCGTGCCATCAAGCAAGATGCCACGCGTCTGCAGTTCGCTCACTTTCTCGCCGTGCGCGGGCAGGCGCGTCGCCAGCATCTCGTAATAGGTGGCCGGCGGTGCGCTCATCAGCGGCACCCCCGCCGCGCGCAGCTTGTCGACCGAGGCAAACAAATCGTCAGTGATCAGCGCCACGTGCTGGATGCCCTCACCGTTGAACTTCATCAAAAACTCTTCGATCTGCCCGCTGCCCTTGGACGACTCCTCGTTGAGCGGAATACGGATCTTGCCATCCGGCGCGGTCATCGCCTTGGAGGTGAGGCCGGTGTACTCGCCCTTGATGTCGAAGTAGCGCAGCTCGCGGAAGTTGAAGATGCGCTCGTAAAACGCCGCCCAATGCGCCATGCGACCGCGATACACGTTGTGCGTGAGGTGGTCGACCAGCTTGAAGCCGTAGCCCACCGGGTGGCGCTCCACGCCCTCGACCCAGTCGAAATCGATATCGTAAATCGAGGTGCCATCCTCGAAACGGTCGATCAGATACAGCGGCGCGCCGCCAATGCCCTTGATCGCCGGCAGCCGCAGCTCCATCGGCCCGGTGGGGATGTCCACCGGCTGCGCGCCCAGCTCCAGCGCCCGGCTATAGGCCTTGTGGGCGTCGCGCACGCGAAACGCCAAACCGCAAGCGGCCGGGCCGTGCTCCGCAGCGAAATAATGCGCCACGCTCTTCTTCTCGTTGTTGATAATGAAGTTGATGTCGCCCTGGCGGTACAACACTACGTCTTTCGAGCGGTGGGTCGCCACTTTGCTAAAGCCCAGCTTCTCGAACAGCGGCTCGAGCACATTGGGGGTGGGCGAGGCGAACTCGACGAACTCAAAGCCCATCAGCCCCATCGGATTGTCAAAAAGGTCAGCCATGTCAAAACTCCTGAAAGATCCTGAATGCCGTGACAAAACACGGCCATGAAGGTTTGGATCAATCAGGCAGCCGGAGGTGCCCCTGGCACCCCGCGCACACTGCGCGCCAGATGCTCGCCAAGGCACAACGCCGAGCGACGCAAGGGCGCGCCAAATGAACAGCGCACACGCGAAGACAGCACCAGCACACAGCCCCGCCGACGCGAATGGGAACACCCGCAACGACACGCACCGGGCAGACAGGCACGCGAAAGCCGCACCGTCCGTGCGGCCGGCGGCACCGAATGCCCTGCGTGATTCGCGCTCGCCATGCTGTCTCCTGTTGGGTATTCTGCTCTAGCGGCAGATGCTCCCAGTTTAGAACCGAGGCCGCGCAATGTTCTGCCAATTTGCCGGGCCGAAGCGGGATGCTTTCCCTGCGTATCACCAGAAAATCACCCCATGGACGCAATAAACCGATGAAGCGCCCCCTCCTGATCGCCACCCACGCCCTCGCCGTCGCGATTGGCTTCATCGGGGCCGTCTACCTGCTACCGATCCTCATTGCCCCCGACGCCCCCAGCACCGAGCAGCTGCGCGAGCGCGTCGGCGCCACCCTGTTTACCGGTCAGGTTCGCCGCGATCTCGAAGACAGCGACGCCCTCCACTGGGGCGAAGGCACGCTGCTCGTCAGTGCCAAAGCCATCGCCCTCGAAGGCAGCGTCGCCCCCGGCCCGGACTACCGCCTCTACCTCTCGCCCGACTTCATCGAAACCGAAGCCGACTTCAAACGCCTCAAGCCCACGCTGGTGCAAGTCGGCAGAATCCACGGCTTCGACAACTTCATCGTCGACATCCCGCCCCACATCGACCCCGCGCGCTACACCACCGCCATCGTCTGGTGCGAAAGCTTCGGCCAGTTCATCACTGCGGCCAAATACCAGTAGGGCGGACAAGCCGCAGGCGCGTCCACCATCGGTGGCCCAAACGAGACGGCGGATGCGCTGCGCTTATCCGCCCTACGCCATTCCCCACGCTGATTGAAGTACGCTCCCCCCATGAAACTCAACCAACTGCCCCTCGGCGCCCGCTTCGAATACCAGGGCAAGATCCTCACCAAATCCGGCCCCATGACCGGCGCCACCGAAAAAGGCGGCTCAGTCTTCATCCCCAAATTCGCGGTGCTCAAAGCCGTCGACGGCGAAGCCCCGCCCCCGCCACCCGAGGCCGCACGCACAGTCGACGCCGACACCGTACTGGCCGCTTTCGAGGCCTATCACGGCACTGCAATTCGGCTGGTGGATGAATCGGGACGGATGGCGCTGGCGGCGGCGCGGTCGCGGTTTTTGGGGGCGCTCGACCACGACGACGGCAGCGCCTGAGGCCACTACCGGTCGCGGACGCAAGGTCCGCCGATCAATCGCGCCGATCACCCGCAAAGCACAACCTGGGCACGCCGCCTCGCGCGGCATGCCCAGGGTCAGAATACTTTCTTCAGCGCCGCATTCTCGCGTACGAACACCATGCCGAAGGCACCGATGGACACCACCTTGTCGTTAACGGTGGTGTAGGAGCCGACGCCGAAGGCGTGGTACTCGGAGAAGAAGGCAGCGACGCGGCCGAGTTGCAGCAGTTTCGCCACTTCGCTGCGTGCGGCCAGCTCGTCGCGGATGGTGTCGCGATGCTTTTCCGGCGAGGGGTTGAGCAAGACGCCAGCGGCGGCGATGACGATCAGGATGGCGGCGAATTTGAGCAGTGAGCGGATCATGGTGGCGCGTCGTTCATCATGGGGCAGCCCGGATCTTCGCACAGGCGCCGCTGTTTCCGCATGCCGGCGCTTGCCTGTCGCCGGCCGCGGCGGTGTCCAACGACACCGTGCCGTCCCGAACCCGCGCCCGTGCGTCTTGCATCCCGAAACCGATCTCCGACGCAGCGCATGCGGGCAAGATCACGCAGAACAGTGGCGGCGGCAAGCATCGAAATATCCTGCCATCCCCGGCGGGCACGCTCACGCCGACATTGGTGGGCGCGAAAGCCGCGGAGCGGCCATCGGAGCAGCGGTGGGTACCGGCTTCGACATACGACCCGGGCGGATCGGGTTGGGAGTGCTGATTGAAGAACGACACAGCGGTGGTTGGCCGATCCGTCCATCGTCGGCATGGCGAGAGGTCGAAGTGGTGGAGTCGCTGTCTTTATGTGGGGCGGCCGTTTCTCGGCTTTATGTGGAGCTCCACATAAGGCCGATTTTCTGCCACCAACTGATACACCATGAAGCGGAAAAGCTCCCTGAGGAGCTTTTTCGTTTCTTCTCAACGTCTGTGCCACACACTATTGGCACAGATCTCACCCTTCATGGCTCCCTACAAAAATTACACATCGATATTCCGCGCATACAGCGCGTTGTTTTCGATGAACTGGCGGCGGGGTTCGACGTGGTCGCCCATCAGGGTGGTGAAGATTTCATCCGCGGCAATGGCGTCGTCGATCTGCACTTTGAGCAGGCGGCGGACGGTGGGGTCCATGGTGGTTTCCCAGAGCTGCTCGGGGTTCATTTCGCCGAGGCCTTTGTAGCGCTGCTTGCCGAGGTTGCGTTCGACTTCGGCAAGCAGCCAGCGGATGGCTTTGCCGAAGCTGACGGCCGGTTGTTGTTTGTCGCCGCGTTCGATGATGGCGCCGGTGGTGATGAGGCCGGCGATGGCTTCGGCGGCGGTGCGGATCTGGGCGTAGTCGCCGGAGATGAGGAAGTCTTCTTCGAGCGTGGCGTACTTGAGGTTGCCGTGGTACATGCGCTCGATGGCAAGGCGCCAGGCTTCGGCTTCTTCGTTGTACTCGGCGCGCACGGTGACGGCGCCCGACAGATGCGGCGTGAGGGCGGCGGCGCTGGCGTTGGCGGCGGCTTCGTCTTCAAGGCTGACGGCGACGTTGCGCTCGAGCATGGCGTGCAGCACGTCGGGTTCGATGTAGCCGGCGAGGCGGTTGATGACGGCTTCGGCGAGCAGGTAGTTGCGGGCGAGCTCGGCCAGGGCGTTGCCGCTGATCGGGTCAGCGCCTTCGGCCGGGATGAGCGCGGCGCCGTCGAGAGCGAGCTTGAGCAGGTGGGCGTTGAGCTCGGTGTCGTCCTTGATGTAGCGCTCGGATTTGCCGTGCTTGATTTTATAGAGCGGCGGCTGGGCGATGTAGATGTGGCCGCGCTCGACCAGCTCGGGCATCTGGCGATAGAAGAAGGTGAGCAGCAGGGTGCGGATGTGGGCGCCGTCGACGTCGGCGTCGGTCATGATGATGATGCGGTGGTAGCGCAGCTTCTCGGGTTTGAACTCTTCCTTGCCGATGCCGGTGCCGAGCGCGGTGATGAGCGTGGCGATCTGTTCGGAGGAGATGAGCTTGTCGAAGCGGGCTTTTTCGACGTTGAGCACCTTGCCGCGCAGCGGCAGGATGGCCTGGAATTTACGGTCGCGGCCTTGCTTGGCGGAGCCGCCGGCGGAGTCACCCTCGACGATGTAGATTTCGCACTTGGCGGGGTCTTTTTCCTGGCAGTCGGCGAGCTTGCCGGGCATGCCGACGCCGTCGAGCAGGCCTTTGCGGCGGGTCATTTCGCGGGCCTTGCGGGCGGCGTCACGGGCGCGGGCGGCTTCGACGATCTTGCCGCAGATGGTTTTGGCGTCGATGGGGTTTTCGAGCAGGTAGTCGGCCAGCTTGGCGGCCACGACTTCTTCGACGGCCGGGCGCGCTTCGGAGGAGACCAGTTTCATCTTGGTCTGCGAGGCGAACTTGGGGTCGGGCATCTTGACCGACAGCACGCAGGCGAGGCCTTCGCGCATGTCGTCACCGGAGATGACGACTTTGGCCTTCCGGGCGATGTCGTTTTCTTCGATGTACTTGTTGATGACGCGGGTCATGGCCGCGCGCAGGCCGGTGAGGTGGGTGCCACCGTCGGACTGCGGGATGTTGTTGGTGAAGCACAGCACCTGTTCTGCGTAGCTGTCGTTCCACTGCATGGCGACTTCGACGGAGACTTCGATGTCGTGGTCGGTGCCGTTGGAGGTCTTGGCCGTGCCTTCGGAGTAGAACACGGTGGGGTGCAGCACGGTTTTGGACCGGTTGATGTAGTCCACAAAGCCGCGCACGCCGCCGGCGAAGGCGAAGTCTTCTTCTTTGTTGATGCGCTGGTCGATCAGGCGGATACGCACGCCGTTATTGAGGAAGGACAGCTCGCGCAGGCGCTTGGCGATGATTTCGTAGTGGAACTCGACCACGCCGAAGATCTCTTCGTCGGCCATGAAGTGCAGTTCGGTACCGTTTTTGGCCGACTCGCCGATGACCTTGAGCGGAGACACTTCGATGCCATTGACCACTTCAACGATGCGGTCGGCGGCCTTGCCGCGCTGGAACTCCATGAAGTGCTTTTTGCCATCACGGCGGATGGTGAGGCGCAACCAGCGGGACAGGGCATTAACGCAGGACACACCCACGCCGTGCAGGCCGCCAGACACTTTGTAGCTGTTCTGGTTGAACTTGCCACCGGCGTGCAGCACGCACATGACGATCTCGGCCGCCGAGCGCTTGGGTTCGTGCTTGTCGTCGAGTTTGACGCCGACCGGGATGCCGCGGCCGTTGTCGGTGACGGAGATGGAGTTGTCGGTGTGGATGGTGACGAGGATGTCGTCGCAGTAGCCGGCGAGGGCTTCGTCAATGGCGTTATCGACCACTTCGAAGACCATGTGGTGCAAACCGGTGCCGTCGGAGGTGTCACCGATGTACATGCCGGGGCGCTTGCGCACTGCCTCCAGACCTTCGAGTTGCTGGATGCTGGATTCGTCGTAGCCGCCCTGCGGCGTATTCTGCGATTCGGACATAGGATTCTCTTCACTCCGGGGCACCCGGGGCGCCCCTCAATACTCATCAGACTGCTAGGTGCGCCCGGTGGAGCGCCAAGCCATTGAGCGAGGCCGGCGGCCCCGCAATGGCAGACAGACCGACTGGCGCGCCGCTTGTGCCGACGCACCAGCGTCCGTCAGATTCTCATCGGCATCACGACATACTTGAAGGCGTCGTTGCCCGGCAGGGAAATCAGCGCGCTGGAGTTGCCGTCATTGAGGCGCACCAGCACGTCATCGGTCGACACGTTGTTGAGCACGTCGAGCAGATAGGTGACATTGAAGCCGATATCGAGGCCATCGCCTTCGTAGTCGATCTCGAGCTCTTCCTGGGCTTCTTCTTGCTCAGCGTTGGTGCTGAGAATCTTCAGGCTGCCGCTCGACAGGACAATGCGCACACCACGGAATTTCTCGTTGGTGAGAATGGCCACGCGCGACAGGGCCGCGTGCAGCGGCTGACGGGCCAGGCGAAGCTCTTTGGGGTGGTTTTGCGGGATGACGCGCTCGTAGTCGGGGAACTTGCCGTCCACCAGCTTGGAGATGAGCTCGACGTCGCCAAAGCGGAAGACGATCTGGTTGCCGGCGATGATGATTTCGAGCGGCTCGTCGCTGTCGGAGAGCTGACGGGCCAGCTCGAGCACCGTCTTGCGCGGCAGGATGACGTCGGTACGCGGGTAGTTGCCGTCGATTTCGCTCTCGATGTAGGCGAGGCGGTGACCGTCGGTGGCGACCATGCGCAAGGTGGAGCCGTCGACCATGGTGAGCAGACCGTTGAGGTAGTAACGGATGTCTTGCTGGGCCATGGCGTATTGCACCAGCGCGAGCTGCTTCTTGAAGGCACGCTGCGACACGGTAAAGCGCACGCCTTCGTCTTCGGCCACGGTGAGGCGCGGGTAGTCGGCTGCGGGCAGGGTCTGCAGCTGGAAGCGGCTGCGACCGGCCTTGACGGTCATGCGGCTCTCGTCGAGCGACAGGGCGATGTCGGTGTCGCCGGGCAGGGCACGCAGAATGTCCTGCAGCTTGCGTGCGGCCACGGTGATGTTGAGGTCGTCCGGGCCACCAGTGACGATGGCGGTGGTGCGGATCTGGATTTCGATGTCGGTCGCCAGCAGGGTGAGGCGGTCACCGTGCTTTTCAATCAGCACATTGGACAGGATCGGCAGGGTGTGGCGCTTCTCCACAATGCCGGACACCGACTGGAGTGGGCCAAGCAGAGCATCCCGGGTGGTGGTCAGCAGTTGCATCGTCGTTCAATCTCCGTGAATCGAGTTCTTGTTATATCGCATCGGCATTTTAGCCGCGCAAGACCTGCGTCAGCACGTGCAGATCGTGGTTGAGTTGGGTGTCGTTCCGGCGCAATTCTGCGATGGTACGGCAAGCATGTAACACGGTTGTGTGATCGCGCCCGCCGAAGGCATCGCCAATGGCCGGCAGGCTCATGGGGGTCAGATCCTTGGCCAACGCCATGGCCACCTGGCGCGGCCGGGCAATGACCCGGGTGCGCTTCTTGGAGTGCATGTCGGCGACCTTGATCTTGAAGTAGTCGGCCACGGTCTTCTGGATGTGCTCGATGGTCAGCTGCCGATTGTGGGCATTGAGCAAGTCCTTGAGCGCTTCCTTGGCCACATCGAGCGTGATCTGCTTGCTGTGGAAACGGGCGAAGGCCACCACCTTGGTCAGTGCGCCTTCGAGCTCGCGCACGTTGGCGCGCAGGTTCTTGGCGATCAGGAAGGCGACGTCGTCGCACAGCGCAATGCTATGGCTCTCGGCCTTTTTCTTGAGAATGGCGACGCGCATTTCAAGCTCGGGCGGCTCGATCTGCACGGTAAGACCCCAGTCGAAGCGCGAGATCAGGCGATCTTCAAGCCCCTGGATATCCTTGGGGTAGGTGTCGCAGGTAATGATGATCTGCTTCTTCGCCTCGGTGAGTGCATTGAAGGCGTGGAAGAACTCTTCCTGCGTGCGGTTCTTGTTATTGAAAAACTGGATGTCGTCGATCATCAGCACGTCGAGCGAGCGGTAGTAGCGCTTGAAGACGTCGAAGCTCTTCTGCTGATAGGCGCGCACCACGTCGGCGTAGTAGTCCTCGGCGTGCACATAGCGAATGATGGCCTTCGGATTGCGCCGGAACACCTCGTTGCCGAGCGCGTGGATCAAGTGGGTTTTACCCAGACCGACGCCGCCATACACAAACAGCGGGTTGTAAGACACGCCGGGGTTGTCGGCCACCTGCATGGCCGCCGCGCGCGCCAGGTCGTTGGCGCGGCCGGTAACGAGCGTGTCGAAAGTGAAATCGGCGTTCAGTCGGCTCTTATCGTAGGCACTGGTCGCCGCGGTCGGCGCCCGACGCGATGACTCTACCTTGGGCGCCTCGGCCGCGGATGCCGCGCTGGCGGCCACGGCGG
Organism: Zoogloeaceae bacterium G21618-S1; assembly: GCA_027214125.1. Classification (GTDB taxonomy): domain Bacteria; phylum Pseudomonadota; class Gammaproteobacteria; order Burkholderiales; family Rhodocyclaceae; genus Nitrogeniibacter. The sequence continues at coordinate 163,459 of JAPWHF010000003.1, forward strand.
CCGTTGAACTGACCGGGGCAGGGGTGGGCGACGCCTTGGCCGCTGACGCGCTCACCGGCCGACGTGGCGCCTCGCCATTGACGGGCAGCGTCAGCGCGACTTCGGTGGGGGCGCCGAAGAACTCTTCGCCCAACTCGCCAATGCGTCGCACATAGCGCTCACGTACCCACTGCAACACAAACCGATTGGGTGCCACCAGATGAACTGCGGGCGCAGCCGTGTCCGCCCTTGCGCCTTCATCGGCACGCAGAGCTTTGATCCAGGTGGTGAATTGCTGAGGTGGCAACTCACCCTGAAGGCGGGTCAAACAGAAGGTCCAGAAATCTTGCGTCACAGGCTTTGGCGGGTCACATCGATTGGGAACATGGTCCGTAGACGACCGGCGACACCGGAACACCACGGCCGTTCTCTGTTTTTGGGAATGCCGCCGCCGGTTTCTGACGAACCGATTGCGAGGAAGGCTCGGCGGGCAAAGGACGATTCTACCCCGCTCCGCCCGACTTATCCACAAGCCCATCCAAAAAGAATCGTTGACAAAACAAGGCGATTAGGTTGAAATTCTCCGTTTGACTTAACACTTGGCTAGTCAACATGAAACGTACCTACCAACCCTCCGTTATCAAGCGCAAGCGCACCCATGGTTTTCTCGTTCGCATGCGTACCCGCGGTGGTCGCGCCGTGATCCGTGCCCGTCGGGCCAAAGGTCGTCACCGCCTCGCCGTCTAAGGTGGGCGACCAGTCGCCGGATGTCGATCAGGCTGATCACCATTTCCGCGACGCTTACCGATTGCGAAAAACGGATGAGTATTCATCCGTTTTTGCATTTAAGCGCGCGATAAAAGGTCGTTACCTGATTGTGCATTTCCGCCCCAATGGCGGAGATACCGCCCGCCTTGGCGTGGTGGTGGCAAAGAAGCTTGCCCGGCGTGCGGTCGAACGTAACCGCATCAAGCGCGTCGTTCGCGAGGGTTTTCGCTTGCAACGTGGCACACTACCGGCGCTGGACATGATCGTTCGGCTACACCGGCCACTGACAGACACCACGCGCACCAGCGTGCACGAGGATCTGTGTGGTCTGCTGAGGCGACTACCGGGATGAAATCACTTTTGCTGGCCCTGCTCAAGGTCTATCGCTACGCGATCAGCCCGATGCTGGGCAGCAATTGCCGATTCGTTCCCAGTTGCTCGGAATACGCGGTCGAAGCCATCAACCGCTACGGCGCCTTGCGCGGTAGCTGGCTGGCGACCAAGCGGGTATCGCGCTGTCACCCCTGGTGCAACGGCGGTCACGACCCTGTTCCCTAACCTGCTAACTACGGTCTCGTTTCGATGGACAATCGTCGCCTCATCCTGCTTACGATCTTCGCCTTCTCCATTTTCATGCTGTGGGAGGGCTGGGGAAAATACACCAATCCACCGGTCGCCCAGGTCGCCAGCACACAAGCCGGCAGCACCACCGCCAGCGCTGATACGAGCATTCCGAAAGCAAGCACCCAGCTCAGCGCCGATGGCAGCGTACCGGTCGACACGGTCAGCAGCGGCGGCTCCGCTCCGACGCTTACGGTACGGACCGACTCGGTGGTGGCGCAAATCTCCGCCGACGGCGGCGACATCGTTCGCCTGGAGCTGACCCGTCACAAAGCCACCGCCGACAAGACCAAGAACTACGTCCTGCTCGACAACGGTACACGGCACATCTACGCCGCCCAGTCGGGTCTGACCGGTCCGGGCCTGCCCAACCACAAAACCCGTTTTGCCCTGCCCGAAGGCGAGCAAGTGATGGCCGCCGACGCACAATCGCTCACCGTGCGCCTCGACGCGCCGACCGAGAACGGCGTCAGCGTCAGCAAACTGCTGACCTTCCATCGCAACAGCTACGTCATTGACGTCGCCTACGAAATCCGCAACGGCAGCGACGCCCCGGTGCGCACCGACGCCTACTTCCAGTTCCAGCGCGACGGCGAAGCCGCCGAGACCACTGAAGCCATGGGCGTGAGTACATTTACCGGCCCGGCCTTCTACACCGACGCGGCCAAGTTCCAGAAGGTGAAGTTTCAAGACATCGCCGACGGGAGCGCGAAGTTCGCCAAGAAGGACGACAACGGCTGGGTCGCAATGGTCCAGCATTACTTCGTCAGTGCCTTCCTGCCGGAACAGGGTGTGCCGCGTGAGTACTTCGCGCGCAAGATCAACGACAAGCTCTACACCGCCGGCACCATTCTGCCTGTCGACGAAATCGCACCGGGCGCCACCGCCACTGTGAGCACGCGCCTGTACGCCGGCCCTCAAGAGCAGAAGAATCTGGAATCCATCGCACCGGGTCTCAATCTGGTGGTGGATTACGGTTGGCTCACCGTCGTGGCCGCGCCGCTGTTCTGGGTGCTGCAGTGGCTTCACAACCTGACCGGCAACTGGGGCTGGGCCATCATCCTGGTCACCATCTGCCTGAAGGCCCTCTTCTTCCCGCTCTCCGCCGCATCCTACAAGTCGATGGCCAAGATGCGCACGCTCGGCCCCCGTCTGCAGCGCCTCAAAGAGCAGCACGGCGACGACAAAGTACGCATGCAAAAGGAGATGATGGAGATCTACAAGCGCGAGAAGATCAATCCGCTGGGCGGCTGCCTGCCGATGGTGGTGCAGATTCCGGTCTTCATTGCGCTGTACTGGGTGCTGCTCGGCAGCGTCGAGATGCGCCAGGCGCCGTGGCTGGGCTGGATTACCGACCTGTCAGTGAAAGATCCGTTCTTCATTCTGCCGGTCATCATGGGCGCCACCATGCTGATCCAGATGCGCCTCAACCCGACGCCGCCGGACCCCATGCAGGCCAAAGTCATGATGGCCATGCCCATCGTGTTCACCTTCATGTTCCTGTTCTTCCCCGCCGGTCTGGTGCTGTACTGGGTGGTCAACAACACCCTGTCGATTGCCCAGCAGTGGAAGATCACCAAGATGATCGAAAGTGGGCAGAAAACCTGACGTCATCACCGCCGTCGCCACCGCACCTGGACGCGGTGGCGTCGGCATTGTTCGCCTCTCCGGCCCCGACCTCAGCGCGCAGGCCGCGATCCTCGGCAACGGCAAGCCCCCACCACCCCGCCACGCCATCTTCAGCGCATTTCATGACGGCGACGGCCGTCTGATCGACGAAGGCTTGCTGCTGTACTTCCCCGCGCCGCACTCCTTTACCGGCGAAGACGTCATCGAGATGCAAGGCCATGGCGGCCCCGTGGTGATGCAACTGCTGCTCGAACGCGCCCTGTCGCTTGGCGCCCGGTTGGCCGAACCGGGCGAATTCACCCAGCGCGCCTTTCTCAACAACAAGATGGATCTGGCGCAAGCCGAGGCGGTGGCCGACCTTATCGAAGCCTCGACCGTCGCAGCGGCAAGATCGGCCGTGCGCTCGCTCAGCGGCGCGTTCTCGGACGCGATCTCCAGCGTGCGCGACCAGCTGATCGACCTGCGCATGCTGGTCGAAGCGACTCTCGATTTCCCGGAAGAGGAGATCGATTTTCTGGCCGCCGCACGGGCCGTCGAACGCATGCAGGCCATCGCGGCCGCCTTGCGTGACATACTCGACCGCGCCGAGCAAGGTGCGCTGCTCCGGCAAGGCCTGCACGTTGTACTGGTCGGCCAGCCCAACGTCGGCAAGTCCAGCCTGCTCAACCAACTGGCCGGACACGAACGCGCCATTGTCACCGACATCGCCGGCACCACGCGCGACGCCCTGAAAGAGACCATTCAGCTCGCCGGCATTCCACTGCACATTATCGACACCGCCGGTTTGCGCGACACCGGCGACACTGTCGAACGGATCGGCATCGCGCGCACCTGGAAAGAGATTGATGATGCCGATGTCATCGTCCGCATTGTTGACGCGCGGCACGGCATCACGCCTGAAGACGAAGACATCGATACGCGCCTGCCCGCCGGCGTGCCGCGCATCACCGTCGAAAACAAATGTGACCTCGCCAGGCTCGACACGCAACTGACCGAAGCCGACCAGATGACCCGCATTCGCCTTTCAGCCAAAACGGGCGATGGCATTGCATTACTGCGAGAGCACCTGCTTAAGCTTGCCGGCTGGCACCCCCACAGCGAAGATGTGTTTTTCGCTCGAAAGCGACACCTCAACGCGCTGGGTTCCGCGCTTGCCCATGTTGAAGACGCCCTGCAACAAACTAACGCGCTTGAGTTGATGGCCGAAGAGTTGCGACAGAGTCACGACGCGCTGGGCGAAATCACCGGCGAGTTCACTCCAGACGATTTGCTCGGCGAAATCTTCTCCCGCTTTTGCATCGGCAAGTAGCACGCGCCACATCCTCACACCCGCTCTGTTCCACGTGAAACAAGTCAACTGACATGACCGATGCCCTCTGGCTACTCCTTGGTGCTGGCGCCTTCGTTGCTGGTTTTGTCGACGCTGTCGTCGGCGGCGGCGGACTGATCCAGATTCCGCTGCTCTTCTCGAGCTTGCCGCAATACGCGCCAGCTACACTGTTCGGTACCAACAAGATCGCCAGCATCGTCGGCACCGCCAGCGCAGCAGTTCAGTACGCGCGGCGCGTGCGCATCGACTTTCGCATCGTCCTCCCCGGCGCCGCGGCGGCGCTACTCGGTGCATGGTTCGGTGCCAAGTCTGTCGCATTGCTCGACCCAGCGCTCGTTCGCCCGCTGGTCCTTTCGCTGCTTATCGCCGTCGCACTCTACACCTACCTGAGACCCAACTTCGGCACGGACGCCGGCACCCCCCTCGCCCTCAACACCACGCGCCTTCGCATTGTGGTTATCGGCGTCACCATCGGTTTCTACGACGGATTCTTCGGACCCGGCACCGGCAGTTTTTTCATTTTTCTCTTTATCCGAGCCTTGCACATGGACTTCCTGCAAGCCTCAGCCACAGCGAAAATTCTCAATTTCTCGACAAACCTGGCGGCAATCAGCTTCTTCGCCGGCACTGGCGCCATTCTTTGGAAAGTTGGCCTGCTGATGGCGGCGTGCAATCTCGCGGGCGCAATCACCGGGAGCAACATGGCGCTAAAACATGGGTCTCGTTTCGTTCGACGCTTTTTCTTGTTGGTCGTGAGCGCGCTGATTGCAAAAATGGCCTGGGATATGCTGACCTGAACCAGCGGAGCCACACTCGTTGCTGCACATGTTTCACGTGGAACACCACCGGACTCGAGCATCTCTAAGGTGTTAAAATATCAGGCTTTTCAATCCATTGGATGGGGATGCCATGCAAGGTCTTCATCTCATTGCCGATCTGTATCACTGTGACTGCGACCCGGCAGTCCTGCTCGATCGGAATGTGCTCGAAACGCGCTGCGTCAACTTCTGCAAAGATGCCGGCCTCACGCCGCTTGGCGCCTACTTCTACCAGTTCACCCACGACAATGGCGAGAAGGCCGGCGTCACCGGAACAGTCGTTCTGGCCGAATCCCACGTTGCCATTCACACCTGGCCCGAAACCCACGCGGTCACGCTCGATGTCTACGTGTGCAACTTCTCGCGAGACAACAGCGCCCGTGCGCGGGCGGTCTACCGACACCTGGTCGATCTGCTGCAGCCCGGCGAAATGATCGAGAAAGACGTGATGCGCGGCGAGCTGCCCGTGTCAGCCTGACCGAGGACGACTAGCCGCGATGCCATCTGACAAAGATCACCTGATAGAGGCCCTGAACGACAACGCCGGCCACTACCTTAAAAAAGGACGCCTGATCGAAGCGGGCGACACGCCGTTTCAGTCCTACGAGGTCTGGGATACCCCGCAGTTCGGTCGCTTGTTCCGACTGGACGGCTACTTCATGACCTCAGAAGGTGATGAGTTTTTCTACCACGAGAACCTTATCCATGTGCCGGCCATCACTCAGACTAACCCGCGCCGCGCACTGATCATCGGTGGCGGCGACGGTGGATCGGCCGACGAACTCTTTAAGCATCCGACGATAGAGAGGGTGACGCTGGTCGAGCTCGACGAAAAAGTTGTCGACATCGCGCGCCGTCACCTGCCCAAGGTTCACAACGGTGCGCTCGACGACCCACGGCTCGACCTTCAGTTTGCGGACGGCCTGAACTACGTTCGCATGACCGCACCGGCCACTGGCGAGCGATTCGATCTGATCGTGCTCGATCTGACCGATCCGATCGGTCCCGCCGAAGCGCTCTATACCGAGACCTTCTTTGCCGACTGCAAGCGTCTGCTCACCGATCAAGGTGCGCTGTCACTTCATCTGGGTGCCCCCGTGTTTCAAGGCGAGCGGGTCGCGATGCTGTTCAAACGCCTTGGCAAAATCTTCAGCACGGTTCGGCCGCACTTTCACTACATCCCGCTCTACGGCAGCTTGTGGGGCATGGCGTGTGCATCGGACCACATCGATCCCTTGGCACTCACCCCCGCCGACATCGACGCACGACTCGAGGCTAGGGGCGTCGGGCAACTCCAGTACTACAACGGCGACACCCACCGGGCCGCATTTGCCCAGCCCAACTACATTAGACAGTGCCTCACGACATGACCTCATTCGATCGCAAGCCCCGACACGCCCCCATGCCCCCGCCTGCGCCGTTGGCGGTAGACAGTCTCGCCTTCGCGATCGATCAATCCGCCGGCCTCATCGAGGGCGTCATCGATGGCAAAGCCCTCACCGAGATGATGACGCAGGCCCGGCTCACCGATCTGCCGCGGCCCATCCGTGGTGCCATACTCGATCTCACCTACAACACCCTGCGCGAGTACGGGCGCGGTGACGCGGTGCTCGGTCGGCTGCTGTCCAAGCCGCTGCCGACCCGACTCCACGCCATTCTTCTGGTTGCGATTCATCGACTGACGGCACGTCCCGATACCGCACACACCGTCGTCGACCAGGCTGTCACCGCCATAGGCGCCCTCGCGCCAGGGCTTCGACCGGTCGCCAACGGCGTGCTGAGAAACTACTTGCGCCAGGGTCCGACACTCGAGCACGCACAAGCCGCACATGAGCCAAGCCGCTACCAGCACCCGGACTGGTGGATCCATAAACTCAAAAAGGCCCTGCCTGACCAATGGCTGGCGGTACTGGCCGCGGGCAATCAACACCCGCCCATGTCGCTGCGCGCCAACCTGCGTCAGGGCACGCTGGATGACGCCTCAGGCCTGCTGCGCAGCGCCGGCATCGCACATCGCGTCCTCGACAACGGCGCCTTGTTGCTCGACACACCCGTCCCCGTCGACCAAATCCCCGACTTCTACGAAGGCCGCTTTTCAGTCCAGGACGCCGGGGCGCAATGGGCGGCCCAATGGCTGGCGCCACGTCCGGGCGATCGCGTCCTCGACGCCTGTGCCGCGCCGGGCGGCAAGAGCGCCCATCTGCTCGAAACCGCCGACATCTCGCTGACCGCACTCGAACTCGACCCGGTCCGCGTACGACGCATCGACGACACGCTCACCCGGCTCGGTCTGAGCGCCGAAGTTCTCATCGGCGACAGCCGCGACCCCGACGCCTGGTGGGATGGCCGTCCCTTCGACCGGATCCTTGCCGATGTGCCGTGCTCCGCCTCGGGCGTCGCCCGCCGCCATCCCGACATAAAGTGGCTGCGGCGCGACACCGACATCGCCGGGTTTGCCACCCAACAAGCCGAGATCCTGCACGCGCTGTGGCGCACCCTCGCCCCCGGTGGCACAATGCTCTACGTGACCTGCTCGGTGTTCGACGAGGAAAACAGCGACCAGATCGCCCGATTCTGCGCTCGCCACCCCGAAGCCAAACGGGTCGCCATCCAAGGCCGAATGGAGCACAAGCTGCTGCCCGATGCTGAACACGACGGCTTCTACTACGCCTTGCTCGAAAAGGCGCACTGACCTTCCCTTGCTGCTGCTACGCGCAATCGGCCTGGTGCTGTGCCTGCTCGTCTTGCCAGCACAGGCCAACGATTCGCCGCGTATCACATATGGCGACATACAGCTCGAGAACGCCGACTATGTCATCAACGCCGACATTGATCTGACGCTCAATCCCCGTGTCGAAGACGCCATTCGACATGGCATCGCCGTGTATTTCGTGCTCGAGGCCCTCATTGAGTCACCCCGCTGGTACTGGCTCGACAAAACCGAGGTCAGTGAAAGCCTCAGCTATCGCATCACCTACCATGCACTGACTCGCAGCTTCAGGCTCGCCATCGGCAATTTCCATCAAAGCTTCGACACCCTCGACGCGGTCGTTCGCACCATGACACGTGTGCGCCGCTGGCGTGTCGCCGACGTCAGTGCACTCGAGCCCGGTCAATCCTACAAGGTCGCGCTCCGCTTCCGGCTCGACACCGACCTGCTGCCTCGACCATTCGCGGTTTCCGCGCTCGGCAGCCGCGACTGGTCAATCGACACCGAGGAAATGAGCTGGATGTTCCTGACTGCGGGCCGGGCTGCGCCATGAAACGCATCGCCTTCACCGTCGCGGCCGCACTCGCAGCCATCTCGCTGTTTCTGCTCGCCAGCGCCACGGCAAACACCGACATGTTCGCCGACAGTTACCCCTATCTGCTGGCACTCAACGGCTTCATCGCCGTCGCGCTGGCCGGTCTGGTTACGGTTCAGGTCCGCCAGCTCCTGGCAGACCGCCGTGCCAAGGTGTTCGGCTCGCAACTCAAGCTCCGGCTGCTCACCTTCTTTGCACTGATGGCCATCGTGCCCGGCGTCGTGATTTACACCGTATCGCTACAGTTCGTCGTACGCAGCATCGAAACCTGGTTCGACGTACGGGTCAACGCGGCACTCGAAGGCGGTATCGCCCTCGGCCAGACCTCGCTCGACTACCTTGGCCGCCAGCTTCAGGGACACGCCAGCGACATGGCGCTGAGCCTGTCTGACTCCCCGGCGCTGGCCGCCTCACGCCTCAACCGCTTGCGCGAGCAAGCAGGTGTCGACAGCGCGACCTTGTTCTCCGGTGGCGGGCGGATTCAGGCCACCGCCTCCAACTCGGTCACCACCCTGTTGCCCACACTGCCCAATAACGACCAGATGCGCCAGGCCCGGGCCGGTCAGCGCTCGCTGTTTGTCGATGCAGATCCTGACGGCGGTATCGAGCTCCGGGTCATCGTCCCCATCCCGAATCGGAGCATCACCGATGAACCGACCTACCTGCAGCTCATCCAGCCAGTGCCCGAATCCATCAGTCGCCACGCCAATGCTGTGCAAACCGCATATCGCGACTACCAGCAGCTCTCGCTCGGCCGCGCCGGCCTCAAGCGCATCTACAGCCTCACCCTGACACTGTCACTGCTCCTGGCACTGCTGGCCGCCATCGCCATCGCCTTCGTCCTCGCACGCAAGCTCTCCAAGCCGCTCATCATTCTCGCGCAAGGCACCGAAGCAGTGGCCCAGGGCGACTTCAGCCCGCGCCGCGCCTTGCCCGCACATGACGAACTCGGCGTGCTTACGCAGTCCTTCAACCAGATGACCCGCCAGCTCGATGAGGCTCGCGCCCTGGCCGAGCGCAACCGCGCCGCCGTTGAAGCAGCACGCAGTTATCTCGAAAGCGTTCTGGCCAACCTGTCCGCCGGCGTACTCGCCTTCTCGCCGGACGGCACGCTGCGTGCGGCCAACCGGGGGGCGACCGAAATCCTCGATGACCCACTCGACGGCTACGAAGACATCACCATTGCCGACTGGCCGAAGCACACTGAACTTCGCGATACCCTCGTCGCCGCCCTGGCCGGATCGGACGGCGACTGGCAGCAACAGATCGAAATGCGCTCACCCGACGGCGGCGAGCAGACGCTACTCATTCATGGCACAGCGCTGCCGCAGGCGGCAGGCGGCGGCACGGTAGTCGTCTTCGACGACATCTCGCATCTCATTGCGGTCGAGCGCACCGCCGCCTGGGCCGAGGTGGCCCGTCGTCTGGCCCACGAAATCAAGAACCCACTCACACCCATTCAGCTCTCCGCTGAACGCCTCGCCATGAAACTCGCCCCGCGTCTCGACGACGACGACCGTCATATGCTCGAACGCGCCACAGGTACCATCGTCAACCAGGTCGAGGCGATGAAGAACCTGGTCAATGCCTTCCGCGACTACGCGCGACTTCCCGCACCGGTGCTCTCGTCGCTGGATCTGAACGCCCTCGTCCGTGAAGTGCTCGGCCTCTACGATGGTGCGCCCGTGCGCATCGAGCCCGATCTGCAAGTCGGTCTGCCCGCGGTGCAGGGCGACGCAGCCCAGCTGCGTCAGGTGATCCACAATTTGCTGCAAAATGCTGAAGACGCGCTGGCCGAACACGCCGACGCGCACATCGTGATTCGCACGTGCCTGCGCGACAACGGTCGCATTCGGCTGAGTGTGCGCGATAGTGGCCCCGGGTTTCCCGGTGATATGCTCAGCCGTGCGTTCGAACCCTATTTCACCACCAAGGCCCGCGGTACCGGTCTCGGTCTGGCCATCGTCAAAAAGATCATCGACGAACACGGCGGCGAAATCCGCCTGATCAACCACGAAGACAAGGGCGCCGAAGTGCGTGTTCACCTGCGCCCCGCCATCACGGAAAAACGCTGACACCATGCCATCCATCCTGATCGTCGACGACGAAGTCGGCATCCGCGAACTGCTCTCCGAAATTCTGCGAGACGAGGGCTACACCGTTCGACTGGCCGAAAATGCTGCCACCGCCCGTGCTGCACGCCACGCCAGCCGGCCCGACCTCGTGCTTCTGGATATCTGGATGCCAGATGCCGACGGCATTTCCTTGCTCAAGGAATGGTCAAGCAACGGCCAGCTCAACATGCCCGTCATCATGATGTCCGGTCACGGCACCATCGACACCGCCGTCGAGGCGACCCGCATTGGTGCCATCGACTATCTGGAAAAGCCCATCGGCCTGCAAAAGCTGCTCGCCGCCATCAAGCGGGCGCTGACCGCGCAGCCCGGCGGTGGCATCAAGACCATCACGCCGCTGACACTCGACGCCTTTCCGCGCTCGACCGTCCTGCGCGACCTCAAGAAACAACTCGAACAAATCACCGCGCGCTCGCGTCACTTGCTGCTCCGGGTCGGCAGCGGTTCGCTGGCGGAGCTTGCCGCACGCAGTTTGCCCGGCCGACGCAACGACGCCTGGCTCGATCTGAGTGCCATCAGCGGCCCGCTGGATGTCGAGTTGTTGCAGAAGCATCAGGGCGGGGCGGTGTACGTTCCTGAGTTGTCGCGCCTGTCCAAGCCGCAGCAAAAGAACCTCGCCTTCGCGCTCGACCGGCTCGAACGCTACGATTTGCGCCTGGTCGCCGCCACGGATCAAAACGCCGAGAGCCTCGAAGCGGCCGGATGGGACGCGACCCTGCTACATCGGCTGTTCGAAATCGGCCTGCCAGTCCCTTCCATGGCCGATGTCCGCGACGACATTCCCGATCTGGCGCAGCAACTGCTGGTGCATCTTGTCGAAGCCGGCGAAGTACCCAACCGGAAACTCAGCACCGCCGCGTTGAACGTCCTGCGCACGCATGCCTGGCCGTCCGGATATAGCGAGCTGCGCGCTGCGGTCCGCTCGCTGGCGCTCGGCACGCTCGAAGAGAATATCGAGCACCAGGATGTGCATCGCCTGCTCGACCCGCAGCCCGCTGCCGCGGGCCTGCATCTTGACCTGCCGCTACGCGAGGCGCGAGAAGCTTTCGAGCGCATCTATTTCGACTACCATCTGCGCCTCGAGAACGGCAACATGACGCGCCTGGCCGAAAAAACCGGCCTCGAACGAACCCACCTCTACCGCAAGCTCAAGCAACTTGGCATACAAACCGGGCGGCGGAGCGAAAGCACTTGATCCTACGTTTATTGTGCGCCGCACAAAAACCCGACCGCCCCTCCGGCAAAGGGCGTAGAATCGGCTGCACTTTCGCACTGGCTCAGCGACTCGACACGTGAAAATCATACTTCTCGGCGCAGGACAGGTTGGCGCTTCGGTGGCCGAAAATCTGGTCTCGGAAGCCAACGACATCACCATGGTCGACACCGATGCCGACCATCTGGCCACCTTGCGCGATCGCCTTGATCTGCGCACCGTCTGCGGCAACGCGGCCTCACCGTCAGTGCTCAAGGAAGCCGGTGCCGACGATGCCGATCTGCTGATCGCGGTGACCCAATCCGACCAGACCAATCTGTGCGCCTGCCGCATTGCCCGCACCCTGTTCAACCTGCCCACCCGCATCGCCCGACTGCGTTCGTCCGACTTCGTCGACCACCCCGAACTGCTCAGCCTCGACAACTTCGCGGTCGATTTCTCGATCTGCCCCGAACAGATCGTCACCGACTACATCCGGCGCTTGATCGAATTCCCCGAAGCGCTGCAGGTGGTGGACTTTGCCGACGGCGCACTTAGCCTGATCGCCGTGCGCGCCTTCGAAGGCGGCCCGCTGGTGGGCCACCCGATCAAGGCGCTGCGCTATCACATGCCCAATGTCGAAGTGCGGGTGTCGGCCATCTACCGCGACGGCGAGCCGATCATTCCCGAAGGCGACACCTTTATCAAACCGGGCGACGAAGTCTTCTGCCTGGCCGCCTCGGTGAACATCCGCCGGGTCATGCGCGAGCTGACCCATGTCGACCGCCCGATGCGACGCATCATGATTGCCGGCGGCGGCAACATCGGCTTGCGTCTGGCCCGCGCCATCGAGAAAGACTACGAAGTCAAAGTGCTCGAGTACGACAAGCGCCGCGCCGAAGCCATCGCCATCGAACTCAACGACACCCTGGTGTTGCGCGGCGACTCGACCGACGAGAATCTGCTCGAGAACGAAAACATCGACGAAATGGACATGTTCGTCGCGCTGACCAATGACGAGGAAGACAACATCATGTCCGCCTCGCTGGCCAAGCGCATGGGCGCGCGCCGCACCCTGGCGCTGATCAACCGCAAATCCTACGTGGATCTGGTGCAGGGCGGACATATCGACATCGCCATCTCGCCCGCCCAGACATCCATCGGCTCGCTGCTGGCCCACGTCCGTCGGGGCGACGTGGTGGCGGTCCACAGCCTGCGCCGCGGCGCCGCCGAAGCGCTTGAGATCATCGCCCATGGCGACGAGAAGAACTCCAAGGTAGTCGGCCGCGCAATCGAAGACATCCGCCTGCCGCGCGGCGCCACCATCGGTGCCGTCGTGCGCATGGAAGGGGTCACCGAAGATTCTCCCGGCCGTTCCACGGTGCTCATGGCCCACCACGACACCGTCATCGAACCCGAAGACCACCTGATCGTCTTCTGTACCTCCAAGAAGCTGGTGCGACAAGTCGAGAAGCTGTTCCAGGTGGACTTCTCGTTCTTCTGAACGACGGCTTGTCTCGTGATTTTGCCCATGCTCTCGACCCGTCCGTTGCCGTCGGCCCACCGCTAAAATGCAACGCTATTTCCCGGTTCTCAATCCGCTCGGCCTGATCATCCTGATCTTCAGCCTGCTGATGGGCATACCGCTGTCGGTGTCCTGGCTGCATGCCGACAATGCGCTGACCGCCTACGACGAGTCCATCTTCATCACCTTTGCGGTCGGTTTGCTGCTGTGGGCGACGACCCGCAGCCGAAAACGTGACCTGCGCGTCCGCGACGGCTTCCTGCTGGTCGTGCTCACCTGGGTCGCGCTGCCCGTCTTCGCCGCGCTGCCCCTGTGGCTCTACGTGCCGGACATGTCCTTCACCGACGCCTATTTCGAAGCCACCTCCGGGCTCACCGCCACCGGCGCGACGGTCATGTCCGGCCTCGACAGCCTGCCGATCTCGATCAACTTCTGGCGCACCTTCCTGCACTGGATCGGCGGCATGGGCGTCATCGTGCTGGCCGTGGCCATCCTTCCGCTGCTCGGCATCGGCGGCCGACAGATGTTCAAGGCCGAAACCCCGGGTCCGATGAAAGAATCCAGCCTCACACCGCGCATTGCCGAGACCGCCAAGGGCTTGTGGGTGGTCTACCTGCTGCTGACCGTTGCCTGCACCACCAGCCTCACCGCGGTCGGCATGGAGTTCTGGGATGCGCTGATGCATGCCTTCTCGATCATGGGACTCGGCGGCTTTTCGACCAAGGACGCCAGTCTGGGCCACTTCAACAGTGTGCCGATCGAGCTGGTGGCGATGGGTTTTGCCCTACTCTCGGGCATCAACTTCGCCACCCACTTCATGGCCTTGCGCCAGCGCTCGCTCAAGGCCTATCTCAAGGACCCGGAGCTGCCGTTCTACTTCGGTGTCCTCGCAACCAGCATCCTTGCGCTCAGCCTGTATCTCAGCACTTTCAACGTCTACGACGGCTTCGCCAGCACGGTTCGCTACGTCGCCTTCCATACCATTTCGCTGTCCACCTCGCTCGGTTTCGCCACCTCGGACTACACCTTCTGGCCGATGTTCGCGCAATTGTGGATCCTGTTTCTCGGCAGCTTCATCGCCTGCTCCGGTTCAACCGGCGGCGGCATCAAACTGATGCGCGCCATCATTCTGTACAAGCAGGTGTTTCGCGAAGTGGTACGCGCCATCCACCCCAGCGCCATCAAGCCCGTGCGCCTCGGCAAGGCACAGATTACCGACAAGATCCTGCACGCGGTGCTGGCCTTCAGCTTCATTTACATGGTCACCATCGTCTCGCTTACCCTGGTGCTGTCGGCCACCGGGCTGGAGCTGATCACCGCCTTCTCGGCAGTCATCGCCTGTCTCAACAACACCGGTCCCGGCCTCAACGCCGTCGGCCCCGCAAGCACCTACGCCGTGCTCACCGACTTCCAGACCTGGGTGTGTGCCTTTGCCATGTTGCTGGGCCGTCTCGAATTGTTCACCCTGATCGTTGTCCTGACGCCGGCCTTCTGGCGAAAATAGGGTCCGCACCGCCTTCATGAACACCCGCAGCTACGCCCCGGTTATTGGCGCATTTGGCCTGATCACCATGATCTTCGGTCTGATGATGGGTTTCCCGCTGGCGGTCTCGTTCTTCCTCAATGACGGCGCCACCACCGCCTACGACGAGTCGATCCTCATCACCTTCGGCGTCGGCCTGGTGCTGTGGTACACCGCGCGCAACGCACGACACGACTTGCGCACCCGGGACGGTTTTCTGCTGGTCAGCGCCACCTGGCTGATCCTGCCGGTCTTTGCCATGCTGCCGCTGATCCTTTACATCCCGGAGCTGTCATTTACCGATGGCTACTTCGAAGCCGCCTCCGGGCTGACCACCACCGGCGCCACCGTGCTGTCCGGTCTCGATCAACTCCCGCTTTCCATCAACCTGTGGCGCTGCTTTTTGCACTGGATTGGCGGCATGGGCGTGATCGTGCTGGTGGTGGCCATCCTCCCCCTGCTGGGCATTGGTGGTCGGCAGATGTTCAGCGCCGAAGCACCGGGCCCCATGAAAGAGTCCAGTCTCACCCCGCGCATCACCGAAACCGCCAAAGCCCTGTGGGTCACCTACGTCATCCTCACCCTCGCTTGCGGCATCGCCCTGTGGCTGGCCGGCATGCCTGGTTGGGAGGCCGTGATCCACGCCTTCTCGGTGATGGGCCTGGGCGGATTTTCGTCCTGGGACAACTCCATCGCGCACTACGACAGCGCGCTGATCGAAGGCGTCATCATCGTCTTTGCCTGTGCCGCCGGCCTGAACTTTGCCACCCACTATCGGGCCCTGCACAAACGCAGCATGGCACCCTATCGAGAAGACCCCGAGGTCGGCTTTTTTGCGCTGGTGGTCATCGGCAGCATCCTCATGCTGACTGCTTTCCTGATGGCGCAGCCCGACCCCATGACCCTGCCCACCACGCTGCGCCATGTGGCCTTCCAGGTCGTCTCGATCTCCACCTCGCTCGGCCTGGCCAGCACCGACTACGGCAGTTGGCCAATTTTCAGCCAGCTCTGGCTGCTTTTTTTATGCAGCTTCGTTACCTGCTCAGGCTCCACCGGCGGCGGCATCAAGATGGTGCGCGCGATCATTCTCTACAAGCAGGTGTTTCGCGAAATCACCCTCGCCCTGCATCCGGCTGCTGTCCGGCCAGTCAAGCTCGGCCGCGCGGTCGTCCCCAACAACATCCTGCATGCCGTGCTGGCCTTTGGCTTCATCTACATGGTCAGCATCATCATCCTGACCCTACTGCTCGGCGGCAGTGGCCTGGAGATGGTCACCGCCTTCTCGGCGGTCATCGCCTGCATCAACAACACCGGCCCGGGCATGAACGCCATCGGCCCGGCGGGCAACTACGCGGTACTCACCGACTTCCAGACCTGGGTCTGCGCCATCGCCATGATCATCGGCCGACTCGAAGTGTTCACCTTGCTGGTGGTGCTGACGCCCGCCTTCTGGCGCAAGTAATCGGCACGAATTTGACGCCATCGGTGTGCGTCCGGCGACAAAAACCGGATAATCGCCTATTGACCGATTCAAGACGAACAAGGACACCTTCGTGAGCCCCTTGCGCAACGACACTTTCCTGCGCGCGCTGCTGCGCCAACCCACCGAATACACGCCGCTGTGGCTGATGCGCCAGGCGGGTCGCTACCTGCCCGAGTACTGCGAAACCCGCAAGCGCGCGGGCAGCTTCCTGCAGTTATGCAAGAGCCCGACCATGGCCTGCGAAGTCACGCTGCAGCCGCTGGAGCGTTATCCGCTCGACGCCGCCATTCTGTTTTCGGACATTCTCACCGTACCCGATGCCATGGGCCTGGGTCTGTACTTCGCCGAAGGCGAAGGCCCGCGCTTCGAGCGCCCGCTGCGTGACGAAGCCGCCATCCGCGCACTGCACGCCCCCGATCCACACGGCGAACTGCGTTATGTGGTCGACGCGGTGTCGGAGATCCGCCGCGCCCTCGATGGCCGCGTGCCGCTGATCGGCTTCTCCGGCAGCCCCTGGACGCTGGCCTGCTACATGGTCGAAGGCGCCTCCTCGCGCGACTACCAGCACATCAAGACACTGGCCTACACCCGCCCGGATCTGCTGCACCACATCCTCGATGTCACCGCCGAGGCGGTCATCGCCTACCTCAACGCCCAGATCGCCGCCGGCGCTCAGGCCGTAATGGTGTTCGACTCCTGGGGCGGGGTGCTGTCGCACACCGCGTACCGCGAGTTCTCGCTGCAATACATGGAGCGCATCGTCGCCGGCCTGACCAAAGAAGCCGACGGTCGCCGTGTGCCCAACATCGTCTTCACCAAGGGCGGTGGCCTGTGGCTGGAGTCCATCGCGGCCATCGGCTGCGACGGTGTTGGCCTCGACTGGACCATCGACATCGGCGAAGCCCGCCAGCGCGTCGGCGACAAGGTGGCCCTGCAGGGCAACATCGATCCGTCCATCCTGTTCGGCACCCCCGAGACCATCGCCCGGGAAGCGCGCCGCGTGCTCGACTCCTTCGGCCCACACGCCGGTCATGTCTTCAACCTCGGCCACGGCATTTCGCAATTCACGCCGCCCGAAAACGTCAGCGTGCTGGTCGACACCGTCCACCAGCACAGCCGGAAGATTCGGCAATCGGTCTGACGCCACGCGCCCAGGCCGACGTGCCGGTCGGGGCGCGCAATCTCAGGAAAAATCCTTTGACGTCAAGCCGAAAAATCGGGTTTTCGGGGTTGACTTATACACAAGATCGACACTTGGCTATAAAAGCACAACTCTTGGCAGATGGCATTTGCATTACAATTCAAGCTATTGTTTTACAACGATTTTTACTGTTTTTCAGCTCAAACGACTGATTTCATGCCTTGGCGAATCAAGGGCTTAAGCGGCGTTTCCCCGTATTGCTCACAAAGTTATCCACAGGTTTTATGAGCAATACGCGAATGCAGTTCCTTGGCAAAGGCTTAGTCGTCTTTTCCAGACTGATTCTCTAAAACATCACACAACTCATTGTTCTAAATGATTTATGTGAAAACAGGCATCGCTTTAAATGAGCATCGTTCGCGTTGCGATCCCTGTCCCGGTTCCGCAACTCTTTGATTACACGTGTGATAACGCCGCCCCGACCGATGTCGGGCGCTGCGTTCGTGTGCGCTTCGGCCGCCGGATTGAGACCGGTATCGTGGTCGAACTGCCAGCCAGCAGCGACATCGCTCCCGCGCGCCTGAGACCCGTCGAACAGATCCTGCGCGACACCCCGGCCATGAGCGCCGACTGGCTGGCGCTGACCCGTTTCGTGGCTCGCTATTACCACGCCCCGGTCGGCGAGGTGATGGCGCTGGCGCTACCGCCAGAGTTACGTCGCGCCACCACGGTCGACATCCGTGACGACGACCCCCTGCTGGCGCTCACCCCCGCCGGCCACACCGCCCTGAACGAAAGCGGCCGCCCCTCCAAGGCGCGGCGTCATCTCGCCGCGCTGGCCGAGGCCGGGCCGACCCGCAAATCCATCGCCCGGCAATGGCCCGATGGCGACGCCACCGCCGATCTCCTGCGCCGGCAATGGGTCTATCCCGCCGCGCCCGCCAATCCGGCCCTGACGCCCGCCAAGCTGCCGACACTCACCGACGAGCAAAGCGCCGTGCTGGAGACCATCACCACCGCCGCACCCGGATTTTTTCCGGTCTTGCTGCAAGGCGTGACCGGCGCCGGCAAGACCGAGGTCTATCTGCGCCTGGCCGAACGCAGCCTCGCCCAGGGCAAGACGGTGCTGATGATGGTGCCGGAGATCGCGCTCACGCCGCAGTTCGAATCGCGCATCGTCGAACGCTTCCCGCATGCGCGCATCGTCGCGCTGCATTCCGGCGCCGGCGACATGGCCCGCTCGCGCGGTTTTTTGCGCGCGCTCGAAGGCGATGCCGATATCGTGCTCGGCACTCGGCTGTCGGTGTTCACGCCGCTGCCCCGGCTCGGCCTGATCATCGTCGACGAAGAGCACGACCCGTCCTACAAGCAGCAAGAAGGCGTGCGCTACTCGGCGCGCGACGTTGCCGTGTGGCGCGCCCATCATCAGGCCGTGCCCATCGTGCTCGGCACCGCCACCCCTTCGCTTGAGAGCTGGCGTCACGCCACCGACGGCCGCTACCGCCACCTGCGCCTCACCCGCCGCGCGGTGGCCGCCCGGATGCCCACCGTGCGCCTCATCGACACCCGTCGCGCCAAGCTCGACGGCGGCCTGTCCAAACCACTGATCGAGGCCATCGAACAGCGCCTGGCGCGCAAGGAACAGAGCCTGATCTTTCTCAACCGGCGCGGTTTCGCCCCGGTGCTGGCCTGCCCCTCCTGCGAATGGGTCAGCGCCTGCCCGCACTGCGCCGCCAACCGGGTGGTGCACCTCAAGGATCGCCGGCTGCGCTGCCATCACTGCGGCTTCGACAGCCCCATCCCCATGGCCTGTCCGGACTGCGGCGAGCAGGACTTGCAACCGCTCGGGCGTGGCACACAGAAACTCGAAGTCCATCTCGCCGAGCGCTTCCCCGAGGCGCGGGTGTTGCGTGTCGACCGCGATGTGGCCCGCTCACGCGGCGACTGGCTGGCCTTGCTGGCCAAGATCCATGCCGGCGAAGCGGACATCCTGGTGGGCACGCAGATGATGGCCAAGGGGCATGATTTTGAACGCCTCACGCTGGTCGGTGTGGTCGGTGCCGATGCCGCGCTGTACGCCTCGGACTTCCGCGCGCCGGAGCGGCTTTTTCAGCAACTGATGCAAGTCGGCGGCCGCGCTGGACGCGCGCATCTGGCCGGTGAGGTGCTGATCCAGACCGAGTTCGGCGACCACCCGCTGTTCCAGTGCCTCAAGCGCCAGGACGCCGACGCCTTCGCACGTCTTGCGCTCGATGAGCGTCGTCAGGCGGGCTTTCCGCCCTTCACCTTCCAGGC
Organism: Zoogloeaceae bacterium G21618-S1; assembly: GCA_027214125.1. GTDB lineage: Bacteria > Pseudomonadota > Gammaproteobacteria > Burkholderiales > Rhodocyclaceae > Nitrogeniibacter. The sequence goes on from JAPWHF010000003.1 coordinate 183,202, forward strand.
CATGCTCGGCGCCGATGCCCCGCAGCTTGAAGACGCCATTGCCTTCTTGCAGCGCGCCCGCGATGACGCCATGACCGATCTGCCCGCCGCGTTGATGCTCTACGACCCGGTGCCCATGCGCATGCACCGACTGGCCCGGCGCGAGCGTGCACAGCTACTGGTCGAATCGACCGAGCGCGCTGCCTTGCAACAGTTTCTTGGGGTGTGGGTGCCACGTTTGTATCGCCTGCCGTCCGGCCGCGAGCTGCGCTGGCGGGTCGACGTGGACCCGCTGGACGTTTAACTCAGCTCGCCTCGCCGCCGACCACGTCGTAGGTTTTGGCAAAAATCGCCGCATCGCAAGGGTACATCTCACCATCAATACCGGTGATCAACCAGTCGCCCGCCTTGCCCTGCATGCGCCCTTCCATGGTCTCGACCACAAAGGCCTCGGGCATGCGACGCACATCGAGCGGGATCGGCTTCTTGACCGCACGCACGGCGTCCGGCAAGGCGGTGGCGCATTCATGGCTGCCATCGGGCAGGCGTTTGATCTCAATCATTCGAACCTCCGTTCGTCCCATCCACCTGCCGTTCCAGCCAATCGGCACGCTGTGCGAGCTTCTTTGCCCAGCCCGCCGACAGACCTGCTGCACGTGACAGTGCCCGCACTTCATCCACCGCCGGACGGTGCGCCGTCTCCACCGCCCACAAACGGGCCAGCGAGATGCTCGGATTCGGCCGCTCGACCAAGGTCATACGAGTGTCAGGCACAATCAAGCCTTCATCCAGCACCCGAAAATACCAGCCGGTGATGCCATCCTCTGCCACCCGGCGCGAGGCGCCGCTAACGCCCAGCCGATGATCAATCTTCCAGCACGGACGGCGCGACTGGGTGATCTGCAAGCGGCACGCGCCCAGCGCAAACACATCTCCCAGACATACTCGAGTTTCGTCCACATCGGCAACCGATAGATTCTCGCCGAGCGTCCCCGGCCCCACCTGAGCGGCGAGCGCAGGAAACGCCTCGATCAACCGGGCGTAGTGGTCTGCCGGGTAGAGATGAACGGCCTTGTCCGGCCCGCCGTGATACCGACGGTCGGCCTGCATATCGCCTAGCAGACCTTCACGAGTGCACATCACCGGTGTGTTCAGCCGTGTCTTGAACATGCCCGTCATCTGCCCCTCCGGGGGCAGCGGCCGAAGCCCGCCGGCAAACACCATCACCGGACCACCCAGCATTTCATTCACTCACCATCCTCCATCGGCCACAACCACGCGGCGCCGCGCACACCGGAACTGTCGCCGTGCAGGGGCGGCAGCAGTCGGGTGGACACCTGATCCGAAAACACATACCGACCCCAGCGCGCCGGCACCTCGGTGTACAAGCGGGCCATCGAAGACAGGCCGCCACCGAGCACAATCACCTCAGGATCCACGATATTGATGACACTTGCCAGCGCGCGCGACAAGCGATCGACATACCGCTGCACGCTCGCCTCGCAGGCCACATCGCCAGCCTCAGCCCGCGCCGAGATCGTGGCCGCATCGATGGCCTCGCCGCCGTGGCGACGATGATCCGCCGCCATGCCCGGGCCCGACAGCCAGGTTTCGACGCAACCGGTGCGCCCGCAATAACACGGCGACCCCGGTTCCTCATCGGCAAGCGGGTTGTGCCCCCATTCGCCGGCAATCGCATTCGCGCCGCTGAGCACACGGCCATGGACGACCAGACCGCCGCCGACCCCGGTGCCCAGAATGACCCCGAACACCGTCGCGGCGCCGCGCGCTGCGCCATCTGTCGCCTCCGACACGGCAAAGCAATTGGCGTCATTGGCCAAACGGATTTCACGGCGCAGCACTGACTGCAGATCGCGCAGCAACGGTCTGCCATTGAGACAGGTGGAGTTGGCGTTCTTGATGCAGCCCGTCACCGCGGAGAGCGCCCCCGGCGTACCGACACCCACCCGCGCACGCTCACCCATCGCCAGTTCAATGCGCTCGACCAGACCGGCCACTGCCATCACCGTAGCCAGATAGTCGTTCTGCGGGGTCGCGATGCGTTCGCGCACCAACACACAACCAGCCCCATCAAGCGCGATGGCTTCGATCTTGGTACCGCCGAGATCGACCCCGATCCGTAGCATCTCAGTCGACCCACACCGCGAGCGCCCGCAACTGACGCGTCGCCGCCTCGCTCCAGCCACGATTGGCGGCCGGGCTGGCCGGGCTGGGGTGCAGCACCCGGCCGATCTTCACCGGCAAGCCGGCAGCGACCTTGGCCGCGCGCTGCTCCGCCCAGGCACCAACGCCGATCACCCATTCGGGCGACAGCGCCTCGATCAGCGTGCGCAAATGGGCATCACAGGCGGCCATCACCGGCGCCATTTCAGCTGCGGGCAATTTATCGGGCGTGAGATTGCGCCCGCCATCAAAGAAAGCCAGCGGACAGTAGTTGGCCACGAAATGATCGGCAAAAAAGGCGTCTGCCGTGCCAAAGCGTTCCTGAAACAGCCCCCACAGGCGCCGACCGCTGACCTCGGAGCGCGTGCACGCAAAGCCTTCAACCGGGCGCTTCGGGTTCTCGATGGCTGGCTGTCCGATTTCGCCGGACAAGCCCATCCAGTCGCGCACCATGGCCACTTCACCGAAGGGCACACCGGTTTGCACCATGCCGAAGGGGCCGGGGTTCATGCCCATCAGCACAACCTTTTTCCGACCGCTGCCGTAGCGGCGCAGATAGGCTTCATGTACCGGCCAGGCATAGTCGAGCGGGTTGTACACATGGGACACCGGCGGTGAAAACCGCAGGGCAGCCACCTGCGCCGACAAGGTTTTTGCCGCCATGACCAGCGGATGGGCGGCACTCACGGTTTGGTCCCCAAAGCGGCTTCGGGTCCCGCATGCCATGGCGCCACCTTGAACAACAGCAGCATGCCAGGGATCGCTAGCAGGAAGCACAGCAAGAAGAAATTGAGCCAGCCCATGCCCTCGACCAGCCAACCCGCCGAGGCATTGATGAAGGTGCGTGGCACCGCCATCAGGCTGGTGAACAAGGCCAGCTGGGTGGCTGAGTAGGCCGGGTGGGTGGTGCGCGCCATGAAGGCGACAAAGGCGGTGGTGCCCAGACCAGCGCCAACTGCCTCCCCGGCGATCACGGTGGCCAGCACCACCAAGCGCGACGCATCCGAGGGCGCCGGGCCCAGCCAGGCCAGCCAAACGAAACCGAGAATGGTGACGATCTGCACCACGCCAAATAGCCACAGCGCCCGGTTGATACCGATCTTGACCATCCAGATGCCGCCGAGAATGCCGCCGATCACCATCGGCCACAAGCCGGCGTTTTTGGCGATGACACCGATCTCGGTCTTGCTGTAGCCCATATCGAGATAGAAGGGCGTGGCCAGGGCGGTGCACAGCGAATCACCGAGTTTGTACAAGAAAATGAAGACCAGTACCCACAGCGCCGATCGCACGCCGTGACGGCTGAAAAACTCATGAAAGGGCTCGATCACCGCATCGCGCAGAGTGCGTGGTCGGCCAATGGCGGACATCGGTTCGCGCACCATCACGGTCATGATCATGCCGGGCAGCATGAAGGCGGCGGTGATCAGAAAGACCTGCGACCAGGGCAGGTGATCGGCCAGAATCAAGGACAGCGAACCGGGCACCAGTCCCGAAATACGATAAGCGTTCACATGGATGGCATTGCCCAGACCGAGCTCTTCATCGGCGAGGATGTCACGGCGAAAGGCGTCCAGCGCGATATCGAGTGTGGCGGAGCACAACGCGATCACGGCAGTGAGGGCAACTACCAAGGTAAGTTGTTCGGTCGGTGACAAGCGGCCCAGCCAGGCGATCGAGGCCAGCAAACCGAGCTGCGTCACCAGCATCCAGCTGCGTCGTCTGCCCAGAAAGGGCAGGATGCCGAAACGATCGAGCAGCGGCGCCCAGAGGAATTTCCAGGTGTAGGGAAACTGGATCAGCGCGAAGGCACCGATGGCTTTCAGCGACAGGCCTTCCGTTTTCAGCCAGGCCGGGATCAGGTTGAGTAGCAGGTAGAGCGGCAAACCGGAGGCAAAACCGGTGAAGATGCACACCAGCATCCGACGGTTCAGCAGCACATCGCGCCAGTTGCGGCGCTCTGTACCAGCGAGTGCGACATCAGCGGACTTTGTCACGATCAGGTGAATGCCTTACTTGACGGCATCGCCAGGGGCATCCGCGGAGCGATCATCGCGAATCGCCTCGACGACATCCTTGCCCGCTTCCTTGACCTTGGCGGCCGCCTTGCGGGTGGCATCAAGGAAACGCGCAGCCGCTTCCGACGTAGCGGCGCCGGAATCGCGAATCTCCTCGATGGGCCCATCGCCGGCCAGATCGATCGGCACCAGGCTACGATCTTCAACCGGCGCGGCAGGCTGCTCCATCACCGGGGGCGCAGGAGTGGCTTCATCGGCTGTACCGGTGGCCACTTCTCCCAGTCTTTTCAGTGCTTCGCCGGCTTTTTCGAGGGCCTCTCGTGCCGCCACACCAGCATCCCGCAAGGCGGGGTCTGTCTGCTCTTCGACCGGCGCAGAGGCGGGCTCGGTCGTCGGTGCCGGGTCACACCCGACCAACACACTTCCACTCAACAACACATACAGCAGGGGCACCCGGCCCATCACTTGTCTCCAGCCCGTCGACTTGAATTGGTCGATCAATACATGGATTGTCCCACAGCTCGCCCCGGACGAACGGCCAGCCATGACCGTCGACACCTTTTGAAATCAATCCAGCCCTGAAATGACACGAGGCCCTCGCGGGCCTCGACGTCCATTACCTGTCCACGCTTACTTGACGCGGTTTTTGTACTCGTCGGTGCGGGTATCGATTTCGATCTTGTCACCGATCTCGACAAAGGCCGGCACCATCAGCTCGAAGCCCGTCGCGATCTTGGCCGGCTTGAGCACCTTGCCCGAGGTATCGCCCTTGACAGCGGGTTCGGTGTAGGTGACTTCACGCACCACCGAGTTGGGCAGATCCACCGAGATCGCCTTGCCGTTATAAAACACCACTTCGCAGGCCAGGCCGTCTTCGAGGTACTTGAGCGCGTCAGTCATGTTGTCGGCTTCGACTTCGTACTGCTCGTAGTCAGCGTCCATGAACACGTACATCGGGTCGGCAAAGTAGGAGTAAGTCACTTCCTTGCGCTCGAGCTGAACGACTTCGAACTTGTCGTCGGCCTTGTACACCGACTCCGAAGGCGCTGCGGTCAGCAGGTTCTTCAGCTTCATTTTCACGACCGCAGAGTTGCGGCCAGACTTGTTGTATTCGGTTTTTTGCACGACGAGCGCGTTGCCGCCCACCATGATCACGTTACCGGAGCGCAGTTCCTGAGCAGTTTTCATCGCGTATACCTGAGGGTCTTCGGACAGCAGCGAGGCTGCTCGTCATTTAAAACCGACTATTTTACGTCGGGTTGAACCATTTTCACCAGCCTGTCGACCAGACCGTCCGTCGCCGCGAGCTGATCACACCATTGCCGCGCGTGTCGGCGAAGCACCGGCAGTGCGGCCTGGAAACCCACCCAGGCGTCTTCCTGCGTGCCCGCACCATTCCAGTCTCGCCACATCGCCTCGACAACGGCTGCCGTTGCAGCATCTACCGTTTGCAGATAGCGACACAAAAACGCGTTCATTTTCTCTACATGTACCGCATCGGCTTGTGGATAAGCCTGCCAGACAAACGGCCGTGCGGCCCATTGCGCTCTAACAAAGGAATCTTCGCCGCGCACGAAATTTACATCGCACACGGCCAGCAGGCGGTCGTACTCATCCATGGGCAAGAACGGCAAGGCACACACCGTCAGCGCTCCGTACTGCCGACAATCCCCCTCGGCCAGAGACGCCCCTAGCCAATGCGCCAGGCCACGCAGAGCCGTGCCTTCCGGCACCCACAATACGATAGGCGTATCGCTGACTTGCCAATCCCTCAAACGATGGGCCAGCTGCGGATTGTCGTAGGCAAACAGGGACATCCACTGTGCCGATGCCGACACCTCCGCACAACCATAGTCTGCCAACCAGTTGCGCCGTCCGTCCGGCGCTTGTGCAGCATCGCGCCGCGCCAACACCTCGGGCTCGCGTATCAATCCACCGCTGCGCGCCGTAAAGCCCGGGAAAAAAAAAGTTTTTGGCAAGCCTGTGGCCGGATCTGGCGAAGGCAGACCATGACACTCTTCGATCCAGTCTTCTGCACTCAGGTACTCAAGATTGATCCACACCGGTGGTGGTGTCGCAATGCGCATGGCCGCTAGATAGGCCGGTGGCAACTCGCAGGCAAACGCCTCGATCACGCATGCAGCGACGCTTGGCGAACGCTCGGCAAGCCCCCAAGGCTGCACCGCAACCCCCGATACGATGAACGGCACCGGCTTCACTGGCGCTGTTGGCAACAATCGGCACAAGGTTTTCCAATCATCCACAAACAGCCGCACATGGTGTTCAGAATGCTGCGCCAAGGCACGCGCCAGACGCCATGAAACACCGATATCCCCAAAGTTATCCACAACCCGGCAAAAAATATCCCACTGCATTTCGCGACGCTCCCAACAATCACGCAAATGTACACAACTGGCCTGACAGCCATGGGATGAATTGTGGACAAGCCGCGATTTTGGCACTGCCTCGAAAACCATGAACAATCCGTCCACACCGCAGACGCTGGCTTATCACCAAGTTTATCATTGACGTAAGTCACTGAAATAAATAATAAAAAAACACCTTTCCACAGAAAAGTGCCGAGCGTATACATTATTGTTATTTATATAAATAAAACAGTTAACACCCCTGTAGACAAAAGCCATGACCAAAAACACTGGGGTGTTTTTTTGATTTACAAAACCCACAATTCCTCCGGTTTTTCCGATACGATGGCGCCTCGATTCAAGGGCGAAAGCTCAGACAGACGCTTTTCGGCGCGCAATCATTCACAGGCCATGAATGACAGTGAAGCTGGAAGGGTTTCTGGCTTGCAGGAAAACAACGGTGGCGCTTGCAGCGGGGAAGTGACGGGGCAATCAGGACGATCGCCCGGAACGGTCGTCTGATCAGCCGAAATCGGGAAAGTCGGCCAAGGCTGCGATATGGGTCTCGGTAAGCCAGGCCCAATCGCCCGGTTCCAGTACGGTGGGCAAATCAAAACCGCCGATGCGATCGCGATGCAAGGCCTCGACCCGGTTCCCCGCCGCCGCGACCATGCGTTTGACCTGGTGATACTTGCCCTGGGTGATGGTCATCCAGATCGTGTGAGTATCAATGGCTTCGACGGAAACGGCGGCGACCAGCTCACCGGGTTCATCGACCAGCTCCACCCCGGCGCGCAGCGCGGCCAGCAGTTCCGGTGTGTAGCCATGTTTGAGCGTTACCCGGTAGCGTTTGGGCGTCTGTTTCTTGCCTGAGCTCCACACATGGATGAACTGCCCGTCGTCCGAGAGCAGGATCAGGCCGGTAGTGTCCTGGTCGAGTCGGCCGATGGTTTGCACACCGCGTTCGCCCAACTGAGGCGGCAGCAGGTTGAACACCGAGGGGTGGTGCTTGGGCACCCGGCTGCACTCGAAGCCTTCAGGCTTGTAGAGCATCAGATAGGCTTTCTCGTGGTAGGTCCATTCCTCGTCCTCCACGGTGAATACCAGACCGGCCGGATCGACCTCGGCATTAGGGTTTTTGATGAGCGCACCGTTGACGGTGACCAGGCCGGCGCTGACCAGCAGGCGACATTCTTTGCGACTGCCGAAACCCTGGGTTTGAAGGAGGCGAGCGATTTGCATGGCGACAGTTTACCGAATCGCTTAGCGCTTTACGCTACACTCCCGCCTCAATCGATTGGAGCTGGTGTTTTGGAGTTCGAACATCTGGTCGAGGTCAATCTTCTCGACGACCCTGCCGTCCCGGATCTGACCCGTGAAGAAGTGTGGTTTGGTTTGCTGTGCCGAGCCGAAGATCCGCGTCCTTTCCTGCCGGGACTGGATACCAGCGAGGTGTTGACCCGCAGCGACACGGCACTGACGCGTCGCTTGAGTTTTGGCAAACTGCAGATTTTCGATGCAGTGCGTTGGCAGGCGATGGACTGGATTTGTTTCGAGTCGGCCGCCACGGCCGAGCACCCCGGTGGTCGGCTGACCATCACCGTTGAGCAACCCGAGCCCGACGGCGCGGCGTTGTTTTTGCGTTTTATCTATCGGACGAGCTTGTCGGAAACCGCCGGCGAAGACGCCAAGTACGCCGACTATATGCGTTCTGCCTACCATCAGTCCGATGTGGACACGGTCAAGGTGGTGCGCATGATTGCCGAGTCCACCCGAACCGAATAGTTTCAGAAGAGAATCCTGCCTCATGTGGTTTCGTAACTTGCAGTTATATCGTCTGCCGGTGCGCTGGGATATGCGCATCGACCAACTCGAAGACCAGCTCGCCCGACGCGCCTTCACGCCCTGCGGCTCGCAAGACCCGGAATCCCGCGGTTGGTTGCCGCCGGTGGCCGATGGCCCGCTGGTGCATGCCGTGGGTGGTCAGTGGCTGATCGCGCTGGGCATTGAGCACCGTTTGCTGCCCTCGTCGGTGGTCAAGCAGGAGGCCGATGAGCGCGCCGCACGTATCGAGCTGGAGCAAGGCTTCAAGCCCGGCCGAAAGCAGATGAAAGATCTGCGCGATCAGGTGACCCAGGAGTTCATGCCGCGAGCCTTTACGCGTCGGCGCAAGGTGTATGCCTGGATCGATCCGCAGGATGGCTGGCTGGCCGTAGATGTCGCCAGCGTGACCCGCGCAGAGGATATTCTCGAAGCGCTGCGTCAGAGCCTCGACAACTTCCCGCTGACTCTGGTGCGCACCGAGTTGAGTCCGGTCTCGGCGATGAGTGACTGGCTTGCTGGTGGGGATGTGCCGGGCAATTTCACCATCGACATGGATTGCGAACTCAAGTCGATCACCGAAGACAAGGCCGCGGTGCGTTATGTGCGTCACAGTCTCGACGGTGATGACATTAAAACCCACTTGCAGGAAGGCAAGCTGCCCACCAAGCTGGCGCTGACCTGGAATGACCGGGTGTCCCTGCTGCTGACCGACAAGGGCGAGATCAAGCGTCTGCAGTTTCTTGATGTGGTGCAGGAAGAAGCCAGCGCCGCCAGCGAAGATGCGGCCGAGTTGTTTGATGCCCATTTCGCGTTGATGACCGGCGAGCTGCGGCAGTTGATTCCCGCGGTCATTGGTATTCTGGGTGGTGAGCTGGCCACACCGACGGTCTGATATCAGCATGACACCGGCGGTGCTCCGACTCTTTTTCTGGGCAGCGCTGGTGGCGGTGCTGGTCTTGTCATTGGTGCCCGTCCCAGCCGGGCACATGGTGTTTTCCTGGCAAGACAAACTTGAGCATGTGCTGGCTTTTTTTGCGTTGGGCGTGCTGGCCAGCCTGGCCTGGCCGGGGCGAACGGCGATGCTGGTGATCGGTCTGCTGGCCTATGGCGGTCTGATTGAAGTGGCGCAGTCCTTTACTGCCTATCGCATGGGCGATGCCGCCGACTGGCTGGCCGATGCCTTGGGCATCGGTCTGGCCATGGTGCTTGGTGCCTGGCGGCGCCGCTGCGCTTGAGCGATTGTTCCGGATTCAGCGGCCGTTTATGCTGTCGCAATCGATGTATCTCCGGGGTTCTGGCCTAGCGTGTCTCTCATCGGTTTCTTTCAGCGTAATCGCACATCACAATCGACACCGCGACGCGTCAGCCGCAGCCGTGTACTAGACCGCATTCGGAGCCGTATTGTGGCGGCGGGATTGGTGCTGGTGCTGATGTTGCTGATCGGCACCATCGGATTTCTGGTCATTGGGGGTGAATCGACAAGCTGGTCAGACGCCGTTTACATGACACTGATCACGCTCTCGACCGTGGGTTACAACGAGGTCGTGCCGATCGTAGGGGTGTGGGACCGGATGTTCACCGGGGTGATTTCCCTGGTCGGTTTCGGCGCGGTGACCTTCATGTTCACCACCTTGTCGGTGTTTTTTCTCGAAGGCGATCTGGACGTAACGCTGCGGAGACGACGCATGGAAAAGCAAATCAGCAAGCTCAAGGCGCATTACCTGATCTGCGGGTTTGGTCGCGTCGGTCGCAATATTGCTGAAGAGCTCGATGCCACGCACCGGCCGTATGTGGCCATCGATATGGATGAGGAGCGTTTGGTGGCGGCGCGTGAGCGCCAGTCGGATCTGCTGTATCTGGTCGGCGATGCCAGCGATGACGATATCGTGCTCGCCGCCAATATCAAGAATGCAGCCGGTGTGTTTGCGGTGACCGATGATGACAGCCGCAACATGATGATCGCGCTCACCGCCAAGCAGCTCAATCCGGCGGTCAGGGTGGTGGCACGATGCATGGAGGTACGCAACAGTCTTAAATTGCGCAAGGCAGGCGCTGATGTAGTGATCTCGCCCGACTTCACTGGCGGGTTGCGTATCGCCTCGGCCATGTTACGGCCTGGCGCACTCAGCCTCATGGACGACATGCTGCGTTCAGATGCCGTGCATCGGCTCGAAGATATCGCCCTGCCGGCAGGTTTTGCGCCCACGACTGTTCGACAACTCGATTTGGCCGGATTGAACGTGGTGTTGCTGGGCATACGTGAACACGGACGATTCGATTTCAATCCGGGGCCGGACGTCGTGGTGTCGGCGGGCCATGTTTTGGTCGTGATGTGCGCGCCCCAGGCGCGTCAATCGCTGGAGCGGGCAATTCACGGTTGAGGTGGTTCAGGGGGCGCCCAGACCCGTGATCAATGTCTCGGCGTTGTGCTGCATCAAACCCAGGTAGGTGCTGGCCGGTCCTGTTTTGGCCAGGGCGTCGGCATAGAGCAGACCACCACGGCGTGCGCCCGTGGCCTGGCGAATACGTTCGATCAGACGTTCATCTGCAAAAGATTCGAAAAACACCACTGGCACCTTCAATTGGCGTAGCTGGTCGATTAAGGCTGCCAGGTTTGCCGCCGACGGTGATGCTTCGTTTGACAGCCCGGCCGGGGCGACAAAGTGCAGGTCATACGCGTGGGCAAAATAGCCGAAGGCATCGTGTGGCGTGACCACCGTGCGCCGATGTGCTGGTAGCGCAGAAAACCGGCGGCGTAGCTCGGCATCGAGGGCGTCGAGTTGCGCGTTGTAGGCCGTTGCCCGATCGGCGTAGTGCGAAGCACCGGCCGGATCGAGTGTACCGAGTGTTGCAGCAATCGCCCCAACATAGTGCTTGGCGTGATTGATATCGAGCCAGGCATGCGGGTCGGCCGCGCCGTGAGCGGCATGTGCATGCGAGCCTGATGGTTCGTCATCGTGATCATCATGGGCATCGGCCATCAGCGGCGTGATGCCGTCCGACACCGTCAGTACACGCCCTTTGTATCGAGCCGCGGCCACCATGCGTGCAATCCACGGATCAAAGCCAAGACCATTGGCGATCACCAGATCAGTCTGGCTCATCCGGCGGATATCCGACGCCCGCGGGTCGAAGCCGTGGGCATCCTGATCGGGGCCGACGAGACTGCTTACCACCACCCGATCACCACCAACTTCATGGGCTAGATCCGCCAGAATACTGAAGGTAGCGAGCACACGGATCGGTGCCGTCTCAGCCAGCGTACTCGCGCTCAGCACACACAGCAGACTCATCATAAACAGGCGGTGCATCATCCGGTGGCTTCTCCCGTATGCCAGTGGCGGCGAGGCCGCAGTGCGCTGGCCATCAACACCAGCAGGTAGATAAGGCCCAGCGACATCACCACAGAGGGGCCGGCAGGCACATCGATGTGATAGCTCAAGAGCAGGCCGCCCAGGCTACCAGCCAGCGCAAAGGCGACTGCCAGGGCGAGCATGGCGTCCAGCCGATCGGAAATGAGGCGGGCGGCAGCAGCGGGCAAGACCATGATGCCGACCGCCATCAGCGTGCCGAGGGCATGAAAGCCCGCCACGAGGTTCAGCACCGCCAGCAGCAGGAAGCCCATGTGCGCGATCGCACCCGGGCCGCCCGCCTGCCGCAGAAAGGCCGGATCGGCACATTCAATGACCAGCGGTCGGTACAGCAGCGCCAGACCGAAGAGCGATACGGTCGCAATGCCGGCGATCAGCATCAACGTGTCTGCGTCAAGCGAGAGTACCGAGCCAAATAGCACATGCAGCAAGTCGACGTTGCGGCTGCGCAGCGATACCAGCAACACGCCGATGGCCAAGGAAATCAGGTAGAACGCCGCCAGACTGGCGTCCTCGCGCAATGCCGAACGCCGCGCCACCGCACCCGCGGCCAGCGCCACCGCGACGCCGGCCATGATGCCGCCCAGCGTCATGGCGCCCAGGGACATGCCGGCCACCAGATAGCCGATTGCCGCACCGGGCAAAATCGCGTGCGAGATCGCGTCGCCCATCAGGCTCATCCGGCGCAGCAGCATGAAGACGCCAATCGGCGCCGCGCCCAGCGACAAGGCCACGCAGGCGGCCAGGGCGCCGCGCATGAACTCGAATTCAAAGGGTTGGATCAGCCAGTTCATGCGCGTAGGGCGTTCCGCAGAAAGTCGTGGCGCGTGCTTTTGCCGTCGGCCGGGGTGGGGCGCAGGGTCAACAGTTCGACGGTGGGGGTGAGCTGGGCATGACTATCATCGACGGTCAGGCACAGCTCGAAACGCTGGCGCACCAGTTCGACATCGTGCAAAACCACCAAGGTCGTGCGGCCTTCGGCATGCCAGCTATCGACCAGGGTCATCAGCGCTTCGCGCGTCGGACGATCGACGCCGGCAAAGGGTTCATCGAGCAGAAGCATGGCTGCGTCTTGCAGAATCAAACGCGCAAACCGGGCACGTTGTAACTGGCCACCCGAGAGTTCGCCGATCGGGCGTCGCGACAAGGCGCTCAGGCCGGTGCGTTCGAGTGCATTGGCAATCGATTGGCGCACCGCCGGGCTCATGCGCCGGAACACGCCCATGCGCTGCCAGGCACCCATGGCCACAAATTCATACACGCTGATCGGAAAGCGTCGGTCCACGGTTGCCGCTTGTGGCAGGTAACCCATGCGTGCGCAGGTTTCGCAGCGCCGCATCTGGCCGGCCATCAGCGGCAATTCACCGGCGATGGTACGCAGCAGGGTCGACTTGCCCGCGCCGTTGGCCCCGATGACGGCCACGCGTGCGCCGGCCGGCACCGCCAGCGACACATCGGAGACGGTGGTCTGGCCACCATAGCCGGCGCTCACACCGGTAAGCGTCAGGGCCACCGCGCTCACAGCAGCGCCCAGGCCATGACTGTCCACAGCACGGCCGCCGCGGCCGCGGCAATGGCGAGCCGAGCGCCGACACCGAGAGTCAGCAAGGAATGAAAGGGGCGGACGTGCAAAGGCATGAATGCAACCAGTTCGACAAAATCAGGGTTTATACTGCAACAATGTTGCGTTTAAATCAAGGCGTCGGCGAGGCGCTCAGGCGCCCTTGCCACAGGTCGGGCAGGCGCCATGCAGCACCAGTTCGGCCCGATCCAGTTGGTAACCACCGGGCAGATTCACCGCCACCGCCGGCTGCAGCCCTTCCAGGCACACCACCTTGCCGCAGCGGTCGCAATGAAAGTGCGCATGCTCATGCGGGCCGGAGGCGGCCACGCCAAAGCGCCGCGCGCGGTCATCACCGGCCATCTTGTGCGCCACACCCGATTCCACCAGCCAGTCGAGCGTGCGATACAGTGTGACGCGGTCGTGCTTGATGCCCTGTTCGGCCAGCGCAAGGCCGATTTCGTCATGGGTCAGCGACTGGTCTGCGGCGAGTAGGATCTCGAGCACGGCCACACGGGTGCGGGTGACGCGCCCGCCCTGGGCGGTGATCAGCGATTCGGCAGCACTGAGATGAGTGTGAGTCGACATAGTGTTGCAAGTCAGTTGCAGGTGGTTTTGCAACATAGTAGCATTTGTGCCAGTCAAAGGCACCCCACCGACGGGTGGAGCCTGCCTGATCACTTCGAATGGATGACGGATTCAATGACAACACGGCAAATGCTCAGTGGCCTGTGCCTGATGGCTTTCTCGCTGGGGGCGAGCGCCGCCGGTGGCGCCCATGAACACGGCGTGGCCCGTTTGAGCCTGGTGCAGGACAACACCACAGTCACCCTCGGTTTCGACAGCCCGCTCGACAGCCTTGTGGGCTTTGAACACGCGCCCCGCACCGAGGCGCAGAAAAAGGCGCTGACGCAGGCCCGCGTGACGCTGGAGGGCGCGGTGCAGGCGGTGGACTTGCCCGCTGCGGCCGCTTGCACACGGACATCGGTCGACATTGAGCTGCCCTTTGGTGAGCCTGGCGACAAGCACGCAGCGCACGCGGATGACCACTCCGGGCATTCCGACGCGGAAGCGGAATATGTATTCGACTGTGCGCATCCGGCCGCGCTGACGCAGGTCACGGTCGGTCTGTTCAAGGCGTTTCCGCGACTGAAGCGCCTGGATGCCGAGGCCGCTACGGCGGCCGGCCAGGGCAAGGTCGTGTTGCGTCCTGCGCAGGCGACATGGTTGCTCCCGGCGGCACGGTGAGTCACCCGGCGGTTGCGCTGAGCGGGCTGCGTTTTCGCTGGCCGGGCGCGGCGCGGGACTGTCTCGACATCGCCGACTTCACGTTGGTGGCGGGTGAGCGGCTGTTTCTGCATGGGCCCAGTGGCAGTGGCAAGACCACGCTCTTATCGCTGATTGGCGGAGTGTTGCGCGCTGACGCCGGCACGCTGCAGGTGCTGGGCACCGATTTGTCGGCGCTGTCCGGGCCGCAACGCGACCGCTTTCGGGCCGATCACATCGGATTCATCTTTCAGCAGTTCAACCTGATTCCCTATTTGTCGGCGGCGGACAACATTGCCTTGCCGTGCCGGTTTTCGCCCTCCCGTGCGCAGCGGGCCGGCAATGTGGATGACGCCGTGGCGCGTCTGGCGGGGCATCTGGATTTGCCGGCGGATCTCCTCAAGCGACCGGCAGCCGAGCTAAGCGTCGGTCAGCAGCAGCGCGTGGCCGCGGCGCGGGCGCTGATCGGCGCTCCGTCGCTGATCATTGCCGATGAGCCCACCTCGGCGCTGGATGCCGCTCGGCAAGCGGCCTTTCTCGATCTGCTGCTCGGTGAGTGTGCGTCGGTGGGCGCGAGCCTGCTGTTTGTCAGCCATGACCTGCGGCTGGCCGAGCGCTTCGACCGCAGCGAGGCGTTGGCCGAGTTGAACGTCGCGGCGGAGGCGATGGTATGAGGCTGCCGCTGTGGCATCTGACTGTCGCCAGTATCCGCAACCGTGGCCTGGCCACGGTGCTGACCGTGGTTGCCATCGCGCTCAGCGTGTCTTTGCTGCTGGGGGTCGAGCGCCTGCGCAACGATGCCCGTGCCAGCTTTGCCAACACCTTGTCGGGCACCGACCTGATCGTCGGCGCGCGCAGTGGCGCGGTGCAGTTGCTGCTGTACTCGGTCTTTCATATTGGCGACGCGACCCATGATGTGAGCTGGTCGCGCATCGACGCCTTGCGCAGCCACAAGGATGTGGCCTGGCTGGTGCCGCTGTCGCTGGGTGATTCGCATCGCGGCTTTCGGGTGGTCGGCACCACAGCCGATTTCTTCGCCCATGTGCAGACCGGCAACCGCCAGCCGCTGCGCTTTTCCGCCGGGCGGGCCTTCGACGGCGTGTTCGACGCCGTGGTGGGCGCCGAGGTGGCCGCGAGCCTGGGCTATGCGCCGGGGGCGAAGATCGTGCTCAGCCATGGTGCGGGCGAGTTTGCGGCGGCCGAGCATGGCGACAAACCCTTTACCGTGACCGGCGTGCTGGCGCGCACGGGTACCCCGGTGGACCGCTCGGTGCTGGTTGGTCTGGCGGCGATCGAGGCGATTCATCTCGACTGGCAGGGCGGCAGTCGTATCCCTGGCGTGGAGATTCCGGCGCAGTTTGTGGGCAAGTTCGACCTCAGCCCCAAGCGCGTCACCGCCGCGTTGATTGGACTGGAGCGGCGCTCGACCGTGTTCCGGGTGCAGCGCGAAATTAACACCTCGGACGGCGAGCCGCTGCTCGCCATCCTGCCCGGCGTGACGCTTGATGAGTTGTGGCGCGTGGTCGGCGTGGTCGAGCGGGTGTTGCTGGCGGTGTCGGCCTTCGTGGTCGCGGTCGGGCTGGCCGGCTTGGTGGCGACGCTGGTCAGCAGCCTGTCGGCGCGGCGGCGCGAGCTGGCCATTCTGCGCGCGCTGGGCGCCGGGCCGGGTGATGTGTTTGTGCTCTTGATGACCGAGAGCGTGCTGCTGGCAGTGGCCGGCTGCGTGCTGGGGGTGGCGTGCCTGTGGGCGCTCAGTGCCGGTATTGCGCCATGGCTGATGGCCGAGCATGGTGTGCAACTTGTGCCCCGTTTCGTGGATCAGAGCGAACTGGTGTGGCTGGTCGGTGTGGTGGCCGCCGCGCTGCTGGCCAGTGTGATCCCCGCCTGGCGCGCTTATCGCTATTCCCTCGCGGACGGCATGACCGTTCGCATGTGAGACTGTCATGACTCGACGTATTTTCCTCGCCCTGATTCTCCTTCCCCTGGTCGCCGTCTCGGTGTGGTTTGGGGTGTCGACTGCCGATGCGCAAAACACCGCCAAAAAGGACTATGCCGTCGGCGACCGCCTCGCCAAGCCCGCGGTTCCGCCCGTCGGCAGCTTCCGAACCATCACCTTTGACGACCTCATGCCGGCCGATTGGGACCCCAACGCGATCTTCAAACAGCTCGACATGGACAGCCTGAAAGACAATGACCCGCGCGCCATGGAGGTGATGGCCAAGATCAAGCAGGCCTGGGAGCAGGCGCCGGTGGTGCCGGCGCTCAACGGCCAGAAGATCCGCATGGCCGGCTTCCTCGTGCGTCTGGAGGGCGACGACAAGCACATCCGCGAGTTCCTGCTGGTGCCCTACTTCGGCGCCTGCGTGCATGTGCCGCCGCCGCCGGCCAACCAGGTGGTGCATGTGATTCCCGACCAGCCCGTGCCGGTCGGCCCCGACATGGGCGCAGTGTGGGTTAGTGGCACGATGCGCCTCGCCGCGTCGAAGACCGATCTGGGCGATGCGGGTTATCGCATTGCGGCGGTCAAGGTCGAACCCTACACCGGCGACTGAGCGGGTTTCGATGCGTCGCGTCCACCGTCTCGGCCCGTTCATCGCCACGCTGCTGGCGGTGTGCGTGTGTCTGGCCCTGTTCGAGGGCCGGGTCCATCCGCTGAGCCACCTGACGACGCATGTCACCTCGACCACCGCCGCCGATGCCGTCGGCGAGGGCTCGCATCACGCCGAGGACCTGCTCTGCCTCGACTGTGTCGCCACCGCGGCGTTCGCCGATCTGCTCGTCACGCCGGCCCGCGGGCTGACGGTCGCGGCACCCGGCGTGGACCGCGCCGGCCATCACTGGCGCGGCACCACACCCCGCCCGCGCGAACGCCAGCGCGCCCGCTCACCGCCCGCCATCTGACGCCATTTCACTGATGAATCCCCCTGCCCGCCGCGCCCCTGCGCGCGCCGGGCGAGTTCCCGTGCGCCCGTGATCCGGCGCGCGGCATCCCGATTGGAGTCAGATTTCATGGTTTTCAAACACTTCCCGAGCGCACCGCTGGCGCTCGCCCTCAGCCTCGTCGCAGTTCCGTCCCTGGCGGCCAGCGATGCCGAACTCGATGACCTGCGCGCCCAGGTGCGCGCCCTGCGCGACAGCTACGAACAACGGCTGGCCGAACTGGAGCGCCGCCTCGCCCGCCAGGCCGCCCTGGCTTCCGCACCGACCGCGGCTGGCGAAGGGCCGCGCGGCTTCAACCCCGAGATCTCGCTGACCCTGCAAGGCCAGTACCGTCGCATGAAGGACATCGACGAGCGTCACATCAGCGGCTTCGCCGCCCTCGCCGACCACGACGACCACGAACACGGCGGCGAGCGCGGCTTCTCGCTCGACCACACCGAACTGGTGCTGGCCGCCAACATCGACAGCCACTACCGCGGCCTGGTGAACTTCGGCATCGTCGACGGCGAAGTCGAGGTGGAAGAAGCCTGGTTCCAGACCACCGGCCTGGGCCACGGCCTGTCGCTGCGTGGCGGCCGCTTCCTGTCCGAGATCGGCTACCTCAATGCCCAGCATGCCCATGCCTGGGACTTTGCCGACGCGCCGCTGATGTACACCGCGCTGTTCGGCGAGCATGCCAACTACGGCAACGACGGCCTGCAGCTCAAGTGGGTGCTGCCCACCGACCTGTTCGCCGAAGTCGGCGTCGAGATCGGCCGCGGGGCCAAGTTTCCCGGTACCGACCGCGATGTGAACGGCATCGGCAGCAGCGCCATCTTCGCCCACCTCGGCGGCGACGTCGGCACCAGCCACAGCTGGCGCGCCGGGCTGTCTTACCTGAATGCGCGCGCCGCCGACCGCCACTCGCACTTCGAGGATGTTGGTGGCGAGGAGGTGACGGGCGACTTCACCGGCCGCAGCCGGATGTGGATCGCCGATGCGGTGTGGAAATGGGCGCCCGACGGCAACGCCGGCGCGCGCGCGCTGACCCTGCAGGCAGAATTCTTCCAACGCCGCGAAGACGGCGACCTGAGCTGCGAGGGCGAGGCCGGCAGCGCCTGCGCGACGGCGGTCGACAGCGACTACCGCACCCGTCAGCGCGGCTGGTATGCCCAAGCGGTGTACAAGTTTCACCCGCAATGGCGCGTTGGCTTGCGCCATGACCGGCTGGATCCGGGCACCCGCGACTATGGCGACAACAACGCCAACATCGCGCGCGAGAACCACACCCCCAAGCGCAACAGTGTGATGGTGGACTGGAGCCCGAGCGAGTTCTCCCGCCTGCGTCTGCAACTGGCCCGCGACCAGTCGATGGCCGGCGAGACCGACAACCAGCTGTGGCTGCAATACGTGATGAGCCTGGGTGCGCATGGCGCACACAGCTTCTGAGGGGCCGACGATGATACGGACGCTTCTTCTCGCCCTGCTGTGCCTGGGCCTGGCTGGCCCGGCCCGCGCCGGGCTCAACGTCTTCGCCACGCTCCCCGAATGGGGCGCGCTGGCACGCGTCATCGGCGGCGACGCGGTGAGGGTGTTCGTTGCCACCCATGCGCGGCAGGACCCGCACCACATCGAGGCCCGGCCCTCGCTGATCGCCCGCGCGCGGCAGGCCGACCTGGTGGTGGCCAACGGCGCGGAGCTGGAGATCGGCTGGCTGCCGGCGGTGCTCTCGGCCGCCGGCAATCGCGCCATCCAGCCCGGCCAGCCGGGCTACTTCGAGGCCGCCGCACAGGTGGCGCTGCTCGAGGTGCCGGTGCGGGTGGACCGCGCCGACGGCGATGTGCACCCGGCCGGCAATCCGCATATCGGCCTCGACCCGCGCCTGTTGCTGACGGTCGGCGCGGCGCTGCAGGCGCGCATGGCGGCGCTGGATCCGGCGCAGGCGGCGGTCTATGACGCCAATTGGTCGGCCTTCCGCACGCGCTGGCAGGCAGCCATCGACCGCTGGCAGGCACGCGCCGCGCCGCTGCGTGGCCAGGCCATCGTGGTGCACCACACCGCCTATCCCTACTTCACCCACTGGCTGGGGCTGACCCGGGCCGGCACGCTTGAGCCCAAGCCCGGCGTGGCGCCGGGTTCGGCGCATCTGGCGGCGCTGCGCGATGCGCTGGCCGGCCAGCGGGTGCTGGCCATCGTGCGCCCACCTTATGCGCCGGAGGGGCCGGGGCAGTGGCTGGCGGAGCAGAGCAACATCCCGCTGCTGCGCCTGCCGATCAGCGTCGAGCAGTCGGCGGACGAGACCGGGTTGAACGCCTGGTTCGACGGCATGATCGACCATCTGCTGGCGCTCAGGCGGTGAGGCCGCCGGGCAGCGTACTGCTGCGGGCGCAGGGGCTGGGCGTCGGCTACGAGCGGCCGCTGCTGCAGGGCCTGGACCTGCAGCTGGTGGCCGGCCGGGTCACCACGCTGCTCGGGCCCAACGGTGCCGGCAAGAGCACCGTGCTGCGCGCGCTCGGCGAGCCGCGGCTGCGCCTGGCCGGGCAGCTGTGGCAGGCGCCCGGCCTGCGCCTCGGCCATCTGGCGCAGGCCGCCGAGGGCCAGGCCGAGCTGCCGCTGTGCGGTCGCGAGTTGCTGGCGCTCACCGGGGCGTCCGCCGACGGCCTGCCGCCCTGGTTGGCCGACTGTCTGGACGCCCGGCTCGACCGCCTCTCGGGCGGCCAGCTGCAATACCTGCGCTTCTGGTCGATCGCCGCCGCGCCCTTTGATGTGCTGTGCCTCGACGAACCGGGCAACAATCTCGACGCGCGTGGGCTGGCGGCGCTGCGCGCTTGGCTGCACACGCCGCCGGTCGGACAGGCGGTGGTGCTGGTGACGCATGACGACAGCCTGGTCGACGCCGCGCGCCAGACCGTGATCCGAATTCCCTCATGAACCTCGATCTGATCTTCGACCCGCTGTTCCGCCTTCCCTTCCTCACCGGCCTGCTGCTGGCCGTCTGGCTGCCGGTGTTGGGCCTCTACCTGCGCCTGCGCGGCGAATGGCTGGCGGTGCTCGGCATGGCGCAGCTGGCCTCGGCCGGCGCACTCGGCGGGGCAGTGCTGGGGCTGCCGGTGGTGGCCGGCGGGGCGGTCGCCGGGCTGCTCGCGGCACTGGCCAAGTGGGGCTTGAAGCGGCCGAGCGACAGCGCCTATGCGGCGATGCTGCTGCTCGGCTGGGCGGCCGCGGTGGCGGTGATGAGCAACCACCCGCTGGCCGAGCAGGCTGCCGGGGCGGTGTTCGACGGGCAACTGTATTTCACCGGCGGGGGGCATCTGGCCGCGTCGGCGGCAGTGCTGGGCATCGGCGTGCTGGTGCTGGTGCGCGCTCATCGCGCGATGTTGCGCGCGCGCGTCCATCCGGCGCTGGGGCCACCGGATGCGGCCACCCGCCTGGCCTTCGACCTGGTGGCCGGCGCCAGCGTGGGGGTGGCGATTCTCTCGCTGGGGGTGATGGCCAGCTTCGCGCTGGCCTTTGTGCCGGCCTGGCGGGTGTTTGGCACGGCGCCGTCGTGGCGCTCGGCGCTGTGGCGGGCGATTGTGATCGGGCTGGTGGCTTATGTGTTGGGCTTTGTGGTGGCGCTGCTGTTCGATCAGCCCTTCGGGCCCGCCGGGGTGGCCGCCGTGTTGTTGGTTGCCCGGCTGGCGCCGCCGTGGCGGCAGCGTGCGGACCGCCGGGCTGGGGCACTGTCAGCGGGCGGCGAGATCGGAAAACTCGACTGAGTTCAGTGCCTTACGCAGCCATCCGGTAGGGGATGGGCCGTGCCACCGACGGCGGCGCCGGTGGCTGGGGTGCGGCGGCGGCGCAGAGAGCGCGAACTTTTCCGCCAATTGGGTATTCTCTTGAGGTTCACGCCGCCCGCCGAGACCTCCATGCCCGACCCCAAGCCCGCCGACAGCATCCGCATTGTCGGTGCCACCCAGAACAATCTGAAAAACCTCGACCTGGAGATCCCGCTCGGGCAGCTGGTGGTGTTCACCGGGCCGTCGGGGTCGGGCAAGTCTTCACTGGTCTTTGACACGCTCTACGCCGAGGGCCAGCGCCGCTATGTCGAGACCTTCTCGCCCTATGCGCGGCAGTTTCTCGACCGCATGGACAAGCCGCATGTGACGCGCATCGAGGGCGTGCCGCCGGCGATCGCCATCGACCAGACCAACCCGGTGCGCACCTCGCGCTCGACGGTCGGCACCATGACCGAGCTGACCGATCACTTCAAGCTGCTCTTCGCCCGCACCGCGCATCTGCATTGCCGCGGCTGTGGCGCGGCGGTGCAGCGCGACACCCCGCAGAGTATCGCCGCCGCGCTTACCGAGCGCACGGCGGCGGCCGGCGATCCGCGCCTGCTGGTGACCTTTCCGGTCGAGGTGCCGGCGAACTTTACCGAGGAGGAGATCCGCGGCTATCTCGAGCAGCAGGGCTACACCCGCATCCATGGCCGCGAGGGCGACAAGCTGTGGGTGGTGCAGGACCGCTTTCGTTTCGGTAACACCGAGGCGGCGCGGGTCGGCGAGGCGATCGAGGCGGCGCTGCGCACCGGCCAGGGGCGGCTGGCGGTGCGCGCCGTCGATGGCGAGGGCGCCGAGAGCGCGGTG
Source organism: Zoogloeaceae bacterium G21618-S1 (assembly GCA_027214125.1). Lineage (GTDB taxonomy): Bacteria > Pseudomonadota > Gammaproteobacteria > Burkholderiales > Rhodocyclaceae > Nitrogeniibacter. The sequence goes on from JAPWHF010000003.1 coordinate 205,318, forward strand.
TGGCGCTTCTCGGACGACTTCCACTGCGCCGACTGCGACATCCACTACGGCGAGCCGCTGCCCAGCCTGTTCTCCTTCAACTCGCCGCTCGGTGCCTGCGAAACCTGCCGCGGCTTCGGTCGCGTGATCGGCATCGACCACGGCCTGGTGGTGCCCGACGAGAGCAAGACGCTGGCGCAGGGCGCGGTGAAGCCCTGGCAGACGGCGAGCTATTCCGAATGTCAGGACGACATGGAGAAGATGGCCGCCAAGGCCGGCGTTCCGCTCGGCGTGCCCTGGCGCGATCTGACCGACGAACAGCGCCACTGGGTGCTCGAAGGCGAGCCGCAGTGGAAGAACTGGAACCGCTCCTGGCCGGGCGTGTGGTACGGCGTGCGGCGCTTCTTCGACTGGCTGGAGAGCAAGGCCTACAAGATGCACATCCGCGTGCTGCTGTCGAAATACCGCAGTTACACGGAATGCCCGGCCTGCCAGGGATCTCGCCTGAAGCCGGAGAGTTTGCTGTGGCGTGTCGGCGATGCCGCGGCCGCCGACGCGGTGATGCCCGCCGCCGCGCGCTTCCTGCCACCGGGGCTGAATGGTGGGCGCGAACGCCTCGCCACGCTGCCGGGTCTGACCTTGCACGACCTGATGCAGCTGCCCATCGACCGCCTCGCCGGCTTCGTCGATCGCATCGAGGCCGCCGGCAGCTCGGCCGAGGACGAAGCCACGCGCATGGTCTGCGAGGAGATCCGCGCGCGGCTGCGCTATCTCACCGAGGTCGGTCTCGGTTATCTCACGCTCGACCGCCAGAGCCGCACGCTGTCGGGCGGCGAGGTGCAGCGCATCAATCTCACCACGGCGCTGGGCACCTCGCTGGTGAATACCTTGTTCGTGCTCGACGAACCGTCCATCGGCCTGCATCCGCGCGACATGGACCGCATCGTGCAGGTCATGCGTCGGCTGCGCGACGCGGGCAATTCGCTGGTGGTGGTCGAGCACGACCCGGCGGTGATGCTGGCCGCCGACCACATCTTCGACATCGGCCCCGGCCCTGGCGAGCGCGGCGGGCAGATCGTGTTTTCCGGTACGCCGGCCGCGCTGCGCGCCGAGGGCACCACGCTGACCGCCGACTACCTGTCCGGCCGCAAGCATGTCGACCCGGGCACGGCGCAGCGCCCGGTCGATGCCGACACCCCGCGCCTCATCATTCGCGAGGCGCGTGACCACAACCTGCAAGGCATCGACGTCGCGCTGCCGCTGAACCGCATGCTGGTGATCACCGGCGTGTCCGGCTCGGGCAAGTCGACGCTGGTGCAGGACGTGCTCTACCCTTCTCTGCTCAAGCACTTCGGCCAGCCCACCGAGACCCCCGGCGCGCATGCCGGCATCGACGGCATCGAACACATCACGGACGTGGTGATGGTCGACCAGTCGCCCATCGGCAAGAGCTCGCGCTCCAACCCGGTGAGCTATGTCGGTGCCTGGGACGCCATCCGCGCCCGTTTCGCCGCCCTGCCCGCCGCCAAGCAGCGCGGCTACACGCCCGGCACCTTCAGCTTCAACGCCGGCCAGGGCCGCTGCCCGACCTGCACCGGCTCGGGCTTCGAGCATGTGGAGATGCAGTTCCTCTCGGACGTGTACCTGCGCTGCCCGGACTGCGACGGCAAGCGCTACCGCCCCGAAGTGCTGGAGCTGGAGATCGACGGGCGCAACGTGGCTGACGTGCTGGAGATGACCGTCTCCGAAGCGCTGGCTTTCTTTGACGGTGACAAGGCCATCGCCACCGCACTGCAGCCGATCATCGATGTCGGCCTCGACTATGTGCGCCTCGGCCAGCCGGTGCCTACGTTGTCGGGCGGCGAGGCGCAGCGCCTCAAGCTGGCGGGGCATCTGGCGGCGTTTGCGGCCAAGGCGGGCAAGCGCAAGAAGACCACCGAGCCGCCGACGGCCGGTGGCACGCTGTTTTTGTTTGATGAGCCAACCACCGGCCTGCATTTCGACGACGTCGCGCGCCTGCTCGGCGCTTTCCGCAAGCTGGTCGACGCTGGTCATTCGCTGTTGGTGATCGAACACAATCTCGACGTGATCCGCGCGGCCGACTGGCTGGTCGATCTCGGCCCCGAGGGCGGCGAAGGTGGCGGCGCGCTGGTCGCCGAAGGCACGCCGGCGGACGTTGCAAAACACAAGACCTCGCACACCGGCCGCGCGCTGGCCGAGTACGAAGCGGCGCTGTCGGCCCCGCCGGTGCGCCTCGCCGCCGAGCCGGTAGTGGCCTACCGGGCGCGTGGCGACGGGGCGATCAGCATTCATCATGCGCGCGAGCACAACCTGAAAAACGTGGACGTGAAGATCCCGCGCAGTGGCTTCACGGTGATTACCGGCGTGTCCGGCTCGGGCAAATCCACGCTGGCTTTCGACATCTTGTTTGGCGAGGGCCAGCGGCGCTATCTCGAATCGCTCAACGCCTATGCGCGACAGTTTGTGCAGCCGGCGTCGCGGCCGGACGTCGACGCCATCTACGGCATTCCGCCGACCGTCGCCATCGAGCAGCGCACCAGTCGCGGCGGGCGCAAGAGCACGGTGGCCACGCTGACCGAGCTGTACCACTTCCTGCGCCTGCTCTATGTGAAACTGGGCACCCAGTACTGCCCGGACTGCCAGGTGCCAGTGGCGCCGCAGAGCTTCGAGGCGATCATCGCGCGCATCAGCAGCGAGCATCGCGGCCAGTCGGTCGAGCTGCTTGCGCCGCTGGTAAACAACCGCAAGGGCTTGTACACCGACCTGGCCAAATGGGCGCGCGGCAAGGGCTACGAGCAGCTGCGGGTCGATGGCGAGTATCTGCCGACGCGCAAGTGGCCGCGCCTCGACCGCTACAAGGAACACACGCTGGAGCTGCCGGTGGGCATGGTCAAGGTGGCGCCCGAGCATGAAGCGCTGCTGCGCGAGCAGGTGCGCGAGGCGCTGGATGTGGGCAAGGGCGTGCTGCGGGTGTTGCGCCTGGGCACGCTGGGCGCGACGCCGGAAACCTTTTCCATCCATCGCGCCTGCTCGTGTTGCGGCAAGAGCTTTCCGGAACTGGACCCGCGCCTGTTCTCCTTCAACAGCAAGCACGGCTGGTGCGGCGCGTGTTTTGGCACCGGGCTGGTGGTGGGCAAGGTCAAGGCGGAGGACGTGCACGAACTCGACTTCGCCAGCTTCGACGAAGAGCCGAGCACGCCTTGCCCGAGTTGCGAGGGCACGCGGCTGAACCCGATCGCGCGCAATGTGCGCTACCGCGAGCAACCGATTTCGGCGTTGACTGCGGGATCGGTGGATGCGGTGGAAGCGTTTTTCAGCGATCTGCCGCTGGCCGGACGCGAGGCCGAGATCGCGCGTGACATCGTCAGCGAACTCGGCAGCCGCTTGAGCTTTTTGCAGCAGGTCGGGCTGGGCTATCTGGCGCTCGACCGCGCCGCGCCGACGCTCTCCGGTGGCGAGGCGCAGCGTATCCGCCTGGCCGCGCAGTTGGGCTCCAGTCTCACTGGTGTGTGCTACATCCTCGACGAGCCGACCATCGGCCTGCATCCGCGTGACAACCAGGTGCTGCTCGATACCCTGGCGCGGCTGGAGGCCAAGGGCAACACGCTGGTGGTGGTCGAGCATGACGAAGACACCATCCGCCGCGCCGACCATGTGATCGATCTCGGCCCCGGCGCCGGCAGCCGCGGCGGGCGCATCGTCGCCGAGGGCAATGCCGCGGCGCTGATGGCCGCGCCCGAGTCGGTGACCGGCCGCCATCTGCGCACGCCGCTGCAACACCCGCTGGCGCCACCGCGCCCGGTCAAAAAAGACACCGTCAGCCTGTGGCTGCGTGGCGCCAGCCTGCACAACCTGAAGGCGGTGGACGTGCGCGTGCCGCTGGCGCGGTTGAGCGTGGTGACCGGGGTCTCGGGCTCCGGCAAATCCACGCTGGCGCGCGACGTGCTGCTCGACAGCCTCAAACAACTGGTGGCTGGTGGCGCGCCGATCGGCTGCGCGGCCGTTGAGGGTTGGGAACAGATCGGCCGAGTGCTGGAGGTGGATCAGACGCCGATCGGCAAGACGCCGCGCTCCTGCCCAGCGACCTATGTTGGCTTTTGGGACTTGATCCGCAAGTGCTTCGCTGACACCAACGAGTCGCGCATGCGCGGCTGGACGGCGGCGCGCTTCTCCTTCAACACCGGCGCCGGCCGTTGCCCGACCTGCGAGGGCCAGGGCCAGCAGCGCATCGAGATGAGCTTTTTGCCGGACGTGAAAGTGCCCTGCGAGACCTGCGCGGGCAAGCGCTTCAACCGCGAGACCCTGTCGGTGCGCTGGCGCGAGAAGAACATCGGCGAGGTGCTGGCGATGGATGTGGACACGGCGGTCGATTTCTTCGCCGCCCATCCGCGTATTCACCACACGCTGTCGCTGTTGCAGGACGTGGGCCTCGGCTATCTGACGCTCGGTCAGGCCAGCCCGACGCTGTCCGGCGGCGAGGCGCAGCGCATCAAGCTGGTGACCGAGCTGGCCAAGGCGCGCACACCGACCCGGCCGGGGCGCGGCGGTGGCGGCGCCAACACGCTGTACGTGCTGGACGAGCCGACTGTGGGTCTGCACATGGCGGACGTGGAAAAGCTGATTCATGTGCTGCACCGCCTGGTCGAGGCGGGCAACACGGTGGTGGTGATCGAGCACGATCTGGATGTGATGGCCGAGGCCGACTGGCTGGTTGATCTGGGGCCAGAGGGCGGCGACGGTGGCGGCCGTGTCGTTGGTTGCGGCGCGGTCGATGCGGTGTTGAAGGCGGGCGCAGGGCACACGGCGCGGCTGCTGGGTGAGTTCTTGCGGGTGCGCCGCTCGCGCGCGGAGGTGGTGACATGAAGGGGACGGCGGAATGCGCAAGCCGATCTATCTGACCGCCGGCGCACTCGCCCTCGTTCTCGGCTTTGTCGGCATTTTTCTGCCGCTGTTGCCGACCACGCCCTTCGTGTTGCTGGCGGCATTCTGCTTCGCTCGCGGCAACCCGGCCTGGGAGGCGCGGTTACTGGACGACCCACGCTTCGGGCCGTCGATCCGTGCCTGGCGCGAACGCGGGGCCATTCCGTCGCAGGGCAAGCGGCTGGCGGTGTTGATGATGCTGATCAGTGCGCTGGGGGGCTGGTTTCTGTTGCCGCCGGGCTGGCACATGGTGCCGGCCGGGTTTTGTGCCGTGGTGGGCGCCTGGGTGCTGACCCGGCCGTCGGCCTGAGCGTGTTCAGAAGCGCATGTCGAGGCCAAGATAGATTTGGCGTGACACGCGATTGACCGGCTCACTGTTGTTCAGTTGCTGCGCCGGATTGGCCACTTCCTGGTGGCGGGGGCCCAGATTGAGCGCCGCCAGGGTCAGCCGGGCAGATTGCCCCGCCAGCCGGACCGGCCGGGACAGAGCGATATCCAGCGCGGTGTAGGCACGCACCACATAGGGCTGGCCGGCGAGGTAGCTGTCGCCGCTGGCCACCGGGCCGACCCGGGTGAGGTGCATCATGCTGCTCCAGCGCTGCGGCCAGCGCTGCATCCACATCAGGCTGGCGGTGTAGGGGGCAATCCCGGCTTCCACCTGGGCGTCGCCGGCGTCGCGCTGCAGCATGCTCCAGGCCAGGCGGACATCGCCGCCTCGCCAGGGGTGGGATTCCCATTGCAATTCGATGCCGCGGACGTTCAGGTCTTCGCCGAAGTTCTGCTCCTGGGTGGTGGGGATGTTCGCCGCGAGCAGCGGTGTGGGCGGCGGCGAGGTGACCTGCTGACGGATCACCAGGTCGCGCAGACGCTCCTGGAAAATGCGGATTTCGGCGGTACTGCGCGCCCAGTGAAGTTGCCGGATGTAGCCGAGCTCGAAGGTATCGGCGCGGGTCTGGCGCAGATCCGGGTTGGGGATGAACGGTCGCGCCAGCAGTGCGCCGTTGACCGGGTGATAGATGCGCGTGTCACTGCGGAGCTCGAACGGGCTGGTGGTTCGCCAGGCGCGGGCGGCCCCGATCCGAAGTGTGTCGGCCGGTGTCAGGCGATGGTTGGCGTACAGGCGCGGACTGAATCGCCAGCCGTCATCATTGCTGCGCTCCAGCGCGAGGCCCAGATTGAGCTGGGTTGCGTCGGCGGCTTGCCATTCGATATTGCTGAACAGGCGATAGATCGGCACATTGACCGAAGCGTTGCTTGAGAAGCTGAAGGGCGACCGGGTCTGGGTCAGCGTGACTTCGGCGCCCCATACCCCGCGAACGGTTCTGGACCAGCGATCGCGCTGCTGGAATTCGATGCTGCTGCGCAAGTCCCGGCGGTTGCGCGAAAGTGGCACGTCCGGAATGCCCGGCGCGCCGCCGAGCCAGCTATCCTGGTAGTCGAGCTGGTGGTGATAGGCGCTCAGCGACCATTCACTGTCGATGCTGTCGACATGTTGCCAGCGCAGGTGGATCAGATGCGAGGTGTCTTCGCCGTCGCGCAAGGCATTGTTGCCAAAGGGCGAGTCCGGGTAGCCGCGCCCGGTCGTTTCGTGGGTGCTGCCGATGCGGAAGTTGAAGCTGTTTTCGGGGTTGATTTGCGCGTCGCCGCGCAGACTGACGCGCTGGGTGCGGCGGTGATCATGCAGGCCGCGAAATCCATTGTCGGTGTGTTCGCCGGCCGTGACGCGCAAGGCCATCGGCGAGGTGCCGCCGGCCCAGCCCACTTCGATGTCACGTATCGATGGATCACCGATGGCGACCTGCACATGGCTGCCGGGGTCTTCCGCCGCCGGATGGGTAATCAGGTTGACCGCGCCTTGCAGCGCACTGGCGCCATAGCTGTTTCCGCTGGCGCCGCGCACCACCTCGATGCGTTCAATTTCGCTGAGAAAGACGGGCAGGCCGCTCCATGCGGTGGTGCCAAAGCTGACCGGCACGTAGGTGGGCGCCCCGTCGATCAGCACCTGGAGTTCGCCCGGGATGGATTGTCCGAGGCCGTGATAGCTGACCCAGCTGGCGTTGCCCCGTTCCTGGCCGACCAGCATGCCTGGCACCAGCCGCAGCAGCCGCGCCAGATCGCGATAGCCGCTGCGTTCGATGGTACTGCGGTCGATGACGGACATCGCGCCGGGGGCGTCTTGCAGCGATTGGGGCAGTCGGGAGGCCGTCAGAACGACCGGCATGTGCTCGAAGTAGGCGTTCTCGCCCTCGTCGAGGACCGGCGACGCCACGGCAAGCGCAGGCAGGCTCAGCAACAGGGAGACCGCAGACCATCGCCGGACGCGTTCTCCGATGGCAGCAGTCATCGCATCAGTCATCATCTAAGCGGCGATCGGACAAACCCGCAGACTATACCGCAAGGGCGCAGATAGTTTGTGCGAAATGACCGCAGTGCAACGCGTTAGTTGTTCGGCATATACGGACGGCCGCCGCTCGTGGGCGGCGTGCCATCCGGGTGGGGCGTCTACTTTAATCGAACCCCGAGGTAGAGCCGTCCGTCGCCGCGCTGCACCAGTAGTGCAAAGCGGTCGCCGGCCTGTTCGAGCAGTTTGCGGAAGTCCGCTACGTCTTTGACCGGCGTGTTGTTCAGCGCCAGCACCACGTCGCCTTTCTGGATACCCGCGCGTGCGGCCGGGCCATCGACATCTTCGACCACCAGGCCGCCGGGCACCTTGAGCTGCTCGGCTTCAGCCGTGCTCAAGGGGCGGGCCGACAGGCCCAGCTTGCCGCCGGCATTGTGCTGACCGCCACCACGCGCCTGAAGGCGCTCGCTGTCTTGACCGCCTAGCGTGGCTTCGATGTTGCGCGCCTTTTTGTCGCGCCAGATGTCGAGTTTGATCTCGGTCCCGGGCGGCATCTCGCCGATGATGCGTGGCAAGTCCGCCGAGTCGGCGATGCGGTTTCCGTTGACGCCGAGGATGACGTCGCCCGGTTGCAACTTGGCCTTGGCGGCCGCCGAGCCGGGTTCGACGCTGGAGACCAGGGCACCCTTCGGATCGTCCAGCCCGAAGGAGTCGGCCAGTTCCTTGTCCAGCCCCTGGATGATGACGCCCAGCCGGCCGCGGCGAACCACGCCGAATGCCTGCAACTGGTCTTTGACCTTCATGGCCACATCGATGGGGATAGCGAAGGAGATGCCCATGAAGCCGCCGGAGCGCGAGTAGATCTGCGAGTTGATGCCGACCACTTCACCGTTCAGGTTGAACAGCGGCCCGCCCGAGTTGCCGGGGTTGATCGCCACGTCGGTCTGGATGAAAGGCACATAGGTTTCATCCGGCAGGCGGCGCGCCTTGGCCGAGATGATGCCGGCGGTGACGGTGTTGTCGAATCCGAAGGGCGAGCCGACCGCCACCACCCATTCACCGACACGGGTTGCCTCCGGGTCGCCGATGCGCACGGTGGGCAGGTCTTTGGCGTCGATCTTGAGCAGGGCGACGTCGGTGCGCTTGTCCACGCCTTCGACTTTGGCCTTGAATTCGCGCTTGTCGGTCAGGCGTACGGTCACCTCGGTGGCATCGTCGACCACATGCGCGTTGGTCAGCACATAGCCGTCGGCGCTGACGATGAAGCCCGAGCCCACGCCGCGGGCGATCTGCCGCCCGCCCTGACCCGGGACGCCCGGAATGTTGGGGCCGCCCGGCATGCCGGGGACCGGGACGCCGAAGCGGCGCAGGAAATCGTAGAAGGGGTCTTCGGGATTGCCCATCGGGCTGGCGACTTGTTGTACCACGCTGATGTTGACCACGGCCGGGCCCACGCGGGATACCAGCTCGGCAAAGTCCGGCAGGGTCTGGCGGGTGGCGGGCATTGCGGCGACCGGGGTCGCGACGGTGGCGTGGGCCTCGGTGAGGCCGGGCGAGAGATTCAGCCAGGCGACCAGGGCCAGTCCGGTGGCGCCGGCCAGCGCCGTGAGGCGGGGGGTGAGTCGGTTCATGCGTCCTCCTGTGTCATCGGGGTGTCGACCTCGCCGTGCAAGCCGGCGCGTCGCCATCCCCGGCATCCTGCCATATCTGGGACACCGGGGCCTGTTTTGAAACGTCGCGCCGGTTGCGTGCGAATGCCGATTGGAACCCGGACTGTCCGGTTGCGTCATAGCCTGTGATAATCATGATGAAGCAGACCATGGAATCGCCAAACTGTTCCTGAAGGGAAAGAACATGACGCTGACCGATTTGAAATACATCGTGGCGCTGGCGCGGGAGTGCCATTTCGGCCGGGCCGCCGAACGCTGCCATGTCAGCCAGCCGACGCTGTCCGTGGCGATCAAGAAGGTCGAAGAGGAGCTCGGTGTGATGCTCTTCGAGCGCGGCACCAGCGACGTCAAGGTGACGCAACTGGGCTTGCGCATTGTCGAGCAGGCGCAGCGGGTGCTGGTCGAGGCCGGCCAGATCAAGGAGATTGCCCAGGCCGGCAAGGATCCGCTGGGCGGCCCGCTGCGGGTCGGTGCGATCTTCACCATCGGGCCGTATCTGTTGCCTCGCCTGATTCCTCAGGTCAAGGCGCTGGCGCCGCGCATGCCCTTGATTCTCGAGGAAAACTACACCGCCAGTCTGGCCGAGTCGCTCAAGCGCGGGGATCTGGATGTCGCCATTCTGGCGCTGCCCTTCGAGCAGCCAGGCCTGGTGGTTCAGCCGATTTATGAAGAGCCGTTCCGGGTGCTCATGCCGAGTAGCCACCCCTGGGCGCAGCAATCGGTGGTTGGCGCCCATCAATTGGCCGAAGATCAGTTGCTGCTGCTGGGGGCGGGCAACTGCTTCCGCGACCAGGTGCTCGAGGTTTGCCCTGAGTGCAGCGGCGTGGGCGGCCTGCAGCGGACCTTGCAGGGCAGCTCGCTCGAAACCATTCGGTTGATGGTGGCCAGCGGCATCGGCGTGACGGTGTTGCCGGCGACCGCGGCCGATGATCTGCCCGAACGCAACAGTCTGCTCGCAACCCGTCCTTTCGAGGCACCCGAGCCCTCGCGCACGATTGCGCTGGCCTGGCGTGTTACCTACCCGCGCAGCGGGGCGATCGACGTGATCCGCAAAGCCATTCTTGCCTGCGCCCTGCCAGGCGTGCGCCCGCTCGGTGCGGCCTGCCACGATGTGACGGTATAGATCACGTCAATCGACCGGATATGGAGAATCGATTGGATTCCGCCATGCCAGACACGTAGGCTTGAATCATCACGAATCATTCACCACAGAACAAGGAGTGCCACTATGGATATCGATATCGGCATCAGCAAAAAGGATCGCACAGCGATTGCACACGGCCTGTCGCGCCTGCTGGCGGACAGTTACACGCTGTATCTCACGACCCACAACTTCCACTGGAACGTGACCGGCCCGATGTTCAACACCTTGCACCAGATGTTCGAGGTGCAATACACCGAGTTGGCGCTGGCGGTGGACGCCATTGCCGAACGGATTCGCGCCCTGGGCGAGCCGGCGCCGGGCACCTACAGTGCCTTTGCCGAGCTGACCCGCCTGGAAGAGCCGCAGGGTGTGCCCAGTGCGGAAGAGATGATCCGTCAACTCGTGAAGGGGCAAGAAGCGGTGATTCGCACCGCCCGCGAGATCATGCCGGTGGTGGATGAGGCGGACGATGAGCCGACCGCCGATCTGCTGACGCAGCGCATGCAAGTGCACGAGAAGACCGCGTGGATGCTGCGCAGCATGCTGGCGAGTTGATCGGATCGATCCTTACGCCGCAACGGTCGGGGCAACCCGGCCGTTTTTGATTCAGAAGCCTGAGCCGGGCGTGTTGAGGAAGGCTTCTTCGGCCGGCGTGCTGGCACGGCCGAGAATCGCATTGCGATGCGGAAAACGGCCGAACTGTGTAATCACCGCCTGGTGGCGCAGGGCGTAGTCATACGTGGAATCGAAGCCCGGGTGGGCGTCGTGGAGTGCCTTGAACAGGGCGACCGCACGGGTCTGGTCGGCCAGATCTTCGGCGTGTTCGAAGGGCAGGTAGGCGAATACTCGCTCGACCGGGATCAGCTGGGCATCGTGTCCAGGGTCGACCAGTGCATGCGCGGCGTCCAGGGCCAAGGCATCGCCGGCAAAGGCCCGAGGTGTGTCGCGGAACACGTTGCGGGTGAATTGATCGAGCAGCAGGATGCGCGCGAGGCCGCCGCGTTCGGTGGTGTCCCAGTCGGTCAGTCCGCCGGCCAGCGCCTGATCGATCAGTGCGCCGAAACGCTCGGTAATCGCGGCATCGGTGTCGTCACGCTTTTCGAACCACAGGCGACGGTGGGTGCCGAATTCGGCACTGCCCGGCGCACCGAACCAGAAGTCGAGGACCTGGCGGGCGGCGTGGGGTAGCGTCGGCATGGGCTGCTTACTCGTCGCCCTTGGCGGCTTTCTTGGTGGGTTTCTTTGCGGCCGCCGGCTTTTTGGGTGCGCGCGGTTCGAACTCGAAGCCCACGCCACCGTCCGGCTTGCGCACCAGGAAGGCCGAGAACTTGCGCTTGGTCTTGTTCGACACGAAGCCCTTGAGCAGGTTGGTCTTGCCATCGGTGAGCAGCTTGCCCATCTGCTCGCGTTCGATCGGCTGCTGCAGGATGATCTTGCCGGAGCGGAAGTCGCAGGTCTTGTCGGGCCCGACCGATTTCTCGCAGACATAGGCCATACCGTGTTCGTACACCCTGGCCTGGCATTTCGGGCAGGCGCCCAGCGGCGTTTGTTCGGAGAAGTCCACCGGCTCGGCGTTTTCGTCGTCACGTGGTTGGCCGAAGTCGAAGGTAGGCATCATCTCGTCATTGAGCTTGATGTCGGCATTGAACAGCCGGCCCATCTTGTTGCGGAAACCCATCAGCGGGCCGACGTGGCCGTCGCGCAGCAAGGCTTCGATCTCGGGGATCTCGAACTGGCGACCGGCGACGATCTTCCAGGTGCTCCATTCGCAGGCCTGGCAGGCGAACTTCTTGTAGTTTTCCTTCACGACCCCGCCGCACTTCGGGCAAGGGGTGGCCAGGGTGGTGAAGTCGCCCGGCACGGTGTCGGATTCATACTGCTTGGCGCGTTCGACCATGTCGCGCGCCATGGTGGCGATTTCGTCCATGAAGGCGTCGCGGGTCAGCCCGCCACGCTCCATCTGCGAGAGCTTGTGTTCCCACTCACCGGTCAGTTCAGGTGACGTCAGCGCGGATACGCCCAGGCCTTTGAGCAGGGTGATCAGCGAGAAGGCCTTGGCGGTGGGGATCAGCTCCTTGCCATCGCGGTGCATGTACTGCTCACCGATCAGGTTTTCGATGATCTGCGCGCGAGTGGCCGGGGTGCCGAGGCCGCGGCCGGCCATGGCGGCCCGCAATTCTTCGTCATCGACCATCTTGCCGGCGCCTTCCATGGCCGACAGCAGGGTGGCTTCGTTGTAACGTGCGGGTGGCCGGGTCTGCTGGGCCTTGACCTCGATCTCGTCGGTGCTGACCTTCTCGCCCTGGGCCACCGGCGCCAGGGTTTCGGCGTCGTCGCTGGGCTTGTCGCGGCCAACTACCACCAGCCAGCCCGGCTTGACCATCACCTTGCCCTCGGTCTTGAAGGCTTCGCCTTCGACCCGGGTGATGCGGGTGGTGACGCGGAATTCGGCCGCCGGGTAGAACACCGACAGGAAGCGTCGGGTGACCAGGTCGTAGATCTTCTGTTCCGGCTCGGACAGCGTCTTGGGCGCCGTGCCGGTGGGGATGATCGCGAAGTGATCGGAAATCTTGCTGTTGTTGTAGATGCGCTTGTTCGGGCCGGCCCAGCCTTCGCGTTTGATCTCGTTGGCGAACTTGGCGTACTCGGCGGGCAGGTTGCCGAGCACCTCCTTGACCGTGTCGACATAGTCTTCGGGCAGGGCGCGGGCGTCGGTACGCGGATAGGTCAGCACCTTGTGGCGCTCGTACAGCGCCTGGGCGACCTGCAGCGTGGCGCGGGCCGAGAAGCCGAAGCGGCCATTGGCCTCGCGCTGCAGGCTGGTCAGGTCGAACAGCAGCGGCGAGAGCTGGGTGGAGGGCTTGGACTCTTCTTCGACCGTGCCGGGTTTGCCGTCGCACTTCGCACGGATCGCCTCGGCGCGGGCGACATCCCACAGCCGCTCGGCGCGGGCGTGTTCGTCGTCGTTCTTCTTGAAGCCTTCGTCAAACCAGCGGCCGGCGTAGCTGCCGTCGGCACAGCCGAAGCTGGCGTGCAGTTCCCAGTAGTCGCGGGCCTTGAATTCGCGGATGCGTTGCTCGCGTTCGACCACCAGTGCCAGGGTCGGTGTTTGTACCCGGCCGACCGTGGTCAGGTGGAAACCACCGGTTTTGGAGTTGAAGGCGGTCATCGCCCGGGTGCCGTTGATGCCGATCAGCCAGTCGCTCTCGGCACGCGACACCGCCGCCTGGCGCAGACCGTCGACTTCGTCAGCCGAGCGCAGATGGGAGAAACCGTCGCGAATCGCGCCGGTGGTCATCGACTGCAGCCACAGACGCTGCACGGGCTTCTTGGTTTTGGCGTGTTCGGCGATGAAGTTGAAGATCAGCTCGCCCTCACGCCCCGCGTCGCAGGCGTTGATCAGGCCATCGACATCCTTGCGCTTGATCAGCCGGGTCAGCAGCTTGAGGCGGTCTTCACTCTTGGCGATGGGCTGCAGTGCAAAGCGCGAGGGCACCACCGGCAGGTTGGCGAAAGACCATTTGCCGCGCTTGACCTCTTCGTCTGGCGGCACGGTCAGCTCGAGCAGATGGCCCACGGCCGATGCCAGCACGTAGTCGTCTGACTCGAAATAGTCCTTCTGGCGGGTAAAGCCGCCCAGTGAACGGGCGATGTCCTGCGCGACGGACGGTTTCTCGGCGATGATCAGTTGTTTGCTCATGGCATGCGGAAGAACCGGCGGTGCCGGTCAGGGTTCCCGGAAAATCAAGTGGTTAAAGCGCGACATCTTAAGGATGCCGCGGCGGCGCGTGCAAGCGCCCCAGGCAATTGCACGCTTCAGTGGAGGATCGGCGAGATGTCGTCGTCCTCGCTCAGCAATTCGTCGAGCACCAGCGAATCCATTGGATATGCCTGTTTCCACAGCACGATCAGCACAATGACTTTCAGTCGCGAGACCGACACATGGCTGTCGGGCAGCGCCATCAGTCGATCAAGGATGAGCTCGCGGTTGGCGCCATCGAGCACGCCGGAGTCTTCAAGAAACAGCAGGAAACCAGTGCCTTCGCGCCCCAGCTTGGCGGTTTCTTCGGCCGAATACAAGCGCATCGCACCGGCGCTGGGTGCGCTGAAAGCGGTGTACTCATTGGCCGTCTGGTTCAGATCCGACAGCCATTCAAGGGCGTCGCTGATCTCGTCTTCCTCGAAGCCAGCGGCCGTCAGTCGGCGAGCCAGTTGCTCCGGCGCCGGGCAGGCTTCAGCGTGGATATAGGTTTCGAAGAGATAAACGAGAACATCAAACATGAATAAGTGGGGGCTCTATGTGAGTCGCTGGAAGCGGCCGCCGGGCAGGCGTGCCAGATGACCGTCCAGTTCCAGTGAAAGCAGAATGGCGCACAGCGCATCGGCCGTCAAGCCGGTACGGGCCGCGAGTGTATCAAGGCTCACGGGATCGTGACCGAGCGCTGCCAGCAGGCGGTTGCTGGTTTCGTCGGTCTTGGCAACCGGTTCGGCCGGCGTGTCGAGGGGCGTTGGCGGCATGCTGGCGTAACCTGAAAAGACGGCTTCTTCGAGGATATCCTCGGCCGTCTCGACCAGTTTTGCGCCGTCGCGGATCAAGCGGTGACAGCCTTTGGATTGCGGCGAATGAATCGACCCGGGGATGGCAAAGACCTCGCGGCCTTGTTCGCTCGCCAGCCGCGCGGTGATCAGGGAACCGCTGTTCAGGGCGGCTTCGACCACCAGCACGCCCTGGGCCAGACCGGAGATGATGCGGTTGCGACGGGGAAAGTTGTGTGCCGCCACCTGGGTGCCCAGCGGGAACTCGGTGACGATGGCGCCACGCTCGAGGATGCGCCGCGCCAGCGCCTGGTTACGCGCCGGATACATACGGTCGGCGCCGGTGCCGATGACGGCGACGGTGGCGCCGTCGGCGTCCAGCGCGCCCGCATGAGCGGCGGCGTCGATACCCAGTGCCAGACCGCTGATGATGTTAAGCCCCGAACGTGCCAGCGCGCCCGCAAAGGCAGCAGCATTGGATTCGCCTTGAGGCGTGGCACTGCGCGCGCCGACAATGGCCAGCCCCGGCCGGTTCAGAAGGCGGACATCGCCTTTGACGTAGAGCAGCGTGGGTGGGTCTGGCAGCTCCAGCAGGCGCTGGGGGTAGTCGGCGTCGGCCAGGGTCAGCAGGGTGTTGCCGGGCTGTTCGGCCCAAGTCAGCGTGGCGGCGATGGCCTCGGCCGCATCGTGATCATGCAGCGCGCGTGCGAGCTTGTCGCCGATGAGCTCGGCGAGCGCGCTCTGGCGGGCGGCAAAAATCGCTTTAGGGAGTCCGAAGGCGGTCAGTAAACGGCGCTGACGCTCACCGCCGATACCGGGGATGAGCGTCAGGCGTAGCCAGTCGGCCAGTTCGTGGGATGACAACCCGTTGATCAGGGGGTGCGCACCGTATCGCTGACCTTGACCGGTGCCGTGGCGTCGACCACCAGGCCGTAGGACACGCGGTCAAATACGCGAAACAGGAAGACCAGACCGTAGCGATGTTCCGGCAACTGGAAGCGTTCTTTCTTGTTGGTGTCTTCGTCCTTGTATTCCACCGAACCACGATGGCGGTAAAGCGCCAGGACGTGACCGACTTCGGCCCCGTCCTGCTGGCCGACGCCGAGGGTGATAACGCCTTGCCGGCCGGTTTCACTGACGCCGCCGTAGATGGCGATGACGCGGCCTTCGACGCTGGCGGTGGGGGCGTGCGGTACGTAGGACAGCAGTTCGGGGCGGTCAGCCGGCAGCATCAGCTCGCCGGTGCCGATTTCCTGGCGGGCCATGGTGATTTCGAGCGCGGCCGGCTCACCCGGCTGGGTGACGTCGGCGGTGCCCAGATGCACGGCTTCATAGCCGAGAATCTTTTTGGTCAGCGGATCGGTCAGCGGCTTGGCCGGGCGGTAAATGTGCCAGGTGTTCACGCCGGCATCGACATTCTTGGCAAACACGGTGTCACCCTGACCGGTGAAGAGCCGGTTTTCCTGGGTGGCGACGATGGTGGCCGAATGCGCGATGCGCTTTTCGTCCACCACCAGCGGATGGGTCAGGAAAGGCGCGATTTCGTTTTGCGGGATGCTGGGAATCGCCTGATCGGTCGTTTCCGAGTAGATCTGCGGCTGCAGCTTGCCGTCGCCGACCCGGCGACCCAGGCGCAGATAGGGGCCGCTGCGATCGAGGACGATGATCTGGCCGGGGTAGATCAGGTGTGGGTTGCGGATCTGATCCTTGTTGAGTTGCCACACTTCCGGCCAGCGCCACGGCTCTCGCAGGAACTTGCCGGAGATACCCCACAAGGTGTCGCCTTTGCGCACCGTGTGACTGTCTGGCGCGTTCTGTGCCAGCTCGACAGGTGAGGCGGCCAGGGCCGGTTGGATGAGGGCGGCGACGCCAATGACTAGAGAGAATATAATGCGGATCATCACTCGCTTCCGTTTCGATGCAGGCGGCATTCCGACGCCCTGCCGGGAATTCGTACCATCAATGACGGTCATAACTCCCGGAAGTTGAGCGTTCCGATGACAAATGTGCATCATCGGGGATGGCAAATTACTTGAAATTCTGCACGTAATCCCATAACGCGGCAAGCTTTTATGGCACTACTACCAATACTACATTTTCCTGATCCACGACTTCACACCAAGGCCGTCCCGGTAGCCAGGGTGGATGATCGCATTCGCGCGTTGATCCGCGATATGGCTGAAACCATGTACGAGGCGCCGGGCATCGGTCTGGCGGCCACGCAGGTCAACGTCCATGAGCGCGTGGTGGTCATCGACGTGAGCGAAGACCAATCGAGCCTCCAGGCTTTCATCAACCCCGAGATCCTTGAGCGCTCCGGCGAACAGGTGGGTGAAGAAGGCTGCCTGTCCGTGCCTGGCGTTTACGACAAGGTGGTGCGCGCCGAGCGTGTGAAAGTCCGCGCGCTGAACGAAAAGGGCGAATCCTTCGAGCTTGAGGCCGACGGCTTGCTGGCGGTGTGCATCCAGCACGAGCTCGACCATCTCGATGGCAAGGTGTTTGTCGAGTACCTGTCCTTGCTCAAGCAAGGCCGCATCAAGAACAAATTGGCCAAGCGCGCGCGCATTACCGCCTGAGGGCGAGGCGGATCATTCCATGAGAATTGCGTTTGCCGGTACGCCGGCGTTTGCCGCAACGGCGCTCACTGCCCTGATCGACGGCGGCTTCGAGGTCGTGCTGGTGCTGACCCAGCCGGACCGCCCCGCTGGGCGCGGCATGAAGCTGCAGCCTAGTGCCGTCAAGCAGGTGGCGCTGGCGCACGGCATCCCGGTTGATCAACCGGAGAAGCTGCGCACACCCGAACAGCAGTCCGCGTTGCGCGCTGTCGAGCCCGACGTGCTGGTGGTGGCCGCCTACGGACTGATCCTGCCGCAGGCGGTGCTCGACATCCCGCGCATCGGCTGTCTCAACATCCACGCCTCCTTGTTGCCGCGCTGGCGCGGGGCGGCGCCCATCCACCGCGCGATCGAGGCGGGCGACACCGAAACCGGCATCACCATCATGAAGATGGATGCCGGTCTCGACACCGGTGACATGTTGCTGCGCCAGGCCGTGCCCATCCCGCCCGACGCCACCACCGCCAGCCTGCACGACACCCTCGCCACGCTCGGCGGCGAGATGATTGTCGATGCGATCTGCCGGCTCGCCATCAAGAACCTGGAGGGCGAGCGCCAGCCGGCCGAGGGCGTGACCTACGCACACAAGATTGCCAAGGCCGAGGCTCGCCTCGACTGGCATCGGCCGGCGATCGAACTGGCGCGTCAGGTGCGGGCCTTCGACCCCTTCCCCGGGGCGGTGGCCGAGTTGGATGGACGGTTGATCAAGCTCTGGCAAGCCAGTCCGGCCGACGATAGCGGTGCGCCGGGTACGGTGCTCAAGGCCGATGCCGAGGGTGTGCTCATCGCTTGCGGCGATGGTGCCTTGCGGGTGACGGTGTTGCAGCAGCCGGGTGGACGCCGGGTGTCGGCGGCCGAGTTTCTGCAGGCCAGCCCGCTGGTGGCCGGCGCGCAACTGGCGCTTGCGCCGACGCATTGAATCTTTCTGTCTGACCCCCATCTAAGTGTGCGCGGAGGTGTGCTCCGCGCTTGATGACGAGGAATTTCAATGTTCGGTAACTGGATCAAAACCTCTCTGCTGATGGCCGGCATCGTCGCTTTGTTCGGCGTGATCGGCGGCATGATCGGTGGCCAGCAAGGCATGCTGCTGGCGCTGCTGTTCGGCGGCGGGATGAACGTCTGGGCCTACTGGTTTTCGGACAAGATGGTGCTCAAGATGTACAAGGCGCGCGAAGTCGACGCCAGCACCTCGCCCTACCTTTACAACATGGTGCGCGAGCTGGCCGGTCGGGCCGAGTTGCCGATGCCCAAGGTGTACATTATCGACGAGGCGCAGCCCAATGCCTTCGCCACCGGCCGCAACCCCGAGCACGCCGCTGTGGCCGCAACCACTGGCATCATCCGCATGCTCTCGGAGCGCGAATTGCGCGGCGTGATGGCGCACGAACTGTCGCACGTCAAGAACCGCGACATCCTGATCTCGACCATTTCGGCCACGGTGGCCGGTGCCATCTCGGCGCTGGCGCAGTTCGGCATGTTCTTCGGCGGGCGCGGTGAAGACCGGCCCAATCCGGTGGTGTCGATCATCATCATGATCCTCGCACCGATTGCCGGCATGCTCATCCAGATGGCCATCTCGCGTACCCGCGAGTTCGGGGCTGACCGTGGCGGTGCGGAGATTTCCGGCGACCCCGCCGCACTGGCCGATGCCCTGGCCAAGATCGACGCCTACGCCCGCGGCATCCCCATGCACACTGCGGACGAGCACCCCGAAACCGCGCAGATGATGATCATGAATCCGCTCTCTGGCGGCGGGTTGAAGGGCTTGTTTTCGACTCACCCGGCGACCGAAGAGCGTATCGCCCGCCTGCGCGCCATGCGCTGATTTTTGCGCTGTCGCGACCTGCACCGCGTGCGCGGCCTTCGGGTCGCGCATTTTTTTTTGGATTCACCGCATGCTCTAATCGGGCTCTTCGTAGTGAGGAATGTGGGCATGGGCGCAGAGCAGCACATCGACAAATCAACCGAGGCACGTTTGGCGTGGTCGGACTACGCGGTGCTGGTGGTCGATGACGAAGCCGGCATGCGCAGCTTCTTGCAGCGGGCGCTCAGTGCGCGAGGTTGCGCTGTGGAAGTCGCCGATAGCGCCGAATCGGCGGCCGTGCTGTTGGCGGATGCGCATTTTGATGTGATCGTCCTCGACATCGCCCTGCCCGGCAAGGCCGGCATCGCCTGGCTGCGCGAGCTGCGCGCCGGCGCTTTCTCGGGTGACGTGGTGCTGATCACCGCTTTTGCCGACATGGAAACCGCCATCGATGCGCTGCGCGCCGGCGCGGCGGACTTCATTCTCAAACCCTTCCGGGTCGACCAGATCATCAATTCGCTCACCCGTTGCTTCGAACGTGGCCGGCTGACCCGAGAGAACTACGTGCTGCGGCGCGAAGTCGCCGGGCTGGCGGGCGGCACCGAAGGGCTGGTCAGCCAGTCGCAGGCGCTGCGCCAGGTGTGGAGCCTGATCAAGCGGGTGGCGCCCACGCCCAGCACGGTGCTGATTCAGGGTGAATCGGGCGTTGGCAAAGAGCTCGCCGCGCGCGCGCTGCACCAGATGAGCGCCCGTGCCGAGCGGCCTTTCGTGCCGGTGAACTGCGCCGCGGTGTCCGCCGAGTTGATCGAGAGCGAGTTGTTCGGTCATGTAAAAGGGGCGTTCACTGGCGCTAGCGAGAGCCGTAGCGGCTTGTTTACCTATGCCAGCGGTGGCACGTTGTTTCTCGATGAAATCGGTGAACTGCCGCTGGCGCTGCAGACCAAGCTGCTGCGAGCGCTGGAAGAACAACGCGTGCGGCCGGTGGGCTCGACCAAGGAGATTCCGGTCGATGTGCGCGTGGTGGCTGCCACCAATCGCGACCTGCGGCTCGAGGTCGCGGCAGGGCGTTTCCGGCAGGATCTGTTTTATCGCCTCGAAGTGCTCACCGTCATCATCCCGCCGCTGCGTCGGCGCACGGACGACATCGTGCCGCTGGCCGAGCACTTCAACGCTCAGCTGGCCACTCGTCTGGGCCTGCCGCCTTTGCCGATGACGCCCGAAGTGGCAGCGCGTCTGGTGGGTTATGCCTGGCCGGGCAATGCGCGGGAGTTGCGCAACTTCATCGAGCGGGCGCTGATTCTGGGGCATTTTCCGGTCGAGGCGCCGGCGGCCCTGGGGGGCGAGGCCTTGCCGCTGACGCTGGCCGAGGTCGAGCGTCGCCATATGGAGGCCGTGCTGCGCCAGTGTGGCGGCAACAAGACCCAGGCGGCCGAGCTGCTTGGCGTGTCGCGCAAGACGCTGGAGCGCAAGTGCGCCGAGTGGGCGACTGACGCTGAGTGATGAATCCGCTCACTGCACTGCGCGCGCGCTTCTCGGCATCGGTCAGGGCCAAACTGCTGGCCCTGGTGCTGGCGCCTTTGCTGATTGGCGTGCCGGTGCTGCTGACATTGGTGTGGACCTGGGGCAACGACACCTACGAGCGCTTGCTCAAGGCCAAGGTTCAGGCCGATCTGGTGATTGCCCACGAGTATTTTGATCGGGTACAGCAGGGCGTGGGTCGCGATCTGCAGGCCTTGGCCGGTTCGAGCCGCCTAGCGACTGATTTTCCCGACGGCACGGCGCAGGCCATGACTGAACTGCTCGCCAGCATGGGCGTACGCTACGGGCTGGATTTCCTGCATCTGCTGGATACGCGGGGGCGGCCGATGGCGTCGGCGCGCGGCCCGCTCGGTCCGCTGCCCGATCGGACGCGCTGGTCGGCGGTTGCGGCGGCCGTATCCGGCGCGGCGCATACCAGCATCGAGGTGTTCAACCCAGAGGAACTGGAGGCCATCGACCCGGTGCTGCGGCGGCGCGCGCACATTACGCTGGTGCCGACCCCGGCGGCGCGGCCGGATGACCGTGCCAGCGAAGAGCGCGGGCTGATGATCCACGCGGCTGCACCGATCTACGACCGCACCGGCAGTTTCATTGGTGTGCTCGAAGGCGGCATCTTGCTCAATCGCAATCTCGGCATGGTCGACCGGATCAACGCCATCGTCTATCGCGACGGCTCCTTGCCCTTGGGCAGCCGGGGCACGGCCACGCTGTTTCTCAACGACACCCGCGTGGCCACCAATGTGCATCTGTTTGAAGGTGTGCGGGCGCTGGGCACGCGAGTGTCCGACGCGGTGCGTACGCAGGTGCTCGACACCGGGCGGGTGTGGCTCGATACCGCCTTCGTGGTGAATGATTTTTATGTCTCCGGCTACGAGCCCTTTTTTGATGGCCGGGGCGAGCGGGTCGGCATGTTGTATGTCGGCTTTCTCGAGACCCCTTACCGCGAAGCCAAAGAAACGGTGATGGGCGTGCTGTTTGGCATCTTCCTGGTCATATCTGTGATCGGCAGCCTGGTGTCGCTGCGCTGGGCGCGCAGCATCTTCCGCCCCATCGAGCGCATGAATGCCGTGATTCAACGCGTCGAGCAAGGCGACGCCTCGGCACGGGTCGGGCCGCTGACCAGTCGGGACGAACTCGGTCGGCTGGCGCTCGAGTTCGATCATCTGCTCGACACCCTGGCCGGCAAGCGCGAAGAACTGCAGCGCTGGGCCGATGAGCTCGACCGAAAGGTCGCCGCGCGTACCGCCGAGCTGGCGGAGGCCAACGCCACCTTGCGCAAGGCGCAGGAGCATCTGGTGATGAGCGAGAAGCTGGCCGCCGTGGGCGAGTTGACGGCCGGCGTGGCGCATGAAATCAACAACCCCGTCGCGGTCATCCAGGGCAATCTGGATGTGTTGTCGGACATTCTCGGTGACGCTGCCGCGCCGGTGCGCGAGGAGATCCGTCTCATTCACCAACAGACCGACCGCATCCGACAGATCGTCACCAAGCTGCTGCAGTTCGCCCGGCCGGGCGAGTTTGCTGGCTATACCGAACGGGTGGATATCGCGACGTTGATTGCCGACAGTCTGGTGCTGGCGCGTCATACCTTCGACAAGCGTGGCATCGAGGTGCAGCGAAGCGATGAGGCAACCGTCGATGTCGAGATCAATCGCAGCGAGCTGCAGCAGGTGCTGATCAACCTGATCGTCAATGCCGTGCAGGCCATGGGCGAGGGCGGACTGCTCACGTTGGGTAGCGATGACTGGGTCGAGGGTGACACCACCGTTGGTGTGCGCCTGCGCGTAACCGACACCGGTGTTGGCATTCGCGAAGCCGACTTGCAGCATATTTTCGACCCCTTTTTCACCACCAAGAAAGGCCATGGCACCGGTCTCGGCCTGTCGATCAGTCAGACGCTGGTCCAGCGCTACGGCGGCCGCATCACCGTCGATAGCCTGGCCGGCCGCGGAACCACCTTCTGCATCTGGTTGCGCAGCACGCCCGAATACGATGAGAGCCCCAATGCACCGGGCTTTCGGGAACGCTGGTATCGGCCGGCAGAGTGAGACATTTTGTCCGCTCAGAGGCATCCAAAGAGACAAAATGTCTTGTTTGGTGCGGTGCGCTAAAACGCTAAGCCATTCGCTTGAAAGGGTTTTTGCGTTTGGCACGAAAACTGCCTTGAATCTCTTCAAATAACGGCTTCACAGCCGGCTTGACGTGCATCTAGCGTTATCCGCCGGGCTGCATAACGCCACGAGGGGACAAGGTGAGTTTCAACACAAGCAAGGGCGCACCCGCTGCGGCCGACTGCGATACCGTACTGTGCCGTTGCCAGGGCCGCGTGGCCGACGCCGCCATCGAAGGCGTGGCTGCAGATGCGCGGATCGCCATCACCGACGGGCTGTGTCGCAATGGCGGTTCCGCCGGTTTGCCTGCTTCGGTGCGCCAGATCGGCTGTACCCGCGAGGCGCCGATGATTGAAGCCGCGGTGCCGGCCGATCGTGCCCTGCGTTTTTTCCCCGCCCGTGAATACGCCAGCGGCGGCATGGCCGACGCGCCGCGTCTGGCCGCGCTGATCGCCATGGCCCGCCTGCCCGAGCCGCCGCCGGTCGATTCGGTGGCCTACACCAGCGCCGGCCGCCTGGCCATTGTTGGCAACGGCCCGCTGGCCATGGCCTGGGCGCAACGTCTGCACGGCAAGGCCGACGGTCAGTTGCAGGTCACCGTATTTGCCGACGACGAGCAGCCCCTGCCCGCCGCCAGTCCGCGCCGGGTGCCGGTGCATCGGGCACGGCAGATCAATGTCGAGGGCTGGCTGGGCGAGTTCCAGATTGGCTGGACGCCGGGCAATGCGGTTGATGCTTCCGCCTGTACCGGTTGCGGCGCTTGTCTCACCGCCTGCAGCTCCGACGCCATCGTGCGCGACGGTGTGGCCGCCTACGTGGATGCCGCGCGCTGCAATGACAAGCGCCGTTGCATCGAGGTCTGCGAAGTCGGTGCCATCGATTTCAGCTTCACCCCGCGCACCGCCCGTTTCGACCTGGTGCTCGACCTCTCCGACACCCCGCGTCTGGCCATGCCGCATCTGCCGCAGGGCTATTTCGCGCCCGGCAGCGATGTGCTGGCCCAGACCGAAGCCGCACTCGCGTTGACCGAGCTGGTCGGCGAATTCGACAAGCCGCGCTTCTTTGACTACGACCGCGCCAAGTGCGCCCATTCGCGCAATCGCATCGACGCCTGTTCGCGCTGCATCGACACCTGTTCCACCTCGGCCATCCGCGCCGACGGCAACGGCGTCTTCGTCGAGCCGCATCTGTGCATGGGCTGTGGCGCCTGTGCCAGTGTCTGCCCGAGCGGCGCGATGCGTTACAACTACCCCTCGGTGGTCGAGATCGGCCAGCAGATTCGCGCCGCGCTGGCGGCGTGGGCGCAGGCCGGGGGCGCCGCGCCGACCCTGCTCTTGCATGGTCGCGACCAAGCCAGCGCGCTCAAGGCCTGGACCGAAACCGAGTCGCTCGCCGCGCCCGTGCTGCCGCTGGCAGTGCATGATGCGGCCAGCGTCGGCCCCGATCTGCTGCTCTACGCGCTGTGCGCGGGCGCCGGTCGCGTGGTGATCTGGCAAGCGGCCGATGCACCGGTCACCTACCAGGCCTCGGCCGGGCGGGCGGTTCGCTTTGCCGACGCCGTGGTGTCGGGCCTCGGCCTGGCGCCGGCCGGTGAGCGCTTTGCCACCGTGTCCGCCGATGCGGACGCCCTGATGGCCAGCCTGGGCACGACCGCGCCGGCCATCGGTGCCCCGGCCCGCTTCCATCCGCAGCTCGACAAGCGCGCCACACTCGATCTGTGCTTTGCTCATCTGGCCACGCTGGCCGTGCCCGAGGCGCTGGCTGAACCGCTACCGGTGCCGGCCGGCAGTGCCTACGGCACGGTCGCGGTCGCTGGCGACAAATGCACGCTATGCCTGTCCTGTGCCAGCGCCTGTCCGGCGCAGGCCCTGATGGACGACACCGAAGCGCCGCGCCTGCGCATTCGCGAAGCGAGCTGTGTGCAATGCGGCTTGTGCGTCGCCACCTGTCCGGAAGACGCCATCACGCTGGTGCCGCGCCTCAACCTCGCCGCAGCCGCCAAGCAGCCGGCCGTGCTGCATGAAGACACGCCCTGTACCTGCCTGCGTTGCGGCAAGGCCTATGGTTCCAGCGCCACGGTGCGCACCCTGATGGACCGCCTCATCGGTAACCCCCACTTCGCCGCCCCCGAGCAGCGTCGCCGTCTGCAGATGTGTGGCGACTGCCGCGTGATCGACATGATGTCGCCGTCCGACGGCCAGCGCGAAACCACCATTCAGGACCTCTCATGAGCACTGCCGCCCTGCTTGCCGAATCGCCCGAGCTGTCGCCCGAAGACGCCGACCGCGCCGGTTTCTATGGCGTGCTGGCCAATTTGATGGCGGCGCCGCCCAGCGATGCATTGTTGGCCGCGCTGGCGGGCGCCGAACGTCTGCAGGCCGACGCTGCCGTGCCCGAAGGCGAGGCGCTGGCCAATGCCTGGGCGCAACTGTGCGATGCCGCCGGTCAGTGCGAGGGCGAGCGTGTGCGCAGCGAGTGGAATGCCTTGTTCTGCGGCACGGGCCGACCGCCGGTGCTGCCCTACGCGTCGTTTTACGAAACCGGTTTTCTGATGGAAAAGCCGCTGGCCCGTGTGCGCGACGACCTGGCCGCGCTTGGCCTGGCGCGCGAGACCGGATGCGGTGAGCCCGAAGACCACCTCGCTGCGCTGTGCGACGCGATGCGCGCGCTGATCAGCGAAGGCCGCGGCATTGATGTGCAGTATCCGTTTTTCAAACGCCACCTTCAGCCGTGGATCGGTCGTTGCTGTACCGACCTGATGGCGGCAATCGACGCGCGCTTTTACCGCGCGGTCGGCGCATTTACCGCAGCGTTCTTCGCCGTCGAGGCGCGGGCGCTGAGTTTCGAGACCTGAACCAAGAGTCAAGCGCACCAAGCGCTAATCGGGGAGACATCAAGATGAGTGAGACACGCGAAACGCCCACCCGCGAACCGGAGAGCACGCCATCGAGCTTTGGCCGCCGGAGCTTTCTGTTTGCCGCGGCCGGCACCGGCGCAGCCGGCGTGGCCGCCGTCACCGGCATGGGCAAGCCCACGCCTGCGCCGGTCGAAGCGCTCAGCGAACCCGATGGCGGTGCTTCGGGCTACCGCGAGACGGCGCATGTGACCCGTTACTACCGCTCCACCCGTCTGTAAGGGAGACGACCATGCTGGTTAAAAAATCCAACCGGGCCACGACGCCCGCAGGCAGCGGACTGAACGAAGCGCTCAGCGGTCGTGCCACGCCGACGCGTCTCGATAGACGCAGCTTTCTCAAGCGCTCCGGCCTTACCGCGGGCGCGGGTGCCATCGGCGCCAGTCTGCCGTTTGCCATGGTCAAACCGGCCGAGGCCGCCAAGGCCGCCAGTGCGGGCGACATCGTTGTCAAACGCACGGTGTGCACGCACTGTTCGGTCGGCTGTGCCATCGACGCTGAAGTGAAGAACGGCGTGTGGGTCGGTCAGGAGCCGGTTTTCGATAGCCCGATCAATCTCGGCGCGCACTGTGCCAAGGGCGCCTCGGTGCGCGAGCACGGCCACGGCGAGCATCGTCTGCGCACGCCGATGAAGCTGTCGGGCGGCAAGTGGGTGCGCATGAGCTGGGAAGACGCGGTCACTGAGGTCGGCGACAAGCTGATGGCGATTCGCGACAAGCACGGCGCCGACGCCACGCACTGGATTGGTTCGTCCAAGCACTCCAACGAGCAGGCCTATCTGTTCTGCAAGTTCGTCAGTCTGTTCGGCACCAACAACATGGACCACCAGGCGCGTGTCTGTCACTCCACCACGGTGGCGGGGGTGGCGAACACCTGGGGGTATGGTGCGATGACCAACTCCTACAACGACATGCAGAACTCGAAGGCGATCTTCTTTATCGGATCGAATGCCGCCGAAGCACACCCGGTGTCGATGCTGCACATCCTGCATGCCAAGGAAGGCGGCGCCAAGGTGATCGTCGCCGATCCGCGCTACACCCGCACGGCGGCCAAGGCCGATCAGTTCGTGCGCCTGCGTTCGGGCTCTGACATTCCGCTGATCTATGGCGTGATCCGTCACATTTTCGAGAACGGTTGGGAAGACACGAAGTACATTGAAGATCGGGTCTATGGCATGGATCAGATCCGCGCCGCGGCCATGGAGTGGACCGGTGACAAGGTGTTTGAAGTGACCGGTGTACCCGATGAAGAGGTGCGCCAGATTGCTGAAACCATGGCCATGAACCGCCCGTCGACGGTGGTGTGGTGCATGGGCCAGACCCAGCACACGGTGGGCAACGCCATCACCCGCATGATGTGCGACCTGCAGCTGGTGCTCGGCAACGTTGGCATCGCCGGCGGCGGCACCAACATCTTCCGCGGTCATGACAACGTGCAGGGCGCGACCGACATCGGCCCCAACCCGGATTCACTGCCCGGTTACTACGGTTTGTCGACCGGCGCCTGGAAGCACTGGGCGGCGGTGTGGGGTGTCGATTACGAGTGGATCAAGGCGCGCTTCGTCAGCCAGGCCATGATGGAGAAGCCGGGGATCACCGTGTCGCGCTGGATTGACGGCGTGACCGAAAACCCCGAGCTGGTCGATCAGGCCACCAACATCAAGGCCCAGATCTTCTGGGGCATGGCACCCAACTCGCAGACCCGTGGCAAGGACATGCTCGAGGCCATGAAGGCGCTGGAGATGCTGGTGGTGGTCGATCCCTACCCGTCGGCGACTGCAGCCATGGCCGCCTCGGTGCGCAGTGACGGGGTGTATCTGCTGCCGGCGGCGACCCAGTTCGAGACCTACGGCTCGGTGACCGCCTCCAACCGGTCGCTGCAGTGGCGCGAGAAGGTCATCGAACCGCTGTTCGAGTCCAAGCCCGACCACACCATCATGTACGCCTTTGCCAAGAAATTCGGCATCGCGAACGAATTGTGCAAGAACATCAAGATCGCCAAGGACGCCAAGGGCTGGGACGAGCCCGATGTGGAAGACATCCTTCGCGAGATCAACCTCGGCACCTGGACCATCGGTTACAGCGGTCAGTCGCCCGAGCGGCTCAAGCTGCACATGCAGCACATGAGCACCTTCAATCCGCGCACGCTCAAGGCCGAAGGCGGCCCCTGTGATGGTGATTACTTTGGTCTTCCGTGGCCGTGCTGGGGCAACCCGGAGCTCAAGCATCCGGGTTCGCCCAACCTGTACGACACCACCCGTCATGTGATGAACGGCGGCGGCAACTTCCGCGCGCGTTTCGGCGTGGAAAAAGACGGGGTGTCGCTGCTCGCGGGTGATGGCTCCTCCTCGCTCGATGCCGATCTGAAGATGGGCTACCCCGAGTTCGACCATGTGCTGATGAAGAAGCTCGGCTGGTGGGACGAACTCACCGACGCCGAGAAGACCGCCGCCGAGGGCAAGAACTGGAAGACCGACCTGTCCGGCGGGATGATCCGCGTGATCATGAAGAACCACGGCTGCATGCCCTACGGCAACGCCAAGGCGCGCGCCGTGGTGTGGAACTTCCCCGATGCGGTGCCCAAGCATCGCGAGCCGCTGTATTCGACCCGCCCGGATCTGGTCGACAAGTACCCGACTCATGAGGACAAAAAAGCGCACTGGCGTCTGCCCACACTCTTCAAGACGGTGCAGGACCAGTACCGCGACGTGGGCAAGGACTTCCCGCTGATCATGACCTCCGGTCGTCTGGTCGAGTACGAGGGCGGTGGCGAAGAGACCCGTTCCAACCCCTGGCTGGCCGAGTTGCAGCAAGACATGTTTGTCGAGCTCAACCCGCGCGCCGCGGCT
The DNA here is from genome assembly GCA_027214125.1 of Zoogloeaceae bacterium G21618-S1. Lineage (GTDB taxonomy): Bacteria > Pseudomonadota > Gammaproteobacteria > Burkholderiales > Rhodocyclaceae > Nitrogeniibacter. The sequence goes on from JAPWHF010000003.1 coordinate 233,760, forward strand.
GATCGCGGCATCGTCGATCAGGACTGGGTGTGGGTGAAGTCGCCGACCGGCGCACAGCTCAAGGTGCGCGCACTGGTCACGCCGCGGGTGGGGCCGGACACGGTCTTCCTGCCCTTCCACTTCTCTGGCCGCTGGATGGGCGAGGACATGCTCAAGTACTACCCGGAAGGTGCGGCGCCGATCGTGCGTGGCGAGGCGGTCAACACCGCCACCACCTACGGTTACGACGTGGTGACGATGATGCAGGAATCCAAGAGCACGGTGTGCCAGGTGATGAAGGCCTAAGGGGAGACGAACATGGCGAGAATGAAATTCCTGTGCGACACCGAGCGCTGCATCGAATGCAACGGTTGCGTGACCGCCTGTAAAAACGAGCACGAAGTGCCCTGGGGTATTCAGCGGCGACGCGTGGTGACGATCAATGATGGGGTGGTCGGGCAGGAGAAATCCATGTCGGTCGCCTGTATGCATTGCTCCGATGCGCCCTGCATGGCGGTGTGCCCGGTTGATGTGTTCTACCGCACCGAAGACGGCGTGGTACTGCATGACAAGGACGCCTGTATCGGTTGCGGCTACTGCTTCTACGCCTGCCCCTTCGGCGCGCCGCAGTTCCCGCAGACAGGCACTTTCGGCCAGCGCGGCAAGATGGACAAATGCACCTTCTGCGCCGGTGGCCCGGAAGCCGATGGCTCGGATGCCGAGTTCGAAAAATACGGCAAGAACCGCCTCGCCGAAGGCAAGCTGCCAATGTGTGCCGAGATGTGCTCGACCAAGGCGCTGCTCGGCGGTGATGGCACGGCACTGGCCGACATCTTCCGCGAGCGCGTGGTTCGCCGCGGCGGCAGCGGCGCCGAGATGATCGGCTGGAACACGGCGTATGGCAGTGGCGAGCAGAAGCGTCAGCAGACCCGCGGAGGTGACAAATGAACACGACGCGAACCGCGCTCCTGATCGGCGCCGCGATGGCCCTGGCCGCCTGCGGCGAGGCGCCCCAGGTGACAAACTACAAGGCCGGCACCTATTCCGGCAAGCCCGACACCCGCCCGTGGGAGTCGGCTGCCTATGGCGGCGACAAGGCCCTGTGGGAGAGCGACATGCGCGCTCGTGCCCGCAAGCAGACCGAAATCGGCCGCATGCCCCCGGGCTGAGGAGGACCACCATGTGCGCACACCTCATCGTGACATTGCGGGCCGTGCTGCTGGCGGCCGCCCTCGGTCTGGGCTGGATGGCTGCGCCAGCGGTGGCCGCGCCGCCGGACAACAACGCCGACGTCTATCGCGCCGTGCGCGAAGGTACGGCCCAGTCCATCACCTTCACCGCGCCGGCCGATCGCATGCTGATCCAGTCCGAAGGGCAGACCTGGCGGCAGTGGCGCAACGGACCGATCACCCAGATCGGTGGCTGGATGCTGGCCGGCGTGTTTGTGGCGCTGGTGCTGTTCCGTCTGGTTCGCGGCAAGATCATGCTGGAGGGGCCGCCGACCGGGCGACTGATCCAGCGCTTCTCAACCGTCGAGCGCATGACCCACTGGACGGTGGCGCTGAGCTTCGTGCTGCTGGCGATTACCGGCCTGACGCTGCTGTTTGGCAAGCATGTGGTCATTCCGTTGATCGGCTACAGCGCCTTCTCATGGATCGCGGCACTGGGCAAGAACGTGCACAACTTTGTCGGCCCGCTATTCTTTGCTTCAACCCTGGTGATGGTGGCCTTGTTTGCCCGTGACAACGTGTGGCAGGCCATCGACGCGCTGTGGATTCGCAAGGCCGGCGGCTTGCTGTCGGGCGAGCATGTGCCTTCGTGGCGCTTCAACTTCGGCGAGAAGACCTGGTTCTGGATCGGTGTGGTCATTCTTGGCCTGCTGGTTGGCATCACCGGGCTGGTGCTCGACTTCCCCGGCAATGGCCAAATCCGCCAGGACATGCAGCTGGCGCACATCATCCATACCAGCGGCGCACTGATCTTCATCGCCTTGTCGCTAGGCCATATCTACATCGGTAGCGTCGGCATGGAAGGCTCGCTGGAGTCGATGAAGACCGGCTATGTCGACGAGACCTGGGCCAGGGAACACCACGAGTACTGGTATCGCGAGGCCAAGGGCGGTAGCGGTGCGGCACCCGTGGCGCCGGGGTCGGCGCGGCCATCGACCGCGCATTGAGTGGTTGGATGCAGCCGTGGTGCATGCCGCACCACGGCCGGTCGATCAGACGGTGGCTTGACCGTGCCGTGCCAATTCGTCAACGGTGTTGATATTGGCGAAGGCTTCCGGGCAGTCGTCAAAATCGACCACCACGTGTTTCTGGGTGAATACCCAGCGGTCGATCTTGCGTTCGCCCGCAGCCAGATAGGCTTTCAGCGCCGGTGCGGTGCGGGTGTGGGCGAGGAGAAACACCGGCTGCAACTGGTCGTCCGAGCGGACAATCGCCACGTCGGCGTCGGCCGCTTCGGCGGCATCGAGCAGCCGGGTGACCAGATCGCGCGGCACAAAGGGCGAATCGCAGGGGCAGGTCACTATCCAGCCCTCGGTGTTGCCGAGGTGGGCGAGGCCGGCATCGAGCCCGGCCAGTGGGCCGACATAGCCGCTGTGGCGGTCGGTCAGTACGGGAATGCGGAAGCGGGAATAGACCTCGATGTTGCGGTTGGCGTTGATCAGCAGCGCATCGACTTGCGGGTGCAGACGCGCCAGCACATGGTCAATCATCGGGCGGCCATCGAGCATGACCAGCCCCTTGTCGGCACCGCCCATGCGGCGGCCGAGTCCGCCGGCCAGGACCAGGCCGGAAATACGTGGGTGACTCATTCAGGGGTTCTCGTGATGCGGTGCGGATGAGTGTAGACCAGATGACGACCAACACGCGCCCGACAGATCAAGGTCACACCCATTTCCTGGGCCAGTGCGAGGGCCATCTGGGTCAATCCCGAGCGCGACACCAGGAAGGGAACGCGCATCTGGACGGCCTTCATGACCATTTCGGAGGTCAGCCGGCCGGTGGTGTAAAAAATTTTTCCGATGCCGGATTCTTCGTCCAGCCACATGAAGCCGGTGATGGCATCGACTGCATTGTGCCGGCCGACGTCCTCAACGTGATAGAGCAGCGGTGCCTCGGGCGTGTTGTGCAGCAGCGCGCAGCCATGCACCGAACCGGAGCGCTTGTAGATGGTGTCGAGCGCGAGGATGCGGGCCAGTGCCGCATCGAGCGTGGCGATCGGCAAGGTCGCGTCGGTGTCCAGCGGGCGCAACTCCTCCAGCCAGTTGCCGAACATCGTCCCCTGGCCGCAGCCAGTAGTGACGGTGCGTTTGGCCATGCGCTCGGTCGGCGGGCGCTGGCTTCGGGTGGTGACTGCGCAGGCGCCGGTCGTCCAGTCCACATGCACCGAGCACAGATCGGTCAGCGATTCGACCAGGCCCTGGTTGCGCAAATAGCCCATGATCAAGGCCTCGGGCGCCTGACCGAGCGTCATCAACGTGACCACCTCGTGCTTGTCGAGATACACCGTGAGCGCATGCTCGCCCGGCACCTCGACCTCGCGCGGCAGGCCTTCATGGTCGATCACCTGTGTTGTCGCCGTGGCCGCACGTCGCGCGCGGGTAATCGACAGGCGTGGCGCATCGGGCCCGTTGCCGAGCGGAATGTCGATGGGGGCGTCGGTGTCGATGCGTGATGTCTCCGTCATTTCGGGGGCGCCCTGGCGCAACGGGGCTGTCTCGGTTTATGTTTGAAGCGGTATTTTAGGGCTTGTTCACCGTGAACAGGCTGTCGGGAGAAGCAATCGTGTCAGACCTACCCAGCCCAGGACTTGAAGCGCTCACCGGCGCCGACCAGCTCGCCGTGTGTTTCGCCCGCCAAACCGTGGATGGCAATCCATGGATTGATCATCGATGGGCGCTGGTGGGCCTGGCCTTTGGCGAGGTGCCACAACCCGATGGCCCCGACCAGGTGGTGGTCTCCGGGCTCAGGCTTGAGCTGCATGGTGATGAGGCCGAGGGCTATCACATGAACACCTGTGCCGACGAACCCTCCTTGTTTTTCATGCTGCGGCCCGCCAACGAAGACCAGCCCGACGGGCCGCCCACCGTGGTCGCGGTGAGCGCCAACTTTTACGAGGCCGCGCGCTGGATGGATGCCGGCGAAAGCGTCGAACGTCTGCCCTTGCCCGACGGTTGGTGCGAGATCATCGCCGCCTTTGCGCGGGCCCACTGGCGCGAGCCGGAGAAAAAGCGTGGCAAGCGCTACGCCGCCACAGGAGACCACCGTGACCGACCGGGACACTAAATCGCCCGTGCCGGCGGTAACTGCCGAAGAGGCCGGCTTCCTGCGGCGCTGGTCGCAGCGCAAGCAAGCCATTGCGCGCGGCGAGGCGCCGCCCGAGCCGGTCGTCCCACCGGCGCCGCTCAGTGCATCAAGCGCGGCGGTCGACGCACGCGACGCGCTGCCGCTGCCCGATCCCGCCTCACTGACGCTGGCCGACGACTTCAGCGCCTTTTTGCGTCCCAAGGTGCCCGCCGCGCTCAAGCGACAAGCCATGGCGCAGTTGTTTTCGGACCCGCACTTCAATCAGGTCGATGGGCTGGACATCTATATGGACGACTACAACCTGATCCCCGACATGGACGACGCCTACCGCGGCCTGTTGCGCCACGCCCGCTCAGTGCTCGACCCCACGCCCGCCAGAACGCTCACCGAGATGGAAGACGAAGCGATTGCCGCGCAAAAAGCGCGTGACGAGGCGGCAGCGGATGTGCCCGAACCCATCGTTGAGGCCACCCCGGATGCCCAGCCGACGGACGGTGCGCCGAGTGCCGACCCCGCCGAGCCGGATGAGCCGCCGATATCGGACAAGGTTTAAGCCGTGGTCCGCGTCGAGGCGGGCAACTGATCGCTGACCGTTCCTTGTTTTTGGCGCTAAATCGCGCCGTGTTTCCGTTTTTGGTTGCCTGACGTCGTTGACGCGTCACGCGCCATCTTGGTGCGTATCGACACGTAACACATTCACATATTGGCGATTGACGCGCGATGCGGTCGGCATGCTAGTCTTGAGGCGCAATCAGCCCGTTGGCATGTCGCGCCGCGCCTGTATCGTTAGCCGATGCATGTCGTGTGAGTGCCCCCCCCAGACAGGCAGCTGGCGGATGTGTTGTGCTCGAACCCCTTCAATGACTTTTCAGGATAACTCTCGAATGAACTTCCCTATGCAATCGCGCGGGCGCCTGTCACGGCTTACGCACTTGATGGTCAGCAGCGGCCTCGTCGTCGGCTGCCTGGCCTTTGGCAGCAGCGCCAATGCCTCGATCAGTTTTACCTTTGACTATTCTGACAACACGGCGGGCGCAGGTTTTCTGGATGCCACCTTCGGTGTCGACCGGCAGAACGCACTGGTTACCGCAGGCAATGCCTTTTCCAGCCTGTTCGGCCAGTACTTTACGAATTCCGCCAACATCGTCTTGAAAGTGACCTCGTCGGACGATCCACAGTCCAGCAACCTGGCGTCTGCCGGTTCGGAGGCGACGTGGGATGGCGTCACCAGCGGCTTTACCTACCAGGAAGTTGTCCGCAACAAGTTGCTGACCGGAACTGACTTGAACGACGGTGCTGCCGATGGCTCGGTGAATGTTAACTGGGGTCAGCCATGGCATCTTGATCTGAGCAGCGAAGCGCCTTACGGCCAGTACGACTTCTACTCCACCGTATTTCACGAATTCACCCATGCGATCGGCTTCTCGTCGAGCATCAACCAGGACGGTACGTCGGCTTTTGGTGCAGGCGAAAAGGTGTGGAGCGCCTTCGATGAATTCCTCGGCGACAAGAACGGCAACCGGGTGATCCAGCCCGACTATTCGCTCGACCCGGCCGCCTGGGCGGCCAGCACCGGCGGCGCAAGCCCGGCCGAGGGCATGTTCTTCTATGGCGCCTACGCGATGGCCGCCAACGGTGGCAATCCGGTGGGCCTCTACAGTCCGACGACTTGGGAAGACGGCTCGAGCGTGTCTCACCTCGACACCGACAACCCCGCGCTGGAAGCCATGATGATGACGCATGCCGGTCCGGATGGTCCGTCGCCGCGCGTGTTCTCCGCTGTTGAAGTCGGTGTCCTCCGCGACCTGGGCTACACCGCCGTCGCTGCTGTGCCGGAACCCGAAACCTACGCCATGATGCTGGCGGGTCTCGGCCTGGTCGGTTGGCAGGTTCGCCGTCGTCGCGCGGCTTGATGACGCATCGCCGCAAGGCAACCAGCCCCCGTCGTTCGGGGCTGGTTTCTCGCGTTCGACACCTGCTTGCCGGTGTGTTCGTCGTATCGGTCGGTGTCGCGGCGGGAGCGGCCATGGCTGCTGACGCACGCCTGGGGCCAGAGGGGCCGCCGCTGCGCTATCCGGTCGATGGCGTCAGCGTTGCCATTCGCCAGTTGCCCGGCTCGGTCCGTGGTGCGCAAACGCGTCGGTTGGTGCTGCCAGGCGCCGGGCGTGCCACGCTCACCCGCGGGGAGGCGGTGGCCTCGTTTGACTACGCTGCAGCCGACCTGATGGGTGTGCTCAACACGCTTTATCGTATGCGCTTCTTCGATCTACCCACCGATCTGGTGGCGCGGTACTCGGTGTACCTGAACGACGACGGCGTGGTCGGCACCAGCCACATGCGTTTGCTTGATCGTGCGAGCACCGAGGTATGCGTGCGCCTCGCGGACTACGAAAAATGTGTGCGCTACGCCGACGGCGAGCCGGCCGCACTGGACGCGCTGGTGCGTCAGCTCAACGCCGAGGCAGACCAACGGGTGGCCGCCGCACGGACGAAGTAATACTTGCCGCGCCGCTTCGCCAGGGGCGAGGTGGCTGGAGAGCGATCACGGGCGCGCCTTTAAAAGGCACGCCCGTTTTTTTATCACCGGCCAGACGACAAGAAAACATCTTGTTGCAAACGAGATCGCGAGCTCGGCGCGGCGCACTGCTGTGTATCCGATTGGGATGCCGTTGCTGTCTGTCTGTTCTGACACATCACGCTATCTGCCGGATTTGTCGACACATTCTTTAACGTTGTCGATGACGTGGCTTTTTACTCTGATGGCATTTTCTGGCTGCGTCGGCGGGCTGTATGTCGGGCGCCAGCGACTGTTTTTCAGCGTTTCAGGTTGCATTCGAATGGCATCGTTTCTAGATTGAAAAGGCATTGAATCACCCGTTCCGCCCACGTCGACGCCACACAAGGCCGTCGGTGTTTCGGGGCAGGACGTCACCGTGACCCGGCTGCGTCGATCCACGCGCCGTCGCGGCAACCGTTGTCGTCTGCTTCGATTGGGAAACCGTCCGAGTGGCATCGCGTGGCCTTGGTGCCAGCGAGAGCGCCGGGCTGATAGAGAACCGGGCCGGCAAGTTGCCACGGTGGCGCTTGCCGGCTTCTCAGCACTGAGGAGTCACGACCATGCCGTCTGCCTTGACCTATCCCGGCGTCTATGTGGAAGAAGTGCCCAGCGGGGTGCGCACCATCACCGGGGTTGCCACTTCCATTACCGCCTTTATCGGTCGCGCCCTGCGTGGACCGGTCAACACGCCGGTGCGGGTGCAGAGTTTTGCCGAGTATTCGCGCCTGTTTGGCGGGCTCTGGCAACCCAGCACCCTGAGCTATGCGGTGAATCAGTTCTTTCAGCACGGCGGCAGCGACGCGCTGATCGTACGGGTGTTCAATGGCACGGTGTCGACCAGCACCGCGACCATGACGCTGGCAACGGCGGGCGGTTCCCTGGTGCTCGAAGCGGCCAGCCCCGGCACCTGGGGCAGCGCCTTGCGCGCCACGGTGGATCACGCCACCCGCGACACCGCCGACACCCTGCTGTTCAACCTGCTCATCGAGGAGCTCGACCGCCCCGGGGGCACGCGGGCCATTGCCTCCGAGCAGTTCCGCAATGTGTCGGTGGACCCGACCAGCCCGCGCTTCGTGAATACCGTCCTCAACGAGCAGTCGGCGCTGGTTAACGTGCGGACATCGGCGCCGGCCACTGAAAGCCCGAGCAACGCCACGGTGTCGGTGGCCAACCCGGACGGCACGGCGACCGCCGCCGGGTCGCTCGGCACCGACGGCAACCCGATTGCCGATGCGCAGATCACCGGCGATCAGAACGCCCGCACCGGCATCTTCGCGCTGGAGTCGGCGGATCTGTTCAATCTGTTGTGCATCCCGCCGCGCACGCCGACCAACGACCTGGCCAATGCCACCTGGGCTGCCGCCGCTGCCTACTGCCAGACGCGCCGTGCGATGCTGATTGTCGATTCGCCAGCCGCCTGGACGGCCAACCCGAGCACGGCGATTGCCACCGCCGTGGCCGGTGTCAACACGCTACGCGGGGCCATTGGCAATGACGCGGCGATCAACGCCACCGCCTACTTCCCGCGCCTGCGCATGCCCGATCCGCTGTCCGAAAACCGCCTCGCCGACTTCGCCCCCTGCGGCGCAGTGGCCGGCATCATCTCGCGCACCGACGTGCAGCGCGGGGTGTGGAAAGCCCCGGCCGGGCTGGCCGCCAGCTTTTCCGGTGCGCAGGGTCTGACCTACACCATGACCGACCCGCAAAATGGCCAGCTCAATCCGATTGGCCTCAACTGCCTGCGCAGCTTCCCGGTGACCGGCCATCTGGTGTGGGGCTCGCGCACCCTGGCGGGGGCCGATCTGCTGGCCTCGGAGTGGAAGTACCTGCCGGTGCGCCGGCTGGCATTGTTCCTTGAAGAGAGCCTGTTCCGCGGCACCCAGTGGGTCGTGTTCGAGCCGAACGACGAACCGCTGTGGGGCAACATCCGTCTCAACATCGGCGCCTTCATGCAGACGCTGTTCCGCCAGGGGGCCTTCCAGGGCGCCAGCCCGCGCGACGCCTATTTTGTGAAGTGCGACCGCGAGACCACCACCCAGAACGACATTGACCGCGGCGTGGTGAACATTCTCGTCGGTTTCGCGCCGCTCAAGCCGGCCGAGTTCGTGGTGCTCAAAATCCAGCAGATGGCCGGCCAGATCGAGGCCTGATCAAGGAGAACGCAGATGGCACAGTTCAGCGTCAACACACAGCGCTTCGACCCGTACAAGAACTTCAAATTCCGGGTGATCTGGGATGGCCGTGCGGTTGCCGGCATCAGCAAGGTCGGTGCGCTCAAGCGCAGCACCGAGCTGGTCGAGCACCGCGAAGGCGGTGATCCGAGCACCTCGCGCAAGTCGCCCGGGCGCACCAAGTTCGAGGCGATCACGCTGGAGCGTGGCGTTACCCATGACGTCGAGTTCGAGCAGTGGGCCAACAAGGTGTGGAATTTCGGCTCGGGCCTGGGCGCCGAGGTCTCGCTCAAGGATTTCCGCAAAGACCTGATCATCCAGGTCTTCAACGAAGCCGGGCAACTCGTGCTGGCCTACAAGGTGTATCGCTGCTGGGTGTCTGAATACCAGGCCCTGCCCGATCTCGACGCCAATGCCAACGCCGTCGCCATCCAGACGCTCAAGCTGGAGAACGAGGGCTGGGAGCGCGACTACGATGTGACCGAGCCGAGCGAACCGAGCTTCACCGAACCGGCCTGAGACCATGCTCGCCATTCGCCCGGAACGCCTGCTGTCGGTCTGGGAGCAGGGCGCACGACGCCATCCGATCGATCGCGCCTTGCTGCTCTACGCCCTCGCCGCGCCCGATCAGCCCGTTGACCAGCTGGCCGATGCGCCTTTGGGCGCGCGCAATGCCGCGCTGATGGCCTTGCGCCGCGCCAGTTTTGGTGCGCGTCTGGCGTCCTGGGTCGATTGCCCGGCCTGCGGCGAGCGGATGGAGTTCGCGCTCGACGCGGCGGATCTGCCGCCGATGCCGGTTGAAAGTGCGGACCCGATTCTCGTCGCCGGCCATCGTTTTCGGCGCCCGACCAGTCGGCATCTGGCCGCGCTGGTCAATGCCGACGACCCGGAAGCCGCTGCCCGGCAACTGCTGCGCGACTGCGCCGAATCGGTCGAAGCCTTGCCGCGCGATGACGCCGCGCTGGCCGAACTGCTCGACGCCGCCGAAGCCGCCATCGAAGCGGCCGACCCCTGGGCCGAACTCTCGCTGGCGATCGCCTGCCCGGCCTGCGCCCACGAAACCGAGGCCAGTTTCGACATCGCCAGCTATCTGTGGGAAGAGCTCGACAGCCACGCCCGGCGCCTGCTCGACGATATCCACGCGCTGGCGGCCGCCTACGGCTGGACCGAGCCGGCAATTCTCGCCCTCAGCGACGCCCGTCGCGCCGCCTACCTCGCCCGGGTGCGCGCATGAGCGGCCTGTTCCGGCGCCTCGCCCGCCACGCCACCGGCCAGTCGCCGGCCACCGTGCACGCCGTGGCCCGCCTGCCGTTCCAGGCGCCGCCGGAGCTGCGGCCGACCGAGGAAGGCGTGGCCCCGTTGATGGCGCCGGTCGATGGTGCCGACGCCTCCCGAGGCGGCGCGCCCGCCGTGCCGATGCCAGCCACGGCAACCGAGGCGCCGCCGCATCAGCTCACGCCCCGCTCGGACACATCCGCGCCGACAAGAGCTCAAATACCCCCGCGTGTTCGCACGCCGCAACGCACAACGGACAGCGCGGCAGCGCCGACATCGACACCGACGCCCGCCCGTCGGGCCCGTGCGCGAGCGTCTGTCACTGATCGCGCCCAGCCCGGCCGCGACCCGCGTGGCGCCGACACCCACGATGCCGTACGGGCTGAAACGCCAAGCGTGCCCGATCGCTTGCTCGATCCTGTCGCAGCGGCCACGGTGGAGGTCGCATCGCCTCGAACCGGCGAACAGGGCGCCCTCGGTGCGACACTCACGATTGCACTGCCCGCGCCCCTGCTGCCCACGCAAACGACCTCCGCCGAGCCGAGTCCGTCCAAACCCGTCTTGGCGACCGCGACCGCGCGCCCCGCCCCCGAACCCACCGAAGTCCACGTCCACATCGGCCGCATCGAAGTCACCGCCGTGCAGGCTCCCGCGCCCGCCAAACGCCCGGCGCGCACTGGCCAGGCGCCGATGTCGCTGGACGCCTATCTGGCCAAGCGCCAGCGGAGCCCCTCATGAGTACCGCCCTGGCCATCGCCGGCGTCACCGCCGTGCTGCGCGACCGACTCAACGATGGGCTGGTCAATCACAATGTGGCCGGCGTCACCGGCAGCACGGTGTCGGTCACCGTGTTGTCGCCCGACCGCGTGGTGGCCAGCGGCGGCAGCGAGGCCAGCGGGCTCAACGTGTTTCTCTATCAGGTCACGCCCAACACCGGCTGGCGCAACGAAGGCCTGCCCTCGCGCGACCCCTCCGGCCGCCATCGCCTCAGCAACGCGCCGTTGGCGCTCGATCTGCACTACCTCATTTCGGCCTACAGCGGCGACGACCTGCACGCCGAGATCCTGATCGGCTACGCCATGCAGCTCATGCACGAGTTTCCGGTGATCACCCGCGAGATGATCCAGACCGCGCTCAACCCCTCGCCCGATGTCGGCCTCGACCTGCCGCCGGCCCTGCGTGCGCTGGCCGAGTGCGGGCTGGCCGATCAGCTCGAACAGCTCAAGATCACCCCGCAGTTTCTCAACATCGAAGAGATGTCCAAGCTGTGGACCGCCACCCAGTCCAACTACCGGCCGTCCATCGCCTACCAGGTGTCGGTGGTGCTGATCGAAGCCACCCGCCCGACGCGCCCCGGCTTGCCGGTGCTCAGTCGCGGCGAGGTCGATCCGGTGTCCGGTCGCGAGCGCGGCGTGGTCGTCACCCCTAGCCTGATTCCGCCGCTGCCCATGCTCGAAGCCGTGGTGCCGGCCGGCCATCAGCCGGTGGTGCGCCTTGGCGAATCGACCAGCCTCGAAGGCCATCACCTCGACGGCACGGCGCGCGAGGTGCATCTGCGCAACGAGCGCTTCGGTGTGGATGAACTCATCGCCGCCACCGGTCCCAACGCCGCCGACCGCATGGTGCTGGTCATTCCGGTCTCGCGCGCGGCGGACTTTCCGGTCGGGGTGTACGACGTCACCGGCCATGTCGTCCGTCCGGGCGACACCCATGCCCGCGAAACCAACCGCCTCGCCGCCATCGTCGCGCCCAATATCACCAATCTGCCGCAGGCCGTGGTGCGCGACGGCGCCGGCGACGCCCACATCACGCTCACCTTCACCCCCGCGCTGCGCCCGGGGCAGACCGTGTCGCTGCTCATCGGGCAGGTCGAAGTCGGCCCCGAGAGCTTCGTCGCGCCCACCACCACGCTCGACTTCATCGTCGAAGACGCCGACCCCGGCGCCCCGCTGGCCCGCCTGCGCATCGACGGCATCGAAAGCCCGGTGGCCGACCGCAGCACCACGCCGCCCACCTTCTTCAACCACCGCATCACCATCACATGAACGCCCCACGCGAGCTCGACTGGACCACCGCCAACCAGCACCTGCTGGTGGCCGAGTTCGCACGTCTGCGGGCGCGGCTGGGCGAGGGCGATACGGCCGAGGCCGACCAGCAGTGCCAGGCGGCCGGGCAGTGTCTGCCCGCGCCGGCGGCCATTGATACCCTGGTGGCCTTGTTTGAACTCAGCGACTTCGAGCGCGACCTGCTCCTGCTGGCGGCTGGCGCCGAGATGGACGCCCGCCTCGCCGCGCTGTGTGCCGAGGTCGCCGGCCTGCCGCAACGCCCGTGGCCGACTTTTGGTCTGGCACTCGCCGCCCTGCCCGACCCGCACTGGAGCGCGCTCACCCCGGTGGCGCCGCTGCGCCGCTGGCGGCTGATGGAGGTCGACGAGAGCGCCGGCCTCACTGCCGGCCGCCTCAGGCTTGACGAGCGGGTGCTGCACTTCATCGCCGGCCTCAACTATCTCGACCACCGCCTCGCCGCCCTGCTCGAGACCGTACCGCCCGCCGCGCTGATGGCCGCGGCGCACCGGCAGCTTGCCGAGCGCATCGCCGCCCAACTCGGCGATCAGGCCGGCCGCCTGCCCGTGGTGATGCTCACCGGCGACGATGCCGACGGCCAGCAGGATGTGGCCGACACCGTGGCGCAGACGCTGGGGGTGTCGCTGTTTCGCCTGCGCGCCGCCGATATTCCGACGGCGCCACACGAGCAAGCGTCGCTGCTCAGCCTGTGGCAGCGCGAAGCCGCGCTGCTCGGCGCCGCTCTGCTGGTGACTCACACCGATGAGGCCGCGGCGACAGTCGGCCGCTTCCTCGATCAGATTGATGGCCTGGTGATCGTTGCCGGTGCTGTCGCGCCGTCCATCGACGGCGACCGCCTGCACTTCGTCGCCGACAAGCCCGAAGCTCCCGGCCAGCGCGCGCTGTGGCAGGCCGCGCTGGGCGAGGCGGCCGATGCGCTGTCCGCCACGCTCGACGGCCTCGCCAGCCAGTACCGTCTCAGCGCGCGGCGCATCGCTGCCAGCGTGCGCCAACTCGATACCATCGATCCGGCGCAGGCTGCCGCTGCGCTGCACCGGCGCTGCCGTGGCGACGGCAACGCGCTGAGCGATATGGCCCAGGCCATCGACGTGCGCGCCAATTGGGACGACCTGATCCTGCCCGAAGCCCAGCGCCGCGCCCTGCAACAGCTCGCGGTGCACGCCCGCCACCGCATCACCGTGCATCACGACTGGGGCTTTGCCGGCAAGAGCGCACGTGGCCTCGGCATCGCCACCTTGTTCAGCGGCGACAGCGGCACCGGCAAAACCCTGGCCGCCGAAGTGCTGGCCGGCGAACTCGGCCTCGCGCTCTACCGCATCGACTTGTCGGCGGTGATCAGCAAATACATCGGAGAGACCGAAAAGAACCTGCGCAAGGTCTTCGATGCGGCCGAAGACATCGGCGCGTTGCTGCTCTTCGACGAGGCCGACGCGCTCTTCGGCAAGCGCAGCGAGGTCAAGGACAGCCACGACCGCTACGCCAACATCGAAGTCAGCTACCTGCTCCAGCGCATGGAGGCCTACCGCGGGCTGGCGATCCTCACCACCAATCACAAGTCCGCGCTCGACACCGCCTTCAGCCGCCGGCTGCGCTTCGTGGTGCATTTCCCCTACCCCGACGCCGTTCAGCGCGACGCCATCTGGCGCAGCATCTTCCCTGCCGCCACGCCGCTGGGCGATATCGACTACGCCAAGCTCGCCCGGCTCAACGCCACTGGTGGCAGCATCCGCAACATCGCCCTCTCGGCCGCCTTTCTCGCCGCCGAAGCCGGCACGCCGGTCAGCATGGCCCACCTGCTGCGCGCCGCCCACCTCGAAGCCGCCAAGCGCGAGAAGTCGCCCACCGACGCCGAAACCCGGGGGTGGGTATGACGCGCATCGTTCTGCACATCGACAAGCTGGTGCTTACCGGCATCGACCGGCACGACGCCGATGCCGTCGCCGCTGGCGTGCAGGCCGAGCTGCAACGCCTGCTCGCCCAACCTGGTGCGGCCGGCACGCTGACGGGCGGCGGTGATCGGCGCCGCATCCATGCCGGCGCCGTGTCATTGACGCAAGACGGGGGTGGCCGGGCCATGGGGCAGGCCATCGCCGGGCGCATCGTGCAGGCGGGCAAGCCATGAGCCAGAGCACCGCGCTTCGCGCTGCGCAGCCGACGCCTGCTACCGATACCGGGGTGTTGCAGCGCCAGTGCGCCTGCGGCCAGGCGGCCGGCCCGCTCAGTGGCGAGTGTGAAGACTGCGCCCGCAAGCAGGCGCTCGGCCTTCAGCGCAAGCTGGCCATCGGCCGCAGCGACGATCCGCTCGAAACCGAGGCGGACCGCGTGGCCGAGGCCGTCATGCGTCAGCCGGACGCTGGCGCGGCACAGCGGGGCCACGGCAGGCCAAGGGCCAGCATGTCGGTGTCCCACCACATCCAGCGGCGCGCGGTCGCGTCGCCGCACGAAGGCGGGGTGCCGCCCGTGGTGCACGAAGTGCTCAGCGCGCCCGGCCGCCGGCTCGACGCGTCGGCGCGGCAGTTTTTCGAGCCGCGATTTGGCCGTGACTTCGGCGACATTCGCATCCACACCGGGCCGCGCGCCGACGCCTCGGCGCAGGCCGTGGGCGCGCGGGCCTACACGGTGGGCCGCGATGTCGCCTTTGCCGACGGACACTACGCGCCCGACACCGCCACGGGCCGGCAACTGCTGGCCCATGAATTGACCCATGTCGTCCAGCAGCGCGGTGGTGCGGCCATGCTGCGCCGCGCGCCGGCCCCGTCGCCGGTGCCCGGTGGCGTGCCGGGCGGCGTACCGGGCGTGCCCGGCGGTGCCTTGCCGCCCGGTCGCATACCCGGCATGCCGCCCACCGCGGCCCCGACCGCGCAGCCGTCGGTGCCGGCCAGTGCCGTGTGCCCGGCCTGCGCCTGCAACGCCGATCAGGTGACCCGCATCGAGGCGGGCCGCAGCAAGGCCAAAAGCGTGTTCGACCGCGCGGCCGCTTTGCTGGTGAGTCCGGCGCCGGCCATCGCGCGGCAGTTCGAGAACACCTTCGGTTCGGGCAGCAACACCCCCAAAACCCTGGCCGAGACCGCCGACCGCTACCGCGCCGCGGCCAGCTTTCTGGGGCAGAGCACGGTGTCCGATCCGCCCGGCTCGGGCACGGTGCACTGCGACCCGACCAACAGCACCGATCTGTGCCGCACCGGGGCTACCGCCCACTATGGCCAGGGGCATATCGTGGTGTGCACCGGCAGTCCGGCGGCCAGTCAGATGCTCAACCCACCACGCGCGCCGACGGTCTATCGCGTCGAGGGCGAGGCGGGCAGCACCGAAGGCGTCCGCCAGGTGCCCGACGCCGCCGCCACCGACGCCGCCCAGGCCGCCTCCGACGCGGGCTTTGCCACGCGTGTCACGGCGGTGATGGCGCACGAGGCGATCCATCACGTGGTGCAGCCGGGCATCGTCGATATCTACACCAATGAACGCCTGTTCCAGTTTCTCGGCGCGGGCTCGAAGAAGCTCGATGTCGACCTCTCTCCGCTGGCCTTGCAGAACCCCGACAGTCTGGTGCTGTTCGCATTTCGCGGCGTGGTTGCCGATGCAGGCGCCGATGCCCTGCCGGGCGCCGACGCGGCACTCGAAAGCTCCGAGAAGTTCTCCGGCAAGCTCGCCGTGCGGCCGGTGCTCGGGCGGCGCCGGGCCCGTCTGAGCGTGGCGCTGGCCGAAGAGGCGATCGCCCAGGCCGGTGAGCGGCTCGGCGTGCTGCTGACGGAAGTCCAGTCGGTGCAGGGTGGCCCGAGCCAGTGGTCGGCTTTTCCGGCGTTGTCGCAGCAGGTTGTCACTTCGCTGACCACGCTGGGCAAGGAGACCGATTTTGGCCAGCCCGACGCGGTGGCGCTGGCGCGGCTGCAAGTCCTCGTCGCTGCCTTTACACAATTGAGCGCCGGCATCCGCGACAAGAAGGTGGTGCTCGGGCGCCGCTTTGTGCTCGACAAGCCGCAAAAGCGCATCGAAGTGGCCATCCCCGACTGGCGCAGCTTCAGGAAGCAGCCGGTCGGTACGCAACTGCCCGTGGTGCTCGGCGCATTGCTCGACGAGGCGCCGGACATCGCCGGGCTCGACGCCTTCGTGCTCGATCTGGCCAGAACCCGGGGAGGCATGGGACAGCTATGAGTGCACCGGTGTCCACCATGAAGATGGCTCAGGCCGCGCCGAGGCCAACATCGGCGCCCTTCCTCCAGCGCAAGTGCGCGTGCGGCAACACCGCCAGCGCGGTGGACGGTGAGTGCGAGGCCTGCAAGCAGCGCGAAGCCCTCGGCCTGCAGGCGCGGCTGAGCATCGGCGCCAGCCACGACCCGCTGGAGCATGAGGCCGATCGCGCGGCCGACCAGGTGATGCGCATGGGCACGGTGGATGGCGCCCTCTCGCGCGCCGCCACGCCCCGGCTCACCCGGCGCGGCCACGCGGCCAGCGCCCGTACCGGTGAGGTGCCGGCCAGCGTGGATCGCACCCTCGGGCGCAGCGGTGAGGCACTGACCCCCGCGGCCCGCGCCTTCTTCGAGCCGCGCTTCGGTCATGACTTCAGCCGTGTGCGCGTGCATCACGATGCCGCGGCCGCCGCCTCCGCGCGTGATGTGTCGGCCCATGCCTATACGGTCGGCCA
The DNA here is from genome assembly GCA_027214125.1 of Zoogloeaceae bacterium G21618-S1. Lineage (GTDB taxonomy): Bacteria > Pseudomonadota > Gammaproteobacteria > Burkholderiales > Rhodocyclaceae > Nitrogeniibacter. The sequence goes on from JAPWHF010000003.1 coordinate 250,781, forward strand.
CCATCTGGTGTTCGCGTCGGGGCGGTACGCGCCGGGCACCATGGCCGGACAGGGCTTGCTGGCTCATGAACTGGCGCACGTGGTGCAGCAAAGTGGCCACTTGCAGCGCAGCGCCGCCGCGCCGGAACCTGAAACGCGCAGCAACAGGTCAGAGGATGAAGAGCCCCGCGCTCCTGAACCGATGGACGAGGAGCCGGCCGAGGCGCATGCCGCCGGCGGTATCGGCGGGCCGATCAGCGAACGCTTTGCCGCGCCTTTCGATAGTTCGCTCGAAGGCGCGCCGCTGCCGATGGGAATCGAACGGGACGCCGTCGAGGCCGAACGCGCCTGCCTGGCCACCGCAGCGCCCGATCCGGCCGAATGCGATCCGGCCACCGCCCTTACCTGGGCCGACTTCAGCGGGACCGCGCCACGGCGCAGCCGCTTCGGGGCCATGACCGCGTCCGGGCTGCGCGAGCGCGCCATCAACACCGCGCTGAGCCGTTGCGCCCCCTACACCCAGCCCAACACCCGCGGCGTCCAGGCCTTCTTCACGCCGGGTCGGTCGTGGGTCAAGCCGGAGTTCGCCAATGCGTCGGACCCGGCGCACAACGGCTGCAATCGCACCGTGGCCAGTTGCCAGGCCTTTTTCGACCGCGAGGCGCGGGCAGGGCGGGTTGGTGGCACCTTTGGTATGAGCAGCGCGGCCAGCCGCACGTGCCCGGCCAGCGCGCGGGCGCGCGGCGACCAGGCCACTTCGCGCGCCGAATGCGCCACCGTGGTGTCGCGCGATTGCAGCGACCGCGCCGGCGTCGAGTCGGCCCGTCTGCTGGCCCATGAGCAGGGCCACTTCAACCTCAGCTGCGCCATGGCCCGCAAGGCCAACGGCATGCTGTCCACCACGCCGAACTTCGATGCCTTGCTGCGCGCGGCGCAGACCACGCTGTCGCGCCAGCAGCGCCTGTACGACCGCCAGACCAATCACGGCTGCAATGCGGGCCCTCAGTCGACCTGGGAGACGGCCATCGCGGCCGGCTTGCCGGCGGTGACGATCACCGTGCGCGCCGGACGGGGTCGTGGCCGAAGGAGAGGGCGATGAGCGAATCGACCCGAGCACTGCCTTGCCAGCGCGCCCGCCATCACGGGGTGTCGGTGCCCGTGCTGGCCGCCGCCGTGCTGCGCAGCCCCGGCCGCGCGCTGGATGCCGGCACGCGGGCGGCCATGGAGCGCCGCTTCGGTGAGGACCTCGGTGACATCCGCTTGCACACCGATGCCGCCGCGGCGCAGTCGGCCGAAGCCTTGTCGGCGCGGGCCTACACCGTGGGGCGGCACATCGTGTTCGGGCCGGAAGGCTACGCACCGCAGGCCCCGTCCGGGCAGCAGCGGCTTGCGCATGAAGTGACCCATGCGCTCCAGCAGCGCCGGCCCGGCGGGGCGGATCTGAGCACGGCGCAGCGCGAGGGTGAGGCCCGGCAGGCGGCACACAGCGTGGCCACCGGCGCGCCGATGCCGGCGATCAGCGCGGCCAGTCCGGCGATTTCGCGCGACCCGGTACCGGGCGCGGAAGATGACGCGTCCTTCCAGGCCTCGATCGCCGAGGCGAGTTGCGATATCGGCGCCTTGTGTCGGCTCAGCCGGCGCGCGCCGGAGGTGGTCAGCCAGACGCGGCTGATGCGAATCTACCGCGCCTGCCATCCCGGCGTGAGCACGGTTGCGCTGGTGGGCGGCAACCCGTGTCTGACGCCCAATTTTGGCGCCAGGACACCGCCTCGGTCGGGGCCGGTGGGGCCGGGTCCGCGGCGCTCGCCGGGCCCCACGCCGGCAACGGGTGGGGCGCCGGCACCGGCCGCAGGCGGCGGGTTGTCGCTGCCCTCGACCACCATTGCCTTCAGCCTCGGCGCGGCCGCCGTCACCATCGACCTGCCGGCTTCGCTGGCGGTGCGCCTGCCGGTGCCTTTCCGTGGTGCGGAGCGCGTGGTGTTTTCGCTCAATGCCAGCCCCAGCGAGTTTTCCTTCAGCGTTACCGTCAATGCCGTGCCGCATGTGCGCATCATCGCCCGCGCCAGCATGACGACCGAGGGGCGCGGCGCGGCCGGGCTGACGGTGCAGACCACGCGCACGGTGTGTCGGGCAGTCGATCCGGCCGCCGCACGCTCGGCGCTGCAGGCGGCGGGCACACGGCTGCGCGACGCGATCCAGGCGGTGCAGACGCCGCCGCCGCCCGACCCCGAGGCCAGCGAGCTGTCGCGCAGCGTCGCGCCGCAAGCGCGGTATGCCGAGGTGATCGCCGCCATGGCCAATGTGCATTCCGAAATCGAGCGCGTCGGCGCGCCTTGTCGTGAGGTGCCGGTGGCCGAGGTCGAATTTGGCGCGCAGGGCCAGCTGACCACGCCCGACACCCCACCCACACCGGGCAGCTTGCCGCCGGCCAGTTTCATTGGCGGCTCACTGCGGTTTCGTTTTTAGGACACGCTCATGAGCGGTTACAGCCAGTCTCCCCGTATCGTCAAAGGCGGCATCGTGCTGATCGACCCGCAGTCCGCGCAGGTCAGGCGGGTGATCGCGCTGCAGTACAACCCCGAAAAGCTCTCGCGCAGCCTGCAGGTGCAAGGGGCCGGCGAGGGGGCGGAGCGCTCGGAGGCGCTGCGGCTCAAAGGCCCGGCGATCGAGACCTTCCGCCTGGAGGCCGATATCGATGCGGCCGACCAGCTCGAATTCCCCGACCAGCACGCCAACGTGGTGGCCGCCGGCATCGCGCCGCAGCTGGCGGTGCTCGAATCGCTGGTCAACCCGACCGCCGCCGATCTGCTTGCCGGCAAGGCGCTGGCGGCGGCCGGTACGCTGGAGATCGCGCCCATGGAGTCGGCGCTGGCGCTGTTTGTGTGGGGCGCCAACCGCATCGCGCCGGTGCGGGTGACCGAGTTTTCCATCTCCGAAGAAGCCTTCGACCCCGCGCTCAATCCGATCAACGCCAAGGTCAATCTGAGCCTGCGCGTGCTGTCCATCGACGATCTGGGCTTCGATCACAAGGGCGGCGGGCTGTTCATGGCCTATCTGCAATCGCGTGAAAAACTGGCCGGCAAGGCCGCGACCTTCGGCTTTGACGCCCTGGGTATTGGAGGACTGCCATGACCGATCCGCTCAAGGCCTTCATGCAGGCCAACGCGCTGACCGCGCCGAGCTTTGCGCCCGACAGCCGCTATCACGGCCTCGACACCGCGCAGTGGACCCGGCCCGACGGCGAGGCCGTGACCTATGTGCGCCGCCGCTTCATCCCGCCGCCCGAGAATTTTTCGACGCTGCAGGAGCATCGCGTCGAGAGCGGCGACCGGCTCGACAACCTGGCCGCCAAATACCTCGGCGATCCGCAGCAGTACTGGCGCCTATGCGACGGCAACGGCGCGGTGCGCCCGGCCGAGTTGACCGACACTGTCGGCCGGCGTCTGCGCATCACGCTGCCCGAGGGCGTACCGGGAGGCAGCGGTGAGTAGCAGCGCCATTCATCTCTCGCTGCTGATCGGCCCGGTGATTCCGATCCCGGTGCCGGCGATGATGATCGATGCGCTCGAATCGGTCACTGCCACCACTTCGGCTGGCGCGGCCAGTGGCTTTCAGCTGCGCTTCAAGATCAACAGCAAGTCGGAGCTGAACACCATCTTTCTGATCGCTGTGGGGCAGAACACCTCGGCGGGCACGCCGCCGCTGCGGGTGGTGCTGATCGTCACCCTCGGCGGGCGGCCGCAGCCGCTGTTCGACGGCGTGGTCACCAATGTGGAGGTGCAGGCCGGCAGTCAGGGCCAGCCGGGCAGCATTACCGTGACGGGCGAGGATCTGTCCAAGGTGATGGACATGATCGACTTCTCCGGTCTGCCCTATCCGGCCATGCCGCTGGAGGCACGATTTGCGCTTATCTGCGCCAAATATGCCGCCTTCGGCATCATTCCGCTGCCGATTCCGGCCTTTTTTCCCGATGTGCCGATCCCGATCCAGCGCATCCCCGCGCAGCAGGGCACCGACCTGGCCTACATCCAGCAGATGGCCGAGGAAGTGGGCCATGTGTTCTACATCGAGCCCGGCGAGGTGCCGATGACCAACATCGCCTACTTCGGGCCCGAGATCAAAGTCGGCCCGCCGCAGCCGGCGCTCAACATCGACATGGACGCGCATACCAATGTCGAGTCGCTCAACTTCAGCTTCGACCCGACCAAGGGCGTGCTGCCGATTGTCTTCATCCAGAACCAGATGACGCGGGTACCGATCCCGATTCCCATCCCCAACCTCAACCCGCTGCAGCCGCCGCTGGGGGTGCTGAGTACGCCGCTGGCCAATATCAGGATGATGAAGGACACCGCCAGCATGAACCCCATGCAGGCGATCTCGCGCGGATTGGCCGAAGCCAAAAAGTCGCAGGACTCGGTCAGCGGCAGCGGCTCACTCGACGTGCTGCGCTACGGCCGCATGCTCAAGGCCCGCAAGTTGGTCGGCGTGCGCGGCGCAGGCGTCGCCTACGACGGGCTGTACTACGTGAGCAGCGTCACCAGCACGCTCAAGCGCGGCGAATTCAAGCAAAGCTTCAGCCTGACGCGCAACGGGCTCATTTCCATCACACCGACGGTGCCGGCATGAGATACGACCGCCGCCCGCTCTCGCGTCGCCCGGATGCAGGCCGCAGGCCGGAATCCGCGGTCGGTGTGGCGGTCGGGGACGGTTTTTCGATGCGGGGCGGTGTGCCTGATCGGGCCGGTGTTCCCGGATTTCGCTGCGCTGCATCCGGGCTACGCCAGAACGGGCGGCGTTGCGAGGAGGAACGATGAGCCAGAAGTTCTACGGAAAATATCGCGGCCGCGTGGTGACCAATATCGATCCCATGCAGGAGGGGCGGCTGTTCGTCGAAGTGCTCGACGTCGGCGGTGTCATCCCGTCCGCCTGGGCCATGCCCTGCGTGCCGGTGGCCGGCACCCAGAACGGCATGTTCGCGATGCCGGAGATGAATTCGGGCGTTTGGATCGAGTTCGAGCAGGGCAACCCCGAGAAGCCGATCTGGGTCGGGTGCTTCTGGGGCAGCGCCGCCGAGGTGCCGGTGCTCGCCCGCGCGACACCGCCGCCTTTCCAGGCCATCACTTTTCAGACGCTCGCGCAGAACGGCCTGACCATTTCCGACATGCCCGGTCCCACCGGCGGCATCATGCTCAAGAGCGCCACCGGCGCCACGCTGATCGTGAACGACACCGGCATCTACATCCAGAACGGCAAGGGCGCGATGATCACGCTGGTCGGCCCGACCGTGACGATCAACAACGGCGCGTTGACGGTGATCTGATGAAGATTTTGGCCCCCACGCCCGTTTGGCTCGTCGTCCCCCGAGGAGGTGACGCCTTCCTTGGTGCCGTTGAAGTAGGTTGGGTTGAGCGCAGCGCAGCCCAACAAGCAATGTGCCAGTCCGATACGCCGGATGTTGGGCTTCCTTCGTCAGCCCAACCTACGCTTCACAGGGGCATTCCGCCCACCCGCCGGGCCGCCCCAAGGGCGGGCGCGGCCCCCTCGGGGGGCAGCGAACGAAGTGAGCGTGGGGGCCCTTAAGATGCCCGGCCCTCTCCTCCATGTCGGTGCCACGGTGCTGTGCGCCCACGGCGGTAGTGCGACGCCGACGGCGCCGAATCCGCGGGTGCTGGTCAGCGGACAGCCGACGGTGTTGATGACCGCGCCCTATGTGGTGGCCGGCTGCCCCTTCAATGTCTCCGGCAGCCCGGTGCCCTGCGTGACGGGGCAATGGGTGGTCGCCGCCACGCGGGTGATGTCCAACGGCCAGCCCGTCGTGTTGATGGACAGCCAGGCCGTGTGCGCGCCCAACGGCACGCCGCTGTTGCCGGTGGCGGCGCAGACGCGGGTGATCGGGAGTTGATGATGACGAGAGCGATCTTTTTCGACGTGGAACGCGGCATTCAAGGTGAGCACGGTCTTGTCGGTTGGGCTGACGCAGGAAGCCCAACATCCGGCGTCACGGCCCGTCACAACGCGCGTTGGGCTTCGCTGCGCTCAACCCAACCTACGTTCGACGAACAGGCCTAGGGGGACACGCCATGACCACCCGACTCCACTTCCCCTACCAGTTCGACGGCCGTGGCCGCACGCGCGAGGACGATGAAGCTACCTGGATTCGCGGCCTGATCGAGCAGGTGGTGTTCACCGCGCCGGGCGAGCGGGTGATGCGGCCGGACTTCGGCTCCGGCCTGCGCGAGCTGGTGTTCGCGCCCAACAGCCCCGAGCTGGCGGCGACCACGCAATTCCTCGTGCAGGGCGCCTTGCAGCAGTGGCTGGCCGATCTGATCACCGTTGAGGCGGTCGAGGTCGAGGCGGTCGATTCGCGCCTGTCGGTGACGGTGCAATACCTCATCCGCCGCACGGAGACCCGCCAGCGCGAAGCCTTCGTGCAAGGAGTCTCTACATGACGACCTATACCTGCTGCGAAGAAAACCGCCGCGCGGCGGTGGACGCGCACCCCACACTCAACGGCATCGATTACCTCGAAGTGCTCGATCTCGACGCCCCCGCCGGCAGCCCGCGCCAGCGCACGCTGATGCTGCGCCTGCTCAAGCCGGTGCCGGCCGGGCTCACTATCGAGAATGTGCGCGTCACCGGCGGCGAGCGTATCCGCCGGGTCGGCATCGAATGGATCGGCATCGCCAGCGCGCCGCCGGCCGCCGCCACGCCGGCCGAACAGGCCTACTTCACCGCGCTGCCCGAGGCGGATCATGTGCTGCTGGTGCGCACCGACACCGCCGGCGACTTCTCGACCTACCGCCTGCAACTGGTGCAAGGCCTGGGCAATGACGCGCCGCTGCCGGGCTTCGATCCGCGCCTGTCGGCGGTGGATTTCGCCTTCAAGGTCGAGTGCCCCAGCGACTTCGATTGCGCGCCGGCGCACGATTGCCCGCAAGACCCGCCGCCCGCGCCCGATATCAACTACCTCGCGCGCGACTACGCCAGCCTGCGCCGGCTGGTGATCGACCGCCTCACCCGGCAGATGCCCGGCTGGCGTGACCGCAGCCCGGCCGACATGGCCACCACGCTGGCCGAGCTGATCGCCTATGTGGGCGACCTGCAGCACTACCAGCTCGACGCCATCGCCACCGAGGCCTACCTGCACACCGCGCGCAAACGCAGCAGCCTGCGCCGCCACGCGCTGCTGGTGGACTACGCCATGCACGAGGGCTGCAACGCCCGCGCCTGGCTGCATGTAGAGGTCAGCGGCGCGCCCTTCGCGCTGCCCGCCGGCCTGCGCTTTACCACCCGCGTGCCCGGCGTGCCGGCGCGCATCACGCCCGACTCGCCCGACGAGCGTGCCGCGTTGCGGGCTGCGCCGCTGGTGTTCGAGCCCATGCACACCGCCACGCTGCGCATCGACCACAACGACTTCGCCTTCTACACCTGGGGCGACGCGCGCTGCTGCCTGGCCGTAGGCGCCACCGCCGCCACGCTGCGCGGCCACTGGCCCGATCTGGCCGTCGGCGATGTGCTCATCTTTCAGGAAGTGCTCGGCCCGCTCAGCGGCGTGGCCGAAGATGCCGACCCCGCCCGCCGCCATGCCGTGCGCCTCACCGCCGTGCGTGCGCTCGATGGCGGCAGCCCGCTGGCCGACCCGCTCGACGGCACCCAGATCACCGAGATTCGCTGGCATGCCGACGACGCGCTGCCCTTCCCGCTGTGCCTGTCGGCCGAAACCGACGAAGCCCACGGCAGCGTGCTGGTCGAGGATGTGAGCATCGTGCTGGGCAACAACATCCTGGTCGATCACGGCCGCAGCATTGCCGATGAAGCCCTCGGCAGCGTGCCCGCCGCCCGCCTGCAGTTCCCGCCCGCCGCCGGCAATGCCTGCGACCGCGCGGCCCCCGAGCCGCTGCCGCCGCGCTTCTCGCCCACGCTGGCCGAGGCGCCGGTGACCCGGCAGGGCACGGTGCTCAAGACCACCGTCGAACACGGCCTGCGCCGCAGCGAACGGCTCACCTTCGACCCCGACGCCTCGGCCAGCGCCGCGCTCGCCTGGCGCACCGCCGACGCCATCCCGGCCATCACGCTGGAGAGCACCTTCGGCAGCAGCGTCGAAACCTGGACCGCCCGGCGCGACCTGCTCGCCAGCCGCGGCACCGACACCCACTTCGTGCTCGACACCGAGAACGACGGCAGCGCCCACCCGCGCTTTGGCGACGACCGCCACGGCCGCCGCCCCGACACCGGCACCGCCTTCACCGCCAGCTACCGCATCGGCAACGGGCCCGAGGGCAATGTCGGCGCCAACGCCATCGCCCATGTGGTGACGACCGAAGGGCGCATCGTGGCCGTCACCAACCCGCTGCCGGCCTGCGGTGGCGTGGCCCCCGAGACCGCCGCCGAGCTGCGCCGCCATGCGCCGCAAGCCTTCCGCACACTTGAGCGCGCCGTCACCCCGGCCGACTACGCCGAAGTCACCGAGCGCCTGGCCGGCGTGCAGCGCGCCGCCGCCGGCCTGCGCTGGACGGGCAGCTGGCACACCGTGTTCGTCACCGTCGACCGCGAGGGCGGCGAGCCGGTGGATGACGCTTTCGCGATCACCGCTGTCGAGCACCTCGACCGCTACCGCATGGCCGGGCACGACCTGCGCATCACCGACCCCATCCATGTCTCGCTCGAAATCGACCTGCTGGTGTGCGTGCAGCCCGAGGCCTTCCGCAGCAATGTGCGGCGCGCCCTGCTCGATGTGCTGGGCAGCCGGGTGCGCGCCGACGGCACGCGCGGCCTGTTCCACCCCGACAACTTCAGCTTCGGCCAGACCGTCTTCCTCAGCCCGCTGTATGCCGCCGCGCGCACCGTGGCCGGCGTGGCCTCGGTGCAGGTCACCCGCTTCCAGCGCCAGGGCCAGCCCGACCCCACGCCGCTGGCCGACGGCTTCATGCCGCTGGGCCGGCTGGAGATCGCGCGGCTCGACAACGACCCGAACTTCCCCGAGCACGGCGTGCTGCGCCTTGAACTGCACGGAGGCAAATGATGAGCACCGCCCGCGTCTCCCCGAGCACCGACTGCGATTGCTGCGCCGGCATCGATGCCGTCACACCGGCGCGCATCAGCAACCCGCCCGGCCTGTCGCAGATCGCCTATCGCATTGGCCGACATGGCGATTTTGTTGAATCCATGCGCGCGCGCCTGTCCAGCGCCGATAACCCCGCCCTGGCCGCGCTCACCACGCGCGAGGCCAGCGACTTCACCCTCGCCATCACCGATGCGCTGGCCGTCTCGCTCGATGTGCTCAGCTTCTACACCGAGCGCTTCGCCAACGAGCACTACCTGCGCACCGCCACCGAACGCCTGTCGGTGCGCGAGATGGCGCGGCTGATCGGCTACGAACTGGCCCCCGGCGTGGCCGCCGGCACGCATCTGGCCTTCACGCTGCAGACCATTCCCGGCGCGCCGGCCGAGCCCATCGTGATACCGGTGGGCACCCGGGTGCAGAGCGTGCCGGGGCAGGACGAACAGGCGCAGAGTTTCGAGACCGTCGCCCCCACGCCCGCCCGCGCCGAGTGGAACGCCATCCCGGTGCAGACCCGGGTGCGCTGGCTGCCCAAGTCCGGCGACACCGAGCTGTGGCTCGATGGCCTCGCCACCGGCCTGCAGCCGGGCGACGCCATCCTCATCGTCGGCAGCGAGCGCGAGTCCGACCCCGGCAGCGAGCGCTGGGATGTGCGCGTGCTCGATAGCGTCACGCCCGACAACACCAGGGGCCGCACCCGTGTGCGCTGGGACCACCCGCTGGGCAGCGCCTTCCCGGCCATGAGCCCGACCAGCCTTGGCGTACAGGTGCATGCCCTGCGCCAGCGCACGGCCTTGTTCGGCCACAACGCGCCCGACCCCAACCTGATGGGCAATGATGACTCCAACGTGGCCGCGCTGATCGATAAAATCACCAACCCCAATAACTGGCGGTGGAACAACTTCGCCCTCGACACCTCGGCGCTCGATCTGGACACCGACAACCCCAAGATCACTGCCGGCAGCTGGATTGCGCTGGTCTCCAACGAGCCGGGTCTGGGCAGCGCGGCGCTGCCCGGCTACACCGAGCTGTATCGCGCCAGCAAGGTCATCCACCGCAGCCGCAACGCCTTTGCCATCTCCAGCAAGGTCACCCGCGTCACGCCCGACACCACCGAAAACCTCACCGCCAGCCGCTTTCCGCTGCGCCGTACGCTGGTGCTGGCGCAGAGCGAGCAGCTCGCCACGGTCGACACGCCTGTTTTTCATCCGGTGTACGGCGAGGCGATCACCCTCGGCCTGCGGGTGGCCGACCTGCAGCCCGGCCAGCCGATTGCGCTCTCCGGCCCGCGTCAGCGCATCGCCATCGCGCCGCGCGCGGCCGGGCTGTCGCTGAGTGTGGACGGTGGCGGCAGCGTGGCGCTGGCCGAGGGCGACGAGCTCTTCATGCGGGCGCCGGCCGTTCGGATGTTTGGCAGTACGCCGGTGGCGCTCAGCGCCGAAACCTTCGCCGCGCTACTGGGCAAGGCCAGCGTGGTGCTACGCCTCGCGCTCGAAGACCGCGACGGACGCACCGGCACGCTCACCGCCAAGGGCAGCGAGCTGCGGCTGGCCGACAGCCGCAAGGACGACGCGCTGGTGAGCGAGATCGCCTTCATCGCCACCGCCAACGACCCCATCGTGGTCGACCGCGACCACACCCACCTCAAGCTCGCCGCGCCGCTGGCGCAGGTGTATGCGCGCGCCGATCTGCGCATCAACGCCAACGTCGCCCCGGCCACACATGGCGAAACGGTGGAGGCCATTCTCGGCAGTGGCGATGGTGCCGTGGCCAACCAGCGCTTTGTGCTCGGCCAGGCGCCGCTCACCTTCGTGAGCGCCAACACCACCAGCGGCCGGGCGTCTTCACTTGAACTGCGGGTCAATGAGGTGCTGTGGTCCGAGGTGCCGACGCTGCATGCCGCCGCGCCCGATGCGCGGGTGTACGAAACCACGCAGGACGACGAGGGGCGCACCACCGTGTTGTTCGGTGACGGCACCGAGGGCGCGCGCCTGCCCAGCGGCTCGACCAACCTGCGGGTGCGCTATCGCAAGGGCCTGGGCGTGGCCGGCAACCTCGCCGCCGGCAAGCTCACCACCTTGCTCAGCCGGCCGCTGGGCGTGACCGCAGCGGTCAACCCCGCGCCCGCCACCGGCGGAGAAGACGCCGAAACCCTCGCCCGCGCGCGCGACAACGCACCGCTCACGGTGCTCACGCTGGATCGCGCGGTGTCCATCGATGATTACGCCAACTTCGCCCGCGCCTTCGCCGGCATCGACAAGGCGCACGCGCTGTGGATTCCGGCCGGGCCGGCGCGCGGCGTGTTCCTGAGCATCGCCGGCATCGGCGGCGCCGTGGTGCCCGAGGACAGCGACACCTACAAAAACTTGCGCGACGCGCTGGTCACCTATGGCGACCCGCTGGTGCCGCTGCGCCTGCTCAACTACCGCGACGCGCGCTTCCGCTGCCGGCTGTCGGTCAAGATCGACAAGGCCTTCGAGACGGACGCCGTGCTGCTGGCGGTCGAGGCCGCGCTGCGCGAGGCCTTCAGCTTTGCCCGCCGCGCCTTCGGCCAGACCGTGTCGATTGACGAAGTCGCCGCCGTGGCCCAAGGCGTGGCCGGCGTGATCGCGGTGCATGTGACCCGCCTCTACCGTGTCGGCCAGAGCCCCACCGTGGTGGTGCCGCGCCTGTTTGCCGCGCTGCCGGTGGCCTCGCTCACCGGCGTGCCGCTGGCCGCCGAGCTGCTCACCCTGGCCACCGACCCGATCGAACTGGAGGTGCTGCCATGAGTGCCGATGCCCAGAAGCTGTTCGAGTTGCTGCCGGCCATCCACCGCATCCGCGATGCCGAACTGGCCGCCGCCGAGGGGCTGGATCGCGGCCCGCTCGAAGAACTCATCGGTGTGCTCGCCGAGCAGCTGGCGGTGGCCGACGAGAGCCTGGAACAGCTCTACGACGACCTCTTCATCGAGACCTGCGCCGAGTGGGCGGTGCCCTACATCGGCGACCTGATCGGCTATCGCAGCCTGCACCAGGCCGCGCCCGAGGCGGCCAGCGCGCGCGCCGAAGTGGCGCACACCATTGCCCTGCGCCGGCGCAAGGGCACGGCGCTGGTGCTCGAACAACTGGCGCGCGATGTCACCGGCTGGGACGCCCGCGCGGTCGAATACTTCCAGCGCCTGTGCACCACGCAATACATGAACCACCTGCGCCCGGCCAACCTGCACACCCCCGACCTGCGCCGTGCCGAACCGCTCGAATGGATCGGCACCGCCTTTGAGACCGCCAACCGCACGGTGGATGTGCGCCACATCGAGTCCGGCCGTGGCCGGCACAACATCCCCAACGTCGGCCTGCACCTGTGGCGCATCCAGGCCTATCCGCACCGCGAGTCGCCCGCCGCCCGCGCCGGCGTGCGCCGCTATCGCGCCAGCCCGCTCAACCACGACCTGCCGCTCTACAACCGCCCGCTGGCCGAAGACGACATCACCCACCTGGCCGAGCCGGACAACGTGCCCTGGCCGCTGTCGCGCCGTCGCCTCGCCACGCATCTGGCCCGCCACTACGGCGAACGCGCCAGCGCCGGCGCGCCGCTGGACAACCCCGATCCGGCGCTGATTCTGCAGGTGGACGGCACCGTCATCGAGCGCGACCACATCCACATCTGCCACCTCGGCGACGAGGCCGGCAGCTGGGCGCACACCCCGCCGCCGAACGGCTTTTACGCGATTGACCCGGTGCTCGGCCGCATCGCGCTGCCGGCCGACGCGCCCGACCCGGCCGACGTGCGCCTCACCTGGCGCGAGGGCTTTTCGGCCGATATCGGCGGCGGCGAATACGAGCGCGGCGCCTCGCTGCCGCTGCCGCCAGCCAGTGTCACGCTGGTGCGCGTGCCCGACGACCACCCCACGCTGGCCGCGGCGCTTACCGCGATTGCCGGCGACGGCGTGGTTGAGATCACCGACAGCACCCGCTACAGCGAGACGCTGAACATCAATGTGATTGCCGATGGCGCGGTCGAGATCCGCGCCGCCAACGGCCGCCGGCCGGAGCTTGATCTGGGCGGGCTGAGCGTGTCTGGTGCCGCCAACGCCGCCTGCACGCTCAACGGCCTGCTCATCACCGGCGCACCGCTGGCCGTGCCCGACGCCGCCGGCAACGCACTGGCGCGGCTGAATCTGATCCACTGCACCCTGGTGCCCGGCATCGCGCTCAACCCCGACGGCAGCCCCACCCAGCCCGCCGCGCCCAGCCTGCAACTGGCCATCGCCGGGCTGGAAACCGAGATCGACCGCTGCATCCTCGGCGGCATCCGCAGCCATGAACGCAGCAGCCTGAGCGCCACCGACAGCCTCATCGACGCCACCGCGCGCGAGGGCGTGGCCTTTGCCGCCATGGATGGCGCCGCCCCCGGCGCCGCGTTGTCGCTGGTTGCTTGCACCGTGGTCGGCACCATCCACACCGCCGAGGTGGGGCTGATCTCCAACAGCATCCTGCTCGCCGTGGCCGCCCCCGGCGTCGCGCCAGTGCGCGCGGCGCGCAAGCAGGTCGGTTGCGTGCGTTTTTCGTGGCTGCCCTTTGCGTCCATCGTGCCGGCACGCCATCGCTGCCAGCCCGATTCGGCCCAGGCCGCCCGCCACATCGCGCCCCGCTTTACGTCCTTGCACTACGGCACGCCGGCCTACGGCCAGCTCACCACCGCCACGCCGGTGGAGATTCGCCGTGGCGCCGACGACGAGAGCGAAATGGGCGTGTTCCATCACCTTTACGGTGCCCAGCGCGAAACCAACCTGCGGATCCGCCTCGCGGAATACCTGCGGGTCGGCCTGCGCGCCGGCATCTTTTACGAATCTTGAGGGAGTCCACATCATGAGTTTCGATCTGAGCCGTATCCGCTTCGACGCCCGCAAGGACTTTTTCGGATTGGTCGTGCAACAGGGCCGCATCCAGCTCGATGCCGAGTGGAACGAATGGGTCGCCCAGCTCGGGCGGCGCCTGCAGGCCGGCACGCTGGATACCTTCGGCGGCAACGTGGTGCCGCGCATCACGCCCGATGGCTTCCGCATCCAGGCCAGCGGCGGGGCGCTGAGCATCGGCCCGGGGCGCATCTATGTGGACGGCCTGCTCGCCGAAAACCACGGCGGCACGCCCGACGCCTGGGACCCGCGTCTGGCCGAGCTGACCGGCACCACACCGCTGGCCTACACCGCCCAGCCCTACTACCCCAACCCACCGGCCCTGCCCGCCAGCGGCGCGGCGCTGGTGTATGTGGACGTGTGGCAGCGCGACATCAGCGCCATCAACGATCCCGGCCTCATCGAACCCGCGGTGGGCGTGGACACCACCGGCCGGCTGCAGACCGTGTGGCAGGTGAAGGTGCTGCCCAACGTCGGCAATGCCACCTGCGCCACCGAGGATGAAGACATTGCTGGCTGGCTGGCCGCCACCGCGCCCTCGGCCGGCCGGCTGAGCACCGACACCGGCGACCCCGCCTTTGACCCCAACCCCTGCCAGGTGCCGCCCGCCGCTGGCTATCGCGGGCTGGAGAACCAGACCTATCGTGTGGAAGTGCATACCGGCGGGCCGATTGGCACGGCGACCTTCAAGTGGTCGCGCGACAACGCCACGGTGGCCTCGCGGGTGAGCCACATCAACCCGGCGCGCGACCGCATCACGGTCGACTCGGTCGGCCGCGACGACGTGCTACGTTTTCATGACGGCGACTGGGTGGAAGTGACCGACGACCACCGCGAGCTGCACGGCCTGCCCGGCGAGCTGCGCCGCATCCGCGTGGCCGGCGGGGTGGACGACACCGCGCGCACGCTGAGCTTCGACGTGGCCCTGCCGGCCGGCGCCTTCCCCACCGACGCGCAGCAGGCCACGCAGGCCGCGCGCAACACCCGCGTGCGCCGCTGGGACCAGTCCGGCCAGGTGCGGCGCGAGAACGGCACCGTGGCCACCAACCTCGACACCAGCACCACCGGCGAGATCCCCATCCCCGGCGGCACCACGCGGCTGTTTCTGGAGCACGGCATCCTGGTCGACTTCAGCCTCGACCCGGCCGGTGGTGAGTTCAAGACCGGCGACCACTGGGTGTTCGCCGCGCGCACGGTCGATGCCAGCGTCGAAATCCTCACCAACGCGCCGCCGCTGGGCATCCACCACCACTACGCGCGCCTGGCCATCGTCAATTTTCCGGACGGCGAAACCGACTGCCGCACGCTGTGGCCGCCGATTGCCGAGGGCGAGGGCTGCGACTGCACGGTGTGCGTGAGTGCCGAGAACCACAACAACGGCACCGCCACCATCCAGCAGGCCATCGACAGCATCAAGGACGTGGGCGGCACCATCTGCCTCGGCATCGGCAACTACAGCATCGGCACGCCGCTGGTGGTCGATGGCGCGCGCTCGCTGCGCTTTCGCGGCCAGGGCTGGGCTACGCTGCTGGTCGGCGCCGAGCCGGGCAGCGTCTTTGACATCCGCGACAGCACCGGCGTGGCGCTCGAGAACCTGAGCGTGATCGGCTCGGCCGTCAGCTCGGGCAGCACCGCCATGATCGCCGCGCGCGGCGTGACCGACCTGCGCGCCGAGCACATTAACGTGCTCGGCCTGGCGGTGGGCGACGGCACCAGCGTCGGCATTGGCCTGAGCGGCAACATGCTCGGCGTCAGCATCAGCGACTGCGCCATCGTCGCCGAGCGCGGCGTGGCCACGGTGGCCGGCGGCGACAGCAACTATGTGCTCACCGGCGAGCTGCGCATGGCGCGCAACCTCTTCTTCTGCAGCCAGCGTGCGGTCAGTTTCGACGCCACCAGCCTGCACTACGGCAACACCCGCATCGACGGCAACTTCATGCTGGTTGGCACCCAGGCCGCGGTGACCGCGACCGGCGCGGTGCTGGCGGGCTCGAGCTTTGCGGTGGCCGACAATGTGATCTACACCGCCAGCGACGGCGTGCGCGCCGGGGTCGATGGCCTCGCGGTCGAGCGCAACGAGATTTTCGGCTTCGGCGAGCGCAGCGGCCACGGCATCGTGCTCGAAGAAGGGCTGGACCCGGTCGCAATCGACCGCGTACGCATCCACGCCAACCGCCTGCTCGGCCTGCGCGGCAACGCGATCCTCGTCACCCAGCAGGTGGACGAGGCGATCATCACCGACAACCAGATCGACAGCATCGGCCTGGGCGCGCTGGTGATGGGCGAAGGCGCTGGCGCCGGCCTGCTGCGCTTTGCCGGCAACCAGTGTCAGCGGCTCGGTCAGGTGTTGGGCAACGACAACGCCGCCTTCGTCGCCGTGCAGCTCATCCGCGTCGAGCGCGGCGATGTGCTCGACAACGTCATCGCCCAGGTCGCCCGCTCGGCGCTCACCAGCCCGGGCATCGACGCCTTGCGCTGCGCCGCCGTGGGGCAGATGCGCATTGCCGGCAACCGCTTCTTCGGCATCGGGCCGGATCGCATCAGCGCCCCGGTCGCCGCCATCCGCGTGCTGCCGCCCTTCGACCGCACGGCGATCGACGACAACAGCGTCGAGCGCATCGGCGAGGCCGGCCAGAACCCCGTCGTCATCGAATGGCGGGCCATCAACATCGCCCCCGAGCCGGCCGGCGCGGTGCCCGGCTTCGTGGCCGCCGGCTACTTTGCCGCCGCCGAAACCGCCTACCTGCTCACCGCCAGCCGCGCCTTTGCCGTGCTGCTGCGCCCGGCCGCGGTGTCGATCCGCGGCAACCAGCTGCGCGGCCACGCCACGGCGGCGCCGCTCAACCAGTGCGCGGCCGTCGACAGCATTCTGTTTGCCGACAACCACTGCCAGAGCGTGGGCGAAGGCGGCAAGGAGCCGCTGCTCGGCGAGTTCGGCGGGCGCACGCTCAATGTCAGCAACAACCGGCTCATCGCCCTGGGCGACCTGGACACCCTGCACCTGCACCCGCAGCAGAAGCTCGCCATCGTCATGGGCAACACCAGCACCGGCAACATCCGCGTGCAAAGCGGCGCGCCCGTGCCGGCCGACATGAGCCTGACCAACATCATCGGAATGTGAGGAGAGCCACCATGCCCATCGCAACCTTTCGCGGCGAAAAATCCGTGGCCGCCATCGCCGACAAACTCTTCGTCAAACTCACGCCCAAACAGCGCGAAAAGGCCGAAGCCGCGCTCATCAAGGAAAACCCCCAACTGCGCGAGCTGGCCACCGTGCGCGAAGGCGCCATCCTGCGCGTGCCCGACCTGCCCGAACTGCGCGCCAAAACCAACCGCAGTCTAGAAAACCCCGACGCCCAGATCGCCCGCAACATCGCCGACGCGGTGTCCGACTATGGCAACCGGCTCGGCGAACGCTTCAAGGCCGTGCAGAAAGACGGCAAGGAACAACTGGCCGTGCTCAAGAGCGGCGAACTGCGCAAAGCCTTGGCTGACGCCCCCGCCTACCGCGCCATCGCCGACGAAGCCGCCAAGGCCCTGGACGCGCGGGCCGCCGGCCTGAACGACCGCCAGAAAGCGGCCGATGCGGCGATCAAGCAGGCGGTGGCGGGCTTGGGGGGGAAGCGGTGAAGTCAGCCCGGCGCGGACGACGGCGGGCGTAGGGAGCAAAAGGCAGTGGATGGCCTGATTGATGCCGTCTGAGAGAAACCAGCGCTTGGGTCTTTTGGGACGTCGGTGTGGGATTCGTAGCCCGGATGGAGCGCAGCGGAATCCGGGGTCAGTGGTCGATCAAGCGATGAATCCTTGGGGCGGCCCTGCGGGCCTTGTCCAGGCTAGGCTTTCTGGGGGGAAATTAAAATCTATTCGGACGCATGCTCCACAGAGCCTTCGATGTCTATTGTGCTGCCGATCCCTGCAATTGCTCTGACAAGTTCACTTCTAGACTTTTGCTTCGCATCCCCATTCAGCCCTTCACACACGCTGTTTGCCAACAGGAATCGCTGCGTTCTATCCAATCGGTTTTGAAAATCAGACAACTGGATAGATGTTTTTCCATAAAGATAGAAGTTGATGCCAGCAATTACCTCTATTAGCGATCCACTAATCAAGCTTACGACCGCTATATTTTGATCCTGCTGAGCCACTAAAAAAATTACGGAAGTCAGGAAAAAGCCGAAGCCACCAATGGCTGCAGCTAACGCCCAGCGAAAACTCCTTTTTGCCTGGTCCAGAACGACGTTGTGGTAGATCGTTAATAACTGAATCTGAGAGGCAACAATTTCTTGAACTTTAGATGGGTCGGTTTCAAACAAACGCTTAATAGGCTCCAACTCGATGGTTAGTAGCCCATCTGAGCTGGTGATGTATTTAGGTTCCGTTGTGTATTGACCGTTTTCCATTGTATTGCCTATGGTATCCGGGGGCCAGGTCTTGAAGTACGATATGTGTTGCATTTCAAGACCTGACCCCTAGGTTCGTAGGTGTTGCATTTCAAGACCTGACCCCTAGGTTCGTAGGTTCTTAAACGGGTAGAAGCACGGTGACGCGCTGATTGCCTGAGGGGAACTTTCGTCATGAGCCGCCGCACTGACCGACACCCCCATTCTCAATATGGGAGGTTGTACAAACGAAATATTTCTTGCTCTGCCTCTCTCGTCAGATTTTCTATGAGATTATCGAACCCCGGCGAGGAGATACTGTCTATGTTCAACTGCAAACTTAAAGCACGCAATCCAATCGACGCATCGCCCGTAGATATGTTGTAGGCAACTGAAGCAGATGCCACGGAAGCTGGCGCTGAAAGCGAGACTCCAACAGAAGCCGCCTTCTTATCGTTGACGCCAACTGTGACCCCTAGTCCACCACCAGGAGGTATCGTCAAAGTTGCCGAGTTTTCCTCCGTTTCCAAGTTTCTAGAAGCATACGAGCCGAAAGAATCAGTAATTGACACGCTTGTATCCACTCTAAGAATAGGTTCCCCTTCCGTGTATCTCATGAAAGCTTGCCCAACAGTTTCAGAGTCTCTCGCTGCATCAGGACCTTGTTCGGGACCCCAAGGCGGCGCGTCGCTGACTCGTTCCTCGACAGCCGCCTCTTCGCTATTTCGTGTGTTTGAAGGAAAAGCAGCATCCGGAGACGGAGAAAATGATAACCTGTCCGGTTCAGGAGTCTCGCGTTCATTGTTCGTTTCTGAGTTCTGCGCCGGGGTGATGAACTCTTCTACGTTTTCGACTACCCTTTTCGCTGCGTCCAACGATTCTTGGATCAAGAACATTAGCCAGCGCGCAAATTGATCTGCAAGGCTCATATATCTCTCAATTGGCTGTCAGACCGAGCATCTTCTTGTTGCACACGATCAGCTTCCGATCGAAAGCAAGTAATCCCCAGCCTCGACAAACGAGTGAGGGCCCACAGCAAGGTCCTCAATTACTCCTTCCTTTGGGGCCCTAACGATTAACTCACGCAATCGCGCATTTAACCGATCGCTTTCATTTTGATTCTGAAGTTCTACTTTCGCATGCATGTTCTTGCGAAAAGTCGTCATAGTTGGGAAGGCTGCGAGGTTCTTTATAGCTCCGGCTTTGGCGCTTTCGGCTGTGCGCAATGTTTTCTTTGCTAGCAGGACGTCAACAGCTGTCCGAGTCCCCATTTCGAACCCAGCTTCTATCGCCTCCAAGGCTGAATCTGCGGCCTGTACCTGTTGTTTAGCCAAGTCGACTGCCAAGACTAGCAATTGCTCACGCCGAGCGATTTCTCTTGGCTCAAATCGAAATTCTTTGATCTTGTGCGCTTCGGCAGCAGCGGCCACCCGAGATAACTCCCTTTTTACCATTAGGTCATCGAAGACGATTAATGCCTCCCCAATCGCGACATTTTGCCCAAGCGAAACAGAAACCTTTGAAACGAAGGAGTCGAACGGCGCATACAACTTCATTATTTAATCACTCCGAGCACCGTCCCCTTGCTAACGGGCATCATCGGACGCAACGCATGCGAAATAATTCCTGCAGCCGAAGCGCGTATTTTTGAAAGCTCCAAGAATTTCTCGGCGAACCCTATTTCTTTGGAATGCTGGTCACGAAATAACTCTATTTGCTTTTTCCCGATCTCTACAGCCTTCTTAAACTCTCTCAGCGCTTCTTCGGCATTCAGTATTTTGGCACGAGCACTTAACGGCCCAATTTTTGCTTCCAAGACATCAGTTATCGCTATCAGACCAACATCGAATCTGGCCTGCGCCTGATCCAAAAATCTTTGCGCATGAGCTTCCTCAGCCTTGGCAGCCGACAAATCCGACTCAAGCTTTTTGAGCTCTATCCCTACCATTTCGTCTGAAAACAGCACGCCATGATCATCGACAATCGCTGCCAAAGTGTGTAACTTTTTGAGAGACGCTGACTCCTCCGTTGTAGTCAGTTTGAAAAGCTCTTGCCCGATGATCACGGACTCACCGTCACCGATTAACACTTCTGAAATATACGCATTCTTTGGACAGCGTATCTCCATGCCTATTCCTCCGAATTTTCGGCAGCAGACTAGATTAGTTAATCGACGAACCCGTATTACCTTGGCTCTGATGTATGCCGACAACCTCTCCGATATTTGCTTCTGAACGGACCACCCGATCGTTGGCTTTATGGATGTTCCAAGCGAGTATCGCCAATACCACCAGAGCGAAACCTATCGCAAACTTCGATTGTGCGATCGCTTTCCAAGAAGTGAAACCTTGGCGCTGAATTTCCTTCGTTATTCGATCCATGCGTTTTTGGCGCTAACGACGCTGTAGAAAAACCCGTTTCCGGGCCGAGTCGATCTTCCCGACGTTGGCCGGTGCGGTTGAATTCGTCATCCGTTCAGTCCATTCGCTTCGGCATCGTCCTGCCTTGATTCATCGATCCGCCCAAAGGGCCAAGGAACAATCGGGGTCAGGTCTTGAAATCCAACATTCTGCATCGCCAACAACTGGACATCTCCTGATCCCCGGCTGCATGAAGGTCCGACCCGGCAGAACGTAAGCATACTCCCGAAATGCATGATTTCGTAGCGGGCGCGAGGGGCTCTTGCTGCATCCGTCTCGGATGCAATCAACCGGCGCGCGTTCGCGTCGGGTCTTGGGTGCGAAGCGCCAAGGCGGTGGGGTGGGACTCTCCGGGGCACCGTTCCCGGCGTCGGGCCTGCGGTCCTCGGCCGGGCTACGCGGGGCTGCGTGGTTGCGCCCGCCGCCGGCCCTACAGCGGCCAGAACAACGGAATCAGCACACTCGCGGCCAGCCATGTGATGAGATTCATCGGCACGCCCATGCGGGCGAAGTCGGCGAAGCGGTAGTTGCCGGCGGTGTAGACCAGGGTGTTGGTCTGGTAGCCGATCGGGGTGGCGAAGCTGCAGCTGGCGGCGAACATGACGCCGACAACGAAGGGGCGCGGGTCGACGCCGAGTTGCTGGGCGACGCCGATCACCACCGGGGTGAATAGCACCGCGACCGCGTTGTTGCTGAGAAACTCGGTGGCGATGGATGTGAACAGAATCACCAGCGAGAGCATGGCCCAGGGCGGGATGTCGCTGCCGAGGCCGACCAGCGCGGAGGCCATCAGGGCGGCGAGGCCGGATTCGCGCATGGCGATGCTGATGGCCAGCATGCCGAAAATCAGGATCAGGATCGGCCATTCGATGGCCTTGTAGGCTTCGTCGGCGCGAATGCAGCCGGTGATCACCACCACCACGGCGCCGATCAGTGCCAGCGCTTCGATGGGCATCACGTTGAGCGCGGCCAGCAGCATCACGCTGGCGATGGTGGCCAGGGCGATGGGGGCCTTGGTGCTGCGCGGGGTTTCGTGTTTGCCGTCGGTGAGTGCGAACAGGTCGCCGTTGTCGCAGAAGCGCTTGATCTGCGCTGGCGAGCCTTCGACCAGCAGTACGTCGCCAAACTGCAGCTGGAAGTCGTCGCCGATGTCGAGAATCGAGGCATTGCGCCGATGCACTGCGACCAGATGGATGCCGTAGCGCGCGGCGAGGTCGAGGTCGCGGATGGGGCGCTGCACATAGCGCGAGGTCTGGCCGACGATGGTTTCGACTACCACCACGTCGCGCCGGCGCAGGGTTTCGAGGTCGTGGGGGTCGTCGTCGCGGCTGTGCAGACCGATGAGGTCGGTGCTGTGCAGGGTCATCATGTCCTGGCTGCGGCTGTGCACCACCAGCCGGTCGCCGACCACCAGACGGGTGTGGGCGGGCGGCGCCGAGAAGGCTTCGTCGCCACGAAACAGCTTGAGCACCTGGATGTCGCCCTGGGTCAGCCGCGCTTCTTTGAGTGTGCGCCCGGCCAGGCGCGAGTCTTCGGGCACGAACAGCTCGGTCATGAACAGGCGGTCGCCGGCGCCGGAGAGTTGCTGGGTCAGCGTCTCGCGCACCGGCAGCAGGCGGTGGGCAAACATGGCCATGAAGCCGCAGCCGACGAGCGCCATGATCATTGCCGGGGCGGTGATCTCGAACATGCTGAAGGGCGCGAGCCCCATCTCGCGCGCGACGCCGTCGACCAGGATGTTGGTCGAGGTGCCGACCAGGGTGATCATGCCGCCCAGAATGGTGGCGTAGGAGAGCGGAATCAGCAGCCGCGAGGGCGCCACGCCATAGCGCCCGGCCATGGCGATGACCGCCGGGATCATCACCATCACCACCGGTGTGTTGTTGATGAAGGGCGATACCAGCACGCCGACGGCCAGCATGGCCAGCAGCAGGCGGCGTTCGCTGTGGCCGGCCATGGCGCCCAGCCAGTCGCCGAGGCGATCGACGCAGCCGGTTTTGCTCAGTGCGCCGCTGATGACGAACAGGCAGGCAATGGTGATGGGCGCGCTATTGCTGAACACGCCGAGCACCTGCTTGGCGTCGAGCAGGCCGAGGACGAGCAGCAGGGCGACCGCGCTCATGGCGGCCACGTCGGGCTTGAGCCATTCGCGCACGAAACACACGAAGAGCGCGACCAGGACGATGCCAACGGTCAAGGCATGCAGGGACTCGGGCAGGGCCATGGTGCAGCGGTCTTCTGTGAAGGACTCGGGACGGCTGCGACGATAGCCTGCGGCGCATGGATCGGGAATGACGAAGCGGTTATCTGCTTATACCGTTTCGGTCGGTTGGGTTTGGCGCAGCGCCATCCGGGCGCCGCGACGGCTGGTACAGCTACGGCCCGACGCCTTCCGACGCCGGGCCCTTGCCGCATCAGAACTTCACATTCACGCCGGCATACAGCGAGCGGCCCGCGCCCGGCACGGCGATGCCCCAGGGGATGCTGTTGATGCCCATGGTGGTGCCCTGGCCGGTGTAGGTGCCGCCGGTGGGCGAGTCGTAGTATTTGTCGAACAGGTTTTCGACACCGAAGTCGAGGCGGACCTGCTTCCAGCTGTAGCCGCCGCGCAGGTTGACCAGACTGTAGCCGCCGGTGCTGATTTCATTGCGCGCGTCGGACACATCATCCTTCTTGCTGACCATCACCAGTTCGATCCGGTTGTCCCAGCCGCCGAGGGTGTGGGTGAGGGTGGCGGTGGCGTTGAGCGGCATGGTGTTGTAGAGGGCGTCGCCGGTGTCGAGGTTCTTGCTCCGGGTGTAGCTCAGCAGGCCTTCAACGCCCCAGTGACCCCAGGCGTTGGTGGCCAGCGGCAGTTTGCCGGACAGCTCCAGGCCATACAGGCGGGCGGCCTGGTTGCGGTACTTGAGCACGGTGAAGGTGTCGTCGGCATTGCTGGTGGCGGCGGTGTTGGTGGCGCCGTTCCACTGTACGGCGTCGATGTAGTCGCTCACCCGGGTGTAGAAGGGGGTGGCCTTGAACTCCCAGGCGCGGTCGGCCGCGTGCCAGTCGAAGGTGGCGGAGATGGTGGTGGCCTTTTCGGGTTCAAGGTCCACGTCACCCACGTAGCCGTTGCCGTCGCCCACGGTGTTGTTCATGACGGCGGCCATGGTCCAGGTGGACCAGGTGTAGCGCTCATACACGTTGGGCGAGCGCACCTTGCGGGCGAGGCCGAGTTCGATGTCCATCTGCGCATCGACGGTGTATTTGGCCAGCGCGGTGAGGTCCCAGTTGTTGTCGGTTTTTTCGCGGTCCTGGGCGTTGAAGGCGGTGGCGTCGCGCAGCTGGTTGGTGCCCATCATGTTGGTGGGGGCGTAGCCGTTGGCCTCGCCGGCGTCCATGGTCACGCGCTCGTAGCGCACGCCGAGCAGGGTGGTCCATTGCGGGTTGAGGCGGGCCTCCCACTCGGCGAAGGCGGCGAGGCGGTCGCGCTGGCCGTCGTTGATGTTGACGAAGGTGCCGGGGCCCATCATGCCGGTGCCCGAGGCGGGCCACCAGTCGTCGAGCTGGTAGGCCTGATACTCGCCGCCAACGCGCAGCAGGTCTTGCGGGCTGAGGTCGATGGTGGCCTTGACGCTGGCGCCGGTGGTTTCGCCTTCGGAGTACATCGGCATGCCGTTGACGGCGGTGCCGTAGACCAGCTGCTTGTCGTCGCCGAAGTTCATGTAGTGATCGACCTTCTCGTGGTAGGCACGTGCTTCGAGCGTGCCCCAGCCGAGCTGGCCGAGATAGCGCAGGTTGATGCGCTTGGCGTCGTTCTCCAGCATGTCCATGCGCTGGTTGGGGTAGAGCTGGTAGGGCACGCCCTGCACGCCCACGGTGCCTTCAAACAGGTGGTTTTCGTTGCGGAAGGCGAGACCGAGGGACTGGTTGTAGGTTTTGTAGGCCGAGGAGCCGACCTCGTCGCGGTCCACCGTTTCGCCCGTGCGGCCGGTGGCGGTGAAGGTTTTGAAGTCGCGCGCGGCCCGGTAGTTGTTGGCGCTGGCAGTGCCGGCCTTGTAGGTGGCGCTGAAGGTGTCGGTGGCTGCGGTGGCGCCCAGATTGGCGCTGAAGGCGTCGCCGTTGCTGCGATACGAGGTGCCGATTTCGCCCTGCACCAGCGTGCCCTGCCCGGCTTCGGCAAACACCGGCGCGGCCGAGTCGGCCACGATGCTGCCGCCAATGCTGTCGCCGCCCACGCTCACCGGCGAGATGCCGCGATACACGCGCAGGCTGCCCAGCGCGGTGGGGTCGATGTAGGACAGGGCGGGGTTCATGTGGTTGGGGCAGGAGGCGATCAGGTCCATGCCGTCGACCTTGATGCGCAGGCGGTCGTCGGCCAGGCCGCGGATGGACGGCAGCCCGGACACGCCGCCGGCGGCATTGACGCTGACGCCGGGCACGGCGCGCAGCACGCTGGCGGTGTCGCTGGTGGCGGCGGACTGGCGCTTGAGCGCGTCTGGCGACACGGCGGTGCTGGCGCCCACGTCCTCGCGGTTGTCGGTTACTACGACCGCGGGCAACTGGGCGTCGCTTGCAAAGGCCATCATGGGTAGGGCTGCGATCGCTGATGCCAGCGCTGCACGTTTGAAGCTCATGCCGTTCTCCTGAAAAAGGGGCTTACAAATTTGGGCGGTAGACTACGGAGCCGAGGCGGAGTGGGCGTGTGACACGTTGTCGCGGTGAGCCCGCGGGGGCAATCCTGACGAGGAACAAGATCCCTGTCACAGGCTTGGGCTAGCGTTGATTCATTGGAAACGGCCCCGCCGCCGTACCGCCGCATGGAGCGGTTATGACACCCGAAGCCCCTTCCGTCCCTGTCGCTATGTCGCGCTGGCATGCCGTGCCGGCCGAGCACGCGCTGCAGCAGCTTGCGGTGGACGCTGCCAGCGGCCTGAGCGATGCGCAGGCGCGCGAGCGGCTGGCACAGTACGGTGCCAATGCGCTGCCCCCGCCGCGTCGGCGCGGGCCCTGGTTGCGGCTGGCGCTGCAGTTTCACAATCCGTTGATCTATGTGCTGCTGGTGGCGGGGGCGATGACCTTTGCGCTGGACGATTACATCGACGCCGGGGTGATCCTTGGTGTGGTGCTGATCAACGCGGCCATCGGCTTCGTGCAGGAGGGCAAGGCCGAGAAGGCGCTGGAGGCGGTGCGGGCGATGCTGGCCAGCCACGCCACGGTGGTGCGGGGCGGCGCGCGGCACGAGATCGACGCCGCCGAGTTGGTGCCGGGCGACGTGGTGTTGCTGGAATCGGGTGCGCGGGTGCCGGCCGACCTGCGGTTGATCCGGGTGAAGAATCTGCGGGTGAGCGAGGCGGCGCTGACCGGGGAATCGGTGCCGGTCGATAAAAGCACCGGGGCGGTCGATGTGGCGGCGGCGATTGGCGACCGCGCCTGCATGGCGTATTCGGGCACGGTGGTGAGCTGTGGTCAGGCGCGGGGCGTGGTGGTGGCGACGGGGCGGGCGACCGAGATCGGCCGCATCGGCACCTTGGTGGGCGAAGTGCAGACGCTGGCCACGCCGCTCACGCGCCGGCTCGACCAGTTTGCGCGCCAGATCACTGCCTTCATCCTGAGCGTGTGCGTGCTGACCTTCGCCTACGGTTGCTGGCTGCGCGAGATGCCGATGCTCGACATCTTCCTGGCCATGGTCGGCCTGGCGGTGTCGGCCATTCCCGAAGGCTTGCCGGCGATCGTGACCATTGTGCTGGCCATCGGTACCCGGGAGATGGCCCGCAATCGCGCCATCATCCGGCGCCTGCCGGCCGTTGAGACGCTGGGCTCGGTGAGCGTGATCTGCACCGACAAGACCGGCACGCTGACGCGTAATGAGATGACTGCCGTGCGCGTGATGTTGCCGGGGCAGACCCTGCTGGTGAGTGGAGCCGGCTATACGCCCGAGGGCGGTTTTACCGGTGATGGTGGGGCGGTCGCATCGCCTATGTGACGGTGCTCATGATGGCCGCCACCTTTGCCGTGTTTGAATGGGTGCTGGCGCGCGGCGCCGGAATCGACGCGGCGCGCACGGCGGCGGTCAACATGCTGGTGGTGGGCGAGCTGGTGTACCTTTTCAATGTGCGCCACTTCGCCGCCACGGCTTTTCACCGGCGCCTCTTCACCGGCAACCCGGTGGCTCTGTGGATGGCCGTGCTGCTGGTCGGCCTGCAACTGGCGTTTACCTATGCGCCGCCCTTGCAGCGGGTCTTCCATACTGTCGCACTCGATGCGACGACCTGGGGCATGATTGTGGCGCTGGGCGCGGCTAAGTTTGTCGCGGTGGAGCTTGAAAAAGCTGTGTTGCGTCGGCTGAACATACGGAGCATGTGAATGGGGTTTTTTCGGCGCTTCCGCGCCAAGGTACCTACTCGTGAGCAGATTCAGGCCAACCGCTGGCTGGCCTGGCTGGCGCCGTGGCTGGGGCATCCGCGGCTGTGGCACTGGTCGCGGCGCGGCGTGGCCATGGGGGTCACGCTTGGGGTGTTCTTCGGTCTGCTGATTCCGATCGCGCAGATTCCGCTGTCGGTGGGCGCGGCCGTGCTGCTGCGCGCCAATGTGCCTGCGGCCGCGGCCAGTACGCTGGTGACCAACCCGATCACCTTCGGCCCGGTGTACTACGCCGCCTATCACCTTGGCGGCTGGGTCACCGGTGAGCGCGTGCCCGCCCACGCCGCCGACCTCTCCACCGCGCAAGACATCCACGCCGACGCAGGCATCTGGCAGCGCCTGCGCGCGATGGGCAAACCGCTGATGATCGGTCTGTCCATCCTCGCCACCCTGCTTGGTGTGAGCACTTATCTCATCATTACGCTTGTCTGGCGCTGGCGGACGCTCGCTCGCCGACGCCGGGGGCGGCGCGGCGTGGGCAACGGTCAAAACGGTCAATAGACAGGAAGGCGTGCGGCTGCCTGTGCATTTATGCTGGATGGCTTGCTGTCTTGTCGGGCAAAATATGCCTCGCAGCGTCGCCTCAACAATTGGCGCGACCCGAAGACGCGAGAAATGAGGAACTGAAACCCGTGAAAAAACGCATCGCCATTGCATCGATTGCCGTCGGCCTGTTGGCTGGCTGCGCTGATAATCCGCCCCGTGCCGACACTGACACCGAGGCGGTGCCCGGTACTGCCGCCCCCGCGGCGGCCGCCAAACGTGGTGTGCTGGTCGTGCTGCCGGCGCGCTTTGCCGATAATCTGGATATCGACCGGGTCAAGCGCGAGTGCGCCATGCTGCGCACCTTCAACGGCGCGGTGTTGCGTTACGGCGATGCCTACGCCATGACCCTGCGCAAGCGGCAGAGCCTGGATGAGGTTCGCCCCGGCCAAAGCGTGTTGCTGGTCGAGTACGAAGAAGTGGCCGCCAATGAAATGAACGCACTGACGCTCCGTCCCGGTTCCGAGGCGACCGTCAAGGCAAGCATCATGAAGGATGGTGAGCTTGTCAGCTCGATGACCAAGGCGATCGGCTCGCGCGTGTCTTTCGGTGCCTGCGACCGGCTCGACAAGATCGCCACCGCGGGCGCCAAGACCGTTGCAAAATGGGCTTCGCGCCAGCCCTACTGATCAACCCGGAAACGCCATGCCACTCGATATCGCCCTCAATCGTCCGGTCAAGGGCAACGAAGTTCTGGCCTTGTATCGCGCCAACAAATGGTCGGCCGCCGACAAACCCGAGGCGCTGGTGGCGGCGCTGCGCGCCTCCCACAGCCTGGTGACCGCACGGGTCGACGGCCGCTTGGTGGGCCTCGGAAACGCGATTTCCGACGGGCACCTGGTGGTCTATTTTCCGCATCTGCTGGTGCATCCGGACTTCCAGCGCCAGGGCTTGGGCCGGCAGATGATGGCCGCGCTGCTCAAGCGCTACGCCGGCTTTCATCAACAGATGCTCACCGCCGATGGCGACGCGGTGGCCTTTTACCAGGCCATGGGCTTCGAGCGTGCCGGCAAGACCGAGCCGATGTGGATTTACGCCGGCACCGAGCATTGAAAGCCTGCGCCGGTGAGTCATCCGGCATCGTCGGCGGGGCTGGTGCAGGGCCGGATTCATCCAGCCGCCGGGCGTGATGTAGTGGTCTGCTTTGCAATTGTCGCTACCTCGGTAGGGCGGGTTTCAACCCGCCAGGGTCGGCTGAAGCCGACCCTGCGCGCCATGGAGACTTTGCAAGCACGACAGTCGCCAGTAGCGGGTTGAAACCTGCCCTGCAGTCAGAGCGTGCCGGCCAGCGTGTGTGCCGCCGAGCCGCAGCACGCCGACCACGTTGCCGCCGACGCGGCGGTCGGTCAAGGCGCCATGGCGAAAGCAGGGCAAGGCGCGCGTGCGAGGCGCCGGGTGGACGGCGGACTGGCCCGCGGCGGCGGCGCATATGCTAAAACACAGTAACGCATCCTGCCGACACGCCGCACTAGCACACCGGCTGATCAACCGGGAATGACAAAAAGATGAATGCACCCCAAAACCCACCGGCGGGCAAAGCCGGCCTTCACCCGCCGGTGTTCTACCCGGCTTCTGTTCTGATCATTTCACTGCTGGCCTTCGCGACGCTGGCGCCCGACACAGCCGACCGCAGCTTCAAGGCGCTGCAGGCGACCATCGTTGCCAATGGCAGCTGGTTTTACGTGCTGACGGTGGCCATCATCCTCATCACCGTTATCTTTCTCGGTTTGTCGCGCTACGGCGAGATCAAGCTCGGGCCGGACCACTCGACGCCCGACTACAGCAACGTCACCTGGTTTGCCATGCTGTTTTCGGCCGGCATGGGCATCGGGCTGATGTTCTTCGGCGTGGCCGAGCCGGTGATGCACTTCCTCGCTCCGCCGGTGGGCGAGGCGGGCACGGTCGAGGCGGCGCGTGCGGCGATGAAGATCACCTTTTTCCACTGGGGCCTGCATGCTTGGGCGATTTACGCCATCGTGGCGTTGATCCTCGCCTTTTTCAGCTACCGCCACGGCCTGCCGCTGACGCTGCGCTCGGCGCTGTATCCGCTGATCGGTGAGCGCATCTACGGCCCCATCGGCCATGCGGTGGACGTGTTCGCCGTGATCGGCACGGTGTTCGGCGTGGCCACCTCGCTCGGTTATGGCGTGATGCAGGTGAATGCCGGCCTCAACCATCTGTTCGGCCTGCCGGTGGGCACCACGACGCAGATCGTGCTGATCATCGCCGTCACCGGGCTGGCCATGCTGTCGGTAGCCACGGGCCTGGACAAGGGCATCCGCATCCTCTCCGAGCTCAACATGGGCTTGGCGGTGCTGCTGCTGGTGCTGATGGTGATCCTCGGGCCGACGGTGTTCCTGCTTCAGGCCTTTGTGCAGAACACCGGCGCCTATGTCGCTGACCTCGTCAGCAACACTTTCAACCTGTTTGCCTACCAGAAGACCGATTGGATCGGCGGCTGGACGATTCTCTACTGGGGCTGGTGGATGTCCTGGGCGCCCTTCGTCGGCCTGTTCATCGCCCGTGTCTCGCGCGGGCGCACCATCCGCGAGTTCGCCATGGGCGTGCTGTTTGTGCCCACCGGCTTCACGCTGATGTGGATGACGGTGTTCGGCAACTCGGCCATCGAGCTGATCCTCAACCAGGGCCAGGTGGCACTCGGCGAGGCGGTGCAGGCCGACGTGTCGTTGGCGCTGTTCGCCTTTCTCGAGAACTTCCCCTTCTCCGGCGTACTGTCGGTGCTCGCTACGGTGATGGTGGTGGTGTTTTTCGTCACCTCGTCCGATTCCGGCTCGATGGTGGTCGACATGCTGTGCTCGCGCGGGCACGACAATACCCCGCTGTGGCAGCGCATCTACTGGGCCGGCGGCGAAGGCGTGGTGGCCATCGTGCTGCTGCTGGCCGGCGGCCTGGGGGCCCTGCAAACCATGACCATCGCCAGCGCCCTGCCCTTTGCCATCGTGCTGCTGGTGGCCACCTACGGCCTCATCAAGGCGCTGCGGATCGACCTCTACAAGCGCGAAAGCCTGCAGATGAACACCGCACCGGTCGGCCCGCCGGCCGTCAGTGGTTCGTGGAAAGACCGCCTGCACAACATCGTCGACTACCCCACGCGCGATGTGGTGCAACGCTTCATCGCCCAGATCGGCAGGCCGGCGTGTGACGAAGTCGCCGCCGAACTCAAGCTCAAGGGCATTGATGCCACGGTGAGCAGCACCGACCCCGACCACGTGGTGCTCAGCGTGGCCCATGGCGACGAGATCGACTTTCTTTATCAGGTGCGCGCGCGTGCCCACATCAAACCCGCCTTCCTCAATCCCGACGTGGCGGAGAACGACGTGGCCGAAGAGCAAAAGTACTACCGCGCCGAGATCCACCTGCGCGAAGGCGGACAGGACTACGACATCATGGGCTGGTCAAAGGAAGGCGTGATCAGCGACATCATCGACCAGTACCACAAGCACATGCACTTCCTGCATCTGGTGCGTTAAACGTCTGCTGCCGGCAGACGGGCCTCGCATGGCGTTCGCCGGGCGGACAAGTTTTGCCGCGGGCAGTGCGCCGTGTCTGGTGTGCCCGCTGGGCGGCGTGTTTCCGCCATCCGTGTAGCGATCCTGGTCGCCCGGAACCCTGGCTGCGCCCTGTTGGTGTGCAGCCAGTCCGGCCCCGCATGATCGCGAACGGGCAGGATGACATTGGAAAATCGTTGCGGTCGAATGCCGGCCTCAATGGCCGTGACAACTGCATGGGCAATGACGCTGTTGGCGAGCCCCGTATTTGCCAGATGGGGTCGCGCCCCCCTTTTTTGACTGACCTTCCCCAGATTCCGGAAAAACGCGGTCGATTTCACGCCGTCGTATTGACCCGTGACGACCAATCGGTGGCCCTCGTACTCGCGCAGAAAACGCAGAGAAGTTGATCCGAGCACTTTGAATAGTGTCGAGATGGCATCTTTGTCGGGGTATCCCCTCGGCATCGGGTGGGATGTCGGCGGCGTGTTCTAGAGGATGTGT
Organism: Zoogloeaceae bacterium G21618-S1; assembly: GCA_027214125.1. Taxonomy (GTDB): domain Bacteria; phylum Pseudomonadota; class Gammaproteobacteria; order Burkholderiales; family Rhodocyclaceae; genus Nitrogeniibacter. The sequence continues at coordinate 282,475 of JAPWHF010000003.1, forward strand.
TCCGCTGCTCGTGACGCGCAAAAACTTGATGTATATCAAATAGTTGCTTTCGCCGAGCCGGATTTCCATGTCGATGCCCGTCAATCATGATTTTCTGTAGTGGATTGCGGCGGATGGTGGATGGCGCACCCGGCGCGCCGCTCCCAATAATGGTGTCAGGCGCGGCATGGGGCCGCGCCGCCATTGAGGAGACACACATGACCTGGGAAACCCCCGCCTACTGCGAAATCCGCCTGGGCTTCGAAGTCACGGCTTACGTCTACGTCCGCTAAGCCGGTCCGGGGCGGTGGCGGCTTGCCGCCTTCGCCCCCGCCATTGCCCAGAGGCTCGCCACCATGACCATCACATCGACCGCCACCGACCGCCGTCCGCAGCTGTCGCCCCACTTCATGTTCCGCTGGGAAGCCAGCCAGGACGCCTACATCCTGCTCTACCCGGAAGGGCTGATCAAACTCAACCCCTCCGCCGGCGAGATCCTCAAGCGCTGCGACGGAGAACACACCGTGGCCGAGCTGATCGCCGACTTGCAGGACGCCTTCCCCGGCCCCGCCGACGACATCGACCAGGGCGTGCGCGCCTTTCTCGACGTGGCCACCGACAAGGGCTGGCTGCACGCCTGAGCCAGACAAGCAACAGGAGCACAACCATGCCAAAAGACAGCAACGGCCTCACGCTCGACGGCCAGGGCAAGCCCCTGTGGCTGTCCCTCGAAATCACCTATCGCTGCCCGCTCAAGTGCAGCTGGTGCAACAACCCGCTGGATTTCGACGACTACGCCGCCTGCGAGCTCTCCACCGACGAATGGAAGCGCGTACTGCGCGAATCGCGTGAGCTGGGCGCCCTGCAACTGGGCTTTACCGGCGGCGAACCGCTGCAGCGGACCGACCTCGAAGAACTGGTGGCCTATGCCAACGACCTGGGCTTTTACACCAACCTGATCACCTCCGGCATCGGCCTCACCGAAGCGCGCCTGGTGGCGCTCAAGGCAGCCGGCCTCAAGCAGATCCAGCTCTCGCTGCAGGCCACCGAGGCCGCGGTTACCGACGCGCTGGTCGGCGCCACCGCCCACGAGCGCAAGCTCGACGCCGCCCGCCGCATCAAGGCGCACGGCTTTCCGATGGTGCTCAACATGCCGGTCTTCCGTCAGAACATCGGCATGACCGACGCGATGATCGCCTGGGCCGCCGAGCTGGGCATCGAGTACATCGAATTCGCCAACATCCAGTACTACAACTGGGCCTTGGTGAACCGCGACGAACTCATGCCCACGCTTGAACAGGTGCGCGAAGCCGAGCAGGTGGTGCAGCGCTGGCGCGACAAGCTGGGCAAGAAGATGACGATCTACTTCGTCATCCCCGACTACTACGAAGGCCGCCCCAAGGCCTGCATGAACGGCTGGGGCGCCATCCACCTGACCATCGCCCCCGACGGCGTGGCCATGCCCTGCCAGGAAGCGCGTGTGATTCCCGGCCTCGAATTCGAATCGGTGCGTGACAAGCCGCTGGCCTGGCTGTGGCACGAGTCGCCGTTGTTCCGCAAATATCGCGGTCTCGACTGGCTGCCCGAGCCCTGTGTGTCGTGCGACGAAAAGGAAAAGGACTTCGGCGGCTGCCGTTGCCAGGCCTTTCTGCTCACCGGCGACGCCGGCAACACCGACCCCGCCTGCGGCCGCTCGCCCCATCACGCCCGGGTGCGCGAGGCCGCCGACACCGCCGCCCGCCCGCTGCGCTTCCGCAAGCCGCTGTTCAAGCGCGCCGCCGGCACCGTCACCACCGCCTTCCTGGAGGACTGACATGCGCCACCCCTACGACACCGCGCGCGGCACCATCGCCCTCGGCGTGCTGCTCACCCTGGCGCTGGCGGCGCTGGTGCGCCTGCTGGCCGGCTGAGGCGCGCCATGGACATGCTGCTCGACCTCACCCTGCGCTGGGCGCACTTCATCGCCGGCATCATCTGGGTCGGCCACAACTACTCCAGCGTAGTGCAGCGCCCCAGCTGGCAGCCGCTGCGCGCCGAGGAGCTGAGCGACGACCGCAGCCCGCGCTTCCAGGCGCTGCTCAACCGTGAGCACGGCTTCTTCCGCTGGGCCTCGGTGGTCACCTGGAGCGCCGGCCTGCTGATGCTGTGGCGCCAGGGCTGGCTGAGCGACGCGCTCGCCCTGCAAGGCAGCCTGGCGCCGATCGGTGTGGGCATGTATATCGGCACGCTGATGATGCTCAACGTCTGGCTGGTGTTGTGGCCGCATCAGAAAAAGGTGCTCGGCCTGGTGCCCGCCAGCATCGACGAGCGCCTGCGCTGCTCGCGCATCACGCACCTGTCGTCGCGCACCAACACCATGCTGTCGATCCCGCTGCTGTTCTTCATGGCCACCGGCAGCCACGGCGGCCTGCTGTGACGGCCTACAGCTTTGCCGCCGGCCCCGCCCGCCTGCCCGACGCCGTGCTCGAACGCGCGCGCGACGAGTTGTTCGTCCGCGGCGTAGACGGCGCCGCCACGCTCGAGCGCCCCTTCACCGGCGACGCCTTCCGCGCCATGCTGGCCCATGCCCGCGAACGCCTCGCCGCGCTGCTCGGCCTGCCACCCGGCTACCGCATCCTGTTCCTCGCCGGCGGCGCCATGCACCAGTTCTCACTGCTGCCCATGAACCTGCTCGGCACCGCCCGCTGCGCCGCCTACGCCGACTCCGGCTACTGGTCGCAGCGCGCCATCGACGAAGCCCGGCGCTACACCGAGGTGCTCGTCGCCGCGCGCTACATCGGCGCCACAGCGCTGGCCGCGCCCACCGCCGGCCGCTGGCACTTGCCACCGGACTGCGCTTACTGCCACATCACCCCCAACGAAACCGTCGACGGCCTGGCCTACCCCGAGCTGCCGCACACCGGCGCCGTACCGCTGGTGGCCGACGCCACCTCCTGCTTCCTCGCCACGCCGCTCGACGTCAGCCGCTTCGGCCTGATCTACGCCAGCGCCCAGAAAAATCTCGGCATCGCCGGGCTCACCGTACTCGTGGTGCGCGACGCGCTGCTCGGCCGCGCCAGCCCGCAGGTGCCCGCGGCACTGAGTTACCGCATTCAGGCCCAGCAGGACAGTACCTACAACACCCCGCCCACCGCCGCCATCCATGTGGCCGCCCTGGTCTTCGACTGGATCGCCGAGTCCGGCGGCCTCACCGCGCTGGCCGCCGCCAACCGGCGCAAGGCCGAGCGGATCTACCGCGTCATCGACGGCAGCGGCGGCGTCTACACCGCCCCGGTGGTGCCCGCCCATCGTTCCGTCACCAATATCCGCTTCCACCTCGCCGACACCGCCCTCACCGAGCGCTTCGTCGCCGAGGCCGAAGCCCACGGCCTGCATCACCTGCGCGGCCACCCCCGCATCGGCGGCCTGCGCGCCAGCCTCTACAACGCCATGCCCGACGCCGGCGCCAGCGCGCTGGCCGAGTTCATGGCCGATTTTGCGCGGCGGAATGGATGAGCACGCCGGCGCGGCCGCCCGACGGCAAGACGCCCGCATCCTCCGCAATGGCGGGGCGAAGCACGCGTGCCGCGCAGCGTCGCATCTGCGGTATGACTCGGCGCGGTGGAAACCGCTCATCATCGAATCGCGACAACAGCCCGGTGACGCGAGTGCAGTGCGCCAGGTCGCACGGCGCATCGCTCGCGCCCGCGTGGCGGGGCAGCGTCTCCGTGAGCGTGCTGGTCCGAACGCTGGTAACTCGCATGGACTGGCTTGCGCTGAGTGTGTCGCGCAGCAGCGGCAGATTTCCCCTGTGACCAGGTCCAGCCTGCCCTGGCATGATCGCCCCGGCCTCGCCGGTGGTATCGACACCGATGGTCGCCAGGCCGCCACCCTGTTGGAACTCGGCTTTGGCAGCGTCGAGTTCGGCACCGTCGCCGCCCATCCGCGGGCGCCCAATTCGCTCGCCCCACTGGTTGCGCGTCTTGCCGCCCTGTCATCACGCAGCGCCGATACCAGCGCCATCGGGATCAGCGTTGGCCTGTCGCCAGATGCGCCGGCCACTGCCTTGCCGGCCCAATGGCTCGACGCCTTGCACGATGCCTGGAGCGTCGCCGACTACCTGAGCTTCAACCTCAGCGCCCGCGCCCGCCGCCCCCTCCTGGCACCGGAACACCACATCATGCTGGCCGTTACCCTGCGCGCGCTGGTCCGCGAGCGCAATCGCCTGCCCCGGCATATTGCCCTGGCGCTCAAGCTGCCGCTCGGCGACCGGCACGACCCGCTGCCCGCCCTCGCCGACACCGCGGCCCACGCCGGCTTTGACTGTCTTACCCTGGTCCTTGCCGATCCGCCCGCCCAGCGCAGCGAGCAAGTCGCCCGGCTCGCCGATCTGGCCCACCGGCTGGCTGGCGGGCCCGCCCTCGTCGCCGTCGGTGGCATCCGCAACGCCCGCGATGTCCACGTCGCGCTAGACGCAGGCGCTTCCGCGGTGCAGGTCCATCGCGCGTTCATCCACCGCGGCCCCGCTTGCTTGAAAGATCTGAGCATGTAAGGCCGCGTCATCCGGCCATTGTTGGACAATCTCGCCTCGGCGAACCGGACGCCTGGCGCACGAGACTCGCCGCCGACGCTAGCGGGGCGCCATCACCCGCCACACCTTGCCCACCACATTGTGGGCCGGCACAAAGCCCCAGGCGCGGCTATCGCTGCTGTTGTCGCGGTTGTCGCCCATCACGTAGTAATGCCCCGCCGGCACCTCGCACTCGATGCCCTCGGCGTCGATGCGGCAGTTGTCGCGCATCGGAAAATCCTGGATGACCTGAAAGCTCGGCCGCTCGGCCCGCTCGTAGATGACGCGGTACCGCGCGCCCGACAGTTGCTCTTCAAACTGGTGCATCACCGTTGCCTGCGCCGGGTCCACAAAATCCGCCACCGGCGCGCGCTTCACCACCAGGCCATTGATGCTCAACGCCCCCCGCTGGTAGCCCACCGTGTCACCCGGCAGGCCGACCACCCGCTTCGCGTAGCGAATCAGTGGCTCGACCGGATACGCGAACACGATCACATCGCCATGCCGAATCTCGGCCGACACCGGGCGATGCGCCACCGTGATGCCGTAGCTTTCGTAATTGCCATAGCCCCACTTGCCGACGATCAGCAGCGCACCCGGCGCAATCGTCGGCTGCATCGACCGGCTAGGCATCGAGAACGGCTCCACCACGAAGGCCCGCACGCCAAACAACACCGCAACCACCACGAGCATGCAGCCCATCGCGCCATACCATCGGCTATATCCCGGCCGTACACGCCCGGCGGGCCACTGACCGGCCAGCCGGTAGGCGTGGCCCGCGGCGATGACCGACAGCACCAAGCCGCCGAGGCCAGCAAACAGTCCAGCCGGCCCGAACCACAGAAGTCCGATCGTCACCAGCGCGAGCAGCAAATAGCCGCCCGCCCAGCGCGCGCTACCGGCGTAGAGCAGTCCAGCGGGTGGGGCGAGGAGGCCGAGGAGTGCGGCGAGCCATTTGTTTGGAGGGCGAGGGGTCATGTCGGGACGATATCTGAAAACAGCTGCAGCGGAGTCCGTAAGTGAACGTGAGGATCTGCGTTGGTAAGTCATCTAACCATTTCGGCTAGCTGTGCTCTGCAAAGAACTGAGATACGATGCTACAAGATGGAAAATCACAGATAGTGGCGCTACAAAAAGACCGCAGAAAGTACATTTCTGGTTCGTCGAATGAAACAACAAAAATCACTGCCGCGTGCTATTGCACTTGAGGTGAAAAAAGCAGTTTTCGAAATCAGTATAGATATCAAACAGGTCGGAGATCGTTTATGTCAGCAGAGCCAACCACTTGGCAAGCAGCACTCGAAGCCCGCGATGATTTAGCGCAGTATGGAGACAACCGGCTCGGGCTCTTCGCGCTCGAGCTACGCTTTTCTCTGGATGATATTCATAGCGTTGCGGCAGAGTCGGTGACCGATGGAAGTGATGATAAAAAATGCGATCTCATATTCATTGATCGTGAAGAGGGGGTGGCTGTTGTTGCGCAGTGCTATTTTTGTGACAAAGATAAGCGAAGCGCCCCCGCCAACAAGGCCTCAGATATAAATACAGCTGTCGCTTGGCTTTTACAAAGAGATGTTGCGGAGCTTCCAGAGCGCCTCCGTTCAGCTGCTACAGAATTGAGGTCGGCCATTTCTGATGGAGACATTCGACGTTTTGAAGCATGGTATGTGCACAACTTACCTGAGTCGGCCAACGTAGAAGATGAGCTTTCGACAGTAGCAGCAACAGCAAGAACAACGATTGAAGCATTGCATCCCACGTCAAAAGTGGTTGTTTCAACGTCTGAGATAGGGAGGGATAAGATTGAATCTTGGTATCTCGAAACTCTCTCCCCTATACTTGTGAATGAAGAAATAAAAATAGACATTGAATCTGGGTTTTCGATAAAAACTGAGAACTGGAACGCGTATGTGACTGCAATTCCCGCTCGGGTACTTCATCGTCTCTATGCCAAAAATAAAACACGCCTATTTTCTGCTAACGTTCGAGACTATCTGGGTTCTAGAAATAGTGATGTAAACATAAACAGTGGGATAAAGCGAACGGCTCAATCCTCGCCAGAGGATTTTTGGGTTTTTAATAACGGCATTACTGTTTTAACTCATCACTTCGAAGAAATTGTTGGAAAATCTCGTCGCCAGCTATTGGTTCGCGGAATATCAATTGTTAATGGTGCTCAGACCACGGGTGCAATTGGATCTCTTCCTAAATCACCAGATTTATCGGCACTCGTCCCTGCCCGCTTTGTTCAAACAGCAAAGCCAGAGCTTATTTATGACATTATTCAATATAATAACAGCCAAAATAAGGTAACCGCGTCAGATTTTCGCAGTACAGATCGAATTCAAAAGCGGCTTCGAGACGAAGTTGCAGCTATTCCAAATGCGAAATATGAAGGTGGACGCCGAGGTGGGCATAAGGATGTGATTGAGAGAAACAAGAATCTGCTTCCTTCGTACACGGTTGGACAGGCCCTAGCTGCATATAATCAGGATCCACTGACCGCGTACAACCTTAAAAGCGAGATCTGGATTTCCGACAAAACATATTCGCGATTTTTCAACGACGATACGACTGGAGCGCATCTTGTGCTTTGTTATTCGTTGTTGAGATCGGTCGAGGAGGCTAAACAAACCTTAGTAGCTAAATCGAAAATAGAAACCGAACTAACGTTACAAGAGGATCAACTTCTATCGTATTTTCGGCATAGGGGTTCGACATACCTGTTTGTCTCGGCCATTGCTGCATGCATGGAGACATTTCTCGGTAAGCGCATCGCTGTTCCTCAGCGGGTTTCGTTTGGGGTGAAAACACCGCCGAAGCAGGCCGCGCAGCATTGGGGGGATGTCGTCAAAGTGGTTTCCCCCTTCTGCCAACAACTCGTTGACGCGCTGAGCGACGGCCTAAAGAGCAATGAGCGCGCGCAGAAGGCCATAGGGACGTTCCGAAGCCTCGTTCAAGCAACGTCAGGCGCAAATTCGGAAACATATCGGAAATTTGCTCGGTCGGTTGTCGTTTCGAAGTAACTCCATAAGATCTATTTGGCCAAAAACGTTTGTGGACTGTGGCTAAATGCGAGGCGGTGGAGTGTGCCTTCGGCATCATTTCCTGGATTACTCCGCCTACAACGGCCAAACCCACAGCAACATCGGCAAGCTGATCGTCACCACCAGGATTTCCATCGGTAGGCCGAGCCGCCAGTAGTCGCCAAAGCGGAATCCGCCCGGGCCAAGGATAAGGGTGTTGTTCTGGTGGCCGATGGGGGTGAGGAAGGCGCAGGAGCCGCCGATGGCAACGGCCATCAGGAAGGCGTCGGGGGTGGCGCCGAGCTGCTCGGCGACGCTGATGCCAATTGGGCACATGACGGCCGCGGTGGTGGCGTTGTTCAGGAAGTCGGACAGCGTCATGGTCGCAACGAGAATCAGCGTCAGCGTGACCACCGGACAGAGTCGCGAGTAAGAGTCGCGAGGGTCTGGTCTTGAATTGCGACATTCTCAACCCCGTGGCGCCCACGGCCAAGCTCTTCGAGGCGCGATGCTTGGGTTATCACGAATGACCTCCGCGCCACCGCCCGACGCACCTTTCCCCACCGCGTCGCCCACGTGGCTGCGGTCGAGTTTGGCTTGATCTTTCGCATTGATCCATCCGCTGGCGGGACTTTCCTCGCGGTGCTAAGGTGACGCGCGCTCCGATAAGGCCGAATCTGCCGAAGTCCGGGGCTTTGCGCTGCAGGCACACGATGCTGCGGCAGGTATCCGCAACGATCGCGAACGCTCCGAGATGAATGACACAGACGCTTACGCCGAACCCGCCGAAGATGCCGTGCTCGGCGCGCTGATTTCGTCCGAGGTGACGGTGGGGCAGATCGTCAGAGGCAGCATTCTCGAGTGCGCGCCGGATCTTGCCATCCATGAAGCTGCCCGGCGGATGAGCACCGCACACGTGAGCTCGATTCTTGTGGTCGAGGATGACGTACCCGTCGGTATCTGGACCGAGCGCGACGCCCTGGCCATTGACTTCGATCACCCCGATAGTTTCAACCGGCCGGTCCGCGATGTGATGAGTGCGCCGGTGCGCACCGTTACCCGCGACCTGGGCCTGCAGGCGCTGGCGATCCGTTTTCGTGACGAACACATGCGCCACTACCTGGTGGTGGATGAGGACGGTCGGCGCTGCGGCATCGTTACTCAGACCGATGTGGTGCTGAACCAGGGCATCGAGCACTACCTCAAGCTGCGCAAGCTCGATTCGATCATCAAGGGTAGCCTGAAGCCTCTGCCTGAATCGGCGCTGCTTGGCGAAGCCGTGCGGCAGATGCGCAGCGCCGCGCAGGACGCGGTGGTGGTGGCGTATGCCGACGGCAGCTACGGCATCCTCACCGAGCGCGACCTGACCCGCCTGATCGCCGAGCGTGCCGGCAGCCGCTCGGTCGGCGAACTGGCCAGCCGGCCGATGATCACGGTGAGCGAGGACGCCAGCCTTTACCATGTGCGTTGCATGCTCACCGACCGCCGGGTGCGGCACGTGGGCGTTATGCGTCGGGATGGCAGCCTGGCTGACCTGGTGAGCTTTACCGACATTCTGTCGGGCATGGAGCTGGCTTACGTCCATGAATTGCAGCACGCACTGCGCGAGCGCGACATGGCGCTTAATGCCTCGCAGCGCAACCTGCACCTGGCCGAAAAGGTCATCGAAAGCTCGCTCGAAGGGATCCTGATCACCGACGAGAAGTCGCGCATCATCTCGGTGAACCCGGCCTTTACCCGGCTCACCGGCTATCGTCTGGAGGAAGTGGTCGGCCGCAACCCCTCGCTGCTCAACTCGGGCCGCCAGGGCCCCGACTTCTACCGTGAGATGTGGGTGAAGTTGTCGGCTGAAGGCCAATGGCAGGGCGAGATCTGGAACCGCCGAAAGAGCGGCGAGCTCTACCCCGAGCTGCTCACCATCACCGCCATCAAGGACCGCGACGGCACCTTGACCAACTATGCGGCGGTGTTCAGCGATATCAGCCAGTTGAAGGAAAACGAGGCGCACATCCGCCATCTCGCGTACTTCGACCCGCTCACCGGCCTGCCCAACCGTCGCTTGCTCGAAGATCGGCTGCAGGTGGCGCTGGCCCACGCTCATCGCAACCGCAATCGTGCCGCGGTGCTGTTCATTGATCTGGATCGCTTCAAGCGTATCAACGACAGCCTCGGGCACGAAGTCGGCGACCAGCTACTGATGGAGATTGCCCGGCGGCTGCGCGCTTGCCTGCGCGAGGACGATACCGTGGCGCGCATGGGCGGCGACGAATTCATCGTGGTGCTGAGCGACCTGACCGATCCGGACCACGCCGCGCACACCGCCACCCGCATCATCGAATCGCTGCGTCGCCCGGTGCAGGTGGATGCGCATGAACTCACCGTGACCACCAGCGTCGGCATCAGCATCTTCCCGGATGACAGCTGTGACCCGGTGGCGCTGATCAAGAACGCCGACACCGCCATGTATCGCGCCAAGGACGAAGGCCGTAACGCCTTTCAGCTTTACCAGCCGGCCATGAACGCCCGTTCGCTGGAGCACCTGGCGCTGGAAAGCGCTCTGCACCGGGCCCTGGCCCGCGAGGAACTGGTGCTGCACTACCAGCCGCTGGTCGATATCCGCGCTGGGCGCACAGCGGCGGCCGAAGCACTGCTGCGCTGGCGCCACCCCGAACTGGGGCTGGTGCCGCCGGCAGACATCATCCCGCTGGCGGAGGAAACCGGCCTGATCGTGCCGATTGGCGAGTGGGTGCTGCGCACCGCCTGTCTTCAGCACGCCCGCTGGCGCGAGGGCGGGCACGGCGAGCTGCGCATGCTGGTGAACATCTCGGCTCGCCAGTTCCAAGACAAAGGCTTCACCGCCATGGTGGCGCGGGTCATCGCTGACACCGGCATGCCCGCCACTCAGCTGACTCTGGAACTCACCGAGACCATGCTGATGGAGGGCAGCGAACGCATCATCGGCGTGTTGGAGGGGCTGCGTGCACTGGGTGTGCGCCTGGCGCTGGACGACTTCGGTACGGGCTATTCCTCGCTCGCCTACCTCAAGCGCTTCCCGATCGACGAGCTTAAGATCGACCGCCTGTTCATTCGAGACATCGACCGCAACGAGAATGATGCGGCCATCGCCGAGGCGATCATCAAGCTCGCCCATAGCCTTGGCCTGAGCGTGGTGGCCGAAGGTGTGGAGTCGGCCGCGCAACTGGCGATCCTCGCCCGCCATGGCTGCGATCTCGCGCAGGGCTTCCACTTCAGCCAGCCGGTGGAGGCTGGGCAGTTCGCGCTGCCGTCCTGAGTCACGGGGGGGCCGCGGCGGCAAACAAGGTGGTGTGAATTGGGTTGGCTCACCTCGATTCCCACTCGCTTGTCCGCGCGATGGAAACTCCGGATGGCAAATCCGCGTGCACTCAGCAAACCTACAACGGCCACACCCACAGCAGCATCGGCACGCTGATGGTGACCACCAGCAACTCCATCGGCAAGCCCAGCCGCCAGTAGTCCCCAAAGCTGAATCCGCCTGGGCCGAGGATGAGGGTGTTGTTCTGGTGGCCGATGGGGGTGAGGAAGGCGCAGGAGCCGCCGATGGCAACGGCCATCAGGAAGGCGTCGGGGGTGGCGCCGAGCTGTTCGGCGACGCTGATGGCGATTGGGCACATGACGGCCGCGGTGGCGGCGTTGTTCATGAAGTCGGACAGCGTCATGGTCGCAACGAGAATCAGCGTCAGCGCGACCACCGGGTGCCCCCGGGCGATGCCGCCGAGCAGGCCCTGGGCGAGGGCATCGGCGGCGCCGGTGCTGGCCATGGCGCCGGCCACCGGAATCAAGGCGCCGAGCAGCACCACGACCGGCCAGTCGACCGCGTCGAAGAGTTTGTCAGGCGTGATGATGCGCAGCACCACGAAGGCCAGCACCGCGCAGGCGAAGGCGATGGCGGCGGGCAGCAGGCCGAAAGCGGCGCCGGCAATGGCCACTGCCATGATGGCGACGGCGACGGTGGCCCGGCCGCGGTTGGGGATAGCGATGTCGCGCGGGGCCAGCGGCACGCCGCCGAAGCTGCCGGCGAATGCGCCGAGCGCTTCGGGGGTGCCTTGCATCAGCAGCACGTCGCCGGCGCGGATGGCGGTCGAGCGCAGGCGTTTGATGCTTTGCCGGCCCTGGCGCGAGATGGCCAGCAGGTTGAGGCCAAAGCGGGTGCCGACGTGGATGTTGCCGATGCTGCGACCGATCAGCGAGGAGGTGGGCAGGACGACCAGTTCCTGCAGTTCGGTTTCGTCAGCGTCCTTCGACTTCTTCTCGTCTTCATCGCCCTTGCGCCGCTCGGGCTTGGCGTCGTCGTCCTTCGCCGGCCCCTGCAGGCTGAGCCCGAGGTCGGCGAGTGCGGTGGTGAGCGACTCCGGATCGGCCTCGATCACCAGAATGTCGCCTTCGCGCAGCAGTCGCCAGGGATTGGGCGCGGAGACGCGGAAGGCGTTGCGCACCATGCCGACCACCTGCGCGTCGGCCGCCTCCAGCGCGCGCTCGATCTCGTGCAGATGCTTGCCCACGGCCTTGCCGTCACCCGTGACCCAAGCCTCGGTCAGGTAGTTGCCGGTGTCGAATCCGGCGGCTCCCTTGGTCTCGCGGTGGGGCACGATGCGCCAGCCGAGCACGGCCAGAAAGACGATGCCGCCCAGTGCCACGGCAAGGCCGACCGGGGTGAAGTCGAACATGCCGAAGCTGCCGGCACCGGTACTTTTGCGGAAACTGGAGACGATCAGGTTGGGTGGTGTTCCGATGAGCGTGGTCATGCCGCCGAGCAAGGTGCCGAAGGCCAGCGGCATGAGTACCTTGCCGGGGGGTAGCTCATGCCGGCTGGCGGTCTGCACTGCGACGGGGATCAGCAGCGCCATGGCGCCGACATTGTTCATGAACGCCGAGAGCACCGCGCCGACGGCGATCAGTACCGCGATGCTCAGCGTGGGGCCGGCCTCCGGGGCGAGAAGGCGCTGGGCCAGGGCGTTGACCGCGCCGGTGTTTTGCAGGCCACGGCTGAGCACCAGCACGGCTGCGACGGTGATCACCGCCGGGTGGCCGAAGCCGGCAAAGGCCTCGGCCGAGGGCACCAGGCCGGCCAGCACGCAGGCCAGCAGGCCGGCCAGCGCCACCACGTCGTGCCGCCAGCGCCCCCACAAAAACAGGCCGATGGTGGCGGCGAGGATGGCGAAGAGGAGGAGCTGGTCGGTTTGCATGGCGCTTACTGGCTGGGCGCGGCGGGCCGGGCGAGTTGGTCGATCATGGCTTTGACGGCCTTGATTTGCGGGCCGTTGCGGGTGGCGTAATCGACCGACTCGTAGCCCCACCAGTCCCAGCAGGCTTTGGGGTTGAATACCCAGCGCGGCCAGTTGCCCGACCACGCCCAGCCGTAGCGCGGGGTCGTTTGCGGGTAGAGGACGACGAGGCGGTTGGCCTCGGCCCAGCGGTTGTAGCCGGCGCGGGTGGCGAAACGATCGCCGATCTGGTCGGCGCTCTGGCGGCAGCCGTGGAAGGCCACATGCACTTTGCAGCCGCCGGCGCGGCAACCGGTGGGGATGTAGGCGTAGCCGTCGCCGCCCATGCCCGCGCTGTCGGCGGTGCGGGTGAAGGGGGTCTGGTCGAAGCTGACGAGCTCGCCGCCCGCCGTGGCGGCTTTGGGCTGGAGCGGGCCGAGCAGGTGGGCAAGGAGCTGGCCGGCCGCGTCGACGCCCTCGCAGCGGTTGATGTAGGGCGGCTCGGAGGTGTTGCAGGCATTGGCTTGCGGGTCGTCGAGCGAGAGCATGGCGTGGCCGGCGTCGGGTACGGTCACATAAGCGATTTGCGTGGCGGCGACCCAGCGGCGGTAGAAGGCGTCGAGCGCGTCCATGACCGGCCGGGCGACGGTGCGATCCTGCCCGCCGGAGAGCAGCCAGACGCGGTCGGCGGCGAGGCCGGCCACCGGGTCGATGCGGCCGGCAGCGGCATCGTCGGCCACTCGCGCGGCGCTGGTGGCGGCGTCGGGTACGGGTTTGCTGTCGCTGGGCTCCATGCAATTGGACAGTGCCTGCCACATGCTGCCCGCGGCACATTCGTACGGCCCGCCGGCGAGCACGCCGACGCCATCGACGATGGCCGAGTGAGCCACATGAAACTGCACCGCCATATAGCCGCCGGACGAGATGCCCGAGACGGTGATGTGCTCGGCCTGCACGCCGAGCGAGGGCAGCGGCGGGGTGGCGTGGGCCGCGGTGGCAAACACGGCAGCGATGAGCAATGAGGCGATGAAACGCATGGGCGGGCCCGAAAAGAGTGACAGGGGCATGATCGATGGATCGCGGTGTCCAACGCAAGCCGGCTGTGCCAAACTGCGAATGTGCGACTTCGCGATACAGTGAAGCGCGCCCCCAATTTCAACAGGAGAAAGCTTTATGACGACAGTGACTCTGCATGGCAATCCGGTAGCTGTGGCCGGCCGCCTGCCCCAAAAAGGCGATGCCGCCCCCGCTTTGATGCTGACCGGCGCCGATCTGGCCGATGTCGGCCTGGATGCCTTTGCCGGTAAGCGTAAGGTGCTGAACATTGTGCCCAGCCTGGACACCCCGACCTGCGCTACCTCCACCCGCAAGTTCAACGCCGAGGCCTCCAGCCTGGCGAACACCGTGGTGCTGGTGGTGTCGGCCGACCTGCCCTTTGCGGCCAAGCGCTTCTGCGTGGCCGAGGGCCTTGAGAACGTGGTGACCCTCTCCAACTTCCGCAGCCCGGCCTTTGCCAAGGACTGGGGGGTGGCCCTGGCCGACGGCCCGCTGACCGGCCTGACTGCCCGCGCGGTGGTGGTGCTGGATGAGGCCAACAAAGTGACCCATTCCGAGCTGGTGGGCGAAATCGGCGACGAGCCGAACTATGCGGCCGCACTGGCAGCGCTCAAGTAAACCGCTGGCTTGACGACACGACGGCGGACTGCGGTCCGCCGTTTTTTGTTTGGACTCGGAGTTTGCCGTGTGTATTGAATCTGCCGCTTGTCGACTGGATGTATCGCCATGATCCCCGCCCGTAATTTGCTCGGGCTGGCGGTGCTGACCCTGATGTGGGGCATCAACTGGCCGGTGATGAAGCTCTCGCTGCGCGAGTTGTCGCCGCTGTATTTTCGCGCCATTACGATGAGTGGCGGTCTGCTGCTGCTGATCTGCTGGTATCGTTCGCGCCGCGTCAGTTTGCGCATGCCCCTGTCGGCGCTGCCGCAGGTGCTGCTGCTGGCGGCGCCGAACATTCTGGGCTGGCATGCGCTGTCGATTTTTGGCGTGCAGGCGCTGGCCTCGGGCCGGGCGGCCATCGTTGGCTTCACCATGCCGATCTGGGTGGTGATCATCGGTGTGCTGTTCTTCAGCGAGAAGATGACGGCGCGCCTGTGGCTGGCCACGGCCTGCTCGGCGGGCGCGGTGGTGTTGCTGCTGTGGCACGAGCTCGACGCCCTCACCGGCCGGCCGGTTGGCGTGTTGTGGATGCTGTCGGCAGCCTTTTGCTGGGCGCTTGGAACCTTGTTGCTCAAACGCGTGTCTGTGCCGCTGTCCACCGAGGCGTTGACGGTGTGGATGATCGGCCTGATGGTGCCGGTGGTGTGGGTGCTGGCGGTGTCGCTGGAGCCGGTGCCGAGCCTGGATTTTTCGCCGACCATGTGGGTGGTGCTGGTGTATGGCTTTGCCATCAATTACGGCATCGCGCAGATTTTGTGGTTTTCGATCGCGCGTAGCGTGCCGCCGGTGGCCAGTGGTTTGTCGATCATGTTCATTCCGGTGATCGGCCTGAGTTCGGCGATGGTGTTGACCGGCGAGCAACCGTTTGTGGAAGATTATTTTGCCGCGGCGCTGATTGTTGCGGCGCTGGCGACGACGCTTTTGATCGGGCGTCGAAGCAAACCGTGATCTCGCCTGCGCGGCGGCACGGACTTTTTAGTGAAAGGACACGGAATGGGGCGGACGTTTCGCTCGGGGCTTGCGGTGGCGAGCCTGGTATTGACCAGCCAGGCGCTGGCGATGGTCACCATCACACTCGAAAACGGCGACCGCTTGCGCGGTGAGCTGGTGGCTGAAACGCCCACCGAATTGCGTTTGAAGCATCCGATGCTGGGCGATGTGGTGGTGGCGCGCGACAAGGTGCGTACGCTTGAAGACGGTGACACCGTGTCGCCGCCGCGCCCCAAGCCGACGATTGCCAGTGTGCCGGATGGCGGCCTGCTCGGCTCGGGCTGGCTGACCGACTGGCGCCGTCGCATGGAAGTGGGCGTGAGCGGCGCCTCGGGCAAGTCGCAGAACCAGCGCATCAACGTCGGCTTCATGGCTGATTTTGAAGATACCGAGGCGCGCTGGAATCACCGGACGCGTTTCTATCGCCGGCAATCCGAGGGCGAGGTCACCTCACAAAGCTTGTCGGTTGCGCTCAACCGCGACGGACTGGAACCGGGCTCGCCGCGCTTTTATTTCACCGGTGGCCAGTTCGTGCGCGACGACTTCAAGGACTGGGGCAACCGGCTCAACGTGAACAGCGGCATCGGTTATCAGTTTGTGTCCACTGAGCGCTGGCGTTTGTTGGGCCGTGGCGGTGTGGGTGCGATCCAGACCTGGGGGGGCGACGAGGGCAGCCGCTTTGCGCCCGAGTTGCTGCTGGGCGTCGATCTGAACTGGCGGGTGACCCGACAGCATTCGGTCGCCCTGACCAATGCTTACCACCCCAATATTCGTGAGCACGGCGTCTTTCGCAACATTACTTCGGTGGACTGGGTGATCGATCTGGACAAGGTGCTGGGCGCGGGGCTGCAGATTGGCGTGACCAACGAATATGACTCGGCGCGTGAGCCCGGCGTGGGTCGCAATGACTTTAACTACACGAGCTCGCTGGTGTGGCGGCTGTGAGGCGCTTGCCGGCAGGCTTGGCGTCGGCCGATCTGGCGGCTTGAAACCCGCCCTACGGGTCGAGGCCCTCGACGCTGACCAGCCGTGCCGAGCTGCATTCGTCGCGGATGGTTTTGAGGCCTTGATAGATCGGGCCGTTGTAGAAGTCTTCCCAGGCCTGAATGGAGGGGAATTCGAGCAGCACAATGCGCCGTGGCGACCAGTCGCCTTCGTAGACCGTGTGGGCGCCACCACGCGCCAGATAGCGCCCGCCCGCCGCTTCGAGCGCAGGCTTTACCTTTTGAATGAATTCCTGGTAACGCGGCACATCGTGGATCTCGACATCAAAAATCACGAACGCGGTCATGGGCAGCTTCTCCCGGATGGGGTCAGTGGGGCCGACTCAAAGCGTGGTGAGCCAGGCGATCTGCGGGCCGAACAGGTCGGTGAGGATCAGCATAACCGGTAGCGCAACAGCGTAGAAGCGCACCAGTCGGCGGATCGATGGATGCGCGCCGCCGAGTTCAAGAAAGTGGTCGATCACCACCCGCCCTTTGAAGGCCATCATGGCCGCCACGGCGACCGTGACCCACAGCCCCGGGCTGCCGGTGTTGCCGACGACACCGCCAATCAGCGTGAGGCCGAGCAGCACCAGCCAGGCGAGAGTGAGAGAGCGTTCGTTATGCATGCCTGGTGTCCTCATGGCAGCACATAAAACAGCGGGAAGATCATCAGCCAGATCAGGTCGGTGGCGTGCCAGTAGCAGGCAAAGGCTTCCAGACCGTCGTGGTCCGTGGCGTCGTAGGCGCCCATCCAGGTGCGCGCCATCACCCATAGCAGACCGAGCAGGCCCCAGCACACGTGCACCAGGTGGTTGAAGGTGAGGTAGTAATACGCCATCTGGAAGACTTCGCCATTGCCCGACAGGCCGTGGGCGACATTCCATTGCACCTCGAAGAACTTCACCAGTGGGTAGCCAATGCCGGTAAACAGCGCCGCAGTGAGCCATTTGAGGCAGGTGCCGCGCGCGTTGCGTCGCATGGCCATCACGCCGCGGGCGACGAAGTAGCTGCTGGTGAGCATGATCACCGTGTTGGTGACGCCGGCTACGGTGGACAGTTGTTGCGGGCCGTCGCGAAAGGCTTCGGGGTGGTGGGCGCGGGCCAGAAAGTAGACGAGAAACATCAGCGCGAACTCGGTGAGCTCGCAATAAATGCCCACCCAGATCGCCTTGTTGCCCGGAATGCGGCCAAGGACGGGCGCGGGCGGCGCCGAGAAGGTGGCTATGCCGATCGACATCTGTGGTGTCGTACTCTGTGGTTTGGGGTGCTTTCAGTATGGTCAGCCCGCGCTGTTGGTGCCAGTCAGACACGGTGTTTTCTTGATGTGGACCAAGTGGGTCATCACGGTGCCCGATGGACGGCGGTGTCGGGGTGAAAGGCGTACCACGCGAACCAGAACAGGGTGGTGCCGGCGAGGTGTGCCCCGCGGCTGTCGAAGGCCTCGGCGCGCTCGTGGGTCTTGTCGAAACGGATGATGATCTTTTGTTCGCCCACCATGTCTTCGAACAAGGCCGGCCCTTTGTGCAATTCCATGAAGGGATAGGCCTTGTAGGCGTCGCCGACGTGCACACCCAGCACCCGCTCCTTGGGGTGAAAACCCGCGCTGCGGAAGGCGACGGGGAAGTACAGCGTCTCGTTTTCGGCATAGCCGGCGTAGGGGTCACGCTCATAGGCGCGCTGGTGGCCCGTGTTGGGTGAGAGCACGCGCGAGTCGGGGTTGAGCGTGCGCCAGTTCGCCCAGGTGGTGTGCACCAGCGGCAGGGCGGTGAGTATCGTGTCCTTCATGGGGCCGCTGATGGCGCGGCCCATCAGTTGCGACCACAACGACTGGCTGCCGCGGTCGTAGAGTAAGACATCGCTGTTGTAGAGCAGACCCGAGACACCGAAATCCAGCGTCGTGTCGCCCTGCTCGGCCACGAAGGCCACGCCGCTGCCGCACAGTGGACAGTAGGTGATGGCCACCGCCTTGCCGCCGATGCGGTCATTGACCACTTCGTGCCAGTTCAGGATGCGTACCGGATAGGCGCGGGCCTCGCCGCGGTGGACGATGCCGAGGATGGGGTCGGACGGATCGAGAAAGTCGGCCTGCGCGGCGGCAACGAAGTGCGGCCGGTCGATGGCGGGAATGCCGTCGCGCGGCGGGCCGCCGGGGTGGATGTCTTCGACCGGCACGCTGCTGCCGGTGAGGTCGAACCCGTTCTTGGTGTCAGCCAGCGCTGGTGTCGCGGTCAGCGCTCCGGCAATGAGCACGGTGAGTGCCCAGTGAAAGCGTTGGCGCCGCATGCTTGTGCCCTCCAATGGTGTCATGAACGGTGGACACGCGAGGGGCGTGTTGACTTACATGTTGCGCGGCTCGCCGTGTTGCCTCGCGTGTCGTGTTGTGCTTGTAACGCCATGTTTTAACGTGATAAGTCCGTGAAACATCGTACGGAGCGTCTGGCCTTGCGCGGCGCAAGCGAGTAGAATCGCGGCCTTGCCTTTTTGCTGTTTCTCCGCGCAGGACGCGTCATGCTGTATCCCACTCGATTCGATGTCATTGTTGTTGGTGGTGGCCACGCCGGCACCGAGGCCGCGCTGGCGGCGGCGCGCATGGGCGTCAATACCCTGCTGCTCACGCACAACATCGAGACCCTCGGCCAGATGAGTTGCAATCCGTCGATTGGCGGCATTGGCAAGGGCCATCTGGTGAAAGAGGTCGACGCGCTGGGCGGCGCCATGGCGGCGGCCACCGACGAGGCCGGCATCCAGTTCCGCATTCTCAACGCCTCCAAAGGCCCGGCGGTGCGCGCTACGCGTGCCCAGGCCGACCGCGTGCTGTACAAGGCGGCCATCCGTCGCCGACTCGAAAACCAGCCGAACCTTACGCTGTTCCAGCAGGCGGTGGATGACATCACCGTGGCAGGCGACCGGGTTACCGGCGTGGTCACCCAATTGGGTATCCGCTTCGAGGCGCCGACCGTGGTGCTGACCGCCGGCACCTTCCTCAACGGGCTGATTCATGTCGGTCTGACCAGTCATTCGGGTGGGCGCGCGGGCGATCAGCCGTCGATTTCACTGGGCCAGCGCCTCAAAGAGCTTAAATTGCCGCAGGGCCGCCTGAAAACCGGCACGCCGCCACGTATCGACGGGCGCACGGTCGACTTCTCGGTGATGACGGTGCAGCCGGGCGACGACCCGGTGCCGGTGTTCAGTTTTCTGGGCTCGGTGGCGCAGCACCCGGCGCAGCTGCCGTGCTGGATCACACACACCAACGAGCGCACGCACGAGATCATCCGCAACAACCTCGACCGCTCGCCGATGTATTCGGGCGTGATTGAAGGCGTCGGGCCGCGCTATTGCCCGTCGATCGAAGACAAGATCCACCGCTTCGCCGACAAGAGCAGCCACAACATCTTTCTCGAGCCCGAAGGGCTGGAAACCCACGAAATCTACCCGAACGGTATTTCCACCTCGCTGCCCTTCGATGTGCAGCTGCAAGTGGTGCGCAGCATCGCCGGCATGGAAAACGCGCACATCCTGCGCCCTGGCTATGCCATCGAGTATGACTATTTCGATCCGCGTAACCTCAAGCGCAGCTTCGAGACCAAGACTTTCAGCGGCCTGTTCTTTGCCGGCCAGATCAACGGCACAACGGGCTATGAAGAAGCGGCCGCGCAGGGCCTGCTGGCCGGCGCCAATGCCGCGCTGCAGGTGCAGGGGCGCGAGGCATGGTGTCCGCGTCGCGACGAGGCCTATCTGGGCGTGCTGGTGGACGACTTGATCACCCGCGGTGTGGCCGAGCCCTACCGCATGTTTACCTCGCGCGCCGAGTTTCGCCTCAGCCTGCGCGAAGACAATGCCGACCTGCGCCTGACCGAGCAAGGGCGCGCGCTGGGTCTGGTGGACGATGTGCGTTGGGCAGCCTTCTGCACCAAACGTGAGGCGATCGAGCGTGAAACAGCCCGCCTGAAGGCGACCTGGGCGCATCCGACACGTATCCCCGCAGCCGACGCCGAGCGCGTGGTGGGCAAGGCGCTGGAGCGCGAATACACCTTTTTCGACCTGCTGCGTCGGCCCAATGTGCGCTACGCCGATCTGATGACCCTGCCGACCGCGCCCGAGACGCCGGAAACCGATGCGCAGGTGGTCGAGCAGCTCGAGATCGCCGCGCAGTATCAAGGCTATATCGACCGTCAGCTCGACGAAGTGGCGCGCACCGCGCAGGCTGAATCCACGCTGCTACCACTGACGTTGGATTACAGCGAGGTGCGTGGCCTGTCGAAAGAGGTGCAGCAGAAGCTGGCCGAGCATCGCCCCGAAACCATTGGCCAGGCAGGCCGAATTCAGGGCGTGACGCCGGCGGCCATCTCCCTGCTGCTGGTCTATCTCAAACGCAAACGCGGCGCCGCCGCGCTGAACGACGAAGTGAAACGCGCATGAGCGACATCGCCACATTGGAACGCGGTCTGGCCGCGATGAGCATCGAGTTGCCTGAAGCCGCCCATGAACAACTGGTGGCCTATGCGGCGCTGCTGACCAAGTGGAACAAGGTCTACAACCTGACCGCGATCCGCGACAGCAGCCAGATGATGACGCTCCACCTCTTTGATGCGCTGTCGGTGCTGCCGCACCTGAGCGCGGTGACACGCCTGGCGGACGTCGGCTCCGGCGGCGGCCTGCCCGGCATTCCGCTGGCCATCGCCCGGCCGGACCTGGCGGTGACCTCGATCGAGACGGTGAACAAAAAGGCGACGTTTCAGCAGCAGGCCAGGATCGAGCTCAAGCTGGCCAACTTTGAGCCCGTCTGTGCGCGGGTCGAAGAGGTGCGTCGCGACCCGGGTTTTGACGGCATCATTTCGCGCGCCTTCTCCGAGTTGTCCGACTTCATTCGTCTGACAGCCCACCTGCTGGCGCCGGGCGGACGTTTCTACGCCATGAAAGGCGTGTACCCTCACGAAGAAATCGCGCGTCTGCCCGAGGGCTTCGGGGTGGTCGAGTCGATTGAACTAACGGTGCCGGCGCTGGACGCCCATCGCCACCTGATCATCATCGAACGAAACGGAAACGCCTGATGGCCCGAATCTTTTGCGTGGCAAACCAGAAAGGCGGTGTGGGCAAGACCACCACCTGTGTGAACCTGGCGGCGGCACTGGTGGCGCGCAAGCAGCGCGTGCTGCTGATCGACCTCGATCCGCAAGGCAACGCGACCGGCGGCAGTGGCATCGACAAGCGCACACTGACCCGTTCGGTATATCACCTGCTGGTGGGTCTGGCCGACCTGGCCGCGGTGCGGGTGACCTCGCCCACGGGCAAATACGACGTGTTGCCCGCCAACCGTGATCTGGCCGGCGCCGAAGTGGAGATGGTCGGCATCGACGCGCGCGAACACCGGCTCAAGGTGGCGCTCGCATCGGTGACGGATGACTACGACTTCGTGCTCATCGACTGCCCGCCTTCGCTGTCCCTGCTGACGCTCAATGGCCTGTGTGCCGCAGATGGCGTGATCATTCCGATGCAGTGCGAGTATTACGCGCTGGAGGGCTTGTCCGACCTGGTCAATACGATCAAGAAGGTGCATGCCAACCTCAACCGCGATCTGAAGATCATCGGCTTGTTACGTGTGATGTTCGATCCGCGTATGACCTTGCAGCAGCAGGTCTCGGCACAGCTCGAATCGCATTTTGGCGACAAGGTGTTCAAGGCGGTGGTGCCGCGCAATGTGCGCCTGGCCGAAGCGCCCAGCCACGGCATGCCCGGGGTGGTCTATGATCGTGCCGCCAAAGGCGCGCAGGCGTATCTGGACTTTGCCAAAGAAATGATCAAACGGGTGCAGACCCTCTAGGACACGACAGATTATGGCGCCTCCGAAACTCAAAGGTCTTGGCCGCGGGCTGGACGCCCTCCTGGCGGCGAACTCAGACGATGCTGACAAGGGCGAATTGCAGATGCTGCCGGTCGGCGCCCTGCAGCCGGGCAAATACCAGCCGCGAACCCGCATGGACCCCGGCTCGCTCGAAGAGCTGGCCGCGTCGATCAAGGCTCAGGGGGTGATGCAGCCGATCCTGGTGCGCCCGGTCGGGCCGGATCGCTACGAAATCATCGCCGGTGAGCGCCGCTGGCGGGCATCGCAGATCGCCGGGCTCGACACCGCCCCCTGCCTGGTGCGCGAGATCCTCGACGAAGCCGCGCTGGCCATGTCGCTGATCGAGAACATCCAGCGTGAAAACCTCAACCCGCTCGAAGAGGCGGCCGGCATTCAGCGCTTGATCGATGAATTCGAGATGACCCATCAGCAGGCGGCCGATGCCGTTGGCCGGTCGCGGCCCGCGGCGAGTAACCTGTTGCGCCTGTTGCAGCTGGCCTCGCCGGTGCAGGAGTTGCTGATGGCTGGCGATATCGAGATGGGTCATGCGCGCGCACTGCTGCCGCTCGATCCGGCTGGCCAGATCCAGTTTGCCAACCGGGCGGCCGGGCGTGGCTTGTCGGTGCGAGAGGTCGAGCGCCTGGTGCACCACGAGCTGAAGCCGCGAAGCTTGCGGGCCAAGGCCGAGCCAGATCGGGACCTGCTGCGTCTCGAAGAAGAGCTGTCGGACGCGCTCGGTGCGAGCGTTACGATCAAGGCCAATCGGAAGGGGGCAGGCGCGCTGTCGATCGGCTTTGGTAACCTCGATCAACTTGAAGGTCTGCTGTCGCGGCTGCGCTGAGCCAGCTCATGCGTCATCACGGTGCATGGCGCACCAGCGTTGACAGCAATGTCTTATAAATAACATCAGGGCTGGATCCAAGGCCCTGCGCGGATCACGGAGCGACGGGCTGCTTTTCCAGCCGTGGCAAGGGTTTGGGCCGGGCCTTGTTGCGGTGCAAAACGGGTTTGACTTTACTACGGTAAACCCCTAGTATTGCCGAGATTTTTTGAGCCGCTGATCGGCTGTTTTGCGGGTCAGCGCGTAAGGGAAGGGATGTTCAAGGCTGTCGGTTTTCAGCTCATCGCGACACTACTCGCCGCGGTGCTGTCCGCAGCGCTGTTCGGGCCAAAAGGGGCGCTGTCTGCCGCCGTTGGCGGATTGGCTTGCGTGGTGCCGAACGCGTTATTTGCCTTGAAACTCGCTGCCACGAGTCAGCGAAGCCCCGAGTCATACCCTGCTGCGTTTTTCGTGGGCGAGTTTGTCAAGGTCGCCGCGATTGTGGGATTACTGGTGTTGGCTGCCAACCTGATCGAAGGTCTCCACTGGGGGGCGCTTCTGATCGGTATGGTGCTGGCGCTCAAAGCGAATTTGTTTGCATTCTGGGTGAAGAACTAACCATGTCGTCTACTGCAGGGCACGCTCCCACCGCTTCCGAGTACATCGTCCATCACCTGACACAGTTGAATACGTCGGGTCATGCACAACAGAACGTCATTGACTGGTCGATTATCAACATCGACACGGTCTTTTATTCCGTTCTGATTGGCGCTGTTTCCCTTTACTTCCTCTGGCGCGCTGCCAGCAAGGCCACTTCCGGCGTGCCGGGCCGTTTCCAGGCTGCCGTCGAGATTCTGGTCGACATGGTGGCCGACCAGGCCAAGGGCATCATTCACTCTGCCGAGTCGCGCAAATTTGTCGCACCGCTGGCGTTGACCGTGTTCGTCTGGATCTTCATGATGAACGCGATGGACTTGCTGCCGGTCGATCTGTTGCCGCGCATTGGTGAAATGTTCGGCATTCCCTACATGCGGGTGGTCGCCACGGCTGACCTCAACGGCGCACTGGGCATGTCGATCGGCGTGCTGCTGGTGTGCATCTACTACAACATCAAGATCAAGGGCGCCAAAGGCTGGATTCACGAGCTCTTTACCGCGCCCTTCGGCAATCATCCCCTGCTCTACCCGGTGAACTTCATCATGCAGATGATCGAGTTCCTGGCCAAGACCGTCTCGCATGGTATGCGACTGTTCGGCAACATGTATGCTGGCGAGCTGGTGTTCATGCTGATTGCGCTGCTCGGTGGTACGGCGACGGTGATGGGCTTTGTCGGTCACGTCATCGCCGGCTCGGTCTGGGCGATCTTCCATATTCTGATTATCACCTTGCAGGCGTTCATCTTCATGATGCTGGCGCTGGTGTATATCGGTCAGGCTCACGAGAGCCACTAATAAAAAGTTTCTTTTTAACCCCGGGTTTCAACAGAAAACCGTTTTTTCTTTGAAGGAGTTGTCATGGAACACGTTCTGGGCTTTGTTGCGCTGGCCGCTGGTCTGATCATCGGTCTGGGTGCCGTCGGTGCATGTATCGGTATCGGCATCATGGGTAGCAAGTACCTCGAAGCGTCGGCTCGTCAGCCCGAGTTGATGAACGCTCTGCAGACCAAGATGTTCCTGCTGGCCGGTCTGATCGACGCTGCATTCCTGATCGGCGTTGGTATTGCCATGATGTTCGCGTTCGCCAACCCGTTCCAGCTCGCCTGATCTCCGGGTCGTTTGTTTTACCCAACGAACCATAAGGACATCGCAACGTGAATCTGAACGCTACCCTGATCGCTCAGCTCGTGGTGTTCTTCATTTTGGTCGTCTTCACGATGAAATTCGTGTGGCCGCCCATTGTGAAGGCGCTCGACGAACGGGCGAAGAAGGTCGCGGACGGGCTGGCGGCTGCGGATAAAGCGAAGGCCGATCTGGCCCACGCCGAGAAGAAGGTTGTCGAGGAAATGCGCAAGGCCCGCGAGTCGGCTGGCGATGTGCGCACCTCTGCTGAAAAGCAGGCATCCACTCTGATCGACGAGGCCCGTGCCGAAGCTGGCCGCATCATCGCCGCCGCGCGTGAAGCAGCAGAAGGCGAAGCCGCCGCTGCCGCTCAACGCGCCAAGGAAGCCCTGCGTGACCAAATTGCCATCCTGGCGCTCGCTGGCGCAGAGAAGATCCTGCGCAAGGAAGTCGACGCCAAGGCCCACGCCGAACTGCTGGCAAACCTGAAACAGGAACTGCAATAAGTCATGGCCGAGAACGTCACCATCGCGCGCCCCTACGCCGAAGCCGCTTTCATGCTGGCACAAGGGGCTGGTGCGCTGGGGCCCTGGTCGGAAGCCCTGGATCGGATGGCCTTTGCCGCCTCCGATGAACGGATGAAAACATGTATCAACGATCCCAAGCTCGGCGCTGACAAGCTGGCCGAGTTGTTTATCGGGATTGTTGGTGGTTCCTTCGACGATGCACAGAAGAACTTTGTGCACGTGTTGATCGAGAATGAACGTCTGCAGGTGCTTCCCGAGATCCGTGACCTGTTCGTTGTACGTAAAAACGAACACGAAGGCGTGCTGGATGCGGAAATTGTTTCCGCTTTCCCGCTCGACGACGCAGCGCTGAAGACGCTGACCGAACAGCTCGAGGGCCGCTTCAAGGCCAAGCTGAACGTGTCGGTGTCGGTGAATCCCGATCTGATCGGTGGGGTCACCATCACTATCGGCGATGACGTTATCGACGCCTCGGTCCGCGGCAAGCTCGCGAACATGGCCGCTGCGCTTAAGAACTAGGAGCATTGGAATGCAACTTAACCCCTCTGAAATCAGTGACCTGATTAAGAGCCGGATCCAGGACCTGCAGCTTGCCGCTACGTCGCGCAACGAAGGTACCGTCGTTTCCGTTACGGACGGTATCTGTCGTGTTCACGGTCTCGCCGACGTGATGCAAGGCGAAATGCTGGAGTTCCCCGGCAATACGTTTGGTTTGGCGCTCAACCTCGAGCGCGATTCGGTTGGCGCGGTGGTGCTCGGTGAATACGAGCACATCATCGAAGGCGACACCGTCAAGGCCACTGGCCGCATTCTCGAAGTCCCGGTCGGCCCCGAGCTGATTGGGCGCGTCGTCAATGCGCTGGGTCAGCCGATCGACGGCAAGGGCCCGATCAACGCCAAGCTGACCGACAAGATCGAAAAAGTCGCCCCGGGTGTGATCGATCGTCAATCCGTTTCGCAGCCGGTTCAGACCGGTCTGAAGGCGGTCGATGCGATGGTGCCGGTTGGCCGTGGTCAGCGCGAGCTGATCATTGGTGACCGTCAGACGGGCAAGACCGCCGTCGCCGTTGATGCGATCATCAACCAGAAAGGCCAGAACATGTTCTGCGTCTATGTTGCCATCGGTCAGAAAGCTTCTACCGTTGCCAATGTGGTGCGCAAGCTGGAAGAGAACGGCGCGATGGAATACACCATCGTCGTCGCCGCAACCGCTTCCGAATCGGCCGCCATGCAATACCTGTCAGCCTACTCGGGCTGCACCATGGGCGAGTATTTCCGCGACCGTGGTCAAGATGCACTGATCGTTTATGACGATCTGACCAAGCAAGCCTGGGCCTATCGTCAGGTGTCCTTGCTGCTGCGCCGTCCGCCGGGCCGTGAAGCTTACCCGGGTGACGTGTTTTATCTGCACTCCCGCCTGCTCGAACGCGCTGCGCGCGTGAATGCGGATTACGTCGAGAAATTCACCAACGGTGAAGTCAAAGGCAAAACCGGTTCTTTGACCGCGCTGCCCGTGATTGAAACCCAGGCTGGTGACGTGTCTGCCTTTGTGCCGACCAACGTGATTTCGATTACCGACGGCCAGATCTTCCTCGAGACCGACCTGTTCAACGCCGGTATCCGTCCCGCCATCAACGCCGGTATCTCGGTGTCGCGCGTCGGTGGTGCAGCTCAGACCAAAGTCATCAAGAAGCTTGGTGGCGGTGTGCGTCTGGCGCTGGCCCAGTACCGTGAGCTGGCTGCGTTTGCGCAGTTCGCGTCCGATCTGGACGAAGCCACCCGCAAGCAGCTTGAGCGTGGTCGCCTGGTGACCGAGCTGATGAAGCAGCCGCAGTACGCGCCGATGTCGGTCGCGGACATGGCGGTGACCCTGTATGCCTCCAACAACGGTTATTTCGACGGTGTCGATGTAAGCCGCGTGCTGGCATTCGAGGCCGCGCTGCATCAGTTCGTCAAGACCAAGTATTCGGCTTTGCTTGAGAAGATTGCCAGCACCCTGAATCTCGACGGTGACGACGAGAAGACCTTGGCTGCTGCGGTCGACGAGTTCAAGAAGAGCTGGGCTTAAACCTGCGTACGGAGACGGAATATGGCAAGCGGTAAGGAAATCCGTACGAAGATCAAGAGTGTTCAAAACACTCGAAAGATCACGAAGGCCATGGAAATGGTGGCCGCATCGAAAATGCGCAAGGCGCAGGAACGCATGCGTGCCGCCCGTCCGTACGCCGAGAAGATCCGCCGACTCGCCGCGAACCTGTCTCAGGCAAATATCACCGAGTATCAGCACCCGTTTCTGGCCAAGAAAGATGACGTCAAGCGTGTTGGCGTCATCGTGGTCACCACGGACAAAGGGCTGTGCGGCGGCTTGAACACCAACATCCTGCGCCAGGTTACGGCCGAGATGAAGGGGTGGCAAGCACAGGGGGCGACGGAAATTCGCGCCACGTGTATCGGGAACAAGGGCTATGGCTTCATGCAACGCGTCGGCGTCAAGGTCGCCTCGCATGTCACACAGCTCGGTGATACACCGCACCTCGAAAAGCTGATTGGTCCGGTCAAGGTCATTCTGGACGCGTTCCAGAATGGCGAGCTTGACGCGGTCTATCTGGCCTATACCCGCTTCATCAACACGATGAAGCAGGAAGGTCAGGTCGAGCAGCTGCTGCCGCTGACCGGCGAGCGACTGGGTGCGCCTGAAGGGTCGTGGGACTACCTGTACGAGCCCGATCCCCAGGTGGTGATTGATGAAATGCTGGTGCGTTACGTCGAAGCCCTGGTGTATCAGGCTGTGGCCGAGAACATGGCTTCCGAACAGAGCGCGCGGATGGTGGCAATGAAGGCTGCTTCCGACAATGCGAAGACCGTCATTGGTGATCTGCAACTGGTCTACAACAAGACCCGTCAGGCGGCCATTACGAAAGAGCTCTCGGAAATCGTCGCTGGTGCCGCTGCGGTCTAACGGATTATTGATTTAAGGAAAAACGATGAGTACTGGTACGATCGTTCAGTGCATCGGCGCGGTGGTGGACATTCAGTTCCCGCGCAATGAGATGCCCAAAGTTTATGACGCCCTGAAGCTTGAGGACGCAGCAAACTCCTTCGCCGAAGCCGGTCTGACCTTCGAGGTTCAGCAGCTCCTGGGTGACGGTGTGGCGCGTACGATTGCCATGGGTTCTTCCGATGGCCTGCGCCGCGGCATGAAAGTGGCCGGCACCGGACAAGGTATTTCGGTTCCCGTTGGTCACGGCACCCTGGGTCGCATCATGGACGTGCTGGGTCGCCCGATCGACGAAGCCGGCCCGATCGACTCCAACGAGCTGCGCCAGATTCACCAGAAAGCGCCGAAGTTCGACGAGCTGTCCCCGTCGGTCGAATTGCTCGAAACCGGCATCAAGGTGATTGACTTGATCTGCCCGTTTGCCAAGGGCGGTAAGGTCGGTCTGTTCGGTGGTGCCGGTGTGGGCAAGACCGTGAACATGATGGAGCTGATCAACAACATCGCCAAGCAGCACGCCGGTCTGTCGGTGTTTGCCGGTGTGGGTGAGCGCACTCGTGAAGGTAATGACTTCTATCACGAGATGAAAGACTCCAACGTGCTCGACAAGGTCGCGATGGTGTTCGGTCAGATGAACGAACCCCCGGGCAACCGTCTGCGCGTCGCGCTGACCGGTCTGACCATGGCCGAGCGTTTCCGTGACGACGGTCGTGACATCCTGTTCTTCGTCGATAACATCTACCGTTACACGCTGGCCGGTACCGAAGTGTCCGCGCTGCTCGGTCGTATGCCTTCCGCCGTGGGCTATCAGCCGACGCTGGCTGAAGAGATGGGCCGTTTGCAAGAGCGGATTACCTCGACCAAGGTGGGCTCGATTACGTCGATTCAGGCCGTGTATGTGCCTGCCGATGACTTGACCGACCCGTCGCCGGCAACGACCTTCCTGCACCTGGACTCCACCGTTGTGTTGTCGCGTGATATCGCCGCGCTGGGTATCTACCCCGCCGTTGATCCGCTCGACTCCACCAGCCGGCAGCTCGATCCGCTGGTTGTTGGTGAAGAGCACTACAACGTGGCCCGTCAGGTTCAGCAGACGCTGCAGAAGTACAAGGAATTGCGCGACATTATTGCGATTCTGGGTATGGACGAGCTGTCGCCCGAAGACAAGCTGGCAGTGACGCGCGCTCGCAAGATCCAGCGCTTCCTGTCGCAGCCCTTCCACGTTGCCGAAGTCTTTACCGGTTCGCCGGGCAAGTACGTGACGCTGAAGGACACGATCAAGGGCTTCAAGATGATCGTCAGCGGCGAATGCGATCAGCTGCCGGAGCAGGCCTTCTATATGGTTGGTGGCATCGAAGAAGCCATCGAGAAGGCCAAGACCCTCCAGTAAGCATGCCCAATGCTCCGCTCGCTTGCGGGCGGAGCAGAATCGGAGGATAAAGCTATGGCTATGACCGTACATGTTGATATCGTCAGCGCGGAAGAAGAGATTTTTTCCGGATTGGCGGAGTTCGTCGCCTTGCCAGGCGAGACCGGTGAGCTCGGCATTCTGCCGGGGCACATGCCGTTGATGACCCGGATCAAGCCGGGTGCGGTGCGTGTCAAGGTGCAGAATCAGGCCGAAGAAGAGCTGATTTTCGTCGCGGGTGGTTTGCTGGAAGTTCAGCCCGGTCGTGTGACCGTGCTGGCTGACACGGCAATTCGTGGTAAGGATCTTGACGAAGCGAAAGCCCTTGAGGCCAAGCGTCGTGCCGAAGAAGCCTTGCAGAATCAGAAAGGCGAAATCGATTACGCTGCGGCGCAAGCCGAGTTGGCCGAAGCGATTGCCCAGTTGGCCGCGATCAAGAAATTGCGCAACCCGCGTCACTGAGTCATACGGCAGTTCGTTTGCAAAGAAAAAGCAGCCTTCGGGCTGCTTTTTCTTTGGCGGTGCGGCGAGCTGGTGCGCGCTGCTACGCGGGGGGCGCGTCGGTGTGGGTCAGCCGTTTGATGCGCTTGTCGAGGCGACTCATCGTGTCGCGAATATGTCGGAGTCGTTCAGCGTGGACGAGAAGCTCCGCGTGAGGGACCAGCAGCCGCCCTTCGTGCGCGAGGTATTCGCTGGCGTTGGCGGCAATCCGCCCGCCAGTGTCAGGAATGGCCTGGACGATGTGGCTGGCAGTCCGGTGCGCGCGATGGCCGATAATGGGGCCGAAAATTCGCGCCATATCAGCCTCGCTGTCCCAACGTAGATGGCGGAAAACGAAGCTCAGGCTGTCGGCCAGATCCGCCTGACCACTGATCTTCACCTGCGACATCGCGGCGTCGATGCCGTCCGGGAGTTTTGCGAGCGCATCCGGCGCGAGCGTGATGGTGACCGAGGGCGGGACATCCGGCGCGCTCTTCGCGACGTAACCTTCAGGGCCGATTGCGAGGCTCAGGCTGACGCCGCCGATGGTGACGGCTGCCACCGCGCCTTGGTGCTCACGAAGGCGCTTGCGTGCCCAGTCAGCCTGCGCGAGCAGGTGATTGATGCCACCGGTGGCGACGGTTGAAAGCATGCGTCAGTGCGCTTGCTGAATGCCGGAGATCAACCAGCCGCCGTCGGCGGCAATCGGCTTGGTCAAATGCCAGACTTCGTCGAATGCTTCAGGGGCGGCATCGCGGCTTTCGCGGATGAGGCCATGGAAGCGCACGCTCACGATGTAACGCTCGCTCTCTCGCACCACCTCAATCACGTCGGCCGTGAGGTCGACCACATCGGTTTGTTGTCCGCCATCGGCACGCTCGTCGAGCTGCATTTTCACCTCGGCAAAAACGTCGGGCGTGGTGAAAGCACGAATGTCGTCCAGATTGCCGGCATCGTAGGCCGCCTGCATGCGGATGAAGTTGATCTTGGCCTGCCGAACGAAGGCGACCTCGTCGAAGTCTTCCTGCACGGCTGCAGCACTGCTGCCACCCGCGGGTGCCGCGTTGAAACGGGTTTCATGGGCGTTGTTGCCCGGCGTTGGTCCGGCGTATTGCATGCCTTGCGGTGCACGCTGCGCGGCACCGCCCGCAAAGCGGCGGAAAAGTTTGAAGGCGACGAAGGCGAGCAGTGCCATCAACAACAGGCTGCCGAGCTCTTCACCCATGCCCAGGTGCGAGAACAGCGCGGCAAGGCCAAGGCCGGCGGCCAGACCAGCAATCGGGCCCAGCCAGCTGCGCTTGGGTGCGCCGTTGGCCGTAGCACCGGTCTTGGGGGCACTCGGCGCCGCTTTGGGGGTAGCGGCTGGTGCGCTACGCTGCATACCAAAGGATTTGCTGCCACCGAAGCGTCGCGCTTCTGCCTCGCCAGCCGATATCCCGAGAACGAAGGTGCAGGCGATCAAAGCAATAAAGCTACGAATCATTGGATACTCCAGTCAGTGAATCTTGAAACCCCGGTGTAGCGCAACGACGCCACCGGTCATGTTGAAGTAATCGACTTTCTCAAGGCCGACTTGTTCCATCAGTGTTTTCAATTCTTCCTGACCCGGATGCATGCGGATCGACTCGGCCAGGTAGCGATAGCTGTCGGCATCGCCCGCGACCTTCTGCCCAAGCCAGGGCAGAAGTTTGAAAGAGTAGAGATCGTAGACCGGTGCCAGCGGTTTGTAGACTTGCGAAAATTCGAGCACCAGCAACTGGCCACCGGGTTTGAGCACGCGGCGCATCTCGGCCAGCGCCTGATCCTTGTGGGTCATGTTGCGCAGCCCGAAGGCGACGGTGACGATATTGAAGTAGTTGTCGGGGAAGGGCAGCTTCTCGGCGTCGCACTGGGCCACCGGTAGCGGATGGCCGCGGTCGATCAGGCGGTCGCGGCCATGGGAGAGCATGGCGCCGTTGATGTCGGTCAGCCAGACCTGTCCGGTCGGCCCGACCCGTTTGGCGAAGGCCAGCGACAGGTCGGCGGTGCCGCCGGCCACATCGAGCACACGATGACCTGCGCGCACGCCGGCAATCTGGATGGTGAAGGTTTTCCAGAGGCGATGCAGCCCGAGCGACATCAGGTCATTCATGATGTCGTAATTGCTGGCGACCGAGGAAAACACGCCGGCGACCCGTTTGGCTTTTTCGGTTTCGGCGACCGATTCGAAGCCGAAGTGCGTGGTGTTGTCGTTCATCAGTGCTTGTGTCCTGCGCCGCAGCTGCCGCCTGTGGCGGGGCGGGTGGTGGTGTCGATATCGCGGCTGGCGTTTTCTGCCGTGAGCCGCTCAAGGTAGTCGTGCCAGAGGGTGTCGTGTTGCTCGCCGAGCATGAGCAGGTAGTCCCAGGAGTACAGGCCGCTGTCGTGTCCGTCGGAGAAGATGATCTTGAGGGCGTAGTTGCCCACCGGCTCCACGCCGTTGACCCCGACGTCGCGTTTGCCAGTCTGCAGGACTTCCTGACCCGCGCCGTGGCCGCGTACTTCCGCCGAGGGCGAGTAGACGCGCAGGAACTCGAAAGGCAGCGCGTAGTGCGCACCATTGTCGAACGCGATCTCGAGTACCCGGGACTGGGTACGCAGGACGATGTCCGTGGGGAGGGGTGTGGTCGAGTCGAGGCCAGCCATGATGCGCCACCCGGGCGCTTGGGCCCGTAGAGTTAACGGAGTATGCAATGATACCTGATGCTAGGGCGCGCTTACATTTGGCCCGGCCATGAGGCAGTTTTCGTAGCGGTCAGATTGCGCTGGCGTGACGTGTCATGAAACCGTCAAATAGCTGCAATAGACTGTCGCACAACGCTTTGGAGTGTCGATCATGTCCGCCAATATTCTCGTCGTCGAAGACGAGCCCGCGATTCAGGAACTCATTGCCGCCAACCTTGGCCGCGCCGGCCATCACGTCATCCGTGCGGCGGATGCCGAGACCGCGCAACGTATTGTGCGCGAGGCCTTGCCGGACCTGATCCTGCTCGACTGGATGTTGCCGGGGATGCCCGGCATCGATCTGGCCCGCCGGTTGCGCGCGGAGGAGCGGACGCGGGATATTCCCCTGATCATGCTCACCGCGCGGGGTGAAGAGCAGGACAAGGTTCAGGGGCTGGAGACCGGCGCCGACGACTACATCACCAAGCCATTCAGCCCGCGTGAGCTGGTGGCCCGGATCAAGGCCGTGCTGCGCCGTCGGGCACCCCAGGCGACGGAAGATCCGGTGCTGATCGGCGGGCTCTTGCTGGACCCGGTGACACATCGGATCACCGCCGGCGATGCTCAGATATCACTCGGACCGACCGAATTTCGCCTGTTGCACTTCCTCATGACCCATCCCGAGCGGGTGCACTCGCGCACCCAGTTGCTCGATCAGGTCTGGGGCGACCATGTGTTTGTCGAGGAGCGCACCGTCGATGTGCATATCCGTCGCCTGCGCTGCGCCCTTGAGCCGACCCTGCATGATCGCCTGATCCAGACCGTGCGCGGCAGTGGCTATCGGCTCTCCGCCCAGGCAGATCGCGAATCGGCCGTGCGATAATCGGGCGGTCGTCTTAGCTGAAGGGGATTCGCGATTCACTCTGCACGTTATGTCTGGACGGCGCTCGCCGGCGCATTGGTGCTCATCGCGATTATTGCCGCCCTGTGCGCCCTACTGGTCTCGCCCTTGCTCGGGAGCCTGGTCGCGCTTGCCGGCCTGCTGTGGATGCTGTTCCAGCACCACGCTCACCTGGCCCGTTTGGTGCGCTGGGCGCATTTACCGATCGGTCAGGCGCCGTTGCCGCAGGCGACCGGTCTGTGGGATCTGGTTTATTCCGATCTGAATCGCAACGTACGCCAAGCCAGCACCGAGCGCGCCAAGCTCGGCGCCGAACTGGACCGTTTTCGCGATGCCAGCCAGGCGATGCCGGACGGGGTGATGTACCTCTCCCTGACGGGCACTATCGAGTGGATCAATCGTCGTGCCGCCGAAGATCTCGGGCTCGACCTTGCCCGCGACCGTGGGGCGCCGATTACCAATCTGGTCCGCCAGCCTGACTTTGTGCACTACCTCGAGTCCGGTGATTACAGCGAGCCTTTCCTGTTTCATCCGATTCGTCGCAAGGGCGCGGCCTTGTTGGTCCAGGTGATTACCTTCGGTGATGGCCGGCGGATGGTGATTTCACGCGATGTGACCCAGATCGAGAAGCTCGAAACCATGCGCCGCGACTTTGTCGCCAATGTGTCGCACGAGTTGCGGACGCCCTTGACCGTGGTGTCCGGGTTTATCGAAACGGTGCTGGACGGTCTGGACGATGTCCCGCGTGAAGATGTATTGCGTTACTTGGGCATGGCGCACGAGCAGGCCGCCCGGATGCAGCGTCTGATTCAGGATTTGCTGGTCTTGTCGGCGCTGGAAACCGGCGCGCCGCAGCCAATTGAAGACGTTTTTGACGTCGTTGGCCTGGTGCGGGAGGTTGCGCGCGAGACCGAGGCGCTGTCGGCGGGGCGTCATCAGGTGACGGTGCTTGCCAGCGACATGTGTCGGATACAGGGCAGCGCCAAGGAGCTCCACAGTGCTTTCGCCAACCTGGCCAGTAATGCCATTCGCTATACGCCCTCGGGCGGCAAGGTGCAGCTAGGCTGGCGAGTGCTTGAATCGGGTGCGGGCGAATTTAGCGTCAAGGACGATGGTATCGGCATTGCGCCAGAGCATATTCCGCGCTTGACTGAGCGTTTCTATCGGGTCGATCGCGGCCGCTCTCGAGAGACCGGGGGCACGGGGCTGGGCCTGGCCATTGTCAAGCATGTGCTGACGCGGCATCAGGCCGAGTTGAAAGTGACCAGCGATCCGGGCGAAGGCAGTTGCTTCTGTGCCGTGCTGCCCGCGCGCCGAATTATGCCGATATCATCTTGATGCGCGGCGCCGCGCCGCTCAGGACCGCCCCAGGGTGGTGAATTCCACCCGATCGAAATTGCTGCCGCGTGTCACCAGACGGGTGAGTCGGATCTGCATGGTTTCGCCACCCATCTTGAGCTCAACGATGCGTTGCGACTGATACCAGCCGGCAGGCAATACCAGACTCGGTCCGGCTTTCAGGGCGGGTACTGCGGGTAGCAGGAAACCCAGCTTGTACGGATCTTTCGAGTTCGCGTGCAGGCCGATCAGGCGGGCGGCGACGCCCTCGGGCAGCCCCGGCATGACATGTACGCCGAGCTCCATTACACCGTCGGGGCGATACATCAGCCAGCTGATATGCGCCAGCAGATAGTGTTGGCCGTCGGGTGGTCGGATGCCGACCAGCTGATGGTGCTCGAACCGTCTGGCATTCGGTTGCGACTGGAGCCGGAAGCCGCCGACCGACTGGTCGAGGATCTCCCACAACTGAGGGATGTAGCCACGTTCGATGGCCAGGCGTTTGAGCGCCTCGGGTTGCATCGGCACCTCTTCGGCGCGCTCCCCGAAGGTGATCGCAGCGATGTCGGTCTGTAGCGGATTGAATGCGCTGATTTTGGGCGATTCGAAGGGTTTGCCGAGCACGTAGAAGCCAATGGCTTCCCATTCCGAGCACAGGCCGAGGCGACCGCGCGTGGCGCGCCGGGTGTAGCGACGCCCGGCCGAGGCGAGGCCCCAGGGGCGGTAGAGCGAGAGCAGCAGACGACCGCCGGCTTCGGTCGAACAGTCGTCCCCGAGGCCGAGAGAGGTCGGAGTGACGCCTTGTTTGAACTGGGTCAGCACGGCTTGAATCTGCCCCGCCAGGCGGCTGCCGTCGAAGCGACGCAGGTGTGGCGAGCTGGTCAGCGTGGCGATCGGGCGCAGGCCGTGGTCACGGCTCAGGTCCATGGCGTAGGTGCCTGGTTTGTCGGATTCCTGCGGTAGATGCAGGGCGCAATAGGGTGCGAAGCGTTGCGCCCAGCGGCAGACCCAGACGAATTCGCGCTGGCTGCGGCCAAAGGGGTTGGACAGGTCAACCAGCAACACGGCGACATAGGCCTCGACGCTGCTCTGTGCCTTCCAGACCTCGTTCAGCGGATCGGCGACCCGCGTACGGGCGACGCCTTGTTGCTCGGCTACCGCATAGCCGGCGTGGAAGTCCAGCCACAGGCCCTTGGGTACCGCGCGATGGGCGCGGAAGTACTCAAGCAGCACATTGCCGCTGTAGTGCAAGCGGCGTTGCAACAGCGTCGGGCGCTGGGCGCCGAGTGCCTCTCGAGTGGCGTCACGCTGGGCAATCTGTGCGTAGGACTGGGCCAGCTCCTGCCACAGTTTGACCACTTTGCCGAGCGTAGCTTCTTCGAGGCTGTCGGGCGGCAGCGGGTGGTCGGCGTAGCGTTTGGCGAGCTCTTCCTGAACGAAAGCAATCGACGACCGCGCGCTCTCCAGAACCTCGAAATGCAGTTCGGGCGATGGCGGTGTGGCGTGCAAGGCTGTCACGATGGCCGCGAGCGTGGTGTGGGATTCGCCCACATTGACCGGGTTGAGGTTCCGGATTGTCGCCTGCGCGACGGTCGGATCGGAATAATTCATGGTGTCCTTTTTGGGCGCCTTATTGTTTTTGCGTCAAGCAATGCTGCACTGCGTCTGATTCCCCTGCATGATGACCTGCCCTGTGCGCATGATCAATCATCCATTTGGCCAATCCACTCGGTCAGCGCAATGGCCAGTTGAGTATCGCTGACCGCTGGCTGGGCTGTTGCGGTGCGCCGCGGTGCCGCCCAGATGGGATCGGGAAAGTGGGCGTCGTCGGTGTAGCGGGCAATCACGTGCCAGTGCAGATGCGGCACCATGTTGCCTAGGCTCGCCAGATTGATCTTGGCCGGAGCAAACACTTGCCTCACGGCGGCTTCAGTCGCCAGCGTGATTCTCATCAGGTATGCGCGTTCCGCTGTCGTCAGATCCGTCATCTCCGCCACATGCGCATGCCAGATGACCCGGCAATAGCCTTGGTAGTGCGCGTCGACGACGCGAATGACACGGCATCGGTTGTCGCGCCACAGTACGCGTTCGGTCTCAGGCTGGCACAGCGGGCAATCCATCGGATCTCCTGTTGGCGCAAGATGTTTCAAAACAATTCAAAACGCAGTATGCCCCCAAATTTTGTCCGCGTCGTGACGGTGTGTCACGTTGGCGGGCTGCTTTCGGGGCGCAAAAACGGTCGTGTCGCGCATTCCGTCATGGCCATCGGCGCCCCCTCGCAGAACGTCAGCAAGGTGCCCGGCGCAATGGTGTGCCAGGCCTCGTTATCGGTCAGCGGCGTGGTGGCAATCACCGCCACCCGGTCCTTGGGGGTGGTGACCCGGTCGAAATCGATGGTCACATCCTGATCGGTAAGGTGCGCCTCGGCAAAGGGGGCCTGGCGGATGATGTAGCTGAGCCGGGAGGCGCAGTGTGCAAACAGCTTGTCGCCATTGGAGAGCAGGAAGTTGAACTCACCGAAGGCGCCGATATCGGTGGCCAGCTCGCGCAGCGCCTCGTGTAGTTCGACTGCCCCGGGGGGACCGTCCGGATAGCGTTGCGCCAGGGTGTTGAGGATCTGGCAAAAGGCGCGCTCGGAGTCGGTGGTGCCAACCGGCTGGAAGCGTCCGGTGGGTTCGGGCGCGTAGGTTTTGAGGTCGCCATTGTGGGCAAACAACCAGTACTGCCCCCACAACTCGCGCATGAACGGATGGGTGTTCTCTAGATTGATGTCGCCATGCGTCGCTTTGCGGATATGGGCGATGACGTTGAGCGAACGGATCGCATAGCTACGCACCAGTTCGGCTACCGGCGACTCGATGCTCGGGCGCGGGTCGAGAAATACCCGGCAGCCCCGCCCTTCAAAGAAAGCGATGCCCCAGCCGTCCTGATGAATGTCCGTCAGCCCGCCTCGCGCCTGAAAGCCGGTGAAGGAAAAACAGATATCGGTCGGCACGTTGCAATTCATGCCCAGCAGTTGGCACATGGGGCTGTCCTCGGTTCGGGGGCTCTCTCTATTCTAGGCGCTTCGTGTCGGAAGCCCGAGTGAAGATGCGTAACAGACGCGCGCGATTGACGCCAAAATCGGAGTAGCCGCTGCAGGCGCCGCTGCGCACGGCGAACTGGCCGTCGGGGCGCTGGATGAAATGGGCCTCGTCGACAAAGCCGAAAATCCGCGAGCGGAAATGGACGATGAACCACCGCGGCCCCTCGGCCACGATCTGGCTGCGCGGCTCGGCCATTGCGGCCTGGCGCAGGGTGTCGATGGCAATGCCGGATGGGGGCGTGATGCGCCGTTCGGTGTCCGGGTGCTCGGTGGACACGCAGTTGGGGCGATCGGTGCAGGGCAGCAACTCGTGTGCGGCGTCGGTCACGGGCGGGCCGCTGCAGCTTTGCCAGGGGGTGGCCGCGGTGGCCGGGGCGCTGAGTGTCATGATCGTCAATGCTATGGCGGCGAGCGCTTTGGTGCTCATCGACCCGGCAGCTTGGGCAAATTCTGCATCATCTTGTTGATATCGATGCCGCCCATGCCCTGCGGCATGTCGGGCAGGATCACGTCGCCCACTTTCTGCCCCGGCCGGCAGGGGCCGAGCCACTTGGCCTCCATGCGCATGCGGGTGCTGGCCATGCCGTTGAGCGGCGGCTGGAACGTGCTGGTGAGCTGGCCGGCGTACCGGCTGGCGAAGTCGCCGCTGAAGCTGCCTTTGGTGGTGACTTTGCTGCCTTCGGCCTGACAGACGGATTCGATCAACACCCGGTCGTCGACGCGCACGACATGGGTTTTGTCGCAGCGGCCGGCCGCTTCGTGGCGGGCGAGATCATCGAGGTTCTCGCCGACGCAGACCTGTGCACGATGGGTATAGCCGGGCAGCTGATCCATCTGCATGGCGTGTTCCCACAGGCCGGGCTTGCGCTTGGGGATGTCGTTGGTGG
Organism: Zoogloeaceae bacterium G21618-S1; assembly: GCA_027214125.1. Lineage (GTDB taxonomy): Bacteria > Pseudomonadota > Gammaproteobacteria > Burkholderiales > Rhodocyclaceae > Nitrogeniibacter. Next base: position 321,707 of record JAPWHF010000003.1, read on the forward strand.
CCAGCGCGGGGGCGGTGGCGAGGGCAAGCAGTGCGGCGGTGCAGCAGATGAGGCGCATGGCGGTCTCGGAACGAGGGGGTCAGGCCGCCAGCATAGCAAAAGCCGCGACGCCGCGAGGGGCGTCGCGTGGGGCGTGTCAGCCGCCGAGTTTGCTGCGCAGCACTTCGTTGACCTGGGTCGGGTTGGCCTTGCCGCGCGAGGCCTTCATCACCTGACCGACCAGCGCGTTGAGCGCCTTTTCCTTGCCGGCGCGGAATTCTTCGACCGACTTGGGATTGGCGGCCAGCACGTCGTCGACGATGGCTTCGAGCGCGCCGCTGTCGTTCATCTGCTTGAGGCCCTGGGCCTCGATGATGGCATCGACGTCGGCGCCGGCCTCGCTCCACAGCGTGTCGAACACCTTTTTACCGGCGTTGTTGGAGATGGTGCCGTCGGCAATGCGTCTGACCAGCGCGGCCAGTTGCGCCGGGCCGACCGGCGAGTCGGTGATGTCGCGCTCGGCCTTGTTCAGGCGCGCGGCCAGCTCACCCATGATCCAGTTGGCGCAGGGCTTGGCCAGCGTGTCGCCGGCCGCGGCCACGGCGGCTTCAAAATAAGTGGCGGCGTCGCGGCTGCTGGTCAGCGTGATGGCGTCGTAGGCCGACAGGCCCCAATCGGCTTCGAAGCGCGCACGCATGGCACCGGGCAGCTCGGGCAGCGCGGCGCGTGTGCGTTCGATCCAGTCCTCGCTGATCACCACCGGCAGCAGGTCGGGGTCGGGGAAGTAGCGGTAGTCGTGGGCGTCTTCCTTGGAGCGCATCATGCGCGTCTCGCCGCTGTCCGGGTCGAACAGCACGGTGGCCTGCTCGACGCGGCCGCCGTCTTCAATGCGCTCGATCTGCCATTGGATTTCGTAGTCGATGGCCTGCTGCAGAAAGCGGAAGGAGTTGAGGTTCTTGATCTCGCGGCGGGTGCCCAGCTCGGCGCCGGGCCGGCGCACCGAGACGTTGGCGTCGCAGCGGAAAGAGCCCTCCTGCATGTTGCCGTCGCAGATGTCGATCCAGCGCACCAGGGTGTGCAGCGCGCGGGCGTAGGCCACGGCTTCGGCGGAGGAGCGCATGTCGGGCTCGGAGACGATCTCGAGCAGCGGCGTGCCGGCGCGGTTGAGGTCGATGCCACTCATGCCGTGGAAGTCTTCGTGCAGGCTTTTGCCGGCGTCTTCTTCGAGGTGGGCGCGGGTCAGAGTGACGGTTTTGTCGTAAGCTGCGTCGCCCTCGCCGACACGTATCGTGACCTGGCCACCGACCACCACCGGCAGCTCGAACTGACTGATCTGATAGCCCTTGGGCAGATCGGGGTAGAAGTAATTCTTGCGGGCGAACACGCTCTTGCGCGCCACCTCGGCGTCAATGGCCAGGCCGAAGCGGATCGCGCGTTCGACCGCGCCCTTGTTGAGCACCGGCAGCACGCCGGGCAAGGCGATATCTACCGCGCTGGCCTGGGCGTTGGCTTCGGCGCCAAAGGCGGTGGTGGCGCCCGAAAAAATCTTCGAGGCGGTGTTGAGCTGGGCGTGAATCTCCAGCCCGATGACGACTTCCCAATCCGGTCGGCTCATGGCGTTGTGCTCTTTGTGTCTATCGGGGCGCCGCAGATCGACGCCCTGTCATTCAATTCAGTCGCAACGGCCGACCCGGCGGTCAAACAGGATCGGCAGTGCGTCGTAAAAAATGGTCTGCGGCGCGCAGTGCGCCGCGCAGTTGTTATAGGCCAGCACCACTTGCGGGCCTTGCTCCCAGAGCATCAGCGTGCAGCCGCTGTTGTCGCGTGCGCGCAGTTCGATGCTTGGCAGGATGCGGGTTTGTTCAAAGTCGGCCAGGGTGAATTCGCAAGCGCCCTTGGGTTGCGCCACCCGGGCGCGCAGATAGCGCACCTGGCCTTGCGACACATCGACGTCGGCCTGCACGGTGTGCTTGCGCTCGTCTCGGGCCGCGCAGCGCATGGCCAGGTCAATGGGGGTTGCGGTCATGGCACGGCCGGAGCGCGTGGCACGCGGCGCCGGCGGCGCAGGCGGTGTGGCCGCCAGCGGCTCGGCAGGCAATTCGCGCAGCTCGGGTTGCGGCGTGGGCAGAATGATGGGCTGCTCGATTGGGCGATCGCGCGGCGGAAACGGCGTGCCGCAGGCGGCCAGCAGGACGCCCGCACCGAGCACAGTGAGCCGGCGGGCGCGCCATGGGGCGAGTGCGATGGTGCCGGTGGCCTGCATGCGGGGTCGCCTGGGCTCAGCCCACTGCCGGCATGCGCCGATGCCAGTCCGTGGTCTGCTGGAAGCCGTGCGCCACGTTGAGCAGGCGCGCTTCGTCGAAATAGTTGCCGATCAGCTGCAGGCCGACGGGCAGGTCGTTTGCGCCGGTGCCGCAGGGCAGCGACAGGCCGGGCAGGCCGGCGAGGTTGACCGCGATGGTGTAGATGTCTTGCAGATACATCTGTACCGGGTCATCGCTCTTCTCGCCAATCGGCCAGGCTACGGTGGGGCTGGTCGGACCGGCGATGACGTCGCATTGAGTGAAAGCGGCGATGAAGTCTTCGGCGATCAGGCGGCGCAGCTTTTGCGCTTGTAGGTAGTAGGCGTCGTAGTAGCCGTGCGAGAGCACATACGTGCCGACCAGGATGCGGCGCTTGACCTCGGCGCCGAAGCCCTGGGCGCGGCTCTTGCTGTACATGTCGGCCAGATCGCCATACTCGGGGGCGCGGTGGCCGTAGCGCACGCCGTCAAAACGCGACAGGTTGGAGCTGGCTTCGGCCGGGGCGATCACGTAATAGGCGGGGATCGCCAGCTTGGCGTTGGGCAGGCTCACTTCGACCGTGGTGGCGCCGAGCTGGCGGTACTGGTCGAGCGCGGCCTCGGTGGCAGCGCGGACGTCATCGTCCATGCCCTCGGCGAAGAACTCTTTGGGCAGGCCGATGCGCAGGCCGGCCAGTGGCTTGCCCAGATCGCGGGTGTAGTCCTCGGTCTCACGCTCGACGCTGGTCGAATCGCGCGGATCGAAGCCGGCCATGGCCGAGAGCAGCAGTGCGCAGTCTTCGGCCGAGCGGCCAAAGGCGCCGCCCTGATCAAGCGATGAGGCGTAGGCGATCATGCCGTAGCGGCTGACCACGCCGTAGGTTGGCTTGATGCCGGTGACGCCGGTGAGCGCGGCCGGCTGGCGCACCGAGCCGCCGGTGTCGGTGCCGGTGGCTATCGGCGCCAGGCGCGCGGCGACCGCAACGGCCGATCCGCCCGAGGAGCCGCCGGGCACGCGGCCGGTGTTCCAGGGGTTTTTGGTGGGGCCGAAATGGGTGTTTTCGTTGGACGAGCCCATCGCGAACTCGTCCATGTTGGTCTTGCCGAGCATCACCGCGCCGACGGCCTTGAGCTGACTGACCACATGGGCGTCGTAGGGGCTGACGAAATTTTCGAGCATTCTGGAGGCGCAGGTGGTGCGTACGCCTTCGGTGCAGAACACGTCCTTGTGCGCCAGCGGAATGCCGGTCAGCGGGCCCGCCGTGCCGGCAGCAAGGCGGGCGTCGGCGGCGCGTGCCGCGGTCAGCGCGCCGTCACGGTCGACCGTGATGAAGGCGTTGAGCGACGGGTTGAGCGCGTCGATGCGATCAAGAAAGAGCGTGGTGAGTTCGACGCTGGAGAGCGTCCCGGCGCGCAGGGCGGCCGCGAGGTCTTTGAGACTGGCTTCGATCATGGCTGTGTGGGGGCCGCGGCGGGCGGATTACTCGATGACTTTCGGAACCAGGTACAACCCGGCTTCGACTTGCGGGGCGACACGCTGGTAGGCGTCGCGGCGGTCGGATTCGGTGACGATGTCGTCGCGCAGGCGCTGGGCAACGTCCTGCGGATGCGACATGGGTTCAACCTGGGACGTGTCGACAGCCTGCATCTGCTCGATCAGGCCGAAGATATTATTCAGTTTGTCGAGGGTGTCTTGCGCCTCGCCTTCGCCCAGCTCGATGCGGGCCAGCCGCGCAATGTGACGAACCTCGTCGATGGACAGAGACATGGGGAAACAAACCTGCTTAAATCACAAGGGTTTGTAGGTTATCATAATCGTTTATCTTCCCACTGCCCCACAGCACTTCCCGGGATATTCATGTTCGGTTTTCTGCGCTCTTACTTTTCCAACGACCTCGCCATCGACCTCGGCACTGCCAACACCCTCATTTATGTGCGGGCAAAAGGCATCGTGCTTGACGAACCATCGGTGGTCGCCATCCGCACCGAAGGCGGACCCAACGCCAAAAAGACGATTCAGGCGGTTGGCCATGCGGCCAAACAGATGCTGGGTAAAACGCCCGGCAACATCACTGCCATCCGGCCAATGAAAGACGGCGTGATCGCCGACTTCGTCGTCACCGAGCAGATGATCAAGCAGTTCATCAAGCGGGTGCATGACACCCGCCTGTTCTCGCCCAGCCCGCGCATCATCGTCTGCGTGCCCTGCGGCTCGACCCAGGTCGAGCGCCGCGCCATTCGCGATGCGGCCCTCGCGGCCGGTGCCAGCCAGGTGTATCTGATTGAAGAGCCCATGGCGGCGGCCATTGGTGCCGGCCTGCCGGTGGCCGATGCGACCGGCTCGATGGTTGTCGATATCGGCGGCGGTACCACCGAAGTGGGTGTGATCTCGCTCGGCGGCATGGTCTATTCCGGCTCGGTGCGGGTGGGCGGTGACAAGTTTGACGACGCCATCGTCAATTACATCCGCCGCAATTACGGCATGCTGATCGGTGACACCACGGCCGAGAACATCAAGAAAGAAATCGGCTCTGCCTTCCCCGGTTCTGAAGTGAAAGAGATGGAAGTGAAGGGCCGCAACCTGGCCGAGGGCATTCCGCGCAGCTTCACGATCTCGTCCAACGAGATCCTCGAAGCGCTCAATGAGCCGCTCAACCAGATCGTCTCGGCGGTCAAGATCGCTCTCGAACAAACCCCGCCCGAACTCGGTGCCGACATTGCCGATCGCGGCATGGTGCTGACCGGCGGCGGCGCCTTGCTGCGCGATCTCGACCGTCTGCTGATGGAAGAGACGGGCCTGCCGGTGATCGTGGCCGAAGACCCGCTGACCTGCGTTGCCCGCGGTTCGGGCATGGCGCTCGAAAAGATGGACAAGCTAGGCTCCATCTTTACTTCTGAATGATCGATGCGAACGGGCGCGTGCGGTCCTGCGCCCGTGGCACCGCTTGCAACGCAGCCTTGAAGTGATGCCGTGGTAGGTCACGCTCCTCCACCTATCTTCCGCCGTGGACCCGCCCCGCTGGTCCGCCTGTGGTTTTTCGTTATCGTCTGTCTGGCGATGCTCGTCGCCGACCTGCATTTCCGTTATCTCGAAGTGGTGCGCCAGACCTTGTCGGTGGTGCTCTATCCGGTCGAAATGGCCGCGGCCACGCCGGCCGAGTTCGTCAGCAATGCGTCCAAGTACTTCGCCACGCTGATCAAGGTGCAGCGCGAGAATCGCGAGATGCGCCGCAAGGCGCTGGCCGACGCCGAGCGTCTGCTGCGTCAGACCGATCTGGAGCAGGAGAACAAGCGCTTGCGCGGGCTGATGGCGATGTCCGAGCGCATCAGTGTCACCTCAGTCGCCGCCGACGTGCTCTACGAAGCGCGCGATGTGTTCTCGCGCAAGGTGATCGTCGATCACGGCTCGCAGCAAGATGTCACCGCCGGTCAGGTGGTGGTCGATGAACTCGGGGTGGTCGGTCAGGTCACACGGGTCTATCCCATTCAATCCGAGGTGACCTTGCTGACCGACAAGGCCCAGGCCGTGCCCGTTCGGGTCGAACGTACCGGTCAGCGTGGTGTGGTGTATGGCGCGGGCGAAGGCATGCTCGAACTGCGCTATCTGCTGGCCAATGCCGATGTGCAGCCGGGTGACCGGCTGGTCACCTCCGGGCTGGACGGCCTTTTTCTGCCGGGGTTGCCGGTGGCGCGGGTGGTCAGTGTCAATCGCGAACTTCAGGCTTTCGCGCAGATCGTCTGCGAGCCGGTGGCGCGGGTGGGCCATGCCGCGCAGGTGCTGATCCTCGGCCGCGCCCAGCCAGCGCCCGAGCGGCAGGTGCCGCCGCCCGCCACGCCCAAGGACTGACGGCATGCAACCCACTCATCGCTCCCGCCGCATCCTCCGTCCGGTCCGTATCTGGTTTGTGTTCCTGTCGCTGTTCGTGGCCTTGTTGCTGTCCTATATCCCGACCGGGCAGTTGCCCGGCGTGCCCGACTGGGTGGCGCTGCTGCTGGCCTTCTGGAGTGTGCGCGAGCGTCAGGTGGTCGGCATGGGGACGGGATTTGTCTTTGGTGTGCTGGTCGACATCGGTCACGGCGCGGCCATGGGGCAGCATGCGCTGGCCTATGTGCTGCTGACCTACGCGGCCAACGCGGTGTCGCGCCGGGTGTTGTGGTTCGCTCCGGTGCAACAGTCGGTGCAGATTCTGCCCCTGCTGCTGGGGGTGCAGTTGGTGATGGTGGTGGTGCGGATGCTGGCCGGCGCCGAGTTTCCGGGTTGGGGTTATTTCCTGAGTAGCGTCAGTGGCGCGCTGCTATGGTTGCCCTTGCATTTCGTGCTGCTGCTGCCTCAGTTTCAGCCCGAAGAGCGCGACGACAACCGACCGATCTGAAATGAGAGGATCACGGCCCCCACGCTCGCTTTGCTCGCTGCCCCCCGAGGGGGCTGCGCACGCCCTTCGGGCGGCCGGGCGGGCGCGCGGACGGCCTCCACGCTCGCGCTGCTCGCGGAGGGTAGGCTTTGCACAGGCGGCCGGGTGGCATTGAGATGACCGAGTTCCGCTCCCCCGATCAAGAAGTCAGCCGACTGCGTGTCCGCCTGGTGGTGGCCGGTTTGTTCATGCTGATCTGCCTCAGTCTGCTGGCGGCCCGGTTTGTCTATCTGCAGGTTGTGCGCTTCGACTACTACCACACCCGCGCGGAAGACAACCGCATTGCCCTGGTGCCGGTGCCGCCCAATCGGGGTGCCATCGTCGATCGCAATGGCAAGGTGCTGGCGCGCAACTTTGCCGCCTATACGCTGGACATTACACCGTCACAGGTCGAGGATCTCGACGATACGATCGACCGCCTTTCTGAAATTGTCGATATTTCTGATTACGATCGACGACGTTTCAAGAAATTTCGCGAAGAAAGCAAGTTCTTCGAGAGCGTGCCCATTCGTACCAAGCTCACCGATGAAGAGGTGGCCCGCTTCATCGCTAGGCGCTATCTCTTCCCCGGCGTCGATGTGCAGGCGCGACTGTTCCGTGAATACCCGCAGGGCGACTTGCTGGGCCATGTGGTGGGCTACATGGGGCGGATCAACAATCGCGATGTGGACAATCTCGAAACCCGTGGCGAGACTGCCAACTACCGTGGCACCGAGCACATCGGCAAGCGGGGTCTGGAGGAGAGCTACGAGGCCGAGTTGCATGGCAAGACCGGCTCGGAGCAGGTCGAGGTAGACGCGGGCGGGCGCAAGGTGCGCCTGCTCAGCCGCCGCACGGCTGTGCCCGGCAATAGCCTGATCCTCACCGTCGATGCGGGTCTGCAGGCGGTGGCTCACCAAGCCTTTGGCGAACGCCGTGGCGCGCTGGTGGCGATCGAGCCGTCGACCGGTGGGGTGCTGGCGCTGGTGTCGTCGCCCAGCTTTGATCCCAACCTGTTTGTGGATGGCATTTCGGTGGCGGACTGGAAGGGTCTGAACGAGTCACCCGATCGCCCGCTGCTCAACCGGGCCATCTACTCGGCCTACCCGCCGGGTTCCACCTTCAAGCCGTTCATGGGGCTGGCGGGGCTGAGTACCGGCAAGCGCACGCCGCAGCAGGCCATTGCCGACCCGGGGTTTTTTGTGTTCGGTGGTCATCGCTTCATGGATGACAAGGTCGGCGGGCACGGCATGGTCGATTTGCACACCTCCATCGTTCAGTCGTGCAATACCTATTACTACATGCTGGCGAATGATCTGGGCATCGAGGGCATTGCCGATTTCATGCGGCCCTTCGGTTTCGGTCAGCTCACCGGCATCGATTTGCCCGGCGAGGCCGACGGCGTCTTGCCCTCGCCCGACTGGAAGCGCAAACGTTTCAAGAAGCCGGGGCAGCAAAAATGGTATGGCGGTGAGACCATTTCGGTGGGTATCGGTCAGGGCTACAACGCCTATACACCGCTGCAGATGGCCACGGCCTTGTCGGCACTGGTCAACGACGGCGTGGTGTTCAAGCCGCACGTGGTCAAATACGTGGTCGATCCGCAAACCGGCGCCCGGCGCGAGGTCGAGCCGAAACCGATTCGCCAGATTCCGCTCAAACCCGCCCATCTGGCGGCCATCCGCGCGGCCATGGTGGATGTGAACAAGACGGGTACCGGTGCGCGTGCCTTTGCCGGGGCGGAGTATTCGGCGGGCGGCAAGACCGGCACCGCTCAGGTGTATTCCTTGAAAGGCAGCAAATACAAGGAGGGCAACGTCGCCGAGCGACTGCGCGACCACTCGTGGTTCATCGCCTTTGCGCCAGCCGACAAGCCGCGGATTGCCTTGGCGGTGCTGGTCGAGAATGGCGGCTTTGGCTCGCGCTCGGCCGCACCGATCGCGCGCCAGGTCATCGACTATTATTTGCTGGGCAAGCGCCCGGCCGGCCAGGCGTCGGAAGACGAAGACGCCCCGGCGGACCATTGAGGAGGGCCGACTGATGGAATTTCGCTTACACCCGGTCGCCCTGATCCGCGCCATCTTGCGCCCGATCGACCCGCCCTTGTTCCTGCTGCTGACGGTGCTGCTGGCGGCGGCGCTGGTAGTGATGCAAAGCGCTTCGCCGGCGCGCATGGAGGCGCAACTGGCCAACACCGGCGTGGCGCTCGCGCTGATGTGGGTGACGGCACGGATTCCCTCGGCACGGCTGCTGTCGCTGGCGATGCCGCTGTATGTGCTCGGGGTGGTGCTGTTGATTGGCGTGGCGTTGTTTGGCGAAATTTCAAAAGGCGCGCAGCGCTGGCTGGATCTGGGCGTGGCCCGCATTCAACCCTCCGAGCTGATGAAGATTGCCATGCCCTTGATGCTCGCCTGGTTCTTTCAGCAGCGCGAAGGCGCCATTGGCTTTGTCGAATTTGTGCTTGCCGGGGTGTTGCTGGCTGTGCCGGTCGCCTTGATCGTCACACAGCCCGACCTGGGCACCAGCCTGCTGGTGGCGGCGGCAGGGCTGTACGTGATTTTTTTCGCTGGCCTGAGCTGGAAGCTGATTGTCCCGCTGGTGTTGGTGGCCGTTGTCGGGTTGGGATCCATCGTCGCGTTTGGCGACACACTCTGCCAGCCCGAGGTGGACTGGCAGGTGTTGCGTGAATACCAGAAGCACCGCGTATGTACGCTGCTCGATCCGACCTCCGACCCGCTCGGCAAGGGCTTCCATATCATCCAGTCGACCATTGCCATTGGCTCCGGCGGGATGTTTGGCAAAGGCTGGATGCAGGGCACCCAGACCCATCTATCCTTCATTCCCGAGCGTCACACCGACTTCATTTTCGCGGTGATGGCAGAGGAGTTTGGCTTGATTGGCGCCCTGGTGTTGCTGGTGGTGTTGTTCATGCTCTTGCTGCGCGGGCTGATGATTGCCGCGGCCGCGCCAACCCTGGGCACTCGGCTGCTGGCTGGCGCCATCACCATGATTTTCTTCACCTATGCCTTTGTTAACATGGGGATGGTCAGTGGTATCCTGCCCGTCGTCGGGGTGCCTCTGCCCTTCATCAGCTATGGCGGCACCGCGCTGGTGACCCTGTGTGTCGGGGTCGGCATCCTGATGAGTATCCAGCGCGAGCGTGCGCTCAGCCAGTCCTGATTTCGCAGCCCAATGCGTCCATTGCTTACTCGCCTGTTATTGATGTGTGTGGCCGCCACGCTGGCGGCGTGCTCCAGCGCGCCACCGAGCAAGGGCGGCGGTTCGGTGTCGGGCGCCATTCCCAATCTGCCGCGCAGCGGTGGCGGTTATTACAAGGATGATGGGCCGGGCGACAATGTGCCGTCCGACTTGCACGCCATCCCCGATGCGGTGCCGCGCGACGAACCGGTGCATCGCGCCAGTACGCGGCCGTATACGGTGTTTGGCAAGGATTACGCGCCGATGGCGGTGCGCGACGACTTTCGCGAACGCGGTCGGGCCAGCTGGTATGGCCGCAAGTTTCATGGCAAGAAAACCTCGATCGGCGAAACCTACGACATGTACGCCATGACGGGCGCGCACAAGACCTTGCCGCTGCCCAGCTATGTGCGGGTCACCAATGTGGCCAATGGCAATTCGGTGGTCGTGCGCCTGAATGACCGCGGCCCTTTCCACTCGGGGCGGATCATCGATCTGTCTTACGCGGCGGCCTACAAGCTTGGCTATCTCGGGCAAGGCAGCGCGGAGGTCGAGATTGAAACCGTCGGGCTGGACGATATGCCGACGCTGCTTGTGGCCGACTCAACACCACCGACACAGGTGGCGGAGGCAATCCCCTTAGCGGTGCCGGTTGAGTCGTCTGCGGCCGATCCCGCGGCCATTCTCAACGGGGGGGGCGAGGTCGCGTCGTCGCTGACGGGCGAGGGGGTGTACCTTCAATTGGGCGCCTTCCAGACCCGGGAGAATGCCGAGGGTTTTCGCGGACACGTGGCCTCCGAGCTCGACTGGCTGCGCGAGCGATTGACCGTGCTCGACCGCGACGGCCGTTTTCGTCTCCAGGCAGGGCCGTATGCCAGTGCGGCTGTCGCCAGAGCGGTGGCTGCGCGCATCGCCGACGTGCTGGATGTGAACGCTTTCTTGGTGTCGCGTTGAACCGACAGCTGCGATTTTGGTCAGGCACTGCGGTCGGCCTATAATCGTCCGGCCGCGTTTGGCGTTGGCGTTTTAGCCTTTTTTCCGTGTTTTTTCAGGATTTCCCCTTGCTCATGCGTTTCTTTGCTGCACTGCTGTTTTCGTTGATTTCTCTCTCCTCGCTGGCGCAGAGTGCGCCGCCGCCGGCGCTGGCCGCCAAGGCGTGGTTGCTGGTCGATTACGGCGCCAATCAGGTGCTGGCCGCGCAGAACGCCGACGAGCGTATCGAGCCGGCCTCCTTGACCAAGCTGATGACGGCCTACCTGACCTTCTCGGCCTTCAAGGCCAATACACTCAGCCGCGACCAGGTGATTCCGGTGTCCGAGCGGGCGTGGAAGATGGGCGGTTCGCGCATGTTTATCGAGCCGCGCCATGAAGTGACGGCCGATCAGCTCGTGCACGGCATGATCATCCAGTCCGGCAACGACGCCAGCGTGGCCCTGGCCGAGGCGATCGCCGGCTCTGAGGAGGCCTTTGCCGAGCTGATGAACCGCGAAGCCAAGCGCCTTGGCATGACCGCTACCCATTTCATGAATTCGACCGGCATGCCGGACGACCAGCACTACACCACCGCCCGCGATCTGAGTGTGCTGGCGTCGGCGGTGATTCGGGATTTCCCGGAGGACTACCGCCTGTATTCGGAAAAGGAATACACCTACAACAACATTCGCCAGCCCAACCGCAACCGTCTGTTGTGGATGGATGGGACAGTCGACGGCGTCAAAACCGGGCATACCGAAGCGGCGGGCTACTGTCTGGTGTCGTCGTCGGTGCGCGGGCCACGCCGGCTGATTTCCGTGGTGCTGGGCGCCGATTCCGATGGCGTGCGTGCGCAGGAGTCGCTCAAGCTGCTCAACTATGGCTTCCAGTTTTTCGACACCGTGACGCTCTACGAGAACGCCGCGCCAGTGTCGCGCTTCCGCGTCTGGCAAGGCACGGCCGAAGAAGTGCCGGTCGGTTTCCTCAAAGCCTTTGTGCTGTCGGTGCCTAAGGGCCAGGCCGACAAGCTTCAGGTCAGTCTGAACAGCGTTCAGCCGCTCGAAGCGCCGGTGCGTCAAGGTCAGGAGGTCGGCACGCTGACGCTCTCGCTGGACGGCCAGGCTATCGGCACCTATCCGGTCGTCGCCCTCGAAGAGGTCACACTGGCCGGCTGGTTTGGCCGGATGTGGGATGCGATTCGCTGGTGGATCAAGAATCTCTGAGACGGAGCCTGACATGAGCGTGTGCTACCTCAACGGCGACTGGCTGGAACTGTCCGAAGCGCGGGTGTCGCCGATGGACCGCGGCTTCCTGTTCGGCGACGGCGCCTATGAAGTGCTGCCGGCCTATTCCGGCAAGCTGTTCCGCCTGGACGAACATCTGCGCCGCCTGGAGCAGACCCTGTCGAGCATGGGCCTGCCCAACCCGATGAGTCGGGATGAATGGCGGCAGACCCTGCGCGCCATCGTCGAGCGCAATCCGTGGCCCGACCAGTCCATCTACCTGCAGGTGACGCGGGGCGTCGCTGAGGTGCGTACCCATGCCTATCCAGCCGAGGTGACGCCGACCGTCTTCCTGATGAGCGAAGCGCTGGTCGCACCCTCCGACGAGATGCGGGCGGCCGGCGTGGCCGCGGTCAGCTCGGCAGACTTTCGCTGGTTGCGCTGTGACCTGAAGACTGTCTCGCTACTGGCCAACTGCATGCTCAAGCAACTGGCGGCTGAAAAGGGCTGCATGGAAACCGTGCTGTTCCGCGACGGCTTCCTCACCGAAGGGGCGGCGTCGAGCATTTTCGTGGTGCACGATGGCGTGCTGCATGTGCCGCCCAAGAGCCACTTGATGCTGCCCGGCATCACCTACGATGTGGTGCTCGAGCTCGCGCGTGACCGCGGCATGCCCTGCCAGGTGCGTGAAGTGCTCGAAGAAGACGTCCGCTCGGCCGATGAGCTGTGGATGACCTCGTCGACCAAGGAAGTGTTGCCCATCACCCGCCTGGACGACCGGGCGGTTGGCAAGGGCAAGCCGGGTCCGCTGGCGGCGCAGATGTACGAGTGGTATCAGGATTACAAGAATCAGGTGATGCGCCGTGGCGGATGAGCCCAAAACGTCGCTGATTGAATTCCCGTGCACCTTTCCGCTCAAGGTCATGGGCGTGAAGGTCGACACCTTCGCCCAGACCGTGGCCGAGGTGGTGCTCAAGCACGACGCCAGCTTTGACCCCGCTACCATCGAGATGCGCCCCTCCAGCAAAGGCACGTATCTGTCGCTGACTTGCACGGTGTGGGCGGTGTCGCAGCCGCAGCTCGACGACCTCTACCGCGAGCTGTCCGGCCATCCGATGGTCAAGGTGGTTTTGTAAGCTCATGACGACGGTCAGCTGTGTGCGGCGCGATCTCGGCCGCGTCCCCTACGAGCCCACCTGGCGACAGATGCAGGCGCTCAACGACGCGCGCGACGCGAGCTCGCCGGACGAGTTGTGGGTGCTCGAGCACCCACCGGTCTACACCCTCGGCATGGCCGGCAAGCCCGAGCACCTGCTGTGCGAGACCGACATCCCCATGGTGCGCATCGACCGTGGCGGCCAGATCACCTATCACGGCCCCGGCCAGATCGTGGTCTACCTGCTCATTGACCTGCGTCGGCGTGGCCTGAAGGTGCGCGAAATGGTGCATTTGATGGAGCAGGCACTGATCGACACCCTGGCCGATGACGGCCTCGCCGCCGAGCGCCAGGCAGGCGCGCCCGGGGTGTATATCGGTGGCGCCAAGGTCGCCGCACTCGGCCTGCGCGTCAAGAACGGCTGTAGCTACCACGGCTTGAGTCTCAATGTCGATATGGACTTGACACCATTTACCTGGATCAACCCTTGCGGCTATAGTGGCCTGCAAACCACCCAGCTTCGCGATCTGGGCGTCGACACCGCGCAAGCCGTCGTCGCCGATCGCCTGATTGCCCATTTAGAACGCCTGTTGCCGCCGCTGCGGTCGGGCCGCCTGGATTCAACGCCCGACTGAAGGCGTGATGTACCAATGAAGGAAACCCCCATGGAAACCCCCTCCCGCAAACAGCGCGGTGCCGAAAAAACGGCCCGCATCCCGATCAAGATCGTGCCCGCCGAGCGCCTGCGCAAACCCGAGTGGATTCGCATCAAGCTCGGTAGCGGTGAAGAGGTCGAGCGCTTCAACGAGATCAAGGCCACGCTGCGCGACCAAAAGCTGCACACCGTCTGCGAAGAAGCCTCCTGCCCGAACATCCATGAATGTTTCGGCAAGGGCACGGCCACTTTCATGATCATGGGCGACATCTGTACACGTCGCTGCCCCTTCTGCGACGTGGGCCATGGTCGCCCCGATCCGCTCAACGCCGAAGAACCCAAAGACCTGGCCAGCACCGTGGCCGCTATGCGCCTCAACTATGTGGTGGTCACCTCGGTCGACCGCGACGATCTGCGCGACGGCGGTGCCCAGCACTTTGTCGAGTGCATCCGCGCCGTGCGCGAAGCCTCGCCGAAAACCAGCATCGAAGTGCTGGTGCCCGATTTCCGTGGTCGCATGGACATCGCCCTCGAAATCTTCGATCAGGCGCCGCCCGACGTCATGAACCACAACCTCGAGACCGTGCCCCGCCTCTACAAACAGGCGCGTCCCGGTTCCGACTACGCCTACTCGCTCGAGTTGCTCAAGCAGTTCAAGGCGCGCCACCCCGAGGTGCCGACCAAATCCGGCCTGATGGTCGGCCTGGGCGAGACGGATGACGAGATCCTCGAAGTGATGCGCGATCTGCGTGCGCACGATGTCGAGATGCTCACCATCGGCCAATACCTGCAGCCGTCCAACGGGCACCTGCCGGTCTTGCGCTATGTGCACCCCGACACCTTCAAGATGTTCGAAACCGAGGCGCTCAAGATGGGCTTCAAGAACGCCGCGTGTGGCCCGATGGTGCGCTCCTCCTACTGGGCCGATCAGCAAGCCCACGGTGCTGGCGTCGTCTGATCGCCCGACGGGCGGGTCAGCCGCGCTGACCCGTCTGCGCAATCTGGGGCCGGCGTCGGCCCGAATGCTCGCTTCGGCGGGCATTTTTTCCGTCGCGTCCCTGCAAACGCTGGGCACGGTGGCGGCATTTCGGCGCGTGCAGGCGTCGGTGCCCGGCGCCTCTCTCAATCTGTTGTGGGCGATCGAAGGTGCGCTGACCGATCGCCCCTGGCAGGACGTGGCGCGCACCGAGCGCCTGCGCCTGCTGCTGGCGCTCGACGATGCCACCAATTGAAAACATGCGTGAGCGATGCCCGCCGGGCCCGTCCGCCGGTGCTACATTGCCCGTTCAAGGAAGGCATCCATGGAGACTCCCTATGCGAACACTGATTCGAACACTGGCCCTGCTGGCCATTGCCTTGCCGGCCTGGGCCGGCGGCCTCGACGGCCTTACCAATAGTCAGGCCACCTCGGGCCTGCGTGAAGCGCTCGACCAGGGCGCCCGCGCCGCGGTCAGCCAGCTGGGCCAGAACGGCGGTTTTCTGAATAACCCCAAAGTCCGCATCCCGCTGCCCGGCGTGCTCGAAAAAGCCAAGCCGATTCTGAGCATGCTCGGTCGTGGCAAGGACATGGACAAGCTCGAAACCGCCATGAACCAGGCCGCCGAAGCGGCCGTGCCCGAAGCCAAAACCCTGCTCGTCGATGCGGTCAAGCAGATGAGCGTGGAGGACGCGAAGAACATCCTCACCGGCGGTGAAGATTCGGTGACCCGTTACTTTGAGTCCAAAACCCGCGAGGCGCTGACCGGCCGCTTCATGCCGGTGGTCACCGAGCAGACCAATCGCCTGTCCTTGGCCAAGCAGTACAACAAGCTGGCCGACAAGGCGAGCGCCACCGGTCTGCTCGAAGGCAATGAGGCCTCAGTCGAGCAATACGTGACCGCCAAGGCGCTCGACGGGCTTTACCTCACCATCGCCGAGCAGGAGCGCGCGATTCGGCAGAACCCCATGCAAGCCGCCGGCTCGCTGGCCAAGCAGGTGTTTGGCGCCCTCGGTCGCTAGATACGGCAGCTGCTGTCGTGCGTCAGCGTCAACCCAGGATGGCGCTGACGATCAGGGCCATCATCATCACCAGGCCAATCCAGGCGGCGACGCCGACCAGCGTGATGCGGTTGGCCACGCCATGTGCCAGGTGACTGTCGCTCACATGCAGCAAGGGGCCGACGCCGTGGCGAATGAGCGCCACCGTGCCCACCCAGGCCAATGCGCCAACCGCCAGGTTGAACCACAGGCTCGGCACCAGTAGCGCCAGCGACGCGAGCCACAGCGGGACTGGCGCGATCGCCGCCAGCGAGAAGCTCTGGGCGAAGCCGGGACGGTCCGTTCTGGCCTGGGTGATTTGCCGGATCAGGTCGGCCATCATGAACACCATGGCCACTTCGACGACAAAGAACACGCCGCCGACGACCAAGGCCTCGATAAGGCCCAGAGGCGGTTCGAGTAACGGAAAGACCTGGCCGGGGTGGGCCATGTTGGCGTAGGCGTACATCAGCGGTGGCAGCAGCGATAGCGGCATGACCACCGCCAGCAGCATCTTGTTAACGCCCGGATGCATGCGTTCGACATCGCGCCAGCCGTCGGTCTCCGAGACCAGCATGCGGGGAAGATTGATGAGTGTCATGGTCGTCCTCCTTGAAAGGTGGCGCCGACCCGTCGCCGGCGCCGGGTGCATGACACTAGTGAGACCGATGGCGCGCGCAGAGGTTCGTGTCCGTCCCCTGGTCGGCCGGGCGGGCGCGGCGCCCCGGCTCAGCGTAAAATGTGCCCTGCGCCGCCCCGTCCGGGCGGCGCCGTTTTTCATTCTCAGGCCCCATGTCCGCACATCTCAACGCCCCCCAGCGCGAAGCGATCCGCTACCTCGACGGCCCCTGCCTGGTGCTCGCCGGCGCCGGCAGCGGCAAGACGCGGGTGATCACGCAGAAGATCGCCCACCTGGTCGAGACCTGCGACTTCAGTCCCACCAACATCGCCGCCATCACCTTCACCAACAAGGCCGCCAAGGAAATGCAGGAGCGGGTCGGTGGCCTGCTCGGCGGCGGCAAGGCCAAGGGGCTGACGGTGTGCACCTTTCACGCGCTGGGTGTGCGCATGGTGCGGCAGGAGGCCAAGCATTGCGGGCTCAAGCCGCAGTTCTCGATTCTCGATGCGGCCGATGCCAACCAGATCATCGCTGACCTCGTCGCCGACGCCGACCGCGCCTACGCGCGCTCGCTGCAATGGGTCATCTCCGGCTGGAAGAACGCCATGATCCCGCCCGAAGAGGCGGTCAAGCTGGCCAATGATGATGTGTCTGCCGCCGCCGCGAAGGTCTATGGCGAATACGAGCGCACCTTGCGCGCTTATCAGGCCGTCGACTTCGACGACCTGATCGGCCTGCCGGTGCGTCTGCTCGAAGAAAATGACGAGGTGCGCGAGCGCTGGCAGAACCGCCTGCGCTACCTGCTGATCGATGAATACCAGGACACCAACCGCGCCCAGTATCGCCTGCTGCGCCAGCTCTCGGGCGCGCGCGGGGCCTTCACCGCGGTGGGCGACGACGACCAGGCCATCTATGCCTGGCGCGGCGCCGACGTCGAAAACCTGAACCTGCTGCAGACCGACTATCCGCGTCTCAAGGTCATCAAGCTGGAGCAGAACTACCGCTCCAGTGCGCGCATTCTCGGCGCGGCCAACACGCTCATTGCCAACAATGAGAAGCTGTTCGAGAAGAAGTTGTGGTCCGACCACGGCCCCGGCGAGCCCATCCGCGTGGTCGCCTCGCGCGACCCGGAAGCCGAAGCGCAGCTGGTGGCCATGCGTATCCAGGCGCATCGCTTCGAGTTCAAGACGAAGTTCTCGGACTACGCCATCCTCTACCGCGGCAACCACCAGGCGCGCCTGTTCGAGAAGCAGCTGCGCAACAACAAGATTCCGTATGTCATCTCTGGCGGCCAGTCCTTCTTCGACAAGGCCGAGATCCGCGACCTGATCAGCTACCTGCGCGTGATGGTCAATGGCGATGATGATCTCGCCTTCATCCGCGCCATCACCACGCCGCGTCGAGGCGTGGGCGCCGGCACCATCGAAGCCCTCGGCCGTTATGCTGGCCAGCGCCATGTGAGCCTGTTTGAAGCCGCTTTCGAAGAGGGCGCGGCCCACCATCTCAACACCCGCCAGCTCGAATCGGTGCAGGAATTCGGCCAGTTCATCAACAAACTCGCCCATCGCGCCGAGCACGAAAGCGCCGCCAAGGTGCTCGAATCCCTGCTGCACGAGATCAATTACGAAGGCTGGCTGCTCGGCAGCTTCGACACCCGCGAAGCCGAAAGCAAGTGGAGCAACGTGCGCGACTTTGTCGAATGGCTGGGCGGCAAGGGCGAGAAAGACGGCAAGAACCTGCTCGAACTCACCCAGACCATCGCCCTCATCTCCATGCTCGACAAGAACGATGAGGAATTCGACGGTGTGCAACTGGCCACGCTCCACGCCTCAAAAGGGCTGGAGTTCAAGCACGTCTTCCTGATAGGCGTCGAAGAAGGCCTGCTGCCGCACCAATCCGCGCTGGACGAAGGCAACCTCGCCGAAGAGCGCCGCCTGATGTACGTCGGCATTACCCGCGCCCAGCGCTCGCTCACCGTCACCTGGTGCGAACGCCGCAAAGCCGGGCCCGATGTGCGTGTCTGCGAAGCCTCGCGTTTTATCGCCGAGATGGGCGAAGGCATCGCCGTGGCCAAGAAGAATGACGCGCCGGTGAGCCAGGGCGAGGGGCGGGAACGGTTGGCGAATTTGCGGGCGTTGCTGGGGAACAAGCCCGGCGCATGAGGCGGTGACCGACCGCTCTGGACGTCGCGTGCGCAGCCAACTGTCTAGACATCCGGGTGGGAATTCGCAGATCGATTTTCTGTCAGAATGCGCAAGGCTTGTCGCGCACCGTTTTGTGCGCGCGGCATCTGGAGAGTTTTGATGTTTGCTCGCTGGTTCCTGTTGCTGATTTGTTTGCTGTCTTTGAATGGCTGCGCGACATCGGCTTTCCGGCAGTCCTGGAGCGCGCCGGATGCACAGGCGCATCCGTTGGGAAAAACAGTTGCGTTAGCGATGTTGCCGGTCGAGGCCGACCGGCGGCGATCGGAGGATTTGTTTGCGCAAGTGCTGGCGCCGGCGATGGATGTGACGGCCGGCTACGCTGTCGTGGCCGAGGCGCTGCCGGACGCGCCGGCGCTGGCCAGGGCCAAGGCGCAGGCGTCGCAGCTTGGCTATGGCTCGGCGCTGGTGATGAAGGTGGTATCTACGCGTGATGAGCTGGTTTACCAGCCCGGCGTAAATCCGTTTTTTGGTCCGGGTTTTGGTTACTACGGGCGCCGCGGCTACATCGGTCATCCGTTCATGATGGATCCGGGCTATTACGAGAAGGTGCGCGTCGCGGTGGTGGAGCTGAGTCTGTATGCGTTGCGCGGCGACCATCTGCTGTGGACGGCAAGTACCGAGGTGCTCGACTCGAACCGGCTGGATCGTGTCGTGCGCACACTGGCGGATGCGATGTTGAAAGACCTGCTGGCCAAGGGCGTATTACCCTGAGCGTTGTTGCCCCCCTGAATCTTATCGTTCCGCGTCCCGGCGGAAACGACGCCGGTCGGCCGCCGGGTGAGGGCCAACCAGCGGGGGGGCACACCGAAATGCGCCCCCTACTCGTTTAACGGGTAGCCGGGATTACTCGCCCAGATACGCGGCACGCACCTTCGGGTCGGCCAGCAATTCCTGGCCGGTGCCGGTGAGGGTGAGCTTGCCGCTTTCCATCACGTAGCCACGCTGGGCAAACTCGAGCGCCAGGTTGGCGTTCTGTTCGACCAGCAAAATGGTGACGCCTTCGTCCTTGACCGTCTGTACCACTTCGAAGATTTTCTCGACCACCAGGGGGGCGAGGCCCATGGAGGGCTCGTCAAGCAGCAGCAGCTTGGGCTGGGAGAGCAGCGCACGGCCGATGGCGACCATTTGCTGCTCGCCGCCCGACAAGGTGCCGGCGACCTGCGCCAGGCGTTCCTTGACGCGCGGCAGCATGGTGTAGACCCGCTCGAGATCGGCTTCGATGCCAGCGGTATCGTTGCGGATGTAGGCACCCATGCGCAGATTTTCTTCGACCGTCAGGCGGGTGAAGATGCCGCGGCCCTCGGGCACCAGCGCGATGCCTTTGCGCAGGCGCTTGTGGGTGGGCATGGCGCCGATGTCTTCACCGTCGTAGGTGATGGTGCCGCTGGCCACGCCGAGTGTGCCGGAAATGGCGTTGAGCGTGGTGGTTTTGCCGGCGCCGTTGGCGCCGATCAGGCACACCATTTCGCCCTTGTAGAGCTCGAGGCTGACGCCCTTGACGGCTTGGATGCCGCCGTAGGATATCTTGATGTCGTCGAGCTGAAGCAGCGGAGACGCGGGGTTAGTGTGCATGCTTGGGTCCTCCCAGGTAGGCGCTGATCACCGCGTCGTTTTTCTGAACCACGGCAGGCACGTCTTCGGCGATCTTCTTGCCGAAGTCGAGCACCGCCACCCGGTCACATAAACCCATCACCAGCTTGACGTCGTGCTCGATGAGCAGCACGGTGATGCCGTCGTGGCGGATCTGCTCGATCAGGACCTTGAGCTGGCTGGTTTCGGTCGCGTTCATGCCGGCGGCGGGTTCGTCCAGCGCCAGCAGTTGCGGTTCGGAGGCCAACGCACGGGCAATCTCGAGGCGACGCTGGTCGCCATAGGAGAGGCTCTTGCAGATGGTGTGGGCGAAGCGCTCGATGCCGACATACTTGAGCAGTTCAAATGCGCGCTCTGTGGTCAGGCGTTCTTCCTCGATGGCGTGTTTGCTCTGAGTCAGGATGCCCCACAGCCCGGCCTTGGTGCGGATGTGATGGCCGGCCATGACGTTTTCGAGCGCGGTTAGCTGACCGAACAGCCGGATGTTCTGGAAGGTGCGGGCGATACCCTGCTGCACTACCAGATGTGGTTTGCCGGTCGGCAGCTCGGTGCCGTTGAAGACGAATTCGCCGTCATCGGGGATGTAGGCGCCGGTCAGCACGTTGAAGAAAGTGGTCTTGCCGGCGCCGTTCGGGCCGATCAGGCCATAGACCTCGCCTTTGTTGATGGTCAGCGAGACATCGGACAGGGCGGTCAGACCGCCGAAGCGTTTGCCCACACCGCGGGCTTCAAGCAACTTGATCATCAAGCGCCTCCCTTGAGCAGCTCGGGACGGGAGTAGCGTGCGTGGGCGGGCACCAGGCCGGCCGGGCGCAGCAACATCATCAGAATCATGGCCAGCGACAGCAACAGCATGCGCAGCACCTCCGGGTCGAGAATCACGGTGCCGAACAGCGCTTCCTGCACGGGCAGGGCGATGTTGCGGAGGATCTCGGGCAGGGCGGTGAGCGCCAGCGCGCCGACGATGGCGCCTGCGATGTTGCCCATGCCGCCGAACACCACCATGGTGAGCACCGCGATGGATTCCATCAGCGAGAAGGATTCCGGCGACACAAAGCCCTGGAAGGAGCCGAAGAGGCCGCCCGCCACGCCGCCAAAGGTGGCGCCGAGCGAGAAGGCCAGCAGCTTCATGTTGCGCACGTTGATACCGATCGCCTTGGCAGCCAACTCGTCGTCACGCATGGCGGCCCAGGCGCGGCCAACGCGGGAGATCTGCAGGCGTTTGATGAAGACGATGGAACCGATCACGCACAGCAGGAAGAAGTAGTAATACAGATACAGGTAGTGGATCTTGAAATCGCCGAATGACAGGCTCTGGGCGAGGTTCCAGCCAAACAGGTTGAGCGAGTCGAGGGCGTTGATCCCCTGCGGGCCGTTGGTGATGTTGACCGGGTGATTCAGGTTGTTCATGAAGATCCGGACAATTTCGCCAAAGCCGAGGGTTACGATGGCGAGGTAGTCGCCGCGCAATCGCAGCACCGGGAAGCCCAATATGATCCCCGCCAGCGCCGCAAATGCAGCCCCCAGTGGCAGCACGATCCAGAAGGGCATGTGCACGCCGAAATGGGGCGAGGCGAGGAAGGCCCAGGTGTAGGCACCCACGGCATAGAAGGCGATGTAGCCCAGGTCGAGCAGGCCGGCGAAGCCGACCACCAGGTTCAGGCCCAGGGCCAGCATCATGTACAGCAGCGCAAAGTCGAGAATGCGCATCCAGCTGCGGCCGAAGTAGGCAGCAATCAACGGCGCGACCAGCGCGAGGATGATGATCAGCCACTTGGCGAGCCTGGGGTTGCGCTTGCCCAGGAAGGGGACGGCTTCGATGAGTTCGTTCATGGTGTGATCCCTCCTCAGGCCCGGTCGGAAACTCGCTCACCCAACAGGCCGGTGGGCCGGAAGATGAGCACGATGCCGAGAATGACGAAGGCGAAGATGTCCTGGTAGCTGGAATTGAGGAAGCCGAAGGTCATGGTCTCGATGTAGCCGGCGCCGACTGCCTCGACGAGGCCGAGCACGATGCCACCGAGCATGGCGCCACCGAGGTTGCCGATGCCGCCGAGCACCGCCGCGGTAAAGGCTTTCAGGCCGGGCATGAAGCCCATGGCGTAGTGGGCGATACCGTAGTTGCTGGCAAACATCACACCCGCTACGGCCGCCAGGCCCGCGCCGATGATGAATGTGAGACCGATGATGGCGTTGGTGTCCACACCCATCAGGCTGGCCACGCGGTGGTTTTCAGCCGTGGCGCGCATGGCACGGCCAAGACGGGTTTTGGTGACCAGAAGGATCAGGCCAGCCATCACCAGTGCCGAGACGATCACGATGGCAACCTGGACCGGCGTGACGAAGACGCCAGGAATCGGTTGCATCGGGGTGGTGGAAATCAGTTGTGGGAAGGTGTGGTAGTTGCGGCCCCAGATGATCATCGCGAGGGTTTGCAACAAGAAGGACATGCCGATGGCGGTGATCAGCGGCGCGAGACGCGGCGCGTTGCGCAGGCGTCGGTAGGCCAGTCGTTCCATCAGGAAGCCGAGGATCATGCACACCGGCATGGCGACGAGTACCGCGATCGCCAGCTTGAGCAGCGGAGCCATGTCGGGCGCGACGCCCATCAGGATGAGCAGGGTCTGCAGCGCGGTGAGCGCGCCGATCATGACCACTTCGCCGTGGGCAAAGTTGATCAGACCCAAGATCCCGTAGACCATCGTGTAGCCCAGTGCCACCAGCGCATACACGCTGCCGACGACCAGACCATTCACGATCTGTTGTAATAAGGTTTCCATTTCGCACCTTTCGCTTGGTGGGTCACGGTGGCCGCCGCCCCGATGCCGGGCTGATCCCGGTGGTGTGCGCCCTTGTGGGGCCGAGGGCGGGTTCCGTGTTGCTGTTCTCAATCCCGCACCGCGGGTTGTTTGTTGAGCTTCCGATATGCCATTCGCCGGGTGTGCCGGACGGGAACCGGAATGATTCAGGGGCCGCAACCACTGCGGATCGCGGCCCCTGACTGTGGGCTAGCCCACGTTCTACGTGTGCTTCAATTCAGATCAGGGAACCGGATTCCAGCCACCGTCCTTGTACTGATACACCGTGATCGCGCCTTCCTTGATGTCGCCCTTGGCGTCAAAGGCGACGTTGCCGGTGACGCCCTGGAAGTTGATCGCTTTCAGTGCCGGCAGGTATTTGGCCGGAACGGTCGAGTCGGCCACCTTCATGGCTTCGATCATGGCGGCAGCGGCGTCATAGGCATATGGCGCGTAGATCTGCACGTCCAGGTTGAAGCGCTTCTTGTAGCGTTCCTTGAAGTCCTTGCCGCCCGGCATCTTGTCCAGCGGCAGGCCGGCTTGCGTGCAGTAAGCGTTGCCGCTCAGCGCGTCGCCAGCGAGCTTGAGCATTTCGCCCGAGCAGGCGCCGTCACCGGTGATGAACTTGGCGTTGATGCCCAGCTGCTTGAGCTGACGCAGCATCGGGCCGCCCTGGGCGTCCATGCCGCCGAAGAAGATCACGTCCGGGTTCTGAGCCTTGATCTTGGTCAGAATGGCCATGAAGTCGGTGGCTTTGTCGTTGGTGAATTCACGCGCGACGATCTTGCCGCCGGTAGCTTTGGCCGACTTCTCGACTTCGTCTGCCAGACCCTGACCGTAAGCGGTGCGGTCGTCGATGATGGCGATGTTCTTGGCACCCAGTGCGCCGGTGGCGAACTTGCCGATGGCGCCGCCTTGCTGAACGTCGTTGGCGATGGTGCGGAACACGCCAGCGTAGTTCTGCTGAGTCAGTTTCGGGTTGGTCGCCGACGGGGAGATCATCGGGATGCCGGCCTGGTGGTAGATGCGCGAAGCCGGGATGGTGGTACCCGAGTTCAGGTGGCCGACCACACCGACCACTTCGGCATCGACCAGGCGCTGGGCAACGGTCGTTCCGGCGCGCGGGTCGGCCTGATCGTCTTCACCCATGATTTCGAACTTGATTTTCTTGCCACCGATGGTCACGCCCTTGGCGTTGTATTCCTCGATGGCGAGCAGGGCACCGTTTTCGTTGTCCTTGCCCAGGTGGGAGATGCTGCCGGTGAGCGGGCCGACGTGGCCAAGCTTGACCACCATGTCGGCGGCGCTGACGCCGCCGCTCATCAGGCCGAAGCCCAGGCCCATGATCGCAATAGCGATACCGGTTTTTTTCATGTCTCGTTTCCTCCAACTGACTCTTGTGTGAGTTTGGGTGGTTCCGATTCCGACCGCCTCGAAATGAATCGGTCGGGGTGTGGCATTCCGTCTTCCGGGGCCTCGTTGTGTGGCCTCGTGGTCGGTCTTTGTTCTCTGTCCGCACCCACCCTTTTTATTGGGTGGGCGAATGGTACGAAAGGCGCAAAGGCAAAGGTGTGCTTATTCTGCAAAAAAACCTATAGGGAAAGAAAAATTTTTGCCTGAAAAGCGCATGGCTGATGAGCGCGTGCCATGCGGCAGTGCACTACTTTGGAAGATCTGTTCTTTGCTTGTCGGACGATTCCTGACACGCGAAGCGGCCAAGTGCAAGCATGGCCTGAGGGTGGCGCATTCTCAAGCACGCATTTTGGTGATTGCAGTGCAGCAAAAATGGCCGATAGGGGTTTTCCCTAGCGTGTGCTGCGAAACATGTCCGGTGCGTTGCGGATCTCCCCGGATTTCGCCCGTTTCGCGGCCACCGTCACTTCCTGAACGGCCCCGAGGTCAACAAAAAACCGCCGTATTCCAGGCGGTTTTCCATTTGCCGCACCGGCGAAGCGTTCAGTCGCCAAATACGGCGCTGGTATACACCTCTTGAACATCATCGAGACTGTCCAGCGCATCCAGCAGGCGCTGCATCTTGGCCTCGTCGTCGCCGGTCAGTTCGGTCTCGTTCATCGGCTTCATCGTGACTTCGCCAAATTCGGCCTTGAAGCCGGCGGCTTCAAGCGCGTCCTTGACGGTCGAGAAATCGGCCGGCGAGGTGACGACCTCGATGGAGCCGTCGTCATCGGTGATCACGTCTTCGGCGCCGCACTCAAGCGCGGCGTCCATCAGCGCTTCTTCATCGACCCCGGGGGCAAACATCAGCTGGCCGCAGTGGCTGAACTGGAAAGCCACGCAGCCATCGGTGCCCAGATTGCCGCCGTACTTGCTGAAGGCGTGGCGCACGTCGGCCACGGTGCGCACCTTGTTGTCCGTCAGGCAATCGACGATCACCGCTGCGCCGCCAATACCGTAGCCCTCGTAGCGCGCCTCTTCATAGCTGACGCCTTCGAGCTGGCCGGTGCCGCGCTTGATGGCGTTTTCGATATTGTCCTTGGGCATCGATTCACCGCGGGCCTTGTCGATGGCCATGCGCAGACGCGGATTCGATGCCGGATCGCCGCCACCCATCTTGGCGGCGACGGTGACTTCCTTGATCAGTTTGGTGAAGACCTTGCCCCGCTTGGCATCCTGACGGCCTTTGCGGTGCTGGATGTTGGCCCATTTGGAATGACCTGCCATAGCGCCCTCGACTCCTGCAGTGTTGCTGTTCGAAAAGCCGACATTATACCTACCGACCCGATGTTGGCGTGGGCCTCGCCCGCACAAGCGGCAGCGAGTCTGCTAGATTGCAAAGATGTGCATGACAACCGGATCGGGAGCAACCGCATGAAGTCTCTATTTTCAATGCTGAGCGTGGTGTGGCTGGCGGTGCTTGCCGTGCCGGCTGGCGCGCAGGATCTCACCTTCCGCGGCTGCGCCGACGCGGTGGGGCGTGCGGTGCCCAGTCAGCTCGATGTCGAATCACCCTCGCTGGTGACAACGCAGATGGGCCAATCCCGGCCGCTGATTGTCTACAACCCGCGGGCGCTCCCCGACGTCACCGACGCCGTCCGTGCCTTTCTGTATGCGCATGAGTGTGCCCGGCACAGCCTCGGTATCGCGCGCGATGTGCCAACGCCCGAGGCGGCGCAGCGTGCCGACTGCGAGGGTCTGGCCACACTGCGGCGTTCGGGCATGCTGGTTGAGCCCGGTGATGTGACCGCTTTGCAATCCTCGCTGGTGTTCTCGCCCGAGCAATGGGCGCGGGTGCCGGGCCCCCCGCGCGGCTTTGATCTGAACAACTGCCCCACGCGTCGCGCCGTGCCCAAAAGCAACCCGGCCTGGAACCAGTGCGTACACCGCTGCGGCGACCGCTTGTACCACTGTGGCCAGAGTGCCAGTTGCCTGGCTACCTACAATAGCTGTCAGGCCGCCTGCCAGCGCTGAGTTGTTTCGGGGCAAGGTGTCATGTCGCAGCACCTCGGTGCGCCCGGAGGGCTGCGATCTGGCGTCGCCCTGGGCTAGACTATGACGATTCCTTCTGCCCGGACTCCGCTCATGACCGACCCGCTCCTCATCGCCAAGGCCGATGGCCGCGACATCGCCCTGTTGCCGCGTCTGGCCAACCGCCACGGACTGATCACCGGCGCCACCGGCACCGGCAAGACGGTCACATTGCAGCGTCTGGCCGAATCCTTTGCCAGCATTGGCGTACCGGTGTTTCTGGCCGACGTCAAAGGCGATCTGTCGGGCATCGGCGTGGCGGGTGTGGCCTCCGAAAAATTGATGAAGCGGCTCAACGCCATTGGTATCGACAGCTTCGAGCCGGTGCAGAACGCCGCCGTGTTCTGGGACGTGTTCGGCGAGTCCGGCCATCCGGTGCGGGCCACCGTGTCCGACATGGGGCCGCTGCTGCTGGCGCGTCTGCTCAACCTCAACGACACTCAGAGCGGCGTGCTGCAGATCGTCTTCAAAGTGGCCGACGACAACGGTCTGCTGCTGCTCGACCTCAAAGACCTGCGCGCCATGGTGCAGTTCGTTGGCGACAACGCCAAGACCATCAAGACGCAGTACGGCAATGTCTCCACCGCCTCGATCGGCGCCATCCAGCGCGGATTGCTGATGATTGAGGAGCAAGGTGGCGACGTGTTCTTCGGTGAGCCGATGCTCGACATCGCCGACCTGATGCAGACCAGCGCCAATGGTCGCGGCGTGATCAACGTGCTGGCCGCCGACAAGCTCTACAACAACCCCAAGCTCTACTCCACCTTCCTGCTGTGGCTGCTCGCCGAGTTGTTCGAGCAGTTGCCCGAAGTCGGCGACCCCGACAAGCCCAAGCTGGTGTTCTTCTTCGATGAAGCCCACCTGCTGTTCAACGATGCGCCCAAGGCCTTGCTCGAAAAGGTCGAGCAGGTCGTGCGGCTGATCCGCTCCAAAGGGGTTGGCGTCTACTTCGTCACCCAAAACCCGCTCGACGTCCCCGATTCCGTCCTTGGCCAGCTCGGCAACCGCGTCCAGCACGCCCTGCGCGCCTTCACCCCGCGCGACCAGAAAGCGGTCAAGACCGCCGCCGACACCATGCGGGCCAATCCAGCCTTCGATGCCGCCGAGGCGATCACCGAACTGGGCGTGGGCGAGGCACTCATCTCCTTCCTCGACGAAAAGGGCCGGCCCAACATCACCGAGCGCTGCTTTGTCATCGCGCCGGGCTCGCGGCTTGGCCCCATGGAAGCCGCCGAGCGCCAGCAGGCCATCCGCAGCTCGCTGCTCTACGGCCACTACGAACAGGTGCTCGACCGCGAGTCGGCCTTCGAAAAACTCCAGGCCGGTTTCGGCCAGGAGAAACCGGCCGCCGAGGCACCCGCCAGTGCGCCGGCCGCCGACGACGGCGGCCTGCTCGGGGGCTTGGGCGGCATGCTCGGCGGCATGTTCGGCGGGCGTTCGAGCCGATCCGACGGCATCATCGAATCCGCCGCCAAGAGCGCCGCACGCAGCATTGGTACCCAGGTCGGCCGCGCCATTATCCGCGGCGTGCTCGGCTCGATGCTCGGCGGCAGCACGCGACGCCGCTAGCGCATTCGTGGGTGAGCCGGACAGCCAAGGCGCGAACCCGCCGGGATGAACGATCACCAAGGCGCTGCGTCACTGGACGATCTTTTCATCCAGCACCCGCCGTCGACTTCAAAGCCGCTTGTGGCGCTTTGGGGATGCGCGTGTTGGATTCGTAGCCCGGATGAAACAAAGCGCCATCCGGGGCCAGAGGTCGATCAACCGATGAATCCCGGCGGCGGCCCTGCAGGCCTTGTCCGGGCTACGCTTGTTGTCCGGCCGCGACCGTCGTGGTGTCCCGCCCGGCGTTGAAGCGGGCCTCCGCACCGGCAAATTCCGCCTTGACCCGCTCGACGTCCCACCCCTGCTCGACGAGCGTCTCGTGATCCCACATGCTGCGCGGTTCGGGCGGTGCGAAGAAATCGCCCCCATAGACATGGATGGCACAGGTCATCTTGCCAATCGGGTTGAGCACGGAGTGAATCGCGTCGCGCTCGAGCGTCGTGACGTCGCCTACACCCAGAGATTTCGCACCGCATGCCTCGATGCCCCCGGTGGTGCGTCGCCAGAATACGTTGTCCTCGCGGCCCGTGTAGATACCCACCACCGAGAACATGTGGTGGTCATGAGGCATGAGGATCATGCACGGGGCCCACACGAAGTTGATGATGGTCAGATTCGGCGCGCGGTACAGCGTATTGATGCCGGCATGGGTCGGCTCGCCCAGTTCGGCGATCACGCATGCGCTATCCGCTACCGCCGCGGCGACAAGTTCGCTTATCGCGTCTTCGCCCTCGCCAACGGTCTTGACGCAATCGTCAATGAAACGGGCCCTGTCGAACATGACCAGCACTCCTCGAATTTCGCTCCCTGTCCATCGGCTGCGAAGGCGAGCGGATTCCCTCTGCCATCCTCTTATCCGGCCGCTTGTTTACCCTTGTTATAGATATGCCGGCGGACGCCCGCAATCCGGTTGCCGGTCACGCGCATGCCGTCGGCGGCGCGGCCATATTGCGCATGGTCCGGCGAGCCGAAATTCGCCCTGGACACCTGCCGGGTGGGCGACCGCTCCGGCCGACCACCCTATTCTCGCGAAGTATGGCCAGACGTCGCCCGCAGACCGCATGGCCTGCCGGGCGCTGAGGATGGAAGCTGAGGCTTCGAGGCAATTCGCCCGGAACGTCAGGCGGTATCGGCTCGGCCCGTGCGCAGGCGCTGGGCGGCGCGCAGCGACAGGCCTGTCCGGCCGAGTGAGAGGCGGTTGGCGGTGGCCAGGGTGGCCAGGGCGCGCAGGCTGACGGCGAGCACGCGGCCGTCGGCCGGGGCCAGCAGCAGGCGCATCTGGCCGCGCGGGGTGCGGCCCGCGAGCACGCCGTCGAAGACGCTGCCATCGGGCAGGGTTAGCGCCACCCGGTCGCCCTCGGCGCAGGCAGACCACGCCGCCGGCATGTCGGGCGTGCGCGAGATGTGGCCATTGTGCTGGAGCAGCATCAGGCCCTCTGGCGTGTTGCGCAGCGTGGCGGGGCGCTGGACGGGGGTGTGGCGCACTGGCGGCAGGACGGTGCCACGCATGACGGCCGAGTGCAGCTCCATGCACGGGGCCAGTGCCCGCGCAATGGTGTCCTCGTCGAGGCCGAGCTGGGTGAGGCCGCTGCGTAACTCGCCGACGAGCGCCGGCAGGGACTTGAGCAGCGTGGCCCGTCCGGCCGCATCGGTCTGGCGGGGGGCACTGTGGATCAGGCGGTGGGCGGTGTCGAGCCGTGAACGCCACAGGCTGTCTTCCCGGTCGCGGTGCTGGGCGGCCTGGGCCAGGGCTTGCACCCAGTAGCGTTCGAGCAGCGTCACCAGCACCGGATGGGTATCGGGCAGCACCATTGCGTTGATGGCGTTCGACGCGCTCTGCAGGGCGATTTCCTTGCGCTCGGCGCGTGCCGCTGCTGCGGCGTGGCCGGCCAGTTGTTCGGCGAAGATATTGGTCAGCTCGGCCAGTAGCAGGTCGAGTGTGGCCTGTGCACTTCCACAGGCGGCATCGCTCAGCTTGGGCATCGCGGCCAGTTCATCGATGGCGCCGCCGATGCGCGGCAGCATCGCCGCGTGTCGGCTGGCGGGCAGCGCGTAGCCCAGCCGTGCGGTCGATTCCAGCAGTTTGAGCAGGGGGCGGTCCGAATCGTCCAGCAAGTCGGGCTGGCGCAATGCCCGGCGCAGGGTCGGCGTGTGCAGGCCGGCCAGCGACTGGCGCAAGGCGGCGGGCAGGGCTTTGTCGTCGGCGATGACCTGGAACAGGGCGTCGACGATGTCGATCGCCAGCGCCCGGTCGGGCGTCAGCAGACCGGCGATTTCACGCAAGCCGAGCCGCAGTTCATGGGTATCTCCGGGCGCGCTGCCGGCGAGCCGTGCTTCGAGTCGTTCGAGCGCTTCGGTCAGGCGGTCAGCATCGATCGCGGGGGTTGAGGCCGTGACGCTCGCCGACGGGCCGGCGAGGCTGTGCCGCAGTGCGCCCAGGGCGCCGCTTTCGACCGGCCCGCCGCCCCGATGGCTGTGTGGCGCAGACGTGGTCTGTCGGGGTGGGGGCGTGTTGACGCCGGCGGCGGCGAGCAAGGTGTCGAGTTCGGTGTAGAGCGTGTTGAGCGCCAGCCGTAGCGGCTGTTCGGCGCGCGTGAGCAGCCGCTCGCGCGCTTCGGCCGGCAGATCGGCGGCCTCGGCGAGCGCGCGCAGTGCCTCGCAGGCGGTTTCGGGTGCCAGCGGCGACATATCGGGTTCGAGTCCCGATTGGTGGAGCAGGGTGGTCAGGCGTAGGTGCACCCGCACCAGCGCGGGGCCGCAGGCTTCGCGCAGGCGGCGCGCCAGGTCCGACAGGTCGATGGTGTAGGTGAGATTGTCTTCGTCGATCAGGCTGATGCGCGAGGCGGTGAGGCTGCGCACCGCGTCGAAGCCGCGCCGGTCGCTCACGCCGGTCAGCTCGTCATAGCGTTGTCCGGCCGCATCGAGCGCACGCGTGACCCATGCTTCGTCGCGGAACCCGAGTTCTCGGATGAGCTGACCGAGCATGTTCAGCAGATGGTGCCTGCATTCGGCGACGGGAGCGGCGGCTGGCGACATGATGTGCGTGGGGGGGGGGAGGCTGATGGCTTCGCTCGCAGTGTAAGCGCTCTTCGCATGCGCCGCACGTCCGCCTGCCAACCCGACGTTGAACTTATGCTTATAATATTAGTTTTTGCTAATGGAGAAGACCATGCGCCCCACCGCTCTGATTGCCACCCTGCTGTTTGCCGGCTCGGCCATTGCCCAGGACCTCGACGCCCTCAAGCTCGACACTCGCGAAAAGGCCCTGCCGGTGCTGCCCAAGGTGGTCAAGATGATGCAGGACACCGTGGCCGACAAAGGCGTGGCGGGTGCCATTCCGGTGTGCAAGGACAAGGCCCCGGCGCTGCTCAAGGCACGCGCTGAAGAGTTGGGTTGGTCGATGCGGCGCGTCAGCCTGAAAACCCGCAACCCCGAGCGCGGCACGCCCGACGCCTGGGAGACCGCGCAGCTGACCGCGTTTGATCTGCGCGCCGCGGCCGGTGAGCCCGCGAGCGCGCTGGAAGTCGGCGAGGTGATGCGCCAGGCCGACGGCAAGAAAGTGTTCCGCTATATGCGCGCGATTCCTGTCGGCGATGTCTGTTTGAGCTGCCACGGCGACCCGGCCGACATCGCGCCGGATCTGAAGGCCGAACTGGCGAAAAGCTACCCGCAGGACCGCGCCACCGGTTACGCGAAGGGCCAGATCCGGGGCGCCCTGACCATCGAACGCCCCATGTGAGCCGCCAGGGCGTATCGTTCCGCGCAGTGTTGAGGAGGGATGCGCCCGTGGCGGACGAGTACTACTTTGAAGAAGGCTGTTTCATCACCGAGCTGTACAACAGCGCCGACGACCCGGCGGTGTCCATCGCGCGGGCGCGCGTGCCGGTCGGCGTCACCACGCGCTGGCATGTGTTGTCGGGCATTGCAGAGCGTTACCTGATCGAGTCTGGCGAAGGTGAGGCGTGGGTCGGCGATGCGCAGCCACGGCAGGTGCAGGCGGGCGCGACTGTGACCATCGCGCCCGGCCAGCGCCAACGCATTCGCAATCTAGGCGAGGAGGATCTGGTCTTTCTGGCCGTGTGTACGCCGCGCTTCGTACCGCAAGCCTATCGTGATGAAGACTGAGGCCGTGTGGGCGCCGGCGGCCCGCCCGGGCAGAGGGCGGGTGCAGCGGACGCGGGCCTACGCGTAGTCGTGCGTGTCGTGTTTGCCCTGGACTAGCTTGCCTTGCGATAGCGACATCATCAGCAGCACGATCGTTTCGTGCATGATCACCGTATGGCGGTTGCCGCTGTCCTGGAAGTGTTGACGCAGGCTTTCACGCACTTTGGGCACGCCAGTGGTGTCGATGATGATATCGACATCCGTGCCCATTCGGGCGATGTCCATGAAATCGTTGGTGGTGTGGACGCCCTTGTCCCGGACCAGCAGCATGCCGGGTTGTGAATCTGACAGGTCGGCGACGCCGACGAGCTCGATGAAGCTTGCGTCGATCAATTGACGCAACAGGGGCGTGCCGGTTTCGCCCGCGCCGATGACGCCGATGCGGATGTTTTTCATTGCAGTTCTCCAATAGCGTTTGAATGTCATGCGCCGCCATGCGGGCCGGCGAGGGGATCAATCAATCGCCCGCGCGGATTGCCGACGGGCTTTGATGTTGTCTGATAGCCATATCGGCCGTGGGTCGCCCAACCTGAGGTCGTGTGCTCACGTTTCTGACGTGTTCACGCCATGTTTCGACCGGCAAGCAAGGTGAACAGCGCTCGCGCGTGCGGTGACAGCGAGCCCGGATCGCGCACGCAAAGGCGCAAGGCTCGCGGTGCCCAGTCATCCTCTAGTGCGAGCGACACCACACGCTGCGGCCGCGGCATGCGCGTCAGCGCCGATTGCAACACCAGACCGTAGCCGACGCCCGCCGCGACCATGCCCAGCACCGCTTCGAAGCTGTGGACCTGGATGCGCACGTCGAGATGGCGCCCCAGCTCGGCGGCCTTGCTCATGATGAAGGTGTGCACGCCGGTGCCGGTGTGCAGGGTGACGAAGGGGGCGTCCACCACCTCCGCAAAACGAAGGCGTGCCCGGCTGGCCAGCGCGTCGCCGGGCGGCACCACGAGCACCAGACGGTCCTGCCGGTAGGGCTGCACATACAGCGCGCCGGTGCTCACCTCGCCGCCGATGACGCCGATCTGCGCTTCGCCCGAGGCCACCGCGCGCACGATGTCAGGGCTGGCCGCTTCCTTGAGGGTGACCCGCACTTGCGGGTGTTGTTGCAGGTAGTCCGCCAGGTCGTGCGGCAGGAAAATGTTTGTCGCAGTGGTGTTCGCCCTGATCGAAACCTGCGCCCGCACACCACTGGCGTAGGGCAGCAGGTCGGCATGCATTTGCTCAAGCCGGGCGATGGCCTGGCGCGCACCTTCGCGCATCACCTCGCCGGCGGCAGTAAGGGCCATACCGTGCGGCTTTCGTTCGAGTAAGGCCGCGCCCACCGAGGACTCCAGCCGGGCAATACGATGGCTCGCAGATGAGCTTGCCAGATGACACTGGCGCGCACCACGCGACAGGCTGCCAGCGTCTGCCACCGCCACAAACAGTTTCAGGTCGATCAGGTCATAGCGCATCGGTTTCGGATTTAACGAACACAGGCTTGGTATCTTAGCAATTGTTGGCATTGGATGATGATGGCTAAATCGGGGCTGTTGTCTTACCGGATGCCCATCGCCATGCCGTCATCTTGTCTCGCTCAAACCGACCGCTTACCGCTGGCCGGCCTTGCGCTCGGCGTGCTGGCGGCCGTGGGCTTTTCGTTCAAGGCGATTCTGGTCAAACTGGCCTATCGGCATGGCGTCGATGCTGAAACCCTGCTGGCCTTGCGCATGCTGTTCAGCCTGCCGTTTTTTCTCTTCATGGGCTGGCAAGGCAGTCGGCGGGCGATGGCGCCGCTGGCTTGGCGCGACTGGCGGGCCCTCGCGCTGCTCGGCTTGTCTGGCTACTACCTCGCCAGCTATCTGGATTTCCTCGGTCTGGGTTACATCACCGCGGCACTGGAGCGGCTGATCCTGTTTGCGTATCCGAGCATCGTGGTGATTCTCTCGGCGCTGTTCCTCGGCAAGCCGCTGACTCAGCGAACCGTGGTCGCGCTGGTGATGTGCTATGTCGGCGTGGCGTTTGCGGTGGCGCACGATCTGAGTCTGAGCGGCGACACGGCCGAGGTGATGATCGGCAGCGCGTTGGTGTTTGGCAGCGCAGTGGCCTATGCGCTCTACCTGATGGGCAATGGTCAGGTGGTGGGCCGACTCGGTGCGGCACGGGTCACGGCCTGGGCGTCGACAGTGGCCTGCGCGCTCAGCATCGGTCAGTTTCTGCTGCTGCGGCCGATAAGCGCGCTTGACCAGCCTTGGCAGGTCTATGGCTTGGCGATTGCCATGGCGTTGTTTTCCACCGTGTTGCCGATCTGGTGCGTGAGCGAGGCGATCCGCCGTATTGGCGCCGGCCCGGTGGCGCTCACCGGTAGCCTCGGGCCGATCGTGACGCTCGGTCTGGGTGCCGTGATGCTCGACGAGGCCATCGGCGTCGCCCAGTTGGCGGGCGGCGCGATGGTGGTGGGTGGGGTACTGGTGATGGCGCGCGCCAAGCGTTGAGGGCGGTCCGGGAGCTTTTCGGCGTTTTGGGCGTCATAACCCGTGTGCCCACCGTGAGGAGCGACGCCATGACCCCGGAAACCGTGGAAGTGCTGATGGAAGACATCGAACGCGAAGACCCGCTCGACTTCGGCATGCTGTCGATCGACGAGCATGACGCCCGTTGCCTGATGGCCAATCACTTTTGCGAAGTTGACCGCAAGCTGACCGAGGGCGGGCTGGATGTCGAGGCCCGTCTTGAGCTGATGACCGCCATCGCCGCCCACGCCATGGTTGAGAATATGTTGCTCAACGTTCAGCGCCTGGAAGATCGTGGTGCGGGCGAAGACGTACGGGGCTGGATGCGCCGACACGGCATGGGTTGATCGGCGCGCCGGATCAGTCAGGTGCGGGCTCGCCAAACAGCGCTGGCGATTCGGTGACGAGCGCGCGCAGGAAGTCCCACACCACACGCACCCGGCGCAGGCGAAAGAGGTCGGCCGGCGCGGCCAGCCATAGCACGCTGTGGGCCACGATTTCGCCGGGCAGCACCTGCACCAGCGGGCTGTTGGCAGGCACGGCATACGGGGCGAGCATGGCCAGACCCAGGCCCGCCTCGGCCGCCTGCGCTTGCGCCAGCATGCCGGTGCAGGAGAACACCCGCCGGGGCGCGTGCACCAGCCGATCCAGATAGCGCAATTCGTCGCTCATCAACTGATCCTGCACATAATCGATGAAGGCATGGCCCGCCAGATCGGCGCGACTGCGAATCGGCGGATGCTGCGCCAGATAGGCCGGCGAGGCGTAGAGCAGGTAGCGAAAAGCGGTCAGCCGACTGACCACGTAGCGCCCGCTGGTGGGCGGCTCCAGCGTCACGGCCAGATCGGCCTCGCGGCTGGCCAGACTTACGAAGCGGTGCTGCAGCAGCAACTCGACCGACAGGTCCGGGTGGTCGCTCAAGAGCGCGGGCAGGCGCGGGGTCAGCACCCGTGTGCCGAACACCTCGGGCACCCCGAGGCGCACCGCACCGGCAATCGCGCCGCCCACACCTCCGGTAGACTCTTCCGCCCCCAGCGCCGCGCTCTCCATGGCCTCGGCATGCGCCTGCAGAGCCTGACCAGTGTCGGTCAGCACATAGCCATCGCGACGGCGGTCGAACAGCGTGGCGCCCAGCGCGGTTTCCAGCCGAGACAGGCGTCGCGCCACCGTGGTGTGATCGACCCCGAGACGGGCGCTGGCGGCGGTCAGTGTGCCGGTGCGGGCGACCTCGAGAAAGTGCCGAAAATCCGTCCAGTCAATGTTCATGGGTCGCTCGGGGGTGTTGGGCAAATACGCACAATGATGCGGTGAGTATGCGCTTTGTTCTGCTTTTATGTGGTGATAAGGTCGGCTGATACTGCAAACCCTGCAGCGATCTGGACGAGGACAAGCGGATGAATTTGAAAGACAAAGTGGTGGTCGTGACCGGTGCGGCCCAGGGCATTGGCGAAGCGATCGCCCGGCGCTGCGCGGCTGACGGCGCCACCGTTGTGGTGTGGGATCTGAACGCTGATGCCGCCAAGGCCAAAGCCGCTGAATTGAGCGAGACCTGTAACGTGACGGCCAGCGGTTGGGCGGTGAACGTGGCCGATAGCGCCGCGGTGAATGCCGCCGCCGCTGAGGTGGTGGCCGCCTTCGGCCGCGTCGACGGTCTGGTCAACAACGCTGGCATCGTGGCCGATGCGCAGCTCAAGAAGATGAGCGAAGAACAGTGGGACCGCGTCATCGGCGTGAATCTCAAGGGCGTCTACAACTGCACCCGCGCCTTCGTCGACACCTTTCTGGCGCAGGGCAGCGGGTCTATTGTGAACATCTCGTCGGTGGTGGGCGTGTATGGCAACTTCGGCCAGACCAACTACGCTGCCGCCAAAGCGGGCGTGCTCGGCATGACCAAAACCTGGGCCAAGGAGTTGGGCCGCAAGGGCGTGCGCAGCAACGCGATCTGCCCCGGCTTCATCGCCACGCCCATCCTCTCGTCCATGCCGGAGAACGTGCTCAAGGCCATGGAATCCGAAGTGCCGCTCGGCCGCATGGGCGAGCCGGCGGAGATCGCCGCGGTGGCCGCCTTCTTGCTGTCGAAAGATGCCAGCTATGTGAACGGCGCGGTGCTGGAAGTCTCCGGCGGCCTGACCATTTAAGGCGCGCGACGATGGCGATGCAGGCGGCGATGGTCGGTTGGGCGCACACGCGTTTCGGCCGGCTCGACGATGAAACCCTCGAATCCCTGGTGCTGCGGGTCACCACCGACGCGCTGGCCGACGCCGGCATCTCGGCCGAGGCGGTCGATTCGATCCATGTGGGCAATCTGGGCGGCTTCGACGCCCAGGCCTTCCCCGCAGCCCTGCCGCTGCAGGCCGCGCCGGGTCTGCGCTTCAAGCCCGCTACGCGCTACGAGAACGCCTGCGCCAGCGGCTCGGCCGCCTTGCATGGCGCGCTCGATCGCATCGCCGCCGGGCGCAGTCAGGTGGCGCTGGTGATCGGTGTGGAGAAGATGAATTCGCTGAGCACCCCCGAGGTGGCCCGCGAACTCGCCCGCTGCAGTTACCAGCCGGAGGAGGGGCAGCTGAGCTTTCCCGGCATCTTCGCGCAGATAGCGCAAACCTATTTCACGCGCTACGGCGAACAACTCGATGCGCTGGCCCACATCGCCGCCAAGAACCACGCCAACGGCGCGCGCAACCCCTACGCGCATATCCGCAAGGATCTCGGCTTCGACTACTGCCGGCAGGAGTCCGAGCGCAACCGCATGGTGGCGCCGCCGCTGAAGGTGTCCGACTGCTCAACCGTGGCCGATGGCGCGGCGGCGATGATTGTGGTCGCGCCCGAGCGCATCGGCGACTTCCGCAAGGCGGTCGGGTTTCGCGCCACCGCGCATGTCACTGACTACCTGCCAATGTCGATGCGCGATGTGGTCGCCTTCGAGGGACCGCGTCGCGCCTTTGCCCAAGCGATGACCGCCGCCGGCGCGCGCCTGGACGACCTGGCCTTTGCCGAGGTGCACGACTGCTTCACCATCGCTGAGTTGCTGTCCTACGAGGCCATGGGCCTGGCGCCGCAGGGCGAGGGCGCGCGGGTCATTCTCGACGGCATCAGCCGCCGCGGTGGCCGCCTGCCGATCAACCCCTCCGGCGGGCTCAAGGCCAAGGGCCACCCGGTGGGCGCCACCGGCGTGTCCATGCATGTGATGAGCGCCATGCAGCTGACTGGCACTGCCGGCGACATCCAGGTGCCCGACGCTCGACTCGGCGCCGTGTTCAATATGGGTGGCTCGGCGGTCGCCAGCTACGTGAGCATTCTCGAACGCATCAAATAATGGCGCAGGCGGCCCGCAGAGGCCGCCGGCCACGGAGGAGACATCATGCAGATCGACGGACTGATCGCGCATCACGCGCGCTATCGCCCAGACCACCTGGCCATTGTGTTCGGCGACCAACGCCTGAGCTGGGCGCAGTTCAACCGCCGCGTCAATCGCCTCGCCCATGCGCTGCGCGATGCCGGCATCGACAAGGGCGACCGCGTCGCCACTGTGCTGCCCAACTGCCTGGAGCTGCTCGACATCTACTGGGCCTGTGCCAAGCTCGGCGCCGTCGTTGTGCCCCTGTCGCCCCTGTTGACCACCCACGGGCTCGAATCCCTGATGCGCAACGCCGCCCCCAAGGCCGTGTTCGCCTCGCGCGAAACCGCCGCCATCCTGCTGCCTGCCAAGCCGCGCCTCACCTCGTTGCGCTGTTGTGTGCTGGTCGGCGCGCTGGCCGACGGTTGCCGCCCCTATGCCGACTTCACCGCCGAACGCTCCGAGCGCGACATCGGCGCCGATATCGCGCCCGACGATGTCTTCAACATCATGTACACCAGCGGCACCACCGGCCTGCCCAAAGGCATCGTGCATACCCACCGGATTCGCGCCCACTACGGTACGCTGTTCGCCAATGCCTGGCGCATGGGGCCGGAATCGGTGGTGCTGCACACCGGCGCCATCGTCTTCAACGGTGCTTTCGTCACCCTCATGCCGAGCTTCACGCTCGGCGCGCGCTACGTGCTGGCCGAGCGTTTCGACGCCGCCGCGATGATCGACACCATCGCCGCCGAGCGCGTGACCCACACCATGATGGTGCCCTCGCAGATCGTCGCCATGCTCAACGCCCCCAACTTCGACCCGGCGCGCCTGCAGTCGCTCGAGATGCTGCTCTCGCTCGGCGCGCCGCTGTCGGTCGCCCACAAAGACATCCTCGAAGCCGCGCTGCCCGGCCGTTTCTACGAGTTGTACGGCCTCACCGAAGGCTTCGTCACCATCCTCGACCGCGACGACGCCAAGCGCAAACGCGGCACCGTCGGCGTACCGCCGCCCTTCTTCGACATGAAGATCGTGCGCGAAGACGGCAAGACCGCGGCGGTGGGTGAGATCGGCGAAATCGTCGGCCGCGGCCCCATCCTCATGCCCGGCTACTACCGCCGCGACGACCTCACCGCCGA
Source organism: Zoogloeaceae bacterium G21618-S1 (assembly GCA_027214125.1). Taxonomy (GTDB): domain Bacteria; phylum Pseudomonadota; class Gammaproteobacteria; order Burkholderiales; family Rhodocyclaceae; genus Nitrogeniibacter. Next base: position 361,012 of record JAPWHF010000003.1, read on the forward strand.
CGCCATCCGCGACGGCTGGCTGTACACCGGCGACCTCGGCTTCGTGGACAAGGACGGCTACCTGAGCCTGGTCGACCGTAAAAAAGACATGATCGACTCCGGCGGCGTGAAGGTGTACCCCCGCGACATCGAAGAAATCCTCATCCAGCACCCGGCGGTGCTCGAAGCCGTGGTGTTCGGCATCCCCGACGACAAATGGGGCGAAACCCCCGCCGCCGCCGTCACCCTCAAAGCCGGCCAGCACATCGATGCCGAGGCCCTGCGCGAATGGACCAACACCCGCGTCGGTGCGCGTTACCAGCGCCTCAGCACTCTCGGTTTTCTTGACCAGTTCCCGCGCAATGCGGCGGGCAAGATTCTCAAACGGGAGTTGAGGGAGCCGTATTGGGAGGCGGCGGGGCGGCGGATTTGAGGGGTTGATGTTGCCTCAACGCGAAGGCTGATTGATAGTCTGTAGTCGGCAGTACGTCGCACTGCCGTTGCCGTGCAGGTGGGGATTGTTGGAGGCTCTGTGACCGTCGCTCGCATTCTGTCCGGCGAGCTGATTAGTGTTTGGCGGGCGGTATGTCAGGGGGCCCGATCAAACGGCGCCGGGGCGCAGGCGAAGCGATTCCACCACCGAATCCCACAGCCGCAGCACGGCACCCTCTTCTGGTTGCTCGGTTCCGTCCTTCGCTGGGTCGAGAACGATGCTGAAGGCCAAATCCGGCTTGTCCGTTGCACCATCGAGACCATTCATCTCGACGTCCCCCTTTAGCGTGTAGTGATCACCCTGGCGGTGTTTCCAAAGCACTTCTTCCGCCGTGCCGAACGCAACGCTCCTTTCGTTACGACGCCGCAAGACGGTTGGCTTGTCCGAGGCGTCCATGAGTTTCATCGCCGCATCCGTGCGTTCGATCAAACTTGCCTCCTCCACGGGCGACGCTGAACGCACACGGGTTTCCATGAACACCACCAGCCCCGGATAGGCCTTGAATGTCAGTTGAACCCCGGTCGCCTCGAATCCGCCATCGCCACCCGGCAGGAAACCGCCATCGAAGCAGAAGCCGCGGTCGGTCGGGATGGTCCAGGTGTCGCGGTGTTTCAGCATGCTCAGGCCTTTCTCGATATCCCTGATCGCCGAAGAAAGCTTGGCATCTTCGGCCTGACCAAACAGGGAAAAGAGTGTCCCCTGTACAAGCACGAACGCCTTCATGTCGAAGTACAGGTCGTTCGATGGGGCATCCCTGAACACTAGGACGCGACCTTGCCCGTCGTTGATCTCGCGGACCTCCTTGAGCAGCGAGGCGTCCTCCGACACAGGCCCTCCGACACGCTCCTGCTCGCGGCGCATTCGTGTGGAAAACGCGTTTTCCGACAACGTACCTTCCCGTTTGATCACGCCGGCTAGTGCAGTTCGCGTGTCTGTCCAGGTAACGCGGGTCTCGGCCGGTACGTCGATCAGGAAGCGCCCGATACACAGAGGGCGAGTGGCAATGGCTTGAGCGTCTGTCATGGCTTCTTTGGGAGAGGCGGGAGTGGCGTCTTCACTACAACCAGCAGCGAAGAGCAGGAAAGGGGTGGCCAGAACAAGCGCGATGTGTCGAAGCGTCATGCCTGTGCCGCCATGCGCGTGATGTTGTGCAGTGTCAATGCGATGATCTCCGTGTTCTCGTAGCTGTTGGCATGCTCGAAATGGGTCTCGAACGCCGCGCAGAAGCGTACCGCCTGCTCCGACACGGCGGCGGACTCGGCTGGCACGGTGCCGTCTCCCCGAGCCCGCTCTGCCCGCGCCAGCGTGAACTCAAGTGGCGAGCCCTCGGCGGTACGTAGCGTGACTTTGCCTTTCAGGTTGTCCCGCATCAACTGAAGAAACCCCTCCGGGGGCACAACGGCACCCCCGGCGTGATGCCATCGCACGGCTGCAACTGTTTCATCGTTGGAGGCCATGCTGTAGTGGGCGTAGGTGTTGGGATGATGAGCGTTACCCAGCGTCTCCGTGTGAAACTCTTCGACTTTCTTGCAAAGCGCCAGATACTTGATCCAAGGGCTGACTTGAACAGTGCTTGCCCCAGCGCCTACCGGATTCAACAACTCCTCCTTCACCAGCTTCCACCAGCCCTTGCGCTCGCGGTAGATCTCGGCATATGGGTTCGTCTTGGGCAGCGCGCCGACACCGTCGATGGCGAGCCAGCCGGCCGGATAGGCGGCGGTGGGCAGCAGAGCCAGCGCGCCCGGTGAGTTGCCCAGCACCGGAGTGACGAGCGCGGCGTCGGTGCCCAGGATTTCCGCCACCTTGTTCTTCACGAAGTCGAGGAAGATGCCCTTGGCGTGGCCGGTGCGCATGCGCTGGTAGATGGCCGGCGCCCCGGCCGTGGGGCTGACGCCTTGCACGATGCCCAACACCCGGCCTTCGGCACCGCCGATGCCGGGGTGGCAGGCCGCTCGCGCGACTATACCGCCCATGGAATGCGTCACCAGAATCACCCGGCTGCACGCGTAACCCTGACTAGCGTAGTTGTCGATGACCGTGTCGATGCGTTTGGCCAAGGCTTTGCCGGAATCGTCGGCCCCTTGCAGCCAGTTGTAGCCGAAGGCGTGGACCGGAAACCAGTGGCGCGCCGCGGCCTTGAGGTCCGCCTCGGTCAGCGGTGACCAGCCCTTGGCGCGGTTCCGGGCCGTGGGTAGGCCGTGTCGTGCCCGCAGATCGTCGTCCTTGAACAGGCTGTTGGCCTGTTCGATGATCGTTTGCCATGCGTGTTCGAGCTTGCCCTGGCGGTAGATGCGGTTGAGGCGCGCCTCCAGCGTGGCGAGCAGCCGCCCGTAGCAGCCCAGGTAGAGCTCGCCCCAGCCTCGGCGCTTGAACTCGCCCAGCAGGTTGTCGATAGTGTCGTCGTCGGAACGCGAGAATTGCACGCCGGAGACGTTGAAGTGCTGCATGAGATGACGCGGCAGCTTGCCTGCGCTTGCAACGGTGGTAGTGGTCGGAGAGAAGAGTAGTTGCCGTTGCGCCGGTGTCAACGGGGCTACCTTATTCGTCATCAGACCCGTGTCATCCGGCTTCCAGAACGTCTCTCCCGGCGAAAATGGTCTGACCGCCGCACTCGTCGTCAAATTGCTCCCCATGAACCCCGGCACGAAAATCACCGGAATCACATCGGTGGGCGGCACCACGCAATGCGCCCGTCGCGTCTGCTCGGTGGGGCTCAGGTGGCACGAGAAGAACGGGTTGCCCTTCTCGTCATACTGCATGGCCAGATAGCGCTTGTCCGGTTCGCTCATGCTTTTCCTTTGGTCGGCAGGATGCGCAGCGAGACGGCTTCGAGGAAATCGCTTTTCTGCAAGCCGGTCCGCCCCTGTGCATCGGCGGTGCCGCGAATGAGCGCGCCATCGCTGCGGCGAATCTCGAAAGCCCGGTTGGCTGCTGGTTCGCCATTGTCGAGCTCCAGGATGATCTCCTCATCAAACGCCGTCGCCGGCCAACTGTTCATGTCCCGGCTCATATGGGCTGGCCCACTAAAACTCTTCTTGCTCGCATGCACCGTAATCGTCCCCGGGCACTCGACCGTGATCCCGCCATCAATCGTGATGCTCGCGCCGC
>JAPWHF010000040.1 GCA_027214125.1 Zoogloeaceae bacterium G21618-S1
AAACTCATGATGGCGGCCGCGCGCTGCCCCGCGCGCAGGCTGCCGGCAAACTGAATCGCCCCGGGTTTGGTGGAGGCTCTCCCTCTTGAGAAGATAGAGCCATGAACAGCATGAAGAAGAAACCCGTGAAGTACTCCCCCGAAGTCCATGAGCGCGCCGTGCGCATGGTTGCCGAGTGTCGAGGCGATCACCCCTCGCAGTGGGCGGCCATCGAGTCCATCGCCGTCAAGATCGGCTGCACACCGCAGACCTTGCATGGTTGGGTTCGGCAGCACGAACGGAACACCGGCTAACGCCCGGGCCCCACAACGGCTGATCAGCAGCGGGTCAAGGAACTGGAACGTGAGGTCCGTGAGCTGCGCAAGGTCAACGAGATCCTCAGGCTTGCCAGCGCGTTTTTCGCCCAGGCGGAGCTCGACCGCCGATTCAAGTCCTGAGAGCGTTCGTCGACCAGCATCGCGATACCTTCGGGGTCGAGCCGATCTGCCGACAATTGCAGATCGCCCCGTCGGGCTACTGGCGGCACCGTGCTTTGCAGCGCCATCCTGAAAGACGCAGCACCCGCGTTCGACGCGATGAAGCACTGGCGGTCGAGATCGAGCGGGTCTGGAATGCCAACTTGCAAGTCTATGGCGCCGACAAGGTGTGGCGGCAACTGAATCGGGAGTCGATCAGCGTGGCCCGTTGCACGGTCGAGCGACTCATGCGTGCGCAGGGTTTGCGTGGCGTGGTACGCGGCAAGGTCGTACGTACCACGGCCAGTGACAGCAAAGCGCCGTGTCCGCTCGATCGGGTCAATCGGCAGTTCAAGGCCGAGCGGCCCAACCAGCTTTGGGTCTCGGACTTCACCTATGTCTCGACCTGGCAGGGCTGGCTGTACGTGGCCTTCGTGGTCGATGTC
>JAPWHF010000041.1 GCA_027214125.1 Zoogloeaceae bacterium G21618-S1
TGCATGGACGCAAGGAATGAGACATGAGAGGGCAATCGGAAAGAAAAGGTGAGTGAGTTTCATAGAGCCTCTAACGTTGTAGGTAAAGGGCGCTGCGCGGCGCTTTATCGCGCAGCGTCCAGTGGAGGCCGAAGGCCGAAACGGCTTTGACCGTAATGTTAGGCACTAGCTGTACCACACCAGTACCTTCTGATTGTTGGAAGCTGCAACGCGATAAAACGTCTTGAGTTGTTCGAAAAGAGGGGCAATGTACCCGGCAAAAATCTCTTCGCCTTCTTCGAGCCAGTAGTCAATTGGCAGTGCTGCGTCCTCTAATTCTTGAAAATTCAGTTTTTCTCTTAGTTTCTCTTCGCTGATTTCTTCAAGCAGCAAGGCGTATCGATGCACGTCTTTGGCATCGATGACGCAAGCAGGCCCCATTCCCACATCAAGATTCTCGTCTTTGGCTCCACGGCCCTCGACGGGAATGAGCAACTCATCCATAGGGGGCTCTGGCCCAAGGTCTGGCGGGGTGAAGCTCTCGATGTCGTCAGCACGAACAACGGCGGCGAAGTGCGCTTGTTCGTGCCGTTTGAGAGGAGAAAGAAGCCAAGCAATTACTGAACTTGCTTTGTCCAGATAGAGAAGTTGATCCTCGGGCAGAACACCAGTCAAAAATTGAGCCAAACCATCGGGGTCATTTCGCATGGATGTGTACTGTTCCTCGGAAACACGGCCGTAGTGAGTCGCAACGCTCATATGATATGTGCCTAACGTGCTAGCTCAGGGGCGCGAAGCCGGCTTGCCGGCGAAGCGTCCCTCTGGAGCGGGATGTTAGCCGACAA
>JAPWHF010000042.1 GCA_027214125.1 Zoogloeaceae bacterium G21618-S1
TCCGTCGACACCATCGCCCGCGGCGGCATCGCCTTCTCCAGCTCGCGCAGCACCTGACGCGGGTGCAGATAATCGCCACCCTGGAAAGTCTTCTCCTTGGCGTTCTCCTCGATCATGTCCAGGCTGAACGCATCCTTCTCGTGGGTCCACTCGTCGAGCTCCTTCTCCCACGCCGCCTTCTCGTTGGCGATGATCGCCGCGCGCTCGGCACGGTTGGCGTCACACACCAGATCCTTGCCCGCCAGACGCGCGGTCAGCGCAATGGCCGCGGCTTTCGCGTCGCCGCAGATGCCCACCGAGATCTTCTTCACCAGCCCCAGCATCTTGTTGTCCGCATCGATCTGAATGATCTTCGCCTGCTTGGGCCAGTAATCCATGCCGTGCTGCGGCAGCGTGCCGAAGGGGCCCAGACGCGAGCCGAGCGCGATGACCACATCGGCCTGCGCCATCAACTTCATCGCCGCCTTGGAGCCCTGATAGCCCAGCGGGCCGCACCACAGCGGATGGCTGGCGGGGAAAGAGTCGTTGTGCAGATAACTGTTCACAACAGGCGCACCCAGCCGCTCGGCCAGCGCCTTGCACTCCTCGACCGCGCCCGACATCACCACACCGCCGCCCGAGATGATCACCGGGAACTTGGCCGTCGCCAGCAAGGCAGCGGCGTCATTGAGCGACTGCTCGCCGCCAGGGCCGCGATCCAGACGCGAAGGCTTCGGAATCTCGCAGGTGATCTCGCCATAAAAATAGTCACGCGGAATGTTCAGCTGCGT
>JAPWHF010000043.1 GCA_027214125.1 Zoogloeaceae bacterium G21618-S1
CGCATCTGGGCATCGACCGGGATGAAGCCGCGATCGGTGACGATCACGCCGGCCTTGTCGGCGCCGACCTTCTTGCCGTTGGGCGCGCGGCCCGCGGACTGAAGAATCATGTCGTACTTGACCGGCTCGCTTGGCGCACCTTCCCCTTCAAAGGTCACATACAGACCATCGTCCTTCGCCTCGACGGCGGTGGTCTTGGTCTTGAGCATGATCTTGTCGAAGCGGTGGGCGTTCTGCTTCTCCCACACCTTGACGGCGTCGCGATCCGGGCCGGCCATGAGCACGTCCATCATCTCGACCACGTCGATACGCGCGCCGAGCGAGGAGTACACCGTGGCCATTTCCAGACCGATGATGCCGCCGCCGATGACCAGCATCTTGCCCGGCACCTGACGCAGCTCTAGCGCGCCGGTCGAGTCGACGATGCGCGGGTCCTTCGGGATGAAGGGCAGATGCACGGCGGCCGAGCCGGCGGCGATGATGCATTGCTTGAAGCGGATGACCTTCTTCTCGCCGGTCTTGTCCTGACCGTCGCCGGTGGTCACTTCGACCTCGACGTGATTCGGGTCGAGGAAGTGACCGTAGCCACGCACCATGTCGACCTTGCGGCCCTTGGCCATGCCGGCCAGACCACCGGTGAGTTTGCCGACCACGCCTTCCTTGTGCTTGCGCAGGGCGTCCAGGTCCACCTCGGGCTT
>JAPWHF010000044.1 GCA_027214125.1 Zoogloeaceae bacterium G21618-S1
TCAAACGTAGTCTTTGTACTTATCAAGGAAACGCACCGGCTTGGACAGTGCATCACGACGGAACGGATCGCCCAGCTCGCGGGTACACATGATCTCGATGATGGTCGTCTTGCCCTCGTTCATCTGCATGTCGATGGCCTTCTTCAGCGCCGGGCCCACGTCCTCGATCTTGTCGACCGTCACGCCCTCGGCGCCCATGGCGCGCGCGATCTCGGCAAAGGAGGTGTTGTCCAGCTCACCGGCGACAAAGCGACGGTTGTAGAAGTCCACCTGGTTCTTCTTCTCCGCACCCCACTGACGGTTGTGGAAGACCACCGCCGTGACCGGAATGTTGTGACGCACGCAGGTCATGGTTTCCATCAGGCTCATGCCCCAGGCACCGTCACCAGCGTAAGAGATGGCCGGACGATCCGGGGCCGCGGCCTTGGCACCGATGATGGTCGGGAAGGCGTAACCGCAGTTACCGAAGCTCATCGCCGCGAAGAAGGAGCGCGGCTCCTCGAAACGCAGATAACTGTTGGCCACCGAGTTGATGTTGCCAATGTCCGTCGACACCATCGCCCGCGGCGGCATCGCCTTCTCCAGCTCGCGCAGCACCTGACGCGGGTGCAGATAATCGCC
>JAPWHF010000045.1 GCA_027214125.1 Zoogloeaceae bacterium G21618-S1
GGCGAAGCGCTCGGTGGGCTCGCCGAGGGTGCGACTGGCGGGCTGGGCTTTTTGCGCGGTTTGCCCGCCGACGCTGCTGGTGAACTTGCCGTCTTTGGCCGGGTCGATGCCGTCGATGAAGTGTGTTTGCTGGGTGTTCGCGGCCAGGGGGTGTGCTCCCTGGCCGGCGGCTGCGTCGGACAGCGATTTGGCGGTGCGCTCGGCGGCGCGTAGCTGGGCGACGGTTTCGATGACATCGAGCTGTGTGCTTGTGGCGTTGCTGCGGGCCGTGGCCGAGAGCAGCATGCCTTCGCCGGCACGTACGGCGAGCCAGCCATCGGTGCGCAGCTCGAAGCCACTGCCTCGCCAGGGGCCGCGCGTGGCGCTGAGCGGGTGATGATGAATCAGGTGGCCGAGACCCAACTGGCTGTTGGCGCGGCTGCTCGCCCGACGGGTGCGCAGCTGGCCGGGCGCGTCGTCAGCCAGCCATTGGTTGAAGCCGGCGTCATGATTATGGCTTATCCAGCCGCTGATGACGCCGGGGTGGTTGGCGCTGGAGTCGTGGCCGGCGCTGAAGGGCGGGCGTTCTTCGCCGGTAAAGAGTTGGCCGACGATGAC
>JAPWHF010000046.1 GCA_027214125.1 Zoogloeaceae bacterium G21618-S1
AACGTTTGAATTCACAGGCCTGCGCGGCTTTTTGCGCAGGTCCGGTGGAATGATGAGTTAGAGGCTGCGGAGGCATAATTTATTTGCAGATGGGGTGCTTGCCCTTAATGCAACCGCGTGCATTGAAGTTGGCTACCAAGGTTTTCTTATCGACCTCCATCACAATGATATCGAAGGGGACTTCAGTGCCTGATGTGTTTATGAAATATGTGTAGTAGCGGTAGCCGGTGCTGTTGTCCGGCATCGTTCGAGGCTCGATATATTTGTATGTGTGCAGACGATCAAAGGTAGCAAAGAACGGGGCAACTACCTCAGATAACCACCTTCTCATTTCTTTGTCACCCTCAGCAGCGCGCGCGGCAGGGACAACCATGGAAAGCATCGCATCAATATCATTCGCCTTACCTAGCGTGGCAAATTGAGTTATTGCCTGAGTTCGCTGTTCATCCGCGCGAAATACAGGAAGTGCCGCGTTCAAATCCGAGGGCTCGCCTGCATGGACGCAAGGAATGAGACATGAGAGGGCAATCGGAAAGAAAAGGTGAGTGAGTTTCATAGAGCCTCTAACGT
>JAPWHF010000047.1 GCA_027214125.1 Zoogloeaceae bacterium G21618-S1
GTGATCAAGGAAGTCAAGATCGCCCTCGGCGACCGTGTGGCCGAAGGCAGCGTGCTGATCGTTGTCGAGGCCGCCGGTGCAACGGCATCGGCGGCCCCGGCCGCTGCAGCCGCCCCTGCCCCCGCAGCCGCACCAGCGGCCGCGCCCGCCACGGCGGGTGGTGGTGTGGTCGAAGTCAAAGTGCCGGATATCGGCGACTACGACTCGGTGCCGGTGATCGAGCTCTACGTCAAAGTCGGCGACACCATCGCCGTCGATGACGCCATCGTCACGCTCGAATCCGACAAAGCCACCATGGACGTCCCCTCCACCGCCGCTGGCGTGGTCAAGAAAGTCCTGGTCGAAGTCGGCAGCAAGGTCTCCGAAGGCACGGTGCTGATCAAGCTTGCTGCGGCGGGCGCTACTGCCGCTGCGGCACCCGCAGCCGCTGCCGCACCGGCGCAAGCCGCCGTGGCCGCACCGGCCGCAGGCAGCCATGCCGGTGGCGCCGACATCGAGTGCGACATGCTGGTACTGGGCGCGGGCCCGGG
>JAPWHF010000048.1 GCA_027214125.1 Zoogloeaceae bacterium G21618-S1
GCCTCACTGGCGAGTTGCCTGTAGTAGTTTGCCTCAGCCTCTGCAGGCGGGATATACCCGATCGGTTCGAGCAGCCTGTGGTGGTTGAACCAGGCGACCCATTCGAGCGTTGCCAGCGCGACCGACCCCTTGGTTTTCCAGGGTGCCCGCCGGTGGATCATCTCGGCCTTGTACAAGCCATTGATGGTCTCGGCCAGGGCGTTGTCGTAGCTGTCGCCCTTGCTGCCCACTGACGGCTCGATGCCAGCCTCGGCGAGCCGTTCGCTGTAGCGGATCGACACGTACTGCGATCCGCGGTCCGAGTGATGGATCAAGGCTTCCTCCGCATCGGGTTGGCGCGCGTACAAAGCCTGCTCCAGTGCGTCGAGGACGAAGTCGGTGCTCATCGAACTGCTCACCCGCCAACCCACGATGCGCCGGGCAAAGACATCGACCACGAAGGCCACGTACAGCCAGCCCTGCCAGGTCGAGACATAGGTGAAGTCCGAGACCCAAAGCTGGT
>JAPWHF010000049.1 GCA_027214125.1 Zoogloeaceae bacterium G21618-S1
ACCGACAGCTACACCTACACGCTCACCGACGGCGACGGCACCAGCACCACCGCCACGCTCGAGATCACCATCAACGGCCACACCGATGGCGACCCCACCATCGACATCCCCGACACCAACGCCCCGGGTCAAGCCGATGGCGACCGCACCGTGGCCGAGACCGACGGCCCGATGCCGGGCAGCTTCACGATCGACACCCCGGCCGGGCTGCAAAGCCTCAGCGTCGGCGGCACCACCGTCACCGAAGCCCAACTGGGCAACCTGGGCAGCACCCCGGTGAGCATCAACACCGGCGAAGGCACCCTGGTGCTCACCGGCTTCAACCCCGGCACCGGCGTAGTCAGCTACACCTACGACCCGAACATCCAGAGCAGCAACGCCCCGGTGCTCGACGCCATCCCGCTGATCGTCACCGACGACCTGGGCGCGACCAGCAGCGGCAGCCTCGACATCCAGATCACCGACTCCGTGCCGGTGGCCGTCAATGACACCAACAGCATC
>JAPWHF010000004.1:0-161766 GCA_027214125.1 Zoogloeaceae bacterium G21618-S1
TTCCACCTCGTCAACCCCCTCAAGCTCGTTTCCGACTCCTTCCGGGGCCGCTCAAAACGCGTTTGCGTTCAAGCGAGGTGCGAATTATAGACACCACAAAAAACCTGTCAACACCCAACCCCTACTTTATTTCCAAACGCGCAAAACGACGCTTGCCTACCTGAACAACAACGACTTTGGCGCGCCATGAACAAGCACGCACTACCAACAAAACACGGTGCGTCGGACTAAACAGCGATGTAGGTGCGTACTTCAAACTCGTGCCCACGCCATACACTGCCCAAGGGTTTGAGTTTTTGAATGACGCCATCTTCGGCAACAAACAGCGGAGCGCCAGGGCGCAGTGCGCCAGCAGGCGCTGCCACTCTCAAGTGAGAACCGCGTCGCAAGGGGTCGCACAGAAGAACATCGAGCGGAGAGCGCCCATCGTCCGCCTTGACCGCACGGGGATCGAGCGCAAAGGTTTCCACGCCGACCAAGGCTCGGGTGATGTCGCCCCGCTGGATTCGTCTCACCAGACCGAGTCGCCACGTTACGGCATCTTCAGATCGCATCGCTATTAGCTCACCGATGCGAGGCATGCCATATTCGGAAACTGGCGCGACGGCCCCCAAACCACCAACGCTGACATCTTGCAAGTCCCAGGACATCAATGCCACCGCCTCGCCGCCAGAGATTACCTGACTAAAGGAGTCGAAGCCCCTGACAGCCGACAGCTTTCCGCCCATAAGGTGGCGGCGATGGCGTCGCGCCGACGGCGTGTCATACCAAGTGCGCCGAAAATGGCGGATACACGCCGCAATGTGGTCTTTAGCGCCAGGCCCAGCGCCCAGACCGCCGGGCACGACACCTTTTCCGAGCATCACTTCCAACTCGGAAAACACTCGCTCTGCCAAAAGGGGGGAGAAATACCACGTGGGCTCACCTTCCGAGACGGCCTTGATGAGGCGTCGCGGCTCACCGCCCAGCATTGGCGACACAATAAAACGAGCGCCTTCGACTGGCCCTGCCCCAAGATGAAGCGCGGGCAGCAGGTGCTGGATCAACCGATCGGCTACGTCGATGTGCTCGACGGGCATTTGCTCAAGGCCCGAACACTGCAAAGCCACAGCGCGCAGGTACTCGCGGTAGGTCGAGGTTTCGGTGTCTCTCCCCTGACGCAGGCGGACCGGCAACATCAGGCGGCCGTCTTCCTCAGCCTCAAGAAATACCGAGCCCATCTGTTGCCACAAGCCGCTATCGAACGGGCCGTAGAGCAAATGCGCCCACTTCAGGCGACTTGCCTCTGCACGCATCAGTCGCGCGGCCATCTCGGCAGCGACACTTGAAGAAATTGCTTCCGAATAGCGCTGTCGCTGCAAAACGGATTGGCCCACCCTGGCAATCGCCCGGAACGCACGTGTCGACGCAGCGTGAAGCACCGCTCCACGCGCAGAACCCAATACGCTAGATTGAACAAAGCCCTGCGCGGCCTGCCGAATGACCGCCTGCGCGGATTCGTCAAACTGGCGCAACGCGGACACAAGTTGATCCAGCGGCCATTCAGCACCATCAAGCATTAACTCGGCGCCCGCGGCGATTTCGTCGAGCGCCAGACCCGGTTCATTCGTCGGCAGAGCGTCCAGACGCCAGCGGACTTCGTCCAGACGCTGAGACGATTCCGGTGAGGGAGTCGATGCATTCAGGAACATGTGGCACTCATGGAAACAGTCCGCATCTCATTGTCGTTTCGAGCATTATTTCACACAAAACTCAGCAGACGACGCTGTTTTTCCCGGTCGTCCAGACGTGTCGCAGCCCCTACCCGACGGGCTGGGCCGCGGTACAATCGACCATCCTTTAAAGAACCGGTGAATTGCTCGAATGCAACAGTATCTTGACCTCATGCAGCATGTGCTTGACCACGGCCATGACAAATCTGACCGGACAGGCACCGGCACACTATCGGTTTTCGGCCACCAGATGCGGTTTGACCTGGCCCAAGGTTTCCCGCTCCTGACCACCAAAAAACTGCATGTCCGGTCGATTATTCATGAGCTCCTGTGGTTTCTGGCGGGCGACACCAATATCGAATACCTCAAGTCCAATGGTGTCTCGATCTGGAACGAGTGGGCAGACGAGAACGGCGACCTCGGCCCGGTGTATGGTCATCAATGGCGTCACTGGCCCGCTCGCGACGGCGGCGAAATCGACCAGATCCGCCAGCTTGTCGAAGGACTGAAGAACTCACCCGATTCACGCCGTCACCTGGTATCGGCGTGGAACCCTTCGGACGTGGATCGCATGGCGCTACCGCCCTGCCACGCCCTGTTTCAGTTTTATGTGGCCGATGGACGTCTGTCGTGCCAGCTATATCAGCGCAGCGCCGACATATTCCTCGGGGTTCCTTTCAATATTGCGTCGTACGCGTTGCTGACGCTGATGGTGGCGCAGGTGTGTGGCTTTAAACCGGGTGACTTTGTGTGGACCGGTGGCGACTGCCATCTCTACAAGAACCACCTGGAGCAAACACGCCTCCAGCTTTCCCGTGAACTCCGCCCCTTGCCGACGCTGCGAATCAACCCAGACGTAACCGACGTGTTCGCCTTCCGCTTCGAAGATTTTTCGCTAGAAGGCTACGAGCCGCACCCGCATATTTCTGCGCCGGTGGCCGTATGAGCCCCCCCCAAGTTGTCCTGATTGCCGCGGTCGCAGCCAACGGCGCCATTGGCAAGGACAACGCCTTGCCATGGCGATTGAAGGCCGATCTCGCACATTTCAAGGCCGCCACGCTGGGACACCCGATTGTGATGGGACGCAAAACCTGGGAGTCGCTTGGCCGGCCGTTGCCTGGTCGTACAAATATCGTGATCAGCCGCGATCCCGGCTACGCGGCGCCCGGTGCGCATGTGGTCGATAGCCTGGCGGCGGCGATCGCAGCCTGCGTCGACCACCAACAACTCTTTGTTATTGGCGGCGCGCAGATCTACGCGCTGGCCTTACCGCTGGCCGATCGCCTCATGCTGACCGAAGTGGACGCTACCATTGACGGCGACGCCTTCTTCCCCGCTTTTGACCGCTCGGCGTTCGAAGAAACTGCGCGCCGCCACCAAAGCCGGAATGCGGACAATGACCACGCGGCAGATTTTGTCGACTACCGACGCGTCAACTAAGCGCCACACCACGCCCCAAGCAAAATTGCCGGGGGCGTGGCGAGGTCAATCCTGAATCACGCAATCCACGCAGTAGCTGGTCTGTCCATTCACATCGGCTTTGACCAGGCCGTGGATGTCCGTTTCGAAGCCGGGAAAACCCACGTTGAACGCGCGCGCAAATTTCAAATAGCGCACGATCGTCGCATTGAACCGCTCGCCCGGAATCAGCAGAGGGATGCCCGGCGGATAGGGCGTCAGCAGCACGCTGGTGACGCGGCCTTCGAGGTCATCGATGGGCACACGATCCACTTCTCGATGGGCCGTCTTGGCAAAGGCGTCGGTCGGGCGCATCGCCGGCACCATGTCCGACAGATACATTTCGGTTGTCAGCCTGGCGACATCGTGCATCTGGTAGAAGGCGTGGATCTGCATGCACAGATCCTTCAGCCCCACGCGCTCATAGCGCGGATGCTTGGCAATGAACTCTGGCATGACCCGCCACAGCGGGCGGTTGCGGTCGAAATCGTCCTTGAACTGCTGCAACTCGGTCACCAGCGTGTTCCAGCGGCCCTTGGTGATGCCGATGGTGAACATGATGAAGAAGGAGTACAGCCCGGTCTTTTCGACCACGATGCCGTGCTCGGCCAGATACTTGGTGAGCACACCCGCCGGAATACCCCACTCGGCGAAATCGCCATCGACATCCAGCCCGGGGGTGATCAGCGTCGCCTTGATCGGATCGAGCATATTGAAGCCCGGCGCGAGGTCGCCAAAGCCGTGCCAACGCTCCCCGGCCTTCAACATCCAGTCTTCGCGCTCGGCGATGCCATCGTCCGACAGGTACTCCGGCCCCCAGACCTTGAACCACCAGTCGTCATCGCCGAATTCATCGTCCACCTTGCGCATGGCGCGGCGAAAATCGAGCGCCTCAGCGAGCGACTCCTCGACCAGCGCCGGCCCGCCCGGCGGTTCCATCATCGCCGCGGCCACATCGCAGGACGCGATGATCGAATACTGCGGCGAGGTCGAGGTGTGCATCAGATACGCTTCGTTGAAGATGTCGCGATCAAGCTGTCGTTCGTCGGAGTCCTGCACCAGAATCTGAGAGGCCTGCGACAGGCCGGCCAGCATCTTGTGGGTCGACTGGGTTGAAAAGATCATCGACTCCTTGCAGCGCGGGCGGTCCTCGCCGATGGCGTGATAGTCACCATAAAAATCATGGAACGCGGCGTGCGGCAGCCAGGCTTCATCGAAGTGCAAGGTATCGATCTCGCCGTCGAGCATCTCCTTGATCGCCTCGACGTTGTACAGCACCCCGTCGTAGGTCGATTGTGTGATGGTGAGAATGCGCGGGTTCTTCGCGGCCGTTTTGCTCACAAACGGGTTCGCCGCGATTTTCTTGCGAATGTTCTCGATCTTGAACTCTTCAAGCGGAATCGGGCCGATGATGCCGTAATGGTTTCGCGTCGGCGTCAAAAAGACCGGCACCGCACCCGTCATGATGATCGAATGCAGGATCGACTTGTGGCAGTTGCGATCCACCACCACCACGTCGCCCGGCGCCACGGTGGAATGCCACACCATCTTGTTGGAGGTCGAGGTTCCGTTGGTGACGAAGTACAGGTGATCGCAATGAAAAATTCGCGCCGCATTACGTTCGGACGCGGCCACCGGACCTGTATGGTCGAGCAGCTGGCCCAGTTCATCCACTGCGTTGCACACGTCGGCGCGCAGCATGTTTTCGCCAAAGAACTGGTGGAACATCTGCCCCACCGGGCTCTTCAGGAAGGCCACGCCGCCCGAGTGCCCCGGGCAATGCCACGAATACGAACCATCAGCGGCGTAGTGCGTCAGCGCGCGAAAGAAGGGCGGTGCCAGACTGTCGAGGTAGCTCTTCGCCTCGCGCACCACATAGCGCGCGATGAACTCGGGCGTGTCCTCGAACATGTGGATGAAGCCGTGCATCTCGCGCAGCACGTCGTTCGGGATGTGCCGAGAGGTGCGCGTTTCACCGTACAAAAAGATCGGAATGTCGGCGTTGCGAAAACGGATCTCCACCACAAACTTTCGCAGATCGTCGATGGCCTTGGCCGTCGCTTCTGGCGAGTTGAATTCCTCATCATCGATCGACACGATAAAGGTCGACGCCCGGCTCTGCTGCTGGGCAAACGAAGCCAGATCACCGTAACTGGTAACACCAAGCACCTCGATGCTTTCGCCCTCGATCGCTTTGGCCAGGGCGCGAACGCCAAAACCGCTGGTGTTTTCCGAGCGGAAGTCTTCGTCAATGATGATGATCGGAAACTGGAAACGCATCCTCGCCCCCTGAAAAGAAGAAAGCCCGCAGTGCTATGACCGCGGGCACATCGTACCGCGATGCGGTGATGGTTTGTCGCATAGGCCGACGCGGCGAGCACGTCGGCACAAGAAGCATCAGATCTTCGGCAGCGTGACGCCTTTCTGGCCGAAGTACTTGCCGCCGCGATCCTTGTACGACGTCTCGCAGACTTCGTCCGACTCGAAGAACAGCATCTGTGCGATGCCTTCGTTGGCGTAGATCTTGGCCGGCAGCGGCGTGGTGTTGGAGAACTCCAGCGTCACATGGCCTTCCCACTCGGGCTCAAGCGGCGTCACGTTAACAATGATGCCGCAGCGCGCGTAGGTGCTCTTGCCCAGACACACAGTCAGCACATTGCGCGGGATACGAAAGTACTCAACCGTGCGCGCCAGTGCGAAGGAGTTTGGCGGGATGATGCACACATCGCCAACGAAATCGACGAAGTTGCCCGAATCGAAGTTCTTCGGATCGACGATGGTCGAGTTGATATTGGTGAAGATCTTGAATTCGTTGGCGCAGCGCACATCGTAGCCATAGCTCGAGGTGCCATACGACACAATCTTGCCGCTATCGTTTTCGCGCACCAGCTCGGGCGCGAACGGCTCGAGCATCTGGTGCTCCTGCGCCATGCGGCGAATCCACTTGTCCGACTTGATGGACATCCTCACACTCCGGTCAGACCCGCCCCACGGGCGCGTCGCTGAATAATAAAGCGGCCTATTCTAGCTTTGCTGCGGGGCGAATCAAGGTCGATCGTCGGTTCAGGTGTTTTGCACCACGATATTCGGGAACTTGTGCGTCATGTTCTTGGCACGAACAGCCACGCTGCCAGCCACTTTGCGCGCGATCTCGCGATACAGGCCGGCGATGCGCCCGTCAGGCTCCGCCACCACGGTCGGACGACCCGCATCCACTTCGGTACGGATCTGCATATCCAGCGGCAAACCACCGAGAAAGGCGATGTTGTAGTCGTCACACATTTTCTGACCACCGCCGGTACCGAAAATATGTGATTCGTGCCCGCAGTTCGAACAGATGTGCAGACTCATGTTTTCGACCACGCCCAGAATCGGCACGCCAACCTTCTCGAACATCTTCACCCCCTTGCGCGCATCGAGCAGCGCGATGTCCTGCGGCGTGGTCACCACGACCGCACCGGTCAACGGCACGCTCTGCGACAAGGTGAGCTGAATGTCGCCGGTGCCCGGCGGCATATCGACGATCAGATAGTCCAGATCGGCCCAGTTGGTTTCGGTCAACAACTGCTTGAGTGCCTGCGTGGCCATCGGGCCGCGCCACACCATCGGCGTTTCAACATCCACCAGGAAGCCGATCGACATGGCCTGCACGCCGAAGGCCTCGATCGGCGTCAGCGTCTTGCCATCCGGCGAGGCCGGCTGCGCGCCTTGCAGACCGAGCATCTGCGGCTGCGAAGGGCCATAGATATCCGCGTCAAGAATCCCCACGCGGGCGCCCTCGGCGGCCAGTGCCAACGCCAGATTGACCGCGGTGGTGCTCTTGCCCACGCCGCCCTTGCCGGAAGCCACAGCGATGATGTTCTTCACCCCGGCCAGCAGTTTCACGCCGTGCTGCACCGCATGCGCGACGACTTTGGTATTCAAAGTGACTTCCACTGCGCTCACGCCAGCCACCTGGCTCACGGCCTCGGTCAGCAGCGCGCGGAGCGCGTCTTCCTGGCTGCGCGCCGGGTAACCCAGCTCGACCGCCACGGTCACCTTGCCGCCATCGACGGCCACGTCGCGAATACAGCGACTGCTCACGAAGTCCTTTCCCGTATTGGGGTCGACCACGTTCTTGAGCGCCGCCTGAATCTGATCCCGATCGATTTCCATCCTGACTCCACACATGCAACGGGCAATCCGTTTTGCCCAACAAGCGCATCATACCGAAGCCGGCCACATTCGCCTCCCCTGACGCAAACAGGGTTATCCTTCGCCCCCACACCGGTGGCTCGCCACCGCCTCAAACCCCTTATCCAGTCAGCCTAATGCGCCGTATCCGCCCTCACCTACTTGCCCTGACACTCACAGCCAGCGTGCTTGCCGGCTGTGCCACGCAAGCGCCCACGAGCGACTCACAAACCATCGACATCACCGCCGAACACGCCACGCGACGCATCTTCGACTGGCAGCCCATCATCAACGCCCTGGCCGCCGACACGCAGGCCGGCAAGATCCGCGTGCAAACGACACCCGACAACACGCTGCAGCTGACTCTCGAAGACGACGCCGTCTTTGACAGCGAGAGCACCGCACCATCACCTCGCTTTGTCGCCCTGCTTGGTCGAATCAGCACCATCCTGCATCAACACCCCGGCCTGATGGTACGCATCATCGGTCACACCGACAGCACTGGCCGCGAGGGCTACAACATGCAGCTATCCCGCGCCCGAGCCAAAACCGTGCGCAATGCGCTCATCGACCAAGGCGGCATCGACCCCACCCGGCTCAACGCCGAAGGCCGGGGCGAAGCCGAACCGGTTGCCGACAACGACACTCCCGAGGGGCGTGCCCGCAACCGCCGGGTCGAACTTTTCCTCACGCCGCTACCCTGAGCCATCACACGATTGACGGTGCAACGTGCGCCGAACGGCCGTCAAGCCGCCGCGAACCCGCCCGCCTTTGCTAAACTTGCGGTCTTTGACCGCCGCCGCAGGAAACCATGTCGCGCCAGATCCTCGTCACCAACGCCCTGCCCTACGCCAACGGCGATATCCACCTCGGCCATCTGGTCGGCTACATCCAGGCCGACATCTGGGTGCGTTACCAGCGCATGCAGGGGCACACCGTGCATTACGTCTGTGCAGACGACACCCACGGCACACCGGTCATGCTGCGCGCCGAGAAAGAAGGCATCACGCCCGAGGCACTCATCAACCGCGTGCATGGCGAGCACCTGCGCGACTTCACCGACTTCGACGTCACCTTCGACAACTACCACTCCACGCACAGCGCCGAGAACCGCCAGTTTGCCGAGGACATCTACGGCAAGCTGCAGGGGGCCGGCCTGATCGAAACGCGCTCGATCGAGCAGTTTTACGATCCGGTCAAAGCCATGTTTCTGCCCGACCGCTTCATCAAGGGCGAATGCCCCAAATGCGGCGCACTCGACCAGTACGGCGACAACTGCGAAGTGTGCGGCGCCGCCTACGCGCCGACCGATCTCAAGAACCCGGTCTCCGCGGTCTCCGGCGCCAAGCCCGAGATGCGCAGTTCCGAGCATTACTTCTTCAAGCTCTCCGACCCGCGCGCGGTCGACTTCCTGCGCGACTGGACACAAGGCAGCGACGCCAACGGCGCGCGTCGCCTGCAATCAGAAGCCAGCAACAAAATGAAGGAATGGCTCGGCGAGCCGGGCGAAAACAAGTTGTCGGACTGGGACATCTCCCGCGACGCGCCCTACTTCGGCTTCGAGATCCCCGGCGCGCCAGGCAAGTACTTTTATGTGTGGCTGGACGCGCCGATCGGCTATTTCGCCAGCTTCAAGCACCTGGCCGACAAGACCGGCCGCATCGACGTCGAGCGCTTCATCGACACCGCCGCCGCAGCCAAGCATGGCACCGAGCTGGTGCACTTCATCGGCAAGGACATCCTCTACTTCCACGCCCTGTTCTGGCCGGCCATGCTGCACTTCGCCGGCTACCGCACGCCCACGCAGCTCGCGGTCAACGGCTTCCTGACCGTCGACGGCGCCAAGATGAGCAAGAGCCGCGGCACCTTCATCACTGCCCGCTCCTACACCGAGCAAAAACTCAACCCGGCCTGGCTGCGCTACTACTTCGCCGCCAAGTCCAACGGCACCATGGAAGACGTCGACCTCAACCTCGACGACATGATCGCCAAGGTCAATTCCGACCTGGTCGGCAAGTTCATCAACATTGCCAGCCGCTGCGCCGGTTTCATCACCAAGCGCTTTGACGGCAAGCTGGCCGCGCCAGACCTCGACGCGATGGCCGCTTACCGCAGCAGCATCGAGGCAGGCGAAGTCGCCCGCGCCTTTGAAGCCCGCGACTACAGCCGCGCGCTGCGCGAGATCATGCGTCTGGCCGATGCCGCCAACCAATACGTAAACGATCACAAGCCCTGGGAGCTGGTCAAAGATCCGGCCAACACCGAGCGCCTGCACATGGTGTGCAGCACCGCGCTCAACCAGTTCCGCGTGCTCGCCGGCCTGCTCAAGCCGATTCTGCCGACGGTGGCCGAGCAGATCGAAGCCTTCCTCGACATCCCGCCGCTGCGCTGGTCGCAACTCACCGACACCCTGCCTGCCGGCCATGCCATCGCCCCATACAGCCACATGCTGACGCGCGTCGAGCGCAAGCAGATCGACGCGCTCATCGACGCCAACAAAACCTCGCTCGCCCCCGCACCGGCGTCCGAAGCGAGCAGTCGCCAGCGCCACGCCGAAGCGCAGCAAAAAGACGCGCAGGCAGCGACCACGGCCGATGCGCACATCGGCATCGACGACTTCACCAAGGTCGACCTGCGCATTGCCAAAATTGTCTCGGCCGAGCATGTCGAAGGCGCCGACAAACTCCTGCGCCTGCAACTCGACATCGGCGAGTCCAAGCCGCGCCAGGTGTTTGCCGGCATCAAGTCGGCCTACGACCCGGCCACGCTGGTCGGCCGGCTCACCGTGATGGTGGCCAACCTCGCCCCGCGCAAGATGAAGTTCGGCATGAGCGAGGGCATGGTGCTGGCCGCCTCCGACGACACCGGTGCCACGCCGGGTCTGTTCATCCTCTCCCCCGACGCGGGCGCGACGCCCGGCATGCGAGTGAAGTGATCCATGAGCGAAACCAACGGAAAGATTGATACCAAAGGCGGCAACATGGCCAAGTGGAT
Organism: Zoogloeaceae bacterium G21618-S1; assembly: GCA_027214125.1. Classification (GTDB taxonomy): domain Bacteria; phylum Pseudomonadota; class Gammaproteobacteria; order Burkholderiales; family Rhodocyclaceae; genus Nitrogeniibacter. The sequence goes on from JAPWHF010000004.1 coordinate 10,338, forward strand.
CGGCCTGCACATCGTCGGCTCCATCATCGCCGTGCTTGGCGCGCTCTACCTGATCGCCGACATGGCGCTGCTGGACGGTATCCCCAGCTCCACCACCCAGGCCATCGCCATGGTGGCCGTTGGCCTGGTGCTCGACTTCTGGGGCGTCATCGAACTGCGCCGCATCCAGCTGGCCAAGAAGGCCGCGGCCGACAAGTCATGAGCCAACCCATCGCCCAGCGCCTGGTCATCACCGGCACGGTCCAGGGGGTGTGGTATCGCGCCTCGGCGGCCGAGGCCGCCACCCGCTTCGGCGTGCGCGGCTGGGTGCGCAATACCGCCGACGGCTCGGTCGAGGCGCTGGCCATCGGCACGGAGTACATGCTCGAATCGTTTGTCGCCTGGTGTCATCAGGGCCCGCCCAAAGCCAAGGTCGCCCGGGTCACCGTGACCGAGGTGGCCCTGCCCGATCCGCTGCCCACCGACTTCACCGTCGTACCCGACGCCTGAGAGACTCGATGCGCTTTCGCCCCCGTTTGCTCGACACACTGCCCGGCTACGACCGCGCGCAGCTGATGGGAGACGCCGGGGCCGGCATCACCGTCGGCGTGCTGGCCCTGCCGCTGGCCATGGCCTTTGCCATTGCCTCGGGCATGTCGCCCACGGCCGGCATCTGGACGGCGATTGTCGCCGGCCTCCTGATCTCGCTGCTCGGCGGCTCACGGGTACAGATCGGCGGCCCGACCGGCGCCTTCATCCCGATCATCTACGCCATCGTGGCCGACTACGGCGTGGCCAACCTGCTCATCGCCACCATGCTGGCCGGACTGATCCTCATCGCCATGGGCGCTTTCCGCCTCGGCAACATGATTCGCTTCATCCCCATCTCGGTGGTCATCGGCTTCACCAATGGCATTGCGGTAGTCATTTTCCTTTCTCAGATCAAAGACTTCCTCGGCCTCAAGATCGACCAGCTACCGGGCGAGTTCTTCGGCAAGATCAGCACTCTGGCTGGCGCGCTTGGCAGCACTCATCTGCCCACCGTCACTCTCGCCACTGCCTCCCTCGCCCTGCTCATTGGCTGGAACCGGCTGGCCCAGCGCGTCCGCTGGATGCGCCGCCTGCCCGGCCCGCTCGGTGTGCTGGTGATCGGCACCGCTGTCACCGCAGTGTTCGGCCTGCCCGTCGATACCATCGGCTCGCGCTTTGGCGGCATCCCGCAGGCTGTGCCCGCACTCGCCTTCCCCGACCTCGATCTGTCGAATCTGGGCAAGCTGATTGCCCCCGCGCTAACCATCGCCATGCTCGGCGCGATCGAGTCCCTGCTCTCGGCCCGCGTCGCCGACGGCCAGATCGACGATCGTCACGACCCCAATCAGGAACTGCTCGCCCAAGGCGTCGCCAACCTCATCGCACCCCTGTTCGGCGGTTTTGCCGCCACCGGCGCGATTGCCCGCACGGCCACCAATGTGCGCAGCGGCGGTCGGACACCCGTCGCGGGCATCATTCACTCGCTCGTATTGCTGGCGACAGTACTGGCCCTGGCACCGCTGGCGCACCACATCCCGCTCGCCACCCTGTCGGCCATCGTAGTGATGGTGTCGGTGCACATGGGCGAGTGGCATGCGTTCAAGACACTCACCCGCTTCTCGGTGGCCTATCGCACCATTTTGCTGTCGACTTTCTTCATCACCGTGGTCTTCGACCTCACCCTCGCCGTAGAGCTCGGTCTGGTGCTGGCCAGCCTGTTCTTCATTCACCGCATGTCCGACCTGACCCGGATCGAGCCCGTCCCCCTGGCCGACGCGGCTGACAACGCACTGGCCGGCAAAATCCAGGTCTTCCGTATTTTCGGCAGCCTGTTTTTTGGCGCTGCCAACAAGCTTGAGGCCCTGCTCGCGGCAGCCGACAGCCATCCATCGGTGATCGTGCTGAACATGGACAAGCTCATCAACATCGACACCACCGGCCTCGAAATTTTGCAGAACCTGCATCGCACCCTCGCCAAACACGGCGCCTCCCTTGTGCTGTGCGAGCTCAATGCGCAACCCCGCTCGCTGGTCCAGCGCTCGGGCTTCCTCAAGACAATTGGCGAAGACAATCTCACCCACACCCTGAACGAAGCGCTTGAACGCGCCCGGCAACTGAGCGCGACGCCCCCCGACGCCGCGTAGGCAGGGGCATCGCCGTCGATCTGTTACGCTGCGAGCCACGACTCGACATTGACTGCGTTTGACGCTATCGGTGTGAGGTCGGGATAATCACGAATTCATTCACCCACTTATAAGAGAGAGCAAACCATGGCAGTTCTGGTCGGCAAGAAAGCCCCCGATTTCACCGCAACCGCAGTCCTCGGCAACAACGAAATCAAGGACATCACGTTCTCGGACGTCACCAAAGGCAAGTACGCCGTGGTGTTTTTCTACCCGCTGGACTTCACCTTCGTCTGCCCGTCCGAGCTGATCGCCTTCGATCACCGCCTCGAAGAGTTCAAGAAGCGCAACGTCGAAGTGCTGGGCGTGTCCATCGACAGCCAGTTCTCGCACCTGGCCTGGAAAAACACCTCGGTCGCCAATGGCGGCATCGGCCCCGTCGGCTACACCCTGGTGGCTGACATCAAGCACGAAATCTGCCGCGCCTACGACGTGGAAGCCGAAGGCGGCGTCGCCCTGCGCGGCTCCTTCCTGATCGACAAGGACGGCGTGGTTCAGCACCAGGTGGTCAACAACCTGCCGCTGGGTCGCGACATCGACGAAATGCTGCGCGTGGTCGACGCGCTGCAATTCACCGAAGAACACGGCGAAGTCTGCCCGGCCGGCTGGAACAAAGGCAAAGCCGGTATGAAGCCGAGCACCGACGGTGTCGCCGCCTACCTGAGCGAGCACGCCGGCGGTCTGTAAGCGAACGCCTTCAGCAGCACCCAGAACGCGGCCTTCGGGCCGCGTTTTTTTGTGCCTGCATTATTGAGATGGCGCAATCAAACGTGCGTTCGACAAGCAGATGATGAACTTGGGAGGGCTAAAAGGAGCACTGCCATGTCGGTACCCAACTGCCACACACACGCATCACCCGCGGCGCATCGCTCAATCGCCGGTGTGCTGAGTGTCGTCGTGCCGGGCCAGGCCTTGGCCCACACCACGATTACGCTGGACGCACCGCCGCTGCTGATTGCCGGTGCCGTGACTGTTGGCGTACTGGCAACGCTGGCGCTGGGCGCGATCATCCAACGTCGCCGCGCCGATCGACAGATGTTGCGGGACGCGCACCGGCATCACGCCGTGTCCGCCTCGCTGGCACAAACCGTGATGGACGTCGAGCCCGAGCCATCGACTCGCGCAGAGGCGGCAACCATGAACAACGCCGGTGCCGACCTCGCCGCACTCAACACCGTCATCGCCACGCTCGACGAAGGCGTGATCATCAGTGCGTCCAACGGACAAACGCTCGCCAGCAACGATGCGGCGGCCCACATATTCGACCTCGACCCGGCGCAAATGGACGCCTTTCATATCGACCGTCCGCCGGTGAAGTTCCTGCGGACAAACGGCTTGGCTTGCCCGTCGGCAAGCCTGCCGCCCCAACAAAGCCTCGCCGACGGCCAGGTCCACGAAGCTGAATTCAACATCGTTCAGCCCAACGGCACCCGTCAATGGGTCAAGCTGCACGCTCGCCCCATCGTGCTTGCGGGCGCGGCGGTGGTCACCGCCATCACCGACGTGACCCATCAACGTCAGACCGACGCCCGCCTGCGCCTGGCCGACAAGGCCATCGAGCACAGCCCCGACGCAATCATGATCACCACGGCCGAAGGTCTGATCCTGCGCGTCAATCCGGCCTTCACCCGGCTCACCGGCTATCGTCTGGACGAGGTAATCGGCCACAGTCCGGCGCTGTTGCGCTCCGGCCAGCATGACACGGCCTTCTATACCGCCATGTGGAACAGCGTTCGCCGCAGCGGTCGCTGGGAGGGCGAAATCTGGAACCGTCACAAGCGCGGCCATCTGTTTGCAGAGCGGCTCTCGATCAGTGCGGTCGAGGATACACCCGGCCATGTGTCCCACTACGTGGCGGTGTTCTCCGACATCACCGAGGCCAAGACGGAGGCGGCGCGGATATCTCACCTCGCCCAACACGACGCACTTACCGGCCTGCCCAACCGCAGCCTGATGAGCGACCGGCTGAACCATGCCCTGCATCGAAGCCAGCGCCATCGCGCGGTAGTGGCCCTGCTGTTTCTCGATCTTGACCGTTTCAAAACGGTCAACGACACCTTCGGCCATGCCGTCGGCGACCTTCTTTTGCAACAAGTGGCCGCCCGATTGACTGGCTGCGTGCGCGAGTCCGATAGCGTCGGACGTCTGTCGGGCGATGAATTCATGGTGGTGCTGACCGACCTGGTCGATGCAGAGCAGGCCGGACAAGTGGCTCGAAAGATCCTCGCCTCGCTGGATTCACCCTTCGAGATCGAAGGCCATCGAATACAAGCAACCTTCAGCATCGGTATCGCGCTCTACCCGAACGATGCGGGCTCGGCCAAAGACCTGCATCACCATGCCGACACCGCGCTCTACCACGCCAAGGCCAGTGGTCGAAACGCCTTCCGGTATTTCACCGAGGCGATGAACACGCGGGCAGAACAGCGACTGAACATGGAGCACCACCTGCGCGGCGCCATTGCCAAGGGCGAACTCAGTCTGCTGTTCCAGCCGCTAACGCGCATTGACGATGGCCGCGTGGTGGCCATGGAAGCCTTGTGTCGCTGGCACAGCCCGGTGCTGGGTGACATTCTGCCCGACAGCTTCATCCCCGTCGCCGAAGGCTGTGGGCTGATAGTCGACCTGGATTACTGGGTGCTCGAACACGCCTGCCACGAGCTCTCGATCTGGCAAACGCATGGCGCGACCGAGGTTGGCGTCGCGGTGAATCTCTCCTCACTGCATTTTCGCCGGGAGGGTTTGGTCGACGAGGTGCGAGCAGTTCTGGCCCGCACACAGATTCCCGCCTCGCGGCTGGAGCTGGAACTGAGTGAATCGACCCTGCTGCAAGGCGGGCCCGAGGTGACCGCGACACTGAATTCACTCAAGGCCATGGGGGTGCATCTGGTGATCAACGATTTCGGTGTGGGTTACAGCTCACTGGCGCACTTGCGTCGCTATCAGATCGACCGCCTGAAGATCGATCGACGCTTTATTCAGGCCATGGAGCACACCGGCGACGACGCCGCCATCGTGCGCGCGCTGATCGAACTGGGCCAGAGCATGCGCATCGAAGTGCTGGCCGAAGGCGTGGAAACGGACGGCCAGCGTCGCGGCGTGCTGGCCGCCGGCTGCCTGCTCGCACAAGGCCAACTGATGGGTGCGCCGATGACCGCCGAGACGACTCTGGCCTTGCTGACCGCCCCCACCACGCTGCGGCCGACTCAGCGGTAACGCACCTCTACCGCCTCGGCCGGCAGCCACTCGCGCAGGCTGTCGAGCAAGGAATCCTCCAGGCGCACTCGCCACCCGGCGCCGAGCGGCAAATCGCCCTCGGCGTCGGCATTGCGATAGCGCACCAGCACCGGGCAAGACTCATCGCGGTAGGGTGTGAGCAGGCTTTCCAGACGCTGGGCCGCCGCGCTTGCACTGCCGGCCTCGGCCACCTCGCCATTGAGGCTGATCTCCAGACGCTGCGCAAAGCGGCCGCGCGCCTCGGCCAGTGTCATCAAACTGTCGGCGATGATGCGATAGCCGCCCGTGAAGTCGTCATTGCTGACCTTGCCATCGACGATCAGGATTTCGTCGACCACGATTTTGCCGCGTCGCGATTCGTACAGTTCGTTGAACACCGAGATCTCACGCACCGCCGTGCCATCATCGAGCACCACGAAAGCCATCTTGCCGCGCGCGGTCATCTTCATGCGCACGTCCATCACCACACCGGCCATGGTCACCAGATCGCGGCTGGGCTCCACCTGCGACAGCGGGCGACGCACAAAGCGGCGCACCTCGGATTTGAAGCTGTTGAAGGGGTGGCCGGAGAGGAAGAAGCCGATAGCGGTCTTTTCTTCCTTGAGCCGCTCCCGCTCGGTCCACGGCCGCACCTTGGCGTAGTCGGCCATCGGCCCGCCAGCGTCGGGCAGGGCATCGAACAGGCCGCCCTGCATGGCATTGGCTGCGATCTGCTCGGCCGCCTCCATGGCCACCGGCACCGTGGCGATGAGCTTGGCGCGATCAGCATCAAGGGCATCAAAGGCGCCGGCGCGGATCAGCGCCTCAACCGCCCGGCGATTCACCGAGCGCCGGTCCACCCGCTCGCAGAAATCGAACAAATCGGTGAAGGGCTTGCCCTCGCGCGCCTTGATGATGGCCCGCACCGCCGGCTCACCCGCGCCCTTGATGGCGCCGAGCCCGTAGCGGATGGTCTTGCGATCAACCGGCACGAAGCGGTAGTCCGATTCATTCACGTCCGGCGGCAGCATGACCAGTTTGTTAACCGGCGAGATCGCGTCTTCGTAGAAAATCTTGATCGTATCGGTCTGATCGAGATCCGACGACAGCGTGGCGGCCATGAAGGCGGCGCAGTGGTGCGCCTTGAGCCAGGCGGTGTGGTAGGTGACCACCGCATAGGCCGCGGTGTGCGACTTGTTGAAGCCGTACTCGGCGAACTTCTCCATCAGGTCGAACAGCTGCATCGCCAGTTCTTCGGCGAAGCCTTGCTTCTTGGCCCCCTCGCGCATGATCTCGCGGTGGTGCGCCATCTCCGAGGCCTTCTTCTTGCCCATCGCGCGGCGCAGCATGTCAGCGCCACCGAGCGTGTAGCCGCCGATGATCTGCGAGATCTGCATCACCTGCTCTTGATACACGATCACGCCGTAGGTCGGTTCCAGGCAGGCCTTGAGCGCGTCGTCGAAGAAGTCGATCGACTGCTGACCCTTCTTGCGCAGGATGAAGTCGTCCACCATGCCCGAGCCGAGCGGCCCCGGCCGATAGAGCGCGAGCACAGCGATGATGTCTTCGAAGCGGTCGGGGCCGAGCTTCTTGAGCAGCTTCTTCATGCCGTCCGATTCGACCTGGAAGATTGCCGTGGTGTTGGCGTCTTTCAGGATCTGGTAGGCGGCGGGGTCATCGAAGCTCAGGCCGGCCAGGTCTGGCCGCTCGCCCGACAGACGTTCGACATAATCGACCGCCAGCTCGAGAATGGTCAGGTTGCGCAGGCCGAGAAAGTCGAACTTCACCAGCCCCACCGCCTCAACGTCGTCCTTATCGAACTGCGACACCGGCGTGGCGTCGTCGCCGTCGGCGATATAGAGCGGGCAGAAGTCGGTGAGCTTGCCAGGCGCGATCAACACGCCACCGGCGTGCATGCCGACGTTGCGCGACAAACCTTCGAGCGGTTCGGCCAGGCTCCACAACTCCTGGATCGACTCGCCGTCGCCGGGGTCGGCCATCAAGTCGTTGATCTGCGGTTCCTGGTCGCGCGCATCATTGAGCGACAGCGGCTTGTTCTGCACCACCGGAATCAACTTGGAGAGTCGATCGCACAAGCCATAGGGTAAATCGAGCACGCGGCCAACGTCGCGCACCACCGCTTTCGAGGCCATGGTGCCAAAAGTGGCGATCTGGCTCACCGCGTCGGCGCCGTATGTGTCGCGCACATACTCGATCACCTTGTAGCGGTTGTCCTGGCAGAAGTCGATATCGAAGTCAGGCATCGAGACCCGCTCGGGGTTCAGGAAGCGTTCGAACAGCAGCGCATATTCGAGCGGGTCCAGATCGGTAATGCGCAGACTGTAGGCCACCAGCGAACCGGCACCCGACCCCCGCCCCGGACCAACCGGCACACCATTGTGTTTGGCCCAGTTGATGAAGTCCGCCACAATCAGGAAGTAGCCCGGGAAGCCCATCTGCACGATGGTGTCGGTCTCGAACTTGAGCCGGTCGAAGTAGCGCTCACGCTGGGCCTCGCGCTCGACCTCGTTCGGATACAGCTCCTTGAGCCGCACTTCCAGCCCGGCCTTGGCCTCGGCGACGAGAAAGTCGTCCAGCGTCATCCCCTCGGGCGTGGGAAATTGCGGCAGGAAGTTCTTGCCCAGCTGCACGGTGAGCGAGCAGCGCTTGGCGATCTCGATGCTGTTGGCCAGTGCCTCGGGCAGGTCGGCAAAAAGCTCGGCCATCTCGTCCTGGCTCTTGAGGTATTGCTCCTCGGTGAAGTCTTTCGGCCGACGCTTGTCGGCCAGCACATAGCCCTGCGAGATGCACACCCGCGCCTCATGCGCCTTGAAGTCGTCGCGGTTGAGGAACTGCACCGGGTGCGTCGCCACTACTGGCAGGCCCAACTCGCCAGCCAGCTTCACCGCGGCACGCAGATAGGTTTCGGCACCCGGATGCCCGGCCCGTTGCACCTCAATGTAATAGCCGTCCGGGAAGCGTGCCGCCCAGGTACGTGCGCATTGCTCGGCCGCCGCAGCATTGCCGTTCATCAGCGCCTGGCCAACATCACCGAGCATGGCGCCGGACAGGCAGATCAGGTCGCTGGCCGCACCCTTGTCGAACCACTCACCGCGCATCTCGGCGCGGCCGCGGTATTTATTGGTGCGATAGGCCTCGGTCAGCAGCTCGCACAGCTGGCCATAGCCCTTGCGATTGCGGCAGATCAGCAGCACCCGGCCGGGTTTGTCGCGATCAGTGTCATTGGTGATCCAGGCGTCCACGCCAATGATCGGCTTGACCCCCTTGCCGCGCGCACCCTTGTAGAACTTGACCATGCCGAACAAGTTGGCCAGATCGGAAATGCCCAGCGCCGGCATACCGTCGGCAGCAGCGCGGGAAATGGCTTGTCCGACCTGCACGATCCCGTCGGAAATCGAGTATTCGGTGTGCAGGCGAAGATGGATGAAGCGGGGTTCGGTGGGCGTGCTCATGGGGCAGAATTCTACCGCGCAAACGCCCCTGGGCGTTGCCGGTACACCACAGTCCGACATCCGGAATCCGCCCCCAACAACAGCCGATCGCACCACACAGCCGTTCGTCGGATCGAGAGCGGGCCAAATTTTACCCAGCTTGGCTCAACCGGCTATAGTGACACCGTCTGGAAGCGCTTCTGAGTGAAGCGCCAGACCGACTGCCGGGCTCGATCCCGACGGCGCAAAGAAACAATCAAGAATCCGCTGGACCCGCCGCCGTATGAGGTCATCGGCAACGACAGGCGGGCCCCAGGAGAGAAGCATGCTGATGGACCCACGCGAGCCAGCCCGACCGGGCGGGCCTGCCGGGATTGACACAGGCATAGAGCGCGCACCGACAGTGCCGCTTTCGGCGTTGCCAATGGCGGCTGCTGTGATCACCGCACACGGGCAATACGCTGACACCAACGCGGCCTTTTCCCGCCTGCTCCCGGAGCCGGATGCACAATGGCAAGGCCAGCCCTACGACACGCTGTCGCCAGTGGATCCCGCCGGACTGATGGCCTTGCTGCAGCGCGTACAAGCGCAAGGCCTGCCTCAGAGCGCAGATCTGATGGCCGGCACGGCGGCCGCGACGAGCAACCTACTGCGCTGCCGGTGTCAGCCGCTGGCCGATGGCAACATGCTCTTGCTGATCGAACCCGCCCCAGCTCCCGCCAGTGCGCCTCAAGCCCACAGCATTCTCGACCATATCTTCACCTTCGTCGGCGTGCTGGCCCCGGACGGCACCGTGCTTGAGGCAAATCGCGCCTCTCTTGAAGCCGCCGGTATCACGCTCGACGACGTGCGCGGTCGTAAGTTCTGGGACTGTTACTGGTGGAACCTTGAATCGGAGACCGCCCACCGCATCGCCCGGGCGGTGCGCAGTGCCGCTGCGGGCGCCACGCCGCGTTTCGATATTGAAAAACGCATGGCCGGCGACAGCGTGCTCACCATCGACCTGATCCTCTCGCCGGTGCACGACGACAGCGGCACCGTCACCCATCTGATCTACAGCGCCATCGATGTGAGCGACCGCAAGGCTGGCGAAGCGGCGCTGCAGCGCTCGGAGCAGCGCTTCCGGCAGGTGGTGGAGTCGGCACCCGACGGCCTGGCGATGGTCGATGCCAACGGTCACATGGTGCTGGTCAATACCGGCATGGAGAACATTTTCGGCTACACCCGCGGCGAGATGCTCGGCAACATTATCGAGATGCTGATGCCGCAGCGACACCGCGGCGCGCATGGCGCGCTGTTCCAGGGCTATCTGGCAGATCCGACCGCGCGTGACATGGCAGGGCGACGCGAGCTCTACGCCCGACGCAAGGACGGTAGCGAATTCCCGGTTGAGATCGGGCTCAACCCGATTCCCACCGAGACCGGAACGATGGTGTTGGCCACCATCCAGGACGTTACCCGGCGCAAGGCCGACCGGCAACTGATCGAACGCTCGCTCGAAGAAAAGACCGTGTTGCTGCACGAGATCCATCACCGGGTGAAGAACAACCTGCAGGTCATCTCCAGCCTGCTCAACCTGCAGGCGCGCAACGCCGACCCCTCGGTCGGTCAGGCACTGTCTGAGAGCCAGGGCCGGGTCAAGGCAATGGCACTGATCCACCAGCTGCTTTATGAACGCAATGATTTCTCACAGGTCGACCTGGCCACCTATCTGCAGCGCCTGTGCGCCCTGCTGCAAGAGAGCTACCGCAGCGGACCCGCCCGTTTCAGCCTGCACGTCAATGCCGCCGAGCCGGTGCATCTCAACCTGCAACGCGCCGTGCCCTGCGGGCTGCTGGTCAACGAGTTGGTCACCAACGCCATCAAACACGCCTTTCCGGACGGGCGCAGCGGTCACATCAACGTCACACTCGCGCCGATCGACGACGATCACTGCGCCATCACCGTGGCCGATGATGGCATCGGCCTGCCGTCAGAGGTCTCGCCAGGGACAGGCCGCTCGCTCGGCATGCAACTCATTCCGCTACTCAGTGACCAGGCCGGCGGGCAATGGCAGGTGTTTAGAGAGCACGGCACCCGATTCGAGCTGAAAATCAGCACTACCCCTCAGGAGTCAAAATGAACGGCAGAATCATGATTGTTGAAGACGAGCGCATTGTCGCACTCGATCTTTGCCAGACACTCGAATCCTTTGGGCATACCGTGGTAAAAGTGGTGTCCAGCGGCGAGCAGGCTGTTTCCGATGGGCCGTCACTGAAGCCGGATCTGGTCCTCATGGACATCCATCTCGATGGCAAGATGGACGGTACCGAGGCAGCCCGGGTGTTTCAGCAGCACAATATTCCGGTCCTGTTCCTGACCGCTTTCGCGGGCCAGTCGATGCTTGATCAGGCCGAAAAAAGCAGCCCCTACGGATATCTGGTCAAACCTGTCGAGACACGCGCCCTGCAAGCGACCGTGCGCATGGCCCTGGCGCGCCGCCGTGCCGAGCTCGACGTTGAAAGAGGCGAAGAACGCCTGCGCCTCGCTGTCGACGTCGCCGGCCTGGGCGTATGGGAATGGGACGCCGCCGCCAGGGAATTCATCGGCGAGGGGCAGTTCGAAGCGATTCTCGGGCACATGCCAGCGTCCCTCGACGATGCCGACAGCGGGTTTCTGGCGCGTATCGAACCCGCCTACCGTTCCGCCATCGCCGACGCCCTGACTCGCGGCGAGGCCATCCGCACTACCGTCAAACTACGTGAAGCGCCAGACACCGGTCGCAACGGCTGGCTTGATTTCCACGCCCGCGCCTTTGCCGGCCCGAATGGTGGCATGGGCCGCGCCATCGGCGTCATCCGCGATGTCACCGCCCAGCGCAGCCAGGAGGACCATCTACGACGGGCGGCCGTGGTGTTTACCAGCACCGGCGAGGGGATCGCCATTCTCGACGCCCAGCGCCGTATCGTTTCGGTCAACCCGGCCTTCACCGAGATGACGTGCTACTCCGAAAGCGATGTGCTGACACGCGATCCGGACGAATTCCTCTACGCCCGACGCCACGACGACAGGCTTGCCGCCAAACTGAAGGAAAGCGGCTCAGACTTCTGGAGCGGCGAAGTCGCCTGTGTGCGCAAGGACGGCACCCTGCTGCCCTCATGGCAACACCTGTGCGTCGTGCGCGATGCGCAGGGGCAGGTCGGCAACTATGTGCTGGCCATCTCCGACACCGGCGCCTTGCGTCGTGCCGAAGCGCAAATCAACCACCTGGCTTTTCACGACACGCTGACCGGTCTGGGCAACCGCAATATGCTCGAAGACACGATCGAGAAGGAAATCGAACGCGCCAACCAGAACCGCAGTCGCATGGCAGTGTTGTTCATCGACCTCGACGGATTCAAACTGATCAACGACACAATGGGCCACGCGACCGGCGACCAACTACTGAGCGAAGTCGCGCGACGTATCGTCCGCGTATTGCGGCGGACCGACACCGCCATCCGGCTCGGCGGCGATGAGTTTCTGGTGGTCGTGCCAGAAGTCTCCCGACTCGAAGATTGCGCCAGCCTGGCCGAGAAGCTGCTGTGCGAAATCCGCTCGGTTGTCGAACTCGAACACGAGCGTCTCAGTGTCTCGGCCAGCATCGGCATTGCCGTCTATCCGGACAATGCCACCGATTTCAACGACATGATCAAGGCGGCGGACAGTGCCATGTATGGCGCCAAAGAGCATGGCCGAAACCGCTTCGCCTTCTATTCTTCCGAAATGGCCGATCGTGCCATGGAGCGACTTTACATCGAGCAAGGCCTGCTTCGCGCCATTGCCGACGAGCAGTTTGTGCTGAACTATCAGCCCGTCGTGCGCCTCGAGGACGGCCAGTTGCTGGGCTTCGAGGCACTGATCCGCTGGGATGAACCGACCCATGGACGCATCGAACCGGACCGCTTCATCCCGGTCGCCGAGGAGTCCGGCCTGATTGACTACATCGGCAGCTGGGTGCTGCACACCGCCTGCGCGCAGGCCAACACTTGGATCGCGGCTGGCTTTACCGACCTGCGACTGGCCGTCAACGTCTCCGCCCGGCAGATGCGCGCGGGCGATTTCGATACCATCGTCCGCGATACGCTCGCGGCCACCGGTTTTCCGGCCGCGCAGCTGGAACTGGAGATCACCGAAAGCACACTGCAGTCGGTCGATCGCAGTCGCGAACTGCTTGGCCGGCTCAAGGCGCTCGGCGTCATGATCTCGATCGACGATTTCGGCACCGGCTTCTCGTCACTATCACTGCTCAAGCACCTGCCGATCGACCGCATCAAGATCGATCGTTCCTTTGTTCAGGATCTGCCAGACGACGCCAACGACGTGGCCGTCACCGAAGCCATCATCGCCATGGCCGGCAGCCTCGGACTGGCATTGCTTGCCGAAGGTGTCGAAACCCCGGCTCAGCAGCAATTTCTGCGCGCACGTGGCTGTGCCGACGCTCAGGGCTACCTGTATTCGAAGCCACTCGATGTGCACGATGTCGACCTGCTGATCGCCTCCCCGTCGCGCGGGCGGCTGTCATAGCAAGCGCGCCACCTACATCAGCCCCGCAGCCCGCAACACCAGCACGCCCACACTGGTGGTCAGGATTGAACCCAGGGTGGTCACGGCAATGATGTTGGCCGCCAGCACCGCGTTGCCGCCCATGGCGCGCACCATCACATAACTCGCGGCAGCCGTTGGGGCACCGGACATCAGCATCAACACGCCCAGATCCACCCCACGGAAGCCGGCGATCAGGCCGCACACCACAAACACCAGCGGCACCGCCACCAGCTTGATGCCGCCCACCACCAAAGTGGTACGCACATCACGGCGCAACTGGCCAAAGTCCAGGGCCGCACCGGTGCACAACAATGCCAGCGGCAAGGACAGGTTGGCAAAATACTGCCCAGACTGCAGCACCAACGCCGGCAACTCGATGCCCGCCCACGACACCGGCAAGGCCGCCACGATGCCGATGATCAGCGGATTTCGGACAATGCCCTTGATCAACTGCCCGGCACTTCGATGGGTGTTCAGCGAACGGCTGAGCGTCATCACCGCCAACACGTTGAACAAGATGGTCACCAAACCGAGGTAGAGCGACGCGGCGACCAGGCCCGCCTCGCCATAAGCATTGACGCACAATGCCAGGCCAATGATGCCCATGTTCGAGCGAAAACAGCCCTGCACGAACACCCCGCGGTCAGTCGGCGTCGCCACCCAACGCCGCGCGCCCCACTCCAGTGCAACAAAAATCGCCACAGTCCCCGCCAACCCGAGCCCGATCAGGCCGAAATTGGCCGCCGCCTCGAAGCGCGTCTTACTGATGCTGATGAACAGCAGCGCCGGCAAGGCGACGTTGAACACCAGCTTCGCGCCGGTATCAACAAAATTGTCATTGAGCAGGCCGACCCGCATCAGGCCGACACCCAGCGCCAACACGACAAAAATCGGGCCAGTGACGGAAAAGGAAAACGCCAGCGCATCTAGTAAATCGGTCATCAAAAATCTCGTCGCCCCCGTGGTCCGTCTGGTCGGGGAGAAAGGTTCAGTCTTGCGTCGGCGGCGCCACCCGCAATACCTGACTGATCTGCGCATCCGCCGATTTCTGCAGCGCGTTCGACAACTCCAGCCAGCGCGGGTCACCCGTTTCCATCGCCATCGTCAGCGCTTGCAACGCCTCACGCCGGGCCCGGGCATAGCGCGCAAACACTGGCGCCTGCCAGGCGCTGGCCGGTGCCGCGTCCAACGCCTCGGCCAGCGCCGCCCAGCCCGGCATCAATTCGGTTTCGATCACCCGCAGGGCGTCCTGGGTCGTCATCTGGCCGCTGCGCAAAGCGTCGAGTACCAGATGGTGACGTGTCACCAAGCGATATTCCGTCTCGGACAATTGCTGCTGCAAGGCCTCGGGCAAAGCACCCAGCGTCGGCGCCGGGCGATGCGCTGGCGTCACAGCAGCCCACAATACCGCCGTCGCCAATACCACCAGTGCGCCACCCAAACCCGCACGACGCCGCGCACCGGGCGCTTGCCGACTCGCGGGAGCCAAAGCGGCACCGAGCACAATGCCGGTCAGCAAGCCACCAATATGTGCGGCATTGTCGATACCGGGAATCAGCAGCCCCGCCGCCAGCGAGTAGGCAATGAAAATCAGCAAGCCCCGCCGCAAGCGCCGTGCCGTATCGGCAGGGATGGCATCGCGACTGACCAGCACATAGCCAAGCAAGGCCCCAAACACACCAAACACCGCACCGGAGGCGCCAATGCTCAGCCCGCTCGGCCGCCACCACACGCTGGCCACACTGGCCACGATGCCACAGGCCAGATAGATCCACAGAAATGGCCGAGAGCAAAACACCCGCTCGGCCAGCTGTCCGCCCTGATAGAGCGCGAGCATGTTGAGCGACACATGCAGCACACCACCGTGCAAAAAAATGCCGGTGATCAACCGCCATGGCTGCCCACCGTGGGTTTGCACCGCGTAGTTTCCGCCCCAGTCGGCAAGCAAGGCGCCAGGGATATGCCACAACGCCCCGGCACTTGAGGCCAGCCCGACAAAGATCAACAGATTCGCCGCGATCAGACCCGCCGTCGCCCAGATGACGGGCACACGCGCAAACAAGGCGTCGGCAAACTCCTCGGGGGTCGGGATGCGGGATACAGGCATGCGCTTCTTATACACCAGACGAATGGACGACATCGCGACGCCGCCCGCGCTTACCCGACGACCGCGATGACGAAGAGCGTGCTGTGTGTCAGCCCTTTTCCTCGTGGCCGTGGGTTTCAGCAAAGCGCTTTTCCAGCTCGTGGCGCAAGGCCTTGCGGGCCTCGGCGGCCTCAAAGCGCCGCTTTTCCTTGGGGCTGAATGGCCGCAAGGCGGGCACCGGCGCCGGCTTGCCCTCGTCGTCCACCGCCACCATGGTGAAGAAACAACTGTTGGCGTGGCGCACATCCTGGGTGCGGATGTTCTCGGCCATGACCTTGATGCCGACTTCCATCGACGACTTGCCGGTGTAGTTCACGCTGGCCAGGAAGGTGACGAGTTCACCGACGATGATCGGCTCGCGGAACATCACCTGATCGACCGATAACGTCACCACATAGCGTGCGGCGTAGCGGCTGGCACAGGCATAGGCCACCTGGTCGAGCAGGCGCAGCACCGCGCCGCCGTGCACCTTGCCGGAGAAGTTGGCCATTTCCGGGGTCATCAAGACCGTCATGGTCAGTTGGTGTGCGGGTAAATCCATACTGGGCTTCCTTGTAATCTCTTGGGCCGATCAACGCTGGGCCGCTTCGGCACGAGCGCGGGCCAACGCCGCTTCACGCCGCGCATCGGCGGCATGAATGGCAGCGCGTTGGTCGTCGCTCAGCGTGCGACCAATTTGATGCTCAAGGCTTTCAGTTACCCTACGACCGGTATCGGTGATACGCGGGCCGTTCGGTATCCCCTGCCGCACCTGTGCCGGCGTCGCGCCCGTAATACTGACCACGTCATCGACAAAGGCGCGCTCGATGCGCACCCGCTCCGCCTTCAGATGGGCCGCGCCCGCCGGACTCGGCATGGGCTCGGCCGCCTGCGCGCCCATGGCCAGGGCCATCAGCACAGCAAGCACCCAGCGGCACGCGGGCCGCATCACGCCGGGTCCAGCACGGTCGACCCGGTGGTCTTGCGTGCTTCGAGGTCGCGGTGTGCCTGCGCCGCATCGGCCAGCGCATAGCGTTGGCGAACTTCGATCTTCACCTTGCCGCTGCCCACGATGTCGAACAACTCACCGGCCATGGCGACCAGATCGGCCCGCTCGGCGGCGTAGCCAAACAGCGTCGGCCGGGTCACGAACAGCGAACCCATCTTGGCCAGCAGGCCGAGATCAAAGGGCGCGACCGGCCCCGTGGCATTGCCATAGGTGACCATCATGCCCCGCGGCCGCAGGCAGCTGAGCGAATCCATGAAGGTGTCCTTGCCGATCGAGTCGTACACCACCGGCACACCCTTGCCACCGGTGATTTCGCGTACCCGGTCGGCAAAATTTTCGCGGTTATAGAGAATCGTATGGTCACAGCCATGCGCTTTGGCCAGCGCGGCCTTTTCATCCGAGCCGACGGTGCCGATCACCGTCGCGCCCAGCACCTTGGCCCACTGGCAGGCGATCAGCCCAACGCCACCCGCGGCGGCATGAATGAGGATGGTGTCGCCCGGCTGCACCCGGTAGGTCTGGCGCAACAGGTACTGGGCCGTCATGCCCTGCAACATCATGGCCGCAGCCTGATCGTAACTGATGGTGTCGGGCAGTTTCACCAACCGGTCTGCCGGCATGTTTCGCCGCTGGGCATAGGCGCCGATCGGGCCGCCGGCATAAGCCACTCGGTCGCCGATGCGCAGCTCGACGACACCCGCACCCACCGCGACGACCTCCCCCGCGCCTTCGAGCCCGATGCCCGAAGGCAGCGGCACCGGATACAGCCCGCTGCGGTGGTAGGTGTCGATAAAATTGAGCCCCACCGCATGCTGGCGCAGGGTGACTTCCCCCGCGGCCGGGGGCGGTACGTCGACAGCCTCCCAACGCAAAACCTCGGGGCCGCCGGTTTCGTGAAAACGAATCGCGTGACTCATATGTGCTCTCCTGCGATCAACGGACGATCGAAACACCAATCCGCAATTGTGGTTGGCCGGCGCGCTGGTAGTCCAGCAGGGTCTCGCCCTCCCCATCAAAGTATTGCAAATGAAGGAAAGCACCCACCGACGAAAAAATACTTTGCCGCAAAGGATAGGACACGTCGACCTGTGACGTGCCGACCCCACCCGTGCCTCGGCGCAGCATCAGCTTGGCCAGCCAGCCGTCATCGCGCCCGAAGCGCAAGCCCAGTTCGCCATAGCCCCGGTAGCGATGGATGTCCGGGTTGTCCGACTTTTCGAGATAGCCCCACAGCTTGGGGGTAACACCGATATGGCTCTTGCCCTCGCCCAGGCGATACTGCCAGTCCGCCTGCACAAAAGCGATATTGATGCTGCGCGACTTCTCGCCGTCACGCCCATTGGACTCGTGCTCGACACCGGCACGCAGCCAGCTCTGGTGACGGCTGCCCGCAGCAACGGGAACGTCCCACTCATAGAACAGCGCGGGCCGATAGCTGGTGTCGCGAAAAGGCGCCGAGTCGGAATCCAGATCCCACAGCGAGGTCTGGGTGTAGCCGAAATGCAGGCCGTCCAAGAAGGGCAGCATTCTGACGACCGCACCTTCATCATCAAACAGGCGGTACTTGAAGCTCAGTTGAAACCGCGCAGATGCGCCACTGTTGGCGCCAAAAACGAAATACATCGGATCATAAAATGACAGCGCCGGCTTGGCCGGGATGACATCTGCAGCCACTTTTGTATCAGGCAAGCCGGCGCTGGTAGTGGCCGGCACTGTCTGCGCACGCGCGAGGGGGTCCTGACCCGCGCTCCAGCCGGGGCGCTCGGCCAGCACCATCAATTGCGCACGGCTGTCGTCAGCCAAACTGAGCACCGACAGGCCCAACACTTCGGCGGGCCACTCGAACCCGTAGCGCCGGGTCGCGCCGATGGCTGCGGCCTGTGCGTTCAGCTGCACGGTGATCTTCCGGTCACCGAGCGTCAGCCTGGCGTCCAGCAGTTGGGGCAATGCCGCTGGCGCGCTCGTGTCCACGACGGTCAACACAAACGCCTCGCCGACGCGGGCATGCGTCCGCTCGGCTGACAACAGCCGCTCGGCCCCCGCGGGGACGGACGCCAGAAACAACATGGCGGTACACAAAACGGGAAGGAATCGGCTGATCATGATCAAGGCGCAGAGTCGAATCGAGCGTCCATTCTAGCCGTCTGCGAATTCAACCGTGCGTTGTCGGTGTCTACGGCCAGCGGTGGCGCCATCAGACAAGAAAAAACGGGGCGCCCGAAGGTGCCCCGCTTCATGTTGCATCGATGACGCAATCAGCGCGCGCGATGTTCCGCGGCATCCACCACGGCCAGGGCCGTGATGTTGACCAGACGCCGCACCGTTGCCGACGAGGTCAGGATATGCACCGATTTGTCTGCACCGAGCAGAATCGGCCCCACCGTCACCCCGTCACTGTTGGCCAGCTTGCAGAGATTGAAGCTGATGTTGGCGGCGTCGATATTCGGCATCACCAGCAGATTGGCTTCACCGATCAGACTGGACTCGGGGTTGGCGCTGTTGCGGATATCCTGGTTGAGCGCGGCGTCGGCATGCATTTCGCCGTCGCACTCGATATCCGGCCGGTGCGCAACCAGCAGATCACGTGCCGTGCGCATCTTCAGCGCCGACTTGGAGCGCGCACTGCCGAAGTTGGAGTGCGACAGCAAGGCGACTTTCGGCTTGATGCCGAAGCGCTTCATCTCGTCCGCGGCCATGGCCGCGATATCGGCAATTTCCTCGGCAGTCGGGCTTTCATTGACATAGGTGTCGGTGATCGCCAGCACCCGCTTGGGCAGCAGCAAAATGCTCATGGTCGCGAAGCGCTTGGCCTCCGGCGCCAGACCGATCACGTCCTCGACCTGGCGGAGGTGATACTCGTAGGTGCCGAAGGTGCCGCATACCAGTGCATCGGCATCGCCCCGACGCAGCAGCATGGCGCCAATCAGGGTGGTGTCGCGGCGCAGCTTGGCACGTGCGATTTCTTCGGTCACGCCATCACGAGCCATCAGCTGATGATATTCCTGCCACAGTTCGCGGTAGCGCGGGTCGTCTTCGGTGTTGACGATGTCGAAGTCGCGGTTTTCAACCAGATCAAGACCGGCGCGCGCAATGCGCCGCGCGATCACGGCCGGGCGACCGATCAGGATCGGACGGGCCAGACCTTCTTCGACCACCGCACGCACAGCGTGCAGCACACGCGGATCTTCGCCTTCGGCGTAGAGTACGCGCTTGTGTTGCGGCTCGATCTTTTTGGCCTGCGAGAACACCGGCTTCATGATGATGCCGGAGGTGTAGACGAAGTCGGACAGGCTCTCGACGTAGGCCGCAAAGTCCTCAATCGGGCGCGTCGCCACGCCGGACTCCATCGCCGCACGCGCCACCGCTGGCGCAATCTTGACGATCAGGCGCGGGTCGAAGGGCTTGGGAATGATGTATTCGGGGCCGAAGCTGAGATCGACACCGGCGTAAGCCGCCGCCACGGCATGGCTCTGCTCGGCTTCGGCCAGTTCGGCAATGGCTTTGACGCAGGCCAGCTTCATCTCTTCGGTGATGGTGGTGGCGCCCACGTCGAGCGCACCACGGAAGATGAAGGGGAAGCACAGGACGTTGTTGACCTGGTTGGGGTAGTCCGAACGGCCGGTGGCGATGATCGCATCCGGACGGACGGCCTTGGCTTCTTCGGGCATGATTTCGGGCGTCGGATTCGACAGCGCGAAGATCAGCGGCTGATTCGCCATGCGCGCGACCATCTCGGCCTTGAGCACGCCCGCGGTCGACAGACCGAGGAAAATGTCAGCGCCTTCGATGACTTCACCCAGCGTGGTGAGCTCGGTCTGCTGCGCGTAGCGGGCCTTGTTGGCTTCCATGTTGGCATCGCGGCCAACACGAATCACGCCGCGCGAATCGCAGACGTAGATGTTTTCGCGCTTGAGGCCGAGGCAGACCATCAGGTCGAGACAAGCAATTGCCGCAGCACCTGCACCGGAGCATACCAGCTTGACCTTGCCAATATCCTTGCCGACCACTTTCAGGCCGTTGATGACGCCTGCGGCGGAAATAATGGCGGTGCCGTGCTGGTCGTCATGGAAGACCGGGATCTTCATGCGCTTGCGCAGCTCTTGCTCAATGTAGAAGCACTCGGGCGCCTTGATGTCTTCCAGGTTGACACCGCCCAGCGTCGGCTCAAGCGCCGCAACGGCCTCGATGAGCTTGTCCGGGTCGTTCTGGTCGAGTTCGATGTCGAACACATCGATGTTGGCGAATTTCTTGAACAGGCAGCCCTTGCCCTCCATGACCGGCTTGGAGGCCAGCGGGCCGATATTGCCCAGACCAAGCACGGCCGTGCCGTTGGTGATCACGCCCACCAGATTGCCGCGCGAGGTCAGCTCGCTGGCCTGCGACGGGTCGGCGACGATTGCCTCGCACGCCGCGGCGACACCGGGCGAATAGGCCAACGCCAGATCGCGCTGGTTGGTCAAACCCTTGGTGGGTACCACCGAAATTTTGCCGCGTGTCGGTGAACGGTGATACTCAAGCGCCGCGGCGATGAAATCCTGATCCATTGTGTCTCCCTCGATAGATATGCAACGATCAACTCCGACAGCCTACGTGTCGGAGCACCACCCGCCAATTGCGAACATCCACAGTATGGTTTGATTTCTTCGCTCAGCACGTGTTGTGCTGGCCGTGGAGCGATACGACGCTAGCCGGGGAGTGGCCGACGCCGCATTCCGGGCGGACCGACGCATTATCCGCAGAAATTGACTCAAACGGAAGGACATCACACGCCCGGAGCTCACCGCAATGCAGCATTAACTGGCAAAATGCCACAACGTTCATTCATCCGGAACCGTGGGAGATCGGCCAGCATGCGACGAGTTGTCTTCAACCAGAAGGGGGGCGTCGGCAAGTCCACCATTACCTGCAACCTCGCGGCGATCAGCGCCCACAATGGGCAACGCACGCTGGTGGTCGACCTCGATCCACAAGGCAACTCCACGCGTTACCTGCTCGGCGACGCCACCGATGACCTCGACTGCTCACTGGCCGACTTCTTCGACCAGACGCTGAACTTCAAGCTCAATCCCAAGCCGCTGGATGACTTTATCGCCGCCAGCCCCTTCGAGCGCCTGCATGTGATGCCCTCGCATCCAGACCT
Organism: Zoogloeaceae bacterium G21618-S1; assembly: GCA_027214125.1. GTDB lineage: Bacteria > Pseudomonadota > Gammaproteobacteria > Burkholderiales > Rhodocyclaceae > Nitrogeniibacter. Next base: position 32,038 of record JAPWHF010000004.1, read on the forward strand.
CGAAGAACTGCAGGGCAAGCTCGAATCGCGCTACAAGATCTTCAAGCTGCGCGAAGCGCTCGACGAGCTCGCCGACGACTACGACGTCATCTACATCGACACCCCGCCGGCGCTCAACTTCTTCACCCGCTCGGCCATGATTGCTGCCGACGCCTGCCTGATCCCCTTCGACTGCGATGATTTCTCGCGTCGCGCGCTGTATTCGTTGCTGGCCAACGTGGATGAAATTCGCGCCGACCACAATCCGGACCTGGCCATCGAAGGCATCGTGGTCAATCAATTCCAGCCGCGCGCCAGCCTGCCACGCAAAGTGGTGCAGGAACTGATCGACGAAGGCCTGCCGATCATCGCGCCCTACCTGTCGGCATCGGTCAAGATCAAGGAGTCGCACGAGCAGGCCAAACCGATGATCCATCTCGACCCGAAACACAAACTGTCGCAGGAATTCATCGCCCTGCACGACACGCTGGCCCGCAAATACGGCACCTGAACGAACAGCCGGAATACTGCCGCCGAAAACGGTGTTGACCTCGTCAGCATCGTTGCCGGAGCCACCCCATGTCCAAACCCACCATCCTGATCTGGGACCTGCCCACCCGCCTGTTCCACTGGCTGCTGGTCGTGTGCGTCATCGGGGCCATCATCAGCACCAAGATCGGCGGCAATGCCATGCTGTGGCACGGCCGCTTCGGGCTGGCGATTGTCGGTCTGCTCGGCTTTCGGCTGGCCTGGGGCGTTGTTGGCAGCCACACCGCGCGCTTTGCCCAATTCGTCCGCGGCCCGGCCACCATCGCAGCCTATCTGCGCGGCCAGTGGCAGGGGGTTGGCCACAATCCGCTCGGTGCGTTGTCGGTGCTTGCCATGCTGCTCGTGCTGCTCGCGCAAGCGGCAACCGGCCTGGCGGCCAATGACGACATCGCCTTCACCGGGCCGCTCTACGCCGTCGTCAGCAAGGAGGTGTCCGACGCACTCACCGGCTGGCACCGCCGTGGCGAGTGGGCGATCTTTACGCTCATCGGGCTCCACCTGGCCGCGCTGCTGTTCTACCGCTTCGTCAAAAAAGACCCGCTGATTCGGCCGATGATCAACGGCCGGAAGCCCGTCACCCGCCCCGCGCGTGCCGCCCCGCGACGGGCCGGACCGGTCGCGCTGATTATTTCGCTGAGCATCGGCGCATCAACGGTGTGGATCGCCAGCGGCGCATGGCTGCCGCCGCCACCGGCAAGCATTGACACACCCGCGTGGTAAAGCACACCGACAAACGATAACGGCCACCCACGGGTGGCCGCTCTACTGCGCAGCGAGGCTTACTCTTCGCGGCGGTACTTGTCGTGACACGCCTTGCAGGCCTTGCCCATTTCACCAAACTGGGTCTTGATCGCCGCCTGGTCCCCGGTGGCCGCCACCTGCTGCAGGGTATTGGCCTGCTGGATGAAGTTCATGGCGATCTTGCGCACTTCGTCCTGCTCCTGGAAGAATTCCGGCTTGAGCCGCGTCTCTTTCCAGCCCGTGCCCTTGTCGGTGCCCGGCGCGTACAAGGCCCCCATGCCCGAATTGGCCACCGCGGCGACGACGTTGGCCGCGGCCAGAACCTGGTCTTTATTGAAGGGCACGCTGCCGTCGACCACCTGCGCCTTGATCTTGCCCATGTTCCAGGCCATGAAGGTGTAGCCCGACTGACGGGTCTTGATCATCTCTTCGGGCTTCATCTGCGCGGACACGCCTGCCGCCACACCAAAGCTCATTGCCGCCACCACGACACGCATCATGTGTTTTTTCACGTTCGACTCTCCAGGTTTTCAAGGGATTTGAAAGCACGCAGCGCGCGGTGCTCATGCGCGTGAACAGCCAGACCTCGCCCGCTATTCCCGGCCTCGGCGCATGAAACTGAAGAATCTCGCGCACAGGCCGCTAAGGGTTAACACACTGATGTGCCCCGGAGAAGCCCCATGGCGACAACGATCAACGCCACCGATCTCGAACTGCTGATCGTCGAGCCCTCGTCAATGCAGCGCAAGGTCATCACGCAGGCCTGCGAAGCCTTGGGCATCCATTCGCCGCGCCACGCGGAGCATGGCGCACACGCGCTCACGAGCATGTCGCAACACCGTCCGGACATCGTCATCAGCGCGCTGTACCTGCCCGACATGCTGGGCACCGATCTGGTTCGCAGCATGCGCACCGATCCGGCCACGGAAGAGGTCGCATTCATCCTGGTATCCAGCGAAACCCGCCCCCAGGCGCTCGACCCGGTGCGCCAGTCTGGCGTCTGCGCAATCGTGCCAAAGCCCTTCACGACCCACCAGCTGGCGCAGGCCATCAACGCCACCCTCGACATGCGCGCCGTCGAGCCGATCACCGACTGGGACATGGACGTGGAAGAGCTCAAGGTCTTGCTGGTGGATGACAGCCTGCATGCCCGCCGGTGTATCCGCCGGGTGCTCGAGCAGCTTGGCCTGCGCCACTTCATCGAAGCCGACAACGGCGCCGAGGCCGCCGGCATTCTGGGCGACACCATGGTCGATCTGGTGGTGACCGACTACAACATGCCCGAAATGGACGGCAAGGCGCTGGTCGAACACATCCGCCAGCACAGCTGGCAGACCTCGGTGCCCATCCTCATGGTGACCAGCGAGCAGGACGCCAGCCGGCTGGCGGCGATTGAAAATGCTGGCGTCTCGGGCATTTGCGACAAACCCTTTGACCCCGGCACGGTCCGCCGCCTGCTTCAACGGGCACTGTCGGGCGACTGAACGCGGCTATGCCGGATCAAGTTTGGCCACCGACATCAGCAGCCATTTCATCCCCTGCGAACCGAAATTGATCTGCACCCGCGCGTCCGACCCGCTGCCTTCGGCCGCCACGATGATGCCTACGCCGAAGCGCGCGTGACGCACGTTCTGCCCGATCCGCAGGCCGCCCAGATCCCGCCCCGGCGCACGCGCCGCACTGGCAGGGCGCCGCGGCACGCTGGCCGGTGATTGCGGAAAATGGCTTGGACGAGCCGACACCTGCCCACTTCCGGAGCGCGGCGTAAGCCATTTGGTCAGCGGTTCGGGAATTTCCTCAAGAAAGCGCGAGCGCATTTTATAGCGCGTCTGGCCATGCAACATGCGGCTTTGCGCCAGCGACACATACAAGCGCTGGCGCGCCCGCGTCACTGCCACATACATCAGGCGCCGCTCCTCCTCCAGGCCGTCGGTCTCCATCAGACTGTTTTCGTGCGGGAACAAGCCTTCTTCCAGCCCGCACAGGAACACCACGTCGAACTCCAGCCCCTTGGCGGCATGCACCGTCATCAACTGCACCGCATCTTCGCTGGCATCGGCCTGATGGTCGCCTGCTTCAAGCGAGGCATGCGCGAGAAAGTCCGCCAGCAGCGGATGCTCTACGGTCGGCTCGGGCGCCTCGGCTTCGGCCACAAAATTGGTCGCGGCGCTGATGATTTCGTCCAGGTTCTCCAGCCGCTCGCGGCCGTCCTTTTCTTTCTGGCTCTCGTAGTGCGCGCGCAGGCCGGACTGGTCGAGCACATGGTCGACCGCCTCGGGCAAGGGCAGAGTCGCCGTGGCACTGCGCAAGGATTCAATCAACTGCACAAAGGCGCCAATCGCGGCGCGCGGCTTGCCCGACAGATGCGACACCGTGGCATACAAGCTGCTGTTATAGGTTCGCGCCGCGTCCTGCAGCGTCTCCAGCGAGCGGGCACCGATGCCGCGCGTCGGGAAATTCACCACCCGCGCAAAGGCCGTGTCGTCGTCCGGATTGGCGATCAGGCGCAGGTAGGCCAGCGCGTGCTTGACCTCCTGCCGCTCGAAAAAGCGCAAGCCCCCATACACCCGGTAAGACACGCCGGACGAAAACAACTGGTGCTCCAGCACCCGCGACAGCGCGTTGGCGCGATACAGCAAGGCAATGTCCGAGCGCGACATGCCGTCGCGCACCAGCGACTGGATCTCCTCCACCACAAAGCGCGCCTCGTCGCCATCGGTCATCGCCTCATACACCCGGATCGGCTCGCCCTCGCCGCGATCGGTCCACAATTCCTTGCCCAGACGCTGGGTATTGTTGGCGATGATCGCGTTGGCCGCATCGAGAATATTGCCGCAGGAGCGGTAGTTCTGCTCCAGGCGGATCACGTTGGGCACCTTGAACTCACGCTCGAAGGCCAACATGTTGCCGACTTCCGCGCCGCGGAATCGGTAGATCGACTGATCATCGTCACCGACACAGAACAGACAAGCCGGCAACTCGCTGTTCTGGTCACCTGCGAGCAGCTTGAGCCACAGATACTGCAGCTTGTTCGTATCCTGAAACTCGTCGGTCAGGATGTGCTTGAAGCGCCGCTGATAGTGATGCCGCAGCGGCTCGTTGCGACTGAGCAACTCGTAGGTGCGCAACAGCAACTCAGCGAAATCCACAACAGCCTCCCGCTGACACTGCGCCTCATACTCGGCGTAAAGCTCGACCCGGCGGCGGCTGAAATCGTCAAAAACTTCAACGGCGCCCGCACGCACGCCCTGCTCTTTCTGACCATTGATGAAGTGCTGAAGCTCGCGTGGTGGAAATTTTTCGTCATCCACATTCAGCGTTTTGAGCAAACGCTTGATGGCCGAGAGCTGATCGCCGGAATCGAGAATCTGGAACAACTGGGGCAGCCCGGCGTCGCGATGGTGCGCACGTAACAAACGGTTGCACAAACCATGAAAGGTGCCGATCCACATCGCCTTCGGGTTGACCGGCAACATCGCCGCCAGTCGCGCATGCATCTCCTTGGCCGCCTTATTGGTAAAGGTCACGCCGAGAATGCTTTGCGCTGTGGCCTGTCCGGTCTGGATCAACCAGGCGATGCGCGTCGTAAGCACGCGGGTCTTGCCTGAACCGGCGCCCGCCAGAATGAGCGCGTGCTGCGCTGGCAGGGTGACGGCGCGGGCCTGTTCTTCGTTGAGCGTTGCGAGCAGATCAGTCATGCGGTCTCCGGGGTGGATCGCCAGTTTAACCCACCCCTCCGGCCGCCGCCGGTCGGATGGTTTTTCGCTAGGGAAATCACTTGCTTGCAAAATCCCGACCAATTGAGTAAGGTTTATTTGTGCATTGCAACACGATTTTACTTAACTCGTTTCCCAAACAGCAAAAGCTTTGATAGGATTCGAACAGTTGTTTGTTTTGCTTTGCACCATCCCGCAGAGACGAGGCCGTCCAAAAGACGGTGTTAGCTGAAGGCGCATTGTTGCGCGCCAGGAGTACACATCATGAACGCACCTAAATTGCTTCCCTGGTATGCCCGCCGTGCTGGCGTATCGACCGAACGCGCCGAAGCGCTTTGGCGCAAAGCGGTTCGTCAGGCCACCACCGACACCGGCTGGGTCGGCAATTCCGAATACTATGGCGCCGCCATGGACAACTTCATTGCCCTGCTTGAGGCAGAACAAGCCAGTCTGTGCACGCCAAGCATGCGCGGCATCTTCCGCGCACAGGCCCGCGTCATGCGGCTGCCGCTGACAATGATGGAAGATTTCTCCAATGCCGCTGCCCACTGGCAGCGCTGCGTGGGCGTGCCGCGTCGCGCCGCCTGAACGCATCAACGGTCTCCCTCCCTCTCTTTGATGGAGTTCGGCACTCGGTCTCACCGACCGAGTGCCGTTTTTTCGTTTACCACCCCCGCTGAGCACGCGGGCTTCACGGTATACTTCCCCGCTTTGAATCCCGCCGACCGATAGCCGCCCTATGCAGGACAAGTACACGCCCGCCGCCATTGAAATCGCCGCCCAACAGTATTGGGACAGCGCCCGCAGCTTTGAGGTCAGCGAAGATCCAACGCGCCCGAAATATTACTGCCTGTCGATGTTCCCCTACCCGTCCGGCAAGCTGCACATGGGCCATGTGCGCAACTACAGCCTGGGTGACATGCTTTCACGCTATCACCGCATGCGCGGCTATAACGTGCTGCAACCCATGGGCTGGGACGCATTCGGCCTGCCCGCCGAGAACGCGGCCATCAAGAACAATGTGCCGCCGGCGAAATGGACTTACGACAACATCGCCTACATGAAGCAGCAGCTCAAGTCGCTGGGCTTCGCGATCGACTGGCGCCGCGAACTGGCCACCTGCCGGCCGGACTACTACAAGTGGAACCAGTGGTTCTTCCTGCGCATGCTTGAAAAAGGCATTGCCGAGCGCAAGACGCAGGTGGTGAACTGGGACCCCGTCGACCAGACCGTGCTGGCCAACGAGCAGGTGATTGACGGCCGCGGCTGGCGCACCGGCGCGCTGGTTGAAAAGCGCGAAATCCCGGGCTACTACCTCAAAATCACCGATTACGCCGAAGAGCTGCTGGCCGACCTCGACACGCTCGATGGCTGGCCAGAGCGCGTGCGGGTCATGCAGAAGAACTGGATCGGCCGCTCCGAGGGCGTAGACGTCCACTTCCCCTACGATCTGAGCACCACCGGCAAGAGCGGCGTGCTCAAGGTGTTCACCACCCGCGCCGACACCCTGATGGGCGCCACCTACGTCGCCGTGGCGGCTGAACACCCGCTCGCCCAGCAGGCGGCACAGGGCAACGCCGAACTGGCCGCGTTCATCGCCGAATGCCAGCACGGCAGTCAGGCCGAGGCCGACATGGCCACCATGGAAAAGAAAGGCATGCCCACCGGCCTGCGCGTGGTGCACCCCATCTCCGGCGAATACCTGCCGGTGTGGGTCGCCAACTACGTGCTGATGGGCTACGGCGAAGGTGCCGTAATGGCCGTGCCCGCGCACGACGAACGCGACTTCGCCTTTGCCACCAAGTACAAGCTGCCGATCACCATGGTGGTCGAGTCGACACAAAACACCTACGACGACGTCGTCGTGCCGTGGATGGACGCCTACGGCGAGCCCGGCAAGCTGGTCAATTCTGGCAAATACAACGGTCTGCGCTCGATCGACGCCATCGACGCCATCGCCGGCGACCTGGAAGCCAAAGGCCTGGGCGCCAAGCGCGTGCAGTTCCGCCTGCGCGACTGGGGCGTGTCACGCCAGCGCTACTGGGGCTGCCCGATTCCGATCATCCACTGCGACAGCTGCGGTGCGGTGCCGGTGCCCGACGAGCAACTGCCGGTCGTGCTGCCCGAAGACTGCGTGCCGGACGGCTCGGGCAACCCGCTGGCCAAGCGCGAAGACTTCCTCGCCTGCGACTGCCCCACCTGCGGCAAACCGGCCCGGCGCGAAACCGACACCATGGACACCTTCGTGGATTCGTCCTGGTACTACGCGCGCTACGCCACCGCTCAGGGCGATGCGAGCATGGTCGATGGCGAGACCAACTACTGGATGCCGGTCGACCAGTACATCGGCGGCATCGAACACGCCATCTTGCACCTGCTCTACTCGCGCTTCTGGACCAAGGCGATGCGCGACATCGGCCTGGTGAACTACCGCGAACCCTTTACCAATCTGCTCACCCAAGGCATGGTGCTGAACAACGCCTTCTTCCATAAGCCCGAAGGCGGCGGCAAAAACTATTTCTGGGAAAAAGACATCGAGATCGGCCGCGACGCCAAGGGCCAGATCACCGGCGCCACGCTAAGCGCCGACGGCACGGTGCTTGAGCATGAACTCACCACCATGTCGAAGTCGAAGAACAACGGCGTCGACCCGCAATCGCTGATCGAGCAATACGGCGCCGACACCGCGCGTTTCTTCATGATGTTTGCCGCCCCGCCCGAGCAAACCCTGGAGTGGTCCGACTCCGGTGTCGAAGGCGCCTTCCGCTTCCTGCGCCGGGTCTGGAACTTCGGCCACCGCTACGCCACCGAGATGCGCGCCGCGCTGCCGACCGAGCGCACGCTCGGCAAGGGCAAGCTGCCCGAGGCGCTGGCCGATGTGCGCCGCGAGATCCACAGCTGCCTCAAGCAGGCCAATTACGACTTTGGCAAGCACCAGTTCAACACGGTCGCCTCGGCGAGCATGAAAATGCTCAACGCCCTCGAAAAAGCGCCGGCCGACAACTCAAGCGCGCACGCCGAGCTGACCGAAGAAGGCCTGTCGATCCTGCTGCGCCTGCTCAACCCGATCACCCCGCACATCGCCCACACGCTTTGGCGCGACTGCGGTTTCGGCGACGACATCCTCAACGCCGCCTGGCCCGAAGTCGATGAAAACGCACTGGTTCAGGACGAGATCGAACTGATGCTGCAGATCAACGGCAAACTGCGCGGCAGCATCAAGGTGGCCGCCGACGCCGCGCGGGACGCCATCGAGCAGATCGCGCTGGCCGACGCCGCCGCCGTCAAAATCATGGATGGCAAGCCGGCCCGTAAAATCGTGGTCGTGCCCGGCCGGCTGGTCAATATCGTTTGCTGAGAACGGGCGGGTACGGCCTGCCCGCCTTTCGCGCCACCTGTTTTTGCAAGGAAGCTTCGCACCATGAAATCTGGCAACGATACGACCCGCCGACGCCTGCTCCTCGCCGGCCTCGCCACGTTCGGGCTCGCCGGCTGCGGCTTCCATCTGCGTGGCCAGCTCGACATGCCCTTCAAGCGGGCGTATCTCAACGCCAACCGCAACGAACGCTTCATGAATCGCATCGCGCGGCAGCTGGAGATCAACGGCGTCGTCCTGACCGAGCGCCTGAACGAGGCCGAAGTCAGCATTCGCCTCTTCAACATCAAGCGCGAGCGCGACATTCTCAGCCTGAACCGGGCCGGCAAGGCCCGCGAATATCGCCTGCTCACCACGCTCACCTATGCGGTCGAGCGCGCCGATGGCACCACGGTGCGGCCGGCCGAGCGCATTTCGGTGCGTCGTGATGTGACCTACGACGACACGCAGCTGCTCGCCAAAGACCAGGAAGAGGCCATGCTCTACCGCGACATGGAAGACGACATTGCCCAGCAGCTGGTCCGCCGCCTCGCCGCCGTCAAACTCGACGCCCCCGCCGCCCAATGAATCTGCATCCGGACCGGCTCGCCGCCCATCTGGAAAAACCCCTCGCCGCACTCTACGTCCTGCACGGCAATGAACCGCTGACCGTCTCCGAGGCCGGCGACGCCCTGCGCGCCGCCGCCAGACGGCAAGGCTTCGACGAGCGTGAGATCCTCATCAGCGGCCCCGGCTTTGGCTGGGAGGCCCTGTTCGAGGCGACCGGCAATCTGTCACTGTTTGGCAGCCGCAAAGTCATCGACCTGCGCATCCCAAACGGCAAGCCCGGCAAGGACGGTGGCGACGCGCTCAAGCGCCTGGCCGACACGGCCGAGCCGACCGCCAGCGACGTCATCACCCTCATCAGCCTGCCCGAACTCGACTGGGCGGCACGCAAGACCGCCTGGTTCAGCGCGCTCAGCCAGAAAGGCGTGGCCGTCGAATGCAATGCCCCGCCGCGTGAGCAGTTGCCGCGCTGGATCGCCCGTCGTCTGTCGGCGCAGCAGCAAAGCGCGTCACCCGAGGCACTCGATTTCATCGCCGACCATGTCGAAGGCAACCTCCTCGCCGCCCACCAGGAAATCACCAAACTCGCCCTGCTCCACCCGCCCGGCGAGCTCAGCCTCGACGCCGTGCGCGAAGCCGTCCTCGACGTCGCCCGCTACGATATCGACACCCTGCGTGGCGCGGTACTTGAAGGCGATGCCGGCCGCTGCACCCGCTTGCTCGAAGGCCTCGCAGGCGAAGGCACGGCCGCGCCGCTGCTGCTGTGGATGCTCGCCAACGAGATCCGCACCCTGGCCCGCCTCCAGGCCGCCCAAACCGAGGGACAACCGCTGTCGACCGCCTTCAAGGCCGAGCGCGTCTTTGACGACCGTCGACGCAAGGCCTTGCAACACGCGCTCCAGCGTCTCGCACCGGGCAAGGTCCGCGCCGCGCTGGCCCACGCCGCCCGCATCGACCGGATCATCAAGGGCATCGCCCCCGGCGAGGTCTGGGATGAATTCCTGCTGCTGTGTCTGAGGCTGTGCCCGGCCCGCTGAACCGTCGTTTTTGCCGCAGTGCGCAACGATGGGGTAACCTAACTCTCTTTACCGCCCCATCAAAGTGAACGGCCCAAGCACCATGGACATCGAAGCCTATATGCGGACCCTCGGACGGCAGGCGCGCGACGCCTCCCGTCAGCTGGCCGCCGCCTCCACCGAGACCAAAAACACCGCCCTGCTGGCCATTGCCCGTCGTCTGCGCGAACAGAAGTCGGCGCTGCTCGACGCCAATGCCGCCGATCTGGCACAAGCACGCACCGACGGTCTCGAACCGGCCATGGTCGATCGCTTGACGCTGTCCGACGCCGGGGTCGAAAGCATGGCTCAGGGCCTCGAACAAATCGCTGCCCTGCCCGATCCGGTCGGCGAAATCACCGACGTCAAACGCCGCCCCAGCGGTATTCAGGTGGGCAAGATGCGCGTACCGCTCGGCGTGATCGGCATCATTTACGAAGCCCGCCCCAACGTTACCGCCGACGCCGCTGCACTATGTCTCAAATCCGGCAACGCGGCCATTTTGCGCGGCGGCAAGGAAGCCCTGCACTGCAATCAGGCGATTGCCGCCTGCGTGCGCGAAGGCTTGCTCGAAGCCCGCTTGCCGGCCGCCGCCGTGCAAGTGGTCGACACCACCGATCGCACCGCGGTGGGCCACCTGATCACCCTGCCCGAGTTTGTGGACGTCATCGTCCCGCGCGGCGGCAAGGGACTGATCGAGCGCATCTCGCGCGAAGCACGGGTGCCCGTCATCAAGCACCTGGACGGCAACTGCCATGTCTACGTGCACAGCGCCGCCGATCCCGACAAGGCCGAGGCCATCGTAGAGAACTCCAAGACCCAGCGTTACGGCACCTGCAACACCGCTGAGTCGCTACTGGTCGACCGGGCCGTAGCTGCCGAGCTACTGCCGCGCATCGGCCGCAAGCTCAGTGCCCACGGCGTCGAGTTGCGCGGCTGCGCCGAGAGCCTGGCCATTCTCGAAGCGGCGAATATCGCCGACGTCAAACTGCGCCCGGCGGAAGCGTCCGACTGGTCGGAGGAGTACCTGGCGCCGATCATTGCCGTCAAAGTCGTCGCCGATCTGGACGAGGCCATCGCGCATGTCAATCAGTACAGCTCGGGCCACACCGAGAGCATCGTCAGCGAGAACTACACTGCCGCCATGCGCTTCCTGCGCGAGGTCGACTCGGCCTCGGTGATGATCAACGCGTCGACCCGATTTGCCGACGGCTTTGAATACGGACTGGGCGCCGAGATCGGTATTTCCACCGACAAGATCCACGCTCGTGGTCCGGTCGGACTAGACGGCCTGACCAGCCAGAAGTGGATCGTCTTCGGCAACGGCGAAGTCCGCAACTAGGCACGCCTCTAATAACGCGAAACATGTTTTTCGCACGATCGTGCGACGGCTTTGATAGGATGAAGCGTCCGGTGCGCAGGGGCGCCGGACGCTTTTTCTATAACAAAACCGGAGACACCATGAAAAAACTGCTGACCACCCTCTGCGCATTCTTCACCCTCACCGCTGCCCACGCAGCCGTCGAAGTCGCCGGCGTGAAATTCGAAGACCAGACTCAAGTTGCTGACCAGACCTTGCAACTCAACGGCGCCGGACTGCGGACCAAGCTCTTCTTCAAGGTCTACGCGATGGGCTTGTACCTGCCCGCCAAAGCCAAAGGCACGGCAGCGGTTCTGGCAAGCACCGGCCCCCGCCGGATTGATATCACCACCCTGCGCGACCTGAGCGCCGAGCAGTTCGCCGACGCGCTCTCCGAAGGCTTGCAGAAGAACCTGAGCGAGGCCGAGCAAAGCGCACTGAAGACTGACAACGAGGCCTTCCGCGCCAACCTGCTGTCGCTCAAATCGGCCAAGGAAGGCACCCGCATCCAGATCGACTTCACCCCCGAAGGCGGCACGCGTCTCGTCGTCAACGGCAAGCCGCACGGGGAGGCGATTGGCAGCATCGCGTTTTCCAACGCCCTGCTGCGCGTCTGGATCGGCGAATCTCCCGCGCAAGGCGACTTGAAAAGTGCACTAATCGGGGAATAGCCGCCTCGGGCCAGTGTCTTGCTCCAGCGCGCCTGGCGCGCAGGGGTGGGGCAATCGGGTGCGGCGGAACCTTCGGGCAGCGCCGCACCCCCCCCAAATCGCTTGAAGCGCGCGCGGCAGCCCCCCACAATGGAGCCATGACCGCCGCCATCGACACCCCATTCGACAGCGTTTTGCCCACGCCTTTCGGCGCGCTTGGCATTCGCGCGGACGATGACGCGCTCAGCGAAATCTGCTTTCTGCCCCCCGGCACGCCAGCTCAGCCCGGCACACACCCCTTGGCACGAGAGGCCGAGCGTCAACTACGCGCCTACCTGGCCTCCCCCCAGCACCTATTCGACCTGCCCCTGCACACCGCCGGCACCGCCTTTCAGCAACGCGTCTGGGCCGAGATTGCGGCCATCGCCCCCGGAGAACTGCGCGCCTATGGCCAGCTCGCAGCCCGCCTGGGCAGCGCCGCCCGCGCCGTTGGCCAAGCCTGCGGCGCCAACCCGTTTCCCGTCGTCGTTCCCTGCCATCGCGTGGTGGCACAGCATGCGCTGGGCGGCTTCGCACACGCGCGTGACGGCTTTCTGATCGATACCAAAAGATGGCTGATCCGACACGAACAGCGCCGCTGAGCCTGCCGTCCGACACCATCGCAGATCTCGACGCGTTCTGCGATGGGCTGTGGCTGTCCGACGGGCTCTCGCGCAACACGCTCGCCGCCTATCGGCGCGATCTGACGCTCTTCGCACGCTGGCTGCACGCCAGTCACGGCATCGCCCCATTCGAGGCCGAGGCTGCCCATCTGCACGCCTATCTAGCCGATTTCAGTCAACGCGCCAAAGCCACGAGCCAACGCCGCCTGCTATCGACGTGGCGCCGGTATTTCCACGCGCTGATGCAATCCGGGCGCATCCGCTGCGACCCAACCCAGCGACTTGATCCGCCCATGGCTGCGCCACGGTTTCCAAAAAGCCTGTCGGAGGCGGACGTCGACAGCCTGCTCAACACCCCGGATATCGACACCGCCCTCGGTATGCGCGACAAGGCCATGCTCGAATTGCTCTACGCCACCGGCCTGCGGGTGTCAGAGTTGATCGGTTTGCGCGGCTTTGAAGTCAGCCTAAACGACGGTGCGCTGCGCGTACTGGGCAAAGGCGACAAAGAGCGCCTGGTGCCTATCGGAGCCGCGGCAAGCGACTGGCTGCGACACTACCTCGCACAGGCACGCGGCGAAATTCTGGCAGGTCGACACGCCGATGCCTTGTTTGTCACCGTTCAAGGTGCCGCCATGAGCCGGCAAATGTTCTGGCGCCTCATCAAACAGTACGCCATACGCGCAGGCATTAGCGGCGACCGCATTTCCCCGCACACGCTGCGCCATGCGTTTGCCACACATCTATTGAATCACGGCGCCGATTTGCGCGTAGTACAACTCCTGCTGGGACACGCCGACATTTCAACCACCCAGATATATACGCATATCGCCCGCGCACGACTCAAGCAACTGCACGCCATTCATCATCCACGGGGCTGAATTCAAAACAATCATGTCCAACACAACACCTGACACACCCGCAACCCGCGCCCTAAAAGCCGCGCACATCGCCTTTGCGAGCTATCTCTATCCCTACGAAGACCACGGCGGCGCTTCATTTGCAGCGCGCTTCTTGAATTTACCTGAACACGCGGTGATTAAAACCTTGGTCATGGAAAATGAAAGCGCCAAGCCACTGCTGATACTCATGCACGGTGACCGTGATGTCGCAACCAAACAACTCGCGCTGGCCAGCAACAACCGCCAGATTCACCCCTGCAAACCTGAAGTGGCACAAAAGCACACCGGCTATCTGGTCGGCGGCACCTCGCCTTTCGGCACACGCAAGCCACTACCCCTATTCATTGAGCGCAGCATTCTTGATTTGCCGCTGATTTATATCAACGGCGGCAAGCGCGGCTTTCTCGTGGCACTGCACCCGCACGATCTCGTCCGGGCCCTCGCGCCAACGCCCGTCAGCGTCGCCAAGGCCGCGGGCCCGGAACATTGACCACTATCTGTGCGTGCAGCGCCAAGACACAGTGCGGAATATGCGTTGCTGTATTGACGGTTTATATTGCGATGTTGTGTACATGCTTGAAATTTATTCTTCCAAGGCGTTGATTTTAGTAAATCAAGAGTGGCAAAATTAGCCGGAACGCGTTGATTTTAAAAAAAACGGCGTTCACCCACACCAAAACACATCACAATAAGCACAGAGGAATTGGAATGGACATCAACCTGAGTGAAATGACGGTCCCTGAATTACGTCGCCTGCAAGGAAAACTCGAAACCGAAATCCGTCGCCGCGACGAATCGGCACGCCGGGATGTCCTGAAGCAATTCAAGAAAATCGCTGCTGATCACGGTGTCTCTCTCGACGACGTGCTGGGCGAAGCGCCCGCCAAGAGCGCTGCAAAAGCCGCCCCAAAGACCCGCCGCAAAGCGGCTTCGCCGGCCAAGGGCAAACGCGTTCCGATGAAATACGCCAACCCGGACGATCCGAAAATCGGCTGGACAGGTCGTGGCCGCAAGCCGCGCTGGGTGGAAGCGTGGTTGAGTGCAGGCAATTCGATCGACGCGCTGCTGATCAAATAACGCAGCCTGCCAGCATCAATAAAAAGCCGCCCGAGGGGCGGCTTTTTATTTCAACACAACGCGCAATCAATCCGACTCAAGCACACGACCATCCTTGCCGCGTTGAATGAAGACGCCAACACGCCGCACACCTTTCATGACACCAATCTTGGCGATGCGCAGTTTCACCCAGGGCGCGTTGAACTCATTAAACAACAAAGCCACCACAAACTCGCCCAGGGTTTCAATCAAATTGAAATGCCGAGCGGCCAGTTCCTCGCGGATGCGGTCAATCACCTGCGCATAGTCGATCGTGTCGGCGATATCGTCACGCTCGGCTGCCGCATCGGGCACACCAAATGTCAGGTTCAACTCGACCGTTTGCGACGCCACGCGCTCTCGCGGGTAGATCCCCACACGGGCTTCGACCCGCAACTCCTCAATGAAGATGAAATCCATTTCGGCTCTCGTCTAGAATTGTGGCCATTCTAGCCCGAACAGCAACAACACCCCCCATGACGCTCACCACCACCCTCCTGACGCTGACTGCCTACCTGATCGGCTCGGTGCCCTTCGCCGTTGTGGTCAGCAAAGCCTTTGGCCTCAACGACCCCCGCCACTATGGCTCCGGCAATCCGGGCGCCACCAACGTCCTGCGTTCCGGCAACAAAACGGCGGCCGTCCTTACACTGGTCGGCGATGCCGCCAAGGGCCTGATAGCGGTTTGGGTGATGCGCCAGTTCGGCAGCGATGCCCCGGCGGCCGTCGCGCTGGCGGGCATTGCCGCATTCATCGGCCACGTCTTTCCGGTATTTCTCGGCTTCAAGGGCGGCAAGGGTGTGGCGACCGCCGTCGGAGTGCTCGGCGCCTTTAGTGTCTGGCTGGCGCTCGCCAGCGCGGCGACCTGGCTGATCGTCGCCGTCACCACGCGTTACTCGTCGCTCGCCGCGCTCGTCGCCGCCATCGCCGCACCGGCCTTCGCGCATGTGCTGCTGAATTCACCCGCTATCACCGGTGCCTGCCTGGTGATGGCCGCCATGTTGCTGTGGCGCCACACCGACAACATCAAGCGCCTGCTGGCCGGCACCGAATCCCGCATCGGCAAGAAGAAGCGCGACGGCGCGGGCTGATCAGCCCGGTGCCGCGAGGCTGTCCAGCGGCCAGCGCGGCCGCACCGACACCGTATGCGTGTCCGTACCGCGCTGCCCCTCGGCCAGACGCAGCGCCCCGGCGAAGGCGATCATTGCGCCGTTGTCGGTGCATAGCGCCGGCTCAGGGTAATACACCCGCTGGCGCCGGCGCCCCACCGCCTCGTTCAGACGGCTGCGCAAGGATTGATTCGCCCCCACGCCACCGGCCACCACCAGGCGCGACAAGCCGGTCTGCTTGAGGGCGGCCAGCGATTTGGCGACAAGCACATCCACGACTGCCGCCTGAAACTCGGCCGCCATATCGGCCGGCGCGTGGCTGCCATCACGCAACTGGGTCATGACGGCCGTTTTAAGCCCGCTGAAGCTGAAATTGAGATCGCCCGAATGCAGCATCGGCCGCGGCAGCTTCACCCGACCCGACGTGCCCTGGTCCGCCAGACGCGCCAGCACCGGCCCGCCGGGGTAGGCCAGCCCCATCAGCTTCGCGGTTTTATCGAAAGCCTCCCCGGCGGCGTCATCCACCGACTCGCCCAGCAAGGCATAGCGGCCCACGCCATCGACCCGCATCAACTGGGTATGGCCGCCCGACACCAGCAAAGCGACAAACGGGAAGCTCGGTGGATCGTCGGCCAGCAGCGGCGACAACAAGTGCCCCTCGAGATGATGGATCGGCAAGGCCGGGATGCCCAGCGCAGCCGCCAGCGCCTGCCCCGTGCCGGCGGCGATCAGCAGCGCCCCGGCCAAGCCGGGGCCGGCGGTGTAGGCCACGGCGTCGATGTCCTGCATCGACACCCCCGCCTCCAGCACCGTCTGACGAATCAGCGTCGGCATACGCCGCACATGGTCGCGCGAGGCGAGCTCGGGCACCACGCCGCCATAGGCCGCGTGCAGGTCGATCTGCGAGTGCAACTGCTGCGCGATCAAGCCCCGCTCGGTGTCGTAAAGCGCAACACCCGTCTCGTCACACGAACTTTCCAGCCCCAGTACAATCATGCCTTCCCCTTGTTCATCGCCGCATTTTAGCGGTTTCCGCCCTTTTCGGAAGGCAATCCCTGAAGGGTGGACTTGGCATGAACGAGTCGAGTCGATATACTGCGCGGTTTCTGTACTTTTGCTATCCAAGGAATCACGCAATGCCGGGGATCCGCGTCAAAGAAAACGAGCCGTTTGAAGTTGCCATCCGTCGCTTCAAGCGCACCATTGAAAAAGCAGGGACGCTCACCGAGTTGCGTTCGCGCGAGTTTTACGAGAAGCCCACAGCCGAGCGCAAGCGCAAGCTGGCCGCCGCCGTGAAGCGTAACCACAAGCGCCTGCGTAGCCAGACACTGCCGCCGAAGATGTACTGATCCGTCTCGGCACGGCACCGCCACGCCTGGTGAAGCAGCCTTGCTTCACCAGGCGTGGTTTTTTGCGTTCCAGTCTCAGGAGACTTCGATGTCGCTCAAAGCTCGCCTCCAGGATGACATGAAGACGGCCATGCGCGCCCGCGATGCGGCGCGCCTGTCCGCGATCCGGTTCCTGCTCGCCGCCATCCAGCAAAAGGAAGTCGACGGCCAGACGACGCTGGACGACACCGGCGTCGCCGCGGTGATCGAAAAGCAGCTCAAACAGCGGCGCGACTCGGCCACCCAGTATGCCGCAGGCGGCCGGGCCGACCTCGAAGCCAATGAGCGCTTCGAAATCTCTGTGCTTGAGGCCTACATGCCGGCCGGCCTGTCGGATACAGAAGTCGATGCAGCCGTGGCCGCCGCCATTGCCAGCACAGGCGCCGCCTCGCCCGCCGACATGGGCAAGGTCATGGCCCAACTCAAACCGGCGCTGGCCGGGCGCGCCGACATGGCGCAGGTGTCCGCTCGCGTCAAAGCCGCGCTCGCCAACTGAGGCGGTTCACGCCTTGATCCCCCAGAGCTTCATCCAGGATCTGCTGACACGCGTCGACATCGTCGAGGTGATCGATCGCCATGTTTCGCTCAAAAAACAAGGCGCGAACTACTTCGCCTGCTGCCCCTTCCACGGTGAGAAAAGCGCCTCGTTCTCGGTCAGCCCGAGCAAACAGTTCTATCACTGCTTTGGCTGCGGCGCGCATGGCAGCGCGATCGGCTTCCTCATGGAATACAGCGGCCTCGGCTATGTCGAAGCCATCCAGGAGCTCGCCCGCCAGATCGGCGTCGAAGTGCCCGAGGAGCGCAACCCGCACCGCGGCGACCAGCCAAAAGACCCGTCGCTCACCGAGCTGATGGGTGCCGCCGCACGCTTCTATCGCGAGCAGCTCAAAGGCGCCGAGCGCGCCATCGACTACCTCAAACGCCGCGGGCTCACCGGTCAGATTGCCGCCCGTTTCGGGATCGGCTATGCGCCGGACGGCTGGCAGTCGCTGCAAAAAGTGGTGCCCAACTACGCCGACAAAGCCCTGCTCGAGGCCGGCCTGGTCATCGAAAACGACCAGGGTCGTCGCTACGACCGATTCCGCGATCGCATCATGTTTCCGATCCAGGACAGTCGTGGCAATGTCATCGCCTTCGGCGGTCGCATTCTCGACCAGGGCGAGCCAAAGTACCTCAACTCACCCGAAACGCCGCTATTCGAAAAGGGCCGCGAACTGTACGGCCTGTTTCAGGCGCGCCAGTCGATTCGCGCCAGCAACACGGTGATTGTCGTCGAAGGTTACATGGACGTGGTCGCACTGGCCCAACACGGCGTACCAAACGCCGTTGCGACGCTCGGCACGGCAACAACCGCCACCCATATCCAGAAGCTGTTCCGTCACGCCGATCGCGTCGTCTTCTGTTTCGACGGCGATGCCGCCGGGCGCAAAGCCGCCTGGCGCGGGCTGGAGGCGGCGCTGGAGACCCTGAACGACGTCAAGCAGGTCGCTTTTCTGTTCCTGCCCGACCAGCACGACCCCGACACCTATGTGCGCGAATTCGGCGCCGACGCGTTCACGACGCAAGTCACCGACGCCACCCCACTCACCGAATTCCTGCTCAACGAGCTGGCCGCCGACGCCGACCTGAGCAGTGCAGAAGGCCGCGCCCGCTACGCCCATGAAGCCAAACCCCTGGTGCTGCGCATTGGCGCCGGGGTGCTCAAACTGCAGGTTCTGAAGGCGGTCGCAAAACGCTGCGCTCTGGACGAACGCGAATTGATGGAAGCCTGGGGTCTGAAAGCTCCGCCAGCGTCGCAGACGCGCCGCGACGGGGAGCCGTGGCGCAAAGGCAAGGGGCGCCGCGACGACGCTGGGCCACCCGCCGCACGCGGCCCGCGTCACCAGCCGCGCCCCCTTGAAGCCAATCTGCTGCGCATCGTACTGCACCATCCCGCCTGGGCGGCGCGCCTGCCGGTCGACCTCATACCGGCTGGCAGCGACGAGGGCCGCGCCCTGATCGCCATCGTAGACGCCGTCAGCGTCGGTGATCTCGGCAGCCAGAGTGCGCTGGGCACCTTGCTCGAACACTTCCGCAACACCGGGCACGCCGCCACGCTGACCCGCATGTGCGCCGAGCAGGGCGACGATGTCATCGACGAATCCGTGGTTGAAACCGTCTTCCACGACACCGTCCATGCTTTGCACACCAAGGCACTCGCTGACGAATTCAATCGCTTGGCGGCACGTGCCGGTGAGCTGACGTCGGACGAGCGGAAACGCTACGTTCAGTTGCTGCAACAAAAAAAACGGAACCCAATGCGGCAACCTAAAGTCTCAGATTCGTAATATAATTTTCTGTTTTTCCGACTTCTCCGAAGTTTCCGAGGAGCATCATGGCCCAGGAACACCCCAAGACGCCACGCAAGAGCACGGCACGCGGTCGCACCGCCAAGCCGCGCGCCAAGAAAAACGCCATCAGTGAGGTACTCGCAGCCACCGCGCCGGCGACCCCGCTCGATGCAGAAGTGCGTCGCACCCAGCTCAAATCGCTGATCACGCTGGGCAAGGAACGGGGATACCTGACCTATGCCGAGATCAACGATCACCTGCCGGACGACCTCGTCGATGCCGAGCAGATCGAATCAATCATTGCCACCTTCAGCAACATGGGCATCCGCGTCTTTGACGAGGCCCCGTCTGCCGAAGATCTGCTGATGTCCGATGGCGTCGCCTCGTCTGGCGACGACGACGCCGAAGAAGAGGCCGAACAGGCCCTGTCTTCCGTCGACACCGAATTCGGCCGCACGACTGACCCGGTGCGCATGTACATGCGGGAAATGGGCACGGTCGAGCTGCTCACCCGCGAGGGCGAGATCGAAATCGCCAAGCGCATCGAAGACGGCCTCAAGCACATGGTGCAGGCAATTTCGGCCTGCCCGACGACCATCGAACGCATGGTCGAGATGGCCGGCAAGGTCGAGCGCGAAGAAATGCGCATCGAGGAAATCATCGACGGGCTGATCAACCCCGACGATGGCGAAGACGAAGACCTGACCCCGCCGAGCGCCGACGATGGCGAAGACGACGCCGACGACGACACCGATAGCGACGACGATAGCGACGACGACGGCGATGACGACGACGACAGCACCGACGCCGAAGACACTGCCGCCGCCACGCTGAAGATCCTCAAGGAAGAGGGTCTCAAGCACTTCGCCACGCTGCGCGAGCTGTACGAGAAGCAGGTTGTCCTGCTCGCGGGCAAAGGCTCGCAGGATCCCGCCTACCCGGCGTTGCAACAGCAGATCTCGCACCAGTTGCTGCATTTGCGCTTCAACGCCCGCATGATCGAAAGCCTGTGCGACGCCGTTCGCCACATGGTCGAACAAGTGCGTGGTCACGAGCGCGAGGTGTTGCGTCTGTGCGTTGATCGCGCCGGCATGCCGCGCCCGCACTTCATCAAGCACTTCCCGACCAACGAAACCAATCTGGATTGGCTCAAGGATCAGATTTCGGCGGGCAAGAACTACACCGAAGGCCTGATGCGCGTGCACCCGGCAGTCATGGAAGAGCAGCAGAAGCTGATCGACATGGAAGCCAAGCTGGGCATCTCGCTCAAGGAACTCAAGGACATCAACAAGCGCATGTCCACCGGCGAAGCCAAGGCCCGCCGCGCCAAGCGCGAGATGACCGAGGCCAACCTGCGTCTGGTGATCTCCATCGCCAAGAAGTACACCAACCGCGGCCTGCAGTTCCTCGACCTGATCCAGGAAGGCAACATCGGCCTGATGAAAGCCGTGGACAAGTTCGAATATCGCCGCGGCTACAAGTTCTCGACCTACGCCACCTGGTGGATCCGGCAGGCCATCACCCGCTCGATCGCCGACCAGGCGCGCACCATCCGTATTCCGGTGCACATGATCGAGACCATCAACAAGATGAACCGGATCAGCCGCCAGATCCTGCAGGAAACCGGTCTCGAGCCGGACCCCGCGACGCTGGCCAAAAAGATGGAAATGCCCGAGGAGAAGATCCGCAAGATCATGAAGATCTCCAAGGAACCCATCTCCATGGAGACACCGATCGGCGACGACGACGACTCGCATCTGGGCGATTTCATTGAGGACACCTCGACCCTCGCTCCGAACGAAGCGGCGCTCTACTCCAACCTGCGCCACGCCACGGGCGACGTCCTAGACTCGCTCACGCCGCGCGAGGCCAAGGTGCTGCGCATGCGCTTCGGCATCGAAATGAACACCGACCACACCCTTGAGGAAGTCGGCAAACAATTCGATGTCACCCGCGAACGCATCCGCCAGATCGAAGCCAAGGCATTGCGCAAGCTGCGTCACCCGTCGCGCTCCGAGCGGCTGCGCAGCTTCCTCGACAGCGACTCCTGAGCCCTTCGCTGCACGGACCTCCGGGTCCGTGCAACGGGCCTTTAGCTCAATTGGTTAGAGCAGCGGACTCATAATCCGTTGGTTGCGGGTTCAAGTCCCGCAGGGCCCACCATTGATCGCGACGCACTGCCGGCCATCCCTCTTTTCCTTCCCGTACTTGATGGCGATGGCGTAAGCTCACGCGGTCACAGCGTGCTGGGCGCTGCACGGGTGCTGTATTTTACCAACCCGAGAGCACCCGGACGGCGAAGCGAAGGACTATCCTCGCGTCATGGGAAGACTAAAGCACCTCATTGAGCCAATCGCCTCTGCGATGGCGCCATACCAAGCCGATGCCCCGCTGGCGGCTCAGTTTCGCGCGCGTCAGATTCAGGCGGTTCTGCGTCTCACGCCACTCACCATGCTGGCCAATGTCCTCAACGCCCTGATCGTTGGCTGGACATTTCGCAATGACCTCAACCCGCTGCTGCTCGTGGGCTGGACCTTGTTTGTACTGTACGCCGCAGGCACGGGCATTGACGCCTGGCTGCGGTGGCGACGCCATCGCACACCGACGACCGCCTC
Organism: Zoogloeaceae bacterium G21618-S1; assembly: GCA_027214125.1. GTDB lineage: Bacteria > Pseudomonadota > Gammaproteobacteria > Burkholderiales > Rhodocyclaceae > Nitrogeniibacter. The sequence continues at coordinate 54,111 of JAPWHF010000004.1, forward strand.
CCCTCGCGCACTCACCCGCTCGGCCAAGCATGCGGCCTTGTTGGCCATTCTCTGGGGCACCGTCCCCCTGCTGATGATGCCGGAGGCCAACCCGGACGCCCGCGTCCTGCTCACCGCCGTGGTCACCGGGATGATCTGCGCCGGCGGCTTCGCGCTGGCAACCATCCCCCAGGCCGCGCTGACCTATGTCGCCATTCTTGGCACGGCGACCGTCTTCGGCCTGATCCGCATGGACTTGCCGCAAGCCTACGAGATGGGCATGTTGCTGCTGGTCTACACGCTGATCGTCATGGGCACCGTGATCTCCAGCGCCCGCACCTTCGGCGCACGCCTCATGGCCGAAGCCGAGGGCGAACACCAGCGACAGCTCATTGGCCTGCTGCTGAACGACTTCGAAGAGAACGCCAGCGACTGGCTATGGGAAACCGACGCCGACGGCCGCCTCACCCATGTATCTCATCGCATGGCCACGGTGTTCGGTCGGAGTGTCGACGCCTTGATGGGACAACGCCTGCTGGCGCTGATTGCCCACTCACTCGATCGCGTTCCGCATGATGAACGCAAGGCTTACACCGACCTGTGCCGGCGCTTCAGCACGGGCAGCCCCTTCCGCGAAGCATTGATCCCCATCGTGCTCGACACCGAGACTCGCTGGTGGTCGCTCACTGCCAAACCACTGACGGATGCGAACAACACACTGATCGGCTGGCGGGGTGTCGGCACGGATGTCACTCAGGCGCTCGCCGCCCAGCGCGAAGTCCAGCGAATGGCCCACTTCGATGGTCTCACCGGGCTATCCAACCGAAACCACTTCCACGAATCGCTCAGTCGCGTCGAAGAAAACGCAGCCGACAGCAGCACCGGCGCACTGTTGCTATGCCTCGACCTCGACAACTTCAAGGCCATCAATGATTCCTATGGGCACACCTTTGGCGACGGCCTGCTGCGCGTTATCGCCCAGCGACTGCTTGGCCGAACCCGTCGCACCGACGTGGTGGCACGCCTGGGCGGAGACGAGTTCGCCATCATTCGATGGGGCCAGGTCACGCCAGAGGACGCCGAGGAGCTCGCATCCCGCATCATCACTTCACTGTCCGACCCCTGCGAGGTTGACGGCATCCGGGTCAAGATCGGCACCAGCGTCGGCATCGCCATGGCCCCCAAGGATGGTCAAAGTGGTGATCAGCTCCTGAAAAACGCCGACATCGCCCTATATGCCGCAAAGTTCGACGGCAAGGGGCGGTTCCGATTTTTTGACTACGACATGGACACCCGAGCCCGGCGCCGCCTGTTTCTCGAGCATGAACTGCGCGGCGCCTTGCAACGCAGCGAGTTTTACCTCGCCTATCAGCCGATCTTTTCACTCGCCACGGGCCGCATCTGCGGCTGCGAGGCCTTGCTCCGGTGGCGCCACCCCCGCCTGGGGTTAATCGACACGCAAGAGTGCATCTCCGTGGCCGAAGACTCGGGCCAGATCGAAAGCATCGGTGAATGGGTGCTCAACGCCGCCATTCGTGACGCCGCCGAGTGGCCAGACAGCGTGCGCCTGTCAGTCAATCTGTCACTCGCCCAATTCATCAATCCCGCGCTGTGCGACACCATCTTGAAACTCCTCGCCACGCACGGCCTGCCGGCCAATCGCCTTGAGCTGGAACTAACCGAATCCATCTTCCTGCGCGACACAACCGACACCGAAGGCCACCTGCGCGCGCTGCGCGCCGCGGGGATCCGGATCGCGCTGGATGACTTTGGCACGGGTTATTCCTCCCTCGCCTATTTGCGCACCCTGCCGCTGGACCGCATCAAGATAGATCGGGCCTTCGTGCAGGCCATCATCGCGCACCCGGAAACGGCCGCCATCGTCCGGGCCATTATCGCCATCGCGCAAGCACTGCATATGGACACCTGTGCCGAAGGTATCGAAGACAGCGCCCAACTGGCCCTGCTCCGCAGCGAAGGCTGCGATACGGTACAAGGCTTTGCTCTGGCCGAACCGATGACACAGTCGGCACTGGCCGCCTTTCTGGCCGGCAACGTCACCGTACCGGCGCTGGCGCAATCATCCCGCAATGTCGGAGAGAGGAAGATCAACCGCCCATACTAGGCACAATGTTCTCAACTTGACCTGCCTGTGTGCCGATATGACTTTGACGCCATCGCGCGGAACGGCCAAAACCATGAAAATTGTCATTATCGACGACACCCCACTGAATCTCACCTTGATGCAAGCCTTGGTTGGCAAGCTCCCCGACTGCGAACCAGTACCCTTCATCGATCCGCAAGCGGGGCTCACGTGGTGTCAGGCCAACGAACCCGACCTCATCGTGGTCGACTACATGATGCCCGGACTGGACGGCGTCGAATTCATTCGCCGCCTTCGCGCCACGCCCAACCGCGACGACGTCCCCATCCTGATGGTCACGGCCGACCACGAACGCCAGACCCGCTACGACGCACTTCAGTCCGGCGCGACCGACTTTCTCAACAAACCGGTAGACCGCAACGAATTCCAGCCACGCGTCCACAACATGCTGTCCTTGAGGCGCGCCCACCTCGCAACTCGCGCCCGAGCCCAATCACTGGAAGCGGAAATCGCCGACGCCACCGCCCAGATCCACGAACGCGAGCAGGAAACCGTCACCCGTCTGGCCCGCGCCGCTGAATTCCGCGACCCCGAAACGGGCGCCCACATTCTGCGCATGGCGCACTACTCGGCGCTCATTGCCCGCCAGCTCGGCAAAGATGAAGCCTACTCAGACCTTCTCCTGCATGCCGCCCCGATGCACGATGTCGGCAAGCTCGGCATTCCGGATCACATCCTGATGAAGCCCGGACGCTTGACCGTTGATGAATTCGAGCAAATGAAGCGCCACCCGATAATCGGTCACGACATCCTCAAAGACTCGACCTCACCTGTCATCCAGACCGCCGCCGTCATTGCCCTGACACACCACGAAAAATTCGACGGCTCGGGCTACCCCTTCGGTACCGCCGGGGAAGCCATACCGCTGGAAGGGCGCATCGTGGCCGTCGCCGACGTCTTCGACGCGCTCACCTCGGCCCGCCCCTACAAACCCGCCTGGTCACTCGACGACGCCACGGCTTTTCTGCGCGAGGGCCGCGGCCAGCATTTCGATGCCATCTGCGTCGACGCCATGCTCGATCGATGGTCGGACGTGCTCGATATCCGACAGCGTTTCCAGGACGAATCGCCGACCGCGCTATAGCCCCCGGCCCCCAAGCACCCGATACCGTTGATGCTCGCAAACACATCTCGCCTCTTCCGTCTGCGCTCGCTCAAGCACCGCCTGCTGCTGCTCACAAGCGTCTTGCTATGTGTGGCGATCGCGCTCACCACCGCGCTCGATCACGCACGCGAAACCCGCGCCACAGACGCCCGCCAGCGCGCTCAGGCGCAAGCGCTTACCGCACACATCGCCACCCTGACAGCCGCTGGCGTGGCAGCGAACGACACCGGCAGCCTCAACCGAACGCTGGAAGCCTTTGACAGCTTTCCGCACATCCAGCGGCTGGTCGTCACCGACCGGCAAGACCAGGTCCTTGCCGCCGTCAGCCGCACGCCCCGCGGCGCACTCGCACCCGATGATCGCTCGCAGATCGGCGCCACCTACATCAGCCAATCACGCGACTTACGCGCCCCGATTGGTCCGATTGCGCCCACCGGCTGGGTCCATCTGAGCCTCGACCCCTCCCCAACACCGCCGTTCTTCACTGTCAGCACCGCCCTCCTGATGGGACTGATGTTGGTCGCTGCGGCACTTGCCGTTGTCTGGATTCTGCGCCGCCCGATCGAAGATCTCGCGCACGCTGAGGCCATCGCCACCGCATTACCCGCCGGCACACTCATTCCGCCACCGCCCGACGGCGTCCTGCGCGAAAACCAGCCGCTCACCGAGGCCCTGCAGCACGCCGCCGAGCGCGTCCAGCGGGCCCAGCACAATCTCTCCGCCAGCCATACCCGCATGCGTGCCATCACCGAGGCGGCACTCGACAGCATCATCACCATCGATGCACACGGCTGCGTCGTCGACTTCAATCCCGCCGCCGAAGCCTGTTTTGGCCATCGCCGCGAAGACACCCTCGGCCACCCCATCGCCGAACTGATCATCCCCCCCGACCAGCGCGAAGCCCACAACCGGGGCATGGCCCATTACCTGGCCACCGGCGAAGGCCCGGTGCTATCACGCCAGATCGAAGTCCTGGCGATGCGCAAAAACGGCGACACCTTCCCCGCCGAGCTGGCGATTGTCCCCATCGACCTGAATGGCGCACCGGGCTTCACCGCCTATTTGCGTGATATCAGCGAACGCAAGCAATCCGAACAGGCCTTGCAAGAAGCCAAATCACAGGCCGAAGCGGCCAATCAGGCCAAGAGCGACTTTCTGGCCAACATGAGCCATGAAATCCGCACCCCGATGAATGCCATCATCGGCATGACCGACCTGGCCCTTGAAACCCGTCTCGACGACGAACAGCGCGAATACCTCACTCTGTCGCGCGACGCCGCCGACGCGCTGCTCAGTCTCGTCAATGACCTGCTCGACTACTCCAAGATCGCCACAGGCAAGCTCGACTTTGAACACATCAGCTTCGGCTTGCGCGACTGTATTGCCCTCAGTCACCGCACCCTCAAGGACGCCGCCGAGCGCAAGCAGCTGAGCTTCACCTACCATGTCGCCCCGACCGTTCCCGACCACCTCGTCGGCGACCCGCATCGCCTGCGGCAAGTGCTCATCAACCTGATTGGCAACGCCCTCAAATTTACCGAGAGCGGACACATCACGATCCATGTGGCGCTGACCGAAAGCTGTGCCGACAGCACAGAGCTCAAGTTCTCGGTCGAAGACAGCGGTATCGGTATCGCCAAAGACAAACAACAGCTCATCTTCGACGCCTTCTCCCAGGCCGACACGTCGTCCACCCGGCGCTTTGGCGGCACCGGTCTGGGTCTGACCATCTGCTCGCGACTGATCGACAGCATGCAGGGAAGGCTGTGGGTCGACAGCGAGCCCGGCAAGGGCAGCAGTTTCCATTTCACCGCCCGCTTCGAGCGCGCCAGCGCGCCCACCGTCCCCATCACACGCCCAGCCGAGACCGACCTGGGCAGCTTGCGCATTCTGGTGATCGCCGGCAATGAAGCCAGCCGCAGTCACCTCACCGGCATGATCGAAAGCTGGAACATGTTGTGCGACACCTGCGCCAGCGGTGCCGAAGCGCTCGCCGGCTTCAGCGGCGACGGGCCGGAGGTGCGCTACCACGCCATCGTTGCCGACACCGATCTGGGCGACATGAGCGCCTTCCGCTTCTTCGAACGGCTCAACACCCACGCGCTGACGCACCCGCCGATCCGGTTGATGACCGCCAACGCAGGCCAACGTGGCGACGCCGCCCGCTGCCGCTCGCTCGGCATCCAGGCCTACCTGAGCCGCCCGATCGAACCCTCCGACCTGCTTGACGCCATCTTGCTGGCCATCGGCGCCGACGGTATCGGGCCGCTGATTACCCGGCACAGTCTGCGCGAGCAGCGTCGCCGCCTGAATGTGTTGCTCGCCGAGGATAACAAGGTCAACCAGATGCTCGCGCTGCGTCTACTCGAAAAGCTGGGGCATGTCACTCATGTCGTCAACAACGGCCTGGAGGCGCTTTCGGCCTGCGAAAGCACCCACTTCGACGTCATCTTGATGGACGTTCAAATGCCCGAAATGGGCGGTTTCGAGGCCACCGCCAGACTGCGCGAGCGCGAAGCCGGAACAGGCCGCTACACGCCAATCATCGCCATGACCGCGCATGCCATGCCCGGTGATCGCGAGCGTTGCCTGGCCGCTGGCATGGACGACTATGTCGCCAAACCGGTTCAGCCGACCTCACTGGCTGCGGCGCTGGCCGCGATCGTCAGCGGTGACCAACGCGTGACCCATCGCGAAGCGGCCGCCGCCGTCACAAGCCGCCCGCTCACCGCATTTGACCAAGACACGCTGCTGGCCAATCTGGGCGGCGATCACGAACTGATGACACAACTGGCCGCGCTCTATCTCGATGACGAAATCGCGCTGCGCGAATCGCTAACAGCCGCGTGCAACAGCGGCGACCTGCAAGCGATTCATTCCGCCGTGCATGGCTTGAAAGGGGCGATCGCCAACTTCTCGGCCGATAGCGCCATGGCTGCAGCCAGCGCGCTGGAGAGCGTCTGCCGCAACGGTGAATCCGAGCAACTCGACCAAGCCATCACGCAGTTCAACATCGAGCTCGACCGCTTTGCCGAGGCCCTGCGCAGCGTGGCTGCCTGATCCCCCGGCGATCAATCGCGCTGAATCAGCTCGATCTTGTAGCCGTCCGGGTCATCCACAAAGGCAATGACCGTGGTGCCATGCTTCATGGGCCCCGCCTCACGCACCACCTTGCCGCCGGCCGCACGGATCGCATCACAGGCCGCGTAGGCATCCGGCACGCCGAGCGCGATATGGCCGTAGCCATTGCCGAGCTCATAGCTCGCGGTGTCCCAGTTGTGGGTCAGCTCCAGCACCGCGCCTTCCGACTCGGGTTGATAACCAACAAAGGCCAGCGTGAAGCGGCCTTCCGGGTAGTCCTGCCGGCGCAGCAGCTTCATGCCCAGAATGTCCGTGTAGAACGCAATCGAGCGGTCCAGGTCGCCGACCCGAAGCATGGTGTGGAGTAAACGCATGGCTATGTCCTTATTGTTCAGTCGATAGAAGATGCGGCCGGCTCGGCCGCATCGATAAATTCGGGCAGGGCGCGTCCGAGCTGCCGGAGCCGCAAACGTGCGCCGCCCACATCGGGAATCACCTGCGCCACCAGCGCCCAGAAACGCGGCGAATGATTCATGTGAACCCGGTGCGCCACCTCATGTGCCACCACATAATCGATGAGATCCGGGCTCAGGTGAATCAGCCGCCAGTGCAGGCGGATGCCGCGCGCCGAACAACTGCCCCAGCGGGTGCGCGCCTGGGTCAGCCCGACCGGCGGCACCGGCACGCCGATACGCAAGGCGAACTCGGCCACCCGGCCTTCAAAATACGCCAGCGCCCGTGCCTGCAGCGCCCGCTTCAAACGATCCGTGGGCGACTGGCGGACGGTACAGCGCAGCATCAAACGCGCCTCGTCGCCAAGGTCCGCAGCCATCCATCGCACCTCGGCCCGGCCGCGCGACAACGTCAGCCGGCATGGCGCGCCCATCAGCGGAAACGACACGCCATCGACGACCACGAGTTTGGCCGCTTGTGGCCGCGCAGCCAGCGCGGTGAGCTTGTCGAGCACCCAGCGATCATGGGCCTGCAAGAAGGCCTCGACCGCCGAATGCGGGGCGCGCAGCGGTGCCGCCACCGACAGGCCGCGCCCGTCGATGGTCAGTCCGAGCGTACGACGCGCCGAGCGGCGCAGGTGATAACCGACCGGTCGGCCAAGCAGATGGATCTGGTGCTGGCTGCGCAAGGCAGCGCTCACGCCTTGTCGTCCCAGCTGAAGCCGCGCGCGGCCAGTTCAGCGAGGATCTCGGCCATGGCGGCCGCCACGCGCTCGGCCGTCCCTTTGACGCCCAGCTCGATACTGCGCCGCCGATCGGCCTCGGCAAAGGCCGGCAGGCTGAACACGGTCACATCCGGGTAGTCGGCGGTGATGCGCTCCATTAAGGCCACCAACTGACTCTCGTACGCCTCCCACACCGTCACCGCCTGCTCGACATAGTCTTCCGCGTGGAACAGCTCGGCGTAGCAGGTATCGAGCACCCAGGCCACCATCGGCCAGGCCATCACCGGGAAGCCGGGCACGAAATAGTGCTTGGCAATGCTGAAGCCGGGGACCTGGTTATAGGGGTTGGGGATGATCGCCGCACCCACCGGGTAGACGCCCATCTGCAAACGATGCGCGGTGGTTTCATCGCCAAACTTGCCACGCAGGATGGCTTCGGCCTCGGGATGCAGCGCCAGCGGCTGCCCCACCGCTTCGGCCGCGGCCTGGCGGGTGTGGTCGTCCGGCGTTGCGCCGATACCGCCGAAGCTGAACACCACGTCACCGGTGGCCATTGTCTCTTGCAGCGTCTTGACCAGAAACGGCCGCGAGTCGGTCACATAGCGCACCCACGACAGCTTCAGACCACGCTCGCCGAGCAACTCGATGAGCTTGGCCAGATGCTTGTCTTGCCGACGGCCTGAGAGAATTTCGTCGCCGATGATGATCGCGCCAAAGCCCATGAAAATTCCTTAACGGCCGGGCTGATCCGCGATCACCCAGCCACGCCCGACCCGGTCGCGGCGCAAGGCTTCGAGCAGGTAGTGGACATAGGCCAGGCCGCAGAAGGCCGGCGCAAACAGGTTAACAATCGGAATGTAGGCCAGCAGGGCGCAACCGGTGCCCAGGCCGAGCAGCGCGGCGCGGTGCTCCTGGCGCAGGCGTGGCATTTCTTCGCGGTCGCCATGCAACATCAGCGCGTCGTAGCCAAAGGCGCGCTGGTTGAGCCAGGCGGTGAGCAGGATCGAGGCGACCAGGCCAACACCGGGAATCAGCCAGAATGGCAAGGTCAGCACGATGCCGACAATGAACACCGCCACCGCCACCACCGCATTGATGGCGCTACCGGTATTGGAGCCGCCGCGGCGCATTTCGAGATCGCCATAGCGGATCTTGGCGACCTTTTCGAGCATGATGGGCAAGGCCACCACCGCCACCAGCAAGGCCGCGGTCACGTAGATCACCGGCAGGAACAGCACCGCCAGTGCGATCTTGACCAGCACCAGCACCGCCGCCGCACCGACCTCGGAGCTGTCGAGCCGCGCCGACACCCAGTCCCACTGGCCGATCCAGCTCATCACACCGGCCACCATCGGGTCCCACAGCACGATGCCGAGAATCAGCCACACCACCATCGCCAACAGCGTGGGCCACACCAGATGCCACAGCACGCCGCGTTCGGTGAGACTCTTCACCGCCCGGGCGTATGCGAGAAATATGTCCTTCATGCCTGCCTGTCGTTTGAAAACACGGAAATCATTGTAGCGCCGTCATCAAAACGATGACGCCCGCCGCCCGACGCTTAACGGGGTCGGGCGTCCCATATCTTTGAGAGCCGCTTCACCGAGACCGGCATCGGCGTCTTGAGTTCCTGCGCGAACAATCCCACGCGCAACTCTTCGAGCAGCCAGCGGAACTCCTCCAGGAAGGGGTCGGCCTGTCCGGCGCGCAAACTATCAATCCGCGCGCGCTCCACCGGCCGGGCGAGCAAGGCCCAGTCGCGCATCAACGCGGCGTCGCGCTCGGCCGCGTTGCGCAGCTTGTCGATGCGCACCACGGCCGCCTTGAGGTAACGCGGGAAGTGCGTCAGCCGCTCGTAGGGCACCTCGACCACAAAGCGCTTGCTGACCAGCGCCGCCAGCTGCTGGCGAATATCCTCGACCACTTCGGGATAGGTCTTGAGCCCGCCCAGCCGCTTTTCGAGCGTGGCCCGCTCGACCAGCACCTGATCGACCAGCCGCAACAACTCCTGCGCGACCAGCGTCATGCGCGGCTTTGCCGCCTGCGCGCGGGCGACAAAGCTGTCGCCATCGGTCGGCAGCGGTTCGAGCAGGCAGGTGCGCGCCACCGTGGCCGCCACCAGCTGATCCTGCAATTCGCCCTCGGTGCCAAAGCTGATGAAGCGCAATGCCACGTCGCGCAGCCCCGGCAGGCGGCGGATTGCCTTGACCTGGTCTTTCAGCGTCAGGCAAAACAGCCGCACCAGCCCCTCGCGATGCACCCGCGCTGCCTCTTCCGGCGTGTCGTAGGGGCGCAGCGACACACTGTCGCCATCGTCATGCAGCGCCGGGAAGCCGACCACCTCGCGCCCGGCCACCTTGAGTTCGAGCAGCTCGGGCAGCGCGCCGAAAGACCACTCGGTCAGCCCGCTCAAGGCGCCGGCCGGCACACTGTCAGCAGGCGCGGCCGTCGGCGTGTCTTCGGCCTCGCCCGCGACCGGTAGATCGGCCGGTTTGACCTGCGCCGCCTCGAAGGCCGCCGCGATCTGCCCATGGAAGCGCCCGCGCAGCTCGGCCAGATTACGCGACTGCGCCAGCACCCGGCCGTGCGGATCGAGCACACGGAAATTCATGAAGCAGTGCGGATTGAGGTTTTCCGGGCGGAAGGATTCCATCGGCAGCTTGAGACTGACCCGCATCTCGACGAACTGCTGCAAGGCCTTGAGCAGCGGTGTGTCAGCACCCCACTCGCCGGCCTCGATCGCTGCCAGAAAGTCACTCACGCTCTGCGCCATGGGCTGCAGACGGTGACGATGCTTTTGCGGCACGGTTCGCAGCAAGGCATGCACCTTCTCTTCGAGCAAGCCTGGCACCAGCCATTCGCAACGCGTGGCCGGCACCTGATTGAGCATCGCCACCGGCACGGTCAGGGTCACGCCATCGTCGGCCTCGCCCGGCGCATGCACATAGTCGAGCTTGAGCCGTTGGCCGAAGACGCTCAGTTGCGGCGGGAAGCGGTCGGTGGTGATGCCCTCGGCCTCGTGGCGCATGAGCTGGTCACGGTCCAGATGCAGCAGCTTTGGGGTGGCCTTTTCGGCCGTCTTGCGCCAGCGCTCGAAACTGGGCAGGTCGACCACGTCATCGGGCAGCTGCGCGTCGTAGAAGGCTTCGATCAGCGCATCATCGACCAGCACGTCGGGCCGGCGCGACTTGTGCTCCAACCGCTCGATCTCCTTGATCAGCCGCAGGTTGTGCTTGAGGAAGGGCATGCTGCGCACCGCCGACTCGTCGATGTTCCCTTGCACCAGGCCTTCGCGGATGAACAGCTCGCGGCACAACGCCGGATCGACATCGCGATAGCCCACCGCCCGGCGCCCGTAGAGCACCACGCCATGCAGGGTGCCGCGCTCCCAGGCACGCACGCTGCCGGCCGATTTGGACCAGTGCGGTTCATAGACATGGCGCTTGATCAGGTGCGCGCCAACCTCCTCCAGCCACTCGGGCTCGATGCGCGCAATGCAGCGACCGAACAAGCGGCTGGTGTCGATCAACTCGGCGCAGACAATCCACTTGCCCGCCTTGCGCGACAGGCTGGAGCCCGGATGCGGCCAGAACTTGATGCCACGCGCGCCATGGTAGCCGCCGGCCTGCGGGCCGCGCGCGCCCTGCTCTTCGTCCACCTTGCAACCCAGATGGCCGAGCAGACCGGTGAGCAGCGCCTTGTGGATCGCGTCGTAATGCGCCGGCACCGTGCCTTCTTTCCAGCCATGCTCGGCACACAGGCTGTGCAGTTGACCGTGAATGTCGCGCCATTCGCGCATGCGCAGCGGCGACAGAAAGTGCTCCTTGCACCACTGCCGCTGCTTGTTGCTCGACTGGTGACGGATCACCTCTTCATAGGCTTTCCACAAATTCCAGTACCACAGGAACTCGGACTTTTCATCCTGCTCGCCGCCGCGGAACAGCGCATGACGCTGGTCGGCCGTGCCGGCCTGGGCCTGCGGACGGTCGCGCGGGTCTTGCACCGACAGCGCGGCGGCGATCACCAGCACCTCGCGCAGGCAACCATGGTCGCGCGCGGCGAGAATCATGCGGCCGATCTTGGGGTCGATGGGCAGGCGCGACAGCTCGCGGCCCAGCTCGGTGAGGCGCTGCTGCTCGTCGACCGCACCCAGCTCGCCCAGCAACTGATAGCCGTCGGCAATCATCTTGGGCGGCGGCGCGTCGAGGAAAGGGAAGTCTTCGACCGCGCCCAGGCCTAGCGCCTTCATGCGCAGGATGACGGCGGCCAGCGAGGCGCGCAGGATTTCCGGGTCGGTGTGATCGGGGCGCTGATTGAAATCGTCTTCATCGTAGAGCCGGAAGCAGATACCATCCGACACCCGTCCGCAGCGCCCGGCGCGCTGGCGTGCGGCGCTCTGGGCGATCTTCTCGATCTGCAACTGCTCGACCTTGTTGCGTGCCGAGTAGCGCTTGACCCGCGCCAGACCCACGTCGACCACATAGCGGATGCCCGGCACGGTCAGCGAGGTCTCGGCCACGTTGGTGGCCAGCACCACGCGGCGCCCGCTCGAGCGGCCGAACACGCGCGACTGCTCCTGCGCCGACAGGCGGGCAAACAGCGGCAGAATCTCGGTGCCGGCGGCGTGATGCGCCTTGCGCAGCGCCTCGGTGGCCTCGCGGATCTCGCGCTCGCCGGGCAGGAACACCAGCACATCGCCGGGGCCTTCGCGCTGGGCCTCGTCAACCACATCGACCAGACCGTCCCAAGCGTCAGCGCCGCGACGGGCAGACTTGTCCTCGTCCTCCGGCGGGCGGTAGCGCATCTCGATCGGGAACAGCCGACCGGAGACTTCGATCACCGGCGCGGGCCGGCCCGCGGCATCGGCAAAGTGACGGGCGAAGCGCTCGGCGTCGAGCGTGGCCGAGGTGACGATGATCTTGAGATCCGGCCGCTTGGGCAGCAGATTGCGCAGGTAGCCAAGCAGAAAATCGATGTTCAGGCTGCGCTCGTGCGCCTCGTCGATGATCAGCGTGTCGTAGGCGTTCAGGAACGGGTCACCCTGCGTCTCGGCCAGCAGGATGCCATCGGTCATCAGCTTGATATGGCTGGTCGGCCCGAGGCGGTCGGTAAAGCGAATCTTGTAGCCCACGGCCTGACCGAGCGGGCTGCCCAGTTCTTCGGCGATGCGATCAGCGGTGCTGCGCGCGGCAATCCGGCGCGGCTGGGTGTGGCCGATCAGGCCGCCGACCCCGCGGCCCAGCGCGAGGCAAATTTTGGGTAGCTGGGTGGTTTTACCGGAGCCGGTCTCACCGCCGACGATGATCACCTGATGCTTTTTTATGGCCTCGGCGATTTCCTCGCGACGCGCGCTGACCGGCAGCGCCTCGGGGAAACTCGGCACCGGCAGGCTGGCGGCGCGCTCGGCAAAACGTGCGGCGGAGCGATCGAGCCGACTACGCACCGCCTCGGGCAAGGCGTCCAGCGCGGTGGGCCGGGGTTTGAGCCGACGCAGATCGCGCAGCAAACGATGGCGGTCCGCCAGCATGCAGCGTTCAAGCAATACAAACGGATCGACCGGGGCGCCCTCGCCCCGTGGCTGGTCGGCGTTCATCTCAGGCGCGCAGCCACTGGAAGCTGACAATCCCCAGTCCGGTCATGAGCAGGGAGCCGACCAGGTGGAGTCCGGCCGTCGCCAGCGCCCAGCCGTACTGCGCCGCGCTGATCATCATCACCACCTCGGCCGAAAAGGTCGAAAAAGTGGTGAGCGCGCCCAGAAAGCCGGTCACCAGAAACCAGCGCACTTCGGGCGGCAGCGCCGTGTGATGGGCGAAAAACGCCACCGCCACACCAATCAGGTAGCCGCCCAGCAGGTTGGCCACCAGCGTGCCCAACGGCAACTGGAGAAACAACGGGTTGAGTCGCACCCCGAGCCACCAGCGAATCCAGGCGCCCAGGGCCGCTCCAACTCCGACGGCAAGGAATCCGGCTGGATTCATGGCAAACACGCGAATCGAAACAGAAGCGCGCATTCTACCGCGTCGGCTGCGCAGATTGACCCGCTCGGCCTGTAAGCTTTTGGCCACAGCCCGGGTCTGGTCAATCAGGAGGAGTCGATTGATGTTGCTTTCCCTGGGAAAACGCCGCGCCTTCGACCAGGTGGTGCGCGCCTACAGTAGCGATCTGTACCGCTTTGCCTACTGGCTGTGCGGCGACCGCTTTGTGGCTGAAGACGTGGTGCAGGAAGCCTTTGTCCGCGCCTGGCAGCGTTGGGATCAACTGCGCGACAAGGCCACGCCCAAGCCCTGGCTGCTGACCATCGTGCGGCGCGAACACGCCCGGCTATATGAGCGCAAACGCTTTGACTATGTCGACGATGCGCCGGAAGATCTGGCCATTGCGGCGGACCACGATCCGCTTGAGATGTTCGAACTGGAGCAGGTGATCGGAAACTTGCCGCTCAGCCTGCGCGAACCCTTCTTGCTGCAAACACTCGGCGGCTTCAGTTGCGCCGAGATCGCCGAACAACTCGAGACCACCGAAGGCGCAATCATGGTGCGACTGACCCGTGCCCGCCAGGCCCTGCGCGGGCTGATGGGCGAATCCGACCGGCCGCGCAAGCGAGGCACCCAATGAGCGACACTCTCTCCTACACCTGCCTGGATTTTCGCCGCGAGAAGCTGGCGGACCCGCGTCGCCTGTCGCCGGCGGCCCGTCTGCACATGCATGACTGCCCGCAGTGCCGCCACTTTTCCCGTCGCCTCGACGCCAGCGAGGCGCAGATCGAACAAGTGCTCGCCGTGCCGGTGCCGGATGGCCTGGCCGACCGTGTACTGCTGAATGTGCATCACGGCAAGCGGCGCCCGTGGAGTTTGATGGCGCTGGCCGCCACGGTGGTGCTCAGCCTCGGTATCGGTTTTCAGCAATGGCATCCGCGCGCGGAGGTCGATTACGCGCGTCTGGCCATCGAACATGTGCTGCACGAGCCCCAATCGCTGACCGACCACCGGCTGGCCGACCCCAGCCAGTTCCGTTTTGTACTGGCCAATTTCGGCGGGCAGATGCATCGCTCCGTTGGCAAAGTGCGCTACATGAAGCTGTGCCCGGTCGCCGAAGGCACCGGCTGGCATATCGTGCTCGACACCGAACACGGCCCGGCCACCTTGCTGCTCGTCCCGGGCAAGCGCGTGAACGCGCCGACCGGCACGCGACAGATGAAAGGCTATGTCGCCCGCGCGCTACCGGGCGGCCAGGGCTACTACGCGATCATCACCGAGTCGCCCCAGGCGCTGGATGCGATCAGCCGAATGCTGTCGGAACGGGTGAGCTGGCGGACCTGAGGTTGCCACTCACTCGGCGGCCCGCCGGAAGCGGTCAGCGCCCGGCAGACCGTCACGCAGCGCGGTGCGGAAATCGATCTCCGACATCGGCCGGGCAAACAGATAACCCTGCATCACCGGGCAGCCATGCGCCTGCAGCACACGCGCCTGCGCCTCGGTCTCGACGCCTTCGGCCACCAGCCCCATGCCCAGGCTGCGCGCCATGGCGATGATCGCCCGCACGATGGCCGGGTCGCCGCCACCGCCGTCGCAGTCCTGCACAAAGGAGCGGTCGATCTTGAGGGTGTCGACGGCGAAACGCTTGAGATAGGCCAGCGAGGAATAGCCCGTACCAAAATCATCCACCGCCAGTGACAAGCCCAGTCCGTGCAGTCCGTGCAGCACTTCGGCCGTGGCATGCGTGTCGCGCATCAGCGCGGACTCGGTCACTTCGAGTTCGATCATGTTGGCGCCCACTTCATGGGCATCGAGGGTGTCGCGGATACTGACGAGCAAATCCTGACGACCGAACTGGACTGCCGAGAGGTTCACCGCGATGGGCACCACCGGCACCCCGGCAGCCCGCCAGCGACTGAGGTCGTCGCAGGCCTGATTGAGCACCCACTGGCCAAGATGGCCGATCAGGCCCATCTCTTCGAGCAGCGGAATGAAGGCGACCGGGCCGATCACGCCCTCGGTCGGGTGGTGCCAGCGCACCAGGGCCTCGCCACCGACGATGCACCCGCGATCAGCATCGACCTTGGGCTGATACACCAGCACGAATTGATCCTTGTCGATCGCCTCGCGCAGCGCACTCTCCATGCTCAAACGCGACATCGCGTCCACTTTCATCTGCTCGGTGTAGCACTGAATGGCGTCATGTTCTCCCTGTCGGCGCAAGGCACCCAGCGCCATCTCGGCCGACTTGAGCAAGGTCTCGGCGGTATCGCCATGCTTGGGGTAGAAAGCCAGGCCGGCACTGAAGGACACATTCAAGGTCTGACCGTCCATATGGACGGCAGACCCGGCACGCGACAGCAACGCCCGCACCTCGGCCTCGACCGCTGCCCGCCCCGATGCGCCCTCGACAAACAGGGCGAAATTGTCGGCGTTGATGCGCGCCATGCGCGGCGCGTCCAGGCGATCAGGCGCGACACCATCATCCGTCGTCCCCGAATGACCGACACCCAGACGCAAGGCCAGCACCTGCAGAACACGATCGGCCGCATCCTGGCCCAGGGTTTCGTTGATTCGCTTGAATCGGTCGACGTTGATCAGCACCACCGCGCAATGCCCACCCCGGGCCTGCTCCCGCAGCAGGGCCGATTGCAGCGCCTCACGAAAGTGCACTCGGTTGGGCAAGCCGGTGAGATCGTCAAAATAGGCCAGTTGCCGAATGCGCTGCTCGGCCGCGACACGGTCGGAAATATCCTGGAGCGTGCCCTGCACCTGCACCACCCGGCCGTTGGCGTCGCTCAGCGGCACCGCCATTTCGTGGGCGGTGCACACCTGACCATCGGAACGCAGAATGCGGTATTCCAGCGCGTAACGCTGGCCATCGCAGACGCTATCGAGCGATTTGCACACCCGCTCGCGGTCGCCCGGGTGCACCCGCTCGATCAGGGCGGACAGCCCTTTACCAAACGAGGTGGCGTCTTCGCCGAACAGTGCGCAGTAGTTATCGGAGCGATGGAAGCGATCGGTGCTCAGGTCCCACTCCCAGCTCCCGATGTGCGCGATTTCCTGCGCCGCACTCAGGTTGCGCTCACTGCGCAGCAGACTATCAACAGCTTCTGCAGCGCGCAGCGCATAGCGCACCCGATGGCGAAGCAAGGTCCAGTTGATCGGCTTGGGGATAAAGTCGGTGGCGCCGCTGTCGTAGGCCAGTTCGATCGATGCGGTGTCTTCCAGGCCGGTCAGCATGATGACGGGCACGCGCACCCCCTGCTGGCGCAGACGCCGGCAGGTTTCGAAGCCATCGATGCCGGGCATCAGCACATCAAGCAGAATCAGGTCGGGGCGGAATTCACCGAAACGGGTCAGACCCGCCTCGCCATCGGCCGATTCGGCCACCTGGAATCCGGCCTCCTCAAGCGCGGCGCACGCCAGCATGCGCGTGACGTCATCGTCGTCAATCACCAGCAGGCGCGCACTCCGTTCAATCTCGGTCATGAGCTCGGATCCTTGTTGGACGTCGCCACATCCAACGCGACGCCCTCCTCAAGCAGGGCTTTCTGGTAGGCCAAAAATGCGGGTTGAAGCTCAAGCACTTCGGACAAATCGTTCATCTCGACACCGGCCTTGAGCGCGGCATCCAGGCTCCGCGCCAGTCCGGCCAGACGTGATGCCCCGACCGCAGCCGCGGCCGACTTCATTTTGTGCGCAACCCGCTGGGCGCCCGGTCGATCCTGCTGCGCGAACGCCTCGGCAAGCGCCTGTACCTGTTGCCCCGTCTCCCGGACAAAGAGCTTGGCCAGACGTTCGAGCATCGGCGCGGCGCGGTCCCCGCGTATACCCGGCACACCGAGCAGGACAGCCATGTCGAGCGCGGGCAACTCCGTTGCGCCAGCGACATCAGCGGCCTCGGCCGGCGCAGCCAAAGCAGTAGGCGCATCCACGGGGGCGGACGGCGCCCAGCGCATCAGCGCATCGCGCAGCCGCTCGCCGGAGACCGGCTTGGTGAGGTAGTCGTCCATGCCGGCCGACAACGCGGCAGCGCGATCATCTCGCTGGGCATTGGCGGTGAGTGCCAGAATCGGCACACGCTCGCTGCCAGCGCCGGTCCGCTCGGCGCGACGGATCTCGCGCGTGGCTTCGATGCCATCCATTTCCGGCATCTGAATATCCATCAACACCAGATCGAAGGCGCCCTTGCGATACATTGCCACCGCTTCGCGGCCGTTATTGGCGACCGTGACGCGACAGCCGCACTCCCCCAGCAAGGCACACACGATCTCGGCGTTGACGGGATGATCCTCGGCCAGCAACACGCGGGCACGCGAGCGCAAAGTCGGCGCGCTTGTGGTCTGCTGCCGCGACTGATGTGCGGTGTCGCCGCGCAAGGCGGCAAGCAGATCGCTGGCCAATACCGGCTTTGGCACACAGGCCTCGGCGCCTGCGGCGCGCGCATCCTCTTCGTCGCTGGCCGAGCGCAGGCGGATCAAAGCCACGATGCGCCGAGCCGACCGTGCCACCTGTGCAATGCGCGCGAACCCATCGCTGTTGGTGCCGTGGCGATCGACGAGTACCGCAGTGTAGGGCGCGTCGCCAGCCCGGGCGAGCGCATCGGCGTCGGCATACGCATCCACCTCGTACCCCAACGCGGTGAGCTGAACCATCACGGCCTCGCGTAGCGCTGCGCCGCCAGCAACAATCGCAACCCGGCCCGCCGGTTTGAACACCGGTGCGGGATCACACAGCTCGGCATTCACCGAGAAGAAGAAGCGCGTGCGCTCGTCGGGGACGCTCTCGAACTCCAGCCGACCGCCCATCAGCTCAACCAGCTGGCGCGAAATGGTCAGGCCCAACCCGGTGCCACCAAAGCGCCGGGCCATGGAACTGTCGGCCTGCGAAAAGGCTTGAAACAGGCGTGGTTGCAAGTCGGCAGGGATGCCAATCCCCGTATCGGTCACGCTCCCCTCAAGCCGAAGCTGCCCGTCCGACGCACGGCTGGCGTCCAGATCAATTCGAATATGGCCTTTATCAGTGAATTTGACCGCATTTGAGACCAGATTATTCAGCACCTGGCGGAAGCGGTGGCCATCGGCACGAACGCGCTCGGGCACCCTTGCCGACACCACCACCATCAACTCCACATCCTTGCGCTGCGCGCGCTCGGCAAAGAGCAGGGCCACGTCTTCGACGGCCTGTCGGGGCGAAAATTCGATTTGCTCGAGTTCCAGCTTGCCCGCCTCGATCTTGGACACGTCCAGCACATCATTGATGAGATACAACAGCGATTCGGCCGAGGCATGCAAGGTATCAATCAGACGCACCTGTCGGCTGTTCAAGGCCGTGCCGCGCAGCAGCTCGACCATGCCCAGCACGCCATTCATCGGCGTGCGGATTTCGTGACTCATATTGGCCAGAAACAGGCTCTTCGCGCGGTTCGCGGCCTCAGCCTCTTCACGCGCGGCATCTGCCTCTTCCTTGGCCAGGGAGAGCTCGCCAGTGCGCAGCGCCACATCTTGTTCAAGGCGATCGCGATGCGCCGCCAGCGCCGAATCGCGGGCCTCGATTTCCGTCAGCATGCTGTTGAAGCCGTCGACCAACTCGCCGACCTCATCACGTGGACCGGCTGGCGCGCGCACGTCGTAGCGCCCCGAATTGCGAACATCGCGCACCACGCTGGCCAGTTGCACCACCGGTTGCACGATGGAGTGCTCCGCGCGCCGCACCAGCAGCGTAGCCACCAGTCCGCCCAGCCCCAGTCCGACCAGCGCCAGTACAAACCACTCGATCATGTCGGCCAGCATGCCGGCCAGTGAGATCTCCAGCACCAGGTCGCCCAGGTATTCACCATCGTGCCGTACCGGCCAGGCCCGCAAGTAGCGCGGGAACTCCCAATCACCTACGTCATCGGCACGCACTTGTCGAAGCGCTTCGAAATTGGGTGCGATGCCCTCGAGGTCGATCGGATACGTCGCAAACACCTCGCCATTGGCCCGGCGCAACAACGCGGCGCGAATCTGCTCGACATGACGCAAGGAACCCAGCAGGCGCTCGGCACTGCCGACGTCTTCAAAGCGCAAGGGTGCCGCGCCGTTTTCGACCACCAGTTCCGCGTAAATTGCGGCTTGATCCTGAACGCGCTGAACCTCTTGGCGCAACTCGCTCAGACCGATGGCGAGAAAGGCCACGATCAGCGCAACAACAATGCTGACCAGCACAATGCTGCGCAGTTTTCGGCCCAGCGAACGATGGGCTTTCAGCGCCATGTCAATCGCCCTCCCGCCCGATCAAGCGACGCGCAAGCTTGAGCAACTGCGCACTCAGCCTGAGCTGCTGACTCGCCACGGTTGTCCGGTTGATATCGAAACGGATCCGGTCATCGACCGTCACCAGGCCGATATTGCCCCCAGCTTCAACAAAACCGTCGATATCGCTGACCGTCAGCACGGGCCAGGCCTCAAGCTCACGCAATACGGCATTCAACCTTCGTTGCTCCGAACCCGCCACAAAGACCACTTCGCAACCCTTGGCGTCCAACGGCGTAGCCGGATAGTGCACCTTGACTGCCCGGCCCTGGGCCTGTCGCGCTTCGAGTCCGCTCAGATGCTCACCAAAAGGATCACGGCCGAGCACGCAAATGTCGATCGCAGCACTGTCGGCCAGCGCCTCATCAGGCCAGGTCGCGTAGCGGGCAAAGTTCAACAAAAAAACCGCCTTGAGCTGATACTCAGTCGGCGGCGCCGCGCGCAGCGGCGACCCGACAAACAAAACCAGCAGGAGGAGGAGGGTTCGCCAACGCATTGTCGTTCGGCTCAGAACGTCCAGCGCCCGGTCAGCAAGAACCTCCGGCGGTCGTAGGCGTACGCGGAGGGAAAGTAGTCCGAACTGTAAGCGCTGTAGCGCGTGTCCAACAGGTTGGTGACACTCAGGGTGAGTTCGGTGCGTCGGCTGAAACGATAGCCATAGCGCGCATCCATCACTGTGTAGGCATCCACGCCCGGCGCCGGTTGCCCTTTGAGCGCACCGACATGGCGCACCTGCAGATCGAGCTCTTGACGGCTGGACAGATCAATGCGCGCCTGCAGGCTCAGCCAGTGATTGGCATTGCGATTGGCGATGGTCGCATTCCCACTGTCGAGAATGGCGTCGCCCGTCGTATCGTAGTTTTGCCGCATCACGGTATAGGCCACGCCGAGACGCAGGTCCTGACTCACGGCCATCTCGCCCCCAAACTCCGCCCCTTCCGACACCGCCGAGCCAGCATTGTGACGGGTCAGCAAGACATCCGGCGTCGGCGGAATCAAACCGGGCATCCGAAGCCCGCCGAAACGACTCCCGACCAGATGCGAATAGCGCTGACGGAACAACACGGCCTCGACACTGCCGCGATCGAGCTGACGACGATAGCCCAGTTCAAACGCATTCACGGATTCGGATCGCAAGTCCTCCTCGGGCAGGCTAAAGAGTGTTGCCGCGGGGAAAGGCGGAAACGCCCGCACCCCCACCGCCAGACCGGCATAGCGCTCGCCATAAGACGGCGTCCGCGCGGCACGCGACCAGTGCGTCCAGACCGAGTCCCGATCCGACGGCGACCACAGCAGGCGCACCGTCGGCTGAAACTCGGGCGTGCCCATGTTGCGCGCCTCAAAACGCGCACCCAGCGTGAGCCGCAGCCGCCGGGGCATCAGCACAACCTCATCCTGAACAAAGGCGCTGAAGGTTTGTTGTTGCGTTTCGCGTTTATCAAACATGATGACCGGCACCCGGCTCTTGACGGCAATGGACTGGTGTCTCAGGCCAACACCCCAGATCCACTCGTGGGCACCAGTGATCGGCAAGCGATGCTGAAAATCCAGGTCGCCCGTGTGTACCGTGGCGCCGGCAAGGGCGCCCAGGCCGACATCGGCATAGTCAAAATAGGCACGCAGCGACGCCTGCCCTGCCGAGCTCGCCCAATCCCGCCGAGCCAGCACATGGGCACCTTCAAAATCGAAGGGCGTGTAATTGCTGCCAAGAGGCCCCAGCTCCAGAACCTCCGGGCTGCGCTGCCGGTAGGCTTCGCCGCTGACCATCCAGCGATCCGGCTCGCCCACCTCGCTGTCGAGCCGAAAACCAGTTCGCCAACCAGTCTGCTCGTCCTGAGAACTGGCGCCGCCCCGGGTTTCGAAGGGCGGACGATTCTCGCTGAGCGCGTACACCCGAAGCGCAGCCCCGCCAGTCAGCGTCAGGCCCTGACGCAACGCCACCTCCGGATTGCCACGATCATCGACGCTAGCCCGTACCATGCTGCCGGTCGTCGAAGCCGCGTTGCGCGTCACGATATTGATGACCCCATTCACTGCGTTGGCGCCCCACAGCGACGCGCCAGGGCCGCGCACCACTTCAATGCGCTCGACATCTTCCATCATCAGATTCAGGGCATTCCAGAAAACGCCGGAGAACATCGGCGAATACATGCTGCGCCCATCGACCTGAACCAGCAGCTTGGAGGCAAAGCGGCTGTTAAAGCCGCGCACACTGACCGCCCAGCGCCCGGCACCAATTTGCGCGACCTGCACCCCGGGCACAAGACGCAGGGCTTCAGGCACGCTACGCGCCCCACTTCGGCGAATGTCCTCGTGGGTCAACACCGTCACGGCCGCAGCCGTATCGCCCAATCGCTGGGCCTTGCGCGAAACCGAGAGCACCTGGATATCAGCCAGATCCTCGAGGCTGAGGTCCATCAAGCCATCATCGGCCACGGCCAGCCCAGACAAGCCCGCCAAGGCCAAGGCAAGCACGATTTTGTGTGAATTGAGCGGCATGATCCCTAACCTGAAGTTCGCTGGCCGAATGGTGGCCGGAAAACCCGCTCAGCGGCGTTGATATGCGTCACGCGGCGACATCCTGGCACAATTAGTCGAGCGCCCATTGCGCCGTAAAATGCACACTTCGCTCAATTTCGTGCGTGGGGGACGGCATGTACAGGCGTCCGAATTCCGCATGCCTGGCATTCAACAGATTTCGCCCGGTCAGCGCGAGGGTAAGCTTCGGCGACACCCGCCAGCCATATTGGAGATCAAGCTCGGTATATGACTTGATGGCGGTCGCACCCGGATCACGATTGACCAGCGCGCCCACATGCCTCACCACCATGTCCATCGCATGTCCAGAGTACGGCTTCCAGGTCACGTGCGCACTGAACTGATCGGACGGCACGCGCTGCATGTAGAACTCGGCGGCCGCATCGGTCAGCGAGTTGCCGGTCGACTCGGTCTGGGTATCAAGATGGGAGTAGCTCACGCGCATGCGCCAACGGGTCGAAGGCTGCCAATCGATCGCCGCCTCGACGCCAGAGACCGTGCCATGGCCGTCGAAACTGAGCGGTGCGTCAACAATGAACCATCCCCCGGAGGCATACACCCCGGCGTTGTGCACATTCCTCAGATTGCGATAGCGCATCACGAACGCCGTGATATCGACATGCGTGGTTTCCGTCGGCTGACCGCGATAGCCCAACTCGTATGAGCGGACGCGCTCGGCGGCCAACTCATCCGCACTCCGAAAAACGATGCGGGTCGGCGGCGCGGCCGAGATAACCTGCGATGCGTACTGCATGTCGTATTCCACCCGCGCCGGCGTCCGCGACGCCTCCGACACCGCGCCCCACAACAAATGACTCGGCGCAACCTGCCAGGCCAGGCGCAGATTGGGCTGCCATTCGTTCCCCGTCCAGTTGTGGTGCTCGAACTTGAGCCCAGCCGTCAAGGTGAGCGCATCGGGAATCAGCGTGATCTCGTCGTGCACAAAGGCGCTCACCAGACCGAATTGCCGCTCAGATTCATCGACCTGAAAGAAGCCGCGCCCGACGACCTCCTGATCGTGATAACGCATGCCGGCACCGACGATCAGATCGTGAGAGCCCGCCGAGAACCGGTACTGCCCGTCCAGATCCACGGAGCGCCGCAATTCGCTCAGAAAATTGCCGACCTGCGCATCCACATACTGAAAACTGCCTTGCAGCGCCCATTCGCGCCCGTTGTCCAAGGGCCGGTTCAGGCGCACCGTCAGTCCGGCGCCCTCATCCCGTTGAATGAACCGGGTCGCTCGCAGCAAGGTCGGCGAGGTGATATCCGGGACATTCCACAAGTCACGGCTGTTGTTGCGATAGACCTCACCCACCACGCTCAACTCACCGGGATCGCCGAGAAACTTTTCCAGCCGCAGTCCCAGTCGCTGAGTCTGCCAGCTGTCCTCCCCCGTCCCACCATTGATCTGGCGCGAATCATCGCGCGAGCGCCCCTGGTAGCTGACGCGGTAGTGCCCGTCTTCCAGCGCGCCGCCGTGGCGCGCATACACCAGCGCGCGATCCTCGGTGCCAGTGGTGATTCGGGCGGCGTCGCCCTGCGTGGCACGCGCCCATTTGGTGATGATGTTAACGATGCCATTGACCGCATTGGCGCCCCAGATCGACGCGCCCGGACCACGGATCACCTCGATCCGGTCGACCTCCGCCAGGGGAATGTCGAGTGCCTCCCAAAAGGTGCCCGAGAACAATGGCGAATACACCGTGCGGCCATCGACCATCACCAGCAGGCTGTTGGTAAACCGACCATTGAAGCCCCGCACCCCCACCGCCCAGCGATTATTGCCAATCGCCGCAACCTGCACGCCGGGCACCAGGCGCAAGGCATCGGGCAGGGTCGTCACGCCCATGCGGGCGATATCTTCGGAAGAGACCACGTGCACGGCGGCCGCCACATCGCCGATATCCTGGCGCTTGCGCGCCACTGAAATGACTTCCTGCGCCACCAGTTCGCCGAGCGAGAAGTCCATCGGATCGGTTTGCGCAAAAGCCGCCGCCTGGCAAGTCAGCATCACCGTCAGCGCATAGAGACGCTTTGTCATATCGGGGTTCCAGCGTTTGCGTGCTTCGTTTTTTTCGACAGCCAAACCCGCCGACATCTCCGCCGACAGTGGCACACTCAATGCGTCAACGGCATATGACAGGCGCTCTTTAGCGTCGCGCGACACCCATCATGCCGGAATGTCGCTTGCCATTGATACCGCCCGCATCAGCTACAATGGCAGGCTATCGTTTTCACTGCCGTTCAACCATGTCCATCGCCGACCACTCCGACATCGCCCGCAACACGCATTTCATCAGCAACCTGATCGAGTCCGATCGCCAGAACGGCAAATGGGGTGGGCGCGTGGAAACCCGTTTCCCGCCCGAGCCCAATGGCTACCTGCATTATGGTCATGCAAAATCCATCTGTCTTAATTTCGGCATTGCAGAGAGTTTCGGCGGGGCGTGCCATATGCGCTTCGACGACACCAATCCGATCAAGGAAGAGCAGGAATATGTCGACGCCATCATCGAGTCGGTGCAGTGGCTGGGCTACGACTGGGGCGAGCATCTTTACTTCGCTTCCGACTATTTTGACACCATGGCCGCCTGCGCCGAGCACCTGATCCGCACGGGCAAAGCCTATGTGGATTCACTCTCGGCCGACGACATGCGCGCCTACCGCGGCACGCTGACCGAAGCCGGCAAGGACAGCCCCTTCCGCACGCGCAGCATCGACGAAAACCTCGACCTGTTCGCGCGCATGAAAGCCGGCGAATTTGCCGACGGCACGCATATCCTGCGCGCCAAGATCGACATGGCCTCGCCCAACATCAACCTGCGCGACCCGGCCATCTACCGCATCCGCCACGCCCACCACCACCGCACCGGTGATCGCTGGTGCGTGTACCCGATGTACACCTTCGCCCATCCCATCGAGGACGCGATCGAGAACATCACCCACTCGCTGTGCACGCTCGAGTTCGAAGACCAGCGCCCCTTCTATGACTGGCTGCTCGAACAGCTCGCCGAAGGCGGCTTCTTCCCGCGCCCCCTGCCGCGCCAGATTGAGTTCGCCCGCCTTAACCTCACCTATGTGGTGCTGTCCAAGCGCAAGCTCGTGCAGCTGGTAGACGAAGGCCATGTCGACGGCTGGGACGACCCCCGCATGCCCACGCTGGTCGGCGCCCGCCGCCGAGGTTTCACTGCCGAAGGCTTCCGCCGGTTTGCCGAGCGCGCAGGCGTATCCAAGTCTGATGGCTGGATCGACATGAGTGTTCTCGAAGAGTGCATGCGCGAGCACCTCAACGACTCGGCCGAACGCCGTGTCGCCGTGCTCGACCCGATCAAGCTGATCATCACCAACTACCCCGAAGGCCAAAGCGAACAGTGCTTTGCGCCCAACCACCCGCTCAAGCCGGAACTCGGCCAGCGCGAAATGCCGCTCTCGCGCGAGCTGTGGATCGAACGCGAAGACTTCATGGAGACTCCGGTCAAGGGCTTCCGTCGTCTGTTCGCCGGCAACCGCGTCCGCCTGCGCTACGGCTATGTGGTCGAATGCACCGGCTGCGAAAAAGACGCCGACGGCAACATCACCGCCGTCACTTGCGAGTACTTCCCCGACTCCAAATCCGGCACGCCGGGCGCCGACACCTACAAGGTCAAGGGCAATCTGCACTGGGTCAGCGTACCCCACGCCTGCGAAGCCGAAGTGCGTCTCTACGACCGCCTCTTCGCCTATCCGCAGCCGGGTCAGCGCCGCGAAGGCGACGCGCCCGACTTCGAACGCGATTTCCTCACCGACATCAACCCGGACGCCAAGCGCAGCATCACCGCCCAGCTCGAACCGGCACTGGCGCAGGTGACGGCCGAATCGCGCTTCCAGTTCGAGCGTCACGGCTATTTTGTGGCCGACCGCTTCGACAGCCAGCCGGGCGCCCCCGTGTTCAACCGCACGGTCACGCTAAAGGATTCGTGGCTGAAGCCGAAAACCTGAGGCATATTGCGAACTTTCATCCGTCCGCGACATCCCTTCAGCAACCCGCGCCCCATGACGACAAAAGCCCGCACGCTCTACGACATCCTGCAAGTCAGCGCGACCGCCGAGCCGGCCATGATCAAGGCCGCGCACGTGCTGCTGTCGCGCCGGCTTGAGGCCAAGGGCGACGCCCCGGCCTTGCGTCTGCTCAATGACGCCTTCGCCACCCTGAACGACCCCAAGCTGCGCGCAGCCTACGACGAACGCATCGCCGATCACTACGTAGCGCCCATCACACCGCCGCCTGTCGCAAAACCGTCCGCGAGCAGCACCCCCGCCTGGAGCCGCGCGCTGATGATCACCGCAGCCCTCGCCGTGGGCTACGTCGCCGCCGCCATATGGCATCAACGCGCGCTGACCCAGATGGTGCTCGAACACCAAAGCGCAATGGCCGAGCAACAAGTCGAGCTGTCGCGCTACCAGCTTGAGCAAAACGAGCGCCGGCAATCGATCAGCCAGGAACGCTACGCCTCCACGCAAGAGCGTCACGCGCAAGAGCGCCAGGCCCAGCAAGAAGCCCGCGAACTGGCCGCTCTGCGAAACCGACTCGATCGCGAAGCCTCGGACTACCAACGCACCAAGACCCGCGAAGAGCAGCAACGCGAGCGCGAAGCGCAACGCCGCGTCGAGCAGGAGCGCGCCGCGCGTGCGGCAGAAGCCGAGCGCAACGCCATGCTGGCCGAGCGCCGCCTGGCCGAAGAAAAGCGCGAACTCGATCGCCTGTATCGAGAGAAATACCCGCAGTATCGTTAGCGCGGGTGCCATGCCTGCGTGAGGTGCGGCATCACGCGCGGTTGCACCGGTCACGGATCGGGCGGATCATTAGCCCTTTTGAATACACAGCCTGGCCACCATGCGCGCCCGCACCCTGATCGTCCCCCTGTGCCTCATCGCCGCTGGCGCCGCCGCCGTCTGGTGGTTCAAGCGCCCCGTGCCCGTGCCCGTTGCGCTCGCCACGGTGGATCGCGGTGTCGTCGAAGCCACCGTTTCCAACACCCGCGCAGGCGAAATCGAAGCCTGCCAGCGCGCCAAACTCTCCACCATCAGCGGCGGACGCATCGAATACCTCGGCGTCAAGGAGGGCGACAAGGTCATCGCCGGCCAGGTGCTGATGCGCCTCTGGAACGACGACCAGGACGCCCAGGTCACCGTCGCGCAGCGCCAGCTCGAAACCGCCCAGCGCCGGGTCACCGAGGTGTGCGCCCTCGCCACCAACGCCCGCAGCGAGGCGGCACGCCAGAGCGCCCTGCACAAGCGCGGTTTCGTCTCCGCCTCGGCTGAAGAGAAAGCCCGCACCGACGCCACCGCCCGCGAGGCCGCCTGCCGCACTAGCCAGTCCGACATCGCCGCCGCGCGCGCCCAACTCGACGCCGCCCGCGCCAATACCGAACGCACCGTGCTCACCGCCCCCTTCCCCGGCACCATCGCCAAGATCGTCGGCGAACTGGGCGAATACTCCACGCCCTCGCCACCGGGCGTTGCCACGCCGCCCGCCATCGACCTGATCGACGAGAGCTGCCTCTACGTCAAGGCCCCGATGGACGAAGTCGACGCCCCGAAAGTCCACACCGGTCAGACCGTGCGCATCACGCTCGACGCGCTGCCCGGCCGGGTGTTTGCCGGCCATGTCCGCCGCGTCGCACCTTATGTCTTCGCCGTCGAGAAGCAGGCGCGCACGGTCGACGTCGAGGTCGACTTCGACCACCCCGAAGAAGCCCAGGGCCTGCTCGTCGGCTACAGCGCCGACGCCGAGGTGATTCTCGACTCACGACCTGACGCCCTGCGCATTCCCACCGCGGCCCTGCGCAGCAGTGGTGACGTGCTGCGCTACGACGCCGCCACTGGCAGCCTGTCTGCCCAGCCGGTCAAGACCGGCATTGCCAACTGGGCGCAGACCGAAATCACCGACGGCCTGAGCGAGGGCGACCGCATCGTCACCTCGCTGGAACGCGACGGCATCGTCACCGGCGCCCTGGTCACGCCCGACACCGACACGCCCAAGTAAGCCGCCATGGCACAGATCGAACTGGACAACATCCAGCGCATCTTCCAGCTCGGCGACAGCGAGGTTCACGCCTTGCAGGACGTTCAACTACGCATCGACGCCGGCGAATACGTCTCGGTGATGGGCCCCTCCGGCTCCGGCAAATCGACGCTGCTCAACCTGCTCGGTCTGCTCGACCGGCCCAACGACGGCCATTACCGACTGGAGGGGCGCGACGTCACCACGCTCAGTGGCGACGAACAGGCGCGCGTGCGACGCGAGCGCATCGGCTTCGTGTTCCAGAGCTTTCATCTGGTGCCGCGCCTCAGCGCCGAAGAAAACATCGCCCTGCCCCTGCTGCTCGCCGGCATCTCGCCCCACGATCGAAAAGCACGCGTCGCCCAGGCGCTGAACGACTTCGGCCTCGCCAAGCGCGGCGACCACCGTCCCGACCAGCTCTCCGGCGGCCAGCGCCAGCGCGTCGCTATCGCCCGCGCCACCATCATGCAGCCGGCCATGCTGCTGGCCGACGAGCCCACTGGCAACCTCGACCGCGCCACTGGCGAGGAGGTCACCCAACTGCTCGAAGCGCTCAACGGTCGCGGCGTCACGCTGATCGTCGTCACCCACGATCCACACATGGGCGAGCGCGCGCACCGCCAGATCCGCATGGAAGACGGCCGCATCGAATCGGACTCGCAACGCCCCGCACCATGATGCGCAGCCGCGACATCCTCGGCTTTGCCACCCGGGCTGCCACCGCCTACCCCATGCGCACCGGGCTGATGATGCTGGCCATGGCCATCGGCGTGGCCGCCGTGGTGCTGCTCACCGCGCTGGGCGACGGCGCCCGCCGCTATGTGGTGCGCGAGTTCTCGGCACTGGGCAGCAGCCTCATCATCGTCCTGCCCGGACGCACCGAAACGGGCGGTGTCGGCGCCGGCAGCTTTGTCACCAACACGCCGCGCGATCTCACCGTCGACGACGCCGCCGCCCTGCTACGCGCCGGCAGCGTGACCCGCGTGGCCCCACTGGTGCTCGGCAATTCCGAGATCGCCTACGCCGGCAAGCTGCGCGAAGTGATGGTCATCGGCACCACGCCAGCCTTTGCCGACATCCGCAACTACACCGTCGCCCAAGGCCGCTTTCTGCCCGAAGAAGACTGGCGGCGCGGCTCGGCGGTGGCCGTCATCGGCGCCACCTTGCATAAAGAACTGTTCGGTGCCGAGCCCGCACTGGGGAATATGATCCGCGTCGGAGACCGGCGCTATCGCGTCATCGGCATACTCGCCGCGTCAGGCTCGGGCCTGGGCATGAACGCCGACGAGCTGGTAATCGTCCCCGTCGCCGCGGCGCAAGCGCTGTTCAATGCCTCCAGCCTGTTCCGCATCTTTGCAGAGGCACGCAGCCGCGATGCCGTACCCGGCGCCAAAACCCAGATTCTCGACATCCTCAAGACCCGTCACGACGGCGAAGAGGATGTGACACTGATCACCCAGGACGCAGTGCTCGGCACCTTCGACCGCATCCTCGGTGCGCTCACTCTCGCGGTGGCCGGCATCGCCGCCATCAGTCTGGCGGTGGCCGGCATTCTGGTGATGAACGTCATGCTCGTGGCGATCACCCAGCGCACCAGCGAAATCGGCCTGCTCAAGGCGCTGGGCGCCACCGGCAGCATCATCCGTCTGGTGTTTCTCACCGAGGCCGCGCTGCTGTCCATCGCCGGCGCGCTGGCGGGCCTGCTGCTCGGCCATCTCGGCGCCTGGGGCCTGCGCCTGATGTTCCCGGTGCTGCCGGCCTACCCGCCGGACTGGGCGGTGTTCGCCGGCCTCGGCACCGCCATCGTCACCGGTGTGCTGTTCGGCGTCATGCCGGCCCGCCACGCCGCCACGCTGGATGCGGTCGACGCCCTGTCCAAGAGGTAAACCCAATGTATCCCAGCCTCACCGTCCTGTTAAACGACGAGCACTTGGTGACAGTTGCTGCGCACGGCCTGAATATCATGCAGGTTTCCGTCTTCGGCAACTGTGTATCCCATGAAATTGGGCACTGCGACGTCAGTGGAGGCCTCTATAACGAAGGGCCAGAGAATGTTTCTCTGTCCTGGCTTCCACTCCCAGAACTACTGGCCGAAGACGAATTGACCGTTAGATTTCTCGAAGCGGAAGCGTGTTCAAATCCCGGAAGAACGCTGGAGGAACTGTATCCAGAAGGGCTGTGTTCCGACACCCCTTGGGTTCCTTTCGAGCAGACTGTGGACAATCTTGCGCAAATGCCGCGCTTACGAGAAGGATTTGATTTCGAGATAACGATGCCCACGGGTGAGTCTCTCAAAGCAACAACAAAGGCCGGCGATCATAGCTATAGCTTTTCCGTCACGTGGGACTGGACCCGTCCTGCACAAGCCCGCGTATCGCTCCGCTCGAACTCGCTCAAGTCTCTTTCAGAGCGCAGCGGCGGACATTCACATGCTCGCGTGAAGTTGAGTTTTGGCGACGAGGTGCGACTCCGTGTTGAAAGCGCAAAGTAGCCTGCAGCCGCGTCGGCAAGAGCGTGATCCGACGGGATGAACTGGCGCGACTTTCTCTCGCTGTCGGTTCGGGCCCTGGTTGCCCAGCGCCTGCGCAGCTTTCTGACCCTGCTCGGCATCGCCGTCGGCATCGCCGCTGTGATTCTGCTCACCTCTATCGGCGAGGGCATCCACCAGTTCGTGCTAGCCGAATTCACCCAGTTTGGCACCAACGTGATCGGCATCAACCCTGGCAAGAAGGGCGCACGCGGCGGCCCGCCGGGTCTGCCCAGCACCTCACGCCCGCTCACGCTGGCCGATGCGCGCGCGCTGGAACGGGTGCCTGGTGTCACCGCGGTGACACCGGTGGTGTGGGGCAACTCGGAAATCGAGGGCAACGGCCGGGTGCGCCGCACCTCGGTGTATGGCGTCGGCCCGAC
Organism: Zoogloeaceae bacterium G21618-S1; assembly: GCA_027214125.1. GTDB lineage: Bacteria > Pseudomonadota > Gammaproteobacteria > Burkholderiales > Rhodocyclaceae > Nitrogeniibacter. Next base: position 85,385 of record JAPWHF010000004.1, read on the forward strand.
GATGGTGCAAGCCTTCACCATGCAAGTAAACAGCGGCCAGTTCCTGCCCGACGACAATGCCGACCAACCACGCGCCCTGGCGGTGCTTGGCGCTACGCTCAAGCAAGAGTTGTTCGGCACACAGAACGCGCTCGGCCAGCGCATCCGGATCGGTGGCGAGCGCTTCCGGGTGATCGGCGTGATGGAGCCCAAAGGCCAGTTCCTCGGCACCGACCTCGACGACACCGCCTACATTCCTGCCGGCCGTGCCCTGGCGCTGTATAACCGGGAGGGCCTGATGGAGATCGACGTGTCCTACCGCGAAGGGGTCTCGCCCGGCCAGGTCAGCAGCGGGGTCAAACGGCTGCTGATCGCCCGCCACGGGCGCGAGGATTTCGCCATTACCACGCAGGCCGACATGCTCGAGAGCCTGTCCAACATCCTCGACATCCTCACCGCCGCAGTCGGCGCGCTAGGCGGCATCTCGCTGCTGGTGGGCGGGGTCGGCATCGTGACGATCATGACCATCGCGGTCACCGAACGCACTGGCGAGATCGGTCTGCTGGTAGCCCTTGGCGCCCGGCGACGCACCATCCTCGCGCTGTTTCTCGGCGAGGCCGTGGCGCTAGCGGCCGTGGGCGGCTTGATCGGCTTGGTTGCCGGCGTCGCGCTGGCGCAACTGGTCGGCTTGCTGGTGCCGGCGCTGCCGGTGCATACGCCGTGGTCGTTTGCCGTGCTGGCCGAGGTCTCGGCGGTGCTCATCGGTCTTGCCGCCGGCGTGCTACCGGCGCGCAAGGCGACCACGCTAAACCCGGTTGAGGCGCTGCGGGCGGATTGATCACAGGCCACATCCGTAACCCGGATGCAACGCAGCGGAATCCGGGTTCCCGGTGACCTCGCCTTAGAACCGCTCGTTCGGACGCAGGTAGCGCCACTGGCCGACGGGCAGATCGGCGAGCACGACCTTGCCGATACGCACGCGCTTGAGGCCGATCACTTTCAGGCCGACCAGCTCGCACATGCGGCGGATCTGGCGCTTGCGCCCTTCCTTGAGGATGAAACTGAGCTGGTCTTCGTTCTGCCAGCGCACCGTGGCCGGGCGCAGGACTTTGCCGTCCAGGCTGAGGCCATGGTTAAGCAGGGCCAGGCCTTCGTCGGACAAGCCGCCGGCCACCCGCACGAGATACTCTTTTTCGACCGTGGAATCATCACCGATCAGTTGGCGGGCGATGCGCCCGTCCTGCGTGAGGATGAGCAGGCCGGTGGAGTCGATGTCGAGCCGGCCGGCGGGGGCAAGGCCTTTGAGGTGGTCGCGCGAGAACGTGCCGCCGCCGAACAGGCGATCGGGGGTGACCAGCGTGACCGCCGCCTGGTGGCCGTCTTCGGGCTGGGCCGAGACGAAGCTCATGGGCTTGTGCAGCACGATGGTGACCCGCTCGGCCTGCTTGGCTTCGCCGCGCTTGTCGAGCGTCACCGTGGCGTCGGGCGAGATACGCGTGCCCAGCTCATTGACGCGCTGGCCGTCGACAAACACCCAGCCGCGTTCGATCAGGGCGTCGGCTTCACGGCGCGAGCACATGCCGCGCTGGGCCATGACTTTGGACAGACGCACGCCATCGGCGGTCGGCTTTTCGGGCACTGGCGGGGTGGGCATGGGCCGCAGCTTGACGCCCTCGCCCAGGGTGATCACCGCGTCGGGCGAAATCCGGGTGCCGAGTTCGTTGATGCACTTGCCATCAACAAACACGTCGCCGCGCGCGATCAGGGCGTCGGCGTCGCGGCGATTGCACATGCCCCGCTCGACCATGATCTTGGACAGGCGCACGCCCTCCGGCGCGGAGGCGGCGGGCGCTGGCGCGCGCTGCAGGCGGCGAGGCGCGTCGGACGAAGGTTTGGCGGGCGCTTGGCGGGTCGGTTTCATGGTGGCACGTAAAAAGACAATGCCGCAGTTTACCGCCTCAGGCCAGATAGAACAGCGCCAGATACATCATCAGCAACAAAGCCACCCACATCACCATGCTGCCGGACGGCCAGGTACGCGCCAGCACACCGCGCATTCCATAGTGCCGACGCAGACTGCCCAGCAGGTTGGCGATGCCGCGCATGAGCACCAGCACCACTTCCCGAATCTCGATACTGACGCCGTAGACCATCAGCTTGACCCAGCGCGGCCCGAGCGTGCGGTAGAACCAGTCGATATCGATCAGCGAGCCCAGCATGCGGACAAGCTGATCACGCAGCAGGAAAAACGCCACGGCTGTTGCCAGCAGCAGCTGGAGCTGGAAGACCACATGCGAGCCGGTGTACGGCTGGTAGTCGAGCGGATACGGCAGCAAGTCGTAGAGCAGTGGCGGATAGCAGCCCACCGCCAGGCTGGTGAGCGCCAGCAGACGCATGCCCCAACGCTGGCTGGGTGGCGCCTCTTCGGCGTCGAGGTCACGGGACTCGCCGAAGAAAACGAAGACCACCACTTTCAAGCCCGCCGCCAGAAACACGCCGGCAGCGATCACCATCATCGCCAGCCACACCCAGGTGAGGTGCGCGTCGGCGGCTGCCTGCAACACCAGCGATTTGGTAATGAAACCTGCGGTCAGCGGTGCCGACATGGCCAGCGCGCCAAAGATGGCAAAACCGGTGGTGACGGGCATCTGCCGGGCCAGACCGCCCAGATCGGTGCAGTCACGCTTGCCGGTCTGCACAATCACCGCGCCGATGGCCATCAGCAGCAGCGCCTTGTACACAATGTGCGCAAAGGCATGCGCCGCCACACCATTGAGCGCCAGCTCGGTGCCGATGCCGATGCCGGCGATCATGAAGCCCACCTGGTTGATGATGGCGTAGGCCAGCACGCGTCGGACGGTGTTTTCGATGAGGGCGTAGATCAGCCCGTAGCCGGCCGTCAGCAAGCCGATGGGGATCAGCACCTCGGCGCCGGGGAAGCCGCGCATCAAGACATACACCGCCGTCTTGGTGGTGAAGGCGGAAAGGAACACCATGCCGCTCCACGAAGCGCGCGGATAGGCATCCGGCAGCCAGGACCAGAACGGGAAGGCGCCGGCATTGATCAGGAAGCCGGCAAGAATCAACCAATGGGCAATGCTGTCCAGCGCCATGGCTTCGAAGCGCAAACTACCGCCACCGACCAGGTGTGCGGTGACGCCCGCCATCAACACTACGCCACCGAAGAGGTGCACCATCACGTAGCGCATCGCCGCCGGGTAGGCTTCACGGCCGCCGGCCCAGATCACCAGCGTCGAGCCGATGGCCATCAGCTCCCAGAACACGAACAACGTGACCAGATCGCCGGCCAACACTGCGCCGATGGCAGCGCCGCCATACACAAAGGCAGCAGGCACTTCGAGCCGGCTGCGCTGACGAATCGCATACACACTGCCGACAAACAGCGCCAGCATGAACACCAGGGCAAACAACCGTCCCAGGCGGTCGACGCGCAGCACGTCGAGTGAATATTCGAGGAAGGGCACGCCGCCGTAGGTCCCCTCGGGGATCTGCCACAGCAGCCACGCGGCGGCCAGCGGCAGGCTCAGCGACAGCAGCACACGCGGTGCGCCGCGCAGGAAGCCCATGACGATGCCGCCCAAAATCAGCCAGAGCGCGGGGTGGTGGATGAGCTCAGCGTCCATCTTCATCCTCCCGCGGTCCGAAAGTGCGGCCCAGAACGCGCGCCAGCACCACCAACGCCGCACAAACGAGCATCGGGAACCAGGCATTGAAGCCCGGCACGGCATCAATGCCGAAATGCGGGTGCGACTCGACAAACAGGCCGGCAATCAGCATCAGCAACAAGGCCGCCAACAGGGTGTGCCACAGGCGCTTGCCGGGAGAAAACAGTGCGTGCTGCCGCATCAGAAAGCCCCCGCCACGGCACGCGCCAGCCGCAGCACCGGCTCGTGATAGAAGAACAGACCAATGGTCATCGCCGCCGTTGTGGTCTGCGCGAACACCATCAGCAGCGGCGCCTCGCCGTGGGCGCCATGATGCGCGTCGTGGTGCGCATCGTGATGCGCGTCGTCAGCGCTCGGTGGCTCGCGGAAGAAGGCACGCCACACAATTGGCAGAAAATAGCCGGCGTTGAGCAAGGTACTGAGCACCAACACACCCACCGCCAGCCAGTGCTCCAGACTCATGGCCGCGGACAGGATGTACCACTTCGAGACGAAACCGGCTGCTGGCGGCAGGCCGATCATCGACAAGGCGCCGATAGAGAAGGCGGTCATGGTCCAGGGCATGCGCCGACCGATACCGTCGAGCTGGCTGACCTCCGTTTTGTGCGCGGCGGTGTAGATCGAGCCGGCCGCGAAGAACAGCGTGATCTTGCCCAAGGCGTGGGCTGCAATGTGCATGATCGCGCCAACGATGGAAATCGGCGCAAGCAGCGTCGCCGCCAGCGTCACGTAGGACAGCTGGCTGACCGTCGAGTACGCCAGTCGGCGTTTGAGGTTGTCTGCGCGCAGCGCCACGATCGAAGCCGAGATGATGCTGAATCCGGCAATCACCGGCACCCAGTCGGCACTGCCCAGCGACATCAGGTTGTCGGTGCCGAAGATATAGACGATCACCTTGACAATGGTGAAGACACCCGCCTTGACCACTGCCACGGCGTGCAGCAGGGCCGACACCGGCGTGGGCGCCACCATCGCCGCCGGCAGCCAGCGGTGAAATGGCATCAGTGCCGCCTTGCCGATACCGAACATGTACAGCACCAGCAGCAGCGCCGTGCCGGTAGCGCCGAGGTGGCCGACGAGGATACCGCCCTGGCGGAAGTCGAGCGTACCGGCGATCACCCACGTGGCCAGCAGGCCGGAGAGCAAGAACGCGATCGAGGTGCCCAGCAGTACGCCAAGATAGGTGCGTGCCGAGTTGCGCGCGTGATCGGTGCCATGATGCGTCACCAGCGGATAGGTGATCAGCGTCATGGCCTCGTAGAACATGAACAAGGTCAGCATGTTGCCGGCCAGCGCGATGCCTTGGGCCGCAAAGATGGCGCCGGCAAAACACACGAAGAAGCGCGTCTGCTTCTTCTCCTTGTTGCCGCGCATGTAGCCGATTGAATACAGCGTGCTGATAATCCACAGCCCGGAAGAGATCACAGAGAACACCGCCCCCAGCGGCTCGACCGCCAGGCGCAGAGTCAGCCCCGGCAACATCTCTATCAGCGTCAGAGCCGGTCGTGCCCCGCCGAGTACGTCGGCCGCCAGCTTGAGCGATTCGGAAAACAGGACAACTGCGGTGATCAGGGTGATCGCTTCGCGCAGATTCGGCCAGCGGCCGGCCAAGGCCAGCAGCAGCATGCCGACCAGCGGCGTCAGGAGCAGACTGATCAGCTGGATGTCTTCAGTCATTGGCCGACACCCGGGTTGTACATGAGCACCTCGGCCACGCGCATGGCGACCTCGCTTGACCATGTGGCGTCAATGCCGAAGTAGACACAACCGGCGATCATCGCCAGTGCCGGCAGCAGCATCGACAGCGGCGCCTCGCCCGGTGCCGGATGATCGGCCGGCGGTGCGCGGAAGTAGGCCACCTCGACAAAGCGCCACACATAGATCACGGCCAGCAACGAACTGGCCAGCACCGCACCCACCAGCCACCACTGCCCCTCGTGCATCGCCGCGCTGACCAGATACCATTTGCTGATGAAGCCGGCCGTGCCGGGCACGCCGATCAGGCTCAGCCCGCCGACCACCATGGCAAAGGCCGCCACAGGCATGGTCTGCCCCAGCCCCGCCAAGCGGTCAAAGCCCGCGCCGCCACAACGCAACACCACACCCCCGAGCACCAGGAACAGCCCACCCTTGGTCAGCGCATGGTTGAACAAGTGCATGGCCGAGGCCATCAAGCCCTCGACCGAATCCAGGCTGATACCGAGCGTGATATAACCGATCTGCGACACGCTGGAGTAGGCCAGCAGACGCTTCATGTCGTGCTGGAAAATCGCCACCACCGCGGGGACGAACATGGCCGCCAACGACAGACCGAGCAGAATCGTGCCGGTGGCACGCGCATCGAACACCTCGGTCGAACCAAAGATGGTGAAGAAATAGCGCATCAGCACATAGATCGACACCTTGGTGGCGGTTGCCGCAAGAAAGGCCGACACCGGCGACGGCGCATAGGCGTAGGCATTGGGCAGCCACAAGTGCAGCGGAAACAGCGCGATCTTCAGCGAAATGCCCACAGTGATGAAGGCCAGTGCCGCCAGCACGCCACGAGAATCACCAACCTCGACGAGGCGCGTGGTCATGTCGGCAAGGTTCAACGTGCCGGTTTCAAGGTAGAGCAAGCCAACACCGATCACATACAGCGTTGCGCCGATGGTGCCCATCAGCAGGTATTGGTAGGCCGCCACCAAGGCCCGACGATCCCGCCCCATGGCGATCAGCACGTAAGTCGCCAGCGAGGACACTTCTAGGAATACAAACAAATTGAAGGCGTCACCAGTGACCAGAATGCCCAGCAGACCCGCTAGACAGAGCATCATCAGCGCGTAGTAGAGGTAGTGCTCTTCACTGCGCACTTCGGTGGCGATGCCGACACGGCTGTATGGCATGACGATCAGCCCCATCGCCGCCACGATCACCGCCACAAAGGCGCCCGCCGCATCGATGCGATATTCGATGCCGAGCGGCGCCTCCCAGCTGCCCATGGCGTAGGAAATGGTGCCGTCCGACAAGGTCTGGGCCAACAGACTGGCCGCAATGCCAAAGGTGACCGCGGTCGCCAACAGGGCGATCAGCCAGCTTGCCAGCGAGCGGCGGGCAAACACGATGAGCGGCGCGGCCATCAGCGGCACCACCACCAGCAAGGCGGGAAAATGCTGTGTCAGCACGGGTCAGCCGTCCTTCGCTTCGGATTCTGGCGAGGTGTCGTCCCGCGCATCCATCAACAGGATCTCATCCTCATCGATTGTTCCGTAGGCTTCCTTGATCCGTACAACCAGCGCCAGTCCGAGAGCCAGCGTCGCGACACCGACCACAATCGCGGTGAGAATCAGCACATGCGGCAGCGGGTTGGAATACACCGCGAACTCACCGCCGATAATCGGCGCAACCCCACCCACCAGTTTGCCCGGTGCGACATAGAGCAGATACACCGCGGTCTGGAAAATGCCCAGGCCGATAAGCTTCTTGACCAGGTTTTCACGGGTCATGACGATGAACAGTCCGACCATCAGCAGCAGGACCGTCACCCAGTAGCTGAAATGACTTGCCAGCGTCATTGCTCGGGCTCCTCGGCATCGCGCCGGCGCCCGGCAAAGACATAGAAGATCTTGAGCATCACCGAGGCCACGGTGATGAGCACCCCGGCCTCCACCCAGAAGATGCCGCGATGCTGGCCGGACACCGGATCGGCGCCGAGCACGAAATAGTCGAGGTAGTTGCCCCCGAACAGAATCGAAGCCACGCCGACCCCGGCGTACAGCAAGACGCCCACCGCCATCAAGGCCTGCACCAGGTCGGTCGGCACCACCCGCCTGGCGGCCGGCAGACCGTAGATCAGGGCATAGAAAATCACCGCTGCGGCGACAATCACACCGGCCTGAAACCCGCCACCGGGGCCGAAGTCCCCATGAAACTGCACATACAGGCCAAACACCAGCGCAAACGGAATCAACAGCTTGGCCAGCACACGAAGAATGATGTCCAGTCTCATTCCTTGCCCTCCTCACCCGACTTGTCGAGCGGCCGCCTCGGTCGACGGCGCCCCAACAGTGCGATCACGCCAATGCCGGCGGTAAACACCACAAAGGTCTCACCTAGGGTGTCGAAGCCCCGATAACTCGCCAGCACGGCCGTTACCACGTTGGGCACACCTGTTTTCACCGGGCCCTCAGTGAGATAGCGCGGCGCCACATGCTGATGGATAGGCGCGCTGGGGTCAGAGAACGCCGGCAGCCCCAGCGTGCCATAGACCAGCATCGCCCCCGTGGCGGCCACCACCAGCAAGGGCAGCCAGGGGCGATGGATGGGCTTCGACTCGGTGCCACCGGTGAGATGGATGGCGCCAAACAGCAGCACGGTCGAAATCCCCGCGCCGACGGCGGCCTCGGTCATGGCCACATCGACGGCATCGAGCACCACCATCACGGTGGCCATCAAAAAACTATAGATGCCGCTCAGCAGCACCACACCAAAGAGGTTGCGCTGACGCGCCATCCCGATGGCGGCAGCCCCCATGAGTGTCAGCAAAACGACGGCAGTCAGTTCTTCGAGGATGATTTTGCTCCTTGATCCGATTGCCACGGAATGACGCCACGCCGATGCGCCGCATTCGCCAACGAGTGCGAGGCAGTGGGCGAGCAGAAAAAGATCAGCAGCCACAAAATCAGCAGCTTGCCGCTCGCCAGCGTAAAGCCCGACTGCAACAGCAAGCCGACGATGATCAAACTGGCGCCGAGCGTATCGATCACGCTGGCCGCATGCATGCGGGTATAGAAGCCAGGCATGCGCAACACGCCGATCGCGCCGATCACGCAAAACACGCCGCCCACGCTCATCAGGATCATGCTGAGGATATCGATGGCCGCGCTCACAGGCGATGCTCCTCATCTGCCACGCCGGGCTCACCCAGGTCGCCGTAGCGGAAGAATTTTTGAACGGCGATGGTGCCGACGATATTCAGCAGGCCATACACCAGCGCCAGATCGACAAACTCGGGACGTCCGGACACAAACTGGAAAATTGCCAGCAGGAGCATCGCCACCGTCCCGATCGCATTGCCCGCCAGCGCCCGATCAAAGACGGTCGGCCCCAGCAGGGCACGCACCAGCAGCAAGCACAACGACACCAGCAAAGCGCCCACCACCACCGCGTACATCATGCGCGAACCTCACAGGTACTGACACGTCGATCCATCTCGCCTCCCGCCAGGTCGTCAGCGCCGGCCTGGGTCAGCGCGTGCACCAGAATTTCGTCGCCTTCGATGGCCACAGAGATCGTGCCGGGCGTCAAGGTGATCGAATTGGCGTACATCACCTGCCCGACCGAGCTCGTCTGGGTCATCTTGACGCGCAGCATGGTCGGGCTGATCGGCAAGCGCGGATGCATGATGATCTTGGACACCGTCCAGGCCGACTTCACAATCTCGACGATCAACCATGGCCAGTACGACAACACCCCGCCGCGCAGCTCCAGCGGGTGCCCTTCGCGATCGATCACCGACATGCGATGCGCAAACCACACGACCAGCACGGACGACGCCAAACCCGCCGACATCAGAAACGGCGTGAAATAGCCGGACAGCACCAGCCAGAAGACAAACAGAGAGGCGACAACGCTAATCGAATGAAACCTGTGCATATGCCTATGGCCCATCGAAACGCGAAAGAAAGACCACTGCAAACCGCACGCGGTGGTCGCTTTGAGCGGCTAGTGTGTCAGAAAGCCACAGCCGACGTCGAACAGCGTTCGATTTTGGCCGCATTGTTTTTGTCATAAACGGATCGAATTGTCTCGAATTTTATATTTTTGTGCAATCTGTACCGAAATTGGTCCCAATTTTTTGTCGAATCAAGGAAGACAGTTTTTCGGCGCACCACACAGAAACGCTTCGATATTGTGCACCACCTGCGCAGCCATCGCCGCCATCGCTTCGCCCGACGCCCATGCCACATGTGGTGTGACGATGAGATTTGGGATGTCCGGCGCCAGCAAGGGATGATCCGACGGTGGCGGCTCCGACGAGAGCACATCGATCGCCGCTCCGGCAATCACCCCTTGCCGCAAAGCATTGGCCAGCGCCGCCTCGTCCACCAGCGCGCCACGCGCTGTGTTGATCAGGAAGGCGCTCGACTTCATGGCCTGCAGCGCAACCGAATCGATCATGCCGCGCGTGCCCGCATCAAGCGGGCAGTGCAGCGACAGCACGTCGGCCCGCGCCAGCACCTCGTCAAACGCCACGCGTCCCGCGCGCACCTGATCGGCCCCCGGGCGCTCGGACCACAGTACCTGCATGCCGAATGCCTCGGCCAGACGCGCCACGCCACTGCCCAGACTGCCACGGCCGACCAGACCGAGTGTCGCACCGCGCAAATCGCGAATCGGATGATCCAGAAAACAAAAATGGCGAGACATTGGCCAGCGACCCGCACGCACATCCTGATGAAAGTCCATGAGATTGCGCGACAACGCGAGCATCAGGCTGATCACATGCTCCGGCACCGTGGTGTCGGCATAGCCGCGCACATTGCTGACCACGATCCCGCGCGCGCGACACGCGGCCAGATCGACATTGTCGGCGCCGGTTGCCGCCAGCGCGATCATGCGCAATGTCGGCAACTGCGCCAGCGCCGCCTCATCGATACGCAGCTTGTTAATGACGGCAATCTGCGCATCGCGCAAGCGATCAACAACATCCTCTGGCCGCGTGTCTGGATAATCCACCCAGATATGTCGCGCGGTCGGTCGGGAAAATTCCGCCTTGACCGAACCCCGCTCCAGAAAAACGATCCTCGGTTCCATGTCGGCACGGCCTCCACGCATTATTTTCTTGCTGCAACGATACGGTATTTCACTAGGCGAAATTTACGGGACTCGAGTACCATTCGCCTACTAGGGAAAGCCGCAATGAAGATACCGAAAGACCCCAACGCACCAGAGCCGAAAACCTCGATCCAGGTCATCGAACGCATGATGTCGCTGCTCGACGTGCTGGCCAAGCACCCTGACCCCGTCTCGCTCAAGCTCCTGGCCGCACAAACCGGACTGCACCCGTCCACGGCCCACCGCATTCTGGGCGCCATGACCACCAGCGGCTTTGTCGAGCGCACCGAGAACGGCATCTACCGTCTCGGCATCCGCCTGCTCGAACTCGGCGCGCTGGTCAAATCGCGCATCTCTCTGCGCGAAACTGCGATCGTTTCCATGCTAGAGCTACATCAGCGCACTGGCGAGAGCGTCAATCTCGGCATCCGCGACGGCGATCAGATCGTGTATGTTGAGCGCACCTCAAGCGGTCGCTCGTCCGTGCGCGTGGTGCACATCGTCGGTGCACGAGCGCCGCTGCACACCACCGCGACCGGCAAATTATTTCTCGCCGACGACGGCCTGCCAAAAATCCGCGACTACGCCAAGCGCACCGGCCTGCCCGGCTCCACGCCTACGTCGATCCGCGACGCCGCAGCGTTGGAAAAAGAGCTGGACAAGGTTCGCCGCCATGAAGTGGCCTACGACATGGAAGAAGTCGAGGCCGGCGTTCGATGCATTGCGGCAGGAATTCGTGACGACTCGGGCGAGCTGGTAGCCGGGTTGTCGCTATCGACACCGGCCGAACGCTTCAACCCGGATTGGGCTCCGCTGATACTGGACACGGCGCGAGAGATTTCGCGCGCCCTGGGTTATCGCCCGCGCGACGCCGCCTGAGACCGGCAAGCGTTCAGCCCGCAGCGCCCTTGCGCGCCATCACCAGGGCATCCCAGGGCCGCTGCGCCAACCACTTTTGCAAACGCCGCGCATCGGCTGTGCGCGTCCGCGAGCCGAAGGAATCAAGCAGTACCACCAACACCGGACGGCCGCGCATCCAGGTCTGCATGACCAGGCAACGCCCCGCTTCTTCAATGTAGCCGGTCTTCGACAGGCTGATCTCCCACTTCGGATCCTTCACCAGCGGATTGGTGTTGCGAAACGCGCGCTGGCCGCGCGCCAGCGCCACGGTGTGATCGGTCTCGGTAGAGAACTGCCGAATCAGTGGATAGGCAGACGCGGCCTTGAGCAGCAATGACAGGTCACGCGCCGTCGACACATTGTCGGCACTCAGGCCGGTCCCCTCGACGAAGCGACTACGCCGCATCCCCAGCGTGCGAGCCTTGTCGTTCATGGCTTTAGCGAAGGCCGCCTGACCACCGGGATAGTTCCGCGAGAGCGCCGAGGCCGCCCGGTTCTCGGACGACATCAGGGCCAGGCGCAGCAGATTTTCGCGACTCAAACGGCTACCGATCGGCAGTCGCGAGCGGCTTTTGCGCAGACGGTCGCGATCTTCCTCGGTCACCAGTAACATCTCTGACAGGGGCTGCTGACGATCAAGAACAACCATCGCGGTCATGAGCTTGGTGATCGACGCAATCGGCGCAACACGATCGGCATTGCGCGCCAGCAGATCTTCACCACTGCGCTGATCGACAATCAGAAAGCTCTCGGAGCGCAAGTCGGGGCTGTCAGCACGCGCAGCCTCCGCCAGCAGGGGCGCTGCCGAATGCTTTGCCGCGGCCATCCGCTCGGGCGGTGCGGCGCTCGCCAGCCCGATCAGGCTGGCGCTACACCACAACGCGACGAAGAGTCGTCCAGGCTTCATTGAATCCACCGCAAGTTGTTTCGCAAATTATCCATAAAAATCCGTCACTCAGGCGGGTTTTCTCAACAATATTCTCGCCTTTCGTCACCTGATTTCACAGGCGCAGAAAATCGACAACGGCCTGGCGACGCGCCAGGGTGTCCTCGTAACCCAGGGACATCAGGTCGCGCGTAAACGCAGGCTCAAACAAGAGGTACGACAGCAGCGTCGAGCCACTCGGGCGCATCGCCCCGACCCCGCGCAACACAGCCCGCAAGATTGGCGGCAGACTATGCCGGTGCTGTCCGGCGATTGCGTCGATCCGCCGCGACGGTGCAATCACCAGCGTTTCGATCGGTCGCAGCGTAAGCCCCGCGGCTTGGCGCTGCTCGGCGGTGAACGCCCCGAGCGTGGTGTTGATGCGCTCTAGCCGCTCGAGATCCACGGCCAGACTATCCAGAAAAATGCTGGACATGGCGTGACCGGCAATCTGCGCCAGCGATGGATAGGCGTGACCTTGCTGGCGCCCCTCCTCCTCCAGTCGGCCCGAGCCGACCACCAGAATACGGTCGGCGCCCAAATGCACCGCCGGGCTGATCGGCGCGAGTTGGCGCATCGAACCGTCGCCAAAATACTCGCGATGAATGCGAACCGCGGGAAAGACAAAGGGAATCGCGCTCGATGCCATCAAGTGCGGCACCGACAACTCGGTGCGCACCCCGAGCCGCTGGGCGCGCCGCCACGGCAACACGCCATCGGCGGCCTGAAAAAACGCCAGGCTCTCGCCCGAGGTGTAGCCCGACGCCGTCACGCTGACCGCGTGCAGATGGCCATCGCGAATCGCCCGACCGATGGCGGAGAAATCGAGCACGCTCTCGAGCAGCCGCGCCAGCGGGGCATTGTCGAGCAAGGAACGCGGCGTCTGGCGATACAACCAGCCGGTGAGCAAGGCGGAGCCCCAGCGCGCGCCGGTGCCGGCCAGCGCCGGAAAGTCGGTGCGATACACCTGGTCCACATGGAAGTTGCGCCAGATGTAGGACATCTTGCGCACCGCCATCGGAAAACTGTCGGAATACACCGCCAGCGAGGCGACGTTGATACCGCCCGCCGAGGTGCCACACAGTATCGGGAACGGGTTGCCTGGCCGCCGCCCCCACAACTCTCGGACAGCGTTGAGCACACCCACCTGATAGGCCGCGCGCGCGCCACCTCCGGTCAACACCAGCGCGGCCTTCTCTGTCGTCATGTCGCCCCTCCGGCTCGATACCGCTCACTACGGCGCGGGGGGCGTCAAGCTTTAGGGCTTTTTACCGGACACACAGGCATGCCGGACGATGGTGTCGCCCGGCATACGTGCGGATCAGCCCTGCTCGGCCATGGCTTCGACGACCGTCAGCGCCGTCATGTTGACGATGCGTCGTACCGTCGCCGTCGGCGTGAGGATATGTGCCGGCTTGGCTGCCCCCAGCAGGATCGGCCCCACCGTCATGCCCTCGCCCGATGCCGTCTTGAGCAGGTTGAACGCAATGTTGGCCGCATCCAGCGTCGGGAAGATCAGGAGGTTTGCGTCTTCCTTCATGCGCGCGTTAGGGAAGACCTGCATCCGCGTCGTGGCGTCGAGTGCTGCGTCGCCATGCATCTCGCCTTCAACGTCGATATCCGGATGCTGCTCGTGCAGCAAGCGCAGTGCCTCGCGCATCTTGGCCGAGGTCGGCGAGTCATCCGAACCAAAGCTCGAGTGCGACAGCAGCGCCACCTTGGGTTCGACACCGAAACGCCGCATCTCCTCCGCGGCCATCACCGTCATCTCGACCAGTTGCGCCGGCGTCGGATCGTAGGTGACATAGGTGTCCGCCATGAATACCGTGCGCCCCGGCAGGTTGATCAGGTTGAGCGTGTAGCACTTGCTGACACCCGGCTTGCGCCCAAGCACATCGTCAATGAATTTGAGGTGTAGCTGATGCATGCCATAGGTGCCACAAATCAGGCCGTCTGCATGACCGAACTTGAGCAGCAAGGCACCAATGAGCGTGGAACGACGGCGCACTTCGCGCTTGGCGTATTCCACCGACACCCCGCTGCGCTCCATGAGCTCGTGATAGTGCTGCCACAAGCTGTCGTAACGCGGGTCGGAATCGGGATTAACCAGATCGAAATCGACCTCGGGCTGCAGGCGCAAGCCGAAGCGTTCGATATTGTTGGCCACCACGGCCGGGCGACCGATGAGAATCGGCCGCGCCAGACCTTCGTCCACCACGATCTGCACACCACGCAGCACCCGCTCGGATTCACCTTCGCTGAAGATGATCCGCTTCGGATTGCGCTTGGCGGCGGCGAACACCGGTTTCATGATGAGGCCGGAACGCCACACAAACCCGTTGAGCAGCGTGGTGTAGGCGTCCCAGTCCGTGATTGGCCGTGTCGCCACGCCGGATTCCATAGCCGCGCGCGCCACTGCCGGCGCGATCAGCACGATCAGGCGCGGGTCGAAGGGGCGCGGAATGATGTACTCGCGGCCAAAACCGGCCACCTTTTCGCCATAGGCGGCGGCCACGATGTCGCTTTGCTCGGCGCGCGCCAGTTCGGCAATCGCCTTCACGGCGGCCATCTTCATTTCATCGGTAATCGTTGTCGCACCCACATCCAGCGCGCCGCGGAAGATGAAGGGGAAGCACAGTACATTGTTGACCTGGTTCGGATAGTCCGACCGGCCGGTGGCGATGATCGCGTCGTCGCGCACCGCCTTGACGTCTTCGGGCAGAATCTCCGGCCGCGGGTTGGCCAGGGCCAGCACCAGCGGATTGGGCGCCATTTTCCTGACCATGTCCTGCTTGAGCACACCGCCCGCCGACAAGCCGAGGAACACATCCGCATCCTCGATAATTTCGCCCAGCGTGCGTGCGGAGGTCGGCTTGGCGTAGCGCGCCTTGATCGGGTCCATCAGCGTGGTGCGTCCTTCGTAGACCACGCCTTCGATGTCGGTCACCCAGATGTTTTCAACCGGCACGCCGAGCATCACCAGCAGTTCCAGGCACGCCAGCGCCGCCGCGCCCGCACCAGAGGTCACCAGTTTGACGGACTTCAGATCCTTGCCTTGCAGATGCAGCCCATTGAGCACCGCCGCGCCCACCACAATCGCGGTGCCATGCTGGTCGTCGTGGAAGACCGGGATGTTCATCCGCTCGCGCAGCTTCTTCTCGATGTAGAAACACTCGGGCGCCTTGATGTCTTCAAGGTTGATACCGCCGAAAGTCGGCTCCAGCGCAGCGATCATGTCGATCAGCTTGTCGGCGTCGGGCTCGTTGATTTCCAGGTCGAAGACGTCGATATCGGCGAACTTCTTGAACAGCACGCCCTTGCCTTCCATTACCGGCTTGGCCGCCAGCGGGCCGATGTTGCCCAGCCCGAGCACGGCCGTTCCGTTGGTGACCACGCCGATCAGGTTGCTGCGCGCGGTGAGGTTGGCCGCTTCGGCGGGCGATTCGACAATCGCCTCACACGCCGCCGCCACACCCGGCGAATAGGCCAGCGACAAGTCCTGCTGGTTGGTCAGCGCCTTGGTCGGCGTAACCGAAATCTTTCCCGGGCGCGGGTAGCGGTGGTAGTCCAGCGCGGCTTCGCGAATCGAATCGTCCATGGGCATCCTCATCTCCTGGTCATTGGGGCGGCAGGCGCCTCCCCTAGGGTTTCACCCTATTATTGGAATAAGCTTTCATTTCCATGTCGCTACGACCACCGAATCGATAAAATTCTTTCTTGATGTGCACTTTTCCCGCACCAGGATTTTCTCGTCGGGGGCTGACGTGGCATAATCATAGGCTTTCGGAAGCGGCCTTGTCGCTTCGTGGTTTCCACATGTGCGCACCACCGCTTGTGGCGCGTGCATCAGGGGCAGCACCTGACGCTCGCGTTTTTTCGCCCAACGGCCGCGAGGCCTGATCAGATGCGCTCCTGGAGGACCGCTCGCCACGGCTGTATCGCCGGTGGCGGGCGTTACGGTTTACAACCTGCAATCCTGGAGAATTCCGCGCCATGAATCAATTCGCCGAGGCCGCCCTGTCTGCCGCTCCGGACTACGTCCGCCAACAAAAGCTCAAACAGTGGGTCGCTGAAATCGCCGCCCTGACCGAACCCGACCGGGTCGAATGGTGCGACGGATCCCAGGAAGAGTACGACCGGCTGTGCGCCGAAATGGTCGACTCCGGCATGCTGATCAAGCTCAATCCGGAAAAGCGCAAAAATTCCTACCTCGCCTTCTCCGACCCGTCCGACGTGGCCCGGGTCGAAGACCGCACCTTCATCTGCTCCGCCGACAAGGATGACGCGGGCCCCACCAATAACTGGGAAGAACCTGCCGTCATGCGTGAGACGCTGAACGGCCTGTTCAAGGGCGCCATGCGCGGCCGCACCATGTATGTCGTGCCCTTTTCCATGGGCCCGCTCGGTTCGCCGATTGCCCATATCGGCATCGAAATCACCGACAGCCCCTACGTCGTCACCAACATGCGCACCATGACGCGCATGGGCAAGGCCGTGTATGACGTGCTCGGCACCGACGGCGAGTTCGTGCCCTGCGTACACTCGGTCGGCGCCCCGCTGGCGCATGGCGAAAAAGACGCCCGCTGGCCGTGCAACCCCGACACCAAATACATCGTGCACTTCCCCGAGACCCGCGAGATCTGGTCCTACGGCTCCGGCTATGGCGGCAACGCGCTGCTGGGCAAGAAGTGCTTCGCGCTGCGCATCGCCTCCACCATGGCGCGCGACGAAGGTTGGCTGGCCGAGCACATGCTGATCCTCGGTGTCGAGTCGCCCGAAGGCGAGAAGACCTACGTGGCGGCCGCCTTCCCGTCGGCCTGCGGCAAGACCAACTTCGCCATGCTGATCCCGCCCAAGTCCTTCAACGGCTGGAAGATCACCACCGTCGGCGACGACATCGCCTGGATCAAGCCGGGCAAGGATGGCAAGTTCTACGCCATCAACCCTGAAGCCGGCTTCTTCGGCGTGGCCCCCGGCACCTCAGAGAAGACCAACTTCAACGCCATGGCGACGCTGAAGGAAAACATCATCTTCACCAACGTCGCGCTGACCGACGACGGCGATGTGTGGTGGGAAGGCATGAGCAAAGAAGCCCCCGCCCACCTGATCGACTGGCAAGGCAAGGACTGGACGCCCGCGATGGCGAAGGAAACCGGTCGCAAGGCTGCCCACCCGAACTCGCGCTTTACCGCCCCGGCCAGCCAGTGCCCGTCGATTGACGACAACTGGGAAGACCCCGCCGGTGTGCCGATCTCGGCCTTCATCTTCGGCGGCCGTCGTGCCACGACCGTGCCGCTGGTGTACCAGGCCTTCAACTGGAACTTCGGCGTCTACATGGCCGCCACCCTCGGCTCCGAAACCACCGCCGCCGCCTTTGGCGCACAAGGCGTGGTGCGTCGCGACCCCTTCGCCATGCTGCCCTTCTGCGGCTACCACATGGGTGACTACTTCAATCACTGGCTGAAGATGGGTCACGTGGTCGAGAACACGCCGAAGATCTTCTGCGTGAACTGGTTCCGCCTGAACGAGAAGGGTGAGTTCATGTGGCCGGGCTTCGGCGAGAACATGCGCGTGCTCAAGTGGATCGTTGATCGCTGCAAAGGCACCATCGCCGCCAAGGAAACCGCGCTGGGCTGGATGCCGCGCTTCGAAGACATGGACTGGACCGACGCCGGTGTCACCGAGGCAGAGTTCGACGCCCTGACCACCATTGATGCCGACGCCTGGAAGAAAGAGCTCGCCATGCACAAGGAGTGGTTCGACAAACTGCAGGACCGCCTCCCACGCCAGATGCTCCTCAAGCGCGAACTGTTCGAGCTGGCCTTATCGGTCTAAGCTGTACTGCCGGCCGCCGCCCCGCGGCCCGTCGCACCAACAAGCGCCGCCAGTCGGCGCTTGTTGCATTTTCACGCCGCCCCGCGCGTTCTATGATGGCGACACGCCGCCACGGACTCCCCTGATGACACCCTCGCCCCTGTCCCTCGCCGACCGCATGACCGACATCCGCCCCTTTCACGTGATGGAGCTGCTGCGCCGCGCCCGCGAACTCGAAGCCCAGGGCCGCGACATCATTCACATGGAGATCGGCGAGCCGGACTTTCCCAGCCCGCCGCCCGTGGTCGAAGCCGCCACCCGCTTCCTCGCCCGTGGCGATGTGCACTACACCCCGGCGCTGGGCATCGCGCCGCTGCGCGAAGCGATCGCGCGTTTCTATCAGGACCGTTTCGGCGCCGACGTCGCGCCCGAGCGCATCGTCGTCACCCCCGGCGCCTCAGGCGCGCTCATGCTCGCACTGGCGGCCACGACGAATCCCGGCGACACCTGGCTGCTGCCCGACCCCACCTACCCCTCCAATCGCCATCTGGTGCGCGCCTTCGAGGGCGTCGCCCGTGCGGTGCCGGTCAATGCCGACAGCGCCTATCAGCCCACCGTGACGGCGGTCGAAGCCGCCTGGCAGCCCAACACCCGCGGCCTCATTGTCGCCTCGCCGGCCAACCCGACTGGTACGCTGCTCACCCAAGCTGAAATCGACGCCCTGCGCCAGTCCGTACGGGCGCGCGGCGGTCATTTGATCGTGGACGAAATCTATCAGGGGCTGACCTACGGTGTGGATTCGAGTACCGCGCTAAAGACCATGGACGACGTGTTCGTGGTCAATAGCTTCAGCAAGTACTTTGGCATGACCGGTTGGCGGCTCGGCTGGCTGGTGGCACCTGAGGGCTATGCGCGCGAGATAGAGCGCCTCGCCCAGCACTTCTTCATCTCCGCCTCGACCATCGCCCAGCAAGCGGCACTGGCGGCGTTCAGCCCGGCCTGCCTGGACATCCTCGAAGCGCGTCGCCAGGCCTTCGCCGAGCGGCGCAACACCCTGCTGCCGGCACTGCGCGAACTCGGGTTTACGGTCGCATCCGAGCCGCAGGGCGCCTTCTATATCTATAGCGATGTCAGCGCGCTCACCGACGACAGTGAAACCCTCGCCCGCCGGCTGATCGAAGAAGCCGGCGTGGCCGCCACGCCGGGCATCGACTTCGGCGACAACCGCCCGCGCCAGCACCTGCGTTTCGCCTACACCACCAGCCAGTCCCGGCTGGCCGAAGCGGCCGAACGGATTCGGCGCGTTTTGGCGTAAAACCTACTGACGTAAAAAAAGGACGGCGCACAGCCGTCCTTTTTTCGTGATGCAATTGCCGCTCAGACGTCGGACTGAGCCGCCACCGCCGCCAGCCGTGCCTGCATCGACAGCACTTTCTTCGCATAGCGCGCATTCTCGTCACGCAGCGCGCCGCCGTAATACTGCAGCGCCGACTGCAATGAACCGTAGCGGCGCAGACCTTCCTGAATGACCAGCGCCCCGACCCGCACATTGGTGACCGGGTCGAACAGAGACTCGGGCGTCGCATCCGGGCCGATCTTGTCCTGATGGAAACGCGGAATCACCTGCATCAAGCCCTGCGCGCCCACAGTACTCTCGGCCAGCGGGTTGAAGCTCGACTCGATCGCCATCACGGCGACAATCAGCAGCGGGTCCAGACCCAGTTCTTCAGCCGACTGCTCGGCGCGTGCCAGGGGGCCGAGCAAAGCGGTTTGCGACACCCGATAGCGACGCGCCACGTAGCTGCGTACGCGCTCCAGCGCAGGGGACAGCTCAGTGTCGGCCGCAGCCACCACCGGCGGCGCCTGCAACAGGGCTTCAGGTTCATCAACATGCTCGAGCGCAGCCTGTGCAAGCACCGGTTCGGCATGGACTTGTTGCGCCAGACTGACGATCGGCCAGCCGCGCGCAGCTGACTGAGGTTCAATGACAGCGGCCACCAGGGCGGCTGCCGACAGGAGTCCCAGGGCGATCACACTACCGTGGGCAAAATGCTTCAGAAACGCGCCGCTATGAGAAATGGCGCGCATCATGACCGTTGCGTTCTTCATGGTGGTCCTCCAAGAGGCCCGCCTCTGCTCGCCAATACCATCGTCATGAAAAACGTCGGTGCAGCGCGGAACTCGCACGCCCGGATGGCTTGTTAGCCAGTCCTTGCGCCGAATCCTCGAAGAGTCGGGTCGCCAGTGGTGTCCCGCGTGACCGGTAAGATCACGCACTCACTCGATTTGACGATCCCACCAGGTCAGGGAGTGATCGCCACGCATATGCTGCAACGCAGCACGGATCGCACTCTATTGATTCGTATGGATTTTGTCAATTTTTTACCGCTAAAAATGGTGGCAAAAATACCACAAATATGGCGGTGCGCCAGCACCGGCGCGGCTTCTGGCGGCGAAAAAAAACGGGGCCGAAGCCCCGTGTGAGAGTGCCTGCGACACGCGCGAAAATGCGTCGTTACGCTTGCGCCGGAATCCGCAGCACCTGACCCGGATAGATCTTGTCCGGATGCGACAGCATCGGCTTGTTGGCCTCGAAAATGACCATGTATTTGTTGGCGCTGCCGTAATGGGTTTTGGCAATCGCCGACAGCGTGTCACCCCGCGCCACAGTATGGAATTTTGCTTCCGGCTCCGGGCTGGTCACCACGATGGTGTCCTGCACCTCGCCCACACCGGCCACGTTGCCGGCAGCGAGCAGCACTTTTTCGCGCGTGGCCTGGTCGGGCGTCGTCCCACCCACCGACACCACGCCGGCCGCACCGTCGAAGGCCACCGTCAGCCCTTCGATGGGCAGATTCAGCGTACGCACATAGTTGGCGATCGCTTCGGCCGCTTTGGCATTGGCCGCAGCCACTTTGTCGGCGGACGGATCCTTGGCGGCAGCCTCTTGGGCGGCCTTCGCCTCACCCGTGCCAAACAGCTTCTCGCCCGCTTCCTTGATGAAGTTGAACAGTCCCATAACACCTCCTGCAGTTGGTCAATCGATTCCGGCCATTGCCCGGCTCAGGCCACTTTATACGGCACCCGCGTGTCACACGCGCATGCGGACAACAAACGTAACACTCAGCGACGCAATGAACTCACTACGCGCGACCAGTCAAAGCACGGCCCCGGATCGGTCTTGCGACCCGGCGCGATGTCACTGTGGCCGACCACGTCTTCGAGCGGATGCTGGCGGGCCAGATCATCGATGAGCGCGTTGAGCTGCACATACTGCGCGTCGGCGAAGGGCTGAGTGTCCGAGCCTTCAAGTTCGACGCCGATCGAAAAATCATTGCAGCGCTCGCACTCACGCCAGGCGCTGACGCCCGCGTGCCAGGCGCGCGCGTGCGTGGGGACGCACTGAATCAGCTCACCATCGCGGCGAATGAAAAAATGCGCCGACACCCGCAAATGCGCAATACCCGCGAAGTAGGGATGCGCCGCCGGGTCCAGCCGATTACCGAACAGCGCAAGCACACCGTCTCCGCCGAACTGCTCCGGCGGCAGGCTGATGGCATGCACCACCAGCAGCCGCGCCGCTTGGCCGGCCGGACGGAGATCAAAATTTGGGGAGGCGATCCAGCGCGCCCCGTCCAGCCAGCCGGCGGCGTCGAGTCGGCGCACGCGGCTCAGTCCTTCATCCCCAGCCGCTCCATGCGATAGCGCAAAGAGCGGAAGGTCACTTTCAGCAGGCGCGCGGCGGCGGTGCGATTGCCTTCGGTTTCGGCCAGCGCTTCGACAATGGCCTGACGTTCCGCGGTGTCGAGGTAGTCCTGCAAGCCGGTGCGCATGGCGTCGCCATGGCCGTTGCCGGCCGTGGGCTCGTTGCCGATCAGCGGCTCCAGCGCCAGGTCTTCGACATGGATGATGTCGCCGGCCGACAGCGCCAGCGCGCGCTCGAGAATGTTCTCCAGCTCCCGTACGTTGCCCGGGAAGCTATAGCCGCGCAGCGCCTCGACGGCTTGCGTCGACAAGCGGGGCAAGGGCATGCCGGCCTCTTCGGCCAGGCGGGCAAGCAAGGCCTCGGCCAGCGAGCCGATATCTTCGCGCCGCTCGCGCAGCGCCGGCATCTTGAGTTCGATGACATTCAGTCGGTAGAACAAGTCCTGCCGGAAACGGTTCTCTTCGACCAGCGCGCGCAGATTCTGGTGCGTGGCGCTGACGATGCGCACGTCCACCGGTTGCTCGACGGTTTCGCCAATGCGACGCACCCGCTTCTCCTGAATCACCCGCAGCAGTTTGACCTGCATCGACAGCGGCAGATCGGCGACTTCGTCGAGAAACAAGGTGCCGCCATTGGCCGCCTGAAAGAAACCATCGCGGTCGCTGTCGGCGCCGGTGAACGCACCTTTGCGATAGCCGAAGAATTCGCTTTCCATCAGGTTTTCGGGGATTGCGCCGCAGTTGACGCCCACAAACGCCCCCGCCACCCGCGGCCCCAGCCCGTGAATGGCGCGCGCCGCGCGTTCCTTGCCGCTGCCGGACTCGCCAGACACATACACCGGCGCCTGGCTGCGGGCGAGCTTCTCGATCAGCTGGCGCACCTGCTCCATAGCCTGCGATTCGCCAATCAGAAAAGCGCTGGCGTCCTTGCGGGTTTCTTCGTTGGCCGCATCGGGCAGGCGGAACACCGACTTGATCAGCGCGCGCAACTGCTCGAGCGACACCGGTTTGGCCAGGTAGTCGAAGGCGCCGGCCTTGAGTGCAATGACCGCGTTTTCCATGCTGCCGTAGGCGGTGATGACGGCCACCGGCAGGTCGGTGCAGTGCTCGTTGATGTAGCGCACCAGCTCCAGACCCTCGCCATCGGGCAGACGCATGTCGGTCAAGCACAGCCGGTATTTGTTCTTGGCAAGCAGCTCCCGCGCCTCGGCCACCGAGCCGGCTGAGTGGGAACCCAGGCCCATGCGGATGAGCGTCATCTCCAGCAGTTCGCGGATGTCTTCTTCATCGTCGACCACCAGTACATCGGGGCCGGGGGGGCGGTTGCGTCGTTCAGTCTTGCTCATGGCTGGCTCATTCCGGTGAGGCAGAAGTGCGCGCCGGCCGCGCTGTCGCGCAAGGTCAGCGTGGCCCGGTTGGCATCCGCCAGTTCGCGCGCGATATACAGCCCCAAGCCGGTTCCCTTGGCATGCGTGGTAAAGAAGGGCTCAAACAGGTGCGCCTGATTTTCGGCGCTGATGCCGGGCCCGTCGTCTTCAATGCTCAAACGCGTCCGGCTCCCGTCACAGTCGGCAGACACACGGATCGCCCCGGCCGTCGGCGGCGCATAGCGTCGGGCATTGACCAGCAGGTTCCACAGAATCTGATGCAGGTGCGCGCGGTCGAAGGCGAGCGTCAGCGATGTGGGGATATCGACCGCCACCTGCGCCTTGTCGGCCTCGCCGTGCAGAGTGAACTCTTCGAGCAATTCGGCAACGAAAGCATGCAAAGGCAAGGCCTCCTGCAAGGCACGATCACGACGCCCCAGGGAGAGCACGTCACGCACCAGCTGCTCGATGCGCAGCGCGTTGTTGTTGATGATGCGGATCAGCTTGGCCTGACTTTCGGCGCGCTTCTCCTCACCCAGCAACTCGGCCGCTTGCGTGACTGCGGTGAGCGGGTTGCGAATTTCGTGGGCGATGCTGGCGGTCAGCCGCCCCAGCGCCGCCAGCTTGATCTGCTGTGCCTGCGCCTGCACTTCATCGAGGTCTTGCAAGTAGATGACCGTATGGCCATCGTCGCCCTCAGCCCGCACAATCCGACACCGAACCGGCTTGCCGCCCTTGGGCAGGCACTGATGCCCATCGCTGTCGGCCGCCGGGTCGGCCAGCACCTTGATCAGTGCCGGGAAATGATCGGTCATCACATCGCCGACCGGCAGCGGAGCGCCGAGCAAGGCAGCGGCCTGCGGATTGGCCTGACGGATGCGCAAGCTCGCGTCGAGCACGATCGCCCCGTCGTGCATGTCTTCAATGATGCGCTCGTTGATCGCCTGCTGACGGGCCAGGTCGATACCGCGCGAGCGCGCCAGGCTTTCGTTGGTCAGTGCGCGACTCGCCAGCAAGCGCGCGGTCAGCGCCACCCCGAAGAAGCCGACGCACACCATGCCGACCACGAAAAAGTCGTTGGCTTCACCCCGATCGAGGAAACGCACGCTGTTCTCGGCCAGCACCGCCACGGTCGCCGACGCCGCATAAAACAACACCCAGCGTCCGTAGCCGACCAGGCCGCCACCGGCCAGCAGCACCGTGAGCAGCATCGGCAAACCGCCACGCGTGCCGCCGCTGACGGCCATCATCAGCGTCAGCGAACCGATGTCGAGCAGCATCTGCAGGGTCACCACCCGATTGAAGCCGAGCCGCTGCACCGCATCAGGGAAGCCCAGCGCCAGCACACCAAACAAGTACAGGGCGGCAAACGCCAGGAACAGCCCCGGCGCCTCTTCGCCCAGGCCGATACTCTTGCCGAAGAACAGAAAAATCGCCGCCATGGTCAGGCGGAACAGATTCAGGTAGCGCAGAGAGCGCCGGCGCGCCAGATCGGCGGAAATGTCGTCAAGGCTCTCCGTGATGGCCATGTCTCAGCTGTCGTCGCGACCGCGCGCGTGCGCCTCGCAGCAGAAGAACTCACCACCGTAGCGCACCCCTTCGCTCTCGGGCACGTGCACGCCGCAGCGCTGGCAGGACAACATTCGCGTGGACGCCTGAGTCTCGCCGCCGCGCTGCGCGCCCGGCCGAGACCCGCTACCCGGCGGGATTTTGGGTTTGCTCAGCACGCGGCGAACCCAGTAGATGACAAACAGGACGAGGAGGAAAACGAGCAGTTTCGACACGATCTCGGTGCGCCGCGATGGAAGCGAAAAAGTTTAGCACGCGGGGCGGCACGCGCCCCGGGCTCAGATCAAAGCGCGACCAGGCGCTCGCAGGCGGCGTCGAGCGTATCGTCGTGCTTGGCAAAGCAGAAGCGCACCACGCCCTCGTCCTCGGCGTCGGCCGAAAACGCCGACACCGGAATCGCCGCCACTTTCATCTCGCGGGTCAGCCATTCGACAAACGCGGTATCGGGCACATCGCGGATCGCGCGGTAGCGCGCCAGCTGAAAGTAGGTGCCCGAGCACGGCAGCAACTCGAAGCGCGAGGTGGCCAGCGCGGCGCGGAAGCGATCGCGCTTGGCCTGATAGAAGGCGGCCAGCCCGAGATGGCGCGAGGCGTCGGCCATGTAGTCGGCCAGCGCGTACTGCACCGGTGTGATCACAGTGAACACGTTGAACTGATGCACCTTGCGAAACTCAGCCATCAACGCCGCCGGCGCCACCACGTAGCCGACCTTCCAGCCGGTGATGTGATAGGTCTTGCCGAAGCCGGAGACGATCACGCTGCGCTCGGCCAACGCCGGATGGCGCGCACAGCTCTCATGCTGGCGGCCGTCGAAAACGATGTGCTCGTACACCTCGTCCGACACGATCACGATGTCGGTGCCGCGCACCAGCTCGGCCAGGCGCGTCATGTCCTCGGCCGACCACACGCTGCCGGTCGGATTGTGGGGGCTGTTGATCATGATCATGCGGGTGCGCGGGGTGATGTGCGCCGCCACCGCTGCCCAGTCTGGCCGGTACTCCGGCGCATGCAAGGCCATGCGCACCACCCGGCCGCCCTGCAACTCGATGGCCGGCGCGTACGAGTCGTACACCGGCTCGAAGACGATTACCTCGTCGCCCGGATGCACCAGCGCAGCCACCGCGGTGAACAGCCCCTGCGTGGCACCGGCGGTCACCGTGACCTCGGTATCGGGGTCGTAGCGCGTGCCGTACAAATCGGCCACCTTCGCCGCAATCGCCTCGCGCAGCACGGCCACGCCGGCCATCGGTGGGTACTGGTTGTAGCCCTCGCGCATCCAGTGCGACACGCGGTCGAACAACACTGGCTCGGCATTGAAGTCAGGAAAGCCCTGCGACAGATTGATCGCACCAGCCTCGGCCGCCATGCGCGACATCACGGTAAAAATGGTGGTGCCGACCTTCGGCAGGCGGGACGAAACAGCAACGGCGCAATCGGGCATGACAATCCAGGCGGCAAAGGCAAAAGACGATTCTCGCAGAGCCCATCAAGCGCGCCAAGCGAAGCGGCCACAGCGATACAATGGCGGCCATGAGTGTTCCCATCCCCGCCCCGACCCTGATTCGCGACGACACCTGTGTGCGCATCCTCGATCAGACCGCCCTGCCCCATCACCGCGTCACGCTCACGCTCGACAGCCTCGACGCCGTCGCCCACGCGATCCGGTCCATGCAGGTACGCGGCGCGCCGCTGATCGGCGCCACCGCCGCCTGCGGCGTGGCGCTGGCGCTGCGTGATACCGCCGACGACACCACGCTGGAACATGCCCTCACCGTCCTTGGCGCCACCCGGCCAACCGCGGTGAACCTGCTCTGGGCGCTGACACGCATGGCCCGCGTGCTGCGCCCGCTGTCGCCGGCCGAACGCCCGGCGGCGGCGAGCCGCGAAGCCGACGCCATCATCACCGAAGACATCGCCACCAACGCCGCCATCGGCCAGCACGGTCTGGCGCTGATTGCCGCCATCGCTCAAGGCCGTCCCGGCCCGGTGCGCGTCATGACCCACTGTAACGCCGGCTGGTTGGCCACGCTCGGCCACGGCACCGCGCTGTCGCCGGTGTATGCCGCGCAGGCGGCGGGTATCGATGTCGAGGTGTGGGTCAGCGAAACCCGTCCGCGCAACCAGGGCCTGCTTACCGCGTGGGAACTTCGTGAATCCGGCATCACCCATCGCCTCATCGCCGACAACGCCGCCGGTCTGCTGATGATGCGCGGCGAGGTCGATCTGGTCATTACCGGCGCCGATCGCGTCGCCGCCAACGGCGACACCGCCAACAAGGTCGGCACCTACCTCAAGGCGCTGGCCGCCGCCGACAACGGCGTGCCCTTCTATATTGCCGCGCCGGTGTCGACCATCGACTTCGCCTGCCCCAATGGCGCCGCCATCCCGATCGAAGAGCGCGACGGCGACGAGATGCGTGTGCTGCACGGTCTCGACGCCCGCGGCGGCACGGCACAGCTGCGCATCGCATCGGCCGGCACCGCGGTCGGTAACCCGGCCTTCGACATCACGCCAGCGGCGCGCATCACCGGCATCATCACCGAACACGGTGTCGTGGCGCCCGACGCACTCGGCACACTCGCACCATGAACCCGCTCGCGGATCACCTGCTCCAAGTCGCCCGCGGCATGACCGCCGCCCGCCTGTCCGTCGGCACCGCCGGCAATGTCAGCGCGCGCGATGACGCCAGCGATGCCGGTGACTTCTGGGTCACCCCCTCCGGCATGGTTCCCGAGCGCTGCGAGGCCGCCGACATGACGCACGTCGCCAGCGACGGCACCGCCCACGGTCGGCGCGCGCCCTCCAGCGAATGGCGTCTGCACCGCGACATTTACGCCGCACGGCCCGACGTTGGCGCCATCCTCCACGCCCACGCGCCGTTCGCCACCGCGCTCGCCTGCCATCGCCGCGATGTGCCCGCCTTTCATTACATGGTGGCGCGCTTCGGTGGCGACAGCGTGCGCTGCGGCAGCTATGCCACCTTTGGCACCCAGGCATTGTCCGACGCCACCGTCAAAGCCCTCGAAAACCGCAACGCCGCGCTCATGGCCAATCACGGCATGATCGTGCTGGCGCCCGATCTGAATTGCCTGCTCGATCGCGCCATCGAACTCGAAATGCTCTGCGAACACTACTGGCGCGCACGCTGCCTCGGCGAGCCACCCTGCCTCGACGAGGCGCAGATGCGCGAAGCGCTGGTGCAGTTCCGCTGGTATGGCCGCCCACGCCCGCTCGACGCCGACCCGGAGACCCCGCAATGAACTCACCGCTCGACGAAACCGCTGTACGCGAAGCCCTCAAGCAGGTCATCGACCCCGAAGTCGGCATGAACATCGTCGACCTCGGCCTGATCTACACCGTCACGCTCACCGACGCGCAAATCACCATCGAGATGACCATGACCAGCCCCGCCTGCCCGATGGGCCAGATGATCATGGACGAAGTCGAAACCGCGCTGCGCCGCCTCGCCCCCGACCTGCCCCCTGTCGTTGAACTGGTCTGGTCGCCCGAGTGGACGCCCGCCATGATGAGTGACACCGCCAAGGCCCACTTCGGCTGGCAGCCCGACGATGTCTGATCTGCCGCCCTGGCAGCGCGCCCCGCTGCTGGTACTCGGCTTTGCCGGCTTGATCACCGGCGTGCTCGCCGGCCTGTGGCGGCTGGCCTGGCCCACGCCCGACTTCGTCGCCGGTGCGCCCCATGGCGCACTGATGATGTGCGCCTTCTTCGGCACGCTCATTGCGCTCGAGCGCGCTGTTGCCGTCGGTCAGCGCTGGGCCTATCTCGGCCCGCTGGGCAGCGGCATCGGCAGCGGCTTGCTCATCGCAGGCGCTCCCCCTACCGTGACCATCATGCTCTTCATCGCCGGCGGTATCGTGCTGGTACTCGCCTCGCTGCACGCCCAGCGGAAAGCGCCCGCCCTGCACGCCCGCGTGCTCACCCTCGGCGCCATGGCCTGGCTATTGGGGGTGCTGGTGTGGGCCCTCACCGGCGCCGTCGACCTGGCCCTGTGGTGGTGGGCCGCCTTTCTGATCATCACCATCGCCGGCGAGCGGCTGGAGCTCTCGCGGCTGATGCGGGTCAGCCCGCGCATGCAGCAGATCTTCATTGCCCTGATCGGCCTGCTGATTGCAGGCGCCTCACTCGCCGCACTGCCCGTCGGCCCGCGCCTGTTCGGCCTCGGCGCCATCGGCCTGGCAATGTGGCTGCTCAAACAGGATGTCGCCCGCCGCACGGTCAAGACCACCGGCCTCACCCGCTACATCGCCGTGTGCCTGCTGTCGGGCTATCTGTGGCTGGCGCTTGGCGGCGCGGTGCTCGCCGTGCTGGCCCCCGGCGCCGGCAGCATCGGCTGGGACACCGCGGTGCACAGCCTGATGGTCGGCTTCGTGTTTGCCATGGTATTCGGCCACGCGCCCATCATCCTGCCCGCTGTTCTTCGCGTTCGGTTGCCATATCACGCCAGATTTTATGTACCCTTGGCCCTTTTACACCTGAGCCTCGCCCTGCGCGTGGCGGGCGACCTGTTCGAAAGCCACGGGCTACGTGCCGATGGTGCGCTGGGCAACGCCGCCGCCATCGGCGTGTTTCTGTTGATGATGATTGCTGTGGTCACCCGCCACGGCACCAAACGCCCATGACCGCCACGCGACCAAAACCGCCCGGCGGCACACACTGGAAGCTGCATCACATGAATTCGCGACGCGCACGATGCGCGTGATCCGCTCCCTTCGCCGGCTCCTGAAGCACTTCGGCCTCGCCCTGCTGCTGGCGGGCGTCCTCGCCGCGGCCACCGAGGCCGTCTACAAGAATGCGCTCGACGCGCAACGCGATCGGGTGTACGCCGAATTTCAGCTCGCCGCCGGTCAACACATCGGCACCCTGCGCAAACGCGTCGAAGCGGTGCTCGACCTGCAACGCCTGCTGGGCGACCATGTCGACGTGGCCGGCGCCGGCAGCGCGAAAGACTTCGAACAGATCAGCAGTTCGCTGATGCGGGTGCACACCTTCATCAAGGCTATCGCGCTGGCCGACATTGACGACAGTGTGACGCCGCCCTTGCGCTTCCCGGCCCGCCATGTCGCCACCCACGCTGCCTGGCCCAAGCCCGGCACCGATCTGGCCATGGAAGGCCTGCAAGCCGTCGAAGCCGTGCAAACCGCCCTGCGCAGCAGATCCATCGTCGCCACGCCCCTGCTCAGCCCCGAAGCTGAAGACGGCGAAGGTATTCGCCTGTTTTCGCCCGCCGGCAAGCATGTGCTCGGCCTCTACATGCACCTGAGCGAACTGGCGCAGAGCACGCTGTGGGCCGGCATGGACCCGGACGCCCGAAACATGGCCTTCACCATTCTGGATACCACCACCGACCCGCGCAGCGCCCCCGAAATGTACCGTGACACCATCGGTGACAACTTCGAAACCGCCTATGTCGAAGTCATCGAGTTCGCCGCCCGACGCTGGCTCATCATCGCCACCCCAACACCAAATCACTTCGAACTGGCGCCCGCCGCATCCATCGAGCGCCAGCGTGCCACCGGCTGGGCCATCACCCTCCTCGCCGCGCTGCTGGTGGCCTTCCTGCAAACCCGCAACGCCGTCATCCGCGATCGCGTACGCAGCAGCACCGCCGAGCTGGCCGAAACCAACCGCATCCTGGCCGAAACCAATGCCACGCTTCAAGCCGAGGTCGCCCAGCGCACCGCCTCCGAAGCCGCGCTGCGCACCAGCACCACGCTGCAGCAAGCCATTTTGCACAGCGCCGACTACGCCATCGTCCTTACCGACACCGACGGCATCGTCCGCGTCTTCAACCCCGCCGCCGAAACCATGCTCGGCTGCGCCGCCGACCTGGTGGTCGACAAGCGCACCCCCATTGATTTCATCAACACCGCCGCCATGGCACGCATGGAACACGCCACCGGCAAACGCGGCTTTGCCGCCGTGCTCGACACCGCACGCGGCCTGGCAACGAGCGAACCCGTCGAGCTGGAGCTGACCCGTACCGACGGCCGCAACGTCCCGGCCGCCGTGTCAATCTCCCCGTTGCTCGACGCCCAGGACGGCCGTATTACCGGCTATCTGGCCATCGCCTCCGACATCACCCACCGCAAAGCCGCAGAGACCCGCATCCTGCACTTGGCCCATTTCGATCCGCTCACCGAACTGCCCAACCGCAGCCTGCTCGGCGTCCGCCTCGAAGCCGCCCTCGAAGCCGCCAATCGCTTCGACCAATCGCTGGGCGTCCTCTTCCTCGATCTCGATCGCTTCAAAAACGTCAATGACTCCCTCGGCCACCAGGCCGGCGACGCCCTGCTCAAAGCCGTCTCCGGCCGCTTCCAGCACTGCGTGCGCGAACAGGACACCGTCGCGCGCATGGGCGGCGACGAGTTCATCGTCGTCCTTCCCGAGCTCGAAAGCCGCCAACAAGCTGCCGAAGTCGCCGAGCGCATCATCGAAGCCCTGGGCGCACCCTTCGACATCAAAGGCCACCGCCTCACCGTCACCCCCAGTATCGGCATCGCCATCTACCCCGACGACGGCAGCACCGCCGACACTCTCATCCAGCACGCCGACGCTGCCATGTATCACGCCAAGGACGCCGGCCGGAACAACTACCAGTTCTACGAATCGCGCCTGTCCACGCTGGTCTCCACCCGGCTAACCCTCGAAAACCGCCTGCGCCGGGCACTCGAGCGGCAAGAGTTCGAGCTCTACTACCAGCCGCAGGTCGACATCGCCTCCGGCGACTTCATCGGCGTCGAAGCCATGCTGCGCTGGAATGACCCCGACGAAGGCCCGGTCGAGCCCGACGTCTTCATACCCGTCGCCGAAGACAGCGGCCTGATCGTTCCCATCGGCGCGTGGGTATTGCGTACCGCCTGCACCCAGGCCGAAGCCTGGCGCCGCAAACACCTCATCGACGTTCCCATGGCCGTCAACCTCTCGGCCCGCCAGTTCGACGAAACCAGCCTGCTCGACACCATCGCCGACGTCCTCAATGAGACCGGTTTGCCGGCCAGCCGCCTGGAAATCGAACTGACCGAATCGCTGATCATGCGCAACCCCGAACTCACCGCCGACGTCCTCGACGGCGCCAAGCGACTCGGTGTCATGATCGGCGTTGACGACTTCGGCACCGGCTACTCCAGCCTCGCCTACCTCAAACGCTTCCCCATCGACCGGCTCAAGATCGACCGCTCCTTCATCGCCGACATCGAAACCGAACCCGACGACGCCGCCATCGCCGAAACCATCATCGCCATGGCCCACACCCTGCGCATCGAAGTGCTCGCCGAAGGCGTCGAAACCGTCGGCCAACTGCGGATGCTTCGCGGTTGGGCCTGCGACGCCTACCAGGGCTACCTGTGCAGCCGGCCGTTGCCTGCGGATGACATGAACGCATTGCTGAAGGGGCTGCGGGCTGCGCGGATGTTTGGTTTGCCGGATGTGGGGCATGCGTGAGAAATGGCGGCCGGGCCGGTCGCGGCCTGTTTTGTTCGTCGTCCATCAACCGTTGAACTGACTTCGTCCATTCGTTGGCCGGGTCTCGCCCCGGCGGGCGAATGACTTCTTTGTCGCGACAAAGAAGTCATCAAGAAAACGCCCCCGACTGTGCCGCCGGCTTCGCCGGTGCCCTCTCTACGCCCGGCGCCGGCGGGTCGTGTCGCGAACTCGCCCGGCGGGCTCAGACAGGCGACACGACAATTCCCGCCGTCGCCGTTCTCCGTTCGGCGGCACAGAAGGGGAGAAGCACGCGGGCTCGGCTTTGCCCTCGCCCGCCCCGGGGAGGCGCTTTGTAGGGCGGGTTTCAAACCCGCCATCGGTATTCGTTCGCAGGCCATTGGCGGGTTGAAACCCGCCCGACGCCCCCCCCTGTCGTTTCCGCTGTTGCCGGCGGGCACCCCATCCCCCTCTGTCGTGCCGAGCGCAGCAAGTGCGGGGCGGAAAAAGCGGCTTCGCTGTCTGAGCCCGCAGGGCGAGTTTGCGAAGTCGCCCGCCCCGTGCTTGCGGAGGGAGGGGAGCCCGAAGGGCCACGACAGTGGGGTGTGCTTCTTTGCCTGGCTTTCTTGCACAAGCAAGAAAGTAGGTCGCCCGCCGGGACGAGACCCGGCCAACGTACGCCACCCGAAGCCCACAAAACCATCCTCTCAATAGCACTCACATCGCAACGCCCCATGCCCTCGCATGCCAGCCGTCTGATTGGGTGGATATACATTGACCAACCGGCCAGCACGATTCTCAGTTGAGCACCGCGCAACACACGAGGCTGCCTCACTCAGAGCCTCTCTTAGTAAGTACAAAGCCAAAAGAACAACGGCTATCACACCGCCAAAGACCATGGCCACCACGACGCCTACCGGCAATCGGTGCTCAAGTTCGTGCACCGGCTGCACTAGAACCGACTCGTCCCCGCCGGCACCCCCAGATCGCCAAAATCCACCTCGCCCTTCTGGTCGAAAGGCACGCCGCCGAACAGCCCCCCGGTGTATAGCGTGCCGTGAATCCGGTAGTCGATGCGCTCCTGCCCCTTGGCCATGGCGCCGAACTGGCGCAGCAGGCCAGAGAGCGAACTGACGGCCTCCACCTCCAGCATGGCTTCGCTGAGTCGCGGCACGGTGACGGCCTTGTTGCTCACCCCTTTGGCGAAGGGCTTGCCGTTGAGTTCGACGGTGAAGCTCAGGCCGTCGACCGGGATCTCGGCATCGTTGGGGTTGAGCACGCGCAGGCTGAGGCCGAAGCGTTGTTCGAGCAGACCGACGTCGAGCAGGCGCAGGTCGGACACCGAGACCTCGGGCGGCTGCATGTTGAGCGGCAGGCTGGCGCAGGCGGCGAGGCCGAGGGTGGCCAATACGACGAGTGCGGTGCGGCGAGTGATGGGGCTCATTCGGTCGTCCTCCTGTCCTGCGGCGCCATGGCCTCGAGCACCGTGATCAGCGCGGCGGTGTCTTGCCGGGCACCACCGCGGGCCATCAGGGCGTTGAGTTGTTGCCCGACGGCGGCGGCGATGGGCAGCGGCGCGCCGAGGCTGTGAGCTTCGGCCATGACGAGGGCAAAGTCCTTGTGGTGCAATCGGGCGTCCACGCCTTTATCGAAATCGCCAGAGACCATGCGCTCACCCATCACCTCAAGCACGCGCGAACCCGCCGAACCACCCAAGAGCGCAGTGCGCACCTTGGCCACATCGACACCGTTGGCAGCCGCCAGGTGCAGGGCTTCGGCGCTGGCTTCAATCGCGGCGACCATGATCATCTGGTTGCAGGCCTTGGCGACCTGACCGGCACCGGCTTCGCCGATGTGCACGATGCGACTGCCCAGCGCCGCCAGCACCGGCTGCAAGCGCGCCAGCGTGGCCGCCTCGCCGCCGACCATGATCGCCAGTGTCGCCTCCAGCGCGCCTTTGGGCCCACCGGAGACCGGCGCATCCAGCCAGCCGATACCGCGCTCGGCGTAGCGGCCGGCGAGTTGCCGGGCGGTTGCCGGCGCGATGGTGCTCATATCGACATGCACCGCGCCGGCTGCAAAACCGGCCAGCAGACCATCGCTGCGCAAGACCAGATCCTCCACATCGGCACTGCCGCCAACCATGGTGATCACCAGTTCGCTACGCGCGGCCAGCTCGGCGGGTGACGCGCACCACGCAGCGCCCTCTGTCACCAGCGCAGCCGCCGACGCTTCACGCCGCGCCCAGACCGCCAAGTCATGCCCCGCACCAATGAGATGGCGAGCCATCGACTGGCCCATATCGCCCAAACCAATAAAGCCGATCTTCATGCCGCGCCTCCGCTCATCGCTTCAAACAACTTGAGCATGGCGACCGAGTCGTCCTCGCCCATGCCACGGCCGACCAAGGCGTTGAAGAGTTGCGCGGTCACTGCAGCCGCAGGCAGAGCGAGGCCGTGCGCGTGTGCTTCTTCCATGACGATGCGCAGGTCTTTCTGGTGCATCCAGGCCTTGAAGCCGGGGGTGAACTTGCGGTCAACCATGCGCTGACCATGATTGTCGAGGATGCGGCTGTTGGCGAAACCGCCGAGCAGCGCCTCGCGCACACGGGCCAGATCGACCCCACTCATCTTCGCAAAGTTGAAGGCTTCGGCCACGGCGGCCACGCCCACGCCGGTGACGATCTGATTGCAGGCCTTGGCCACCTGACCGGCGCCCGACTCGCCCACCCGCGTGACGCTTTTGCCCATGGCCTGAAAGGCCGGCAAGACGGTGTCGAAGGCGGCTTGCTCACCGCCGACCATGATGGTCAGCGTGCCGGCAATGGCACCGACTTCGCCGCCCGAGACCGGCGCGTCGAGCATGCGCACGCCGCGCGCGTTGAGTTGCACGGCAATCGCGCGCGCCGCGGTCGGGGCGATGGTGCTCATGTCGGCAAACACCAGGCCGTCGTGCGCGCCCTCGGCCACCGCCTGTGCCACCTCAGCCACCTGCGGCGCATCCGGCACACAGGAAAACACCACATCCGACGCCGCGGCCACCTCAGCGATACTCGCCCGCGCCACCGCGCCTGCCGCCGTCACCGGCGCCAGCGAGGCCTCGCGCCGCGCCCACACGCTGACCGGGAAACCGGCCTTGCGCAGATTGAGCACCATGGGCCGTCCCATCAGACCCAGACCGATAAAACCGAGCTTCATGCGCGCACTCCGAACAAAGACTGTCCGTCGATTCTACGCGCGCCACGCCCGTCGATTGGTCAGGGGACGTTACAGCACACTGACACCCACCCCGGTAAACTCGCTCAAGGTCTGCACCACGGTCGCGCTCGGCAAGCCGCGCACGATGAACACCAGTCGGCTGCAGCGATCATCAAAGGGCGGGGTGTCGGGCCAGGCGGGCAGACTGACCGCCGGGTAGATGCTGTGCTGCACGCACTGGATGACCCGCGGCAGCGGATCACCGCGCACATTGAGCACGCCCTTGATGCGCAGAATGCGGTTGCTGTAGGCCTGCAGAATCAGGTTGAGCCCGTCGGAAAACTCCCACCACGGCAGCGGCGCGTCGAAGCGCAGCACATAGCTTTCGACCCCGTCGGCGTGATGCGTCACCGGGCCGGCCGGCGCCGCCTTGCCGGGCTTGCGCCACGCCGGCATCGCCGCTGCTGCCGCACGGACCTGCGCCTCACCCAGCCAGTCGGCCACTTCAGGCAGCTTGCCGGTGGCGGTGTACAAGCCGCAGCCAAACAAGGCGTCGACCGAGACCACGCCTTGCGACACCGGAATCTGCCGCGCCCCGGGGTTGAGCATGGCGAGCGTCGCCTGCAGGTCGGCGATGTCGTCCGGCGCGGCGAGGTCGCACTTGGTGAGCAGCAGGCGGTCGGCCATCGCCGCCTGACGCATGGCTTCGCGGTGTGCCTTGAGCTGACCGGCGGCGTGGGTCACGTCGACCGCGGTCACCACGCCGTCACAACGGTAGCGATCGGCAATGAAGGGCTCTTCCATCAGCGTGTGGATGACCGGCGCGGGATCGGCCAGGCCGGTGGTTTCGAGCAGCACGCGGTCAATGGGCGGGATCTCCTTGCGGAAGGCCTGCATGAACAGGCGCTTGAGCGCCGCCACCAGATCGCCCTGCACGCTGCAGCATACGCAGCCACCGTCGAGCACCACCAAGGTTTCATCGACCTGTTCGACCAGATGATGATCGACGCCGACATCGCCCAGCTCGTTGATCAGCACCGCCACCCGCTCGGCGCCGGGGTGGCGCAGCAGATGGTTGAGTACGGTGGTTTTGCCGGCGCCGAGAAAGCCGGTCAGCACGGTCACCGGAATCCGGCGGTCAGTGTCAGTCATGGTTTGATCCTGGTCATAAGCACGATGCGTGGCCGTCGCCGGCCACCCCGAAGCCTGCCATAATCCGCGCCATGACCTACGCCCCATTTATCAAGGAAATCGGCCGCGGCGCCAAAGGCGCCAAGCCCCTCACCGTAGACCAGGCCGCCAGCCTGTTTGGCGACATGCTCGACGGCCGCGTACCCGATCTGGAGTTGGGTGCGATCATTTTGTCGCTGCGAATCAAGAGCGAATCGCTCGACGAGCTGGTTGGCTTCAAGCGCGCCATGGATGCGCGCAACGCAACGCTCACGCTGCCCGACGGCCCGCGCTGCGTGCTGCTGCCCAGCTATAACGGCGCCCGCCGACAGCCCAACCTGATGCCGCTGGTCGCGCTGCTGCTGGCGCGCGAGGGGGTGCCGGCGCTGATTCAGGGCCGGCATGACTTCGACAGCCGGGTCAGCCCTTTCGACCTGCTCGCTGCGCTCGACGTCCCGCTGCGCGCCGATGCCGCCGACGCCAGCGCCGCGCTGGCCACGCACAAGATTGCCGCACTCTCGCTCGACGCGCTGTTGCCTGGTCTGGACCGCTTGCTCGCCCTGCGCCCGCGCCTGGGCGTGCGCAACAGCGGCCACACCCTGGCCAAACTGCTTGACCCGATGCCCGGGCGCAGCGTGCGCGTGGTGGCGGTGACCCACCCCGAGTATCTGGTGCGGATGGACGAATTCCTGCAAGTCGACGGCGGTTGCGCGATGCTGATGCGCGGCACCGAAGGCGAGGGCTATGCCAATCCGCGACGCCGCCCGACGATGGCGCTCTACAAGGGCACCGGCGTCGCCGAAACGATGGAAGGCGAAGGCGGCGGCGCGCCGCCCAACCCGCAAGTGCCCGACCTGCCCGATGTCGCTGGCAATGCGCAACTGATCCGCGCCATGCTCGACGGCACCACGCCGGTGCCCGCGCCGATCCGCACCCAGGTGGACGCCCTCATCCGGCTCGCCCGCGGCGACTGACGCCCCATTTTGGTGCGGACGATTTGCGCGCCGCACCATTTGCAATCTTGATTCAGAGCAAATTTAGGTCAAGCCCTTATTCGGGGCATGGCATGGCGGTTGCTACTGTCCGGACAAAGGAGATTCAATGTCCGAGACGAAATCCACCTGCTGTTACTGCGGCGTCGGCTGCGGCCTTATCGTTGAACACGATGCCGGCCAGATCACCGGCGTGCGCGGCGACCCCGACCACCCGGCCAACTTTGGCCGGCTGTGCACCAAAGGCGCCACACTCCACCTGACGGTTGCCCCCGACACCCGCTCGCAACGCGCGCACACGCCCGAGCTGCGCACCGACCGCAGCGCCACGCGCCAGCCCACCGACTGGGACACCGCGCTCGATCATGTGGCCGACCGCTTTGCCGCCATCATTCAGGAACACGGCCCCGACGCCGTCGCCTTCTACGGCTCCGGCCAATGGCTGACCGAGGACTACTATGTCTTCAACAAGCTCGCCAAAGGCCTGATCGGCACCAACAACCTCGACACCAACTCACGCCTGTGCATGTCCAGCGCGGTGGCCGGCTACAAGCTGAGCCTCGGTGCGGATGCCCCGCCGTGCAGCTACACCGACATCGACGCCACCGACTGCCTGTTCATCGCCGGCTCGAACACCGCCTTCGCCCACCCCATCGTGTTCCGCCGCATCGAGGCCGCGCGCGAAGCCAATCCCGACATGAAACTGGTGGTAGTCGACCCGCGGCGCACCGACACCGCCGAAGCCGCCGACCTGCACCTGCCGCTGTTGCCGGGTACCGACATCGCGCTGTTCAACGCCATGCTCCACGTCATGCTGTGGGAAGGCTGGCTGAATCGCGACTACATCGCCGCCCACACCGAAGGCTTCGACGCACTCAAGCGCCTGGTGCGCGAATACACCCCGGCCATGGCCGCGGCCGTGTGCGGCGTGCCCAAGCGCGACATCGAGCAGGCGGCGGAGTGGTTTGCCACCCGCCCGGCCACGCTGTCCATGTATTGCCAGGGCCTCAACCAGTACGCATCGGGCACCCACAAGAACGCCGCGCTGATCAATCTGCACCTGGCCACCGGCCAGATCGGCCGCCCCGGCGCCGGCCCCTTCTCGCTCACCGGCCAGCCCAACGCCATGGGCGGGCGCGAAGTCGGCGCGCTGGCCAATCTGATGTCCGGCCACCGCGACATGAGCGACCCCGCCCACCGCGCCGAAATCGCCCGCCTGTGGGGCGTGCCCGAGGTGCCCGCCACGCCGGGCAAGCCAGCCGTCGAATTGTTCGAGGCACTAAAGAATGGTGAGATCAAGGCGGTCTGGATTGCCGCCACCAACCCGGCGCAATCCCTGCCCGACCAGGCGATGGTGCACGCCGCGCTCGAAGCGGCCGAACTGGTCGTGGTGCAAGACACCTACCGGCACACCGAAACCGCCGCCTACGCCGACGTGCTACTGCCCGCCAGTGGCTGGGGCGAAAAGGAAGGCACGGTCACCAACTCCGAGCGCCGCATCAGCCGCACCCACGCCGCCGTGCCGCCCCTTGGTGAGGCCAGGCACGACTGGGAGATCGCCTGCGACTTCGCCCGTCGCCTCGGCCCGCGCATTGGCAAAGGCGACCTGGCCTATCAGCTATTCGGTTTCGACTCGGTCGAAGCCGTCTGGCAGGAGCACCGCGAAAGCACCCGCGGACGCGATCTGGACATCACCGGCCTGAGCTACGCCAAGCTCGACGCCGACGGCCCGCAGCAGTGGCCCTTCCCCGACGGCGCCTCCACCGGCCGCGCCCGCCTATATGAAGACGGTGTGTTTCCCACGCCCTCGGGCAAGGCCCGCTTCGTCGCCACCGACTACGTGGTCACCGCGGAGAGCCCCAGCGCCCGCTACCCGCTACACCTGATCACCGGCCGCCTGCGCGACCAATGGCACAGCATGACCCGCACCGGTCTCGTACCGCGTCTGTATAACCACGAACCCGAGCCGCAGTTGCATATGCACGCAGAGGATCTGGCGCGACGCGATCTGGCCGACGGCGACATCGTGCGCGTGCGCTCCCGCCAGGGCGCGGCGGTACTCAAGGTGATCGCCAGCGACACCGTCCGCCCGGGTCAGAGCTTTCTGCCCATGCACTGGGGCGGCAACACCATGGCCGGCAAGCTGGGCATCAACGCGCTCACCCCCTCGGCCGCCGACCCGATCTCGAAGCAGCCGGAACTCAAACACGCCGCCATTCAGGTCGAAAAACTCGCCGCTGGCCATGCTCTGATGGCCATGCGCCGGATCACCGACACCAACGCCTTCTCCGTCCTCGAAGCACTGCGCGCGCAGATGAAGGATCTCCCCTATGCCAGCCTGACGCTTGCCGGGCGCGAGGTGCCTGTGGTGGTACTCAAGGCGCGGGCCGACGAGGCCAACACCGCGCTGCTCGACGCGGTCGACGCCGCCATGGGTCTGGACGACCCGGCGCACACCCTGGTGTATGCCGACACGCACCGCGATGTGGCCAAGCGCGCCCGCGTCGACGACGACATTCTCAACGCGGTACGGCTGTCGGGCGAGACCCGCGCCGCCGCGTGGCTGACCGAGTTGATGGTGCGCGGCGAGCCCGCCGCCCCGGTGCGCCCCTGGCTGCTCGCCCCGCTCACCCAGCCGCCAGCCGGCCAGCCCACGCGCGGCAAAGTGGTGTGCAACTGCTTTGATGTGTCGGAGGAGGCCATCGTCACCGCTTTCCATGCTGGCGAGAGCCTCGAACAACTGCAGACACGCACTCAATGCGGCACCAACTGCGGCTCCTGTCTGCCCGAACTGAAGCGACTCGCCGCACGGTCGTGAGGGCGGAAATGATATAACTAGGCCACGGCAGGGCATCGAAGGCCCCGCCGTCGGCCGGCCCTGCACCGACATCGCGGGGGACACAAGATCGCCCGCGCCACTGCAGCGAAGGGCGGCACGCATGGAGACCCTCCAATGCAATCCGTTGCCACCTTCGCGGCCCTGCTGGCCGTGGCCGTGCTCTTGGTCCCCCTGTTCAAGCGTGCAGGCCTGGGCACCGTGCTCGGCTACCTCGCCGCCGGCGTCCTCATCGGGCCCTCGGGTTTCGGTGTAGTGACCGACGGCGAGAATCTGCTGCACACCGCCGAGCTGGGCGTGGTGCTGCTGCTGTTCATCATCGGCCTGGAGCTTCAGCCCTCGCGTCTGTGGGCGCTACGCAAACCGGTGTTCGGCCTGGGTGGCCTGCAGTTTTTTGGCGTGGGAAGCTTCCTGATCGCCGGCGCCTGGCTGCTCGGCTTTGACTGGCCCATCGCCACCATGATTGGCCTCACCCTGGCGCTGTCCTCCACCGCCTTCGTGCTGCCCACACTGGGCGAGCGTCACGAACTGCACAGCCGCTACGGGCGCGAAACCTTCGCCATCCTGCTGTTTCAGGATCTGATGGTGATCCCGCTGCTGGCGCTGCTGCCGCTGCTTGGCGCCGCGCGCTCGGAGGGCGATGTCTCGCCGCTGGTAGGTCTCGGCTTTCTCGCCGTGGTGGTGTTGATCGGTCGGCCAGTGCTCGACGCCATTTTCCGCCATGTCACCCGAATCAACAGCCGCGAGATGTTTACCGCCGCGGCCCTGGCCACCGCCCTGGGTCTGGCGTTGCTGC
Source organism: Zoogloeaceae bacterium G21618-S1 (assembly GCA_027214125.1). Lineage (GTDB taxonomy): Bacteria > Pseudomonadota > Gammaproteobacteria > Burkholderiales > Rhodocyclaceae > Nitrogeniibacter. The sequence continues at coordinate 126,577 of JAPWHF010000004.1, forward strand.
TGCAACTGGGCGGCCTGTCGATGTCGCTGGGCGCGTTTGTGGCCGGCGTGCTGCTGTCGGACTCGGACTTCCGCCATGAGCTCGAAGCCTCGATCGCACCCTTCCAGGGACTGCTGATGGGCTTCTTCTTCATCGCCGTCGGCATGACCATCAATCTGGGCATGATCGTCGAACACCCACTCAACGTGCTCGGCCTGACCGTCGCGCTGATTCTGGTCAAAGGCGGCGGCATGTATGGTTTGCGCCGGCTGGCCCGCGGCAGCAAAAAGGTCTCGCGCATGCAGGCGCTGGCGCTGGCGCAGTGTGGTGAATTCGCCTTCGTGTTGTTTGGCGTCGCGCAAGCCAGCCAGCTGCTTGAGCCGGAAGTCGTCGCCCAGCTGAATCTGTCGGTGGCGCTGTCGATGGCCACCGCGCCACTACTGTTCATTCTGGCCGACCGCCTCAATGCGCGCGAAGCGGCCGCCACCGCGACCATCGAACCCGAAACCGAGGACATGCCCGACCTGCCCAACCCGGTCGTCATGGCCGGTTTCGGCCGCGTCGGCCAGATCGTCGGACGCGTATTGCTGGCCCGCAACGTGCCTTTCACAGCGCTGGATATCGACCACGAAGAGGTCAAGACCATGAAGCGCTTTGGCATCCAGGCCTATTACGGCAACGCCGCGCACCTCGAAGTCTTGCATGCGGCCCGCATCGACGACGCCAAAGTCTTTGTGCTGGCCATCGACAACATCGAGACCTCGTTGCGCTGTGCCGAGATGGTGCGCAAGCATTTCCCGCATGTCACCATCGTCGCCCGCGCCCGCAACCGCTTCCACGCCTACCGGCTAATGGACCTGGGGGTCGAACTGCTGATGCGGGAAACCTTCCGCTCCAGCCTCGACATGGCCCGCATGATCTTCGAAGTGCTCGGCAAAACGCCCGAAAAATCGCAGCAAATCGTGGACCGTTTCGCCGAGCACGACATCGAACTGCTCAAGCGCGAACAAGCGCTCTACCACGACGAACACCAGCTCATCCAGAGCGCCCGCGAGGCCACCGAAGAGCTCAGCTTGATTCTTGAGCAAGAGCTTGGCGACGCGCAACCGGAGAACAAGGCGTCGGAAGAGCTGAACGCAGACACCGACGCCGCGCCGCGACCCGCTAGCTGAATCCGCACCCTACAGGCATCTTGGCGCGGACTTCGCCTCCGCAAGTGCATCATGCCCCACGCCGGCCAGGCCGCACGCGACGACTGGCGATTGCCGGCGGCGCAGCGCCTCAAGTTTGACTGACGTCGTCCGTAAGGGAAGTACACAGGTCTTTCCCGGACGACCGTCGATGACGCAAACCGAAACAGCCGCCAACCCAGGAACGGTACTCTTCGTAGACGACGAGCCCAATATCCTGAACGCACTCAAACGCCTGTTCCGCCCCACCGGCTTGCGCGTACTCACCGCCCCTGGCGGCCAGGAAGGGCTGAATCTGCTCGACGCCGAAACCGTCGATGTCGTCGTCTCGGACATGCGCATGCCTCAAATGGACGGCGCCGCCTTTCTGAAAGCCGTTCGCGAACGTCACCCCGGCGTCGAACGCATCTTGCTGACCGGCTTTGCCGACATGGAATCGACCGTCTCGGCGGTCAACGACGGCGGCATTTCGCGCTATCTGAACAAGCCTTGGAAAGACCACGAGATCCTGACCACGGTAAAAGACGCGGTCGACCGCCGACGCCTGCAGGCGGAAGTGGCGCGACTGCACGCACTCACCGCCGAGCAGAACACCCAGCTCAAGACCATGAACACCGAGCTGGAAACGCGCGTGCTGGCGCGCACCCGCGATCTGCAAACCGCGATCGGCAAGATCAAGGAAGCCAACGAGTCGCTCAAGCAGAACTTCCTCACCACGGTGCGAGTGTTCAGCGATCTGGTCGAGATGCGTAGCGGCCACATGGCCGGACACAGCCGCCGGGTTGCCCAGCACGCCCGTTCGCTGGCCAAAGCGGCGGGTCTGGACGAGGTCACCACGCAAAACATCATGCTCGCCGGTCTGCTGCACGACATCGGCAAGATCGGTCTGCCCGACGAGTTGCTCGGCAAACCCTACAACAGCTTCAAGGCGGACGAGCGCAGTCTGTATATCCGGCATGCCGAGCGCGGTGAAGCCGCGCTGACCGCCGTCAGCCAGCTCAAGGCCGTGTGCAAACTGGTCCGCCACCATCATGAGATGTGGGACGGCTCCGGCTTCCCGGACAACCTGGTCGGCCTGGCCATTCCGATCGGGGCACAGATTCTGGCCATCGCCAACGACTACGACGGACTGATGCAAGGCCAGCTGACCGCCCGCCCGCTGCCCGCCCGCGAAGCCCTGGTCTACATCTCGCAAAATGCCGGCAAACGCTACAACCCCGAACTGGCCAACACCTTCGTCCGGATGCTGTCTGAAGCCAGCGGCCGGCGCGCCGACGGCATCAGCTTGCGGCCAGGCATGCTCAAGCAAGGCATGCGCCTGGCGCAGGATCTTCTGCATCCTGACGGCTACCTGCTCTTGCCCAAAGGGCATGTTTGCGACGAAGATAGCATCCTCCAGCTGCGCCGTCTGGAAACCTCCAGCGGCCGCAACATCAATGTGCAAGTGGAGGACAGCCCGCGGGGAACGTCATCATGACCGACGCAGCGACGCATCAACCCACCCTCTTGCTGGTTGACGACGAGCAGAACATCCTCTCGGCGTTGCGGCGACTGCTGCGCGCCGAGGGCTATCGCATCCTCACCGCCAACTGCGGCACCGAGGCCATCGAACTGCTCAAGACCGAAACCGTCGATGTGGTGATGTCCGACCAGCGCATGCCGGGCATGGCCGGCGTCGATTTGCTGCGCATCGCCAAAGAGATGCAACCCGAGTGCGTTCGCATCGTCCTGTCGGGCTACACCGAATTGCAGGCCGTCACCTCAGCCATCAACGACGGGGCCATTTACAAGTTCCTCTGCAAGCCGTGGGACGACGCGAACCTCAAGGCCAACATCGCGGAGGCCTTCGTTCGCCGCCGGCTGGCTGACGAAAACCGCCGGCTGACGCAGGAACTTGAAATCAAGAACACCCAGCTTCAAACCCTGCTGGCCGAGCGTTCTGACCAGGTTCAGATTCGCTCCGAAGCGCTCGGTGTCTTCCACGAAGTCCTCGAAGCGCTGCCGGTCGGCGTGATCGGTGTCGACGACGAGGGCGTAATCGCCTTTTGCAACAGTGCCGCTATCGCCCAGCTCAATGGCCATCCCATCGGTCTGGGAATGACTGCCAGCGCCGCGCTCCCGGCCGAATTGCTCGACGAGGTCGACAGTATCGAACTCGGCGGCAAGCGCCACCTGGTTTCACGCACCCAGCTCGGTCAGCGTTCAACCAGCCGCGGCTATTTGCTGACCCTGCTCGATACCGCGGCTTTTCGCGCTGGCGAAGGAGGCGCCTGAGCCATGCCGCAGAACGCCGAGCAAATCGTTCAGAACGCCGAACAGCTCCCGCCGCCGCCCAAAGTCATGACGGACCTGCTGACACTGTTTGCGCGCGCCGACGTCGACGCCCGCCGCATCGCCGACATCATTGCCGCCGACATGACGCTCAGTTTGCGCACGCTCAAGGTGGCCAATTCACCTTTCTATGGTCTCAGCAAGCGCGTCGCCACCGTCCACGAAGCCACCGCCATCCTCGGCTTCCGGGCCCTGCGCATGCTGGTTCTTGCAGTCGGCTCGGCCCAGCTGATGCAGCTGCCGCCGGCGCTGCGCGCCTCGATGGGTCAGTTGCTGCGGCACAGCACCCGGTGTGCCATGCTCGCCCGGCTGCTCGCCGAAACGACCGGCTACGCCGCCGAAGAAGCCTTTACCGCCGGCATTCTCCATGACGTCGGCAAGATCGTGCTGGCCCAGGCCACTCCCATCCAGTTACCCGAACACGGCGCAGACGCCGACTGGATCATCCGTAGCGACGTAAGCGCCGAGCGCGCCGCCTTTGGTACCGACCACGCCGAACTCGGCCAGATTCTGCTCCGTCGCTGGAAGTTTCCGGACGCCCTGTGCGAAGCCGCCGGACGCCACCATGAATCGACCGAGCCCCTCCCGGCCCTATGCGCATTGGTCGGGTTGGCAGACCGGTTGGCAGACACCGAGATCGACAACGACGACTTTCCCCCGGCCGCACTGGCGCCCTGGATTTCCCGCGCCATGGGCGACGTCGCCCTGCCGGCCTCCAATACGCTGCTCACCGTGATCGCCGAGGCGGATGCGCTCGCCCGGGTGCTAGAAGCCGATGTCTGAGCGGGATGTGCCTCGCCCCCTGTCGCCGCCCCCTGATCTCTGGCGAGACGCACTCGCGCTGGCCGGTCATGGCGCCATGCTGCACCGGGGTGGTCATCCCGAATGGGTCGACCCCACACTGGCTGAACAATTAGGCTGTGCGCTCCCCGCCTTGTACGCCCGCCCCTTTCATGCATTCGACGACCCACAAAACGCAGAACGACTGCGCAGACAAGGCGATGCCTGTCTTGCGGGGAGCGAGGCAGAGGCCATTCACATCACCGTAAACACCCCGGCAGGCGCCACACGCCACTTTGAAGTACGCGCCCGACGGACCGATGGCTCGACCGGCCACCGGGTGCTTCAGGTCTTTATCGAGCGCGCCGAGGCCGCCCCCCAACGCCGGCCCGACGCATCCATTCGTGCCCTGCTCGACCAGATCATTGCCGAACTGCCGATTGCCACCTTCATCCTCGACGCCGAGCACCATGTCACCCACTGGAACCGGGCCTGCGAGCGTATCTCCGGCATCCCCGCCGAACGCCTGCTCGGCACCCGGGACCCATGGCGCGCCTTCTTCAGCACGCCGCGCCCGGTCATGGCCGACCTGATTCTCGACCATGCCGATGCCGCATCGCTGGAACCGCTCTACCCCGGCGGCTGGCAATACTCGCCGCACATACCCCAAGCCATCGAAGCCGAAGGCTTCTACCCAAGCCTGGGCGAATCCGGGCGCTGGCTCTACTTTCTGGCCGCCCCCCTGCAAGACACTGACGGCACGCTCATCGGGGCGATCGAGACGCTGCAAGACATTACCGAACGCAAAAACGCCGAAGCCGCACTGGCACGCACAAATGAACGCCTGGAAGCCAATGTGGCGGTACGCACCCGCGAACTCGCCGACGCCAACGCCCGACTGGCCGAGGATATCAACCAGCGTGAAACGGCCGAGCAAGAACTGCTCAAGCGCTATATCGAACTCACCGAGCTCAACTGCCAGCTTCACGACGCGCAGGAACAACTGGTGCAGTCCGAAAAGCTGGCCTCCATTGGCCAGCTCGCCGCCGGCGTGGCCCACGAGATCAACAACCCCATCGGCTACGTGCTGTCGAACATCACCAGCCTCGGCGGCTATCTGAACGACTTGTTCCGGCTCTTCGACAGCTTCGAGGCGCTGGAAGCGGGCCGCGCCCCCGACGACGCCGCGCTGCTCGCCGTGCGCAAGCTCAAGCAGGAGGTCGACTTCGATTTCCTCAAGGAAGACTTGCCCGCGCTATTGCGCGAGAGCGAAGAAGGCGCCTCGCGCGTGCGCAAGATCGTCGCCGATCTGAAAGATTTCTCGCATGCCGATCAAACCCAGGAGTGGGCTTGGGCCAATATCACCAAGGGCATCGAAAGCACCCTCAACGTGGTGAACAACGAAATCAAGTACAAAGCCAGCGTGGTGTGCAACTACGCCGACATCCCGGTCATCCAGTGCATGCCTTCACAGCTCAATCAGGTGTTCATGAACCTGCTGGTCAATGCCGCGCATGCCACCGAAGCGCCGGGCACGATCACGGTCACCACCTCGCAGCCCGACGCCGAGCATGTACGGGTGAGCATTGCCGACACCGGCAGCGGCATCCCGGAGGCAATCAAGGCGCGCATCTTCGAGCCCTTCTTCACCACCAAGGCGGTCGGCAAGGGCACGGGCCTCGGGCTCTCGCTGTCCTACGGCATCATTCAGCATCACCATGGGCGCATCGACATCGAATCCACGCCCGGCGAAGGCTCGACCTTTCACGTTACCTTGCCAATCCAGCAGCCCGACACCGACACCACGCCGTCGGCGGACTAACCCGCTTGCTCAACGCCATCGTGCGGCGGAGCCCCCCCACAAAGCGAAGTCGAACAGGCGCCCCGCCGGACGCCGTGAAACCGCTCAGAAGCCAAACCCCTTGCGCAAGCCAAGCAGCACGCCCATGCCGATGATGAACGGCAGCCACGGATTCTTCCAGCGCAAGGCCACCACCAGCACCGCGATGGCCGCCGCAAACTTGGGATTGAAGGGTTGCAGCGCCCCCTCGACCACGAACACCCCCGGCGCCACGATGGCGGCCAGCGCCGCCGCCGGCGCATAGCGCAGCGCACCCAGCACCGCCGGCGGCAGGCTGGCACGCTGACCGAGCACGATGAAGCTGCCGCGCGGAAAATGCGTGGCCATCGACACCAGCGCAAAACTGATCCACAACCAGATACCGTCCATCACGTCTCCTTCTTGTGCTCGGCCATGGCCCGGCTGGCCGCAAAGCCCGCCACGATGCCGAGCACGATCGCCACGATGACGCCCAGCTTGAGCGGCATGTCGCGCAGCAGCACCGAGGCCACCCCGCCGACCAGCGCCGCCACCAGCATCGAGCGGTTTTTCGACAGCGGCACGAGGATCACCATCAGCGCGATGGTCGCCATGAACTCCAGCGACCAGCCCTGCGGCAGCGCACCGGCCCCCAACACGCCGGTCAGTACAAAGCTCTGCCACAACAGCCAGCCCCACAGCGACGGAGCAACGAAATAGCCAAAGCGCCAGTGCCGGTCATGCACCGTCAGCATGCGCTCGGTGCACAAGGCGAAGACGCCATCGATCAGCAAATAGCCGGAGGGGATGCGCAGCCGCAGCGGCATGCCGCGAAACCCTCTCGCGATCGCCGCGCTGAAAATCAGGAAGCGCAGGTTGAGCGCCAGCGCCGTCAGGCCGATCAGCCACAGCGGCGCGCCGGCGACGATCAGCGGCAAGGTGGCGATCTGCGCCACGCCGGCATAGACCATCAGGTTCATGCCCATCGCCTCGACCACGTTCAGCCCGGCCGAGGTCAGCGCCACGCCGGTCACCAGGGCCCACGGAATCAGGCCGATCGACAGTGGCAGGAAAATACGGAATCCGGAGCGGGCGCCGGCCAGAAAGCGGCGATTCATCGATTAGCCTGCCACGCCCGGCGCCAGCCACACGCCGCCATCCTCGGCGCGGCGCAACTGCAGGCCGAGACTGCCGAACACCGCCTGCAGTGTGTGCTGGATCTCGCTGCGCGCCGATTCAATCGCAGCGGCCTCACTGGCGTGGAACAGCGCATCAAGCTGACGCTCGAGTGCGACCCAATGCGATCCAAAAAAGCTCGCCTCGATCGCCGCCGCCATCTCGGGACTAATAGCATCCACCGACCGCTCCAGCCCGGCGAGATAGCCCTGCACATGCGCCGCAGTCTGCGTCAGATGTGCGATACGACCAAGGCTGCGCACAAACAGTCCGTCCAGATCGGTAGCGCCCGTCGCCACGTCATCGGCCGTCGCCCCGGGCAGCGCGTCGACCACATCCAGCAAATGCTTGAGCATCAGATCGGCCTCATTGGGCAGCGACCAGACTGTACGCCGGCTCACCGCGTACTCGCCGCGCATGGCTTCGACCACCGGTCGCAGCTGGCTGTCGAACACCGAATCGCTCCAGGCCCCCAGCCCCGCCTGGCCGGCTGCCAGCGCGTCCAGATGCAGGCGAACGCGCCACAATTCGCCATGCAGCATGTGCACGAAACGCGCCATGGCATCGACCTCACTGCCCAGCGCGGCCACCACCTGCGCGCCTTCGAGCACCAGCACCGGGCCGGATTCGAGATACAGCGTGCGCGCCACGGTAGGCACAATCGACCCTGCCGGCGCCGGCGGCTCACCGAGCGATACCAGCGCCGCGGGGAAGTCGTCAGCCACTACGATCTGCTCAAGCACGCCATCAAGCGCACTGTCGCGCTCGCAGATGCGCCGCGCCAACTCCTTGAGCACGATCTCGATCGTAGGCCCCACGGCCTCGATCTTCTCTCCCCGACAGGCCACTCGCATGATCACCAGCCACTCTCCTCGTCTCGCCGACACGAATCGGCAGTATTTCAGCATTTTAACCACTCGCCCGCGCTTTGCCCCGCCACGCCGGTGTCAGCTTTGCCACGGCATTGGGTCTTGATTTTTTCCTCGCCATACGCTCCGTCTCTGCCCGCGACCGAGACACACACTTCCCGAGAATTCGCGAATCGTCACATGCGCCGGGTGGTCTCGCACGCAGACGCAAGGCACAATCAGGCTTCTTTCCGCTCGACATCCCTCAGCCATGCGACTCGCCCTCAAGGCCGAAACCCCCATTTTCATCGCCGGCGCCATCCTCGGCCTCGGCATTGTCCTCGAACACGCTGCGGTCACGCACGGCGGTCTGATGCTGTGGGGATTGCTCGGACTCATCCTCGCCGCCATCATCGGCGTCGCCTTCCGCATCAGCCACCACGCCGAAGTGCTGGCAGTGCGCTGGGGCGAGCCCTACGGCACACTGGTGCTCACACTGGCGGCGGTGTCGGTCGAGGTGGTCATTCTGGTGGTGTTGCTGCAAGGCGCCCCCAACCCCACACTGGCGCGCGACACCGTGTTCGCCGCGCTGATGCTCGACATCAACGGCATCCTCGGCATCGCCGCCATCATCGGCGGCCTCAAACACGGCACCACCCGCTACAACCTCGACTCCGCCAACTCCTTCATGGCCATGCTGATCGTCGCCATCGGCATCGGCATGTTCATCCCCGACTTCGTGCCGGACAAACACTGGAAGGCCTACTCGCTGTTCAGCGTCGGCACCATGGTGCTGATGTACGCCGCTTTTTTGCGCCTGCAAACGGTCGAGCACCGCACCTTTTTCGAACATGTCGCCGCCGTCGACGACGAAGCCCACGACACCGCACACAGCCCCTCGTGGCTGCATGTAAGCGTCATGATCGGCGCCATCGTGCTGGTCGGTCTGCTCTCAGAAGTGCTGTCGGTGCTGCTTGATGCCGGCCTCGCCGGCAGCACGCTGCCCAAGAGCCTGCCCGCCGTGCTGGTGGCTCTGCTCTCGGCCAGCCCGGAGATTCTCACGGCCGCCCGCGCCGCCGCAGCCAACCGCATGCAAACCACGGTCAACATCGCACTGGGTGCCTCGCTGGCCACGGTGCTGCTGACGCTGCCGGTAATCGAAGCCATTGCGCTCATCACCGACGAGCGCATCATCATGGCACTCACTCCGATGCAGGGCGGCATGCTGCTGCTGACCATGCTGGCCGTCATGAACAACCTGCACAACGGCGAAACCAACGCCATCGAAGGCGTCAGCCATCTGGCGCTGTTCTTTGCCTTTGCCGGCTTGGTGGCCATCGGCTTGCTGTAGGCAGCATCCGGCTGGTGCCGGGAGTGCACTTTGACCCGCTTTCGCGGGGCGTGGCTTCGGGGGGCGGACGTCGGCCGGGTCTCGCCCCGGCAGGCGACTTACTTTCTTGCTTGTGCAAGAAAGCTAAGCAAAGAGGCACACCCCGCCGTCGTGGCCCTTCGGGCTTCCCTCCCTCCGCAAGTCCGGGGCGGGCAGCTTCGCGAACTCGCCCTGCGGGCTCAGACAGCGAAGCCGCTATTTCCGCCCCGCACTTGCTACGCTCGGCACGACAGAGGGGAATGGGGTGCCAACCGGCAACAGCGGGAACGATCGGAGGTTTTGTAGGGCGGGTTGAAACCCGCCCTACGATGCACCATCCGAACGGGCGACAGCGAACCCGAGCCGGTATGGCCCTCCCCTTCTGTACCGCCGAACGAAGCCCGGGGCCGGCGGGAATTGTCGTGTCGCGTGTCTGAGCCCGCAGGGCGAGTTTGCGACATGACCCGCCGGACGCGGGCGTAGCGAGGGCACCGGCGAAGCCGGCGGTACAGCGGGGGCGTTTTCTTGGTCACTTCTTTGTCGCGACAAAGAAGTGACTCGCCCGCCGGGGCGAGACCCGGCCAACGAACTCCACCCGAAGGCAACAAAACCGAAGCGCCACGCGGCGCCTACAGACTTCACCACGTCAGAACTAATTCCCGCAGGGATGCCGATCCGCCCCGCACTGGTCGAAATTGCCCAGCGGCCGGTCAAAGGTGTATTCGAGCGGCCGGCCGATCCATTCGTCGGCAGTCTCGCCCACCGACCCACTGGGCACGGTAAAGGGCAGCGCCAGCACGAAGCCGACCGTGCCGATCACCGCACCGACAAAACCGAGCGGACGCACCACCACGAGATCGACCGCCATGTCGGTGGCCTTGTCGCCAGACACCGATGCGCCGGGCTCTTGCGCATGCACGGGGCTGGCGGCAAGCGTCGCCGCCAGCAACACGATCCGGCAATACGATTTCATGGCAATGCCTCCTTCAGTCATGCTCAATGACGGGCAAACACCGCTTCACCACCATCGTCATTGAACTGCACCACATCATAGCGGTCCGGGATGCCGCCCTCCATGCCCGGCGAGCCCATCGGCATGCCGGGCGCGGACAAGCCGCGCGCGCCGGCCGGCTGCTCGGCCAGCAGGCGCTTCACGTCGGCGGCCGGCACATGACCTTCAATCACGTACTTGCCGACCCGCGCCGTGTGGCATGAACTCATCGCCTCGGGCACACCGAGTTGCGCCTTGATGCCCGCCATGTCGCGGCTGGGCATTTCCTTGACCTTGAAACCCGCCTCGCGCATGTGATCGGCCCATTTGCTGCAGCAACCGCAGTTCGGATCCTTGTACATGGTGGCTTCGGGCAGTTCGGCCCAGGCCACCCCGGCACTCATCGACACGGCGGCGGCCAGCGCCAGTTGGCGGAATAATTGCACGGTTTTCATCTCTTTTTCCTTTCCTGGGCAGGCGATCAACGCCCACTCGCCTGGGGTTTGAATCGTTCGGCACGCATTTGTTTCACCTCATCGGGCCATTGGTGCTCGATGTAGGCCAGCACGGCGCGAATCTCGTCGTCCGACAAGGTCTTGCCGAAGGCCGGCATGTCGCTTTGATAGCCCTCGGGCGCCAGCGGCGGCACGATGCCGTCGCGGGTCATCTGGAAGAGCATCTCCATCGGGTGATGCCAGGTGTGGCCACTGGCGTCGTGCGGCGGCGCGGGCAGACGTCCGTCGGCCTTGCGCTCACGCCAGTTCGGCTGGCCCTCGCCATTTGCGCCATGACAGCTGGCGCACTGCGCAGCGTAGAGCGTCGCGCCCTGAGTCAGTGCAGCATCCGCCACGGCCGCAGTCGCCGGCGGGTCATCGCAGGCGACCAGCATGGCGCTGGCCAGCATGGCCAATCCAAGTGCTTTCATTCTGGGAACTCCTAAATCTCGATAGGGAATGCGGGGCAACATACGCCCCGACGGGATCGGATTCAGGCGATGGCGATGGGTGGCCGGTCGTGACGGGAGACCGTGACCGACGCAAAACGGGGCATCGGCGCGGCGCTCAGCACATGCGCGCGAGCGCTCAGATCGGCACGCACGACCGGCAAGGCGAGGTGCATTGCGGCCGAGGCGCAATCGATTTGAGTGCAGTCACCGAGCAGCCCGTCGTCGGGACAACACGGCACGGCAGCCTCATCGCCCATATCGGCCATGGCGTGCGATGTGGCCGGCGCCTCCACGCAAGTACCGGCCCAGCCGGCCAGCGACGGCAGCGGGAGAGCCAGCATCAGTATCAGGATGACAAATCGGCGCCACATGGGCTGCATGCTACGCCTCCACCGGCGCCGGGCCTTGATCCAGATCGACCCGCGGCTTCGGCGCACGCATCACCAGCCGGTACAGCAGCGGCACGGCAAACAAAGTGAGCACCGTCGAAAAGCCCAGGCCCCACACGATACTGGCCGCCACCGGTCCCCACATGAGCGACTTGCCGCCGAGGCCGACCGCCAGCGAGAACAAGCCACCGATGGTGGTGGTCGTGGTGATCAGGATGGGCACCACGCGGCGCCGCGCGGCATACACCGCGGCATGCAACACGCTCATGCCTTTGCTCAGCCGATCGTTGGCCGCGTCGATTAGCACGATGGCACTATTGACGGCGATGCCGGTCAGCGCGATCACACCATATAGCGTGTACAGCGACATCGGGTTGCCCGACACAAACAGGCCCAGTACCACACCGGTAAAGGCCAGCGGCACCGTCACCAGAATCAGGATCGGCTGCCAGTAGCTCTTGAACTGGGTGGCGAGGATCAGATAGATCAGGCCGAGGCCAAAAGTGAACAGCTTCACCATCGAGTCCAGACTCTCCTGGATGTCGTCCAGCTCGCCCGAGAAGTCCAGCGCCACGGAGGGGAAACGCGGCTGGATCTGAGCCCAGGCGGCCTTCAGCTGTGCATTGGCGGTTACGGTGTCGGTGGTGTCAGGCGCCAGATCGGCCTCGACCGTAATTGCTCGACGCAACTGGTAGTGGCGGATATAGCCCTTGGAGATGCGCATCTCGGCATCCACCAGCTCGCTCAGTTGCACCTGCCGGCCATCGGGCAAGGGCATGGTGCGCTGGAGCAGCCCCTCGATATCGCTCAGGGTCTGCGGCTTGGCGCGTACGATCAGATCGACCTTCTCACCATCGACCCGCACACTGGTCAGCGTTTCGCCCTCGCCATACAGTCGCAGCAGTCGCGCCACGGTGGCCGGCTGCACGCCGGCACGGGCAAGTTTTTCGCGATCGAGCGTGAGGCGCATTTCGGTGCGGCCGGGCACATCGTCGTCGGTCAGATCCTTCACACCAACGATCTTCGCCACCTCGGCCTTGAGCGCGTCCGACGCCGAGCGCAGCGTGGCGTAGTCGTCCGCCTTCACCTTGACGCTGATCGGTTTGCCCGAAGGTGGGCCGCCCTTCATTTCAAGAAAAGACAGCCTGGCCTCACCGGTGTGCGCCATCACCGATGCGCGCAGGCGCTCGATGATTTCGCCTGTAAAGGCGCCGTCGGTCAGACGCGGCGCCAGCGACACCAGCACCTGACCGTACTGGTCGCCGTAAAGCGGTTCGGTTTCGGTGAATTTGATGCCGGCGTAGGCGGTCACAGTGCGCATCTCGGCCGGATCGAGCTGCTCGCGGATGGTGTCCGCCACCTTGTCAGCCTGACTCAACGTGCGCTCCAGCGCCATGCCGGCGGGCATGTCCACGTTCACATAGAAGAGCCGCATCGAATCAAAGGCGAAAAACTGCTGCTTGACCACTCCGCTGCCCACCATCACACCGGCGCCCACCACGGTCAGCAACACTACCAGCAAGGCCAGCTTGGGCCAGCGCATGACGCGGATCAGCGCGCGCGAGTAGCGCAGCCGTACCCAATGCGTGAAACGCACCCGCCGCGCCTGGCCGGCACTCTGGCCCCCGCCGGCGTTGGGACGGATGCTCAGCACATGCGTGGGCAAGATCCAGAAGGCTTCAAACAGACTGACGCCGAGTGCCACAGTGACGACAAAGGGCACCACAAACATGAACTTGCCAAGAATGCCCGGCAGTAGCATCAAAGGCAGGAAGGCTGCCATGGTGGTGAGCACTGCGCTGGTCACCGGCGCGGCGACTTCGAGCACGCCATTGATCACCGCCTCGCGTGCCGGTTCACCGCGTTGCATACGGTAGTAGATGGCTTCAACCACCACCACGGCGTCGTCCACCAGCATGCCCAGCGCAATCACCACGCCGAGAAGCACGGTGAGGTTGAGCGTCGATCCGATGCCATTGACCACCAAAAATGTGCCTGCCAGCGAAAACGGCACGCCGACCCCGACCAGTAGTGCCATGCGTGGACCGAGAAACGCCCAACACATCACCAGCACCGCAATCAGCCCGAGCAACGCATTGGACTCCATGATGCCGATCGCATTGCGGGTCATGTCGGTCTGGTCGTCGAGCATCACCAGCTGCACGCCCTGGCTCTCGAGCAACGGATTGCGCGCGTTGGCGAAAGCGCGCAGCTCTTCGACCAGCGACAGGGTATTGACCCGGCTCTGCTTGGTCACCGACAACATCACCGCCGGCTGACCGTGCACGCTGACCCGCTGCGTGGTGCGCTCGTGCCCGCGACTGACCTCGGCCACCTCACCCAGCGCGACGCGGCCCTGCGGCGTGATCAGCGCTGTGGCGGCGAGGGTGTCGGGGTCGTCGGTCTTGCCTTCCAGGCGCACCAACCATTCGCGATCCTGCACCCGCACCCGGCCACCCAAGGTATTGCGGAACCAGCCGAGCACCGAGTCGGACACCTGCACCGGCGACAAGCCGCGCGCCGCCAGCGCCGCCGGATCAAAATCCACATGCAACTCCGGATCATCCAGCCCCGCGGCGATCACCTTGTCGACGCCCGGCAGGCGTTCGAGGTCTTTCTTGAGATCGAAGGCCGCGCGGCGCAGGCGCTCGTCGAGCGCCGGGCCATACACCGCCAGAATCGCGGTCGGAAATCCGTTCGAGGTGGTGATCTCCACCACCTGCGGATCGGTCGCCTCCTCGGGCAACTCGTCCGAGGCCTTATTCTGGATTTCGCGGCGCAGGTCGGCGATACGCTTGTCGAACTCGCGCTCGGACAACTCGTTGAAGCGCACCAGGATCGACGACAGGTTCTCGCGACTCGACGAGGACACATACTTGATGTCCTTCACCTGCGCGATGGCGTCCTCCAGCGGCGAGGTGAGTTCCTGCTCAACATCCTCTGCCGACGCCCCGGGCAAGACCGTGGCGATGTTCACCCAGTTGAAATTGATCTCCGGGTCCTGCGCGCGCGGCATCAGCACATAGGTGAGTGCGCCACCGACCAGCACCAGCGCAAAGGCGATGTTGGCCAGCGGATGGTTGTCGATCAGCTTGCGGTAAAAACCCATCACTGCGCCGCCCCGGCCGGCTTGAGGCCAATCTGGAAACGGCCTTCATCCACCACCGGCAGCGTGGCCGGCCAGTCTGTCGGCACCAGCACCGGGCGCCCCTGCTGGGCTTCGGCCAAGGGACGGAAGACCGGCGCATCGCCGGTCATGACATACACGCCGAAAACGCCGTCGCGCTTTTGCACATAGGCCGGCGGCAGCATCGGGCGCTCGCCCTGCCAGCGCACCTCACCGGCCAGGCCGATCGGCATCGGCCGGGTCGGCGCAAAGATTACGTCCTGCGCCTGCGCCACGCGGTCGACCAGCGGCGACACACGCTGCAACGTGAGCGGCACTTCAAGCCCGGCGGCATCGAGCACCCAGGCCTTTGCCGCACGCACGCTGGCAATCTGCGACACCGGCACACTCGCCCGCACCTCCGGCGTGGCAGTCGCTGCCAGCACCAGCACCGGTGCTCCGGGTGAGACGTAATCGCCCACGCTGGCCAGTCGCGACCTGACCACGCCATCAAAAGGCGCGGTGAGCGTTGTTCGCGATAGCGCCAACTCCGCCGCCGCCAGCAGTTGCCGCGTGGCGGCGAGTTCGTTCTTGCGCACCGTCAGCTCGGTTTCTTTCACCCGCAAGGCGTCCGCGCTCAGGAACTCGCGATCGGCCAGCGCCCGGTTCTGTGCCAGCTGCGATTCGGCCAGCCGCAACTGGCTCGCCACCAGCGCCACCTGCGCCTTGGCGCGATCCCGCTCGATGCGGTGCTCGCGGTCGTCCAGCGCCAGCAGCGTCGATCCACGCTTGACGGTCTCGCCGACCCGTACCGGCAAGGTTTTGATGCGCCCGGACACCGCCATGCCCAGTTGCGCCTCATCCATCGGGTTGGCCGTGGCATTAACGCGGTAGACCGGATACACCGCCAGTTCGGACAGCGGCCGGGTGGTCAGCTCGGCCGCCTGCACCACCAGCGGCAACAGCGCGCACAAAGCAAGAAAACGCAGAGAAGTCATGTGGCATGCGACCGGCGAATGAGGCCGATACGTCCCGTCACCAAAAACGCAGAGTTTAACGCGGCCGCATGACAGATGCAGGCACAATCACCCGGCCGGTCGCCAGCCCAATCCACTCAGCGTGTCGGCCAACGGCGTGTATTCGCAGCCGATCCAGCCGACGTAACCGAGCGCATCAATGTGCCGGAACAAAAAGGGAAAGTTGATCTCGCCTGTGCCCGGCTCATGCCGCCCCGGCGTATCGGCCAGCTGCATGTGGCCGATCATCGGCAAATAACGCGACAGCGTATTGGCCAGCTCGCCCTCCATGCGCTGCGCATGGTAGATGTCGTACTGGATGAACAGATTGTCGGCCCCCACGGCGGCCACGATCTGCGCCGCCTGCTCGGTGCGAGTCAGAAAAAAGCCGGGGATGTCGAAAGTGTTGATCGGCTCGATCAGCAGCCTCAGCCCTGCCGCCTTGAGCGCGCCGGCGGCAAAGCGCAAGTTGTCGATCAAGGTCGCCTGCGCCCGCGCCGGGTCCACGCCGTCGGGCAAGATGCCGGCCAGGCAATTGAGCTGCGGGCAGCCGAGCGCCTGTGCATACGCGATGCCGCGACCCACACCCTCCTGAAACTCACCGACCCGGTCCGGATGGCAGGCAATGCCGCGCTCGCCCGCGTCCCATTCGCCCGGCGGCAGATTGTGCAGCACCTGCACCAGGCCATTGGCCTGCAGCGTCTCCGCCAGCTGCGACGCCGGCCAGGCGTAGGGGAACAGGTATTCGACGCCCTTGAAGCCCGCGCCCGCTGCCGCGGCAAAGCGATCAAGAAAGGTGTGCTCGTTGAACAGCAGACTCAGGTTGGCGGCAAACTTCGGCATGGCGACGCTCCGGTGGCGATGGCACTTGCCGCCAGCTTAACCGGCGTGCCGGGCGCGCGAAACCCGACCTCAACTGCGCCGCAGCTTTTTGCGCGGCGGCTTCGCCGGAGCACCTGCCGGCAGCGTGGCCGCGCTAATCGCAACAATCGCCGGGTGGGTGAGCTTGCGCTCGGTGGTGATGCCATAGATCTGCTCGGTCAATACCGGAATCTCGCCCACCACCACGACGCCATGCTGTGCCTGCACGTCGGGCACTACCGTGCTGGGCGCGCAAAAGAAGCCCGCGCCCGCGCCACCAAAGGCCTTGAGCAGCGCGCTGTCGTCAAACTCGCCGATGATCTGCGGCCGCATGCGCTCGGCCTCGAACCACTGCACCAGCGGCACACGCACCGCCACATCCTCGCCGGGCAGCAAAAACGGCGCCTCGTCCAGACAACGTGGGAAGTCCCCGGCAAAACGGGCCAGCAGCGCCGGCGCCGCCATCACCGTCAGCCCGCTCTCGCCCAGCAGATGGCTGTAGGCACGCACGTTGTAGCGTGCCGGCATCGGACGATCGGCGATCACCATATCGAGGTGGTGCACCGACAGCTCCGCCAGCAGCGGTGCCAGCCGCCCCTCGCGGCACACCAGGCGCACCGGATCGTCCAGCGACAGCGTTGGCGCCACCAGCCGGTAAGCCATCTGCTTGGGCACCGAATCGGCAATACCGACCCGAAACGGTGGCGCCTGCGCGGCATCGGCGTCATGCAGCACATCGAGCAGCTCGTCGCCGAGGGCGAAGATTTCCTCGGCGTAACGCAGGATGCGCTGGCCGGCCTCGGTCACCACCAATCGCCGCCCGGTGCGCTGAAACAGGCCCACGCCAAGGCGCGCCTCGAAGGCCGAAATCTGGCCGCTGACCGATTGCGGCGTCAGGTGCAGCTGCTCGCTGGCGCGGGCAATACTGCCCGCCTTGGCCACCATCCAGAAATAGCGCAAGTGTTTGTAGTTGAGTGTCGCCATGAGCCAGAAACCTCCGTTTTTTCGAACAACTCATGAACTTTATTCGATTTGTTCGTACCAATCACTACGACTACACTGCAACGCGTAGAAACGGCTTTAAACCGCGGCATCGCCTTGAGCAAGCCGCCTGCCGGCAACAAACATCAGAAACTTAACGGAGCGCACCATGAACCGCACTTCCCCCTTCCCCACCGACGTCGGTCGTGGCCAGCAAAGCTCGGTCCTGGCGACCAACAAGGTCATCCGCAACACTTACATGCTGCTGTCGGTCACGCTGCTGTTCTCGGCACTGACCGCCGGCGTGTCGATGGCGCTGGCCCTGCCGCATCCGGGCATGATCATCACCCTGGTCGGCTACTTCGGCCTGCTGTTCCTGACCACCAAGCTGCGCAACAGCGCGGGCGGCATTGTGGCGGTGTTCGCACTGACCGGCTTCATGGGTTACACCTTGGGCCCGATCATCAGCCACTACCTCAACATGCCCAACGGCACACAAACCGTCATGACCGCCATGGCCGCCACCGGCGCCATCTTCCTCGGCCTGTCGGGCTACGCGCTGACCACCCGCAAGGACTTCTCCTTCATGGGCGGGTTCCTGATGGTCGGCATCCTCGTCGCCTTCCTGGCCGGCCTGGGCGCCATCTTCTTCAGCATCCCGGCCCTGTCGCTGACCGTCTCGGCCGCCTTCGTGCTGCTGATGTCGGGCCTCATCCTGTATGAGACCTCCAACATCATCCACGGTGGCGAAACCAACTACATCATGGCCACGGTGACGCTGTTCGTGTCGATCTTCAACCTCTTCACCAGCCTGCTGCACCTGCTGGGCTTCATGAACGACGACTGAACACGCCTGCGGCATTTCGTCTCAAGCCGGAATCGGGCGACCCCAGCGGGTCGCCCGATTTATTTTATGGATCAATCGCGTGAGATAAAAAACGCCTGATGAGAGCACGCTGCGGCACGTCGCCGCAGGGGCGGAACTTCGGCCACCGGCGACCGTATAGTCGCGACCGCCATGCGCCAAAGCGCCCGCCCACCTTCGCCTCAGGATCGTGTCTCATGTCTCTGCCGCTTCTTGCCCGCCGCCTGCCGCTGTCGGCCGCGCTGCTCGCCGCCTTTGCCGCGCCCAATGTGCTCGCCGACACACCGACCCAGCTCGGCACGGTGGTCGTCAATGCGCCGGCGGAGTCGCCCACCCACTTCACCAGCCCGTTCGTCCTGATCAGCGCCGAGCAGGCCGAGCAGGTCAATGCGACCTCGGTTGAGGATGTGTTCAAGTACGAACCGAGCATGGTGATTCGCAAGCGCTACATCGGTGACTCGAATGGCACGGTGGCCATGCGTGGCGCCAACATGTTCCAGACCGCGCGCACCATGGTCTTCGCCGACGGCATGCCGCTGCACTCGCTGCTTGAAACCCGCTGGTCGGGCGCGCCGCGCTGGGGCCTGGTGGCGGCCGACGAGCTCGAATCGGCGGAGGTCATCTACGGCCCCTTCTCGGCCGAGTACAGCGGCAACGCCATGGGCGGCGTGGTGAACATGAAGACCAAACTGCCCACCCAGCGCGAGCTGCACGCCGAAGCCGCGAGCTTCCACCAGCAGTTCGACCACCTGGGCGCCGACCAGACCTACTCGGGCCACCGCGAATACCTCGCCTTTGGCGAGGCCTTTGGTGACCTGCGCCTGTTCGTGTTTCACAACCACCTCGAAAACAAGGGCCAACCGATGACCTTCCGCAGTCGCAGCGTGGGCACGCCCGCCGGTGGAGCTACGGTCATCACCGACGGCGCCGTCCGTGGCCGCGACAGCCAGAGCAACGACGTGATCTGGGTGGGCGACTCCGGCCCGGCGGCCACGATCACCGACCTCACCAAATTCAAGCTCGGCTACATCCTGGGCGAATGGCAGGCCACCGCCACCGTCGCCTATGAAGATCGCGACTGGCGCACCCGTCCCACCAATTACCTGCGCGACGCCACCGGCAACACGATCTGGAGTGGCAACGCGGTCTATAACGGCGCCGGCTTCAATGTGAGTTCCAGCCACTTCGCGGTCAGCGACCAGATCCGCCAGACCCTGCAACTCGGCATCGGCCTGGAAGGCCCGCTCGGCGCCAGCGGCTGGATGCTGGAAACGAACCTGAGCCACTTCGATGTGCTCAAGGACCACACCCGCAGTTCCAACAAGCACCCGGACGACCCGACCTACACCACGGCCGGTTCGGTGTCGGACTACGAAGACACCGGCTGGCTGTCGCTGGACGTGAAGGCCCGCACCGAGCGCTTCGCCGGCCGCGACGACATGAACTTCGTCACCGGCTACCACTTCGACCGCAACAGCCTGGCCATCGACAGCTACGACTCCACCAACTACACCGTCGGCACCAAGTCGGTGCACAACCAGACCACCGGTGGCAAAACCCGCACCCACGCCGCCTTCGCGCAATGGGGCTGGGACTTTGCGCCGCAGTGGGATGTGGCCGTCGGCGCGCGCTACGAGCAGTGGCAGACCTATGACGGCTTCTACTACAAGCACAAGACCGCCGCCCTCCTCGACTTCGAAGACCGCGACGCCACCGGCTTCTCGCCCAAGTTCTCGCTCGGCTTCCAGCCGGCCGAGGCCTGGCAACTGCGCTATTCGATCGGCCGCGCCTACCGCTTCCCGATCGTCGAAGAGTTGTTCAGCAACGAAGAGAAGATCAACAGCAGCACCATCGCCAACGCCAAACTGCGCCCCGAGGTCGGCATTCATCACAACTTCATGGTCGAGCGCCTGCTGGCCAACGGCTTCGTGCGCGCCAATCTGTTCCATGAAAACGTCAAGGACGCCATCTGGAGCCAGACCGACGTCATCAACAGCGTGAGCACCTTCCTGCCGGTCGACAAGGTGCGCACCACCGGCCTCGAGCTGGTGCTGCAGCAAAACCGAATCTTTGCCCTGCCGGTCGACCTGAACGCCAACATCACCTGGACCGACAGCAAGATCGTCAAGAACAGCGCCGATCCGAGCACCGAGGGCAAAGTCTTCCCGCGCATGCCGCGCTGGCGCGCCAACCTGCTCGCCACCTGGCATGCCGGCGACAAACTCGACACCTCGCTCGGCCTGCGCTACGCCAGCAACAGCTATGGCAACCTCGACAACTCGGACAAGGAAGGCAATGTGTACGGCGCGCAGGACGACTACCTGTTTGTCGATCTCAAAGCCACGTACCGCGTCACCAAAACCGGCCACCTCGCCGTGGGCATCGACAACCTGTTCAACGACGACGCTTTCGTTGCCCACCCGTGGCCGCAGCGCACGCTGTATGTCGAAGGCAAGCTGAGCTTCTGATGCGCACCGCCACACTTCTGCGCCTTTCCGCGCTACTGATCTCGCCACTGCTGGCAGCAACGGTGCAAGCAGCCACGCACGCCGACCACGGTAGCGCGGCGAGCGGGCCGGTTCTGCCCCAGTGCCAGGACACGGCGGCCCTGCCCTCGCCTCACTGCGGTCGCACGCCCACGCCGGCCTTCGACGCACAGGGCCGGCTGTGGCTGGCCTTTGTGAAGGGCGGCCATGTATATGTCACCTACGGCACCGACGGCGAAAACACCTTCGCCCCGGCCGTGGCAGTCAATCCGCAGGCCGAGTCGATCTACAGCGACGGCGAAAACCGCCCGAAAATCGCCTTCACCCCCAGCGGCACACTGGTGGTGAGCTGGACGCAAAAGATCCCCGGTGCCTACGCCGGCGATATCCGCTTCGCCCGCTCGACGAACGGCGGCCAGCGCTTCGACGCGCCGCGGATCGTCAACGATGATCGCGCGCCGATCAGCCATCGTTTCGACTCGCTCATCGTCGACGCCAAAGGCAGCATCACCCTGGCCTGGATCGACAAGCGCGACCTCGCCGTCGCCAAGCAAAGCGGCACCGACTACCCCGGCGCCGCCATCTACACCGCCACCTCGACCGACGACGGCGCCAGCTTCGCCCCCAACCGCAAGCTCGCCGACCACAGCTGCGAATGCTGCCGCATCGCGCTCGCCACCGACGGCGAGCGAGCGCCGCTGGCGCTGTGGCGTCATGTGTTTCCGGTCAATGTGCGCGACCACGCCCTCGCCCGCCTCGACCCGACCGCCACGCCCGTGGCCGAGCCCATGCGCGCCACCGACGACGGCTGGGTGATTGAAGGCTGCCCGCATCACGGCCCCGACCTGAGCGTCGACGCCGATGGCCAGGCCCACATGGCCTGGTTCGTCGGCGGCGGGCCAGCGCCCGGCCTGCACTACGGCCGCATCGACCCGACCACTGGCACACGCAGCCCGACTCGCCGGCTATCCCATCAACCCGGTGCCAGCCGGCCGCAAGTGCGGGCGCTGGGCAACGGTCGGGTTGTCGTCGCCTGGAAAGCCTTGCAGCCGAACGGCACGGTTCTGTTGATCAGCGAGTCAAAAGACGGCGGCCAGCACTGGTCGCCCGAGCGCACACTGGCCAGCACCGCCGGCGGCTCCGATCACCCGCTGATGATCGTCCGCCAGGGCGAGCTCTTCCTCTCCTGGCAGACCCAGGCCGAGGGCTATCGGCTGATTCCGGCACCCGCCCCATGACGCGCCTCGCCGCGCTCTTCGTCGGCTTGCTCCTGCTCGCGCGTCCCGCGTTCGCCGAGTTCAACCCCTTCGGCACCGACAGCCTCGCGCAGATCGAGACCCGCCGCGCCGGCAGCGATTTCGTGCTGGTGCTGTGGTCGGTGGATTGCCCGCCCTGCCTCAAGGAGCTGGCCCTGTTCGGCACGCTCACCGACGCCCGCGCCCGCCAGCGCCTGGTGCTGATCGTCACCGATGATCCCGAACGCCACGCCGAGGCCGATGCCCTGCTGGCCCGCTTCAAGCTGACCGACCTGGAGCACTGGGCCTTCGACGCGACCGAGCCCGAACGCCTGCGCCAGCGCGTCGACCCCGCCTGGTTTGGCGAGCTGCCGCGCAGCTACCATTACCCGGCCGGCCAGCCCCGCCAGGCCCGCAGCGGACTGATCGACGCTCCGACGCTGGGCCGCTGGCTGGGCACTTCGATCCCAAGCGCCCGGCACGACTGATCCGGCTCGGGGCGTAGAATCGGGGCTTCTGTCCAACGCCCCCCGCCCATGTTCGAACACCCCGGCGAATTCGTCACCTTCCGCCCGGCGCCCTTTCTACCGGGCGTGGAGCTGTACACCGCGCGGCTGATCGAGCACGCCTTTTCGGCGCATGTGCACGAGGGCTTCTCGATCGGCGTGATCGCCAGCGGGGTCGAGCGCTTCAAGTACCGCGGCAGCGGCCATATTGCCGACCCGGCCACGCTGGTGCTGCTCAATCCGGACGAGCCACACACCGGTGAGGCGGCCACGGAGGGCGGCTGGCGCTACCACATGGTCTATTTGCAACCGGCGGCGATGAGTGCGATTGCCGGGCCGCAGGTCTACTTTCCGCAGGCCACGATCAAGGACGCCGCGCAGGCGCAGGCGCTGTCGACCGCTTTCATCCGCATGTGGCAGGCCGACGAGCCGCTGGCGGCGCAGACCGCGCTGACCGACGCCATCCTCGGCATCGCCGAGCGCCACGGCCGGCATGCGCGCCGCGTGGCCGACCCGGCGGCGCTGCGTTTTGACCGGGTGGTGGATTACATCGAAGCGCATCTCGATCAGGCGCTCGACCTGGCGCAGCTCGCCGCCATCGCCGGATTGTCGATGCACCACTTCGCCCGCGCCTTCGCCAGGCACTTTCATCTGAGCCCGCACCGCTATGTGCAGGCCCGCCGTGTGTTGCGCGCCAAGCAATTGCTGGCCGGCGCACAGCGGCCGCTGGATGTCGCGCTCGACGCCGGCTTTACCGACCAGAGCCACCTCACCCGCTGGTTCCGCCAGGCCTACGGCGTGACGCCCGCCGAGTATCAAGCGCAAATCGGTACAAGACCCGCGCGACGCTAAGCCCTAGTCTGAAGGCTCACTCACTGCCTTCAGGGCCATCATGTTCATTCTTGCTTGCACACCGGCGTCCCAATGCTCGCCGGCCTGAGCGCCGCCCTCGGCGCCGGCCTGTTGTGGGGGCTGGTGTTCATCGTGCCGCTGATGCTGCCGGACTATTCGGGTGTGATGCTGGCGGCCGGGCGCTACATCGCCTTCGGCCTGCTCGCGCTCTTTCTCGCCCGCGCCGACCGCGCCGCGCTCAAACGCCTGAGCCGGGCGGACTGGATCGACGCGGCCAAGCTTGCCCTGATCGGCAATGTGCTCTATTTCGCCGCACTGGCCAGTGCGATCCAGCTTGCCGGGGCCACCGTGCCGACCATGATCATCGGTACGCTGCCGGTGACCATCGCCATCACTGCCAAGCTCACCAGCCAGGACACGGCCGACCACGGACTGCCGTGGAGTCGCTTGCTGCTGCCGCTCACCGTGATTGGTTCCGGGCTCATGCTGGTGCATGGCCAGACCGATGACGCGGGCGACATTGCCCACGACGCACGCTACTGGAGCGGGCTGGCACTGGCCGGCGTGGCCGTCGCCTGCTGGACCTGGTATCCACTCAACAACAGCTACTGGCTGCGGCGCCAGCCGACCGGCCTCGCCCGCGCCTGGGCGACGGCGCAGGGGCTGATGACGCTGCCGCTGGCGCTGATCGCGCTGGCCGGCATCGCGCTGTGGCAGTGGGCCACCGAGGGCGGCATCGATATCGCCGGCCCGCGCCCGGGCGTATTCATCGGCTTGATGCTGCTCACTGGCCTGCTCGCCTCGTGGCTGGGCACCCTGCTGTGGAACCGCGCCAGCCATCTCCTGCCGGCGGGGCTGGCGGGGCAGCTGATCGTTTTCGAAACCATGGCCGCGCTGGTCTACGGCTTCATCTGGTACGAACGCTGGCCGAGCCTGGCGGAGATGGGCGGCATCGCGCTCCTGGTGGCCGGGGTGGCGCTCGCGGTGCGCGCGTTTCGCCGCCCGCGAGCAATTTGAGGGAACTGAACCGGCTCGCCCCCGTCAGAAAGGCAGCCTCCCCGCCGGGGCTGCTAGAATCCGCCCATCATTTTTTCTTGCGACCGCCATGTTCAGCCTGCTCGACCGCCCCCGCCTGCCCTTCTTTGCGCTATTTGCCGTCGGCGCCAGCCTGTTGGGATTTGGCCTGTACTTGCAACACGTGGTCGGGCTTGAGCCCTGCCCCATGTGCATCATGCAGCGCTACGCCTTTGCCGTCGCCACGCTGTTCGGCCTGATCGCCGGCCTGCATGGCAGCACCGGCGGTGGGCGCAAAGTCTATGGCGTGCTGATCGCCCTGTTTGCGCTGGCCGGCGGCGGCGTGGCTGCCTGGCAGAGCTGGATGCAGCGCTTTCCGCCCAGCATTGCCGAATGCGGCCCCGGCATCGAATACCTGATGGAGAGCTTTCCGCTCACCGAGCTGCTGCCGATGATCTTTCGTGGTGCAGGGGACTGCACCGCCATCGACTGGACCTTCCTCGGCCTGTCTATCGCCAACTGGTCGCTGCTGTCCTTCCTGGGCGTGCTGGCCTTTGGCCTGCACGTGATTTTCAGGCGCGTCGCGCGCTAGAGGCGCCGCCACCGCCTCACGCCTCTCGGCGGTGCGCGATGCACTGCCGTGGTGCAGAAACAGGCCTTCACTGGCCTCTTTTTGCGCATTGCAGCATTCCATCCCGCGCCAGCACACGGCTGGCACACCCCTTGCTAATTCGTCCCTGATACGGCGCCCAGGCAGCGCTGAACTGATAACCGGACGACGGCCCCACGGGCCGCACCGCAAGCGAGGGGCAAGACATGCGCAAACTGAAACTGGTGATGGTCGGCAACGGCATGGCTGGCGTGCGAACGCTGGAGGAGCTGATCAAGATCGCGCCGGAGATGTACGAGATCACCGTGTTCGGCGCCGAGCCGCATCCCAACTACAACCGCATCCTGCTCTCTCCGGTGCTCGCCGGCGAGATGACGATTCAGGACATCATCCTTAACGACAAGCAGTGGTATGCCGACAACGGCATCGACCTGCGCCTGAACAACAAGGTCGTCAAGATCGACCGCAAGGCGCGCAAGGTGTTTGGCGAGGACGGCTGCGAAGTCGAGTATGACCGCCTGCTGCTGGCCACCGGCTCCAACCCCTTCATGCTGCCGATTCCGGGTGCCGACCTGCCGGGCGTCATCGCCTATCGCGACATCGCCGACACCGACGCCATGATCGAAGCGGCCGCCCGCCACAAGCACGCCGTGGTCATCGGCGCCGGCCTGCTCGGCCTGGAAGCGGCCAACGGTCTGGCGCTGCGCGGCATGGACGTGAGCGTGGTGCACATCAGCGACTGGATCATGGAGCGCCAGCTCGACCAGACCGCGGCCAACATGTTGCGCAAGTCGCTCGAAGCCAAGGGCATGAAGTTTCTGCTGCCCAAATTCACCGCCGAGTTGCAGGCTGGCGAGTCGGGTCGGGTGTCGAAGGTGGTGTTCAAGGATGGCGAAACGGTGCCCGCCGATCTGGTGGTGATGGCCGCCGGCATCCGCCCCAACACCGCGCTGGCCGAATCGGCCGGCATCCACTGCGAGCGCGGCATCGTGGTCAATGACACCATGCAGACCTACGATCCGCGCGTGTACGCGGTGGGCGAATGCGCCAACCACCGCGGCATTGCCTACGGTTTGGTGGCGCCGCTGTTTGAGCAGGCCAAGGTGTGTGCCAACCACCTGGCGATGTTCGGCATCGGCCTGTACAAGGGTTCGGTCACCTCGACCAAGCTGAAAGTCACCGGTATCGACGTGTTCTCGGCCGGCGATTTCATGGGCGGCGACGGCACTGAAGACATCGTGCTCAACGATCCGGGTGCAGGTGTTTACAAGCGCGTGGTGCTCAAGGACGACAAGCTGGTCGGCGCCGTGATGTATGGCGACACCAAGGACGGCGCCTGGTATTTCCAGATGCTCAAGGACGGCCAGAACATCGGCGAGATCCGCGACCACCTGTTGTTCGGCAACAGCCACCTGGGCGACGCGGGCCACAAGGGCGTCAATTCCGCGGCAGCCATGCCGGACACCGCTGAGGTCTGCGGGTGCAACGGGGTGTGCAAGGGCGACATCGTCAAGTCGATCAAGGAAAACGGCCTGTTCACGCTGGACGAGGTGCGCAAGCACACCAAGGCGTCGAGTTCCTGCGGCTCCTGCACCGGCCTGGTCGAGCAGATCCTGGCCTCGACCATCGGCGGCGCCTATCAGCCGGCCGACTCCAACAACAAGGCAGTGTGCGGCTGTACCGACCACTCGCACGGCGAAGTACGTAAAGCCGTGCGCGAACACAAGCTGTTGTCGCCGCAGGCGGTGATGGACTTCATGGAGTGGAGCACGCCCAACGGCTGCGCTTCCTGCCGGCCCGCGCTCAACTACTACTGCATCTCGACCTGGCCGCACGAAGCCAAGGATGACGCGCAGAGCCGCTTCATCAATGAACGCGCTCACGCCAACATCCAGAAAGACGGCACCTACTCGGTGGTGCCGCGCATGCTCGGCGGACTGACCACGCCGGCCGAGTTGCGCGCCATCGCCGACGCGGCCGACAAATACAAAGTGCCGACGGTGAAAGTCACCGGCGGTCAGCGCATCGACCTGCTCGGCGTCAAGAAAGGCGATCTGCCGTTGATCTGGCACGACCTCAACCAGGCGGGCATGGTCTCGGGCCACGCCTACGGCAAGTCGATCCGCACCGTCAAAACCTGCGTCGGCTCGGAACATTGCCGTTTCGGCACCCAGCGCTCGATGGAGATGGGCGTCAAGCTGGAGAAGATGCTGTTCGGCATGTACAGCCCGCACAAGGTCAAGCTGGCGGTGTCCGGCTGCCCGCGCAACTGCGCCGAGGCCGGCATCAAGGACGTGGGCGTGATCGGTGTCGATTCGGGCTACGAAATCTATGTGGCCGGCAACGGCGGCATCAAGACCGAAGTGGCGCAGTTCTTCTGCAAGGTGCAGACCGACGAGGAGGTGAAGGAAGTCTCCGCCGCCTTCTTGCAGCTCTATCGCGAAGAAGGCTTCTACCTGGAGCGCACCGTCCATTACATCGAGCGCGTCGGCCTTGATTATGTGAAGAAGCGGGTGCTGGACGACACCGCCAACCGCAAGGCGCTGTACGAGCGACTGCTGTTCGCGCTGCAGGGCTACGTCGATCCGTGGCAAGAGCGCGCCCAGCTGCCGGAGCTGCGCCGCAACTTTGAAGACGTGACTGCGTGAGGCAGCTGACATGAATGAATGGGATCACTGGTGGCCCGTCGAAACCGACGACGAAGGCACGCCGCTCTAAGCACATTTCCTCGAATTGAGACACACCATGACGACACAATCACTCGACACCACCACCACCGATCTGACCTGGCGGCCGGTTTTCAAACTCGACGAGATTCCGGTGCTCGGCTCGCGCGTGGTCGGCAGCACCGCCCACGGCGACATCGCGGTGTTCCGCAACCGCGAGGACGAAGTCTTTGCCGTGCATGACAAGTGCCCCCACAAGGGCGGGCCGCTGTCGCAGGGCATGGTCCATGGTCGCTCGGTGACCTGCCCGCTGCACAACTGGAAGATCCAGCTCGAAAGCGGCGAGGCCGTCGCGCCCGACAAGGGCTGCACCAAGCCCTTCGCCGTCAAGGTCGAGGACGGCATGGTCTTCCTCCAGTTGTAACTACGTCGCCGGCCTCAGACCGGCGCCCCGCTCACGGCAAGACCGCAGGCACCCCGGTGCCCGCGCTGGCCTCGCTCGGCCCCAACACCGGCGAAACCACAGATTTCTTACAGCATCACGAGGTGTCACATGTCTAACGAGAAAGGCTTCAACCTGTTCTCCTTCACGGGGAAAATGAAAATCCTCCACTTGTCGTGGATGGTGTTTTTCATCACCTTCTTCGTGTGGTTCAACCACGCTCCACTGCTGGGCGCCATCGCCCAGTCGCTCGGGCTTGAAAAGGGTCAGATCAAGACGCTGCTGATTCTCAACGTGGCACTCACCATCCCGGCGCGCATCCTGATCGGCATGCTCACCGACAAGTACGGCCCGCGCATCACCTACGCCGCGCTGCTGTTCATCTCCAGCGTGCCCTGCTTCATGTTTGCGCTGGCCGACACCTTCACCCAGGCGGCCATTGCGCGCTTCCTGCTCGGTTTCATCGGCGCGGGCTTCGTGGTCGGCATCCGCATGGTCAGCGAGTGGTTCCCGGCCAATGAACTGGGCACAGCCGAGGGCATCTACGGCGGCTGGGGCAACTTCGGCTCCGCGGCCGCAGCCATGCTGCTGCCGACGCTGGCACTGATCTTCGGCGGTGACGACGGCTGGCGCTACGCCATTGGCGTCACCGGCGCGCTGAGCCTGATCTTCTCCTTCATCTGGTATTTCAACGTCAGCGACACACCCAAGGGCTCGACCTACTTCAAGCCGAAGAAAAGCGGCGGCCTGGAAGTGACCAGCACCAGCGATTTCTGGTTTTTGCTGCTGATGAAGATCCCGATGTATGCCGCGCTCGCACTGCTGACCTGGAAGCTCTCGCCCGCCGGCGTGAAAATGATCTCCGAGTTTGCCGCCAACGCCATCTATGTCGGCCTCGCCGCGATCTACGTGTATGACTGCTACAGCGCCTACGCGGTGAATCGCGAAATCTTCGTCAAGCCGGTGCCGGAGATGCATCGCTACAAGTTCAAGCAGGTCGCAGTCCTCAACATCCTTTACTTCGCCACCTTCGGCTCCGAGCTGGCGGTGGTCTCGATGCTGCCGCTGTTCTTTGCCGAAACCTTCAACCTCGATCCGGTGTATGCCGGCCTGGTGGCCTCGGCCTACGCCTTCATGAACCTCATGTCGCGCCCCGGCGGCGGCTGGATTTCCGACCGCTTCGGCCGCAAGAAGACGCTGCTCATCCTCACCGCCGGTCTGGCCGGCGGCTATGGCCTGATGGCGATGACCAACAGCAGCTGGCCGCTGTGGCTGGCCGTGGGCGTAGCCATGGCCTGCTCCTTCTTCGTGCAGGCTGGCGAAGGCGCGGTGTTTGCCGTAGTGCCGCTGATCAAGCGCCGTTTGACTGGCCAGATCGCCGGCATGACGGGCGCTTACGGCAACGTCGGTGCGGTGGTGTACCTTACCGTGCTGTCACTGGTCAGCTATGAGATCTTCTTCAGCGTGATCGCGCTCACCGCCGTGCTCGGCTTCGTGACCCTGCTGTTCATGGAAGAGCCCAAGGGCCACATGGCCGAAGTACGTGAAGACGGTTCGGTGGAACTGATCCGCGTGAGCTGAGGACCGGTAGAATCAAACCCAACGGCACGTAGCTTGGGTTGAGCGCAGCGAAGCCCAACGTGCAAAGCCGTGCCGAGTTGCAATGTTGATTGTTGGGCTTCGCGTTGCTCAACCCAAGCTACGCCCGAACCACATCGTACGAAAGGCCGGCCCCCGCCGGCCTTTCCCACAGGAGCTGACAGCCCATGAGCACGCGCCTTGAAGTGCGCTTCGGCGGCCACTCGATCGAAGGGGTCAAACCCGTCAATCAGGACGCCTTCGCGGCGCACCTGCCGGACGGCTCCGAGCGCGACCTGAAAGGCGCGGCGGCGGTCATGTGCGACGGGGTCAGCAGTGCGGCCGATTCCGAGATTGCCAGCCAGATGGCGGTCACCGGCTTCATCAACGACTACTTCTCCACGCCACCCACCTGGAGCGTGCGCAAGGCCGCCAGCCAGGTGCTCAACGGCCTCAATCAATGGGTGTATCGTCAGAACGCTGCCCGCCACGGCAGCCGCGACAGCCTGCTCACCACGTTCTCCGCCGCCGTCATCAAGTCCAACACCCTGCATGTGTTTCACGCTGGCGACAGCCGTGTCTGGCAAGTGCGCGGCAAGGCGCTGGAGCAGCTCACCCGCGACCATGTGATGACCGAAGGCGGGCGCGAATTCCTAGCCCGGGCGCTTGGCGCCGACACCCGGCTGGAGGTCGACTACCTGACCCGCGAGCTGCTCGAAGGCGACCGGGTACTGCTCACCACCGATGGTGTGCACGGCGTGCTGCCGACAGCCCGCATCCGCGACATCGTCACGGCTGCCGGCGCCGACCTCGAAACCCTCGCCCGCCAACTGGTCGATGAAGCCCTCGCCGCCGGCTCGGACGACAACCTGTCCGCACTGCTCGTCGCCGTCGACACCCTGCCGTTGGAAACTCTGGAAGAAACCCACCGTCGCCTCACCCAGCGACCGATCCCGCCGGTGCTCGTCGCCGGCAACAAGATCGACGGCTACGAGGTGCTGGACGTGATCTTCTCCGGCACGCGCAGCCATATGTACCTGGTCAAGGACATCGACAGCGGCCAGCGCTACGTGCTCAAGGCACCGTCCGAGAATTTCGCCGAAGACGCGATCTACCTCGACGGCTTCATCCGCGAAGAGTGGGTCGGCCAGCGCATCGACCACCCCAACGTGATGAAAACCTACCCGGGCCGGCCGGACAAGCAGTTCATGACCTACCTGGGCGAACACATCGAGGGCATGAACCTGCGCGAGTGGATGCAGGACAACCCCACCCCACCACTGGACGCGGTGCGCGACATCATCCGCCAGACCATTGCCGGCCTGCGCGCCTTTCAGCGCGCCGACATGGTGCATCAGGATCTGAAGCCTGAAAACATCATGATCAACCGCGATGGCCGGGTGAAGATTCTCGACTTCGGCACGGTGATGATCGCCGGCACCGACGAGATTGCCTCGCCGCTCGACAAGTCGGTGCCGCAAGGCAGCGTCAATTATGTCGCGCCGGAATACCTGATGGGCGAGCGCGGCAGCTTCCGCTCCGACCTGTTTTCACTGGCTGTGATCGCCTATGAAATGATCACCGGCACGCTGCCCTTCGACGAGCCGGCGGTCAAACGGGTGAGCCTCAAGTCCTACACCGAGCTCGACTACATCCCCGCCCGCTACCGCCGCCACGACCTGCCGCTATGGATCGAAGGCTGCTTGAAAAAAGCGCTGCAACCCAACCCGGCCGACCGCTACCATGCCTTCTCGGAGTTTCTGCAGGACTTCACGGTACCCAATCCCGCGCTGGTCGAGAACATCCGCCGCCAGCCGCTGATCCAGAAAAACCCGATCGCCGTGTGGCAGGTGCTCTGCGTGATTCTTTTTCTACTCAATCTCTGGCAACTGGCGCGCTGACGCGCCCTTTCGGCGCGCGCATCCATTGGCCATACTGAGAGCGGTGGCTGGCCGCTCGGCTGGCCTTGTCTGGAGAATCATCATGCCCCGAATGCCCCGCCTGCTTGCAGCCCTCGCTCTCGGTCTGCTCTGCCAGAGCGCGCTCGCCGCCTCGCCAAAGCCGCCAAGTGCCAGCACGACACCCGCCGAAACCGCCGCGCCAAACAGCAAATACGTCGAGCCCTGCGCGTGCTCGGGCGGTCAGAGCCTGGTGATGACGCAGGTGCTGGTCTTCAATTGTGAATGTGGCGCCATGAAGTGCGTGGTGACCGCCGTGGCCGCCAACAACGCAAAAGACAGCCCGGCGCCGAACCTGGTGTGCCGCTGACTACTTGAGCACCTGGACGATCTGCGCGCCAAGCACGTATTTGCCCGACTCGGCCTTGTGGCAGCGCTTGACCTCGACCCGCACATGTAGCGGCGGGCGCTCCAGACCGCCTTCGGGCTGACGCACCAGCACGTCAAGCATTTCGGACAGACTCGGCACGTAATCGCTCTCCAGCGTCATGCCACCGGGGCTCAGTTCAATACAGTGCGCGGGCACGGCAGGCGCTTGACCGGCGGGCTTGATCAAGGCATTGCAGCCCAGGGGGATTCGCCGGGTCGTACGTCGGTCGTCGTATGGATTCATGGCTGATCGCTATTGCCGATAGGTCAAAAAGGTTGCGGCGCACAGGCGCCACATCGAAACACGAACGAAAGTCTGAGCAGACGCCGCCCAATCCTGACAGATAACGGCGCACCGCCGGCAAACCGTAGGGCTTTTTTAACCCGGCCAATCACTACCCAAATCGTCGGCTCGGTCGCGGTCGATCATTCCGGGTGCGGCGCGCAGTCGATCATGAGCGCCGACATGTCATCGTGAGCCGACGCGCCGGCCAGGTGTTCGGCCAGCGCAATGCGCAGTTCGTCAATGCGCGTGTCCTTGGCGTGTGACATCAACAC
This sequence comes from Zoogloeaceae bacterium G21618-S1, assembly GCA_027214125.1. Classification (GTDB taxonomy): domain Bacteria; phylum Pseudomonadota; class Gammaproteobacteria; order Burkholderiales; family Rhodocyclaceae; genus Nitrogeniibacter. The sequence goes on from JAPWHF010000004.1 coordinate 159,498, forward strand.
CGCTTCCAGACGCAAGAGCCCAAAGCCCTCCGCCTTGTCGTTGGTGGCCTCGATCACACCGTCGGAATACATCACCAACTGGTCACCCGGCAGGGTGTGGCTGCGGGCAACCTGGCAGCCTTCGGCCTCCGTTTCAACCACGCCGAGCGGCAAGTGCCTGGACGCAAAACGCTCGCGCACTCGCCCATCTGCGCCGACCAGCACCATTTCCGGCACGCCGCCCACCCACACCTCGACATCGTCACCTTGACGGTTCAGACAGGCCAGCGCGGCCCCCACGAAGCGCCCGATCGGCAAGGAGCGGTGCAAGACCGCATTCAGTTCGCCCACCAGCTGTGCCAGGGGCACGTCGCGTGCGACCAAAGCGTAGAACACCGGCAGCACGGGCTGAACACTGATGGCTGCCGACAGGCCGTGCCCGGTCGCATCCGCCAGCATGGCGTAGAGCCTGCCGCCCGGTGAGCTGGCGGCTACCACCAGATCGCCCGAAAACCGGCGTGCCGGCATCACCGTGAAATGTACCCGCGCATCTCGCAGCCCGGCCGAGTCGACCTGGCTGGCCATGATCTGGCGTGCCAGTTCCTGCTCGCGTTGCTGCTCGTCGTGATAGCGCTGGAGGCGCGCGGCGTTTTCGGCCAGGGCGGCATGTTGAATGAGGCGCTCGCTGATGTCGCGCATCACGCCGATATACAGGCGGTGATCATCGATCTGCAGCTCGGTCACCCCGACCTCAAGCGGAAACACCTCACCATCGGCTCGCTCGCCGTCGAGTTCGCGGACGGAGCCAATCAAACCCGCCGTCCCGCCGGACAGATAATTTGCCAACTGCCGGTCGCTGTGTCGGCCACCGGGCGGCGCCGCCAACACGCTGACGCTCCTGCCAACCAGCGCATGGTCCTCGTAGCCGAACATCTTGCACGCCGCCGGGTTGGCCGACTGGATCACACCTGTCTCATCGATGGTGATGATGCCGTCAATGACAGCATTCGAAATGGCATGCATCCGGTCGAGCAATTCGCGCTGTCGACGCTCCATCTCGAGCAGTCGCTGGATGGTGCGCATCTTGGCCGCGAATACCGCGAAAGATACAGGCTTGACGAGGTAGTCGTCCGCCCCCGCATCCAGGCCCGCGACGATGTCTGCGTCGGTGTTGAGCGCCGACATGATGACGATGGGCGTCCAGATACGCCCCTGCCGCTCGCGCACCAGCCGGGTGGCCTCGAAGCCATCCATACGCGGCATCATCAGATCCATCAGGATCATGTCGGGCCGGCGCTGTTCAAAGCGTTCCAGCGCATCGACACCGTCAACAGCAAACACGGCCTCATGCCCCAGCTTGGCAAGAAAGGCCGCCATCAGGTTGCGGTTGGCGGAGGTATCGTCCACCACCAGAACGGTCAGCGCTGCACTCGACATCGTATCGCTCGTAATTCTGCCGACGCGCGCGATGCCACGGAAATGACCTCCGTTGCCACGTGACCGGCTATGTCTTTTTACCTAGTGTGCCCGAATTCTCAATCGAGCAAGACCTCAAATACCACGTTTAATGACGTGATACACAAAGACACATTAATGCCGTCGCTTGCGCACTGTGGCCCGTACGCAGTTCCCGTTGCCGAGATATTCCAGGTCGTCGAAGGCCAACTGGCGGGCCAGCGCGATGCCCCGACCATTGGGTGCAAAGGCGCGCTCCGGCGCCAATTCGAGAAAATCCTGCCAGACAAAACCGTCGCCCTCGTCTTCGATCGAAAACACCCAGGCCTGCGGATCGGAGGCCACGGTGAGCCGCACATACTTGCTCTGATTCTCGGGCAATGCCAGACGACGTTGCACTTCGGCCTCCCACTCGCCAGCTTCGCGCAGGCGGGATTTTTCGATGAAGCAGATGTCGAGATTGCCGTGCTCCACGCCATTGACCAGCAATTCAGACAAGCCCAGCACCACCACATCCGGCTCATCGCAAATCGAGGCGGCGAGCGCGGCCAGGCCATGGGCCTCTTCCATGGTGCGAAACACGAAGACGCCGTGCTGCAGCGTTTGCAGGGCATGGCGCTGCGCGGCCAGCCGTTCGGCCAGGGCGCGGCGCTGATGCAGGTCGTCGAGTGCCGCGCGCACGATACTCTGCAGGCTTTCAGGCTCGAAGGGCTTGGTGAGGTAGTAGTAGGCCCCCGGGGGCGCCCCCCCCCCCCCCCCCCCCCCGCGGCGGACCCCCCGCGGGGGACAAATAAGAAGATAAAGAAAACCCCCCCCCCGCCCGCAAGAAAAAAAA
>JAPWHF010000004.1:161776-363536 GCA_027214125.1 Zoogloeaceae bacterium G21618-S1
GGGGGGCGGGGCGGGGGCGAAGTTACCGGGCGTGGTTCGCCGCCGCGCGGGCTTGGGTCGGGTCTTTGTGGCCCCCGGCGGCCCCCCCCCCCCCCCCCGGCGGGGGGGGGCCCGCGGCGGTCTGCATGATGACGGGAATGTCGGCCAGCCGCCGGTCGGCCTTGATCCAGCGCAGCAGCTCCAGCCCGTCGATGCCCGGCATCATGCGATCGAGCACCACCAGATCAAACTGCGAATCGCCGCGACGCAGATACGCCCAGGCCGCCTCACCGCTCTCGGCCATCTGCAGCAAATAGCCGGCGCCCTCGAGATACTCGCTGATGATGTCCAGATTGAATGGCTCATCATCAACCACAAGAATGCGGATTTGACTCATGGTTCCACGTGCTCCTTCACCAAACTTCTGTCGGCCGGCGAAAACGTCGGCAGAATGATCTCAAAGCAAGCCCCCCCGCCCGCGACGTTTCGGGCATGAATCTGACCGCCATGCGCGCTCAGGATTTCACGGCAGATGGCCAAGCCCAGACCAGTGCCACCGGCACCGGTTCGCGTGGCACTACTTTGCACGAATTTGTCGAACACGGCTTCAAGCTCCGCCTCGGGTATGCCCACGCCTTGATCGATCACGCGCAGCACGACGGCATCACGCCCCCCAATGTCGTCGACGCGCCTACCACTGGGCAAGGTGTCCCGGCCCATTTCCACAAAAATCTGCCCGCCCAAGGGCGAAAACTTGATGGCGTTGGACAACAAGTTGCGCACCACCTGACCGATGCGCAAGGCATCTCCCGCGACCGCCGGTACCTCCGGCATCTGCGCCACCAACTCGATCCCGCGGGCCACTCGCAGCCCTTCGACTTCGTCGAGCACCTCGGCCACCACCGTGCTCAGCACCAAGGGCTGGATGTCGAGCACCATGCGCCCGGCCTCCAGCTTGGACAAGTCGAGCAGGTTGTCGACCAGTCGCAGCAGCCGGTCTCCGCTGCTGCGAATACGCTGAAAATAGTCTTGCAGCTTCTCCGGCGGCGCGCTGAGCGCCTTGTCCTCACCCAGCCGCGCATAGCTCAACACCGCATGCATCGGTGAGCGCAACTCGTGCGACATGTTGGCCAGGAAGCGCGACTTGGCTTCGTTGGCCCGCTCGGCCGCCTCCTTCGCGTCGATCAGGCTGGCCGTCTTTTCCGTCACCAGCTCGGCCAGGTGGTCGCGGTGCTGGCGCAAGGCCTCACGCGCTTTCTTTTCGTTTGAAATATCGATGCCAACACCGATGAAGCCCACGAGGTGGCCCTGATCCTCGATACGCGGCTCACCCTTGATCATCAGCCAGGCATACCGCCCTGTTGCCTGACGCACTCGAAATTCCCCCTGGTAGGCCGCTTGCGTCCGGCGCACCTGCCGCCCCAGCTCTTTCACGGCGGCAAGGTCGTCCGGATGAACGAAGCGCAACCAGTCCACGCCCAAGGTTTCCACCGACGCCATACCTGTCAGCATCAGCCACGCGCGATTGGCATAGGTGATATTGAGCGCAGTGTCGGCCAGCCAGATCACCACGGGCGCGGCATCTGCCAGCAAACGGAATCGGGCCTCACTCTCGCGCAGCGCACGTTCCCGCGCCTTCAGTGCCGACACATTGCGCAGCACCACCAGCAAGCCGCCGGTACCCACAGGCGCCACCCGTGCCTCGTAATCCTGCATGGCTCCGTCGGAGTCTGGCGCCCGGTATTCCACACACTGCAGCTCGCCGCTGAACTGGGCTCGGCGCAGCGTTGGCACCACTTGGGTAAAACGCTTCTGCGAGATGATTTCGTCCAGCGGACGACCCCGCGCGTCGTCCATATCCACGGTCAGCTGCGCCCCTTTCCGGGTGCGCACCGCGACCAGACGCAAATTGGCGTCGAACTGCACCAGGATGTCAGGCATCGCTTCGATGATGGAGGCGTTGGTGGCGTGCGCCGCCGCCAACGCCTCCTCGGCCGCCTTGCGCTCCGAGATGTCTTCCACCACGGTCCAGATCGCCGTGCCGCTATCGGCATCACGCATCACCGCACCGCTCAACAGTACCGGCACTTCGGTGCCGTCGGGGCGGACAAAGGCACGCTCGTATGGCGTCACCACGCCCTGATGCAGCGCATCAAGCGTCTTCTCACGATCCAGCGCATGCAAATGCTCCGGCGTCAGCGCGGCATACCGCATCCCCGGCAAAGCCTCCGCCTCGACACCAACAATCTTCGCAAATGCCTCATTGACCCGCACGATGCTGCCGTCAACCCGGACCATCGCCATGCCGAGCGGCGAGTTGCGGAACAGTGCGTCGAGCTCGGCCAGTGACGACTTGAGCGCCCGCTCCGTCCGACGCAAGGCGGTCACATCGGTGATCGTCACCAAAACCACCGGCTCACCCTCAAGCCCGGCAACGCCGACCTTGCTGATGATCGCGTCGTGCTCGTTGCCGTTGTCCTGCGTCAGATGGAACTCTTGCGAGCTCACCACGCCAGAGAGCGCCCGCTCGTCTTCCGCCAGGTGCCTGGCCGACTGCCCCGGCAAGACATCTTCGGTTCGCAAGCCCACGATGCGTTCGGCATCGCGCCCAAGAAACACCCCGGCGGCCTGATTGGCGAGTACGTAACGGTGATCAACCGACTTCACCAGCACCGGATGCGGCAGGAAATCGAGTACCCGCGCATAGAACTCGCGCGCCCGCTCCAGCGCCAGTTCCCGCTCGTGCAGAAGAGACACATCCGAAATCGCACCGGCCACCCGGGCCGGCCGGCCCATCGCATCCCACGCCGCTCGCCCGCGAATCAGCAACTGGCGGTGTTCGCCATCGGCGCGCGGAACACAAATCGCCACCTCCAGCGGTTGCCGATGGCGCAGATGCCCGCGCAAGGCGAGCAACAACACCCGTCGCTCCGCAGGTGGCAAACAATGCAGCACATCGCGCCAGCCGATCGGGCCCGGCCTTGGGCCTCCAAACAGCATGGCCTGCGCCCGCCCCGACAGATACATCTCGGACCGGTCCGACGCCCACTCCCAGATCCCGTCGCTGGTTGCCGTCGCCGCCAGCGCAAAGCGCCGCTCGGACTCTTCCAGCGCGCCGCCGATGCGCTCGGCCGATGCCAGGGCGCGATGTCGCCCCGATGCCAGATAGAAGGTGAGCAAGGCAAACGCCAGCGTCATCAACGCGCCAGCCGCGCGAACCGTCAGCCCAGCCACGCTATCGCCACGCTGCGCGACCGGGTAAAACACAAGACGCAACTGACGGCCGCCGACAACCAGGCGCCTCGACACACTGGCACCGGCAGGGGTTTCTTCAAGCGCGACGAGACGCACGGCGTCGTCGTCGCTTTCATCAAACAATTCCACCCGAACTCTGTCCGCCCAGTCCTTCGAGACCGAGGCGATCCAGTTGCCATAGCGTATGCCAAGCACAACGACACCACGCACCAAATCGCCGTCGGGGACATCGCGCATCAAGTCTTTCGCCGGATCAAACACCGGCAAAACAAGGATGCCCGCAGGCGACGCCTCCCCGGCATCCTGGAGCGTAATCGCCCCGCTGAGCACCACATCGCCTCGCGTGATCGCGGCGTCAATCGCGGCGCGCCGGGTCGGATTCGAGGCCAGATCAAAGCCCAGGATTACCTCCAGCGTGCTGACCCGTGGCGCCGCAAACTGGGCCGGAAACGCCGCGCCTTCGGTGGAGCCCCGAATCGAGATGACCCGGTCGTAGGCGTAGAACATGAAGTCTTCCCAATCGGTCCGCCGATCGGCCGCGACACGCGGCGCGTACACCAGTCCCGCGGCGCCCATCTCGTTGAGCGGGCGCAACTCCGTGGTGGCAATGTAGCGCTCCCACTCAAACAGGCTCACCCGCTCAGAGGCGACAAACAGGCCAGCCGTGGCACGCATGTGGGCGGTGTAGTAATTCAACCGCTCCAGCAAGGACGAGGTCACGCGGTTGACGGCGTGATCGGTCTCTTGTGTCGCGCGCGTAGACTCCAATCGATCAACATAGTGCGCGCCGACCCAGGTCAAGACCACACCCAGCAACAAGACCACCAACGCGAGGGGAAGCGCCCGACGCAAGGACGCGACGCGGGCAGCTTGCGTATCAGCGTTCAGGCGTTTATGGGGCGGACTCAGCGATGCGGGGCCGGGGGACGACATTCCTGCTTATCGGCCCCGAGCGGGACCGACTTGAGGACAAAACGCTCCCGCGCCGAACTCAACCGCAGCCGACGCTGTCTTTCACGCCGAACTTGCGCAGAATGGTCTCCAGCGGACAGAGCCCGGTGAAGCCGCTCTGGAACAGATTGGCGCCGACAAACGCCGTAAACCACAGGAAATTGACGTTCACAAACAGGGGCGACGCCTCGACACCCAGCGCGAGCGAAATCAAGACAAAGGCGCCGGCGAAAATACGGACGAACTGGTTGACGGTGAGATTCATGAGGCGGGTCCTTCCGATTGGAGTTCTGCGACCTTGTTGCGCATGGCCGCGAAATAAAGCACCGGGATCACCACCAGCGTCAACACGGTGGACACCAGGATGCCAAAAATGAGGCTGATCGCCAGACCGTTGAAGATCGGGTCGTCAAGAATGAAGGCCGCGCCGATCATGGCCGCCAAGGCGGTCAGACCAATCGGCTTGGCACGCACCGCGGCCGAGGTGATCACCGCCTCGGCAAAGGGCACGCCCGCGCGCACCTGGTGGTTGATGAAGTCGACCAGCAGAATCGAGTTGCGCACGATGATGCCGGCCAGCGCGATCATGCCGATCATCGAGGTGGCGGTGAATTGCGCGCCGAGCAGCGCATGCCCCGGCATCACCCCGATGATGGTCAGCGGGATCGGCGCCATGATGATCAGCGGCACCAGATAGCGGCGGAACTGCGCCACCACCAGCAGGTAGATCAGGATCAGGCCGACCGCGTAGGCCGCGCCCATGTCGCGAAAGGTCTCGTACGTAACCTGCCACTCGCCATCCCATTTCACGCTGTAGCCAGCGTAGGGGTCGTGCGGCTGCCGGATGAACCATTCGTCCAACACACCGGCCAGGCGCTCGCCCACCAGCGGCATGTCCTTGATCTGGCTGCGGATGTCGAACATGCCGTAGAGCGGTGAATCGAGCGCACCGGCCATATCGGCGGTCACATACACCACCGGCAGCAAGTCCTTGTGGTAGACCACCTGGTCGCGCTCGGTGGGGTGCACGCTGACCAGCTCTGACACCGGCACCAGCGTGCCGTCTTGCGCCCGCAGCTTGAGCTGCAGCAGATGCGCCACCGTCGACTGCTGCGAGGGCGGCAACTGGATGCGCACCGGAATCTCGTATTTGTTGTCGCCGCCATGCAGCGGCGTCACGCTCTCGCCGGCCAGGCCGAGGCGCATCACCTCGACGATCTGCGCCTGCGCCACGCCCATCAGCGCCGCCTTGGCCTGATTGACCCGCAACACCAGCTTGGGTGCGGTCTCGTCGACGGTGTCGTCGGCGCCGACGATGTCGGGCGTACGATCGAAGACATCGCGCACCTGCTGCGCCACCGCCAACTGACCGGTGTAGTCCGGTCCATACACCTCGGCCACGATGGGCGAGAGTACCGGCGGGCCCGGCGGCACTTCCACCACCTTGGCATTGCCGCCGTGCGCTCGAGCAATGGCCGTCACTGCCTCACGCACCGCGCCGGCCACCTCGTGACTGCTGCGGTCGCGCTTGTGCTTGTCGACCAGATTGATCTGCAGATCGCCTTGCTCGGGTGCGCTGCGCAGATAGTACTGACGCACCAGACCATTGAAGTTGATCGGGCTGGCGGTGCCGGCGTAGGCCTGCCAGTCGGTCACTTCGGCCGTCTTGCCCACCGCTTCGCCGATCTCCAGCAAGACCTGTGCGGTGCGCTCCAGCGGCGTGCCGACCGGCATGTCGAGCACCACCTGGAATTCGGACTTGTTGTCCAGCGGCAACATCTTGAGCACCACCAGCTTGACCGCCGCCAGCGCCACCGAGCCGGCGATCAGCGCGATCACCAGCAGCCACAGCAGGCTGCGGTTGCGCCGGCCGCGGCGGGCGTCGATCAACGGGCCGATCACGGCGCGGAAGAAGCCGGTCAGCCGTCGCGTCATGCGGTCTTCGCCAGCATGCGCGTGGCCATCGGTCGACTTGAGCAGTTTTTGCGCCAGCCACGGGGTGACCACAAAAGCCACCAGCAGCGAGATGAACATGCCCATCGAGGCGTTGATCGGGATCGGGCTCATGTAGGGCCCCATCAGGCCGCTGACGAAAGCCATCGGCAGGAGCGCAGCGATCACCGTAAAGGTGGCCAGGATGGTCGGCCCGCCGACCTCGTCCACCGCCTTGGGAATCAGTTGCCACAAGGGCTTGTCGGGATCGAGCAGATGCCAGCGGTGGATGTTTTCGACCACCACGATGGCGTCGTCCACCAGAATGCCGATCGAGAAAATGAGCGCGAACAGGCTGACCCGATTGAGCGTGAAGCCCCAGGCCCAAGAGGCAAACAGCGTCGCCGCCAGGGTCAGCGTCACCGCCAGGCCGACGATGACCGCCTCGCGCCAGCCCAACGTGAGCAGCACCAGCAAGACCACCGCGCTGGTGGCGAACACCAGCTTGCCAATCAGCTTGTTGGCCTTGTCGTTGGCGGTGTCGCCGTAGTTTCGGGTGACGGTGAGATTGACGCCATCGGGGATGACCGTACCTTTCAGTGTCTCGACACGGGCGATCAGCTGGTTGGCTACATCAGAGGCGTTGGCGCCGGGCTTTTTCGACACCGACAGCGTCACCGCGGGCGACACCCCGGCGGAGTCGATGCCGCGCTCGGCCGCCGCCGCGCCGGCGCCGAACCACACATAGCGCGAGGGCTGATCCGGCCCGTTGACCACCTCGGCCACATCCGACAGATACACCGGCTTGCCGTCGGCCACACCCACGACAAGCGCACGCACATCCTGCGCCGAGCTGATGTAGGTGCCGGTCTGCACCAGCACCTCCTGGTTGTCGGCCACCAAGCGCCCCGCCGACTGCGAGGCGTTGGCCACTTGCAGCGCGGCTTTCAGGTCCGCCGCGGTCACCCCGTGGGCATTCATCCGCGCCGGGTCCATCAGCACCCGCAGCACATGGCCGGGGCCGCCGATCGTCACCACGTCGCGTGTACCGGGGATGCGCTTGAGGTCGATCTCGATGGCGCGCGCCACCTGCTGCATGTCGAAGCCGGCGCGTTCGGGGTCCTCGGTCCACAGCGTGATGCCAACAATCGGCACATCGTCGATGCCCTTGGGTTTGACGATGGGTTCGAGCACGCCCAATTCGGGGCGCAACCAGTCGCGATGCGAATCGAGCGTGTCGTAGAGGCGCACCAGCGCCTCCTGGTTCGGCACACCGACCTCGAACTGCACGGTGAGCACCGACATGTCCGGCTGCGACACCGAATACACATGCTCGACCCCCGCCATGCGCGAGAGCACCTGCTCGGCCGGACGCGATACCAGCGACTCGACCTCCCGCGCCGACGCCCCCGGAAAAGGTACGAAGACGTTGGCCATGGTCACATCGATCTGCGGCTCTTCTTCCTTGGGGGTAATGAAGGTCGCGAACACCCCCATCAGGAACAGCACCAGCGCCAGCAGCGGTGTCAGCGCATTGCGCTGAAAGCCGCTGGCGATCTTTCCGGACAGGCCGAGGGCGGGGGTGTCATTGCTCACGTGATGCGATCTACCGATTCTTGAGTTTCATGATGCCGAGCGCTTCGAGCACGATCTTTTCGTAAACCGGCTCGGTCGTGCCCTTCTTCATCTTGCGCAAGAAGTATTTCTCGAAGCCGACCTTGGCCAGATGCACCCAGCGCCCTTCCGAATACCAGTTCACATTCCGCGGAGGGATCTGCGGCAGCGCCACAAAGGCCGCGCCGGTGTCACCGAAATCGGCCAGACAGATGGCGTTCCAGGTGGCACGCTCTTCGGGCGCCTTGCCATCGAGCACGGCGCGGATATTCTTGGCGGTGGCGGTGACCATCGACTCGATCATGTAGCCCGTTTTGGGCACCCCGGTCGGAACAGGTGTCGCCTCCACCGGCGGAATCGCCACGCACACGCCAATCCCGTAGATATTGGGATAGCGCGGATTGCGCTGGAATTCATCGATCAGTACGAAACCACGCGGGTTGACCAAGCCCTCGACCCCGCGCACCGCGTCGATACCGCGAAAGGCCGGCAGCATCATCGAGTACTTGAAGGGCAGCTCGTGCTGGCGTTTCGGTTTGCCATCGTCGTCATGCTCGGTCACGAACATGGTGCCGGCCTCGACCTTGTCCACCTTGGCGTTACAGATCCACTTGATGTGGCGGTCGCGGAACATCGACTCGATCATGCCCTTCGAGTCGCCCACGCCGCCCAGGCCGAGGTGGCCAATATAGGGTTCGGAGGTGACGAAGGTCATCGGCACGCGGTCGCGCAGCTTGCGCTTGCGCAGATCGGTTTCCATGATGCGGGCAAACTCGTAGGCCGGACCGAAGCAGGACGCACCCTGTACCGCACCGACCACGATCGGGCCGGGGTCATCGACAAAGGCCTGCCAGTTCGACTCAGCACCCACCGCATGATCGACATGGCAAATCGACTGCGTGAAGCCCTCCGGCCCGAGGCCGGGAATTTCATCAAAGGCCAGTTGCGGGCCGGTCGCGAGCACCAGCACGTCGTACTCGAGACTGCTGCCGTCGGCCAGGGTCAGGCTGTTGTCCGAGGCGTGCACCTGGGTCACTGCCTGCTCGACGAAATCGATCTTTTTCTTCGCCAGCAAGGGCGCGATTTCAAGCTCGATGTCGTCGCGCTTTCGCCAGTTCACCGCCACCCACGGGTTGGACGGCGTGAAGTGGAAGCGGCCGGTATTGGCCACCACCGTAATCCGGTCTTCCGCGCGTGCCAGCGCTTTCATTTCGTAGGCCATCGGCAGTCCGCCGAGCCCCGCTCCGACAATCACTATGTGCGCCATCGTCTCTCCTCCAAGCCATGAGCACTGGTGCATCCGATCCGGGCGCCGGCCTTGCCGAGGTCCCGTCCAGACACGTTCTGCGAGTCCGCGCTATTGTTGTGAAGCGTTTTGTTGGCGCAACAGGCTCGCTTTGACGGGATCCAGAGCCACCCTGTCTCCCACATTCAATCCGGCCAGAATCTCGATCCGGCCGTCCGGCAAGCGCTCGCCGGGACGTATCTGGCGCAGGCGAAAGCCCGCGTCGGTCTGGACATACACCGCCGTCACCTCACCACGGCGCAGCACGGCGGAGGCCGGCATGGTCAAGCGCGGCGTGGTGCCGACTTGCAGCACCAAGCGGGCAAACTGGCCCGGCACGACACCGACCACCGTCGCCGGCAACACGGCGCGCACTTCCATGGTGTGGGTTTTCGGGTCAGCCGACGGCACCAGCATCACCGCGCTCGCTGCCACAGCGCCGTCGCGCCCGGTCAGCACGATATCGGCGGCCAGCGGCGCACCCGACACGCCTTGCGCTACCGACTGCGGCAACTGGGCCACGACGCGCAACTGGCGGGGGTCATACAGGGTCAGCAGGGGTCGGCCGGGCTGGGCCATTTCACCCACTTCGGCATGGCGCTCGGCTATGACACCGCTGATCGGCGCCGCAATACGGGTGAAATCGCGCACGGTGGCCGCCTGCCCGCGACCGGCCTGGGCGGCGCTCAGCCCCGCGGCGGCCACATTCATCGCCGCCACGGCCTGATCGACGACAGCCTGACTGACAAAGCCCTTTTCCTTCAACGACACATTGCGCCGCCATTCGGCCTGCGCATTCACATACCTGGCTTGAGCCTGAGCGACCGACGCTGCCGCGCCGGCGACCGCCTGATTGGCTTCGCTGGCATCGATGCGCATCAACAACTGGCCCGCGCTCACGCGGTCGCCTGCATCGGCCGCCACCTCAATGATGCGGCCTTGCACCTGGGCAGCGATCGTGGCGCTATTGACCGCCTCGACCACGCCTTCGGCCACATGGCGCACACCGGTAGGCGCGCGCTCGACCTGCGCGGTTTCAATCTCGGCGGCAATGGCGACCGGCGCTGCCACGAGAGCAGCCACACACAGCGCGGCAAAGAAGAAGGGAGGGGTCAGGGATTTCACGCATATTAGTTTATTCTTATATGCGGAAGTGTCAAGACTTAAAGCCGGGCTGTGCACACCCGACCGATCAAGCCGGGCAAACCACCGCGGGCGCGCAACTTACCGTCACCTCGCGCCCGCCATCGCGATACTCGACCGACAGAAAACCGAGCCGGCAGGCCAGCGAGATCCCGCGACCGTTCACCTGGGTCGCTCGCTCGGCCGACAGCACCATGAACGGCTGCCAGTCAAAACCCTCACCCTCATCGCGAATGGTGATGCTGATCGACTCGACGGCGCGTCGAACCTCCACCCACACCCGGCGGTCGCGATAGGCAGGCAAGCGCATCCGGCGGTCGATTTCATCGCGCCAACGGCCGCTCTGCACCAAAGCCGCCTTCGTCTCATAGCCGATGCCAAGATTGCCGTGTTCAACCGCATTGCGCAGCAGCTCGGACAAGCCGATGGCTGCCAGATCCGGCGTAGCGCACAAGACCGCCAGTCCGTGGGCAAGCGCACTGGCCTCGTCCACACTGCGCAAGCGAAACTGCGCGGCGTCAAGCAAACCCACCGTTCGGCGCAGTTCGCGCGCCTCCAGCGACAACTGAGCGCGCTCGGCATGATTTGCCAACGCCGCGCGCACCAGCGTGAGCAGCGAGTTCGAGCGATACGGCTTGGTGAGGTAGTAATACGCCCCCGCCGCAATGCCTTCGGCCACGGTATCCGGATCGGCCACAGCGGTCTGGATGATCACCGGCGTCAGCGCCTGTTGCGGCAAGGCCCGCATCTCGCGCAGCACTTCAAAGCCATCGGGCGGCGCCATGCGCTGATCCAGCACGACCAGATCGAAGCCTGCCGGGCAGGCGTTCATTTGCGCCAGCGCGCTCCGTCCGCAGTCTGCCGTACTCACGTCGTAGGCCTGACCGGACAAGGCATTGGCCATGAGTTCGAGGTTGAAAGCCTCGTCATCGACCAGCAAAATCCGCGGTCGTGCTGCCGCGGCACTCATGCCTTGACCCCCGCCACCACACCGACCTGGGCACACGGCAACTGCACCCGAAACACCGCGCCGCCCCCCTCGCCGTTGGCCGCCTCGATGCGCCCGCCAAAGGCTTCCACAAACTGGCGGCAGATCGACAGTCCCAGTCCGCTACCCGGAGGCGAATCCGGCAACTCGGGATGGCCGCGAACAAAGGCCTCGAAGAGCCGCTCGGCCCCGCCGTCGGGCAGCCCGATGCCCCGGTCAAGCACCTCAAGTTCCATCACCTCGCCATGCATCGGATCGGCCGGCAGCGTCACACCGGCGCGCACCGCGAGGCGCAAAACGACCGGCGTGCCTACCGGTGAAAACTTGATCGCATTGGTGACCAGATTCATCACCACCTGCTGCAACCGCAAGCCGTCGGCACGTACCGGGCACAATCGATCGGCCAGCTCGAGATGGAGGTGCATGTCCTTCGCCTGAGCAAGCGCCTCGCACTCATCGACGACGTCACGGCACACCATCGCCCAATCGACCGGCGCAAGCGCCAGCTTTCCGCGCGTCGACTCGGTGCGCGCCACATCCAGCAGATCCGACACCATGCCAAGCAGACGCTGGCCGCTGAGTTCGATCCGCTGCAAGCAGTGGGTACGTCGCGCTTCATTCACCTCTGGCTTCAGCCCCATTTCCGCAAAGCCCAGAATGGCATGCAGGGGCGTGCGCAATTCATGTGACAAGGTGGCCAGAAACTCACTCTTGCCGCGGCTGGCGCGGTCGGCAGCATCCTTGGCCAACAGCAGATCAATTGTCTGCTCCGCCACCAGGTCGGCGAGGTTGTCACGATGACGCGTCAGCTCCTGCTCGGCGCGCCTGAGTTCACTCAGATTGCGCACGATGCACAGAAACCCGCCGGTCTCCACCCGCACCACCCGCCCCTCGAAACTTTGCGCCTCGCCGCTCAGGGTGTTGAGCGTGTATTCCAGATGCTCCACGCCGCCATGCGCGGCCACCTTGCGGCAGGCCTCGTCCAGCGCGGCCGACACGCCCGCGGGGAGGACTTCCACACTGCGCTTGCCGAGGAAGTCTTCCGGCGCCATCGCCAGATCGCGCTCGTTGCCCGCGTGATAGCCCACGTAACGACAGTCTTCATCAAACTCGAAGAGCAGATCCGGCAGCGCCGCGAGCGCGCTGGCATGTCGCGCCGCCAGGCGTGCTTGCGCCTGTGCCGCCAGTTGCTCGGCGGTGATGTCGGCAATGAAGCCGGCCACCCCAAGCACTGCGCCGGTCGTATCCCGCCGGGCTTTGCCGCGGGTGCGCAACCAGCGCGTGAGGCCATCGGGCAGCACGATGCGATAGCGCATGTCGAGCGGCGCGTCGAAATCGACATGCTGCGCAATCGCCGCATCGACCGCGGCACGATCCTGCGGATGCAAGCGGCTGCGCCAGACGGCCAGCAACTGGCTGGCCGGGTGATGTTCAATCACCCCGAGAATTTTCAAGGCGCGATCCGAAGCCAGCATGCCGCCGCGCGCCGGGTCCCAGTCCCACCAGCCTTCCTGGGCCCCTTCGAGTGCCAGACGCAGACGCTGTTCTTTCTCGCGCAAGACCATGGTCATGTGCCTGGCGAGCCGGTCCGCACGGCGCCGCGTCGCCCCCAGCATGCCGACCAGCACCACCAGCAGCACGCCGACGGCGGCCACCCCTGCGGCGACAACATGCGCCTGCCACCAGGGAATCAAGGCCTCGTAAGCCGGCGTTGAACTCAGTCTGAAATACCAGGCGTGACCGCCAAAATGAAGCGGCCGCTCGGCGGTAAACCGGGCCGAGGGCTCATCGACACCACGCACCGCCAGACGCTCGGCGAGATCGGCATCACGCGAGTCGTAGAGTTGCACCGCCAGCAAGCGACCCCGGCCGATCAGCACCGACTCCAGAAATTCGGCGGCACGGAATTCGGCGCTGATCACGCCGATGGCCACCGCCTCACGCTGCGCCTCCTCGAGGGGTGGCGCAGGCGTGGCATACACCGGCATCAACAGCGAAAACGCGGGCTCGCCCTCGCCCGAATCGCCGCGCACGGCCGTGTGCGCCGACAAGGCCACATCACCCACGCGCCAGGCATACTCGGCCGCTACGCGACGTACCGGGTCCGACAACAGATCAAAGCCCAGCACCCGCGACAGATCCATCGGCGCCGGCGCCACCCGCACCACGGGCAGATACACGGGCCGCTCGCCGGCGGGCCGGATATCGAAATACTCCCCGACGGCCCCACTCACCCACGCGTCGAGCTGATCGCGTCGTTCCGGCGAAATACGCCAGCCCAGCGACAGGCTGGAAAAGCCCGGAAACACACGCGCCAACTTGAGCCCATCAACATAGGCCTCCCAGTCGCCGGTGGGCACCGTCACCGCCACGCGAACCAAACCTGCCGCGCCGCGCTGAACTTCGGCAAAGCGCGCCAGACGCGCCTCCGCCGTCGCCACCACCGCATCGGCATCGTCGGCAAACTGCTGCCGGGCGGTCTCCAGCACCCGCGCCTGCATCCCCACCCAGCTCGCCAGCGCGAGGACGACCAGGCCGACCGCCACCCACGCCGCCACCCAGCCGCCCTTGCGCGGTACGGCGGGAGAAACGTCGGACGGAAGGTCTGAGGGTGTCGTCACAAGAACCTGTCGGGTGTCGATGTTGAGCAATAAAAAATCACCCCAACATCATGCAACCCCCAAGGCATAATCTGCAAGTGCCTCGACCACGCCGTCGGACTCGCCCGCCGCAAGCACCTGCGTGATCGCTAGCGCCGGATGACGCGCTGCTGCCTCGGCCACGAGCAGGGGCACATCGCGCTTCAAATGCCCGCCCTGCGCCAGAAAGACCGGCACCACGGTGATGTGCTCGACGCCCGCCGCCGCAAGCGCATCGACAGCCTCGTTCAGCGTCGGTGTCAGGAACTCCATGAAGGCCACACCCACCGGTGTGTCGGGCGAACGCGCGGCAATACGCGCGGCCACGCGCTTCATGGGACCGGCCCATTCCGGGTCGCGCGCGCCATGTCCGAAAAGTACAATGCCCTTTGCCGCCATCTGTTTCTCCTTGTGGGTCGTGCCTCCGTCGCGGCGTGTGTCGCCAGGCACAAGTCGTTATCATGCGCCCATGATGACATCCCTGCCCCCATGGCGTCGCGCCCTGCTGGCCGCTGCGTTCTGCCTTGTCAGCCCCTGGGCGCTCAGCGCCCCCACCCCCTCACTGGTGCCTGGCGGCATCGCCCGCCTCACCATCGCGCCCGCCAGCGAGCCGCGCCCAAGCGTGCGCTTCGGCGACACGCCGGTACTGGTGCGGCGCGAGGGCACGCAGTGGACGGCCTGGATCGGGCTGCCGCTCGATCTCGCGCCCGGCAAGCACAGCGTCGCGGTGAAGCGTCAGGGCAAGGCCTCGGCACTGAGCCTGACCCTCAAGGACAAAGCCTATCCGGTGCAGCACCTGCGCCTCAAGAATCAGCGCATGGTCGAGCCGGACCCGGCCGACCTGCGCCGCATCGAAGCCGAGGCGGCCACGCAAAATGAAGTCAAGACCCTGTTCCGCGACACCGATGCAGTACAGCTCGACTTCGTCACGCCCGTGCCCGGCCGGCGCTCCAGTGCCTTTGGCCTGCGCCGCACCTTCAATGGGCAGCCGCGTGCACCGCACCGCGGGCTCGACATCGCCGCCGGCAAAGGCACACCCATCGTGGCGCCAGCCGCCGGCGTGGTCACCCATGTGGGCGATTTTTTCTTCAACGGAAACACGGTATTTATCGACCACGGACAAGGCCTGATCTCGATGTTCTGCCACCTGGACAGCGTCGCCATCGCCGCCGGCACGCCAATCGCCCAAGGCAAAACCGTTGGCACCGTGGGGCAGACCGGCCGGGCCACCGGGCCGCACCTGCACTGGAGCGTGTTTCTGAATGGCACGCCAGTCGACCCGGCCTTATTCCTGCCCTGAATCGGAGACAGGTGCCAGCAGGCGATCGATCGCCCGGCTGGCGGCCGCCAAGCCAAAGCTGGCCGTCACCGCCATGCTGGAGCCAAAGCCGGCACAGTTGAGCCCGGCGGGCCCGACCACGGCGTCGCAGCTGCCCTCGGGGTAGCGCAGCGGCTCGGTCGAATACACCGCGTCAATACCAAAACGCCGCGCTGGATTGCGCGCAAAGCCGTGCTTCTGTCGCAGGCGCTTGCGCAACCGGGCCAGCAGCGGATCTTGCTCGGTGCGCGATAAATCACCAATCACGATCCGCGTCGGGTCGGTCTGCCCGCCAGCCGCCCCCAACGTAATCAGCCGGATACCGTGACGCCGGCAGTGCAGCACGATCGCCGCCTTGGCGGACAAGTCATCGATCGCGTCGACCACCAGATCGACCGGCCCGGCGAGCGTGGTGGCCACATTGTCTTCGGTCACGAAATCATCGATGCATTCAACGACGATGCCCGGGTCGATCAGCCGGATGCGCGCCGCCATGGCCTCGACCTTGGCCTGCCCAAGCGTGTCGTCGAGCGCGTGTATCTGGCGGTTGATGTTCGACTCGGCCACATGGTCGAGATCAATCAGCCGCAGATGCCCCACGCCGCTGCGCGCCAGCGCCTCGACCACCCACGAGCCCACCCCGCCAATGCCCGCCACCGCCACGCGCGCCTGCTGCAAGCGCGCCAGCGCCGCCCCGCCATACAAGCGCGCCACACCGCCAAAACGCCGCTCACGATCGACTGACTGCGAAATACTCATCTCACTGAACTCCAAGCGCGCATCAAGCTCCAACGAAAAACCCGTTGGAGCCCCACATGCCTTTTCGACCCCTTGCCCTGGCGCTTGCGCTGACGCTGTCGTTTTCCACGGGCGCAGCCACCACTCCGGCGCAAGCGCAAACCCTCGAAACCCTTCGCATCGCGCAAAGCGGCACCGAGGCCTACGAAGGCGGCGATCATGCCACGGCCGCACGCTATTTCGAAGTGGCCGGGCGCCGCGGCAACCGCCTCGCCCAATTCAACCTCGCCATGATGCTCTACCGCGGCGAAACCGAAACCGACAACGCCAACGCGATGTGGCAGTGGTTGCGCCGCGCCGCCCAGGCCGGCCTGCCACAGGCCCAATTCAATTTTGCCCTGCTCTACGACCATGGTGACCATGTCACCCGGTCCTTCTCGACCGCCGCCGAGTGGTATCGCCGCGCCGCCGAGCAAGGTCACATGGAAGCGCAAATTTCACTGGCCACACTGTACTTCCTGGGCCAGGGCGTACCGCAGGACTACGCCCACGCCGCCCACTGGTATCGCGCTGCCGCCAACGCCGGCGACCCCGGCGCGCAATACCTGATCGGCCACATGTACGAAGAAGGCTATGGCGTCGAGCAAGACACCCGCCTCGCCCGCCATTGGTATCTGCAAGCCGCGCTGCAGGGCGACCGCGGCGCTCAGGCCAAATTCGAGGCGCTGGGTGAAAAACCCTAGCGCAAGCTCACACCCCGCTATCCAGCCACACCTCCAGACCCTGCGCATTCAGCTCGATATCCACCGCAAACAGATCAAACAGCGCCGTCTCATCCAGCGTCCATTGCTGACGCCGGGCCTCGTCACGCAACAGCGCCGACAGGCCGGAACGGATGATCTGGTGACGATGGTCGATCGCCCCCGCGCCGGCCTTGGCGATGGCCACATGCGCGTCGATCAGGCGGTGCAGATCAGCCGCCAGCCGGGGCAGGTCGGTGACCCGGCTGAAGTGGGTGAGATACATCGCGCTCGGTTCCGCCGCCATCAAGCGGTCGATAGACGCATGCAGCGCCGGCGGATCGAACTGCACCGGCGTGGTGCTCGGAAACACGAAGGCCATGCCATCGCGATCCAGCTCACGATACGACAGGCCGAACACATCGCCGGTAAACCACGAACGGCTACGTTCGTCGAAATAGCACACATGATGTCGCGCATGCCCCGGCGTATCAGCCACCCGCAAGACACGACCGTTGAGATCGATCAGCATGTTGTCGGTCGCCTCGACAATGCGCTCGGCTGCAATCGGCAAAATCTCGCCGTAACGGGCCGTCGCGTCCGCCTCGCCATACACCGCCACCGTGCCCGCCCACAGCTTCGACGGATCAGCCATATGCCGCGCACCGCGCGGATGCACCACCAACGTCGCATTCGGGCAGGCCGCCATGAAGGCGCCCGCGCCACCGGCGTGGTCCAGATGGATATGCGTCAGCAACACATGGCTGACCGCCTCGGCACTCAGCCCAAGCTCGGCCAGCGCCGCCATCACATGCGGCACCGAGGCATTGTTGCCGGTATCGACAATCGCCACCCGGTCGCCCGAACGGATCAGATGAATCGCCGCCAGTTGCGGGCGCATATAACACGCATCGACCGCATAAATATCGTCCGGCCAGGGGATCAGCACCGACATTCCACTCTCCATTGAATCAGCATGACACTCATTTTAGCGGGCATCCGCCAAGCCATTGCCACGGATCAATCTTTCGAATGTGTATCAGTGATTTACTGTAATCAAAACGTCATGACGCCGAGCGGTATCGCCGGCGCAGCCTGAATCCGGTGATACCTCCCCCTCGCGCGTCCAACAAGGAGGGAGCCATCATGCTAACGATTCAGGACTGTATTGAACTTTCCGAACTCACCGAAGAAGAAATCCTCGCCATCGCGGAGCATGAGCATCTGCCCGAAATGGTCGCCGTCGAGCTCGGCAACTACCTCACCCACACCGCCAGCGGCGAAAAGCGCATCAAACGCATGATCTGCGACGACATCGAAGCCGCGCGCGCCAAAGGCGACAAGCACCGGCTGAGCACGCTCAAGATGGTGCTCAAACACTTCGTTGAGCATCACGGCGGTGGCATCTAGCCATCGAGCCACGCAACGCGCAATACCGCAAACGGGCTTGATACACTCACAGGCCCGTTTGCCACATTCAAGCCCGACACCCCATGTTTGACTTCGACACCGTCATCGACCGCCGCGCCATCCCCGACGAAAAATGGGCGCGCTACGCCGGTCGCGACATCCTGCCCATGTGGGTCGCCGACATGGACTTCGCCACGGCGCAGCCCATCCTCGACGCCCTGCATGCGCGCATCGACCAAAAAGTCTTTGGCTACGCCGGCCCCTGGCAATCGCTGATCGACACCGTCGTTCAAAGCATCGAACACGACCACGACTGGCGCATCGACCCCGACTGGCTGGTCTGGCTGCCCGGCGTGGTCACCGGCTTCAATGTCGCCTGCGCCATTGCAGGCGAACCCGGCGACGGCGTGCTCACCGCCACCCCGGTTTACCCGCCCTTTCTGCACGCCCCCGCCAACACCGGGCGCACCCTGCAAACCGTCGCGCTGGTTGAAGACGGAAACCAGTGGGGTTGGGACTGGGACGCGGTCGACGCCGCCATCGACGCGCGCACCCGCATGCTGCTGCTGTGCAACCCGCACAACCCGGTCGGCCGCGTGTTCACCCGCGACGAACTCACCGCCCTGGCCGAACGCGCCGAGGCGCACGACCTCATCGTCTGCTCCGACGACATCCACTGCGGCCTCGTCCTCGACGGCACGCACACCCCCATCGCCGCGCTCAACGAATCCATCGCCCGGCGCAGCATCACCCTCATGGCGCCCAGCAAAACCTGGAACATTGCCCCGCTCTACGCCGGCTTCGCCATCATTCCCGACGCCTCGCTGCGCAAGCGCTACCAACGCGCCATGCACGGCCTCATCCCCTACCCCAACGTCCTCGGCCTGGTCGCCACGGAAGCGGCCTACCGCGACGGCGACCCCTGGCGCCGCGCCCTCATCGACTACCTGCGCGGCAACCGCGACCGCGTCGTCGACGCCATCGCCGCCATCCCCGGCCTGCGCACCACCCGCCCCGAAGCCACCTACCTGGCCTGGATCGACTGCCGCGACGCCGGCCTCACCGACCCCGCCGCCTTCTTCGAAGACCACGGCATCGGCCTCTCCGACGGCCGCCACTTCGGCGCCCCACCGGGGTTCGTACGACTCAATTTTGGTTGCCCGCGCCAAACGCTGGACGAAGGCTTGCGGCGGATAGCCGCGGCAATGACTGCGCAGCATCCCGGCTACGCATAAAAAAACGGGGCGCCCGAAAGCGCCCCGTTTCACCATCTGAGGAGCCCGAATTGGGCTGAATCAGAACGGAATATCGTCGTCAAAATCCCCAAACCCACCGCCCGACCCGCTGGCCGGTGCCGGCTTGTTGCCACCGCCGCCTTGCTGCGGGCGCTGCTGTTGCGGCGCGGGGCGGCTGTTGCTGGCCGGGCGCTGGTCGTAGCCGCCGTCGTCCATGGGGGCGTCGCCGCCGCTGCCGCCGCCACCTTCACGACCGCCGAGCATTTGCATTTCGCTGGCGCGGATTTCGGTGGTGTAGCGGTCCTGACCGTTCTGGTCTTGCCACTTACGCGTCTGCAGGCGGCCTTCGACGTAGATGGCGCGACCTTTCTTGAGGTACTGACCTACGATTTCAGCAAGCTTGCCGAAGAACACCACGCGGTGCCATTCGGTGGCTTCTTTCTTCTCGCCGGTTTGCTTGTCTTTCCAGGTATCCGTGGTGGCGATGCTGACGTTGCAGATGGCGTCGCCGGACGGGGCGTAGCGGATTTCCGGGTCGCGGCCCAGGTTGCCGACCAGAATTACTTTATTGACCGATGCCATTTCAGACTTCTCCTCCGATGAGTTGGCGCAGGCGGGATTCGTCCCACCGGTCCAGATTGACTTTGAGATGCGCCATGCGCGCATCGTGTTCAATGACGGCTTCGCGTACGCCGGGCAAATCGAGAATTTGCCGGCGTACAGCCTCGATGTCTACCGTGGCGGCGATCGGGTAGCTGCGCGCGGCCACTTTGGGCGGCGGCAACATGGTCATGGCGACACCCAACCACAGCAGAGCCATGAGCGCGGTGACGACAAAAACGCTGCCGGGTCCGAAGTGCTGACTGAGCACGCCGCCAAGCATGCCCCCCAGGAACAGGCCAAGCGCCTGGCTGGTGTTGTAAATGCCGAGCGCTGCGCCCTTGGAGGCCGGCGGCGCAACGCGCGAGACCAGCGAGGGCAGCGTGGCTTCGAGAATATTGAAGGCGACAAAGAAGGCGACCAGCAACACGGCCATCTGCCACACCTGTTCGCGGCCGAACAACAGGCCGATCTGGGTGAGCGTGAGCAACGCGACGGCCGCCATGAAAATGGGTTTGAGCAAGTTTTTGCGCTCGGCCACGATGATGGCGGGAATCATCAGCGCGAAGCTGACCAGCACGGCGGGCAGGTAGATTTTCCAGTGCTCGGCGATCGGCAGGTTGCCGCGAGCGACCAGCGCCGCCGGCACCACCACGAACATGGCCATCTGCACCGTGTGCAGCGTAAAGATGCCGAGGTTGAGGCGCAGCAGCTGGCCGTCGCGCAGCACGCCGGCGAAGCGCACCATCTTGGCCTCGACCTTGGGCGGGTCGGGCACCACGCGGCGCAGCACCACAATGGCAAACAGCGCGAGCCCGGCGGTCATCCAGAAAATGCCCGACATGCCGATGGCGGCATACAGCACCGGCGCGACGACCAGCGAGATGGCAAACACCAGCCCGATGCTGGAGCCGATCATGGCCATGACCTTGGTGCGATGCTGCTCGCGAGTGAGGTCGGCCGCCAGGGCGGTAACCGCCGCGGAAATGGCGCCCGCGCCTTGCAAGGCACGGCCGGCGATGATCCACGGCAGGGTCTCAGCCATGGCCGCCATCACTGAACCCGCGGCAAACAGCAGCAGGCCAAAGATGATGACCGGCTTGCGGCCGAGGCGATCGGAGGCGATGCCGAAGGGAATCTGGAAGCAGGCCTGGGTCAGGCCGTAAATGCCCAGTGCCAGGCCCACCAGGGTGAGGTTGTCGCCGCCGGGCAGGCCGCGCGCGTAAACCGCGAACACGGGCAGGATCAGGAACAGGCCGAGCATGCGCAGGCCAAAGATGCCTGCCAGCGACGCGCCGGTGCGCCTTTCGGCGGATGTCATGGTATCGGTATCGGCCATGGGGGTCGAAACTTGGTCCGGGCGAAGTGAATTGCGTATATTAGCAGGTTGCGCCCGGCGGGCTGCAGTGCACGATCGACTGACAGGCTGGCCGGCGAGATCTCAAAAGGGCCCGCCCTGGCGCGGCCCGAACTCGGTAACAAAAGCCCGGCATGGACAACATTCGAATTCGCGGTGCACGCACGCACAACCTCAAAAACATTGATCTCGATCTGCCGCGCAATCGCCTGACGGTGATCACCGGCCTGTCGGGCTCGGGCAAGTCGTCGCTGGCCTTTGACACGCTCTATGCCGAGGGGCAGCGACGCTATGTCGAGTCGCTGTCAGCCTACGCGCGGCAATTTCTGCAGTTGATGGAAAAACCCGATGTCGATCTGATCGAGGGCCTCAGCCCGGCGATCTCCATCGAGCAGAAGGCCACCAGCCACAACCCGCGCTCGACCGTGGGCACGGTCACCGAAATTCACGATTACCTGCGCCTGCTTTTCGCCCGCGCCGGCACGCCTTATTGCCCCGACCACCCGGACAACCCGCTCGAGGCACAGAGCGTGAGTCAGATGGTCGACCATGTGCTGGCGCTGCCCGAAGACACCAAGCTGATGATCCTCGCACCGGTGGTGGCCAGCCGCAAGGGCGAGCAGCTCGACCTGCTCTCGGAGCTGCGTGCCCAGGGTTTTGTGCGGGTGCGTATCGACGGCGAAGTGGTCGACCTCGACGCCGCGCCCAAGCTGGACAAGAACAAACGCCACAGCATCGACGTGGTGGTCGACCGCCTCAAGGTGCGAGGCGACGCCCGCCAGCGCCTGGCCGAGTCCTTCGAGACCGCGCTCACCCATGCCGAAGGCCGGGCCATCGCGCTGGAAATGGACAGCGGCACCGAGCATCTGTTTTCGTCGCGCTTCGCCTGTCCGGTGTGCAGCTTTGCGCTGGCCGAGCTGGAGCCGCGCCTGTTCTCCTTCAACAACCCGGCCGGCGCCTGCCCCAAATGCGACGGCCTGGGCGCGATGGAGTTCTTCGATGCGCAGCGTGTGGTGGCGCATCGCGAGCTGTCGCTGGCCGGCGGCGCGATCCGCGGCTGGGACCGGCGCAACCAGTTTTACTATCAGATGCTCACCTCGCTGGCCAAGCACTATAAATTCGACATCGAGGCGCCCTTCGAAGCGCTGACCGAAGAGGTGCGCGAGGTGGTGCTGCACGGCAGCGGCAAAACGGCCATCGCCTTTCGCTACCTGTCGGACAGCGGCCGCTCGGTGCTCAAGGAGCACCCCTTCGAGGGCATCATTCCCAACCTCGAGCGCCGCTACCGCGAGACCGATTCGATGGCCGTGCGCGAAGAGCTCGCCAAGCTGCGCGGCACCCAGGCCTGCCCGGTGTGCGCAGGCGCCCGCCTGCGCGCCGAGGCCCGCAATGTGCGCATCGGCACCCACACGCTGCCCCAGCTGAGCCATCTACCGCTGGCTGACTGCGCCCACTATTTCGAGAATTTACAGCTCACCGGCCACCGCGCACAGATCGCCGACAAGATCGTGCGCGAGGTCACGAACCGTCTGAACTTCCTGATCAACGTCGGGCTCGACTACCTCACCCTGCAGCGCTCGGCCGACACGCTCTCGGGCGGCGAAGCGCAGCGCATCCGCCTGGCCAGCCAGATCGGCTCCGGCCTGACCGGCGTGATGTATGTGCTCGACGAGCCGTCCATCGGCCTGCACCAGCGCGACAACGACCGCCTGCTCGGCACGCTCAAGCGCCTGCGCGACATGGGCAACACGGTGATCGTGGTCGAGCACGACGAAGACGCCATCCGCGCCGCCGACCACGTGGTAGACATGGGCCCCGGCGCTGGCGTGCATGGCGGCGAGGTGGTGGCCGAGGGGCTGCCTGAAGACATCATCCACCACCCCGATTCGCTCACCGGCGCCTATCTGTCGGGCCGACGCGCCATCGCCATCCCGGCCCAGCGCGTGGCCCCGCGTGAAGACCGCGAGCTGGTGCTGCGCGGCTGCACCGGCAACAACCTCAAAGGGGCCGACCTGCACTTGCCTGTCGGGCTGTTCACCTGCGTGACCGGGGTGTCCGGCTCTGGCAAATCGACCCTGATCAACGACACCCTGTATGCCGTGGCGGCGCGCCATCTGTATGGCTCCAACGCCGAACCGGCACCCTACGAGCATGTGGAAGGGCTGGCCTTTTTCGACAAGGTCATCAATGTCGACCAGTCGCCCATCGGCCGCACGCCACGCTCCAACCCGGCCACCTACACCGGCCTGCTGACCCCGATCCGCGAGCTGTTTGCCGGCGTGCCCGAGGCGCGCACCCGTGGCTATGGGCCGGGGCGCTTCTCCTTCAACGTCAAAGGCGGGCGCTGCGAGGCCTGCCAGGGTGACGGCCTGATCAAGGTCGAGATGCACTTTTTGCCCGACATGTATGTGCCCTGCGACGTGTGCCACGGCAAGCGCTACAACCGCGAGACGCTGGATGTGCGCTACAAGGGCAAGACCATTCACGACGTGCTGTCCATGACCGTGGCGCAGGCACTGGAGTTTTTCGCGCCAGTGCCCACCGTCGCGCGCAAGCTGCAGACCCTGGACGACGTCGGTCTCGGCTACATCGGCCTCGGCCAGAGCGCGACCACGCTGTCGGGCGGCGAGGCGCAACGCGTCAAGCTGGCGCTGGAGTTGTCCAAGCGCGACACCGGCCGCACCCTCTACATCCTCGACGAGCCGACCACCGGCCTGCACTTCCAGGACATCGAAATGCTGCTGGCGGTGCTGCATCGCCTGCGCGACCATGGCAACACGGTGGTGGTGATCGAACACAACCTGGATGTGATCAAGACCGCTGACTGGCTGATCGACCTCGGCCCAGAGGGCGGCAACGGCGGGGGCACCATTCTGGCCGCCGGCACACCAGAAACCATCGCGGCCACACGCGGCAGCCACACCGGAAAATACCTCGCGCCCATACTGACTCGTATTGCGGAAGAACCGCAGCACGCGGTGATCTCGGACGAGATCCCGCCATTCAAAAATTGATTCAGCACAAATCAGGCACCCGGCAAGCAGCGTAGCGTTTCGCACACTGCATTGTCACGGCCGTGCCCATGAGCATTCGCTTCTTCATCCTGCTGACCTCAGCCATCGTTGGCTTGGTATTTGTCGGCGGCAGCTGGTTTGCCGTCACCCGCGGCTTTGAAGACACGCTGACCCGGCATGCGCGCACCCAGGCGGCCGAAAACGCCCGGCTGACGCAAGCGGCGCTTTACGAAGTGATGAACACGGGCTGGCATCCCGAGCAGGCACGCGCCTTCGATACTGCGCTGCGTGCCGGCAATCCGGACCAGAGCATTCGCATCTACGGCGCAACCGAGATATCCGACCCCAGCCGCTCACCCGACGCCATGGTGCAGGCCGCCCTGCGTTCCGGCAGCGCGCAGGAGCAAAGCACCAACGGCGTGCTGCGCACCGTGGTCCCGCTCAAGGCCGAAGCGCGCTGCCTGAACTGCCACACGCAGGTTCAGGAAGGGCAGGTCCTGGGCGCCATCGAGGTGCGCGCACCGCTCGCTCAAGTGGTATCCGAAGCGCTGTGGGCCTTTTTCTTCAGCGCAATGCCCAGCCTGCTGCTGGGTGCCGGCATTGCCAGCGGCGCGGTCTGGTGGGTCAGCCGCCGCATCGGTCGGAGCGTTGACGGCGTCGAGGCCCAAGTCAACGCCATCAGCACCGTCGCCGACCTGAAACAACTGAGCAGCCCGCGCGCACATCAAGGTTTCGAAGAGATCGAACGCATCCAGCACGCGCTCGGCACGCTGGCCACACGGCTGCGTTCGATTGCGGTCGACAAGGACATCCTGTTGTTCGAGATTGGTTTGCTCGAAAAATTCGTCATCACCTCGGACGTGATTCGCGACTGGCGCGAGTACGTCACCCAGTTGCTGAGCGACATCAACGCGATGATCGAGGTGCATGTACTGTTTTCGGTGTTTCAGATCGACGACGAGGCCTTTGACGTCGACGTGTTCTGGCACGGCCAGCCCAGCGCCAGCTTGCGCGCCAAGGTCGAAGCGCAGATTTCGGAGGCGGTGCAGACCCACCCGAGATTGTCCGGCCCGGCCGAGGTGACGCTACGCCATCATCACGACAGCACGCAGCCACTCGCCGACGATGTCGATACCGCCGATCTGGCACTCAAGGTGAAGTCCTTGTTTGTCGAGCAGCCAAAAATCGGGGGCATCGTCGGCATCGGTGTGCACACCGAAACCCTCACCGACCAGACGCACATGCTGGTGCTGGAGAGCATTCTGTCGACGCTGCTCAACGTGGTCGGCTCAATCAAGGCGATCCACAAATACACCCGCGATCTGGAGTACTACGCCACCCGCGACCCGCTCACCAGTCTCTACAACCAGCGGGTGTTCTGGGAGCTGCTCGGCTACGAGATCGGCCGCAGTCAGCGCCACTCGGTGCCCTTTACCTTGCTGCTGCTCGATCTGGACAACTTCAAGCTCATCAACGATCACTACGGCCACGCCAGCGGCGACCGATTTTTGCAGCAGTTCGCCAGCAGTGTCAGCGCGGCCCTGCGACCGGGCGACATTTTCGCCCGTTACGGTGGCGACGAGTTCGTGGTGGTGCTGCCCGAGGCCGACATGGAGCAAGGCTACACGGTGGCGCAGCGCGTGCTCGACGTGGCGCGCGGCGTGTCGATCGAGACCAAGAACGGCGAACGGGCGCATGCGTCCGCCTCCATCGGCGTGGCAGTCTTCCCCGACCATGCCGCCGATGCAAAGGACTTGTTCCTGTTTGCCGACACCATGATGTATCGCGCCAAGGCCGAGGGCAAAGAGCGTGTGCGCCTGCCCACCAACGCCGACGTCATGGCGGTGTTCCGTGATTTGTCCGAAATGGGTGTGGCGGTGCTGGCTGCGGTGGAAGAAAAGCGCATCACGCCTTATTTCCAGCCGATCATGGGGGTGGGCAACCACAAGATCGCCGCACTGGAGGTGCTTTCGCGCATCGAGCTCAACGGTGAGAGCATTCGCGCCGATCAATTCATCGAAATTGCCGAGAAAGTCGGTGTGATCCACCGCCTCGACGCCATCGTCATCGAAGCGGCATTGACCAAAATACAAGGCACCGACTACGACGGCTACCTGTTCTTCAACCTCTCGCCGCGGGCACTGGTGCTGTCGGAATTCACCGCCACCTTGCGCGCCGTCGTGGCGGCATCGGGCTTTCCGCCGGAACGCATCGTGTTCGAAATCACCGAGCGCGACACGGTCAAGAACCTGGCCCTGATGCAGCGTTTCTTGTCGGAGCTGCGCTCAGAGGGCTTCAAGCTGGCGATCGACGACTTCGGTTCAGGCTTCTCCTCCTTCCACTACCTGCGCAACTTTACCTTCGACTTCCTCAAGATCGAGGGTGATTTCGTCGCCAACATGCTCAACAACGATCGCGACCAGGTTTTTGTGCGCAGCATCACGGCGCTTGCGCGCGAACTCGATATCGAAGTCATCGCCGAATTTGTCGAAAGCGAAGAGATTCTCGCCCTGCTCGAAGAGATTGGTATCGAATACGCGCAGGGCTATCTGATCGGCCGGCCGTCAGCCGAGACGCCGGGCAATCCGCTGCCAGCGTACGCGGCCTGAATGGCGGTTTAGGCGGCAGCGGCCGCCGAGACCTCGTCGGAAGGCTGTTCGCCCCGGCTCAGATAAATCGTGCAGGCCACCCGCAGCAAGGACGAAAAATTGCCCACATCGCCGCGCTTGTGCACGAGCTCCCCGTACAGACGCGCGAGAAACTGCGGCAAGCTGAATCCCTCGGTCGCCGCCAGGCGCTCGAGAATGTCCCAGAACTGACGCTCCAGCGCCACGCTGGTGACATGGCCATTCAGACGGATCGAGCGCTTTACCGTCTCGTAGTTGGCCGGGTCCTGCCCCGAATACAAATTGCACATCTCAGCTCCTTGTAGCACCTCACTACTACCCCAAGCGCCAGCCGGCTCCCTACAGTGTAGTTGCCTTCGCGACGATGTCACCCCTGCGCGAAGCCCACCCCTGGAGGAGACAAGCATGACTCGAAAAATTCTGATTCTGACCGGCGATTTCGTCGAAGACTATGAACTGATGGTACCGTTTCAGGCCCTGCTGGCCATCGGCTACACGGTGCACGCCGTGTGCCCGGACAAACAGGCCGGCGACCAGATCGCGACTGCTATTCATGATTTTGAAGGTGACCAGACCTACACCGAGAAGCGCGGTCACAACTTCACACTCAATGCCAGCTTCGAGGCGATCGACCCGGCCGACTACGACGGTCTGTGCATCCCTGGCGGGCGGGCGCCCGAGTACATCCGCCTCAACCCGCGCGTGCTCGAGATCGTGCGGCACTTCGACCAGGCCAACAAGCCGATCGCCGCCGTCTGCCATGGCTTGCAGGTGCTGGCCGCTGCCGACGTGCTGCGCGGCAAACACTGCACGGCCTACCCAGCCTGTGGCCCGGATGTGCGCGCCGCGGGCGGTCATTTCGAAAGTATCGCGGTGGATGCGGCCATGACGGACGGCAACCTGGTCTCCGCACCCGCCTGGCCAGCGCATCCGCAATGGATCGCACAATTCATTGCGCGCCTGGGCACCACGATTCATCACGCGTAATCACCCCCGATCCGGTCAGCGGCCGTTATCGGCCGGGTAGCGCCTGCGCGCCACGGCGACCAAACGCGTGTGCTAATTTGGGAAGTGCTGACAGACGGGGCAATGTGCCGTCTATCAGCACCCCCACTTGCCGCCAAGGAGGTCTGCCATGCCGGACCCGACACCCAGCACCGCCCGGGATCCACAAAGCCGGTATCTGCGCCGCGTCGAACGTCGTCTCAAAGTACTCGAAACGCTTGATCAAGCCGGTCTGGGTATTTTTCTGTCGTCTGACAGCCAGCAGCGCAAACATCACATCGAGCTGTTTGCACGGCTCATCGCCCGACAGAGCGAGTTACCCCAGCTGAATCGAAGCACATTCGAGCAGGCGGCCAAGCTCCTGGAGCAGCGCCTCGAGGCAATGCAGAAACATCTGCCCAGCGACGTGCAACACCGAAATCGAATTCGCCGCAACTGGTAGTGCTCACGCGCTTGTTGCGCCGGTGCCGGACTCAGTCGCGACGCCTTTGGCAGGCGCACATGCAAATCACGCCGCGGAAACGGCATCCCGACACCGATGGCGCACACCCCCGAATCACTGAAAGCCTCGCGCTGGTTTCGGGCCAGACGCATCAGCGCGCGCTCGACCTGCGCGCACCCCACCAGGGCAACAGCAAGATGAGGCACCGGCCGACGAGGCATCTGCGCCGCCCACAGTGAGCAAGGGCTGACTCAGCCGCGACAGCGCGTTCACCGAGGTTTGTTCTGGGCCGGCAATGTCGCGGGCGCAGGCGACGACCGCGGGGTCGCGGGGGGCACCGCGGCATCCGCCAGCTGGTGGCGGACCTGGCGGACTTCTTTGCGCGTACGCAAGGTCCAGGGCAGCATCGCCAGCGCCCCGATCAACACGCCAAGCACCAAGGCCAGCAGGAGTGCGACGGAGAGCGAGGACTCAAAACGCCAGATGACAAAGCTCAGCTCCACGGTATGAAAGTTCTGCAGCGCGAACACCGCCGCCAACACCACCAACACCGCCAAAAGCACGTTACGCATCTTTGCTCTCCATGACTGCCGAAACCTCAGGCGCGTCGCCCGTCGGCGCACCGTCATTCACCGGCGCTCGCGCCCCTCCGGCGAGGATGCCAGGCACCTCGCCGCTTTGTTTGAGCGCGTACTCGGTCAATAGCGGCCCGATGGTTTCGAGGATCACGATGGCGCCGAGCACAATGGCCGACAAGGTCGCCGCAAACTCAGGGTAGCGTGCGGCAGTCATCTGCGTCAGGCCGATCGCCATACCCGCCATGGGCACAAGCGTCAGACCGGTCAGCGCAGACTGCCGAAAATCCAGCCCGGCGCGGGTCAGCAACATCACGCCTGCACTCTTGCCGAGGAAGCGCGCCAATACGAAGGCGACGGCCGCAAAGCCGGCGGAGCTCAGGTCCGCCAGGTGCAATCTGGCACCTGCCACAACGAACAGGATCACAAAGAAGATCTCCCCGCCGTTGCCAAAATCAACCGGCAACACATGCGAATGGCGATCGAGGTTGCGGGTCATGACGCCGAGCGCAAGCAGACTCAGCAGCATCGAGCCGTTGGCCAACTGGGCCACCCCGACCGTGCCAACAACCATGCCGATCAACAGCGCGAACTGCGTGGTTTCGTCTTTGGGCAGCATGCGCGCCAACCGCAGCAACAACCACGCAAACACGCCGGCGATACCCAGGGACACACCAAGCACATACAAGGGCTCAAGTACGGCAATCTCCCAGCCCGAGTTGTGCGCGTAGTGAATAAAGGGCAACAAAGCGGTGTAGGCGAGAAAGGAGAAGATGTTGTTCATCGCCACCAGCATCAGGCTGCGATCCGTCAGCGGCCCCTTGGCGCCGAGTTCCTTGACCACCAGCAGCACCACCGCGGGGGACGATGAAATGCCGATCGCCGCAGCGACCGCCGCCTGCATCGGTGCGATACCAAACTGGGTCAGCACCGCAAAAATCCCCGCGAAGGCGAGACCGGCTTCCGCAATGGCCGCGGCAAACAGCGAACGCTCCCGCCGGGCCAGCGACAGATCGAGGAGGCGCCCCAGCTGAAACAGAATCAGCCCAAGTGCGACATCAACGAACACCTGGGCACCGTCGAGCATCTCGGCAGTGAGCACGCCGGCCAGACTGGGGCCAAGCACAAAACCGATCGCGATGAAGCCCGTGATGCGCGGCACGAAGCCGCTGCGGTGCGCAGCCTCGCCACCGAGCAGTCCGGCCAGCATGAGCAGGCCGAACAGAATGAAGCCATTGATATCAGGTGGCCACGCGGGCAGAAACGGCCAATTCATCGTCGGCGCCGGTCGATGGGTCGTTCAGAGTTCGGAAAAGGGCCGGCCGGCAGCATCTTCCTGCACAGCCATGCGGGTCGCCAGCAGTTGCAGGTCAGCGCTGAGACGGAGCAACACGTCCTGCGGCAAACGGGCCAGCGCGTCGGGCAGCAAACCCGCGACCGGCTCGGGCGCTTTGGCCAAGGTGGCCACGCCAAGCTCGGTCAGATAAAGTTTGACTACTCGCTGATCCGCCTGCGAACGCTCGCGTCGCAGCAAGCCCCCCTTCTCGGCCTTGGCCAGCAGGTTGCTGGCCGTCGACGGGTGGATGGCCATCGCGACTGCCAGCTCGGTGACCCGGATGCCGGGCTGGCGAGCGACCAGAGCCAAGGCCCACACCTGAGCACCGCTGGCGCCACAGCGCCGCTCGATATTCTGCAAATGGTGGCGTACGCCAGCATAAATGCTGCGGAACAGGCGCAAGGCTTCGTGGGTGGCGTTGTCAGTGGCGGAGCCGGTCATGATTTACTTTTGTGCAAAAACAAACCGCATCATAGGCGGGCCGCCTTTCGGCGTCCAGCGCGACACCCGCTTGCACGCTCAGGCGCCGTAACCGTCGGGGTTGCCAGACTGCCAGCGCCAGGCATCGGCGCACATATCCGCCAGACCATGCTCCGCACGCCACCCCAGTTCAGCCAAGGCCAGCGCCGGGTCGGCATAACACTGCGCGATGTCGCCCGCACGGCGCGGCGCGATCCGGTAGGGCACGGACTTGCCGGATGCCTGCTCGAAGGCTTTGACCACCTCCAGCACGCTGTAGCCGCGGCCAGTACCGAGATTCAGCGTCAGCACCCCTGCACCCGCCATCAGTCGCTCGACCGCGCGCACGTGCCCGAGCGCCAGATCGACCACATGAATGTAGTCGCGCACGCCCGTGCCATCCACCGTCACATAATCGTCGCCAAACACGTTCAGTTCGGCCAGTTTGCCCACGGCCACCTGACTGACATAGGGCATCAGATTGTTCGGGATGCCGTTGGGGTCTTCGCCGATCAGCCCCGAGGGATGCGCCCCAACCGGGTTGAAGTAGCGCAGCAAGGCCATTTGCCAGCTCGGGTCTGCCGCCGCCACATCCTGCAGGATGAACTCGAGCATCCACTTGGTCCGCCCATAAGGGTTGGTCGGCCCGGTCGGAAAGTCTTCGCGAATCGGCACGCTGGCCGGGTCCCCATACACCGTTGCCGACGAGCTGAACACCATGCGTTTGACGCCATGCGCCGCCATCACCTCCAACAGCACCAGCGTGCCGGTGACATTGTTGTCGTAGTAGGCATGCGGTTTCTGCACCGATTCACCTACCGCTTTCAGGCCGGCAAAGTGGATCACTGCATCCACGCGCCGCGCGGCAAACACCGCCTCCAGCCCCGCGCGGTCGCGGATGTCGACCTCATGGACTGCCGCCACCGGTCGGTCGGCGATCTGGGCAACACGTGTCAACGCAAGTGGATTGCTGTTGCTGAAATTGTCGACCACAACGACCTCGTGCCCTGCCGCGAGCAGCGCAACGCAGGTGTGCGATCCGATATACCCCGCACCGCCGGTGACAAGAATGCAAGCCATGCCGAACCTCCTGAATAAGCGTTCGGCCGGATCATACCCCGTCTGACAGACAGGCGATGTCGCCCCAAGAAAAAAGGCCGCCCGCAGGCGGCCTCGGAGCAACCGACGCGATGACTCAGTGCACGCCGTGCTTCATTTTCATGGCGGGCGCTGCCAGCTCACGCACGGGCGCCTCCACCTGGACGTCTTCTCGCTGTCCGTCGGCCGCCTCAAAGCGCAACGTCAGCGGCACGGTGGCGCCCGCACTCAGCGGCGCGGTCAGCCCCATCAGCATGATGTGATAGCCGCCGGGCTTGAGTGCCACCGTCTGGCCCGCCGGCAGGTCAATCGCCGCCACCGGACGCATCTTCATCACATCGTTTTCCATTCTCATCTCGTGAACCTCGACCACCGGCGCCGCCGGGCTGCTTGCCCCGACCAGCCGCATCGGTTTCGCCGCCGTCAGCCCCATGAACGCGCCAGTGGCTTTCTGCGCAGCCACCGTGCCGCGCACCCAAGGCTCGCTGACCGTCACATCGCCCGCCATCGCGGCCACCGCAGAACAGGACAGCACCAGCGCCGCCGCCAAGTTTCGAACATTCTTCATGACATTCCCTTCCATTGATTCATCGCGCAGAAGCCTACTCCAAACACATCCAAGCGCGCTGCGGCAGTTCGTCGCACCAGAGCGCCGCGTCTGGGCTTCCGCCATAATGTGGAGCGATGCCAACGCCCACGCTCTCCCTGCCAGACACCACGGCGCCGCGCGCCGACAGCCGTCCGCTCGTACGACTTGTGTCACTGCGCTGGTATTCGGTCGCCGCCATGCTGGTGCTAGCCATCGCCGCCGCGCCCGCGCTGAGCATCAGCATTCCCGCCGTCCCGATCCTGCTCATCGCCGGCGCACTCGGGGCATGGAACGCGATGACCCGGTTCGTTTTCCTTGCACGCCACGAACCCGGGCCTTGGGGCCTGCTCCTCGAACTGGTGGTGGACCTGGCCGCCTGGAGCGCTGTGCTCTACCTGACGGGGGGTGCCACCAATCCACTCATTTCGCTTTTCCTGCCACTGATTGCCGTCGGCGCCGCCGTGCTGCCAGCGATGCAAACCTGGTTGCTCGCAGCACTGTCGATCTCGGTCTACTCCTGGCTGTGGACGCATCATCGCCCCCTTGGCCTCGCAGACCCGACACGCGCCATCGATTGGCACCTGGCCGGGATGTGGGGCACTTTCGCAGTGTCGGCACTAGTCATCACGTGGTATGTGTCACGCATGACCGCGACCGTCCGTGCCCGCGACCTCGCACTCGCACACGCTCGGGAGCGCAGGCTGCGCAACGAACGCATCGTCGCCATGGCCAACCTGGCCGCTGGCGCGGCACATGAGATGGGCACGCCGCTGGGCACAATGCGTCTGATCATCGACACCCTGCAAGCCAAGTGCTGCGATGATCCCGAAACGCGCGAGGATCTGAGCACCATGGCGCAGCAGATCAGCCATTGCCGAGCCATCCTCTCCCGCCTGACCGCGTCGGGCGGACAGGCGCGGGTCGAAGCCGGCGGTGCGCTCGACATCGCCCACTGGCTCGATGACCTGGTGATGACCATCGAATCACAACGCCCGGATGCTCGCATTGATTGGGCCGACTCGGACCCGCTCACCGGACTGCGCATGGTCGCTGACCAATCCGTAACTCAGGCGCTACACAATCTCATAAATAACGCGCTAACCGCATCGCCTAACCAATGCGCCACCGTCACGGCCCATCATCACGGCAGCATTGTGTCGATCAACATAGCTGACCAGGGCCCGGGCATTCCGCCTGACATACTCAACGCCTTGCATGAAGCGCCGCGGCACCCCGGCCAAGATGAGGGCGGCCTGGGTATTGGCCTGCTCCTCAGCCTGGGCGCCATCGAAGCCTTTGGTGGCACGCTGCGTTACGCCCCACGCGACGGAGGCGGTACCATAACCACCGTCACACTTCCCCTTCTGAGCACATGACGACTCTTGGCATTCAGACCGTTCTGGTGATCGACGACGACCCGGCTTTCAACCGGATCCTCTGCCGCACCTTGTCGCATCGCGGACTCGCATGCTGCGGCGCGCTCGACACCACCACCGCGCTGCAGGAAATGCGTCGTCTGCGACCTGACGCCGTCATCCTCGACCTGAACCTCGATGGCAGCTCCGGCCTCCCGCTGATTGCGCCTTTGCGCGAAATACGGCCCGACACGCGCATACTCGTTCTCACCGGCTACGCGAGTATCACCACAGCAGTAGAGGCGATCAAACTTGGCGCCCACCAATACCTTGCGAAGCCGGCAGACGCCGACAGCATTCTTCGCGCACTGCTCGACGCAGTCCCCGACGCCAACGACCCTGCGCCGCTCGAAACCATGTCGGTCGATCGTCTCGAATGGGAACATATTCAACGCGTTCTGGCGGAGAACCAAGGCAATATTTCGGCGACCGCGCGCGCCCTCAAGATGCACCGACGCACCCTGCAACGCAAGCTGGCAAAACGCCCGGTGCGCGAGTGAGCACCGAAACAGGCCCGCGAATCGACAAATGGCTTTGGGCCGCGCGATTCTTCAAGACCCGCGGTCTGGCCAAAACCGCCATCGACGGCGGACACATCCACCTCAACGGTGTTCGCGCAAAACCGGCGCGTACGCTTCGCTGCGGCGATCTGCTCGACATCACGGTCGGCACACGGAGAATCTCGGTCGTCGTTGAAGCCCTTTCAGAGTCGCGCGGCTCCGCCACCGTCGCGCAACAGCTCTACACCGAAACCCCCGAGAGCATTGCACGCGCCGACGCCATGCGCGCCCAACGAGCAGCACAGACCGAACCCCGCCAGGGCGGGCGCCCCACGAAGCGCGACCGCAGAGCCATCCACCGCTTCAACGAGGATGCCGGCTGATAGCCGACGCGCATGGCACCGCGAATGTTGCGCAGAGCCAAACCGACACCACAATACAAAACGCCCCGAACGTGTCGGGGCGTTTTGTATTCCAAACCTGGCGAGCCGAAGCCCGCCTCATTCGAACTTAAGCAGCCTGCTCTTCAGCGGGCGCTTCAACCGGCGCAGCGGACTCTTCCGGACGATCCAGCAGCTCGACAATCGCCATCGGCGCATTATCGCCGTCACGGAAGCCAAACTTCAGAATACGCAAGTAGCCGCCGTTGCGGGTCGCGTAACGCGGGCCCAGCTCGTTGAAGAGCTTGACCACCATGTCGCGATCGCGCAGGCGATCAAATGCCAGGCGGCGATTGGCCACCGTCGCTTTCTTGCTCAGCGTGATGAGGGGCTCAACCACCCGGCGCAATTCCTTCGCCTTCGGGAGAGTCGTCTTGATGACTTCGTGCTGCAGCAGTGAGTTTGCCATGTTGCGGAACATTGCCTGGCGGTGTGCACTGGTGCGGTTCAGCTTGCGAAGACCGTTACGGTGACGCATGATCTCGTTCCTTTATCCCTGCCGAATCAACCGAGCTTCTCGAGCCCGGCCGGCGGCCAATTTTCCAACTTCATGCCGAGCGTCAGGCCGCGCGAGGCGAGCACTTCCTTGATCTCGTTCAGCGACTTGCGTCCGAGATTCGGCGTCTTGAGCAGTTCGGTTTCCGTCCGTTGGATCAGGTCACCGATGTAGTAGATGTTCTCTGCCTTGAGGCAGTTAGCCGAACGAACCGTCAGCTCCAGATCATCCACCGGGCGCAGCAGCACCGGATCGATCGTCGGCGCCTGTGCGGCCTCAACCTCAACCGGCGTACCTTCGAGATCAGCAAACACAGACAGCTGATCCACGAGCACACGTGCAGCAAAGCGAATCGCTTCTTCCGGATCGACCGCACCATTGGTTTCAATGTCGATCACCAGACGATCCAGGTCGGTACGTTGCTCAACGCGAGCACTCTCGACCTTGTAGCTGACACGACGAACCGGGCTGAACGACGCATCCAGCACCACATGGCCAATCGACTTGGATTCACCATTCGTCGGACGCTGGTTCGCCGGCTGATAGCCACGACCTTCCTCGACCTTGATTTCCATGTCGAGCTTGCCGCCCGGTGCCAGATGAGCGATCACGAAGTCAGGGTTGATCACCTCAACGTCGTGCGTCGTCTCGATGTCAGCCGCCGTCACAATACCTTCGCCCGATTTTGCCAGGCGCAGCGTAGCATCCGTGCGATTGTGCATTTTCAACACAACGCCCTTCAGATTCAGCAGCAGATCAACGACGTCCTCACGAACACCATCCAGCGTGGAGTACTCGTGCAGCACCCCCTGGATGCTGACTTCAGTCGGAGCACAGCCGGGAAGCGACGAGAGCAAAATCCGACGCAGGGCATTACCGAGCGTGTGTCCGAATCCGCGCTCGAACGGCTCCATCGTGACCCGTGCATGCACGGTCGACAGGCTTTGTACGTCAATGATGCGCGGTTTCAGCAGTACATTGCTTTGCATCAGCAGTCCTTGTTTCGCAAATTACGTCAGAAGCCGCAATCAGCGGGAATAAAGTTCGACGACCAGACCTTCGTTCAGCGTTGCGGGCAGTTCGCTGCGCTGCGGGTAGGCTTTGAAAACGCCTTTGCCAGCCTTCACGTCCACTTCGATCCACTCGGGGAAACCGCGGGATTCAGCCGCTTCCAGAGCAGCTTTAACACGCAGCGTGCCACGAACGGCTTCAGTCACTTCAATGACGTCGCCAGGGCGAACGTTATAAGAAGGAATGTTCACACGCTGGCCATTGACCAGAACACCGTTGTGACGAACGATCTGACGCGATTCAGCGCGGGAGACACCAAAACCCATACGATAGGCAACGGCGTCCAGGCGACCTTCCAGCAGTTGCAGCAAATTCTCACCGGTCTGACCGCGACGGCGATCTGCCTCGGCGTAGACTTTCCGGAACTGGCGCTCGAGCACACCGTACAGACGACGGATCTTCTGCTTTTCGCGCAGCTGCACGCCATAACCAGACATCCGCTGACCGGAACGCTGACCGTGCTGACCCGGCGCGTATGCGCGGCGCTCGATGGCGCACTTATCGGTAAAGCACTTCTCGCCTTTCAGGAACAGCTTCTCGCCTTCACGGCGACACTGGCGGCACTTGGGATCAAGATTGCGGGCCACGTTTTACTCCTTGTTAGATACGGCGCTTTTTGGGCGGCCGGCAACCATTGTGCGGGATCGGCGTGATATCGGTGATGCTGGTCACCTTGATACCCAGCGCGTTCAGCGCACGCACCGACGACTCACGCCCCGGACCCGGGCCCTTGATGCGCACTTCGACGTTCTTCACACCACATTCCTGAGCCGCCTTGCCAGCAGCTTCTGCGGCCACCTGGGCTGCGAACGGAGTGCTCTTACGCGAGCCCTTGAATCCGGCACCACCGGAGGTCGCCCAGGACAATGCGTTGCCCTGGCGATCGGTAATGGTGATGATCGTGTTGTTGAAGCTCGCATGAACATGAACGATGCCTTCGGCGACGTTCTTCTTTACCTTCTTGCGAACTTTGGTTGCAGTCTTAGCCATATCTCGTCTCTATCACTTCTTGCCGGCAATTGCCTTGCGCGGTCCCTTACGGGTGCGGGCGTTAGTGCGGGTACGCTGACCACGACACGGCAGACCGCGACGATGGCGCAGCCCACGATAGCAACTCAGGTCCATCAGGCGCTTGATGCTCATCGTGATTTCACGACGCAAATCGCCTTCAACCGAGAATTTGCCCACCTCGTCGCGCAGACGCTCCATATCCGACTCAGTCAAGTCCTTCATCTTCGTCGAACGTGCAACACCGGCTGCGTCGCAAATTTTTTGCGCGCGAGTCCGGCCAACCCCGAAAATCGCCGTCAAAGCGATTTCCGCGTGTTTGTGATTGGGAATGTTTACCCCAGCAATACGGGCCATCCGATCACCCCAGAAAGTTAAACCTTAAATTATAGTTCTGATAGCTTGCGCTATCAACCCTGACGCTGTTTGTGACGCGGATCGGTGCAAATCACACGAACCACGCCCTTACGGCGAATGATCTTGCAATTTCGGCAGAGGCGCTTCACAGAAGCTTGAACTCTCATTTCTTTCTCCTGAACATCTTGTTACTTGGTGCGGAAAGTTATCCGCCCCTTGGTCAGATCGTATGGCGTCAATTGCACCGTGACGCGGTCCCCTGGCAGGATCCGAATATAGTGCTTGCGCATCTTTCCGGAAATGTGGCCAAGAATCGTATGGCCATTTTCCAGGCGAACCTTAAACATCGCATTGGGAAGCGTCTCAATCACTTCCCCTTGCATCTCGATGCCGTCTTCCTTCGTCATGGTGCTCTTACTCTTACCGCATCGGCATTCCCGCACCTTTGAAGTTGGCCTTCTTGAGAAGGCTCTCGTACTGGTGCGACATGATGTAAGCCTGAACCTGCGCCATAAAGTCCATCGTTACGACGACGATGATCAATAGCGAGGTCCCCCCGAAATAAAACGGTACGTTCCACTTCAGAATCAAGAATTCCGGAAGCAGACACACCAGCGTGATATACACCGCACCCGCCATCGTGAGCCGCATCAAGATACGGTCGATGTAACGTGCAGTTTGCTCACCTGGACGAATACCCGGCACAAATGCGCCACTCTTCTTCAGGTTGTCCGCCGTTTCACGCGCATTGAACACCAGCGCCGTATAGAAAAAGCAGAAAAACACAATTGCAGCCGCATACAACATGACGTAAATCGGCTGACCCGGTGCCAAAGTTGCGGAAATATCCCGCAACCACGTCATTCCTTCCGAAGCGCCGAACCACTGACCCAAGGTTGCCGGGAACAGAATGATGCTCGATGCAAAAATCGGAGGAATCACACCCGCCATGTTCAACTTCAGCGGCAAATGAGAACTTTGCCCGCCGTAAACCTTGTTACCAACCTGGCGCTTGGCGTAATTAACAAGAATCTTTCGCTGTCCGCGCTCAACAAACACCACCAACGCGGTCACCAGCACCACAAGAATGCAGATGAACAAAGCGATGAAGGGGTGCATTGCGCCCGTCCTGACGAGCTCAAACAAGCCGCCAATCGCATTCGGCAAACCAGACGCGATACCCGCGAAGATAATCAGCGAGATACCATTGCCCAGACCACGTTCGGTAATCTGCTCACCCAGCCACATCAGAAACATGGTGCCGGTGACAAGCGTAGCAACTGTCACAAATCGGAACATCAGGCCAGGATCCAGCACCAAGCCTGCCTGCCCCTCAAGTGCCACCGAAATGCCAACTGCCTGAAACAACGCCAGACCCAATGTGCCATAGCGGGTGTACTGCGTAATCTTGCGACGCCCGGCCTCACCCTCTTTTTTAAGCGCTTCAAGTTGAGGCGAGGCAACGCTCATCAACTGCATGATGATCGATGCCGAGATATACGGCATGATCCCGAGCGCGAAGATGGTGAATCTCGACAACGCTCCGCCGGAAAACAGGTTGAAAACCCCCAGAATTCCGCCTTGCTGTGTCTGAAACAGATCCGCCAAACGCTGCGGATCAATTCCAGGCACAGGAATGTGCGCGCCAATCCGATACACCACCAGCGCCCCCAACAGGAACACAAGGCGGCGGCGTAGATCGCCGAACTTGCCCTGAGTACCGAGGGTCGCGGGTTGTTTTGCCACGATCTGCCGCCTTACGCCGCGACGCTGCCGCCGGCAGCCTGAATCGCAGCAAGCGCACCCTTGGTCGCGCCGACGCCCGACAGGGCGACTTTACGCGTAATGGCACCCGAAAGAATCACTTTTGCCGACAGCGCATCGGCGGGAATCACGCCCGCCTGCTTCAGCACCAGCAGATCGATCTGGTCGACCGGCAGCTGATCCAGTTCTGACAAGCGGACTTCAACGTTACGGCCACGCACCAGCGAGACAAAGCCGCGCTTCGGCAGACGGCGTTGAATCGGCATCTGGCCGCCTTCAAAACCGACTTTGTGGA
This sequence comes from Zoogloeaceae bacterium G21618-S1, assembly GCA_027214125.1. GTDB lineage: Bacteria > Pseudomonadota > Gammaproteobacteria > Burkholderiales > Rhodocyclaceae > Nitrogeniibacter. The sequence continues at coordinate 201,452 of JAPWHF010000004.1, forward strand.
AACCGCCGGAACGGGACTTCTGACCTTTGTGACCGCGACCGGCAGTCTTGCCGAGTCCGCTGCCAATTCCGCGACCGACACGCTTGCGTGCGTGCTTGGCGCCTTCGGCCGATTTGATGGTATTGAGTTGCATTTAGCCCTCGCACTTCACCAGGTAGGCGACTTTGTTAACCATGCCGCGCACCTCGGGGGTGTCCTGAAGCTCAACCGTATGGTTAAGACGGCGCAAACCCAGGCCGCGCACCGTCGCGCGATGAGATTGCTTGGTTCCGATGACGCTCTTGATGAGCGTTACTTTTACTTTTTTGTCAGCCATGAGTTCACCCCATCACTTCTTCGACCGTCTTGCCGCGCTTGGCAGCAATCTGGGCCGGAGTGCGAACTGCGAAGAGACCATTCAACGTAGCGCGAACCACGTTGTACGGGTTCGATGAACCCTGGCTCTTGCAAATGATGTCGGTCACGCCCATCACCTCGAAGACGGCACGCATCGGCCCGCCTGCGATGATCCCGGTACCGGTAGGTGCCGGCTGCATGAGAACCGTTGCCGCTCCGTGCTTTCCGATCACTGCGTGATGCAAGGTGCCATTTTTCAGGGAGACTTTCGCCATCTTGCGACGCGCTTCGTCCATTGCCTTCTGAACGGCAACAGGCACTTCACGGGACTTGCCCTTGCCCATGCCAACCGTGCCATCACCGTCACCGACAACCGTCAGCGCTGCGAAGCCCAGAATACGACCACCCTTGACAACCTTGGTGACCCGATTAATGGCCACCATTTTTTCGCGAAAGGAATCATCGCGTTCTTCGGCTGCCGGGGCGCGTTTGGTTTGCTGTTTCGCCATTGCTAACCTCGCTTAGAACTTGAGGCCGGCTTCGCGAGCCGCCTCTGCCAGCGCCTTGACGCGGCCGTGATAGTGGAATCCAGCACGATCGAACGCAACCGTTTCGATGCCGGCGGCCTTGGCGCGTTCGGCAATGGACTTGCCGACCGATGCCGCGGCGGCAACGGTGCCGCCCTTGCCAGCTTCGCCACGCACACCTTGCTCGACCGTCGAGGCCGCAGCCAGAACGCGGGAGCCGCAACCAGAAATGATCTGTGCGTAGATGTGCAGATTCGAACGGAACACCGTCAGTCGAACCGCTTTCAGCTCGGAGATTTTGGCTCGGGTTTTGCGAGCCCGACGCACACGCGTCGCTTTTTTGTTCATCATGACAAACGGCCCTTACTTCTTCTTGGTTTCGCGGATGACCACAACCTCGTCCGCGTAACGAACGCCTTTACCCTTGTAGGGCTCAGGACTCCGATAGGCGCGCACTTCGGCGGCAACTTGACCGACTTGCTGCTTGTCGACACCCTTGATCAGAACTTCCGTCTGGGTCGGCGTTTCCACCGTCACGCCAGCGGGCATCTGATGCGACACAGGGTGCGAGAAACCAAGACTGAGATTCAGCTTGTCGCCCTGAGCCTGAGCACGGTAACCAACGCCCACCAGGGTGAGCTTGCGCTCAAAACCCTTGGTCACACCGGCAACCATGTTGGCCACCAGCGAACGCATCGTTCCGGACATCGCCCGACCTGCGACTTCGCTTTCAACCGCTGCACACTGAACCTCGTCGCCATTCAAGACGACCGTAACGGCCGGATGAAGCGCACGAGTCAGCGAACCCAGCGGCCCCTTGACAGTAATGTTTGCTGCGTCGATCTTGACATCCACACCCTTGGGCACGGAGACCGGATTTTTTGCTACACGCGACATGTCCGCCTCCTTACGCCACGATGCAGATGACTTCGCCACCGACACGACCAGCACGTGCGGCACGATCGGTCATCACACCCTTGGGGGTCGACACAATCGCAACGCCCAGGCCGTTCATAACGCGGGGCAAATCCTGGCTGCCTTTGTACACACGCAGGCCAGGCTTGGAAATACGCTCGATACGCTCGATCACGGGCGCGCCGGCATAATACTTGAGCACCACATCAAGCTCAGGCTTGCCGCCAGCTTCTCGCACCGAGAAACCGTCGATATAACCTTCTTCTTGCAGCACTTTGGCAATCGCCACCTTCAGCTTCGAAGAGGGCATTGCAACAGTCGACTTTTGCGCCTGCTGACCGTTACGGATGCGGGTCAACATATCGGCGATCGGATCAGACATACTCATCTTCGTCTCTCCTTACCAGCTCGCCTTGGTCATACCCGGCACCTCACCACGGAAAGCGACTTCCCGAAGCTTGTTGCGACACAGACCGAATTTACGGAACACACCCCGCGGACGACCCGTCAGGCTGCAACGATTACGACCACGCGTCGGATTTGCGTTGCGCGGCAGCTGCTGAACTTTCAGCCGTGCTGCCATACGCTCTTCGTCCGACAGACTGGAGTCGTTGATTTGCGCTACCAGCGCAGCCCGCTTGGCGGCATATTTTGCCACCAGCTTGCGACGCTTCTCTTCGCGATTGATCAGAGCCAGTTTCGCCATATCGCCCTCAATTCTTGAACGGAAACTTGAACGCGGTCAGGAGCGCTCGCGCCTCTGCGTCAGTCTTCGCGGTCGTCGTAATACTGATATTCATGCCGCGCAGGGCATCAACCTTGTCGTATTCGATTTCCGGAAAAATAATTTGCTCTTTGACGCCGACGTTGTAGTTGCCCCGACCATCAAAGCCTTTCGCGCCGATACCACGGAAGTCGCGAACGCGCGGCAGAGCAACCGTAACAAAGCGATCCAGGAACTCGAACATACGAGGACCACGGAGCGTCACCATGCACCCGATCGGGTAGCCATCGCGAATCTTGAAGCCAGCGATCGACTTCCGCGCCCGGGTCACCACCGGTTTCTGACCGGCCACTTTGGCCATGTCACCCACCGCGAACTCGAGAATCTTCTTGTCGCCAACCGCCTCACCGACACCCATATTCAGGGTGATCTTCGTGATTCGCGGAACCTCCATCACCGACTTGTAGCCAAACTGCTTGACCAAGCCAGGAACGACGGTTTCCTTGTAGAAATCTTGCAAGCGTGCCATCGCGTTTCCTTAAGCGTCGACCAGTTCGCCGTTCGACTTGAAGACGCGCGCTTTGCGACCATCCTCAAGCACCTTAATCCCAACACGGTCGCCTTTCTGGACCGAAGGATTGAACAGCGCAACATTGGAAACATGGATCGGCATGTCTTTTTCGACAATACCACCCACCTCACCCTTCATCGGGTTCGGGCGCACGTGCTTCTTGACACGATTAACACCCTCAACAACGACCAGCTCGGCATCCACTCGACGCAGAACAACACCGCGACGACCACGATCCTTACCAGTCAGAACGACGACTTCGTCGCCCGTACGAATCTTCTTCATGACCGCTCCTTACAGAACTTCAGGTGCGAGCGAAACGATCTTCATGAAGCGCTCGGTACGCAGCTCGCGCGTCACCGGCCCGAAGATACGCGTCCCGATCGGCTCCATCTTGGAGTTCAGCAAGACCGCCGCATTGCCATCGAATTTGATGAGCGCACCATCCGAACGGCGAACGCCCTTCGCTGTACGCACCACCACCGCGCTATACACATCGCCCTTCTTGACACGACCACGAGGCACAGCCTCCTTGATCGCCACTTTAATGATGTCACCCACCCCGGCGTAACGGCGCTTTGAGCCGCCCAACACCTTGATGCACATCACCGAACGCGCGCCGGAGTTATCGGCGACGTTCAGCACCGTTTGCATTTGAATCATGAGTTTTACACTCCAACTTGGCCCGCCAGGCGGTCAGTCTTGGAACCCGTTCGGGTTTTATGCTCGAAAGAGCAAAGAAGCGGAATTGTAGTGGCTCGCTGAATTTTTAGCAAGCCACTACCGTCATTTATTTAAATGACTCGCGCCTTCTCAAGCACTTTGGAGATTTTCCAGTTTTTTGAGCGCGAGATCGGACGGCATTCCTCGATTTCCACCAAGTCGCCAGCCGCTGCCACGCCCTCTTCGTCATGCGCATGATACTTCGCTGAGCGCATGATGATCTTGCTATACAGCGGATGCTTGACGCGACGCTCAACCAGCACCGTCACCGTCTTCTGCATCTTGTCGCTAACTACTTTACCCACCAGCGTGCGGGAAGATTTCACCGTTTCCTGAGTCATTACTGAGCCGCCTTTTCACGCAGAAGGGTCCGAATGCGTGCAATGTCGCGACGCACCTTGCCAAGCTGGCTGGTATTGGTCAGTTGCTGGGTTGCCAATTGCATGCGCATACTAAATTGCGCCTTAAGCAATTCCAGCATTTCTTTATTGAGTTCTTCAACGCTCTTCGCGCGGAGTTCACTTGCTTTCATGACTACCCCACATGACGTGTCACGAACGTGGTCGAAAACGGCAGCTTCGCCGCCGCGAGGCGGAAGGCCTCGCGCGCCAGGGATTCGTCGACACCATCCATTTCATACAACACTTTGCCCGGCTGAATCTCGGCTACGTAGTATTCCGGATTACCTTTACCCGAGCCCATCCGCACTTCGGCGGGCTTGCGGCTGATCGGCTTGTCTGGAAACACACGAATCCAGATGCGGCCACCCCGCTTGATGTGACGCGTCATGGCACGACGAGCCGACTCAATCTGACGAGCAGTCAGACGACCACGGCCCGTGGCCTTGAGTCCGTACTCACCAAAGCTGACTTTGGCGCCGCGCGTTGCCAGGCCGGTATTCCGGCCCTTTTGTTCTTTGCGGTACTTTCTTCTTTTCGGCTGAAGCATTATTCACTCCTGCTCTCAGTAGGCGCATCGACACCGGTATCGGCACGACGAGGCGCGCGGCGCTGGCCGCGATTGTCGCCGTCATTACGGCCACCACGGCGTGCGCGACGCGGTTCATTTTCCGGCTCTGTTGCAGCAGGCTGCTCATTGCGGCCCAGCATCTCGCCCTTGTAAACCCAGACTTTGATACCCGAGATACCGTAGGTGGTTTTGGCTTCAGCCACACCGTAATCGATATTCGCGCGCAGCGTATGCAAAGGTACGCGGCCTTCGCGATACCACTCGGTCCGAGCAATTTCAGCGCCGTTCAAACGACCGGAGCTCATGATCTTGATGCCCTGAACGCCCAGACGCATGGCGTTCTGGATTGCGCGCTTCATGGCACGACGGAACATGATCCGGCGCTCGAGCTGCTGAGCGATGGAGTCGGCGATCAACTGTGCGTCGGTTTCCGGCTTGCGGACTTCTTCGATATTCACGTGCACCGGCACGCCAATCATCTTCTGAAGGTCGGCTTTCAGGCGCTCGATATCTTCGCCTTTCTTGCCGATCACCACGCCAGGACGTGCGCTGAACAAAGTGATGCGTGCATTCTTGGCGGGCCGCTCGATCAGCACACGACCCACAGAGGCGTGAGCCAGGCGCTTTTTCAGGTAAGCACGCACCGCGAGGTCGTCAGCCAAAGTCTTGGCGAAGTCCTTTTTCGATGCATACCAACGGGCGGTCCAGTCCCGAGTTACCGCAAGGCGGAAACCGGTAGGATGAATTTTCTGACCCATGAGTTCCCCTCAGTTCCCGACGGTCACGTAAACGTGACACGTCGGCTTCAGAATACGATTGCCTCGACCTTTGGCGCGCGCGGTAAAACGCTTCAGCGTCATACCTTCTTCAACGTGAATCGTCTTCACCTTGAGCTCGTCAATATCGGCGCCGTCGTTATGCTCGGCGTTTGCAATCGCGGACTCGACCACCTTCTTGATGATCTGTGCGCCTTTTTTCGGGGAAAACGCCAAAATGCTCAGCGCCTGCTCCACCGGTTTTCCGCGGACCTGGTCTGCCACAAGACGCCCTTTTTGAGCGCTGAGGCGGACGCCGCGGAGGATGGCTTTAGTTTCCATTACCAAGACTCCTTAACGTTTCGCCTTTTTGCTGGCGAGATGCCCCTTGAACGTACGCGTCAGGGCGAATTCACCAAGCTTGTGGCCTACCATGTTTTCCGACACATAAACCGGGACGTGCTGACGGCCGTTATGCACGGCGATCGTCAAACCGACGAAATCCGGCAGTACCGTCGAGCGACGTGACCAGGTCTTGATCGGGCGCTTGTCGTTGCTACCCCGCGCCGCGTCCACCTTATTCAAAAGGTGAGCGTCGACAAACGGGCCTTTTTTCAGAGAGCGAGTCATCCGTTACCCCTTAACGCTTCTTGCGGCGCTGAACAATCATCGAATCGGTGCGCTTGTTATTACGCGTCCGATAGCCTTTGGCGGGCGTACCCCACGGGCTGACCGGAACGCGGCCCTCGCCCGTACGGCCTTCACCACCACCGTGGGGGTGATCAACCGGGTTCATCACCACCCCGCGAACGGTCGGGCGAATACCACGCCAACGATTCGCACCAGCTTTACCGATCTTGCGCAACGCATGCTCACCGTTACCGACCTCACCGACGGTCGCGCGGCACTCGACGTGCACCCGACGAATTTCGCCGGAGCGCAAACGAAGCTGTGCGTACGAACCTTCACGCGCCAGCAACTGGACCGATGCACCTGCCGAACGCGCCAGCTGAGCACCTTTACCCGGCTGCATCTCGATGCAGTGGATCACGGTACCGACCGGAATATTCCGGATCGGAAGCGCATTACCCACCTTGATCGGTGCCTCGGAGCCGCTCACGACCTGCTGACCCACTTCGATATTGCGCGGCGCAATGATGTAACGACGCTCGCCGTCGGCATAGCACAGCAGCGCGATGTTCGCAGAGCGGTTGGGGTCATATTCGACGCGCTCAACCTTTGCGACGATACCGTCCTTGTTGCGACGGAAATCGATCATGCGGTAGTGCTGCTTGTGTCCGCCGCCCTGATGACGCACCGTGATGCGGCCTGCATTGTTGCGGCCCGCATTCTTCGACTGCTTCTCGATCAAGGCTGCATGCGGACGCCCTTTGTACAGATCTTTATTGACAACCTTAACAACCGCGCGACGACCAGCGGATGTCGGCTTAACTTTTACCAACGCCATAGCTCAGTCACTCCCCAGCCGCGAAGTTGATTTCTTGGCCCGGCTGCAAGCAGACAAACGCCTTCTTCCAACCCTTGCGCTGACCGGTGATTTTTCCGAAGCGCTTGACCTTACCCTTGACGTTCGTGGTCTGAACCGACTTCACCTTCACATTGAAGAGCGACTCAACCGCCGCCTTCACTTCGGGCTTGGTCGCATCCGAAACGACGCGGAACACCACTTGCTCATTCTTGTCGGCGATATAAGTCGCCTTCTCGGAGATCTGCGGTGCGAGCAGCACCTTCAGCAGACGCTCTTGCTTGAGCTGACTCATTGCCACACCTCCTGCATCTTCGCCAGCGCACCCTTGGTCACAACGACCTGCGGGAAACGCACCAGCGACACCGGATCCGCTTCGGAAACCTCGAGCACCAGCACGTCGCGCAGATTGCGCGAAGCCAGGAAGAGGTTTTCGCTCAGCTCGTCGGTAATCACAAGAACCGAATCCACAAAGCCCATGCCCTTCAGTTTTTCGGCAACCAGGCGCGTCTTCGGTGCGTCGAGAGCAAAATCCTCAACCACGGAAATACGGCCTTCGCGAGCCAACTGGGACAGAATCGACGCCAGACCGGCGCGATACATCTTGCGGTTAACCTTGTGCGAGAAGTTCTCGTCGGGCGAGTTCGGGAAAATCCGACCACCTCCGCGCCACAGCGGGCTCGACGCCATACCGGCACGAGCACGGCCCGTACCTTTCTGACGCCACGGCTTCCGAGTCGACTTGGCGATTTCGGAGCGCCCTTTCTGCGCACGGTTACCCGAACGGGCATTGGCCTGATAAGCCACAACGACCTGATGAATCAGTGCCTCGTTGTACTCACGACCAAACAGGACATCAGACACCTGAACTGTTTCGGCAGCCTGACCCTGCTCATTAAGAAGCTTAAGTTCCATTACGCCCCCTTGACCGCCGGCCGAACAACCACATCACCGCCCCGAGCACCGGGAACAGCACCTTTCACCAGCAGCAGCTGACGCTCGGCATCCACACGAATCACTTCCAGATTCTGCATGGTGCGCTGAACGGCGCCCATGTGACCCGCCATGCGCTTACCCGGAAGCACGCGACCCGGATCCTGCGCCTGACCAATCGAACCGGCCGAGTTGTGCGACAGCGAGTTACCGTGGGAAGCACGGTTGGAAGAGAAGTTGTGACGCTTGATCGCGCCAGCAAAACCCTTACCGATGGACGTGCCGACGATATCAACCTTCTGGCCAACACCGAAAATATCCACGCTCAGCGCATCACCCGGCTTAACGCCTTCGAGCGCCGACGCATCGACACGGAACTCCTGAAGTAGCCAGCTGGCTTCAACACCAGCCTTGGCAAGGTGACCCGCGAGCGGTTTACCCACCCGGCTAGCGCGACGCTTGCCGAAGGCAACCTGGACGGCCGTATAGCCGTCGGTCTCAGCGGTCTTGATCTGGCTAACGCGGTTGTCGGACATGTCAAGCACAGTCACCGGGATGGTTTGACCATCGTCGGTGAATATGCGAGTCATCCCGACCTTGCGACCTACAAGGCCTAGACTCATTTTATTCTCCCAAATCCCGGTTGCGATTGACCGGGGCCGTAAAGATTTTGCGCGAAAAACGCAAGGGCCGGATTATACCGGCCCAGGCGCACAGAACACAAGCCAAGAATTACTGCAACTTGATTTCCACATCGACGCCCGCGGGCAGATCGAGTTTCATCAGGGCGTCAACCGTCTTTTCCGTCGGATCAACGATATCCATCAAACGCTGATGCGTACGGATTTCGAACTGATCGCGCGACGCCTTGTTGACGTGCGGCGAACGCAGCACGTCGTAGCGTTCGATACGCGTCGGCAACGGAACCGGCCCACGAACCACAGCGCCGGTGCGCTTCGCCGTTTCGACGATTTCAAGCGCGGACTGATCGATCAGACGATAGTCGAAGGCCTTCAGGCGGATACGGATTTTTTGGCTTTGCATAATAGATTCCAAAGAGCGAGGGCGGCACGTCGTGCGCCGCCCGGGACTGTGTTGTTTACTCGATGACCTTGGCAACGACGCCGGCGCCGACGGTACGACCGCCTTCACGGATGGCGAAGCGCAGACCTTCTTCCATGGCGATCGGGGCGATCAGCTTGACGGTGATCGACACGTTGTCACCCGGCATGACCATCTCGGTGCCTTCGGGCAGCGAGATCGAACCGGTCACGTCCGTGGTACGGAAGTAGAACTGCGGACGGTAGTTGGCGAAGAACGGGGTGTGACGACCGCCCTCTTCCTTCGACAGCACGTAGATCTCGCCCGTGAAGTGGGTGTGCGGGTTGATCGAACCCGGCTTGCACAACACCTGACCACGCTCGACGTCTTCACGCTTGGTGCCGCGCAGCAGCACGCCAACGTTGTCGCCAGCCTGACCCTGATCGAGCAGCTTGCGGAACATTTCAACACCAGTACAAATGGTCTTGACGGTGTCCTTGATGCCGACGATTTCGATTTCTTCACCGACCTTGACGACGCCGCGCTCAACACGACCGGTCACCACGGTACCGCGGCCGGAGATCGAGAACACGTCTTCGATCGGCAGCAGGAAGGGCTTGTCGATGGCACGCTCAGGCGTCGGGATGTACGAATCGAGCGCAGCGGCCAGTTCGAAAATCGCCGGCTCACCGATCGGGCTCTGATCGCCTTCGAGGGCTTTCAGGGCCGAACCCTTGACGATGGGCACATCGTCGCCCGGGAAGTCGTACTTGGAGAGCAGCTCGCGCACTTCCATTTCGACCAGTTCGAGCAGCTCTTCGTCGTCGACCATGTCGCACTTGTTCAGGAAGACGATGATGTACGGCACGCCAACCTGACGGGCCAGCAGGATGTGCTCGCGGGTCTGGGGCATCGGGCCGTCAGCGGCCGAGCACACCAGGATCGCGCCGTCCATCTGCGCAGCACCGGTAATCATGTTCTTGACGTAGTCAGCGTGACCCGGGCAATCCACGTGGGCGTAGTGACGGGTTTCCGTCTCGTACTCAACGTGTGCCGTGTTGATCGTGATGCCGCGTGCCTTTTCTTCCGGCGCGCTATCGATCGACGCGTAGTCCTTGGCTTCACCACCGAACTTCTTCGACAGAATCGTCGTGATCGCCGCGGTCAGCGTGGTCTTGCCATGGTCAACGTGACCAATCGTACCAACGTTGACGTGCGGTTTCGTCCGCTCAAACTTACCCTTAGCCATTGCTCAATTTCCTTGTATCTTGTCGAAAATCAGAGATTACTTGCTCTTGATCACAGCTTCGGCCACGTTCTTCGGGGCTTCGCTGTAGTGCTTGAATTCCATCGAGTACGTTGCACGACCCTGCGTCAGCGAACGCAGCGAAGTCGCATAGCCAAACATCTCGGCCAGCGGCACTTCAGCACGAATACCCTTCATGTCGCCTGCAATGTCGTCCATGCCGAGCACGATGCCGCGACGGCCTGACAGGTCGCCCATTACGTTGCCCATGAAGTCTTCCGGGGTCTCGACTTCGACCGCCATCATCGGCTCCAGGAGCACCGGATTGGCTTTGCGCATGGCGTCCTTGAACGCCATCGAACCAGCCATCTTGAACGCGTTTTCGTTCGAGTCAACATCGTGGTACGAACCGTCAAACAGCGTGACCTTGACATCCACCACCGGGAAGCCTGCCAGCACACCACTCGGCAAGGTGTCGCGAATACCGCGGTCGACTGCCGGAATGTACTCGCGCGGCACCACGCCACCCTTGATGGCGTCGACGAACTCGTAGCCCTTGCCGGCTTCATTCGGCTCCAGCTTGATCCAGACGTGGCCATACTGACCGCGGCCACCGGATTGTTTGACGAACTTGCCTTCCTGTTCAACCGCTGAACGCACGGCTTCGCGGTAAGCCACTTGCGGCGCGCCCACGTTGGCTTCAACGTTGAATTCGCGCTTCATGCGGTCAACGATGATCTCAAGGTGCAGTTCGCCCATACCCGAGATGATGGTCTGACCGGACTCTTCGTCGGTACGCACACGGAAAGACGGATCTTCCTGGGCCAGACGGCTCAGTGCGATACCCATTTTTTCCTGGTCACTCTTGGTCTTCGGCTCAACAGCGACGTGAATCACCGGGTCCGGAAACTCCATACGCTCGAGAATGACCGGTGAATCCAGTGAGCAGAGCGTTTCACCCGTCGTCACGTCCTTGAGACCCACACACGCCGCGATATCGCCAGCGCGCACTTCCTTGATCTCGATACGATCATTAGCATGCATCTGCAGCAGACGGCCGATGCGCTCTTTCTTGTCCTTGATCGAGTTCAGCACGGAGTCGCCGGAATCGAGCACGCCCGAGTAAACGCGGATAAAGGTCAGCTGACCCACAAACGGGTCGGTCATCAACTTGAATGCCAGCGCCGAAAACTTCTCGTCGTCAGACGACTTGCGAATCACTTCATTGCCATCTTCGTCCGTGCCCGTGATAGCCGCCACTTCGACCGGCGAAGGCATGAATTCGATGACGGCGTCCAGCATGCGCTGAACACCTTTGTTCTTGAACGCAGTACCGCACAGCATCGGCTGAATTTCGCAGGCGATGGTGCGGCGACGCAGACCGGCAATGATTTGCGCTTCGCTCAGATCGCCGCTCTCCAGGTACTCGTTCATGAGCTCTTCGGTCGCCTCGGCAGCTGCCTCGACCATCTGCTCACGCCACTTGGCTGCCTCTTCGACCAGATTCGCGGGAATCTCCGCGTAGTCGAACTTGGTGCCTTGCGACGCCTCGTCCCAGACGATCGACTTCATTTTGATCAGATCGACCACACCCTCGAAGTGCTCTTCAGCGCCAATCGGCAACACCACCGGCACCGGATTGGCCTTCAGGCGCGACTTCATCTGTGCGACAACCTTGAAGAAGTCAGCACCCGAGCGATCCATCTTGTTAACGAACGCAAGACGCGGCACACGGTACTTGGTTGCCTGACGCCACACCGTCTCGGACTGGGGCTGCACACCACCCACCGCGCAATAAACCATGCACGCACCATCCAACACCCGCATCGAACGCTCAACTTCAATCGTGAAGTCCACGTGCCCCGGGGTGTCGATGATATTGATGTGGTGCTCGGGATAGCTCATGTCCATCCCTTTCCAGAAGCAAGTGGTCGCGGCGGAAGTGATGGTAATGCCACGCTCCTGCTCCTGCGCCATCCAGTCCATGGTTGCAGCGCCGTCGTGAACTTCACCAATCTTGTGGTTCACGCCGGTGTAGAAAAGAATACGCTCGGTCGTCGTTGTCTTGCCGGCGTCAATGTGAGCTGAAATACCGATATTGCGGTAGCGCTCAATAGGTGTCTTGCGAGCCACGGTGGCAACCCTTCCCAATCACGCTAACGCGCAATTTTCTTTCAAGTCGATTACAAAAAAACGAGCCCTGACGGGCTCGATCCACGTCGCATCCAGATTAGAAGCGGTAGTGCGAGAAGGCCTTGTTGGCCTCGGCCATACGGTGCACTTCTTCGCGCTTCTTCATCGCTGCGCCACGACCTTCCGCCGCCTCAAGCAGCTCACCGGCCAAACGCTGAGCCATCGACTTCTCGGCACGCTTGCGAGCGGCTTCACGCAACCAGCGCATCGACAGCGCCATACGACGCGACGGACGCACTTCAACCGGCACCTGATAGTTGGCACCGCCCACACGACGGCTCTTCACCTCGACCACCGGGCGCACATTACCGAGCGCAGCCGTAAAGATCTCGAGCGGATCCTTACCAGCCTTGGACGAAATGTGATCGAACGCACCATAGACGATGCGCTCGGCGACGGCTTTTTTGCCGGCCTGCATGATCACATTGATGAACTTGGAAACATCCTGACTACCAAACTTCGGGTCCGACAGGACCTCACGCTTGGGTACTTCGCGACGACGTGGCATATCAACCCCTTCCGATTCTTATTGAGCCAACAATCAAGCTTTCTTCGGGCGCTTGGCGCCGTACTTGGAGCGCGATTGCTTCCGATCCTTAACACCCTGCAGGTCCAGCGATCCGCGGACGATGTGGTAACGCACACCCGGCAAGTCTTTTACACGACCACCACGAATCAGGACCACGGAGTGCTCCTGGAGGTTGTGGCCTTCGCCGCCGATGTACGAAATAACCTCAAAGCCGTTGGTCAGGCGAACCTTCGCAACCTTACGCAGAGCGGAGTTCGGCTTCTTCGGCGTCGTGGTGTACACGCGAGTGCACACACCACGCTTCTGAGGGCAGGCTTCCAGCGCCGGCACCTTGCTTTTGAGAACGGCAGATTTCCGCGGTTTGCGGACGAGCTGATTAATTGTTGGCATAGCTTGAGAATTTCCCAAAAAACCGAGGCAGCCCTTTGGGCCGCCTCGGGCGGTGTATTCCGGCTGCGACTGACTACGATTGGTCAGTCTACATAAAAGAGGCCGGATTTTACCCCCGTTCGTTTTAAAAGGTCAACGCGTTGACACATCTTCCTGCGGCAAGTCCAGGAGTTCTTCGGCCGCCGCCGGCCAGGCATGCTCCCCACCCAAGTCCTGACCTTCGGCCTGGGCCAGGCGATTGCGGTGATACGCCATCCCGGTACCAGCCGGGATGAGGCGACCGACGATGACGTTCTCCTTGAGACCGCGGAGTTCGTCGCGCTTGCCCATGATCGCCGCTTCGGTCAGCACCCGGGTGGTTTCCTGGAAGGAAGCCGCCGAGATGAACGAGTCCGTCGACAGGGACGCTTTGGTAATACCGAGCAAGACGTTTTCGTAGCTAGCCGGCAGTTTGCCTTCGGCTTCGATACGATCGTTTTCGTCCAGCACTTCGGAGCGCTCGACCTGCTCTTCACGAATGAAGCGCGTGTCGCCCGAATCGGAGATCACCACACGGCGCAACATCTGACGCACGATGACTTCGATGTGCTTGTCGTTAATCTTCACGCCCTGCAGACGATAGACGTCCTGCACTTCGTCAATAATGTAACGCGCCAGCGCTTCGATGCCCTTCAAACGCAGGATGTCATGCGGCTCGGCCGGGCCATCAACAATCGGCTCGCCCTTGTTCACCACCTGACCATCGTGCACCATCACATGCTTGTCTTTCGGGATCAGGAACTCGTGGGCGGTGCCATCGAGCTCGGTGATCACCAGGCGCTGCTTGCCCTTGGTTTCCTTGCCAAAGGACACCGTACCGGTGAACTCGGCCAGCACGCCAGCATCTTTCGGCGAACGGGCCTCGAACAGTTCGGCAACACGCGGCAGACCACCGGTAATGTCACGCGTCTTGGCCGATTCCTGCGGAATACGCGCCAGAATGTCGCCGACATTGATCTGCTGACCATCCTTGACCGTAATGATCGAGCCAACCTGGAAGGTGATCGCAACGGCGTGGTCGCTGCCGGCGATCTTCACCTCGTCTCCCTTCTCGTCGAACAGTTTGACCTGCGGGCGCACGCCCTTGGACGCTGCAGAACCACCACGACGCTTGGCATCAATCACCACCAGGGTGGACAGACCCGTCACCTCGTCGATCTGCTTTGCAACGGTCACGCCTTCCTCGACATGCTCGAACTTCACCGTACCGGCGAACTCGGTCACGATCGGACGGGTGTGCGGATCCCAGGTGGCCAGCTGCTGACCCGCCTTGATCGCGCCGCCGTCAGTGACGTGCAGCATGGCGCCATACGGCACCTTGTGACGCTCGCGCTCGCGGCCCATGTCATCGGCCACAAGCACCTCGGCCGAACGTGCGATGATGATCTTCTCGCCCTTGGCGCTGGTCACATAACGCATGTTCTGCGTAAAGCGGATGCTACCGGCCGACTTCGCCTCAACCGAACTGGCGGCAGCGGCCCGCGATGCGGCACCACCGACGTGGAAGGTACGCATGGTCAGCTGGGTACCCGGCTCACCGATCGACTGCGCAGCGATCACGCCAACAGCCTCTCCGACGTTAACCAGCGAACCACGGCCCAGATCGCGGCCATAACACTTGGCACACAGACCGTAGCGGGTTTCGCAGGTCAGCGGCGTACGCACGGCCACTTCATCGATACCGAGACTTTCGATCAACTCGACCGAGTTTTCGTCGAGCAGCTCGCCGGCCGCAACCACGGTCTCCTGCGTGTCCGGATTGACCACATCATCGATACACACGCGGCCAAGAATACGCTCACGCAAAGGCTCAATGACTTCGCCGCCTTCGATCATGGCCTTCATGTTGAAGCCATTTCGGGTGCCGCAATCGTCTTCGGTCACGACCAGATCCTGCGTCACGTCAACCAGACGACGCGTCAGGTAGCCGGAGTTCGCGGTTTTCAGTGCCGTGTCGGCCAGACCTTTACGCGCGCCGTGGGTCGAAATGAAGTACTGAAGCACGTTCAGGCCTTCGCGGAAGTTGGTGGTAATCGGCGTCTCGATAATCGAGCCGTCCGGCTTGGCCATCAGGCCTCGCATACCCGCCAGCTGGCGAATCTGAGCGGCCGAGCCTCGCGCCCCGGAGTCGGCCATCATGTAGATGGAATTGAACGACTCCTGGTCGACTTCCTTGCCTTCGGGCGCGTTTGCGCCCGGCATGTAGACCGACTTCCACCAGTCCTCGCGCGGCGTTGCACCAAAGCGATCCACGATCCGTTGCTTGCCGAGTTGATCCATCATCGCCTTGGCGACCTGGTCACCGGTGCGACCCCAGATATCAACCACCTTGTTGTAGCGTTCGCCGTCAGTCACGAGACCCGACGCATACTGCTGAGCGATCTCTTTCACTTCGTTTTCGGCGGCGCGAATGATCGGCTCTTTCTGATCCGGTACCAGCATGTCCTTGACCGCGATCGACACGCCGGCACGCGTCGCGAGACGGAAGCCGAATTGCATCAACTGGTCAGCGAACACCACCGTGGCCTTCAGGCCGCAGCGGCGGAACGAAGCGTTGATGAGCTTTGAAATTTCTTTCTTTTTCAGCGGGCGATCAATCGCGCTGAACGGCAAACCGGCCGGCAGAATTTCGGACAACAAGGCGCGACCAGCGGTCGTCTGATAGCGGGTCACGCGCTCGATACGCTCACCGTCCGGGCCAAGGTCGGCCTCTTTCAGGCGAACCGTGATCCGGGCGTGCAACGACAGGTTGCCCGACTCGTAGGCGCGCAGCACCTCGGAAACGTCCTGCATCACCATGCCGTCGCCTTTCTCGCCGATGCCTTCGCGGCTGGCGTAGTACAGGCCCAGCACGATGTCCTGCGACGGAACGATGATCGGCTCGCCGTTGGCGGGCGAAATCACGTTGTTCGAAGCCAGCATCAGGGTGCGTGCTTCCATCTGCGCTTCGAGCGACAGCGGGACGTGGACAGCCATCTGGTCGCCGTCGAAGTCGGCGTTGAACGCGACGCAGACCAGCGGGTGCAGTTGAATGGCCTTGCCTTCGATCAGGACCGGCTCGAAGGCCTGGATACCGAGTCGGTGCAGCGTCGGTGCGCGGTTGAGCAGCACCGGATGTTCGCGGATCACCTCTTCGAGGATGTCCCACACCACCGGCTCCTGGCTCTCCACCATCTTCTTGGCCTGCTTGATGGTCGTGGCCAGCCCCATCAGCTCCAGCTTGTTGAAGATGAAGGGCTTGAACAGTTCGAGCGCCATCAGCTTGGGCAGACCGCACTGGTGCAGCTTGAGCTGCGGGCCCACCACGATGACCGAACGGCCCGAGTAGTCGACGCGCTTGCCCAGAAGGTTCTGACGGAAACGACCGCCCTTACCTTTGATCATGTCGGCCAGTGACTTGAGCGGACGCTTGTTGGCGCCCGTCATCGCCTTGCCACGACGACCGTTGTCTAGCAGGGAGTCGACCGACTCCTGCAGCATGCGCTTTTCGTTGCGCACGATGATTTCCGGCGCCTTGAGTTCGAGCAAACGCTTCAGACGGTTGTTGCGGTTGATGACGCGACGATACAGATCGTTCAGATCCGAGGTGGCGAAACGGCCACCATCGAGCGGCACCAGCGGACGCAGGTCCGGCGGCAGTACAGGCAGCACGGCCAGAATCATCCACTCCGGTTTGATGCCGGACTGCTGGAACGCCTCGAGGATCTTCAGGCGCTTGGAGTATTTCTTGATCTTGGCATCGGAGCTGGTGGCTTCGAGTTCGCCACGCAGCTTCTCAATCTCTTGCACCACATCGAGGGTGCGCAGCAATTCGCGCACGCCTTCTGCGCCCATCGACGCATCGAATTCGTCGCCGTACTCTTCAACCTTGGCGAGGTAGTCGTCCTCGGTCAGCAACTGGCCACGGGTCAGCGGGGTCATGCCCGGCTCGACCACCACGAAACCTTCGAAGTACAGCACGCGTTCGATATCGCGCAGGGTCATGTCGAGCACCATGCCCAGACGGCTGGGCAGGCTCTTCAGGAACCAGATGTGGGCAACCGGCGAGGCCAGCTCGATGTGGCCCATGCGCTCGCGGCGCACTTTCGACAGGGTCACTTCGACGCCGCACTTTTCGCAGATTACGCCGCGGTGCTTGAGACGCTTGTACTTGCCGCACAGGCACTCATAGTCCTTGACCGGGCCAAAGATCTTGGCGCAGAACAGGCCATCGCGCTCGGGCTTGAACGTGCGGTAGTTGATGGTCTCGGGCTTTTTGACTTCGCCATAGGACCAGGACCGGATTTTGTCCGGCGATGCGAGACCGATAGTAATCGCGTCAAACTCTTCCTCATTGGGAAGGGTCTGCTTGAACAGATCAGCGAGCAGGCTTTTCATGTGTCACTCCATCCGATTGAGCTGTGGGCTCAGTCGGCTCAAATACGATCCAGGTCGATGTCGATAGCCAGCGAGCGAATTTCTTTCACCAGCACGTTGAAGGACTCGGGCATGCCCGCATCGATCTTGTGCTCGCCCTTGACGATGTTTTCGTACACCTTGGTCCGGCCGGTCACGTCGTCGGACTTCACGGTCAGCATTTCCTGCAGCGTGTAGGCCGCGCCGTAAGCTTCCAGCGCCCAGACTTCCATCTCGCCGAAACGCTGGCCGCCGAACTGCGCCTTACCGCCCAGCGGCTGCTGGGTGACCAGGGAGTACGGGCCGGTCGAACGCGCGTGCATCTTGTCATCGACCAAGTGGTGCAGCTTCAGCACGTGTTTGTAGCCCACCGTGACCTTGCGCTCGAAGGCTTCTCCGGTACGACCGTCGAACAGCGTCACCTGGCCGGAAATCGGCAGATCGGCAATTTCGAACATCGTCTCGATTTCGCTTTCCGTGGCACCGTCGAAGACCGGCGTCGCAAACGGCACGCCCTTGCGCAGGTTCTCGGCCAACTCCAGCACTTCACCGTCGGAGAAGGTATCCAGCGCTTCCTTCTTGCCGTTGGTGTTGTAGATCTCGCCCAGCAGCGTCCGCACTTCCTTGGTGGCTGCATTGGCGCGAAGCATCGTATCGATCTTGTTGCCCAGGCCTTTAGCCGCCCAGCCGAGGTGCGTTTCAAGAATCTGACCGATGTTCATCCGCGAGGGCACGCCCAGCGGGTTGAGCACCACGTCGACCGGCGTACCATTTTCCATGTACGGCATGTCTTCGACCGGCACGATTCGCGACACCACACCCTTGTTACCGTGACGACCGGCCATCTTGTCACCCGGCTGCAGACGACGCTTCACGGCCAGGTAGACCTTGACCATCTTCTGCACGCCCGGGGGTAGTTCGTCGCCCTGGGTGAGTTTTTTCTTCTTGACCTCGAAGGCCAGCTCGAAGTCCTTGCGGGTCTTCTCCAGACCTTCACGAACGGCTTCGAGCTGCGTGGCGAGCTCTTCAGCCGCCATGCGGATATCGAACCAGTGGTAGGACTCGAGACTGTCGAGGTAAGCCTCGGTGATCTCGGTGCCTTTGGCCAGCTTCTTCGGACCGCCGTTGGCCTTCTGACCCACGATCATGCGGCGGATACGTGCAAACGCATCGCGCTCCACAATACGCATCTGGTCAGCCAGGTCGGTCTTGAAGCTGCGCAGTTGATCATCAATGATCGACTGGGCGCGAACGTCACGCTCGATGCCTTCCCGGGTGAACACCTGCACGTCGATAACGATGCCGTTCATGCCCGAAGGCACGCGCAGCGAGGTGTCTTTCACGTCGGAAGCCTTCTCACCGAAGATCGCACGCAGCAGCTTCTCTTCCGGCGTCAGCTGGGTTTCGCCCTTCGGCGTCACCTTGCCGACCAGCACGTCGCTGGCTTCGACTTCAGCACCGATGTACACGATGCCGGACTCGTCCAGGCGCGACAGCTGCGACTCGCCCAGCGACGCGATATCGCGGGTGATTTCCTCGGGTCCGAGCTTGGTATCACGAGCAACGACCGTCAGTTCCTCGATGTGAATCGAGGTGAAGCGATCATCGGCCACCACGCGCTCGGAGATCAGGATCGAGTCTTCGAAGTTGTAGCCGTTCCACGGCATGAACGCGACCAGCATGTTCTGGCCCAGCGCCAGCTCACCCAGGTCGGTCGATGCACCGTCGGCGATCACGTCACCACGGGCAATCACGTCGCCCACTTTGACGATCGGACGCTGGTTGATGTTGGTGTTCTGGTTGGAACGGGTGTACTTGATCAGGTTGTAGATGTCGACGCCGACTTCGCCCGCTAGGGTTTCGTCGTCGTTGACACGCACCACGATACGGTTGGCATCGACATAGTCGACCGAACCGCCTCGCGTTGCCTGCACGGCAGTACCCGAGTCGACCGCCACCAGGCGTTCGATACCGGTACCGACAAACGACTTCTCGGGACGCAGACACGGGACGGCTTGGCGCTGCATGTTGGCGCCCATCAAGGCGCGGTTCGCGTCGTCGTGCTCGAGGAACGGAATCAGCGATGCAGCCACCGACACAATCTGGCCCGGCGCCACATCCATGTACTGAACGGAGTCAGCCACGGCCAGCGAGAACTCGCCCTTGTGACGGCACGACACCAGATCGCCGGTCAGCTTGCCGCTCGTGTCGACCTGCGCGTTGGCCTGCGCAATCACGTAGCGACCTTCTTCAATGGCCGACAGGTAATCGATCTGATCGGTAACCTTCCCGTCTTCCACCTTGCGATACGGGGTTTCGAGGAAGCCGTAACGGTTGGTCCGCGAATACAAGGCGAGCGAGTTGATCAGGCCGATGTTCGGACCTTCCGGCGTCTCGATCGGACACACGCGACCATAGTGCGTCGGGTGCACGTCGCGCACCTCGAAGCCTGCACGCTCTCGCGTCAGACCGCCCGGGCCCAGTGCCGAGACGCGACGCTTGTGCGTGATCTCGGACAGCGGGTTGGTCTGGTCCATGAACTGCGACAGCTGGCTGGAGCCAAAGAATTCCTTGATGGCAGCGCTGATCGGCTTGGCGTTGATCAGGTCATGCGGCATCAGGTTGTCAGACTCAGCCTGACCCAGACGCTCTTTGACCGCACGCTCAACACGCACCAGACCGGCGCGGAACTGGTTTTCGGCCAGTTCGCCCACCGAACGCACGCGACGGTTACCGAGGTGATCGATGTCGTCGATCTCGCCACGGCCGTTGCGCAGTTCGATCAGAATCGCGATCACTGCCAGGATGTCTTCGTTCGACAGCGTGCCCTGACCTTCCTCGGTCTTCGGGCCGACGGCCTCGAGCATGCTGCGATACCACTCCGGTGCCTTGTCGTCGATCTTCTCGGGATAGGCACGACGGTTGAACTTCATCCGGCCAACGGCCGACAGGTCGTAGCGTTCTTCCGCGTAGAACAGACCGCGGAACAAGGCCTCGACAGCGTCCTCGGTGGGCGGCTCGCCCGGACGCATCATGCGATAGATGGCGACCTTGGCGGCCCACTCATCGGCCGTCTCATCGATACGCAGGGTTTGCGAAATGTGCGCACCGCGGTCGAGATCGTTGATATACAACGTCGGCAGTTCGACGATCTTGGCGTCGCGCAACTGGACCAGCACTTCTTCAGTGATCTCGTCGTTGGCTCGCGCTACGATCTCGCCCGTTTCGGCATCCACCAGATCTTTGGCGATCACGCGGCCCAGCACGAAATCGTCCGGCACTTCGATCGCCGCCACGCCAGCATCAGCCAGCTGACGGATGTGGCGCGCGGTCACACGCTTTTCTTTCTCGACGATGACTTTACCGTCGGCATCGAGAATATCGAACTTCGCCACTTCGCCGCGCAGGCGCTCGGGCACCACGGCAAACGACGCACCCTCGGCCTGCAGGTCGAAGCGATCGAAATCATGGAAGGTCGACAGGATCTGCTCGGTGGTCATCCCGATGGCACGCATCAGGATCGACACCGGCATCTTGCGACGACGGTCCACGCGGAAGTACAGATAGTCTTTCGGGTCGTACTCGAAATCGAGCCACGAGCCACGATACGGAATCACCCGTGCCGAAAACAGCAGCTTGCCGGAGGCATGCGTCTTTCCGCGGTCGTGCTCGAAGAACACGCCCGGCGAACGGTGAAGCTGGGACACAATGACCCGCTCCGTACCGTTGATGACGAAGGAACCGGTGTTCGTCATGAGCGGAATCTCGCCCATGTAAACTTCCTGTTCCTTGACCTCTTTGACAGTTTCTTTCGGCGCTTCGCGGTCCATGATGACCAGGCGAACGCGGGCGCGCAGCGGTGCAGCGAAAGTCAGGCCGCGCTGCTGGCATTCCTTCACATCAAACGCGGGCTCGCCCAGCAGATAATGCACGAACTCAAGACGTGCATTGCCGCTGTGGCTGCTGATCGGAAAGATCGAAGTGAAAGCCGCTTGCAGACCTTGGTTGGCCCGCTGCGCCGGCGGTGTATCCGCCTGCAGGAAGGATGCGAAGGACTCAATCTGCGTCGCCAGCAGAAAGGGCGCGTCCAGCACAGCCCCGCCCTTGGCAAAGCTTTTGCGGATACGCTTTTTCTCGGTGTAGGAGTACGCCATAGATGCTCCGGGTAGCGTTCAGACGTGGGAAGACAGGAGACAACAAGCCGTCAGTGACGACGTCGCTCTCTTCTGGCTTCGAAAAGTACGAAAGGGCTGGCGCCCATTTTCGGGTGCCAGCCCTGCCTGAGACCGGGAAATTACTTGATCTCGACCTTGGCGCCAGCGTCTTCGAGCTGCTTCTTGAGGCCTTCGGCTTCAGCCTTGGCCACACCTTCCTTGACAGCCTTCGGAGCACCGTCAACCAGGTCCTTGGCTTCTTTCAGGCCCAGGCCAGTGGCAGCGCGCACGACCTTGATGACTTCGACTTTCTTGTCGCCAACGGCGGCCAGGATCACGTCGAATTCGGTCTGCTCTTCTGCAGCGGCAGCGGCTTCGCCGGCGACGGCGGGGCCGGCGACAGCAACAGCAGCGGCGGCGCTCACGCCAAACTTCTCTTCCATCTGCTTGATCAGTTCGGACAGTTCCAGAACCGACATGGACGCGACTGCGTCAAGGATTTCGTCTTTGCTAATAGCCATTTGAATTACTCCTGATTACTGAACTAACGCCGCTTCCGGAGAATCGGCGATTACTCGTGAAATTACGCAGCCTCTTTCGCGTCCCGAACCGCTGCGAGCGCACGCACGAACTTGGAAGGCACCTCGTTGAGCGTCTGGACAAACTTGGCGATCGGCGCCTGCATCGTACCGAGCAGCTTTGCAAGCAGCTCTTCACGACTCGGCATGGTGGCCAGTGCCTTGATCCCAGCTGCGTCCATGACGTAGTTGGGCATGACACCGCCTTTAATGATCAGTTTGTCACTGGTCTTCGAAAATTCCTGCAAAACCTTGGCCGGGGCCACCGGATCTGCGGACATGCCGTAGATCAGCGGACCAACCAACTGGTCAGACAGGCCATCGAAGTGCGTGCCGGCAATGGCACGCTTCGCCAGGGTGTTCTTCAGTACGCGCAGGTAAACGCCCGACTCACGTGCCTTGGCACGCAATGCAGTGATTTGACCCACTTCGAGACCACGGTACTCAGCGACAACGATCACCTGAGCGTTCGCCACTTCGGCGGACACTTCGGCAACAACTGCCTTCTTACCTTCAAGATTGAGACCCACGGTCATCTCCCACTGAATGGTTACGCCTTGCCCAGGCATGCTGCCCCGGGTTCGGACTACTTGCGGCGACCGTCATTCAGGGGATCAAGAGCATCGGCATGGCCGATAATGAATCCTGATTCGGGCTTCGCCATCTACGCTGGGCCTCCGCCGCAAACAACAGTGCGGAGATTTGAGATCGCGCCCGGACAAGCCGGACAATGATCCCCAACGGTCTTTGACAACCTGCAGCCCCTTCGGAGCTGCAGCCCAAAGACCCGACCGCCCCTTACGGGTCGACCGGGCAAACTGGCATCAAGCGCTGATAACGCTCGACGGCTCCACGCGCATCCCGGCACCCATGGTGCTGGACACTGCAACGCGGCGCAGATACAAACCTTTCGACGTGGCCGGCTTGGCTTTGTTCAAGGCATCGACCAGCGCTGCGGCGTTCTGCTGCAGCGATTCGACCGAGAACGACGCACGACCGATGGTGGCATGCACGATACCGCCCTTGTCGGCGCGATACTGAACCTGACCGGCCTTGGCGTTCTTCACGGCGGTTTCGACGTCCATGGTCACCGTACCCACTTTCGGGTTCGGCATCAGGCCACGCGGGCCGAGAATCTGGCCCAGCTGACCGACAACACGCATGGCGTCCGGCGTCGCGATACACACGTCGAAATTGAGGTTACCGGCCTTGACCTGCTCAGCCAGATCGTCGAAACCGACGACATCTGCACCAGCGGCCTTAGCCAGTTCGGCCTTGTCACCCTGTGCAAACACGGCGACACGAACGCTCTTGCCGGTACCGGCGGGCAGCACGACCGAACCACGGACCACCTGATCCGATTTACGCGGATCGATACCGAGATTCACGGCCACATCAACCGACTCATCGAACTTGGCGCTCGCCAAATCCTTGATCAGCGCAAGCGCCTCGGCCATCGGGTACACACGATTGCGATCAACCTTGGCGCGGATCGCTTGCACGCGCTTGGAAACTTTTGCCATGATCAGAGCCCCTCAACCGTCACGCCCATGCTGCGAGCCGAACCAGCAATGGTCCGCACAGCACCCTCAAGATCCGCCGCCGTCAGGTCGGGCATCTTGGTCTTGGCAATTTCTTCGACCTGCGCGCGCGTCACGCTACCCACCTTGTCGGTGTGCGGCTTCGCGGAACCCTTCTGCAGACCGGCGGCTTTCTTGATCAGGATCGACGCCGGCGGCGTCTTCATGATGAAGGTGAAGCTCTTGTCGCTGAAGGCGGTGATCACGACCGGAATCGGCAGTCCGACCTCAAGGCTCTGCGTGCGCGCATTGAACGCCTTGCAGAATTCCATGATGTTCAGACCGCGCTGACCCAGCGCCGGACCAATCGGGGGGCTCGGGTTGGCCTTACCTGCCGGCACTTGCAGCTTGATGTAGCCAATGATTTTCTTAGCCATGATGGCTTGCTCCTATAGTGAGTGCGAACGCACCGGCACATGACCGGCGCTCCTCGTTCCCGCCAGCGGCGGGGTCAGGCTCAGGTTTTTTCAACCTGGCCAAAATCCAGTTCGACGGGTGTGCCGCGACCAAAAATAGTCACCGACACCCGCAGCTTGCTCTTCTCGTAATTCACGTCTTCGACCGCCCCGTGGAAATCGGTAAACGGCCCTTCCTTGACGCGAACCACCTCGCCAACCTCAAACAGAACCTTGGGACGCGGCTTCTCGACGCCCTCCTGGATCTGACTCATGATCTTGGCGACTTCCTTTTCGGAAATCGGCGTCGGCTTGTTCCCCGTACCACCGATAAAGCCGGTCACACGCGGCGTCGACTTGACCAGGTGCCACGTCTCCTCGTTCATTTCCATCTCGACGAGGACGTAGCCCGGGAAAAACTTGCGCTCAGAAATGCTTTTCTGACCCGCCTTCATCTCGATCACTTCTTCAACCGGCACCAACACCTGACCAAACAGGTCCTGCATTTCTGCACGATTGATGCGTTCGATCAGCGCTCGCTGAACCGATTTTTCAAAGCCCGAGTAGGCGTGCACGACATACCAGCGTTTGGGCATAATCACTTCCAGTTCAGTACGAGGTCGTATAACACCCACTCAAGGCTCTTGTCCGTGAGCCACAAGAAAAGCGCCATGGCTACCACAAACGCGAAGACGACGCCCGTCATCTGGACCGTTTCCTTACGGCTCGGCCAAACCACCTTCTTTGCTTCGGTCACTGTTTCCCGAACAAAAACGGCAAAACGCTGCCCCGGCTCAGTGAACCAGGCAGTCGCAGCTCCCGCAATCACGCCCGCCAAAACGGCCAGAACGCGCAGCACGAGCACCTGCTCGGAGAGCAGGTAGAATCCGGCTACGCCAGCGGCCACCAGGAGCAGCGCCAGCACAAACTTGAGCTTGTCAGCCATTCGGGTCTAACAGTCCAGAAAATATGGCAGGGGCAGAGGGAATCGAACCCCCAACCTTCGGTTTTGGAGACCGACGCTCTGCCAGTTGAGCTATACCCCTGCAGCAGAGACTACAGGGCGCTGCAGCATCGCAGCGCCCATCGGAAACAACACTCAGCCAGCGATTACTCGATGACCTTGGCAACGACGCCGGCGCCGACGGTACGACCGCCTTCACGGATGGCGAAGCGCAGACCTTCTTCCATGGCGATCGGGGCGATCAGCTTGACGGTGATCGACACGTTGTCACCCGGCATGACCATCTCGGTGCCTTCGGGCAGCGAGATCGAACCGGTCACGTCCGTGGTACGGAAGTAGAACTGCGGACGGTAGTTGGCGAAGAACGGGGTGTGACGACCGCCCTCTTCCTTCGACAGCACGTAGATCTCGCCCGTGAAGTGGGTGTGCGGGTTGATCGAACCCGGCTTGCACAACACCTGACCACGCTCGACGTCTTCACGCTTGGTGCCGCGCAGCAGCACGCCAACGTTGTCGCCAGCCTGACCCTGATCGAGCAGCTTGCGGAACATTTCAACACCAGTACAAATGGTCTTGACGGTGTCCTTGATGCCGACGATTTCGATTTCTTCACCGACCTTGACGACGCCGCGCTCAACACGACCGGTCACCACGGTACCGCGGCCGGAGATCGAGAACACGTCTTCGATCGGCAGCAGGAAGGGCTTGTCGATGGCACGCTCAGGCGTCGGGATGTACGAATCGAGCGCAGCGGCCAGTTCGAAAATCGCCGGCTCACCGATCGGGCTCTGATCGCCTTCGAGGGCTTTCAGGGCCGAACCCTTGACGATGGGCACATCGTCGCCCGGGAAGTCGTACTTGGAGAGCAGCTCGCGCACTTCCATTTCGACCAGTTCGAGCAGCTCTTCGTCGTCGACCATGTCGCACTTGTTCAGGAAGACGATGATGTACGGCACGCCAACCTGACGGGCCAGCAGGATGTGCTCGCGGGTCTGGGGCATCGGGCCGTCAGCGGCCGAGCACACCAGGATCGCGCCGTCCATCTGCGCAGCACCGGTAATCATGTTCTTGACGTAGTCAGCGTGACCCGGGCAATCCACGTGGGCGTAGTGACGGGTTTCCGTCTCGTACTCAACGTGTGCCGTGTTGATCGTGATGCCGCGTGCCTTTTCTTCCGGCGCGCTATCGATCGACGCGTAGTCCTTGGCTTCACCACCGAACTTCTTCGACAGAATCGTCGTGATCGCCGCGGTCAGCGTGGTCTTGCCATGGTCAACGTGACCAATCGTACCAACGTTGACGTGCGGTTTCGTCCGCTCAAACTTACCCTTAGCCATATCGACACCTCTGTCCGAAATCAGGAATACGCGCTACACAATTTACGCAGGCCACACCAAGAATTCTTGGTGCCCATGGGCAGGATTGAACTGCCGACCTCTCCCTTACCAAGGGAGTGCTCTGCCACTGAGCTACATGGGCGCACCACACACAAACCATGGAGCGGGTGAAGGGAATCGAACCCTCGTCGTAAGCTTGGAAGGCTTCTGCTCTACCATTGAGCTACACCCGCACACAACGAAGCGTTACACCAACACCGCTCGCTTCACCGGGCAAATCACCACGGCGCTGTCTCACTACGCACATCTAAAAAAACTGGTGGAGGGGGAAGGATTCGAACCTTCGAAGGCTGTGCCGTCAGATTTACAGTCTGATCCCTTTGACCGCTCGGGAACCCCTCCAGCGAGAAGCCCCGCACTATA
Organism: Zoogloeaceae bacterium G21618-S1; assembly: GCA_027214125.1. Taxonomy (GTDB): domain Bacteria; phylum Pseudomonadota; class Gammaproteobacteria; order Burkholderiales; family Rhodocyclaceae; genus Nitrogeniibacter. The sequence continues at coordinate 228,655 of JAPWHF010000004.1, forward strand.
GTCGTGGCAACCCCCTGTGTCAAACCTTTTTTGGCGACATCGGGGAATGCGGCGCGGTTTGTCTTGAGAGGCCATCGAGCGGCAATGCGGTGGTGTGCTTTACCGTCTGCAACACGAAGCTGGATTTGACGTTGGCCACCCCTTCCAGCTTGAGCAAGCGCTCCATCAGGAAGCGCGAAAAATGTTCGAGATCTTCCACGATGACATTCAGCAGGTAGTCCATTTCGCCGGTCAGCGCAAAACAGGAAAGCACTTCTGGCCAGGCCTGCGCCGCCGCATGAAACGCGCGGATCTGCGTGTCGCCGCGCTTCTCCATGGTAACGGTGACATAAGCCTGAAGCCCGAGCCCGACGCGCCACGGGTCGACAATGGCGGCGTAGTGCCGAATGACGCCTGCCGTCTCCAGCTGCCGCACCCGTCTCAGACAAGGCGATGGCGACAAGGACACGCGTTGCGCGAGTTCAGCATTGGTCATGCGCCCCTCGCGCTGCAACAGCTCAAGAATCCCCAGATCGGTCCGATCCAATGCCTCCATGCTACCGTCCTCCGTGTTATTGGTGGAAGTTTGCGCAAGCACCGCATCGCTGGCAATTTATTGCCACGCAGGCCGACATGAACACTGCGCCTGCCGTCCTCCGGGGCCATGAGCTCCGCCGCTTTGCAAGCGTCCTGAGCCTGCGAACGCCAAACAACTAGCCGCCGTCGTGCGTGCGCGCTAGGCTAGTGAAGACTGCCCTTCGATACATTGCAGGCGGCAGGCTCTGACATCTGGTTTTCGCGGCACCCAAAAAACACGTTTTTTGAGGAGAAGCCCCCATGGCCGACAGCACGCCCGTCTCCACCCCGTCACGCGAGATCACCCTCGACGACAAGTACACCCTGCACAGCGGACGCGTGTACCTCACCGGCTATCAGGCCCTGGTGCGCCTACTGATGATTCAGCAGGAACGCGATCTCGCGGCCGGGCTCAATACGGCCGGTTTTGTATCGGGCTACCGCGGTTCGCCACTTGGAGGACTCGACCAGACGCTCTGGAAGGCGCGCCCTCACTTGAAGCAGCGTAATATCGTGTTCCAGCCCGGCATCAACGAAGATCTGGCCGCCACCGCCGTATGGGGCTCGCAACAGGTCAACCTGTCGCCCGAGGCGGAATACGACGGCGTCTTTGCACTGTGGTACGGGAAGGGGCCAGGGGTCGATCGCAGTGGCGATGTGTTTCGCCACGGCAATGCGGCGGGCAGCTCGAAGTTTGGCGGCGTGGTGGTGGTCGCAGGCGACGATCATGCGGCCAAATCCTCCACCTTCCCGCACCAGACCGACCATTTCTTCAAGTCGATGATGATGCCGGTACTCGCCCCCGCCGGCGTGCAGGAATACATCGACTTCGGCGTGCATGGCTACGCGCTGTCGCGCTACTCCGGCTGCTGGGTGGCGTTCAAGGCACTGGCCGATACAGTCGAGACCTCGGCCTCGGTGGATGTCGATCCGAACCGCATCAAAGTGATCATCCCCGATGATTTCGCCATCCCGCCCGACGGCCTCAACCTCCGCTGGCCCGACCCGCCGCTGGTGCAGGAAAAGCGCCTGCTCAACTACAAACTCTATGCCGCGCTGGCTTACTGCCGCGCCAACGGACTCAATCAGATCGTCATCGATTCGCCCGCGCCCAAGCTCGGCATCATCACCTCGGGCAAGAGCTACCTCGACGTGCGCCAGGCCTTCGACGACCTCGGTATTGACGACGCGCTGGCCGCCGAGATCGGCATCCGGCTCTACAAGATTGGCATGGTGTGGCCGCTGGAGTCCGTCGGCGTGCGCAACTTTGCCGAAGGCCTCGAGGAGATTCTGGTAGTCGAAGAGAAGCGCCAGCTGCTCGAATACCAACTCAAGGAAGAGCTCTACAACTGGCGCGAGGACGTGCGCCCGCGCGTCATCGGCAAATTCGACGAGAAAGGTGAATGGGCCTTGCTGCCCAAGGGCGACGGCAAGGTGGACCACGGTGAATGGCTGCTGCCCGCCGCCGGCGAGCTGACCCCGGCGATGATCGCCCGCGTCATCGCCGGACGCGTCGCACGCTTCTTTACCTCCGACCGCATCCAGGCGCGCCTGGCCTTTCTGGAGGCCAAGGAGACCGCCCTCGACCAGCGCATGTTCTCCATCGACCGCGTGCCCACCTTCTGCTCCGGCTGCCCGCACAACACCTCCACCCACGTGCCCGAAGGCAGTCGTGCGCTGGCCGGCATCGGCTGCCATTACATGGTTACCTGGATGCCCGAGCGACGCACCGAGACCTTCACCCAGATGGGTGGCGAGGGCGTGCCCTGGGTGGGCCAGTCGCCTTTCACCCGTGAAAAGCACGTCTTTGCCAACCTCGGCGATGGCACCTACTTCCACTCAGGCCTGCTGGCGATCCGGCAGGCGGTGTCGGCCGGCGTCAACATCACCTACAAAATCCTCTACAACGACGCGGTGGCCATGACCGGTGGCCAGCCGCACGACGGTCATCTGTCGGTGCCGATCATCGTGCAGCAACTGCAGGCCGAGGGCGTGCACAACATCGTGATCGTCACCGACGGCACCGATCGCGCCTACGGCCCTTCCGACATCCCGCATATCCCGGTGCGCCACCGCGACGAGCTCGACGCCGTTCAACGCGAGCTGCGCGCCTCGGGCGGCGTCACCGCGCTGATCTACGACCAGACCTGCGCCGCCGAAAAACGCCGCCGCCGCAAGCGCGGGCTCTATCCTGATCCGGCGCGCCGGGTGTTCATCAACGAGGCCGTGTGCGAAGGCTGCGGCGACTGTGGCGTGGCCAGCAACTGCATGTCCATCCTGCCCGTCGAAACCGAGTTCGGCCGCAAACGGCAGATCGACCAGTCGTCCTGCAACAAGGACTATTCCTGCCTGAATGGCTTCTGCCCCAGCTTCGTCACCATCGAAGGCGGCGCGCCACGCAAGGGCCGGGCGATTGCCGATGCCGGCGAGCGCTTTCCCGCGCTGCCCGAGCCTGTCCTGCCCGACACCCGCAAGCCCTTCGGCATCATGGTCACCGGGGTCGGCGGCACCGGTGTGGTTACCATCGGCGCGCTGATCGGCATGGGCGCACACCTTGATGGCAAGGGCGTCACGGTGCTCGACATGACCGGCCTGGCGCAAAAAGGCGGCTCGGTGTTCAGCCATATTCGCGTTGCCGACCGGCCCGAGTCTCTGCACGCCGTGCGCATCGCCGCCGGCGAAGCCGATGCGGTGATCGGCGGCGACGTGGTGGTCTCGGCCAGCGTCGAAGCTCTGGCCAAAATGGCGTCCGGGCGCACCCGCGCCGTCATCAACTGTGCAGAGACGCCCACCTCGGACTTCGCCAAGAACCCGGACTGGCAGTTCCCGCTCGACAAGATGGAGCGCACCGTGCGCGACGCCGTCGGGGCCGAGAACGCCGACTTCCTCGACGCGCAGGGCCTGGCCACCACCTTGATGGGTGACGCCATCGCCACCAACCTGTTCCTGCTCGGCTACGCCTGGCAAAAAGGCATGGTGCCGGTCAGCCACGCGGGCCTGATGAAAGCCATCGAGCTCAACGGCACCGCCGTGCCCATGAACAAGCAGGCATTTGTATGGGGCCGCCGCGCCGCCTGCGACGTAGACGCCGTCAGCCGCATCGCCCGGCCGCCGCACGCCGTGCCGCTGCATCCACCGGGGCTGGACGAGATCGTTGCGCGCCGCATGCACACGCTCACCGACTATCAGGACGCGGCCTATGCCCGCCGCTACCAGCACCTGGTCGAGCGTGTTCGCGCCGCCGAGGCGCCACTGGGCATGACCCGGCTGGCCGAGGCCGTGGCGCACAACTACTTCAAGCTGCTCGCCTACAAGGACGAGTATGAAGTCGGCCGCCTGTATAGCGATCCGGCCTTCTGGGACCGCCTCAACGACACCTTCGAAGGCGAGTTCGAGGTCAAGTTCCACCTCGCTCCACCTTTCCTGTCGCGCCCCGACCCGGTGACCGGGCGTATCGCCAAACGTATCTACGGTGAAGGCATGCGGCGCGTGTTCGGCGTCCTCGCCCGGCTCAAGGGCTTGCGTGGCACGCGCTGGGATATCTTTGCCCGCACCGAAGAGCGACGCGCCGAACGCGCACTGATCCGGCAGTACGAGCAGGACGTGGGCGAAATTCTTGATTCGCTGAGCTTCCTGCGTCACAAGCAGGCTGTAGAGATTGCCCGTCTGCCAGAAAGCATTCGCGGCTTTGGCCATGTGAAGGCGCGCAACATGGCGCTGGCCGAAGCACAACGCCAGGCCCTGCTCGCAAGATGGCGCGCACCCGCGTCAAACACGGAGGACGCCAACGCCGCCTGAACGCACTTTGGCGGGTGACCACAGCGTCGCCCGCCAAAGAAATACCCCGGCTTTCTCCGGCAGATCTCGCATTGCCCCCAGCGGCGCACGGCTATGATGGGCCAACGTCGGCTTATCCCTTTCTCCATGCTGCTCATTCGATTTGTACTGTCCCAACTGGTGGGCTGGGCCTTGACCTTCGCCGCCCTCAAGCTCGGCGCGCCGCTGAGCGGTTTCGCGCTGGCGATCAGTCAGGGCGTTCTCGCCGCGTTCGCCAGCCGGGTGCTCCGGGCGCCGCGCTGGTGGCTCGTTTTCCACCTCGCCTTCACACCGCTGGTGTGGGCGGCCAGCGGACTCGGCATTTCGGCCGGCTGGTATCTGGCCGCGTTCACGGTGCTCGCACTCTTCTACTGGACCAGTTTCCGCACCCAGGTGCCGCTCTTTTTGACCAATGCGACGACCACGCACGCCGTACTCGCCCTGCTGCCCGACACGCCCGCCCGGGTGCTGGACGCGGGCGCAGGCACTGGCTCGCTGCTGCGGCCGCTCGCCGCCGCGCGGCCCGACTGCCATTTCGTGGGCATCGAAGCGGCCCCCGGCCCGTGGGTGATCGGCCGCCTGCTGGCGGCAGGCACGACCAATATCGACTGGCGGCGCGGTGACTTCTGGGCGGACGACTGGGCCGCCTATGATCTGATCTACACCTTTCTGTCGCCAGTCCCCATGCCCGAGGTGTGGGCCAAGGCAAACACACAGATGCGCCCTGGCGCGCGGCTGGTGAGCAACAGCTTTGCGGTACCCGGGGTTGCGCCCGATTTTGTCGTGCCCGCCACCGAAGCGGGCGGTCGCGAACTGTATGTCTATTCGCCCGCGGCGAAAGGCAAAGCGCCAATAAAGGGATAAAAACCGGTCAGTTCTACCGGCCGCCGACCTCGATGCGCGACGATAATTCGATCATGCGGCATCGGCCGCGCTTCGGAACTACCGTCATGGCTGACATCATTTGCGTGATCGGGAACAAGGGTGGAACCGGCAAGACCACCCTCTCGCACATGCTCTGCCAGGGGCTTGGCCTCCTTGGGCAGCGCTCCGCGTGCGTGCTCACCGACACTTCCCGCGAACCGCTCGCCCCCAATGGCCGACGCTATGTCACGGCCGACGCGCGCACACCCGAAAGCCTCACCAAGGTGGTCGACAAACTGCGCACCATGGACGGCTGGCTGGGCGTGATCGACGGCGGCGGCAATCGGCCCGAGGTGGACCGGCGCCTGTACGCGCTGGCCGACATCATCCTGCTGCCGTTTCGTGAGTCGCACGAAGATATCCGCACGGTCGTCGCCGACATGGAACGCTTCCCCCGGGCCTATGCCCTGCCCTCGCAGTGGCCGACCAATCCGTGGGCACGAGAGGCCGCCGACCGCAGCGTGGCGCAATGGATGAGCGCCTATCGGCACCGCATCCTGCGGCCGGTCAACGGTTTGTCATCAACCAAACTCTTATTGCAACGTGAAGTGCCGGATCAACTTCCGACGCCACTGGCCAACGCCTGCCGAGGCATTGCCCGGCAGATGCTGGATGTAATGGAAATTGAATACCGCGACACCAAAGACCCGGAAGAAGAAGCCGGCAACGCCGACGAGGCGATGGCAGTCGCCGACAGCTTGCCGCACTACGCCAACGGCCATCCGCGCTAGGATCGGTTGCCCGCGCCGCGCCGGGGCAGCCGTGCGTAATTTTATACGCGCGACCCGTGACGGGTGATCACCAACACCGCCTGCGCGCGATTGGTGACATTCAGGGCACGGAAGATCGCCGACATATGCACCTTCACCGTCCCTTCAGACAGGCCCAGCAGTTCGGCAATTTCGCGGTTGGTGCGCCCCTGCGCGAGCAATTCCATGACGCGGGTCTGCGCAGTTGTCAGGCCAAAGCGATCCTGCACCGGGGCGCCACTGCGCCGACGTGCACCGGTGGCGTCTTCCTTGGGCGTATAGACGCCCCCGTTGAGTACAATCCGAATCGCCTCGAGCAACTCTTCGCTTGAGCAGGACTTCGGCACGAAGCCAGAGGCTCCGGCCTTCAAGGCGCGCTGAATTGAAGCGCTATCGTCCAGCGCAGACACGACAATCGCCGGCACATCCGGGAAGCGCTTGGCCAAAATGGCCAGCAGCGAAAATCCGTTCATGTCCGGCAACATCAAATCGATGACAGCCAGATCCCACTCCGGATCGCGCTCAAGCTCCGCCAAGGCCTCATCCGCCGCCTTGAAGCCCGAGCACTGAACCCCTTCTTCCAAACGCATCAGCGTCTGCGACATGGCTTCACGCACTAAGACGTGATCTTCAACCACCAGAATCTTGGTCACGCACACTTCTCCATTTGCATCCGAGCATGCTTGGGTGCCGCCCGCGGTCATTCCAATTCACACATTCCGAAAGGATAGCACGCCGCCATGCAAATCAGCGTTGCAACATTGCGTCCTGCCGCATCCGTCCTTCCTCCTATTTTGCGTGATCGGCGACGCCGATGAAACCAGCGGCACCAGCGTGCGTTCTACCCTATGCGCGTGCGCTCAATCCGGTGACAATGGAGGCGTTTCCGTTCCTACTCAACGGCTCCTTGCTCCTGAAAAAACCGGAGCGACACCGTCCAGCTCACCATGCCCAGTCGACACACCACTTGGGCCGCCGCACTCACGCTTGCTGCGTTGGCCCTCCCATCACATGGCGCGCCTGACGCTGCCGCCAGCGAAATGCGTTTTCTGGACGACATCCCGGTAGTGCTCTCGGCGGCGCGCCTGGTCCAGCCACTCAAGGACGCGCCTGGTGCTGTCACGATCATCGACCGCGCCATGATTCGCGCATCAGGCGCGCGGGATGTGGCCGAACTGCTTACCTGGGTGCCGGGTTTTCAGACGGGCCGCAAGAACGGTTCGACCGCGCTGACGACCTACCACGGCCTGTCAGACGACGCCCCCCGGCGCATGCTGGTGCGGGTGGACGGCCGCTCGGCCTACTCGCCATATTTCATCAGCGGCATCGAATGGGCCAAAATCAGCGTCGATATTGATGACATCGAGCGAATCGAGGTCTTTCGCGGCTCCAACGCCGCCGCCTATGGCAGCAATGCTTTCCTCGGCGTGGTCAACATCATCACCCGGCCCGCCGCCGACACCCCGCGCTACCGGGTACGACTCACCGAGGGCGAGAACGGCATCCAGGAGCGCGTGCTGTCGACCCGCCAGCAATTCGGCGACGTCACGGCCCGGCTGACGGTCGGGCGACAAGGCGACAACGGCCTCGCCCCCATCGACGACACCTATCGCAACCAACGGGTCGACGCCCGCGTCGACTGGCAACTGACTCCCGACCAGGAAGTCGAGTTCCACCTGGGCTTTGCCGACGGACGGGCGCGGACCGGACTGACAACCGATGTCTCCGACCCAGCGCGCAGCGTCGACAACTACACCGGTTTCGGTCAGATTCGCTGGCGCAAACAGCTTGGCCTGGGCGACGAAATCAAGGCAACCTATTTTCATCAGGAAGAGCGCGCGGCCGATGCGTTCTTTGTGCCACTTGGAGGTGGCCTGGGAGTGCCAGTCAACTACGGGAATAGAGCGCTGCGTGATGACATCGAAGTTGAGCATCTGATCCACCCCAGAGGCGATCTGCGACTGGCGTGGGGCGTCGGTCTGCGCGAAGATCGGGTGAGCTCAACGCAAATATTCAACACCGACGACAACATCATTGTCCGCCAGACCCGACTCTTCGCCAACACCGAATGGCAAGTCAGTCCGCACTGGACGCTCAACGCCGGCGCCATGCTGGAAAAAACCAATGAGACCGGCCTGCGCCTTTCGCCGCGCTTTGCAGCCAACTTCCACGTCGTACCCGACACCACGCTGCGTGCGGCCGTGAGCCGTGCCTACCGCAACCTCACCCCCTTCGAGCGGCAAGCGGATGTCAGATTCTATGAGAGCAGCACCGGAACGCTCGTGCGCCAAAGCTTCCAGCCCTCGCCGGGCCTGAGGCCGGAGCGCATCACCACGCGTGAAATAGGCATCCGCCAGGAATGGCAAAGTGGCCGCAGCAACATCGATCTCCGACTCTTTGATGAACGGGTCGAGGATATGCTTCGCCGAATTACATCCCCCTCCAACGCAAACCCTGCCCCGGTTCTCAACACAAACGGGGAGACCCCGCATTACACCAACGGCGGCTATGCGCGAATTCGTGGTGCTGAATTGACCGGTCTATATCGTCCGACACATGACACATGGATCGGCGGGCATTATGCTTCGTTGGATATCAACAGCAACGACGAATTTGCAGATCGTTCGGCGCCGAATGAGCAGTTTTCGGTATTCGCGGCGGCACAAGTTCTCCCCGGATGGCATATGAGTCTAACGCACCACTTTGTCGGCAGCATGCAGTGGTATACCCAGGACAAGAACCGCTTGAAAGCCTATCGTCAAACCAACCTGCGCCTGGCGCACGGCTTTGCAGCACGGGGCCTGCGCGGTGAAATCGCGGTCGGCGTGCAGCACTGGACCGACGCATTTGCCGACTACCTACCATCACTGACCCGACCGACCCAGGCCTACGCGACGCTGAGACTGGAGTACTAGGGCATGGCGTCAATCGACCCGTCGGACCAGAGAACGACAAAAGGCCCCCGACTCTCCCGGCCTGGTGTCTCCTGCATTTCCGGGCGCCGGCACTAAAGCCCCCTCATGAGACGCTCAGGCGCCCGTCTTCTTCGCGCTCTTGTCATGTTGCTGTGCTGCATGGCCGGATCGCTAATGGCGGCACCAAGCATCTACCTCGTCCTGAGCGGCGACGCAGAGGCCTACCAACGCACGGCGCAAACTGCAGCCGACACCTTGCAAGCCAGTCTCCCCGGTGTAGAAACGATCCGCACCGACATCGACAGTCTCGACACCCAAACGCTACAGGCCGACGACGTGCTGATCAGCATCGGTACGCGAGCCGCACAAGTATTGTCGCAGCGGCCCGGCCAGCGGCTCATCTGCTCGCTGCTCACCGAGCAAAGCTACAACGCCTTGCCGCCCGCCACGCCGGGCCAGCGCACCGCGGTTTTCATCGACCAACCCGTATCCCGGCAATTGGCGCTGATTCGCGCCGGCCTGCCCGAATGGTCACGCATCGCGATCGTGCACGGCGCTGAGTCGCGCGATTTCGTCAAAGACATCAACGCGGCCGCCCCCGCACTTGGCCTGACCGTCAGCGCAGCCAAGGTCTCCAGCAATCAAACGCTCTACAACGCCTTGCAGGCGGTGCTGGCCTCGCCGTCCGTTCTGCTCGCCGTCCCCGACCCAAACGTGTTCAACAACTTCACCATCCAGAACGTCTTGCTCACCGCCTACCGGCACCGCTCCCCGGTCGTCGGCTTTTCACCCGCTTATGTCCGTGCGGGCGCCGTCATGGCGGTGTATTCCAGCCCGGAGCAGATGGGCCGGCAAGCCGCCGAAATTGCCGTTCAAAACCTTCTCGGAGGCCCTTTGCCCGAGGCCAGGCACCCGGCCTACTTCTCGGTCAGCGTCAACCCGCACGTGGCGCGCTCACTGTCCATCGATCTGCCCGATACCGCCACCCTCGAGGCGCTGATTCGCCGCCAGGAGAGCGCGCGATGATCCAGTCCTGGGGCATCCGCGCCCGCGTCATTCTGGCGGCGGTGGTACCGGCCATCGTACTGGCCGTGTTCATGACGATCTACTACACCCACTCGCGCATTGCCGACCTCGAAGAGGCCTACCGCGATCGCGGCCGCGCCTTTGCCCGCCAGATTGCCAGCGCGACCGAGTACGCCGTCTTCTCGAACAACCGCGAAGACATACGCCGCCTGCTCGATGGCACCCGCGCCGAAGAAGGCGTTCGCGGCATCATGACCGCCGACACCTCCGGCCAGGAACTCGCGCGCAGCGGCGTCATCTCCGCCGACGTCCCCCTGCGCCGACCGACCCAATCCGTCGACGAAGCCTTCGACCAAACGCTGCGCTTCTACGAACCGATCCTGCCCACCCGGCTCGACGTCGACCTCCTCGCCTTCAACGAAGTCCAGCAAGGCAGCAGCACCCAGCAACTTGGCGTCGTCACCCTGGATCTGTCCCGCACCCGGCTCGATGCGCAACGCGACGCGCTCCTCTGGACCGGTCTGTCGGCGCTCATGCTGGTGCTCGCCGGCAGCGTGTTGCTGGCCATTCGCATGAGTCAGGGTGTCAGCCAGCCTATCCGCAACGTCGCCGAAGCGGTCGGCCGGATTGGCGCCGGACGCCTGAACGAGCGTGTTGAGGTGCGTGGCGGTGGCAGCCTCAGTCGTCTCGCCGTCGGCGTCAACGACATGGCCGAGCGCCTCCAGGGCGCCCGCGACGACATGACCCGACGCATCGCAGAGGCGACTTCCGAGCTGCGTGCGAGCAAGGAAGAAGCCGAACGCGCCGACATCGCCAAGTCCCGCTTTCTGGCCGCTGCCAGCCACGACCTGCGCCAGCCGATGCATGCGCTCGGGCTGTTCATCGCCGAGCTCAGCGAAAAAGACCACCCTCAGGCCACGCACCGTCTCGTGCGCCAGATTGCGGCCTCAGCCGAGGCCATGGAAAACCTGCTGGACAGCCTGCTCGACATCTCCCGCCTCGACGCCGGCGCGCTGCAGCCGAACATCCAGCCCACGCCCGTGCAGCCCATTCTCGATCGCATCGCCAACGACTTCCACATCTGGGCCGAAGAGCGTCACCTGCAGCTTCGGGTGCGCCCCTGCCCACACTGGATCGCCACCGACCCCCTGCTGTTCGAGCGCATTCTGTCCAACCTGGTCAGCAACGCCATCCGTTACACCGATCGTGGCTGCATCCTCATCGCCTGCCGCCCCGAGCGGGACCTTCTCCGCGTCGAAGTCCGCGACAACGGCCGGGGGATCGAAAGCGACGCCCAGGAATTGATCTTTCAAGAATTCGTCCAGCTCGACAACCCGGAGCGCGCCCGCAGCAAGGGGCTTGGCCTCGGCCTGGCCATCGTCCGTCGACTCACCCAGCTCCTCAGTCACCGCCTGAGCCTGCGCTCGGGACCCGGCTGGGGCTCGGTATTCGGCGTCAGCGCCCGACGCGTTCCACCCGAAGCACTCGCCACGATTGCCCCCACCGACCGCCAGCCGGGCAGCCTGCAGAACGTCCGGATCGCCATCCTCGACGACGACCCGCTCGCCCTCGAAAGCCTCAATAGCCTGCTGTGCTCATGGGGTTGTGAGGTCACCTCGGCCGCCATGCCGTCGGCGCTACTGGACGCCCTCGCCGGCGGCCCCATGCCCGACATCCTGATTACCGACTACCGCCTCCAGGAGCACCAGACCGGGCTCGACGTCATTGGCAGCCTGCGCAACGCCTTCGGTCACCGCCTGCGGGCCATTCTGATCAGCGGCGACACCGCCCCCGAACCCGCCGATCGCGCGCGGGCAGCGGGCGTCCCACTGCTGCACAAGCCGGTGCGCCCCGCCAAGTTGCGCGCGCTGGTACAACGGATGCTGAGCGACGACGCATCGGACGACAGCAATTAGCCACTCGCCATCCCCGCATCACCAGGCCTACCACGACCAAATGCTGCCATGCACCATGCATTTAGGTGCTGGCTCAGCTAAGATCAACGCTCAGACTGAAAACCCACGGAGCCCGCAATGAGCCACGAATCCTCGTCCGACCCTCTCGATTTTGTGCGCAACATGTGGAACGGCATGGGCTTCTCACTGCCCGGCATGGTCACGCCCACGCTGGATGTAGACGAACTCGAAAAGCGCATCACCGACATGAAGGCCGTCGAAGGCTGGCTCAAGATGAATCTCAACATGCTGCAAATGAGCATCCAGGGCCTCGAGATGCAGCATGCCACCCTGACCACGATCAAGGCCATGGGCGAAGCCACCCGCCAGAAAGGCCCGGACGTTGCCGATTCCGGAACCTCGGCTACCACCAATCCCTTCAACAACGCCGCCTTGTGGTCATGGCTGCAAGCCATGAGTGGAGCAGCACCCGCCGAAGCGCCCCCCCAGGCGGCACCACAGAGCGAGGCGCCAACATCCACTGCAGAAGGCGGCAATCCGTTTGCCGATGTCGCCGCGGCAGCAACCAACGCGGCAGCCAGCGCCGCGATGTGGCCCTGGCAATTGATGCCCGAGAAAGCGCCCGAAAAAAAGACCGCGCCGACTAAAAAACCGGCGGCTAAAAAGCCCGCAAGCAGCGCCCGCGCAAAGCCTGCCGCCGCGCGCGCACCCGCCGCCAAGAAGCCGGCTGCCACACCCCGCAAAAAAACCTGAGCACGCGACGCGCGCAGCACGCCACAAAAGCACCGAGCCCGGCATCATCAGCGAGGTGCGTCTAGCCGCGCAGCAGGCCGAGCCAGAACGTCAGTGAAGGCACGGCCAACAGTGTGGTGGCGGAGATCAGCCACGCCACCCCCGGCCCGTCGCCGCCCATTCGCATCGCCAGAATGTAGGCCGATGACGCGGACGGCAGCGCGGCGAACATCACCGCCACATCGCGCGCCACGCCGGACAAGCCCAGCCATGGACCGACAAACCACACCACGGCGGGCAGGCACAACAATTTGACCGCCATGATCCACACCGAACCCGCCCAGCGGCCACCCGCCTGCCCCCAGCGCAGCGCCGCGCCCACCGCCAGCAGGCCCAGCGCAATCGATGCGTCGGCCAGGCGACCCAAGAACGACTGAGCCGGCAGCGCCAGCGTTCCGCCCAGCAGATTGAACGCCAGCCCGGCGAGTGTTGCCAGGATCAACGGATTCTTCGCCAGCTCGCGCAACACCCCGCCCTGACCGTGACGTGCCATCAAACCTACCGCCATGACGTTGGCGAAGGGCACCATGGTGCCGCACAACACGCCCATGGTCGCGAGGCCTTCGGCACCGTGCACTTTGCCGGCAATCGCCATGCCGATATAGGTGTTGAACCGAAAGGCGCATTGCACGCGCGACGCAAAACCCATCGACGACAGCCCGGCAAGCGGCCGCGCCGCGAGCCCGAGGAAAAACCCCGATCCCATCACCGCCAAGCCCGCCAGAAACAACGGCAAGGTGGTTTCCAGATCAATCTGCGCACGCGCCAGGGCACCAAACAGCAAGGCTGGAAACAGCACGAAATACACCATCTTCTCGAGGCCCGGCCAAAACCCTTCGCCGAAACCGCCATAGCGGCGCAGCAGTGCGCCGAGCAGAATCAGCGAAAAATCCGGCAGCAGAAGCAGAAACGTCTCCATGAACGCGAGGATACCCGTGGCTCGCGACGCGCGACATCCGCAATACACACATTCTTTTTGCCACCGGTGCATCCAGTGCCGGAGCTGGTCCGTACAGGAGACAAGGGTGGCCATCGCCGCCCCCTTGCCCACAACGGAGATCACCATGAACAAGAAAGAGATTGATCTGTCCCTGACCCGCGTTGAACGCCGTCTGTTTCTGAAGAACAGCAGCCTGTTCGCCCTCGGCGCCACCGCCGCCATTGGCCTGGCCGCCCCCGGACGCGCGCTGGCCGGCAAGATGAAGATGAGCGAGACCGACGACCTGGCCATCCTCAACGTTGCCCTCGGCCTGGAGTATCAGGCAATCGCGGCCTATCAGGTCGGCGCCGAGTCGGGCTTGCTGCAAAAGCCGGTGCTCGATGTGGCCGTGAAATTTCAGGGCCACCACAAGGCGCATGCCGATGTGCTCGCCGGCACCATCGAGAAGCTCGGCGGCAAGCCGGTGATGGCGATGCGTGCAGAAGACTACCAGTTCCCGGTTACCCAACTCAAAGAGCAGGCCGACGTCCTGCGCTTTGCCGCCGGGCTGGAAAAAGGCGCCGCCAGCGCCTACCTTGGCGCGGTACCGCAGTTTTCAAACCGCGAACTGGCCCGCGCGGCGGCCAGCATTCTGGGTGACGAAACCATGCACTGGGCGATCCTGCTCAACGCACTGGGCGAAGACCCGGTCCCGGCCGCGTTCATCGCCTGACCCGACGCCCGATCCCGCGGGGACCGGGCGTTAATCACATCACGGGGATCGTGCCAGTTCGGTGCGATCCCCGTCTTTTTTGGCCGGCATCTTTGCAAAGAGATGCCGGCCTGTGGTGTTGGCTGCCTGCCCGAGCCGCGAGACCCAGGCGGGTGCTTCAGCGCATGCGTGCCATAAAGTGCTCGTCGTAACGCGCTACGAAGTCGGTTTTTGCCATCGGCAGATGGCAACTTCGGCACCCACTGAAATCCGAGGTCGCGGCGGTCTTGCCGTCGGCCTGCCAGGCGCCATACACCCAGTCACCATTGCCCACGGTGCCTGCCGGCAGCCTCGCGCCCCAGCCCTCGCCCTTGGCCATGACAAAGATTTTCGACAGCGGGCCCTTGATCAGCCGCCCCTCCGCGTTCATGAGCAACTTGCCTGCGGCGTCCTTGCGCGCGGCATAGAGCTCCATCACCGAGACCGTCCCGGCCGGAAAAGCCTCGCCCTTCTGTGTCGTCAACCCGACCGGGTTGATATAGATCTCGCGCACTTGGGCTCCCTCTACCTTGTCGACGGTCGGCACAAATGCGGGCCATGAACGATAGGTGGCTGGCACGCCGATATCGCCATCACCGGGCACCTTGGCCATGGGCTCGGCGCCGCGATGACTGGCACAGCCGGCGCCGATCACGGTGACACCAATGATGGCCAGGCCAAGGGTCGTAAAGTGGAATCGTGTCGTGTTCATGAGCGTTCTCCCGTCAATGTTGAGCGTGTATCCGGGGGGATACCTCATCTGTACGGGCCAACCCGCCGCGTGGATGCACGCTTGCTGGAATCAACGCAAAGACGCCCGCCGAAGCGGGCGCCCAAGGCCGCTGGAAAACCGCTTATCCCGCGCCGATGCCGCCAACCAGAATGACCGGACCGGTCGGCGCACCGGTGGGCGAGCCGCCCGCGGGTTCGACCGACACGGCCAGCTTGGCCCCGGCCTGCAAGCGCCCGACCAGCGCAACCGGGACCGGCACTTGCGCGCTCAACTGGCCAAGCACCGCGACCGACACCGGCGCGCTGCCGTCGGGTGGCAGCAGCCACAGCTCGTAACTTTGGGTGCTGGCCGCGAGCACCGGCCGCGCCGACGCCAATTGCAGCCAGCGCCCATCGTCCGACAAGGACGCCACCACTGGCGCCGCCCCCTCGCCGCTGGCCAGCGTGGCGATCGGGTGCATGACCGGCGCCACCGGCGCACGCTCAACCAGGCTGGCACCCAGCCAGACCGTGAGCGCCGCCGTCGCGGTCAGCGCCCAGCCACGCCACAGACCCACCCGGGCGAACCACGGCTGCCGGTAGCGGCGAAGATCGAGATCATGCGAGATGCGCTGCCAGGTTCGCGGTGCCGGTTGCATACGGAAAGCCTCGCTGGGCTGGGGCGTAAACACGTGCTGCCAATGCTGAAGACGCAGGGCGACACGTGGCTCTTCAGTGCACGCGCGTTCGAAGCGCGCCCGCGCGGCGCCACGCAGCGTGCCCAGCAGGTATTCGCCACACAGCGCGTCGAGAAGCGGGGATTGGTCGAGCTTCATGACACCCCCATGCAGCTATCGACGCACTGCTTGAGGCTCTGCATGCCACGTCGAACCCAGGATTTAACGGTGCCCAGGGGTTTGGCCAGCTGATCAGACAGCTCGCCGTGACTGAGCCCATGCATGTAGGCCAGCACCAAGGCCTGCCGCTCACCGCCCTTGAGCTCTTCGAGACAGCCGCGCAGCCAGTGACGCATGCGGGCGCTGTCGGCTTCGTCCTCGGACGCGTCGGACCAGTCGAAATAGCGATCCAGGCTGTCTTCGTCCTCATCGACGGAGATGACCCGCGCCACATCGGCCCGACTCACGGTGTCGATGGCGCGATTGCGCACGATGGTCGCCATCCAGGCCACCGGCCGGGTCGCCACCGGGTCGAAGCGTGCCGCCGCATGCCAGATCTTAATAAAAGCGTCGTGCAGCACCTCTTCGGCCAGTTCGCGCCGGCCGGTGACCTTGAAGGCCACGCCCAGCAAGACCGGCGCTGTCAGGCGATAGAGCTGTTCAAAGGCCTCGGCGTCGCGCGCGGCGCTGAGGAGAATCAATCGTCGGATGTGGATATCGTCGAGCATGGCTCCCTTCTCGGCGCAAAAGAGGCGCCCTTGCTCCCTGTACGACTATGGCCTCGCGCTGGATGCACGCGCACGAAGCGCTTCGCGATCTGCATCGGCCGCGGGCGCCGGCTTCGCCTCGCCGAGCGCATAGTCGCTCAGGCCGAACGGCGGCGCAAACTGGCGGATACCACCGACCTCCACCACCATGCCGCGGGCCTGGATCTGAGGATGCTGCAGGCTTTCGTGCAGGCGGAGCACCGGCGTGACGCAGCAATCGACGGCATCGAACACCGCCGTCCAGTGAGCCAGCGTCTGGCTACGAAAAATCGCTTCGAGCTGTGCTCGGGCATACGCGCCATCGGCGCCCCGGCAGAGGTGGTAGGGCTTGAGGTCTGCCCGACCGAGGGTGTCGCAGGTCAGCTGCCAGAACTTTTCTTCGAGCGCACCCACTGCCATATGCCGCCCGTCCTGCGTTTCATATACGCCGTAACAGGGCACCCCGCCGGTGAGCAGGTCTTCGCCGCGCGGCCGGGTTTCGCCTTCGCTCAGCACTTCGGCCATGGGGAAGATCGCATGCGCCAGCGCCGCATCCGTCATGGCCACATCAACATGCCGGCCGCGGCCATTGGCGCGCGCGTCAATCACCGCCGCCAGCACGCCCACCAGCGAGGTGAGCGTGCCGCCGAGCAGGTCGGCCACCTGCAAATTGCTGATCGCTGGCGCTCCGCCGGCAACGCCCATCTGGTCGAGCACGCCGGCATAGCCGAGGTAGTTGATGTCGTGCCCGGCGCGCTGGGCGTAGGGGCCGGTCTGGCCGTAGCCGCTGATGCTGGCGTAGACCAGACGTGGGTTGCGCGCGCTGAGCGTGGCGTAGTCCAGCCCGAGTTTGGCCATCACGCCGGGGCGAAAGCCTTCGACGAGGATGTCGGCGGTGTCGACCAGACCGAGCAGCACCGCCTTGTCGGCGGGCGCCTTGAGGTCGAGCACCAGACTCTTCTTGTTTCGATTGACCAACTGAAAGAAGTAGCTGGTGTCGCCGTGCATGGCCCCCATGGTTCGGGCGTAATCGCCCACACCGGGGTCTTCTATCTTGATGACTTCGGCGCCCAGGTCACCCAGATGCATCGTGGCCAGGGGGCCGGGCAACAAACGGGTCAGGTCGAGAACGGTGAGGCCGGTCAGCGGCTGGGTACGCTCGGTCAAGTCTTGCTCCTATTTGGGTCGACGCGGGCGCGAGGCCTGCACGTTGATGCCGCCAGTCTCCATGTCATACACCCACCCATGCACCGCCAGTTTGCCGGCATCGACCGCCCGTGCCACGAAGGGGTAGGCCAGCAGATGCTCCATCTGCAGACTGACGTTTTCTTCGACGATCAGACGATGACGCTGCAACGCACTGAGCGGTTCGCTGCCGGTTTGTAAGCGGCTATCGATGCGGTGCGCAGCCTCGCGCGCACTGTTGAGCCAGATAGGCACGTACTGGTCGTGCTCGCTGGTGTTGTCGAGCGCGAGGATGCCGCCGCAACCATAGTGGCCGCAGATGACAATGTCGGGAATATTGAGGTGGTTGATCGAGAACTCGAGCACGGCCGACAGGTTCCAGTCGGTGCCGGCGACGATGTTGGCCACATTGCGATGAACAAAGATCTCGCCCGGACGGGTCTGGGTGATGGTGTTGACCGGCACACGGGAGTCCGAGCAGCCGATCCACAATACCGTCGGGTGCTGCGCCTTCGACAGCTCGGCAAAATACGGCCGCTCGCGCTCGAACACCGTTTCGACGAAACGGCGGTTGCCCTTGAGCAGGTCGTTGATCATGCCCTTCTCCCGCAACGGATGGATCTGACGGTCTGCCCGACGCCTGTTCGCTGCGGGGGCATCCGTCGAGAGATCTACTCGTAGGTCCGGACGTCGTCGATGACCTTGCCGTCGTTGGGCAGCGACCCGGTGTCGCAGAACGTCACCTCTCCGCGCAGCTTGGTCAGCTCGCGCAGGCTGGCCACGATCGCCGCCTGCAGTGCGTCGGTGCCGATGGCCTCGCACTTGAGCGTCATGCGGTCGGTCAGGCCGGGGTTGTCCACCACCAGCCGGGCGCGCAGGACCTCAGGGTGCCGCTTGAGCACCGCGGCGATCTGCCCGGGATGCACGAACATCCCCTTGATCTTGGTGGTTTGGTCGGCCCGCCCCATCCATCCCTTGATGCGGCCGTTGGTGCGACCGCAAGGGCTGGTGCCCGGCAGCACGGCGGAGAGGTCGCCGGTGCCGAAACGAATCAGCGGGTAGTCGGGATTGAAGGTCGTCACCACCACTTCGCCCACCTCGCCGTCGGCGACAGGGTCGCCGGTGCCGGGGCGCACGATCTCGACCAGCACGTCTTCATCAATCACCAGGCCTTCGCGCGCCGACGTTTCATAGGCGATCAGGCCGATGTCGGCCGTGGCGTAGGCCTGGAAGGCATGAATGCCCCGCGCCGCCAAGGCATCGCGCTGACTCGGTGGAAACGCTTCGCCCGACACAAAGGCCTTGCTCAGACTGAGCGCGATGTCCGCTTCATCGGCTTTTTCAAGCAAAATTCGCAGGAAGGACGGCGTACCGGTGTAGGCCACGGGCTGCAAGTCAAGCATGGCCGCCAGTTGCTGTTCGGTCTGACCGACACCGCCCGGAAACACCGAGCACCCAATTGCGTGCGCACCGGTTTCCATCATCGATCCGGCGGGGGTCATGTGATACGAAAAGGTGTTGTGCACCAGATCGCCTTCACGGAAACCCGCGGCAAACAGCGCGCGCGCCATTCGCCAATAGTTCTCGCGCCCACCCTCCGGTTCGTAGAGCGGGCCAGGCGAGGCAAACACCCGTGCGCAAGACGCGCCCCACTTGACGGCAGAGAAACCACCGAAGGGGCGGGCCGCCTTCTGCAGTTCAAGCAACTCCGACTTGCGGGTCACAGGCAATGCCGCCAGTGCCTCACGCGTGGTGATGGTGCTGGGGTCGACCGCCTTCAATAGATCCGCAAATGCCGCCGTTTTGGCTTTTGCATGTTGAATCTGCAGGGGCAGACGGGCCAGCAAGTCCCGCTCACGCTCGGCAGGGTCGCGATGTTCTCTGGCGTCGAAGAAGTTCATAGGATTCCTTGGTTCGGTCAATACGGGCCCGGCACACGCATCGCGCGTGAGGCCAACCGCAGTCACGAGCAACGCCCGCGAGAACGGATCAGGACAGCCAGCGCTTGCGACGGCGATAATGTTTGACGTCGCGGAAGCTCTTGCGCCCTTCGCCGGACAGGCCGAGGTAGAACTCTTTCACGTCCTCGTTGGTCGAGAGGTACTTCGCATCGCCTTCCATCACGATGCGGCCGTTTTCGAGGATGTACCCGAAATCGGCATAGCGCAGCGCGACCATGGTGTTCTGCTCGGCGAGCAGGAAGCTCACGTTCTCTTTCTTGTTCAGGTCTTTCACGATCTCGAAGATTTCTTCGACGATCTGCGGCGCCAGGCCCATGGAGGGCTCATCGAGCAGCACCATCTCGGGGTTGGCCATGATGGCGCGACCAATGGCGCACATCTGTTGCTCACCGCCCGAGGTGTAGCCCGCCTGCGAGCTACGACGCGTCTTGAGACGCGGG
The DNA here is from genome assembly GCA_027214125.1 of Zoogloeaceae bacterium G21618-S1. Classification (GTDB taxonomy): domain Bacteria; phylum Pseudomonadota; class Gammaproteobacteria; order Burkholderiales; family Rhodocyclaceae; genus Nitrogeniibacter. Next base: position 248,738 of record JAPWHF010000004.1, read on the forward strand.
AAGTAGTCATAGACCATGTCGAGCGAGCGCTTGATGCCGGCGCTGCCATCGCCCCGGGTGTAGGCACCGGTGAGCAGATTCTCTTCAATGGTCAGGTGGCCGAAGCAGTGACGGCCTTCCATCACCTGGATCACGCCACGCTTGACGAGGTCGGCCGGCGTCATCTGATCGATGCGCGCGCCCTTGAATTCGATATTGCCCTTGGTCACATCGCCACGCTCTGCACGCAGCAGGTTCGAGATGGATTTGAGCGTTGTGCTCTTGCCGGCGCCGTTGGCACCGAGCAAGGCAACGATCTTGCCTTTCGGGACGACAAGGGATACCCCCTTGAGGACCAGAATGACGTGGTCGTAAATGACCTCGACGTTGTTGACGCTGAGGTAGGGTGCGGCCTCGATGGCCGCGGCAGTATTCTGCATTGTCATTGTCATGTCTCTGCCGACTTGGTGTTGCCCCTCCTCCCCCGCAAACTGCTCAAGAGAGGGTCCGCCGAACGCACCGCGATGCGCTCGGCGGACCTCCCCCATTCGGGGAAGGCCCCGCACAGCCGCCCAGGCGGCCGTGCGTGCCCTTGCGATTACATCTCTTTCGAGCAATCGCGCGGGGTAATGCCTTTTTCCTTGGCGTAGGCCGCCGCAGACTCTTCGATCATGCCGCGGACCAGTTCCTTGTCGGCGTCAATCCAGTCGGTCACGACGTTCCACTTGTTGCCGTCCCACTGCTGGTACTTGACCTTGCCGGAACCTTCGTGGTCCATGCAGCTGGTCTTGAGCGGCGGCAGGAAGCCCGTGGCGCCCAGTTCGCCCAGACGCTTGTCATCCATGTCCAGGTTCTCGAAGCCCCAGCGCACTTGCTCGCCGGTCAGGGCCTTGCCCTTGCCGTACTTCTCCTGCGCCTTGCGAATCGCCTCGACCGTGATCAGACCGTGCACCACGCCGCGGTTGTAATAGACGCTACCGACCCGCGACTTGTCTTCCATGTTGCCGTGGCCCTTGGCGTACACGAACTTCTCGATATCCTTGATGACCGGATAGTCGGCGCCTGCCACGTTGTAACCTGCGGCCGTAAAGCCCTTGGCAGCGCTACCGGCCGGCACCGTGTCTTCCTCTGCGCCGGACCACCACACGCCAACCATCTTCTCGCGCGAGAAGCCGGTCTTGGCGGCGGACTTGAGTGCGGTCGGGTTCATCACACCCCAGCCCCACAGAATGACCCAGTCCGGACGCAGCTGGCGGATCTGCAGCCACTGCGACTGCTGCTCGTTACCCGGGTGGGCGACGGCCAGCTTGGTCAGCTCATAGCCATAACGCTCGGCCATTTTCTCGAGCACGGCGTGCGACTCTTTACCGTAGGCGGAATCGTGATACAGCAGGGCGATCTTCTTGCCCTTGAGCTTGTCGGTACCGCCCTCTTTGCCGGCGATGTACTTGATCATGGTGGTCGCCTGCGACCAGTAGGTAGTGATCAGCGGGAAGACGTACGGGAAGACACGGCCATCGGCTGCGTCGGTACGGCCGTAACCCATGGTTACCAGCGGAATTTTGTCCTTGGCGACCTTGTCGAGCACGGAATAGGTGATACCGGTCGACAGCGGCTGGAACACCGAGTTACCCGTCTCGCCCTTTTCCTTCAGACGCTCGTAGCACTCGACGCCCCGGGCGTTGTTGTACTCGGTTTCGCACTCTTCCCAAGCGAGCTTGACGCCGTTGATGCCGCCGTCGCGCTCGTTGATCATCTGCATATAGTCGATCCAGCCACCGAAAATCCCCGAACCGCCTGCAGCGTAGGGACCGACGCGGTAGCTTGGCAGACCAATGAACTGTTCTGCCGCAATCGCCATGGACGAACCCAGCAAGCCCGCAACAGCGGCGCCGAGAATGACTGTTTTCTTCAGATTCATGTGTTTATCTCCTCTTTTTTCTTTGGTGTTGCCTGGTGAGATCAGCGCAAAACGCCAACCCGATTCCAGTTTAGTGCGGGAACGGCCACAGCCGCAGCTTCTCCTTGCCGATCTGCCACAAGCGAGCCAGCCCGTGCGGTTCGACAATCAGGAAGAACACAATCAGCCCGCCAAAGACGATGAGCTGAAGGTTGGATACGAAACTCGAAGACACCAGGTCGCCCAGCAGCATCGGCACAAACACATCGAGCGCGATCGGCAGGAGCACGATGAAGGCCGCACCGAGGAAGGAACCCATGATCGAGCCAACACCGCCGATGATGATCATGAACAGGATCTTGAACGACAGATCGAGGTTGAAGCCTTCGGGCTCGACCGTGCCGATGTAGGTGTAGGCGTAGAGCGCGCCGGCCACACCGCAGTAGAACGAGGACACGGCAAACGCAGTGAGCTTGGTGCGCATCAGGCGGATGCCGATCACCTCGGCGGCCACATCCATGTCACGCACCGCCATCCACGAACGGCCGGTGGTGGAGCGCACCATGTTCTTGGCCGCCAGGGCCATCACCACCACCACGAACAGGGTCAGCAGGTACTTGGACTGCGGCCCCTCGAAGGCGAAGCCGAGAATTTCGATCTGCTGTGCGGTGATCACGCCCGAGGACGAGTAGTTGGAGAACCACTCGATCTTGACCAGCGCCCAGACGATGAAGAACTGCGCCGCCAACGTGGCCACCGCGAGGTAGAAGCCCTTGATGCGCAAGCTCGGCAGGCCGAACATCACGCCAACCAGGGCCGCACACAGCCCGCCCAGCAAAATCGCCACCAGGAAGGGCATGCCGTCGATGCGCAGCATGAAGTTATAGGCCCCGAAGGCGCCCACCGCCATGAACGCGGCCGAACCCAGCGACAGCTGACCCGCGTAGCCGGTGAGGATGTTCAGACCGATCGCTGCCAGCGAAAAGATCAGCACCGGAATCAAAATGGCCTTGAGCCAGTACTGGTCGGCAAACAGCGGCACCGCCAGGGCGAAGAAACCAATCAGCAGCAATACGCCGATACGGTCCTGAAGAATTGGGAAGATCTGTTGATCTGCCTCGTAACTGGCCTTGAACTGGCCGGCTTCACGGTAAAGCATGAGTTGTCTCCAATGTTGCCGCTCTCGTTATTCGTATCCATCGCCCGGCGCCGGGCCGCCCCAAGGCGGGCGACGGCCCCCTCCGGGGGGCAGCGCCGGGGCCTTGGCCCCAAGCGTGGGGGCTCATACTCTGTCAATATGCTTTTCGCCGAACAGACCTTCCGGACGAACCAGCAGGAAGCCGAGCGCGAGGATGTACGGGAACCAGGATTCGATACCACCGCCAACGAAGGGGCCGACATACACCTCGGCCAGCTTCTCGGAGGCGCCGATGATCAGACCGCCCACGATGGCACCGGGCACCGAGGTGAATCCGCCGAGGATCAGCACCGGCAAGGCCTTGAGTGCGGTGAAGGTCAGCGCAAACTGCACCCCGTTGCGCGCGCCCCAGATCATCCCGGCCACGAGGGCCACGAAACCGGCTACGGCCCACACGATGACCCAGATGTGACGCAGCGGAATACCGATCGACAAGGCCGCCTGGTGATCGTCCGCCACCGCGCGCAGGGCACGACCGATGCGGGTGTATTGGAAGAACAGCGCCAGCGCCGCCACCAGCACCGCTGCCACCGCTGCGGCGAACACGTCGAAAGACGAAATCAGGATATTGAAGTTCTCCATCATGTACTCGATGGGAACATCCGCTATGCCCAGATCCAGACCGCGAACGTTGGCGCCCCAGATGCCCTGTGCAATACCTTCAACCAGGAAGGTCAGACCGATGGTCGCCATGAACAAGGTAATCGGCGGCTGATTGACCAGCGGGCGCAACACAAACTTCTCGGTCGCGATGGCCAGAACAACCATGGCCGTCAGCGAGAGTACGAAAGCCAGCCAGAACACCGCACGACCACCGTCTTCCAGGCCCGTCCAGCCGGGCAGGACCTCCAGAAAACCGACAAAGGTCAGCGCGGCGAAAAACACCATGGCGCCCTGTGCGAAGTTGAACACCCCGGACGCCTTGTAGATCAGCACGAAGCCGAGTGCCACGAGTGCGTACAACACCCCTGACAGCAGACCGCCGATCAGCACTTCGAAAAAGAACTGCATTGTTTGTCTCCCTTATCCTTTTCGCGGCGCGCTTAGTGGCTGGTGCCGAGATAGGCAGCAATCACATCCGGATTGTTTTTCACTTCATCCGGCACGCCGTCGCCGATCTTCTTGCCGTAGTCGAGCACCACCACGCGGTCCGAGATATCCATCACCACGCCCATGTCGTGCTCGATCAGGACGATGGTGGTGCCGAACTGGTCATTCACATCGAGAATGAAGCGACACATGTCCTGCTTCTCTTCCACGTTCATGCCGGCCATTGGCTCGTCGAGCAGCATCATCGACGGCTCGGCGGCCAGCGCCCGGCCCAGCTCAACGCGCTTTTGCAAGCCATAGGGCAGGCGCCCGACCGGCGTCTTGCGGATGTTCTGGATTTCGAGAAAGTCGATCACCTCCTCGACCTTCTTGCGATGCTCGATCTCCTCTGCCCGGGCCTTGCCCCAGTGCAGCGCATGATGAAAGACGTTGCACTTCATCTTCAGGTTGCGGCCGGTCATGATGTTGTCGATCACGCTCATGCCCTTGAACAAGGCGATGTTCTGGAAGGTGCGCGCAATGCCCTGCTTGGCCGCCTTGTGCGGCTCCATGTCGCGGCGGATCTCACCACGGAAGGTGACCTGCCCCTCCTGCGGGTGATACACCCCGTTGATCACGTTCAGCATCGAGCTCTTCCCGGCGCCGTTGGGGCCGATGATTGAGCGGATTTCGTGTTCGCGCACATCAAAACTGATGTTGGTCAGCGCCTTGACGCCACCAAAAGAGAGCGAGATGCCCTCCATCTTCAGAATGACGTCGCCGATTTCTCGTGCCATGTTGTCTCCTCGCGCTCAGGCGGCCGTCTTTGCGGCCTGCGGGGCGAAGGTTTTCGCCTCTTCAATCTTCAGATCAGCCGAAACCTTGCCCTGGCGACCATCCTCGTATTTCACATCGGTTTCGATGTGCTGCTCGCTCTTGCCCGAATACAGCGCATCGATCAGAACGGCGTAGCGTTCCGACACGAACTTGCGTCGCACCTTGCGGGTGCGGGTCAGCTCGCCGTCGTCGGCATCCAGCTCCTTGTGCAGGATCAGGAAGCGCTTGATCTGCGAGTCGGCCATCATCGGGTCCGACGCCAGCTGCGCGTTGATCTCTTCCACGCACTCCTTGATCAGCTGCAGCACCATCGGCTGCGCGGCCAGATCGGTATAGCCCGAATAGGCCAGACCGCGACGCTCGACATAGTTGCCCACGGCCTCGAGGTCGATGTTGATGAAGGCCGTCACGAAATCGCGCTCGTTGCCGAAAGCCACCGCTTCCTTCACATGCTGGAAGAACTTGAGCTTGTTCTCGATGTAGTTGGGCGCAAAAATGCTGCCGCTGTTGAGCTTGCCCACATCCTTGGCGCGATCGATGATCTTCAGATGACCGTCTTCATCAAAGAAGCCGGCGTCACCGGTGAGGAAGTAGCCATCCTCGTTGATCGACTCGGCGGTGGCGTCCGGCCGCTTGTAGTACGACTTGAGCAGCATCGGACCCTTGACCAGAATCTCGCCGTTCTCGGCCAGCTTCACCTCCACACCCGGCGCCGGCTTGCCGACAGAATCGAGCTTGATCTGGCCGTCCGGCTGCAGGCATACGTAGGCGCAGGTTTCGGTCTGGCCATACAGCTGCTTGAGGTTGATGCCGATCGAGCGGTAAAAGCGGAACAGATCCGGACCAATCGCCGCGCCAGCGGTGTAGGCCACGCGAATGCGCGAGAAACCCAGCACATTCTTGAGCGGCCCCAGGATGAGCAGGTTGCTCAGCCAGTACTGGAATCGATCCGAGGTCGACACCGGCTTGCCATCCAGTATCTCGGCGCCACAGCGCTTGGCCACATCCATGGCAAAGCCAAAGATCTTGCGCTTGAACCAGCTCGCGTCTTCCATGCGGATCAGCACGGTGGTCAGCAGGTTTTCGAACACCCGCGGCGGTGCAAAGTAATAGGTAGGACCGATCTCACGCAAATCGGTCATCACCGTCTCGCCCGACTCGGGGCAGTTGATGGTAAAACCCGACACCATCGCCTGCGCATACGAGAACAGGTGGTCGCCCACCCAGGCCATCGGCAGGTAAGACAGGATGTCTTCGTTCTCGGTCAGCTTGTCGAACTGGCAACCGCCCTTGGCCGACTGAATAAACGCATCATGCGTCTGGCACACGCCTTTCGGCTTGCCCGTCGTCCCCGAGGTATAGAGCATCACCGATACATCATCGGGCTCACCCTTGCGGATCTCGCCATCGAGAAAGTCCGGTTGGCTCTTGTCGTGGGCCGTACCCATCGATTGCAACTCATCCAGGCCAAGCAGGAAGGTGTCTGCGTAATGACGCATGCCGCGCGAATCGTCATAAATGACATGTTCGAGGAGTGGGCACTGCTCACGAATCTCGAGCATCTTGTCCACCTGCTCCTGGTCTTCGACCACGGCGAACTTGATCTCGGCGTCCTGCAGCACGTAGGCCATTTCCTCGGCCACCGCATCCTGATACATCATCACCGGAATGCCACCCAGGCACTGACAGGCCGCCACCGACCAATACAGACGGGGACGGTTGTCACCGATGATGCCGAGGCGATCGCCCCGCTTGAAACCCAGCTCAGCCAGACCGCAGGCAATGGCGCGCACGTTTTGCGCAACCTCTGCCCAGCTATAGGTCTGCCAGATGCCGTATTCCTTCTCACGCATTGCCGGCCGGGTCGGCCGCTGTTGAGCATGCTGCATCAACAGGCGCGGAAAAGTATTCAGTTCAGCCTGCCCACGGGGGTCTGACATACCCGCCTCCTCCTTGTGTGTCTCTTTTCTATGCCGCAGCGCCGGGGGTTTTCTTATTCGGCGTCCGGATGGCCTGGGGGCCCTATTCGAGGCTGGAGTCTCGCAGCCTATGTTTGCGCAACTATTTTCAGAATGTACGCAATTGTGACAATTGCCCAATCCGTGTCAGCACGAGGCCGACACAAGCGCGCAACACGGTTACAGTGAGGGCTTCACGCATCCGCAATAAGCCATCGCCGTGACGACACTCACCCGCGCACTTCGCTACGCCCTCGTCCCCTGGCGCGCCGCCCGCAAATGGGGCGACGACCGCTGCGCCACCTACGCCGCGGCGCTCGCCTACTACTCCGCCTTCTCGCTCGCCCCGGTGCTGGTCATCGCCGTCTCGGTCGCCGGCCTCATCTTCGGCGCCGACACCGCCAGCGAACGCATCGTCGGCGAGCTCGAAGCGCTCATCGGTGCCGACGGCGCACGGCTCATCGCCCGCATGGTCACCGCCAGCCAGGCGTCCGGCCAGGGCGCACTCGCCGCCGTGGTCAGCACCGTCATCACCCTCATCGGCGCCACCGGCCTGTTCGTACAAATGGGTCACGCCTTCGAAGCCATCTTCGGCCATCCCACTCAAGGCCGCAGCGCCTGGATGAAGCAACTCATCGGCCGCCTGCGCGGGCTCACCGTCGTCATCGGCATCGGTTTTCTGCTCATGATCTCGCTGGTCGCCAGCGCCGCCATCCTCGCCGTCGGCGAATACGCCACGCGTGGCATCCAGGCCTTGCTGTGGCTCGCCACCGCCCTGCAGATCGGCATCTCGCTCGCCCTGCAAAGCAGCATGATCGGCATCATCTACAGGGTATTGGTGCCCACCAAGCTGTCCACCCGCGCCCTCATGATCGGCGCCGTACTCACCGCCATCCTGTTCGAGCTCGGCAAATGGGCCATCGGCCTGTATCTGGGCCGCAGCAACACCGCCGCCACCTTCGGCCCCGCCGGCTCACTCGCCATCGTCTTGCTGTGGGTGTACTACGTCTCGCTGATCCTGCTCTATGGCGCCGAGATCACCTTCCAGCTCAACCGGATCGAACACGTCGGCGATCGGCGCTTCCGTCGACAGAAGAAAACGAAGAAGCTGGCGGCAGCACCGATCATTGAAGCGCCCGTTGCAAGCGCAGAAGTACCACCAGCAGAAGCCACCCCGGCGCTCTTCAAACCGCCCGCGGGGGAAGGCGCGCCGGCCAAACAGGGTACGTAGCCCGGATGCAGCGAAGCGGAATCCGGGAGCGGTGGCTGATCAACCGATGGCCCCGGATTCCGGCCTGCGGCCTCCATCCGGGCGACGCAATCAACTGCGCGGCTTCTCGAAGCACCGCGCCCGCACAATTTCATACTCCAGACGCGCATCCCGCGCACCACGCTTCGCCTCGGCCACCGCAGCATCGTCGGTCGAGTCACTCTCCGACCGCGCCATCACCGCCAACCGCGACGCCTGCATCGCAAGCACCAACTGCTCACCCACCCGCGCCGCACACCCCCACGCCGACATCCCCGCGACCGCCTGCTCAGCCTTGGTCATTTCCTTGATCAAAGCCACCACCGCGTCACCCGACGCGCTCATTGCCGCCTCCGCAGCCAGCCCCCACCGCTGATCCGCCACATCAAACTCCGCAAACGCCGCCTGCACCAAGGCCATCGCCTTGCGCTTGTCGTAAATGTCGACACCCGTCCGGCCCATGAACGCCAGCACGAACAGCACCACGCCGATGAGTACCCAGGGGATTTGGCGGCGTTTCGGCACGCTTGCTTGATCTGTCATCACGGTCCTCATTGCCATCAATTGGTCGACAGTCTGACAGTTTGCCGGCCGGTGGTAGGTCGGTTGCAGAGCAACTAGTTGGTTCATCTCAGCTTGCATCTATCGCGGATATATATGCGATGTGCCGATGGAAGATCTTTCTAACAAGTTGCCCCAGAGCCCCCAGCGAGACTGATCTTCAGCTATCGCGCCAAACATCCACAAGCTGCCGATGCCCTTGGCTTCCTGTGTTATCGCCACCTCCAGCGGATCGATTTTTAGTCTTCGATTGAGATGCACCGCGACACACAGCTCGGGCGCGGAACCGTATTTGCTGAGAGATGAGATTAGGCTTTCAAGAGTCCGGGAGCCCGAACAATCAGTAGAAGTAAGCTCCTTAAGCTGAATTTTTGAGTAGTGGGTTGTACCGTCTAGAACATGCAAGCTGACGAAGTCATAGTCGGCCTCTTCTATTGGTGACAAGAAAACGATGGTGCCGATCCGCTCACTCATCATGTGGCAAAAGATGGCGGCCTCTCTCAACTCTCGCAGGCTCTTCAGGCCGTTGGTTCGAAGGTGACGGATTGCCTTCGGCGTTTGGGATAGAGCTAGCTCAATCTCAATCCTTCGAAGTTCGACCAAGAACGGAGCCGGCGCTCGATAGCCGAGCTTGGAAAATCTTCGAAGCTCAATCTTGTCCATGGGTGAAGGCCCAACGAATTTTGACGACGACATTGACATATATGGACTGTATGCGACCTAGGCATACCGCGCGTCAGCGCGTGTAGGGTGCAATAACCGAAGGGCATTGCACCACGCAACCGTTGAACGGTGCAATGCCCTTCGGTTATTGCACCCTACATCCGCGCTTCGGCGGCTGATCGCGCGAGGCCGATTGTCGTAGGGTGGTCAGCTTTGCTGCCCACCATCGGTCGGGGATCTCGCACGCGGTTTGGTGGGCGGCGAGCCGCCCACCCTACGACAATCTGTGCTGCACTCGTGAGCACCGTCGCTCGCAAGCCGCTTGCATTTCCCTCGCGCACAAGGAACAATAACCAAGCGCTTGCTTGCTTAATAATTAATCGCCGAACGGAGACCCGATGAACGCCCCTGCCGCCACCCCTTACCCGCACCTGCTCGCCCCGCTGGATCTGGGCTTCACCACCTTGCGCAACCGCACGCTGATGGGTTCGATGCATACCGGGCTGGAGGAGGAGAAGAACGGCTTCGAGCGCATGGCGGCGTTTTATGCGGAGCGTGCGCGCGGCGGCGCGGGGCTGATCGTGACGGGGGGCTTCTCGCCGAATCTGGCGGGGCGGGTGTATCACGCGGGCTCTCAGCTGAGCTTTTCGTGGCAGGTGAAGAAGCACCGCATCGTGACCGACGCGGTGCATGCCGAGGGCGGCAAAATCGCGCTGCAGATTCTGCACACCGGGCGCTATGGCTACCATCCGCTATGCGTGGCGCCCTCTGCCATACGGGCGCCGATCAACCGTTTCAAGCCACGGGCGCTAACGGGCTGGGGCATCCGCCGCACCATCGCGGCTTACGCCAAATGCGCCAAGCTGGCGCAGGACGCGGGCTACGACGGGGTGGAGATCATGGGCTCCGAGGGTTACCTGATCAACCAATTCATCGCGCCGCAAACCAACCACCGCACCGACGACTGGGGCGGCAGCTTCGAGAACCGCATCCGCTTCGCGGTCGAGACGGTGCGCGCGACGCGGGCCAAGGTGGGGCCGAACTTCATCATCATCTTCCGCCTGTCGATGCTCGATCTGGTCGAGGGCGGCAGTAGCTGGGACGAGGTGGTGGCGCTGGCCAAGGCGATTGAGGCGGCGGGCGCGACGATCATCAACACCGGCATCGGCTGGCACGAGGCGCGCATCCCGACCATCGCCACCATGGTGCCGCGCGCGGCCTTTGCGTGGGTCACCCAGCGACTCAAGGGCGAGGTGACGATTCCGCTGATCACCACCAACCGCATCAACACGCCGGAAGTGGCCGAAGAGGTGTTGGCCTCGGGCTGTGCCGACATGGTGTCGATGGCCCGCCCCTTCCTGGCCGATGCCGACTTTGTTAACAAGGCGGCCGAGAACCGTGGCGACGAGATCAATACCTGCATCGCCTGCAACCAGGCCTGTCTGGATCACATCTTCAACGGCAAGCTGACCTCCTGCCTGGTCAACCCGCGCGCCTGTCACGAGACCGAATTCAGCATCACCCCGACCACCGCGCCCAAGAAAGTGGCCGTCGTCGGCGCCGGTCCGGCGGGCATGGCCTGCGCCACCACGGCCGCCGAGCGCGGGCATGCGGTAACGCTGTTCGACGCGGCGGACCGCATCGGCGGGCAGTTCAATATTGCCAAACAGATCCCCGGCAAGGAGGACTTCAATGAGACGCTGCGCTACTTCGGCAAGCGCATTGAGACCACCGGCGTCGAGTTGAAACTGAACACGCGAGCCGAGCCGGACGCGCTCAAGGCTGCCGGCTTTGACCATGTGGTGCTGGCTACCGGCATCATCCCGCGCAAGCTCGACATCCCCGGCGCCGACAGCGACAAGGTGGCGAGCTATCTGGACATCATTGAGGGCCGCAAAGTGGCCGGCGCGTCGGTGGCCATCATCGGCGCGGGCGGCATTGGCTTTGACGTGGGCGAGTTCCTCACCCACAGCCATGACACGCGCACCGAGGCCGAGCGTTTCAACAGCGAGTGGGGCATCGACCCGACCTACGCCAACCGCGGCGGGCTGGTCGCGGCGGTGGACGAGAAGGCGCCGCGCCAGGTCTATCTCCTGCAGCGCAAGGAATCCAAGGTCGGCGAAGGCCTGGCCAAGACCACCGGCTGGATCCGCCGCACGCTGCTCAAGAAGCGCGGCGTGATGATGATCCCCGGCGTGAGCTACGACGCCATCACCGACACCGGCCTGAACATCACCGTCAATGGCGAAGCCAAGACGCTGCCTGTCGACACCATCGTGGTCTGCGCAGGCCAGGTGTCGCGCCGCGAACTACAGGCCCCGCTCGAAGCCGCCGGCATCCCGGTCACCTTGATCGGCGGTGCCGACCTGGCCGCCGAGCTCGACGCCAAGCGTGCCATCGACCAGGGCACCCGCGTCGCGGCGGCGCTGTAAGCATGCCACGCAAAAAGACCGAACCCGCCGCCGATGCCAACCGCCGCGCCGATGTCCTGCGCGCGGCGGCACGGCTGTTTGTCGAAAAAGGCTTCGAGGCGACCACCACGCGTGACATCGCCGAGGCCGCCGGCATGCGCTCTGGCAGCCCCTTCTATCACTTCAGGAGCAAGCTCGATCTGCTCAAGGCGGTGCTCCTCGAAGGGCTGATCAATAGCGACGCCCGCCAGCAGGCGGCCATCGCCGGCCTGGACGACCCGCTCGACCGACTGCGCGTGCTGGTACGAACCCATCTGGCCAGCCTGCATGAATTCGACTGCGACTCCCCCCTGCTGATCGGTGAAACCCGCGCACTCGATGCGAGCGCCAAACGCGAAATCGCCGACGCCTTCGACCGCTACCAGATCCCCTGGCAACAGACGCTCGACGCCCTGGTCGCGCAGGGCGCGCTGGCCAGCGCCGCGCCGCCGGTGCGGCTGTGGCTGTTCGGCATGCTCAACTGGAGTACCCACTGGTATCGCGCCGACGGTGCGCAGTCGCTAGATGCGCTCGCCGACAGCGCGCTGGCGATGCTACTGGGCAAGCCGCCCGGCGCTTAGCCGCCCTGCAAGCTCGGCAAGAACAGCGTCATGCGTGTCCGGCACGGCCGCACCCACACAAAAACGACAATCGCCGCACAAGGCGGCGATTGTCGCGGGCCCGAAGGCGCCAAAAACCGGGTCAGGCGTGCGCGGCGGAGAAGGCCTTTGCAGGTCGGCGTTGCGGCTCGGCACCCTGCGCCGACACCGCACGCGATGCCGCCAACGCCGCCTGATCATCCGCAGACAAATGCAGATCGACGGTCGCCAGGCGGGCCAGTGTGGCCTCGAGGTCCCAGGGCGCGGCCAGGCGAAGCTTCTTGCCCGTGCGCATTTCGGCATGCAGCCAGAAGGCACCCGTCTCAGCGTCGGCGCGCAGATACACCCGCGCCGCCAGCGTCGGATCGGCCTCGATACGGGCCAGACCGTCCTGCTTCTTGCGCTTGCCTGCCAGGCAGGACCCCGCCAGCACCACCACCACGATTGCCACTGCGCCGATCAGCTCCATGAATCCTCTCCGTTCGCAGTGTGCGTCACACCGCCTTGTTGCACTGTCCCACCGCATGGCCGCGGCCTTCATGGGATCGAAGAGTAAATCAGCACCCCCTGCGTCGTCGCGCATATGGATAGCGCCAATTTATATATAAGCGCACCCCAATCGCAAACCTGGCGTTATATACCCGCTCGACGGGCGCCTTCGCGACATGCATCACGCCCCGCGGCGCCCGTGGCGCTTCGGCTTCGGGGGCCAAGCGCGTTAGACTGGACGGGTCCGAGCGCCTTGCGGCGCCACCTGGAGCCGATGCCGATGCAACACAAAGCCTTCACCCGGCCCGTCCACGCCACTACCTGGATGAGTCTGTTTCTGGCACTCGTGGCATTGCTGGCGGCCTTTCTGGCCCCCCAACTCGAATCCGCCTTTCGCGCCAACGCGCTGTTCAATGGCGTGATCATCGTCGTACTGGCGGTGGGCATTGGCGTCAATCTGCGCCAGGTGTGGCGCCTGCAGCGCGAAGTGCTGTGGATCGAAGCCTTTGAACCGCGCGCCGACGGCGGCGGCACCGGCGACGGCCGCCCGGTCTTGCTCGCCCCCATGGCCCGCCTGCTGACCAGCCGCGACGGCGGCCGCTTCCACCTCTCGCCAGCGTCGATGCGCACCATCCTCGACAGCGTGCAGATCCGCCTCGAAGAACAGCGCGACCTGTCCCGCTACCTGATCGGCCTGCTCATCTTCCTCGGCCTGCTCGGCACCTTCTGGGGCTTACTGGCCACCATCCGCTCGGTGGGCGACATCATCGGCGGCATGAGCGTGGGTGCCGACCCGGTGGCCATGTTCGACACCCTCAAGACGCGGCTGGACGCGCCGCTCTCCGGCATGGCCACCAGCTTCTCGACCTCGCTCTTCGGTCTGGCCGGCTCGCTGGTGGTGGGCTTTCTCGACCTGCAGTCGGGCCACGCCCAGAACCGTTTCTACAACGAGCTCGAAGAATGGCTCTCCAGCATCACCCGCCTGCCCGCGTCCGGCGTGGGCGGCGATGGCGACGGCACCGTGCCCGCTTACGTCGTAGCCCTGCTTGAACAAACCGCCGAAAGCCTTGAGCGCATGCAGCGCGCCTCAGTCGAATCCGAACGCGAACGCCACGCCATTGGAGACCAGCTCGGCGACCTGAACAACCAGCTCACCCGCCTGGCCGACCTCATCTCGCGTGAGTCGCGCGACTTCAGCACCCTGGCCAGCAGTCAGGACGACCTGGCCGGCCTGGTTCGCCATCTGGCGCATCAGCCCAACCAGAGTGCGCAATTCTCCGAAGAACTGCGCTCCGAACTGCGCCTGCTCTCGCGCACTATCGCCGCGGCCCTCGACAGCCGCCGGGCGGACTGAACCGATGGCCTCACTCGGGCGCCGCCGACGCGGTATCGACTATTGGCCAGGCTTTGTCGATGCGCTAGCCGCGCTGCTGATGGTGATGATCTTCGTCATCCTGATCTTCACCATCGGCCAGTTCGTGCTCACCGACGCCGTGTCCGGCCGCGACCGCGCGCTGGCACAACTCAACGCCGAGCTGTCTCAGCTGGCTGAGCAACTGAGCCTCGAAACCAACGCCCGCAAGAGAACCGATGTGCAACTGGGCGAACTCTCCGCCTCGCTCGCCAGCAGCGAATCGGCCCGCCAGGCACTCGATGTCCGCCTGCAATCGACCGAAGCCGCGCGCGCTGAAACCGAAGCCGCACGCGTCGCGTCGGAGGCGGCCCGCACCGCCGCCGAGGCCGAAGGGCTGCGCCTGGTAGCCGACATCACCGCCCTGCAACGCCTCAAGGCCGAGCTCGAAGCCGAGTCCGCGCGACTGGCCAGCCAGCTCGACAGCACCGGCACGGCGCTCAAGGAAAAGACCGAACTGTCGGAGCGCTCGATTGCTCAGGTCGAACTGCTCAACCGCCAGCTCGCGGCGCTGCGCACCCAGCTTGAACAGCTCAATGAAGCCCTCGGCGCGGCCGAGACCGCCGCGCGCAGCAAGGATCTGGAGATCGAAGAACTCGGCAAGAAGCTCAACGTCGCGCTGGCCAGCCGGGTACAACAACTGGCGCGCTACCGTTCCGAGTTCTTCGGCCGGTTGCGTGAGGTGCTGGACAAGCGTGACGATGTGCAGATCGTCGGCGACCGCTTTGTGTTCTCCAGCGAGGTGCTCTTCGACAGCGCCTCAGCCGATGTCAGCGAGGCCGGCAAAAACCAGCTCGCCAAACTGGCCAGCACGCTCAAGGGCATCGCCCGCGAGATTCCGGCCGATCTGCCCTGGGTGCTGCAAGTCGATGGCCACACCGACCGCCGCCCGATTTCGACCGAGCGCTTCCCCTCGAACTGGGAGCTATCGACCGCGCGCGCGCTGTCCATCGTCAAGTTCCTGCGCGCACAGGGGATCGAACCACAGCGCCTGGCCGCCACCGGCTACGGCGAATTCCACCCGCTCGACGAACGCAACACCGACGCCGCCTACGCCAAGAATCGGCGCATCGAGCTCAAGCTCACGAATCGCTGAGCGCCACCTCGCCGCGCACCTGCGCCAGCCAGTCGCGCGGGGCGCAGCCCATGCGCGCACGGAAGGCCCGCGCCAGCGCATTCGGGCTGCCATAGCCGACCCGATCCGCCACCACCGCCACCGGCCGCCCCTGCTTGAGCAGCGTGCAGCTCACGGTCATCCGCCAGTCGGCAAGATAGTCGCCAGGCGTGACGCCCACGGTGTCTTTGAAGGCAGCGGCGAAACGTGCACGTGACATGCCCGCCTGCGCCGCCAGCGCCTCGAGCGACCACGCCGTCTGCGGCGCGTCGTGCATGGCGGTGATGGCGCGCGCGAGCTTCGCGTCAGCCAGGCCTGCCAGCAGCCCGGTGCCACCGAGCTGCGCATCCATCAAGTAGCGCAGCAACTGGATCAGCAGCAACTCGCACAACCGATCAATAGCCGCCTGCCGACCGCACTGATCGCGCTCGGCTTCGGCAAACAGCAACTCCAGCGTCGGCCCCAGGCCCGGCAAGTCGGCCAGCGGGATCAGCAACATCGGCGGCAAGGCCATGGCCAGCGGGTTGCCGGCCGAAGCGCCCAGATCCACTTCGGCACATAGCAAGTCGACGGTATCGCCCGGCGCCGCGATAAAGCGGTGTGGCGCCACGCGCGGATAAAACAGCAGGCTCGGCTCGGTAACAAGCAGATCCTCATGCACCGACGCGCGCGCAGTGATTGGGCCGCGCCGCAGCAGATGGATGTAGCCATGCGGCGCCGCGTAGTGGTACTGCCCGCAGAAGGCGCCGCTATGAAACACACGCGCCGACAACGAGTAGTGCTGAAGCAAGCCGGCCAGTCGATCCGCCATCTCAACCCCCCAGAAAAGACGATAGGTTACGTTTTTGATACTGAAAGTGCCATATCGTACCAAACAAGCAGCGATGATGCGTCACGTGCTCTTGCACTTCATTCACAACGGAGAAACACATGACCCAGATCGCCCCCCTGACCCTCGACACCGCCGACACCGCGACCGCCGCCACACTCAAGGCCGTCAAAACCAAACTCGGCATGGTGCCGAACATGTTCGCCACGCTCGCCCACGCCCCGGCCGCGCTCAACGGCTACCTCGGTTTATCCGAGACGCTGGCCGCCGGCCGCCTCAGCGCCGCACAACGCGAAATCGTGGCGCTCGCCGCCGGCCAGGCCAACCACTGCCAGTACTGCCTGAGCGCGCACACTCTGATCGGAAAAGGTGCCGGCCTGTCGCCCGAGGCCATCGCCGCCGCGCGCCAGGGCAAGGGCGGCAACGCACTGGACGCGGCCATCGCCGACTTTGCACGCGTACTGGTCGAGCAGCGCGGCGTGGTCTCGGCCGAAGCCATGACCGGCTACCGCCGCGCTGGGCTCGATGACGGCCTGATTCTGGAAGTGATCGCCAACGTCGCGCTCAACACCCTCACCAACTACACCAACCACGTCGCCGATACGACCGTGGATTTCCCCGTCGTCGCCGTCTGACCGCCCCTGCAAAAAGGAGAAGAAGATGAAAACCACGCTCACCCGCGCGCTGCTCGCCAGCGCCCTCGCCCTGCCGCTGGTCGCCACCGCCAGCGACTTTTCGCCCTATGTCGATGCCAAAGGCGGTATCAGCCGCCCAACCGACTTCCGCACGCACTTCGTTCATCTGGGCTCCTGGGCGGTGCTGGACGAAAAGTCCGCCGCCCGCGGTCTGCACGATGTGTACACCGAAAAGGCCTCGGCCGAGGCCTATCGCAAAACCGGCAAGTTCCCCGACGGCGCCACGCTGGTGAAGGAAATCCGCAAGCTCGAAACCGGCGCGATGACCACCGGCGACCCGGTGGTCTGGGGCTCCGATGCCGCCGTGTGGTTCGTCATGGTCAAGGACGCCAAAGGCCGCTTCGCCGGCAATCCGCAATGGGGTGACGGCTGGGGCTGGGCCATGTTCAAGGCCGACGCCCCCGCCGCCAACGTGGCGGCCAGCTATGATGCCGACTGCAAAGCCTGCCACATCCCCGCGGCGCAAACCGATCGGGTGTTTATCCAGGGCTACCCGACGCTGATCCCGCACTGAGTTGCATCGAGGCAAGGCATCGCGCAGGATGACTCCGTCCTGCGCGATGCGCCACTTCGGGAGCCACCCCATGCCGACACTCGACGCCTTTCTGGCCGACGTCCGTGCCTGCACGCGCTGTGCCGCGCATCTGCCGCACGGCGTACGACCCGTCTTCCAGTTCCACCCCAGCGCCCCCATCCTCATCGCCGGCCAGGCGCCGGGTGCCCGCGTGCATGCCTCCGGCGTGCCCTTTGACGACGCCAGCGGCGACCGCCTGCGCGCCTGGCTGGGCGTGGACCGAGACACCTTCTACGATCCCACGAAAATCGCCATTCTTCCGATGGGGTTCTGCTACCCCGGCACCGGCAAAAGCGGTGACCTGCCGCCGCGCCCCGAATGCGCCCCCGCCTGGCGCAATGCCTTCATGCAGCGCTTCGACCATCTGTCGCTGGTGATCGTGCTGGGCAGCTACGCCATGGACTACCACCTTGGTACCGGCAAGACGCCGCTCACCACGATCGTCCAGAACTGGCGCGACCACTGGCCGCAAACGCTACCGCTGCCGCACCCCAGCCCCCGCAACAATCGCTGGCTGGTGCGCAACCCCTGGTTCGAACAAGACGTGCTGCCCGCGCTGCAAGCACGCGTCCACGACGTGCTGACCTCCAAGCCCAAGGAAACCCCATGACCGACCCCATTGCCGACATCACCGAGCTGCTGCACAAGTACTACGACGCGCTGGTGCGCTGCGACACCATGCTATTGGCCGAGGTTTTTCACCCCGAAGCACATTACTTTACCGCCAGCGATGGCCAGCTGCTGCACCTCGACATGCCCACCTACTTTCCGATTGTGGCCGGGCGCACCTCGCCCGAAAGCACCGGTGAAGCCTGCCGCTACACCATCGACAGCATCGAACTGATCGGCCCGGTCACCGCACTGGCCCGTATGCACAGCACCATGATGCAAAAGCACTTCGACGACATCCTCAGCCTCATCTACCTCGATGGCCAGTGGCGCATCATCGCCAAAGTCTTCCATTTCGACCCGGTTGCCACCGACCCAGGCGCCCGCTGACCACACCCCATGTGAACATCACCGGGGCCACGCAGTGGCGCCTAATCCTCGGCGTCAGCCGCCACCCAACGAATCGTCACTTCACGCCGGCCCCAGTTGCGAGCCTTTTTGACGTTCTCGCCCATATAGATATCGATCTTCTGGTTCCAGCGCGGATGCATCTTGTCGAGCACCACGTAGCGCCCGTCGAGCCCCTCGATGGTCACTTCGGCGCCTTGCACCAGGCCGAGATCGAGCAGGTCGCGGGAGACGGCGATGACTTTCATGCCGGGTTCCAGAGTGTCACCCCAGGCGGCGATGTTGGGCGTGTCGTCGGTCTCGCCCGGCGACGAGGTGTAGGCCGTGGCGGTGACGGTGAGCGCGCGTTCATCATCCCCGCAGGCAGCGGTCAGTGCGGCCAAGAGCAACACGGCGAGTCGAATGAGCGGGCGCATGATTACGGAACACGCTAGCGCAAGTCGGCCATGGTCGCCAAGCAGGATCTGACCGAGCGCACCGTCTCAGATCAGCCCCAGGCTGCGCAACACCGGTCGCCAGCGGCGATGGGCAAGCGTGCGACATTCGGCGGGCTCGAGCGCAGCGCGTTGGCCCGGTGCGTGGCGCAGAACCTCCCGACGCTGCCGGCGACTGCGCCCACGTTACTCAGCCCGGCGCTGCCATCACCTCAATCCGTGCTGAAGTTCAACAGCCGGCGTTTGTTGGGGATGCGCACATAGCGCCCGCTCATTTCGATCAGCCCGGCCTCGCTCAACTGTTGGAAGGTTCGCGATAGCGTTGGCGGCGTGAGATTCAGATAGGAAGCGATGACCTGCTTCTGCGCAGGCAGTACCGCTTCGAGCACGCCGTGCCCGTTGATGCGGGCATGTGCCAGCAAATGATGAATGACCCGTTCCATGCCGGTTTGCAGCGCAAAGGCTTCGAGCTCGGCCGCCACCGTGTGATAGCGACGGCCCAGGTGCGCCAGCACCGCTTGCGAAAACGGCAGACTGCGCGTCAGCAGTGCCAGCAAAGGCGCTTGCGGAATCAACAACAGCACAGAAGCCGTCAGCGCTTGCGCGAACACCGTATGCGCCGAGCCGGTCAGCGCATCCGCCTCGCCAAACACCTGGAGCGGGCCGACAATATCCATGACCTTTTCGGCGCCGCGGGCGTTCGACACCGCCAGCTTGACCTGCCCGCTGATCACCAGATACACGCCATGCGGCGCATCCCCGCGGTTGAACACCACCTTGCCCTTCGGCATGCGCAGCAGACGCGAAGCGGACTCGAGGCCGTCGCGCTCAGTCTTGGTCAGCCCTTGAAACAGCGCATGCCGAGACAGCACCGAGCTGTCTTCCTTGAGCCGCTCGACAATGCCTGCTGCCGTGGCTTCCGTCTCACTGATGGCCGGGCGCAAGAGCACCAGCAGCACCATCTGGCCATGCAGCGCCAGATGCGTCAGCCGCGCCCACACCGATGCCATGGCGCCCTGAGCGGCACGGCAACGCAGTCGCCCTTCAAAACGCCCCGCCATCAGGACTTCGCTGACCAGCACCGGAAACCGCTGCGCTTCATCGGGCGCCAGCACATCCGCCAAATGCTGCGTGCACAAGGCGTCAGCCGACTCACCAAAGAAATCGGCCGCTGCCGTGTTGGCATGCAGGATGGCCGATGGCATCAAGGCCGAATCGACCGACACAATCAAGGCCGGCGCCTCGCCATGTGCGCACATCTCGAGCACGCCGGCCTCGCTCGCCAGCAGCGCCGCGCTGTGCTGCGCCACCACATCGCTGAAGCTCGGCTCGGTCGCCGTCGGCGCCATCAAGGCCTGTGCCCGCGCCTCCCAGCTGGCCATTCCGTCACACGGCAAGGCGGTTGTCTTGCCCCCCGTCGGGGACGCACTCGCCTGTGCCGCACGCAGCGCCTTGGCAACGACCTGGTCCTCGCCCTGGATATGGTCGACCAGCCAATCGCCGAGAAACATCAACAAACGCTGCCCGTCGAGCACCCCGTCCTCGCCCAGCGCTTCGACCATATCGCCCACCTGCGCGAGGAAGCGCGCATGGCTCTCATGGTGGCCGTCGCTCTGTCTTGCTTCCAGGCCACACAGGGCCATCAAGGCCTCTTCGGTGCTGAAATGCACCTGCGCGTACTCGGTGAGGTAACCGAGAAGCAAGCGCACCTCGTCCGCCGACAATTCGGGCGACTCGACCAGCTTCACCGCCGTCGCGTTGACCAGCTCAACCAGCCCGCGATGCTGCTGATCGACCACGTCGATGTCGGTTTTCAGGGAATCGTTCCACGCCACAATCTGCATTCACTTCACCTCAGGAGTCTCCCGGAACCGGCCATTCGCACACCCTGGCCGGCCGGCCCGCTCGCGCGGGCACACGTGGTGCCGCGCATCAAGCCCCGATTGTCCTGAACGGACCGCGCCGCGTGTTGATGGATATCAATTGCATTTGTCCAAACCCCTGATGTAACGGCAAAAAAAGGGGCCTCGAAGCCTGTCGCACCCGACGCGCCTTGTTCGCCGCGGAGGCGCGTCTACACTGAAACCTGTCACCCCCCGGCTCGCCCAAATGCACGCCTCATAGGAAATCGTCATGGCTCAAGGCTTGAAGTACGACAATGACACCCTCGTCGGTGGCCCGTCACGCGCCTGGGTCACCCCCAATTTCCGCCTCGCCGAGTACGCTCGGCCCGACGGCAGCATCCGGATCCACCGGGAACTGGTTGCTGCGGTGCAGATACTGCGCAACACACTCAAGCGCAGCGTCGATATCGCCTCGCTGCTGCCCGAAGGCACGCTCGGGCGCGGTCGGGACGGCCGCTTCGTGTGGGTCGAAGCGGGCGAACCCGCCGAGGTCGCTGCCGCCGCCACACGCTTGGCGCGAGACGGCTGGTTCGAACGCATCGAGATCAAGGGCGCAGGGGTGTACCTCGAAATGCCCGATCCCGCGCAGCTACCACCCTTGCCGGCCGAAAACGCGCTGGCGCGCGCCATCGAGGTCACCGCCGCCTTCGAGACCTCGGGCGATCCCTACCTGCAGGTGACCGGTAATTTCGACGGCGCGGGGCTGTCTTTCGGGCCGATCCAGGTGAATTTCGGCACCGGCACACTGCAGGAGATGTTCCGCCGTTTCGAGGCCCGCGACGCCGCCGCGCTGCGCCGCGCCTTCGGCCCGCGCTGGCCGGCCTGGCAGGCGGTGATGGCCTTGCCCTCGCGACGCAAACAGGTCGAATGGGCCGACGAACACAGCCGCGGGCGCAACAAAGCCGACTTCGAACCGGCCTGGACGGCAGCGCTGCAGGCAGTCGGCAACACCCCCGCCTTCCGCGACGAAACCCTGCGCTATGCCTACGATGTGTATGGTCGCAAGCTCATCGCCGCGCTGTCGTGGCTCAATGGTGTGTGC
Source organism: Zoogloeaceae bacterium G21618-S1 (assembly GCA_027214125.1). Classification (GTDB taxonomy): domain Bacteria; phylum Pseudomonadota; class Gammaproteobacteria; order Burkholderiales; family Rhodocyclaceae; genus Nitrogeniibacter. The sequence continues at coordinate 270,670 of JAPWHF010000004.1, forward strand.
CCCATCCCCATCGGCAACTTCCGCTGTCTGGCCGCGCTGTACGACCTGTGCGTGCAGCAGGGCAGCCTGAACAAGGCGCATGACACCATCCGCCGGCGCATCGCCACCGAAAACCCGACCGACGAATTCCAGCTCACCCGCATCGCCGTCGAAGAGCGCGGGCGCAAGGCCAACGCGCAGTGGCGCGCCGACTGCATCAGCCGCCGCCTGTGCATCCTCGAACGCGAACCGGTCGAAGTCACCGAGTCAGGGCGCAGCGCCCAGCGCGACAACCCGAATCTGTATCTGCTGCGCAATGTGCCGGTGAAGCAGATGGAGCGGTATTTGTTGTAGCCGCGCGTCAGCGAAGCACGCACTGAGTGCCAGAAAGCCGACAGCCCGCAACGCCGCATTGCGTCGGCCTTCTTTACAGACAATACGTCACAGCATCGGTGGCGCCAAGGCCAACCCATTGTTTTATTAGAAAAATGTGACACGCGTCCGTTTTGGCGCAAGACTTGCTTTCGACTACCCAGACCCATTGCCGACGGCCTCGCCAGCACCACCGCCGAAAAGCATCGTCCTCATGATTCTGGAGCCAAGCGCATGACACAGCTTTCTCGTATCGCCCTGACCACCGCCCTGACACTCGCTGCCGCCGGTGCCCAGGCCGCCCCGACCTTCTGGACCGACTGGACCGGCGGCGATCTGGATCAGGGCCCTGGCTTCCAGGCCCAGGGTACGATCACCACCGGCACGGCCACGGTGGGCGTCACCTACACCAACGCCAATGGCGTCGGCTTCTATCAGCCCACGGGCGGCATCGACTACTGGCAGAACCAGGGCGGCGGCCGGAACGACGCCATCTCGCCATACACCAGCGCAGCGGTCGACAACAGCCCGACCGGCTCCGACATCATTGCGCTGCGCTACGCTGGCACGCAGACGCTGCAGTTCTCCGAGGCCATCGCCAATCCGGTGTTCGGCTTTGTCAGCCTCAACGGCAACGGCTACGCCTTCAATCAGGATTTCGTGATCATCAGCGCAGGCGGTGCCGACGGCAATGCCTGCGGCTACTGGGGTTGCGGCACGTCGTACAAAAACATCGTCGATCTGGGTGGCGGCAATTTTGAATACCAGCTGCTGGGCACCGGCGAGCCGCACGGCACCCTGCGCTTCACCGGCGCCTTTGACACGGTCAGCTGGCGCAGCCTGAGCAACGAATACTGGAACGGTTTCACGGTTGGTATCCAAGGCACCGCGGTTGAAATCTTCCCCGAGCAGCCCGGCGGCACGGTTCCGGAACCAGCCACGCTGGCGTTGCTTGGCCTGAGCCTGCTCGGTCTGGGCGCTGCCCGCCGTCGCCGCTGAACACGCTCGCGCACCATGCAGAACGGCGACCTCGGTCGCCGTTTTGTTTTCAGCGGCGGCCATTCGCCGCCATCAAGTCGCAGTCAGTCGCGCCGATCCTTCGCGCCCCGCTCGCGATCCTCATCATCGCGGTCGGCACGTTTACGCTCGGTCTTCATGACTTCGCCAGAATGCGGATCGACATACAACTTGACACGCTGCCCCTCGGCATTGGTCGCCTTCACTTCATAGCGATCGCGCTCACGCTCGACCGACCGGATGTCGCGGTAACCGGCCGCGGTGAGTGTGTCGTGGATTTGCGGGATGCCGAGCCACTCAAGCTGAGACATGGGCGCGCTGGCAGGCGCGTTCTGCGCAAACGCGGGCACCAGGGCAGCACCGCCGGCAACGAGTCCGGAAGCCATGACGAGGGAGGCAAGCAGGGTACGGGTTTTCATGGTGGTTCTCCTTTGGGTTCATCTCGATCGTCTGTTCGACCGTGGAGCCATTCTGGAACCCACCCCCTGAACCACGGCTGAAGCGCGCGTTCACCCCGCGTTCATGCGGCGCGATCGCGCGCATCAACGCAAAAAAGGGCGGTCACCCGCGAGGGCGCCGCCCATTCTCAAGGCCAGATCACACCGCCTCGGCCGTCTCCATCGTCGGGTAGTCGATATAGCCTTCGGGGCCCGAGGTGTAGAAGGTCGCCGGATTCGGCGTATTCAGCTCGGCGCCTGCCGCAATCCGTGCCGGCAGGTCCGGATTGGCCAGGAAGCCTGTGCCAAACGCAACCGCGTCCAGGGTGCCCGCGGCGACAGCAGCCGCCGCTTCGTCGGGGGTGTAGCCCATGTTGCCGATGAGCACGCCATGGTAGTGCTCGCGCACCGGACTCACCACGTCGCCGTGCTGCTTGCCGAAGAAGTCGGCGCGCATCAGGTGCAGATAGGCCAGGTCGTAGTCATTCAGGCGCTTGGCCAACCAGGTGATGAGGCCGACCGGGTCGCTGTCGATCATGTCGTTGTAACTGTTGAGCGGCGACAGGCGCAGACCGACGCGGTCGCTCCCCCACACGCCAATCACCGCGTCGAGCACTTCAAGCAGCAGGCGGGCACGGTTTTCGATCGCGCCGCCGTAGGCACCGCTGCGGGTATTGACGCCGTCGCGCAGGAACTGGTCGAGCAGGTAGCCGTTGGCGCCGTGCACTTCCACGGCATCGAAGCCGGCGGCCTTGGCGTTGGCCGCCGCCTGGGCGAAACCGGCAACGATGGCGGGAATCTCGTCGTCAGCCAGCGCGCGCGGCACGGTGTAGGGTTGCTTGCCTTGCGGGGTGTGCACCTCGTCGTTGGCAATGGCCTTGGCGACCGATGACACCGGCTGGCGGCCGTCATTGAGCAGCGGATGGGCGGCGCGGCCGCCGTGCCACAGCTGCAGCGCGATGCGCCCGCCCTTGGCGTGCACCGCATCGGTCACGGTCTTCCAACCGGCAATCTGCGCCTCGGAATAGATGCCCGGCTCGTGCCAGAAGGCCGAGGTGCCTTCCATGGCCATGGTGGCCTCGGCAATGAGCAGCCCGGCGCTGGCACGCTGGGCGTAGTGGGTGGCCATCAGCGCGCCGGGCACATGCTCGGCTTCGGCGCGGGTGCGGGTCAGCGGCGCCATCAAGATGCGGTTGGGCAGCGTCAGCGCGCCGGCCTGCAGGGGTGAAAACAGCGTGGTCATGGATCGTGTCCTTGTTCGAATCTCTGAGCGGAAAAACAACTTGGACAGAGTGTGGGGGTGCTGGTAACAAATATCAACCAGTGGTATTTTGGTAACCTACTCGCCGCATTGAACCCGGAGCCCCACATGAACGCCCCAGCCACCGAAGTCGACACCAAAAAAACCGGCTGCAATGAACCCTGCCCCATCGAGCGCGGCATGCGCGTGCTCGGCGGCAAGTGGACCGGCTCGGTGCTTTGGCACCTCAAGGACGGCCCGGTGCGCTTCAACGACCTCGCCCGCCAGCTCGGCGGCGCCAGCAAGAAGATGGTGGACCAGCGCCTGAAGGAACTCGAAGCGCAAGGCCTGGTGCGCCGCGAGGTGCTCAGCACCCGGCCGATTGCCGTGGCCTACGAGATGACAGACATGGGCCACAGCGCCCTGGGCGTGCTCGAACACCTCAAGGCGTGGACCGACACACACGGGATCTGAACGGCGCCGCACCCGACGGCCCAACGGGCGCAGAGCCAACGCACTCAGCCTGCGGGCACCCGCAGCGCGTCCACGCAGGCATCGATGCGCTGCTCAGCCTCACGCAAGGACGCCTCAAGCCGTTCGTCCGCAAACTCGTCGTACTCCACGGCCACACTGGTTACATCGGTAATGCCGATATAGCCGAAGGCCGTCCGCACGTGCGGCTCGACGTGGTTCATTGCCGCAATGCGGCCGCCGGGGCCGTAGCCGTGGTCACCCCGCGCGCTGACGAGAATGAGCCGCTTACCCTGCGCCTTCAGGAGTGGCCAGTAAGGCACGCCGGCACGCTGCCGATCGAATCCGAAGGTGCGCCCAACCCGCACGATATTGTCGATGTAGGCCTTGAAACCGGCTGGCACGCCAAAGTTGTACATCGGCACGCCAGCGACGATGACATCGGCCGCCAGCAGCTCATCGACCAACGCATCACTCTCGGCCAAAACACTGTCCATCCACGGTTCGCGCTGCGCCGGCGGCGTGAAGGCGGCATGGATCCACTCGCCGCTGACCGGCCGCGGTGGCTGCCGGCCGACATCCCGGTAGCGAATGCGATCTTGCGGGCAGGCCTCACGCCAGCGCGCTGCGAAGCGTGCCGTAAGCCGGCGCGAATGAGAACCGTAGGGCTCAATTCCGGAGCGGCCGGCGCGGGCGCTGGCATCAATATGAAGGAGTGTCGTCATGGGGGTATCCTTGTACGAATGTCAAAATTGATTTGTGTAAAAACGCCGGAGCACTCGCACTTTGCCAAGCAAACAAGGCATATTCAAACGATCAATTTTTCACCGACCGGCAAATAATTTTTGCCGATCACCCCAAGCATGAACTCACGCCTGCCCCCTTTGTCCCAGTTGCGCGCCTTCGAAGCCGCGGCCCATCACCTCAACTTCAAACGAGCGGCCGAGGCGCTGTCGGTCACGCCGGCCGCCATTAGCCATCAGGTGCGCGCGCTGGAAGCCCATCTGGGCATGCCGCTGTTCGAACGCCAGCCCCGGCAGCTGGTGCTTACACCGGCGGGGCAACACCTCTATCCGGTACTGCAAGACGGCTTCGCCGCCTTTGCCCGGGCGATTGCCACCATCACGAGCGCGAATGCGCAACACATCGTCACGCTCTCGGTCACACCGGCTTTCGCCGCGCATTGGCTGATCCCGCGACTGTCATCGTTCAATGCGCAGCATCCCGACATCAATCTGCGCCTCCACGCCAGCGAGGTCGCTGTTGATCTGAGTCGCAGCGACGTGGATCTGGCGGTGCGCTACGGATCCGGCCCCTATCCGGAATGCGAGACGCTCGAACTATGCAAGGACGTGTTTGCTGCGGTGGCGGCACCAACGCTGATGGCAGACGGGATGACGGCGCCCGACAACGCACGCTTGATCCACGTCGACTGGCATCGCCCCCACCCCGACTTGCCAATCTGGGCCGACTGGTTCCGCACCGCCGGCAGGACGGCGCCGAGCGCTGGGCCGGGGCTGAACTTCAGCGACGAGAGTCACGCCATCCAGGCCGCCATGGCCGGTCAGGGCGTGGCACTGCTGAGCCTGAGCCTGGTCGACGAGGCGATTGCACGCGGGGCGCTAAAAGTACTCGCCGGCCCGCAGTTGGCCGGTCCGTCCTACCACCTGCTGGCCGCACCAGAGCGCTCGGCCCCGGCGGGTATCGTGGCGCGCTGGCTGCGCTCGGCCTTTGCCTCCGCCGCGTCACTCAGCGCACAAGCACCAGTGCCCATATCACGGCGGCGTTGAGCAGGGCCACAAATACAGCGGCACTGCCAATGTCCTTGGCGCGTTTGGCGAGCGAGTGGCTGTCGAGCGAGACACGGTCGACGGTGGCTTCGACCGCCGAATTGAGCAACTCGACCACGAGCACGAACATCACGCTGGCGATCAGCATGGCACGCTCGATGCCACTCACATCGAACCACAGGGCGAGCGGTATGAGCACGGCGGCGAGCAGCACCTCCTGACGAAACGCGTCTTCGACACGAAAGGCGGCGGCCAGACCGTTCATCGAATAACCAAAGGCGTTGATCAACCGGCGCAGGCCGGTTTTACCCTTGAACGGGCTTTCCATTCAGATCTCCGGGAACGGTGCGGGGATGGGGGGCGGTCAGTTGCCGGTAGAGCACGGCCAGACGCGCAGCCATGGCGGTGTCGGACCACTCGGCAGCGTGCGCCCGGGCGGCGCGTGCCAGCGTGGTCTGGCGTCCGGGGTCGGCGAGCAGATCGATCAGCGCCTGCGCGAAGGGCTCGGCCTCGGCGGGCGGCGTGCGGGCAGCGGCGCAATTGGCGACCACGTCGCGTACGCCCATCTCGGCCAGACACACCACCGGCAAACCGGCGGCCATGGCTTCGAGCAGCACCAGGCCCTGGGTTTCGGTCTTGGAGCCGAACACGAAGGCATCGGCGGCCGCGTAGCAATCAGGCAAGTCGTCTTCGCGCGAAAGATAGCCGACGAAGGCCACGCTGTCGGTCAGTCCGCGGCTTCTGACGGCCTGGCGCAGCGGCGCATTGGCCGGGCCGTCGCCAGCCAGCAAAATGCGTGCGCTCGATTTCCTGTTCCGCAACTGCTCTGCCACATCGAGCAGAAAATGCAGGTTCTTCTCGAAGGCCAGCCGACCGACGTACAGCGCCAGCGGCCGCTCGGCGGTGAAGCCGAAGCGCGCGCGGAAACGCGCGCCGTCGCCCTTGGCGTAGTGCGCCACCGGAATGCCGGTGGGCAGAATGTGAACCGGCTGGCGCACACCGTAGTCCCGCAAGCGCTCGGCCATCGCCGACGAGGGCGCGATCACCGCATCGACCGCATTGCATTGCTGCCGCGAGAGGCGACGGGCCAAGGCGCGCAGCGCCGATCGGGGCAGCCAGGGGGCGTAGTGGTGCAGGTAGTCTTCGAACAAAGTGTGATAGGTAACGACGGTTGGCAGCCCGGTCTTGCGGCGCAGGCGGCTGCCCAGGTAGTGCGCCAGAAACGGCGTCTGGATATGAATGGCGTCATAGTCATCCAGCGACAGCGCATCGACGGCGCGGCAGGCGTCGCGCCAGCGCATGATGCGGTCTTCCGGGTCGCCCGGCACTGGTCGGCCGGCGATGCGCAGGACATCGATGTCGTCCCCGGCCGGGGCGTCGCCGCCGTAGTCCGGCGCCAGCAGCGTGGACGTCACACCGTGCGCCGGCAACTGCCGGCGGAAGGTTTCGATCGAGGTGGACACCCCGTTGATGCGCGGGAAGTACACATCGCTCAACATCAGGACACGCATTCGGCATCCTCCTTGTGTGGCATCGGTTCCGGCGCGGGATGCGCCATGCTTGAATCCCAGCGCACGACACGCAGGGTGCCGCTGTCGTCTTCCACCAAGGCCGAGCACGAATCGACCCAGTCACCGCAGTTGGCATACATCGTGCCGTCGACATCCTTGATGGTCGGCCAGTGGATATGGCCGCAGACCACGCCGTCGAGGCCGCGGTCGCGCACATGGTGCACCACCGAATCCTCGAAATCGAACACGAAATCGATCGCCTTCTTCACCTTCTGCTTGGCATAGCCGGCCAGCGACCAGTAGCCGCTGATGCCCAGCAGGCGCCTAGCCCGCGACAGCCAGATATTCAGCCGTACCAAAGTGTTGTAAGCCATGTCACCCAGCACCGCGACCCAGCGATGATGACGCGTGACCTGGTCGAAAGCGTCACCGTGGATGATCAGCAGGCGGCGCCCGTCGGCCGTGGTGTGAATCGCCTCTTCGCGCAGTTCGACACCGCCAAAGGCCGTGCCGCAGTAGTCGCGCAGCGCCTCGTCATGGTTGCCTGGGATGAACACCACCTGCGTGCCGTGGCGTGCCATGCGCAGCAGTTTTTGCACCACGGTGTTCTGCTCGGCCGTCCAGTGAATGCTGCGCGACATGGCCCAGAAGTCGATGATGTCGCCCACCAGATACAGCTGCTCGCAGGGGTGGTGACGGAGGAAATCGAGCAGACGATCGGCCTGACAAGCCCGCGTGCCCAGGTGAATATCGGAGAGGAAGACAGTTTTCCAGCGCATTGCCGCGCAGTGTGTGCAGGCGGCGTGTCAGCTTCGTGACAACCGGATTGCGCACCAATGACAGTGCACGTCTGCGGGTCGGATCACCGCCGTGCGCACCCGACCCGCAGACGCTGCCTGTGCCGTCCACGCCTGGCTGGACTTACCCCCACAACATCAGCGATCGGACATCTCAGACCCTGCCAGCCGCCTCAAGCGTCGAGCGTGTTTTGCTCGCTGGCCGTCGGGCACCCGCACGCCATCTGGCGCTCGTCAGCCGCCAGGCGCTGGCGAACGGGCAGGCAGAGGCGGAACCGTGTCCCACGTCCGGGATGGCTCTCAACCTCGAGACAACCACCGTGGCGCTTGGCAATGCCATACGACACCGACAGGCCAAGCCCTGTCCCCTGGCCGACCGGCTTGGTCGTGAAGAAGGGGTCGAAGATCTTCGTCATGTGTTCGGCGGCTATGCCGCAGCCGGTATCGGCCACGTCAATCCACACCCACTCGCCGTCAACGCCCGACGAGAGCGTGATGGTGCCGGCGCCTTCACAGGCCTGAGCCGCATTCATCAGCAGGTTCATGAACACCTGATTGATCTGGCACGGCAGACACTCAACCTCGGGCAGCTCGCCAAACGCCTTGACGACCTGCGCCCGATCCTTGATCTCGCCCCAGACGATGTTGAGCGTACTGTCGAGTCCATGGTGCAAGTCGGCGAGCTGCCACCCGCCATCGCTCACCTGCGAGAAATCACGCATGTCCTGCACGATCCGGTGAACACGCGCCGCACCGTCGATCGACTCGGCGATCAAGCTTGCGATGTCTTCGCGTAGATAGTCGATATCAATCGCCTGCCGGACGGCCTCGATCTCAGCCAGGGCGGCCGGGTCGGCCTCACGCCGGGCGGTGTCGCGCTCATACGCCGCGATCAAGCGGAGCATATCCGCCGCGTAAGTTTGCAATATCGACAGATTGGAATTGACGAAGCCAATGGGATTGTTGATCTCATGCGCCAGCCCGGCAGCCAGTTGCCCGATGGAAGCCAATTGCTCCGACTGCAGAAGCTGGTCCTGGGCGCTCTCCAGTTTCTGGATAAGGGCGCGTTGCTCGTCCTTCTCCTTTTCCAGCGCAGCCTGTACACGCTTTCGCTCTTCAATCTCCTGCGTCATCTTCAAGCGCGCCGCCACCAGAGACTGGTTGATCTCGCGGTTTTCGATGACGGCCGCTTCCAGTTCAGCCGTCCGCGCTCGCACCTGGTTTTCGAGGATCACATTGGTTTGAAACTGCACAAAATCGGAACGCTGACCATTCGCCTCGCGATCAATCCGGTTCATCAGCGCCTGGATGATTTTTTGCTGACGAACGATCTCATCCTGCGCACTGCGCTCGGTCGCCACCTTGGGGCCGTCTGCGGACTCAGTCATCCTGTACCTCCAGCGATCGGCCAATCGCGATCCCGGTCAATGTCTGGTTAACATGCACGCCGCCATACTGTTCGCCGTAGGTGCTGAAGCCCACGCAGTTGTTGCGGATCAGTAGATCGGCCACGGCATCGCGCTGCTGGCCGGCGTCCATTTCAAGATGACGCAGAATGCAGTCACAACTGAAAACCAGCTCGGGGGGGCCGATCTGCGCCCGGACACCGTCCAGCGCCCGCGACAGGTCAGACACCATGTCCCGCCCCTGAGCAACCCGCAACACCAGCCCTTCCTCGATGGCACAGTAGAAGGTGAGACTGCCGTCCGCATTCACTTTCTGAATCGACCGGACATAGTCCGTGCCATCGATCATCACTACAACCGGATGCGCGGCAAACTGCGCCGGCCCCAGACTCTCGCACGCCACCCCGACCAAGCGCGCGTACTCCTGCGCGGCCGGCAGCCCGTTGATTTCATGAACAACACGACGACTGGCGTCCGCCTCGGTCACCACAAAGCGCTCATCCTCGGCAGCAAAATGCTGCGTCTTGAATGCCATGAACGGAAGATGGGTGCCCATCAACGCAAGGACGGCACAATCTGAGTGAAACGCCCCCTCGTGATAGACCCAGGTGCGACTGAAATTCAGATCATCTCCCGCCGACCCACCAATGACCGGAATACGCCCCAGCGCCGATTGCAGCGCATGCGACACCGGCTCCTCTCGAACCGAGAGTCCGTCGACCAACTGCAACCCAAAGCAATGGGCCGGCGCATCGCCGGACGGACTCTGCGCCTTGAGCCGGGCCAGCAACTCACTGGCAAATACATGCCCGGAAGCCATATCGAACTGCTGCAAACCGTCGAGACGACCGACCACCGCGCCAAACTCGCTACGGCAAAAACTCACCCCCGACAAGCTGTGCCGACAATATCCCGCGGGCCCGATTTCGCCCGCGGTGGTGCAACCGACCACGGTTACCCCATCGAACAGACGCGCCAACTCATCGGCCAGGGCATCGAGATCGTACAAGCTGGAGCAGAAGAACAAGACCAGCGCGCAGTCGCGCTGCGCAACCGCATCATGAAGCGCCCGCGCCGCCAGGCGAGCATCCTGAAGCAGAGTGTGACCGAGTCGAACACCTTGTTGAACCGCCATGTCATGTCCACCAAAGACGTGCCAAAACCACGTTGCCCAAGTATGTCAGTCCAGCGCCAGTCGCCACTGGAGTTAAAAACCGCCTCCATGTATTTACGACCGTCGGCCACCAGACTGTAGAACGTGTTGCGTGCTGAACGAAAATGCCGCCACCGGCGCACTTGACGGATTCCGCGAGCCCCAGAGGATGTCATCTGACGCGCCAGGATGCCGTAAAATGCACGCATTTTCGGGAGGAAGGACGATGGAGCTGACGAATTTCGACGATTTCCTGCGCATGGCTGGTCAACAAATCGAACCACAGCGCTTGTTGTTCGTCTTTGCCGCTGCGCAGCTTCCCGACGAACACACCGAAGACGAAGCGCAACGCTTTGCCCAGGGCCAGGGCGGTACCTTGTCGCCCATCATGTATGTCGACAAGGCGCTGAATGAGGTGCCGGACTTCGACACACTGAAGCGCGAATCCCTACAAATGGGCCGCGAGTGGCAGATCGTGTTTGTCGGTGCGCTCGACGGCCACAACGGCGTGATGCTGAGCACAGAGCAGGCCGAGCAGCCGCTTGAGCTGATGGTCAAGCACATCGAGAACGGCGAGGTTCAACGCTTCCTGGCCTTTGACACACAGGGCCAGGCCATCAGCTTCCTTTGAGGTCGCAGCTTGGCGCGGTGACTTGCAACGTAGACGGGCAAACCGTCGCCAGTTGTGATTTCTCTATACCCGGCCGATCCCGAATCGGCGCCGCAAAATCGACGAAACGCTGTGGCGCTCGGGTCTTCGGATTTGAGCAGCTTCGCCAGCAGAACAGCCGTGTGCACATCGCCCTGATAGACCGCACCCGGCCCGGCGCTCAGGAAGGGCGGCTGGCTCGACAGAATCACCTCCGCCGGTGCTTCGTCCATGCGCGCGGACGCAGCGCCAAGACAGGCAAAAAACATCGACCTCCAATTTCAAGCCAATACGACATCCATCCTGTGTCGTTGCGACCTCAAGAGCGCTCAGATCGTACGCCGCCCCACCCCAAGCGCCACCACCGCCGCGCCGGCCAGCGTAGCGGCGTTCCAGCCGGCATCCATGAACACCCAGAACAGGATCGGGGGAGATCGCGAAGCCGACATCCAGGCCGGAATAGACCGTGCCGTATACACGACCTGTCGCGCCTTTGGGCGCGGCCTTTTTGATCATCATGTCGCGACTCGGGCCGCCGATGCCGACGGCAAAGCCGGTCGCGTGCCGCCCAGCCAGCCAGCCGCACACCAGCAGCAAGAGGGCGCCGGCGGTCATCGATACGGCCACCACGCGGTCGCTGTGGCGGCGGGTGCTGGCGACGAATCCGCCGATCAGCGAGCGTAGTGAACGTAGCCCGGAAAAGGCCCGCAGGGCCGCCTCCGGGATCCATCGGTTGGCAACCACGGCCCGCGGATTTCGCTTCGCTCCATCCGGGCTACGAATCCGAACATCCGTTTTCTCAAACTGCCCATCGTGTCGCCGGTCGCCAGTGACCCCAGACCAATTCCGGCCATACGGATGTCGAAGCACCCGAATACTGCGGGACATGAGCGAGTTTGTTCCGTTTCTCTGTGCTGACTCACTCCGCCAGCAGCGAGTCCCGAACGACTTGCCGCACGGCTTTTGCAATCAACCAGCCGGGAACTGTGGCGGGGCCGGCGTAGGCGTGGAGGGCGCCCAGCCCTGTTGTTGCCACGGTCACGGTGTCGGTCGAGGTGCCGGTAGCGAGTGCGCCGTCGGGGGTGAGGATGGCCATGTCGGTGAGGGTGGCGGTCTTGGCTTCGGTGGCGGTGATGATGGCGTTCACCATGGCTGCTCGGGTGAGTGCGGCGTCGACCAGCACGATGACATTGATGGTGCTGGGCGTGGCCTTGTGCGGCGGAGAGATACCGGCGCTGGTGGCATTGCCGATGCCGGCGGTGGCGAGCACTCCGACGCGCAAACCCTGTTCTTCGGCGAGGGCGAATCGTGCCTTGTGCAGTGGCACCGCAGTGAGCAGGCCGACGAAGGGGCCTTTGATGTCGCACTGGCTGGCGATGCGCTCCAGGTCTGACCCGGGGTCGTCGGAGCAGTAGTCGACGGGCACGTTCGCGTTGAGGATATGGCGGAGTCGGCGAAACCCACCGCCGTGGAAAGACGACGAGAGCGTTGTCAGCAGCGCACGGCTTTCGACGTGAATGACGCCGGAGCGGTGTTTGATGCTGATACCGGGAATCGGGGTTTCAATACGCATGGGCGGGAGTTTAGTGCATGCAACACGTCGGGCCTTGCCCTGCGCCCTGCAGCGTCTCACCTAGATCAGACGGTCCGCCGCCCCACCCCAAGCGCAGCCACCACGGCCACCATCAGCACCACCGCCGCACCGGCCAGCGTGGCGGCGTACCAGCCTTGGTCCATGAACACGCCGAACAGGATCGGGGAGATCGCGAAGCCGACATCCAGGCCGGAATAGACCGTGCCGTAGACCCGGCCAGTCGCGCCTTTGGGTGCCGCCTTTTTGATCATCATGTCGCGACTCGGGCCGCCGATGCCGACGGCAAAGCCTGTCGCGGCCAGGGCGGCCATGGTGCCGGTGCCGCCCAGCCAGCCGGTGGCGCACACCAGCAGCAAGAGGGCGCCGGCGGTCATCGACACGGCCACCACGCGGTCGCTGTGGCGGCGGGTGCTGGCGACGAATCCGCCGATCAGCATGCCGAAGGCGCCGCAGAGCATGTAGGCACTGATGGTGAGCGTGGCGGCCTCGACGCTGACGCCGTGCACCGCCTTGAGAATTGACGGGGCAAAGCTCTGCACCACGGCCAGCGTCATGGTCGACAGTAAAAAGAAGGCGAAGCACCACCAGATCACCGGCAACTTGAGGTAGTCCAGATCCGAGCCCTTGGGCGCATCGGGATGGCGCACCGCCACTTCGGTGAGCAGTTTGTCGCGATGCCAGTAGAGCACCGCCAGCACGAGCGCATACAGCGCGGCGGCGCAGAGGTAGGCGGTGCGCCAGTCGGACAGTGCGGTGATGCCGACCAGAAACGCAGGCGCCAGCGCCCAGCCGAGGTTGCCGGTCAGGCCGTGGGCGCTGAAGGCGTGGCCGAGGCGGGCCGTGGACACGCGCTGGTTGAGGATGGTGAAGTCGGCCGGGTGGAAGGGCGCATTGCCCAACCCGGCCAGCACGGCCACCAGCATGAGCCCGCTGTAGCCGGTGGCCTGGCTGGCCACCAGAGCCGCGAGCAGGAAGAGGCTGATCGCCGCAAACAATACGGGGCGCGCGCCAAAGCGATCGACCACGAAACCCGCCACCGCCTGCCCACTGCCCGAGACCACGAAGAACAGGCTCATCAGCAGGCCGACGTCGGAAAAACTCAGGCCGAATTCACGGATGAAAATCGGGAACAGGGGCGCGAGCAGCAGGTGCGAGAAATGCGAAATGCCGTGTGCCAGGCCCACGAGGCCGATGACCCCGGCGTCTTGCTTGAGCGATGGCGTGGGCGCGACGGCGTCGGCAGTTGTGGTGTTCATGTGCCAATACTACGTCGCGCCGGCGCGGCTGGCATCCCGCGCCACCACAAAAACATCAGGCGCCCGTCCGCGCGCCCCGCTTACTCGATTCGCAAAGTGCCAAACCAGCGCGCGCCGGGCGCAATCTCACTGCGTTCACCCGGACCGTAGGGCGGGGTCGCGGTGTCGTCGGGCGGCGCGCCGATCTGGTTGAGGTCGATGGCTTGCGGCGTGCCGACCAGGCCGCGTTCGGTCAAGCGCAGCTTGTAGTAAACACCGTTCCACAACTTCGCCCCGAAATCGCTGGGCGCCTTATAGAAGAACAGCAATGCGTGCTCAAGCCAGGCCAGATCGTCTGGCGTGACGCTTTGCGGGTTGGCGTGCGGATAGGGCACATGGCAGACAACTTCGTCCGGCGTCTCAATACACTTGAATTCCTTCATGGAGAGAAAGAAATCCTGAAAACGGGTGTAGTCCAGATCCAGTGCAATACCGATTCGGCCAACTTCAGGCGTGAAGGTGACGGTGCCAATCGGGGTCGCGCGACCGTCGCGGCCATCGAGAAAAATATTGCGGGTGCCCGTCATCTCCCAGGCGGCGGCCGGCCGAATCAGGCTGAAGGCCGCAAACAACACCATGGCGGGAAAACACATTCTTGACTTAAGCATGGCAAGGCTCCGTCGGGTCGCCGACCACGCAAACACCACGCGCATGCGCTACGTTTCGGCGACAGTTACGGCCAGCATCCCCAAGTCGATGGTCAGGGTCAATCCCGATTTTCTCGATTTGTCGCTCATCGCCCTGTGCGGTCCGGGCAAGATTAGAGGTCAAGATGGCCCGCCCGGCTGCCGTTACCACCTGAACGTGCGACGCCGTGCCATCTATTAGCTGCCACCCACTGTCGCCCCCGGACACACCCTCGCCGACTCCGCGACAGGCCACCGCCAATGCGCTTTTTCTTCTTGCTCTTGCTGATGGGGATACTCGGCCCGACCGGCGCAACGCAACCGGAGATGCTGTTTGGCATGTCCACTACGCTGAGCGGCCCGGCAGCCGAACTTGGCACCAACATGCGGGACGGCGTGCTGATCGCCTTCGACCGGGCCAATCGCAACGGTGGCGTCGACGGCAAAGCACTGCAGCTACACGTGCTCGACGACGCGTACGAGCCGGCGCGCGCCGCCCGCAATGTCCACGATCTCGCAAGCAACCCTGACATGCTTGCGATTGTCGGCAATGTCGGCACGCCCACCGCCATCGCCAGTCTGCCGGTCATTCGCGAACACCGGATCCTGTTCTTTGCACCCTTTACCGGCGCCGGCGTGTTGCGCCGGGCCCCGCCCGAGCGCTACATCGTCAACTACCGCGCCAGCTATGCCGAAGAAACCGCAGCCATGGTCAACGCCCTGATTGACACCGGAGGACTGAAGCCGCACGAGATCGCCTTCTTCACCCAGCGCGACGGCTACGGCGATGCGGGCTTCTATGGCGGCATCACGGCGCTGCGCAAGCATGGACTGAAGAGCGATCTGGATGTCGCGCATGTGCGCTACGAACGCAACACCCTGGCGGTCGAAAGTGCATTGGCCGACTTGCTCTACGCCGACCCCTTGCCGCGGGCCATCATCATCGTGGGCGCCTACGCCCCGGCGGCCAAGTTCATCGGCCTTGCCCGCGAACACGGCATCAACGCCCTCATGCTCAATGTGTCCTTCGTCGGCAGCCGCCCACTGGCCGACACGATGAAGGCCCCCGACGGCAAAACGCTGATTACCCAGGTCGTTCCACACCCCGCGCACCGTGACCTACCGATCGTTGCCGAGTATCTGGACGACCTCGCGCGCTACAAGGACACGCTCAAACCGTCCTTTGGAAGCCTTGAAGGCTATCTGGCCGGTCGGGTACTGATTCGGGCCCTGAACCAACTGGGCCAGCCGCCAACCC
The DNA here is from genome assembly GCA_027214125.1 of Zoogloeaceae bacterium G21618-S1. Lineage (GTDB taxonomy): Bacteria > Pseudomonadota > Gammaproteobacteria > Burkholderiales > Rhodocyclaceae > Nitrogeniibacter. Next base: position 286,265 of record JAPWHF010000004.1, read on the forward strand.
GGGAGGCCCTCATTGATGCACTGGAAGGCCTGGGTCAGTTTGATCCGGGACTCGGCTACCCCCTCAATTTGAGTAAAACGAACCATCAGGCCAGCCATGAAGTCTGGCCCACGAAGCTCAATGGCCGCGCCATTGTCCCCTTCGACTGGGCACAGATCGGCAGTCTGCTGAAAAAAGGTCAATCCACCCGTGAGTAGCCAGGGCTTCTCCCGTCGGCAACTGACGCTCCTGCTATGGACGCTGATACTGCTCGGGCTGGTGACGAGCGGCGGCATTGCGATCTACGTCGCCAAGAGTCTGGCCAGCGTCGACGACGAGCGGGCTTCGATCCGGAAGACGCATGAGCAGATGCAGCTGAGTCTGGAGTACATCCGGCGCCTGGCCGGCGAATCCAGCAATGCCCACGATATCCTGCTGGCCCCGCTGGGGTCGGATGAACCCACCCCCGACAACCCGGCGCTTGATGCGCTTGAGGTCGCCACCCACGATGCCATTGCCGCTTTCGGCGCCACGCTGTCCTTCGACGCGCTGCTGGCACAGGTCGGGCAACTGAAACAACTTTGGACACGCACCACCGAATGGCACCAGGCTTATGCCCCGATCGCAAACGATATCCGGGATGAGCGCAGTCTCGATGTCGTACGGGAACACCTGAATCGCATGCAGGCGTCAATCAGCAGCCTGGAGGGGCAGCACAAACTCCATCTGGCGACGCTGCTTCGCCAGTGGAAATCATCCGACGGCCCGCATTTCATCGCCCTCGCCCGGCAGGTTCGCACCGAGCAGACACTGCGCTGGCCGCGCGCGCTGCAAGCCGCCAAGACCGAGCTCTATGAGTTGGCACGGGAGATCGAACTTCTGGCCACGCAGCGTAAGCACTCGGCCATTGCCGACATCAAGGACAACCAACTCAAACCCTCAATCGATCGACTCACCCGGCAACTCGCCGTGCTCGACGATCGCCTTGCCAATACAGCCCGCGATCCCCGGCTCGACCTTCAGCCCGCATTGAATGCCTTGTTCGGCGAAGGGCACCGTTTCGATCCTGCCCTGCAAAGCATCGTGGTCGGCACAGGCGGTCTGGTCGGGTTGCAGCAGGCCTATCTTGTGCTGGAGCAAGCACGACTCGCGCTGATCCAGGATGCGAGCCGCCATCAGGCCAGCACACACCAGATTCTCGACACACTGACGCGGGCATCCGCCGAGCAGATTGCCGCCGCAAGCGGCCAGGCCGAAGCCGCCCTGGCCACGGCGCTGCGACGCATGACGATGTCGGCATTCTCCCTCGCGCTCATCTTCATGGTCCTCGGCATCCTGATCTCTGCCCATATCCGCCGCCAGTTTGTCCATCTGGCCGAACTGCAACGCGAGAACGCACTCATCCTCAATTCCGCCGGCGAAGGCGTGATCGGCCTCACCGCCGATGGTCAGATGCGTTTCGTCAATCCAGCGGCTGGCGAGATGCTGGCGGCCCGGCCCGAATCGATGATCGGTCAGCCGCTCGACCAGTTCTGGTTTCCAGATCAAGGCGCAGGCGCGCCGGCCGAAGCCCTCGGTCGTTCGACCGAGCGCATCGTCAACCGGCATTGCCGGCTGCGCCGTCACGCGGCCCCCCCAATGACCATCGAATACTCCGCCCTGCCGATGTACCACGACCAGCACCACGCCGGCGCCGTGCTGACCTTCCGCGATATCAGCGAGTCCGAGGCAACCAAGGCGGCCTTGCTGGAGTCGGAGCAAAAGTTCAGAGACCTGTCGGAAAAGTCGCTGGTGGGCATCTACATCATCCAGAAAGGACTCTTTACTTACGTCAACCCGCGGTTTGCCGACATCTTCGGCTACACCCGGAACGAGATCGAATTCCGTATGGGACCAAAGGACGTCACGCATCCCGACGATATCGAGCAAGTCCAGCGCAACATCGAAAAACGCCAGAGTCGGGTGATCGACAGCATCGACTACCAGATTCGTTGTCTTCGCAAGAATGGCGACCTCATTCATGTCGAACTGCTCGGTTCGGCGACGCAGTACGCCGGTGAACCTGCCATCATCGGCACCCTGGTCGACACCACCTTGCGAACCGAAGCCGAGGCGCGCGTTCAGTATCAGGCCTTCCACGATTCGCTTACCGATCTGCCCAACCGCCTGCTGTGCAATGACCGCCTCGACCATGCCCTCAATACTGCGCGCCGCCTGGGACAGAGCGTGGCAGTGCTGTTCCTGGATCTGGACCGCTTCAAGCACATCAACGACAGTCTCGGGCATCCGGTGGGCGACGCTCTTCTGGAGACCGTCGCGCAGCGCCTCAAGCACGCCGTTCGCCAAAGCGATACGGTGGGTCGGCTCGGTGGCGACGAATTCCTCATCCTGCTCGAAGCCGTCGAGGACCAGCACACACCGGCGACGGTGGCCAACAAGATCCAACACGCACTGGCCGCCCCCCTCAAGCTCGGCGAGCAAGAACTGGTCGTCACCTCGAGCATTGGCATCAGCCTGTTTCCCAACGACGGAGACGATGCCGAAACCCTGATCAAGAACGCCGACGCCGCGATGTACCAGGCCAAGCGCGGCGGACGCTCGACCTACGCGTTCTACTCACCGGAGTTCACCCTCACCTCGACGCAATGGCTGAGCCTCGAGTCGGCCTTGCGGCGCGCCTTGCCGCGCGAGGAGTTCTACCTCGACTACCAACCGCAAGTCGATCTGAACGACGGCCATCTGGTCGGTGCTGAAGCCTTGCTGCGCTGGCGCCACCCCGAGCGCGGCCTGATCTCGCCGGCAGAATTCATCCCGCTGGCGGAGGAGACCGGCCTGATCATCGACATCGGCGAGTGGGTGCTGAACGAGGCCTGCCGGCAACTGCGCAGCTGGCGTGACCGCGAACTGAATCCACCCCGCGTGGCGATCAACATCTCCAGCGTTCAGATCTCGCGTGGCGACCTCCTCGCCACCGTCCGCAAGGCCCTGACCACGCACGGTGTGAGCGCGCACCAACTGGAACTGGAAATCACTGAAAACTGCATCATGGAGCACGCCGACAAGAGCATGCCCATTTTGCACGCGCTGCGTGAGCTCGGGATCAACCTGGCCATCGACGATTTTGGCACCGGCTACTCCTCGCTGGCCTATCTTCGGCAGCTGCCCATCAACACCCTCAAGATCGACCAATCCTTCATTGCCGGCATCCTGAAGGACCCGGGCCACGAAGCCATTGTCAAAGCCATCATCAACCTGGGCCAGTTGATGAAACTGGAGATCGTCACCGAGGGCATCGAGTGCATTGAGCAACACCACTTCGTGCGCGACAACGGCTGCCACATCGCACAAGGCTACCTCTTCAGCCGACCGATATCGCCCGCCATACTCGAGACGATGTTCTCCACCACATGCGGCGCACCCGCTCGTCCGGACATGACGGGCACACCGCAGCGCTGACCCCTGGCGGCCTGCAGCAGGACCACGCCAGCGACCCGCACCGTGATGTCAGCAGGCAAAAAAAAACCGAGGCGCATTGCCTCGGCAGGAGAGGCCGTCGATGCGACGGCAAGGGGAAGAGCGGTCAGTGCAACTGGACGGGTTGGTGGCGCGTCAGGATTTCATTCACCTCGGGCGCGGTCACCTCTGGCGTGATCACCTTGAGAGACATCATCCCGGCATCCATGAACAGTTGTTCGCGCGGAATGCCGGCGGACAACAGATCGTCCATCGCATTTCTCATGGCATCTTCGGTACGGAAATCGCCTGTGATCGTTTTGGTCATCATGGTCTCCCGGTCATTTGAAGGACGGAACCCACGGCCGGCGAGTACTGCCTCGCCCGGCCGCTCGATGAGGTTGACCACGGCCGGCCGGAAAGATTTCAACGAATCGCCCCGGCCGTCCTCGCTTACATGCTGCGACGGTACTGACCACCCACCTCGTACAGCGTCGTGGTGATCTGGCCCAGCGAGCAATAGCGCACGGCATCGACCAGCACTTCGAAGACGTTGCCGTTTTCGATCACGGTCTGGCGCAGTTTGGCCAGCCATTTGTCGCACTCGGCCTTGTTGCGCCCCTGGAAGTCGGCCAGACGGGTGAGCTGGCCCTGCTTCTCTTCCTCGGTCGAACGCGCCAGCTCGATTTCCGGCTGGGCCGAGCCCTTGGGGTTGAGGAAGGTGTTGACGCCGATGATCGGGTAAGAGCCGTCGTGCTTCTTGTGCTCGTAGTAGAGCGACTCTTCCTGGATCTTGCCGCGCTGGTAGCCGGTTTCCATGGCGCCGAGCACGCCGCCGCGCTCAGAAATGGCTTCGAACTCGCGCAGCACCGCTTCTTCGACCAGATCGGTGAGCTCGTCGATGATGAAAGCGCCCTGGTTGGGGTTCTCGTTGTTGGCCAGGCCCCACTCGCGGTTGATGATGAGCTGGATCGCCATGGCGCGGCGCACGGATTCCTCGGTCGGCGTGGTGATCGCTTCGTCGTAGGCGTTGGTGTGCAGCGAGTTGCAGTTGTCGTAAATCGCGATCAGCGCCTGCAGCGTGGTGCGGATGTCGTTGAAGTCCATCTCCTGCGCGTGCAGCGAGCGGCCGGAGGTCTGGATGTGGTACTTGAGCTTCTGGCTGCGCTCATTGGCGCCGTACTTGTTCTTCATCGCCACGGCCCAGATGCGGCGCGCCACGCGGCCGATCACGGTGTATTCCGGGTCCATGCCGTTGCTGAAGAAGAAGCTCAGGTTGGGCGCGAAGTCGTCGATGTGCATGCCGCGCGCCAGATACGACTCCACATAGGTGAAACCGTTGGAGAGCGTGAAGGCGAGCTGGCTGATCGGGTTCGCGCCGGCCTCGGCAATGTGATAGCCGCTGATCGACACCGAGTAGAAGTTCTGCACCTTGTGGTGCACGAAGTACTCCTGGATGTCGCCCATCATCTTGAGCGCGAACTCGGTGCTGAAGATGCAGGTGTTCTGACCCTGGTCTTCTTTCAGGATGTCGGCCTGCACCGTGCCGCGCACGGTCGACAGCGTCCAGGCCTTGATCTTGGCGTGCTCGTCTTCGGTCGGGTCGCGGCCGTTGTCGGCCTTGAACTTGGCCACTTGCTGGTCGAGCGCGGTGTTGAAATAGAAGGCCAGGATGAAGGGCGCCGGGCCGTTGATGGTCATCGACACCGAGGTGGTCGGCGCGCACAGGTCGAAGCCGTCGTAAAGCACCTTCATGTCGTCGAGCGTGGCGATAGACACGCCCGAGTTGCCGATCTTGCCGTAGATGTCCGGACGCGGATCGGGGTCGCAGCCATACAGCGTGACCGAATCGAAGGCGGTCGACAGGCGGTGCGCCGGCATGCCTTCGGAGACGCGCTTGAAGCGGCGGTTGGTGCGGAAGGCGTCGCCCTCGCCGGCGAACATGCGCGTCGGGTCCTCACCCTCGCGCTTGAAGGCAAACACGCCTGCGGTGTAGGGGAAAGAGCCCGGTACGTTTTCCTTCATCAGGAAGCGCAGCGTCTCGCCGTCGTCCTCGAAATTGGGCAGCGACACCTTGCGGATCTTGGTGCCGGAGAGCGACTGGCGGGTGAGCTGGGTGCGGATCTCCTTGTCGCGGATCTTCACCACGTATTCGTCTTCGGCGTACAGCGCCTTTTCGGTCGGCCACTGCTCAAGCAGCTTGCGCGCGGCCGGGGTGAGTTCGCCGTCCTTCCAGTTGATCATCTCGTCAAAGTTTGTCGCCGGCTTGCCGCACTGCTCGAACAGCGCCTTGGCGGTCTTCAGCGACTGGCGCTCGCGCGCCACGCGCACCTGCTGACCGGTGTGCTTGTGATAGTCGCGCACCGACTCGGCAATCTCGGCCAGGTAGCGGATGCGCTCGGCGGGCACGATGGCGCGGCCCTTGGAGGACGCACGCACGCTCACCACCGGCAGCTTGCCCGGCTTGGCCTTGAGGCCGGCTTCGATCAGCGACGGCAGAATGGCCTGGTACAGCGCGGTGACGCCGTCGTCGTTGAAGCGCGCGGCCATGGTGCCGAACACCGGCATCTGCTCGGTCGGCGTGCTGAAGGCTTCGCGGTTGCGCTGGTATTGCTTGCGCACATCGCGCAGCGCGTCGTCGGCGCCCTTGCGGTCAAACTTGTTGATGGCCACGAAGTCGGCAAAGTCGAGCATGTCGATTTTTTCGAGCTGGCTGGCGGCGCCGAATTCGGGGGTCATCACGTACAGCGACTTGTCCACAAACGGCACGATGGCCGCGTCGCCCTGGCCGATGCCGGAGGTCTCGACAACCACCAGATCGAAGCCCGCCAGCTTGCAGGCAGCAATCACTTCAGGCAGCGCGGCGGACACTTCGGCGCCGGTGTCGCGGGTGGCCAGCGAGCGCATGAAGATGTTCTCGTGCTCGATGGCGTTCATGCGGATGCGGTCGCCCAGCAGCGCACCGCCGGTGCGCTTGCGTGAGGGGTCGATGGAGATGACCGCCAGCTTGAGCTTGTCTTGCTGGTCAAGGCGGAAGCGACGCACCAGTTCGTCGGTGAGCGAGCTCTTGCCTGCGCCACCGGTACCGGTGATGCCCAGTGCCGGCACGGTCAGCGTGGCTGCGGCGTCGATCAGCGACTTCTTGGTGGCGGCGTCATACGCACCGTTTTCGAGCGCCGTAATGATCTGCGCCAGTGCGCGAAGGTCGCCTGCCTTGAGCTGCTTGAGCATGTCCTTGGCGGCCGGTGCGAGCGGCGCCAAGTCGTAATCGGAGGTCTTGACCACATCGTTGATCATGCCCTGCAGGCCGATCGTGGCGCCGTCTTCGGGCGAGTAGATGCGGGTCACGCCGTACTCGTGCAGTTCCTTGATCTCGGAGGGCACGATCACGCCGCCGCCACCACCGAACACCTTGATATTCTCGCCACCGTTGGCTTTGAGCAGATCGATCATGTACTTGAAGAACTCGACGTGGCCGCCCTGATAGCTGGTAATGGCGATGCCCTGCACGTCTTCCTGGAGCGCGGCATTGACGATCTCGCCCACCGAGCGGTTGTGGCCCAGGTGGATCACCTCGGCGCCAGAAGATTGCATAATCCGCCGCATGATATTGATTGAGGCATCATGACCATCGAACAGCGAAGCGGCGGTCACGAACCGCACTTTGTTCTTCGGCTTGTAGGGCTGCAGCTTCTTGGCGACGCTCAGATCAGTCATGTGTCTCTCCCGGGGGTCTGGTTATCTGCTTCATGGTAGAGGTCGAACGGCCACATTGCCATTGCCCCCGATGACGCATATCGTGCAAAATCGGCCAACATTCTGCGTCGCTTGTCACCCGCGGCACACCGGGAGATTTTCATGCCCCGATCTGCAAAGTCCGCCGCCTCAAACGCCACTGCCGGCCGACCGCGCCGCCCGCGCGCGACAGTCGCGCCCGGCTTCGTCACCGGCATGCTCGCCGGGTTGGAGCAACAAGGCCGCGACCCCGCGCCCTTGTTGGCCGACGCCGGCATCGATCTGGACAACCCGGCACTGCGCATCGAGGTCGATCGCTACGCCGCACTGTACAACCGGATCATCGACGAGCTGGGCGACGAAGGCTTCGGCCTGTTCTCGCAACCGGTGCGCCCCGGCAGCTTCGAGTTTCTGTGCCGCAGCATGCTCGGCGCCGCCACGCTGGCCGATGCGCTGGAGCGGGCCGGCCGCTTTTTGCACCTGGTGCTGCCGGACCTGAGCATCACCATCAACCGCCGTGGCGAGCAGGCCCGGTTGCACATTTCCGAGACGCGCACACTCGGACCGCGCGATGACCCGGCCCGCGTATTTGCGTTTGAATGGCTGCTGCGCCTGCTCCACAGCGTGGCCTGCTGGCTGGTCGGGCGCGGGCTGGCGCTCGAAGCCGTACGCTTTCCTTACGCCCGCCCGGCCCACGCCGACGACTACGCGCTGGTCTACACCGAACACTCAAGCTTTGAGGCACCCGAGCTCGAAGCCAGTCTGCGCGCCAACCTGCTCGACCTGCCCATCCGCCGCGATGAAGCGGCATTGGCGGCTTTTCTGGACGGCGCGCCCGGCAAGATCAGCATGCTCTACCGCCGCGACCGCGAGCTGGTGTTCCGGGTGCGTGACCTGTTGCGCGACGCCCTGCCCGCGGCGCTGACGGTGACGGAGGCGGCCGCCAGTCTGCACATGTCGACCCGTACCCTGCACCGCCGGCTCGAAGAAGAAGGCTCAGGCTTTCGCATGATCAAGGACGCCTTTCGACGCGACATCGCACTCTCGCGCCTGACCAAGACCCGCCAGAGCATTGCCGACATCGCCGCCGACCTCGGCTATGCCGACACCTCGGCTTTCTACCGCGCCTTTGTCGCCTGGACCGGCCTCGCCCCCGACCGTTTCCGCCGCCAGGTCCAGCAACACGCCGGCGACGTGACCGCGCCCTTCCCGCCCGGCACGGCCACGCACTAGAATGGTGCCTCTCCAAGCCGCCCCCTGAGACCGAGCCCCGATGCCCCCGCGCAATCCCTACGCAGGCCCAGCGTTCCAGACGCGCCCCGGCGACTCCCCAGAAGAGCTGCGGCGATACGATCTGCTGCTGGCCGGCCTCGACCTGCTTGACCAGGCCATTGCCGTCTTCGACGCCACGCCAAAGCTGGTCACCTGGAACAAGGCCATGGTCCGCCTGCTCGATTTTCCAGAATCGCTGGTGCGGGTCGGCACGCCCTTCGAAGCCTTCGTTCGCTTCAACGCCGAACGCGGCGAGTACGGCGACGGAACCATCGAAAGGCAGGTCGCCGAGCGCATGGCCTCGGTCCGCGCCTTTGAGCCCCACTATGCCGAGCGCGTGCGCCCCAACGGCCAGGTGCTGGCCATTCGCGGCGTACCGATTCCCAACCTCGGCTTCGTCTCGCTGTGGACCGACATCACCGAGCAGCGCCGCTACGAAACGCTGATCCAGCAACAAAACGTATTGCTCGAAGCCCGGGTGCGCGAACGCACCGCCGAGCTGCTCTCGGCCAAGACCGAGATCGACCACATCGCCCAGGCGCTGCGCCGCAGCGAAGCGCGCTTGCAGATGATCATCGACTCGATCCCCGCGCTGATCGCCTATGTCGACGTCAGTCGCAACTACCAGTTCGCCAACAAGGGCTATGCCGAATGGTTCGGCCTGAGCAAGGAAAGCATCGTCGGGCGCTCGATCAAGTCGGTGTTTGGCGAGGAGACCTACGCCGAGATCAGCGGCTACCTCGACACCGCCACCCATGGCGAGCGCGTCACCTACGAGTACGCACGTAAAGCCGACAAGGGCCGCACGGTGTATGCACGCAGCGTCGTGGTGCCCGAATTCAACAGCGACAAAAAGGTGGTCGGCTTCTTCGTGCTGTCGATCGACATCACCGAACAGCGCGCCAGCGAGGCGGCGCTGGTGCAGGCACAAAAAATGGAAGCCGTCGGCCAGCTCACCGGCGGCCTTGCGCACGACTTCAACAACCTGCTGACCATCGTCATGGGCAACCTCGAAGCCGCCAAGGAGCGCTGCGAGCCCGAATTGGCCGCAGACTATCTCAACCCGGCACTCCACGCGGCGCAACGCGGCGCCGAGCTGATCCGCCGCCTGCTCACCTTCTCTCGCCGGCAAACGCTGGAGCCATGCGCCGTCGAAGTGGGCCAGCTGGTGCACAACATGACGCAGCTGCTGAGCCGCTCGCTGACCGAATCGGTACGCATCCAGACCCATCTGCCCGACGCACCGCTCTACGCCATGGCCGACCCGCACCAGCTCGAAAGTGCGCTGCTCAACCTCGCCATCAACGCCCGCGACGCGATGCCCGGCGGCGGCGAGCTGAGCATCCGTGTGCATGAACGCCACATCCCCTCCAGCCTGGCCATGTTGATCGAGTTGCCGGTGGGCGACTACGTACAGATCGAAGTCGCCGACACCGGCACCGGCATCGCGCCCGAGCTGCTGCCCCGCGTGTTCGAGCCCTTCGTCACCACCAAGCCCTTCGGCCGCGGCTCGGGGCTTGGCCTGTCGATGGTCTACGGCTTCGTCCGACAGTCGGGTGGCAACATCCGGGTGCGCAGCACCATCGGCCAAGGCTCGACCGTCACCTTCGTCCTCCCGCGCACCGACCCGCCCGCGCCGGTTTCCGAAGAGGTGCGCGAAAAGCCCGGCGACACCAGTGCGCCGCGCCCACCCGTGCTGCTGGTCGAAGACGAACCCGAAGTGCGCAAGATCATCCGCATGCAGCTCACCGAGCTGGGCTACCCTGTGCTCGAGACCGACAATGGCGCGTCAGCGCAGGCGATGATTCAGCAGATTCCCGACATCGGCCTGCTCATCTCCGACACCGTCATGCCCGGCGCCATTGGCGGCAGGGAGCTGGTGCAGTTCGCGCGCGACGCCCGCCCCGACCTGCCGGTACTGCTGATCACCGGCTACGCCAGCGGTGCCGCCATCAACGACGTGCAGGAGCTCGACGTGCCGGTCCTGCGCAAACCCTTCGACCGAAAGATGCTCGAGCGCACCCTGGCTCAACTCCTTCAGGACACCGACGCATGACCACTGACGCGAACCGCCCCCGCATCCTGGTGCTCGAAGACGAAGTGGAGATCGCACGCCTCATCTGCACTGGCCTCGACGGCTACGGCTTTCGCTGCGAACACCAGCAGACCGGCCGACGCTTTCTGCAGATGGCCAAACAGTGCCCGCCCGACCTGGCCATCGTCGACCTCGGCTTGCCCGACATGGACGGCATGCAAGTCATCCGCGAACTACAGGAACACTCGCCCTGCGCCGTGCTGATCCTCACCGGCCGAAACGACGTCACCGACCGCGTCCTCGGCCTCGAACTGGGTGCTGATGACTACCTCGTCAAACCCTTCGAGCCGCGAGAACTGGTCGCCCGGGTGCGCTCCATATTGCGCCGCTACCTGCGCAGCGCCGAGTCCAATGACGCCCCCGCCTCGCCCGGCACCGCGGTGTTCTCCGGCTGGCGTTTCGACCTAGGCCGCCACATGCTGATCACCCCTGACGGCCGCGAAGTCTCGGTCTCGGCCACCGAAGCCAGCATGCTCAGCGCCCTGCTCAAGAGCCCCAATCGCATCCTGACGCGCGAGCAACTCATCGGCGAACGCGACATCGACCCCTTTGACCGCAGCGTCGACGTGCGCATCTCCCGTCTGCGCCGCAAGCTCGAAGACGACCCGCAGAACCCGGCGCTGATCAAGACCGTGTATGGCGCCGGCTACCTGTTCTGCAGCAGCGTCAGCTGGGAGTGAGCCGGTTGCAAGGTGCTCACACGAACGGCGCAACACGGCGCACGGCTTACCACTCTGGCCCAGAGCCTTGGATCCACATCGTTCTCTCGACAAGGTCTGAACTTCTCTCCATAATTATGGATTATTAATCCACGGAGGCTCTCATGACGCAACGCCCGTTCAAGGTTCTCGGCATCCAGCAAATCGCCATCGGCGGCCCGAGCAAAGACCGCCTGAAAACCTTGTGGGTCGACATGCTCGGCCTCGAAGTCACCGGCAATTTCGTCTCCGAGCGCGAGAATGTGGACGAAGACATCTGCGCCATCGGCAGCGGCCCCTTCAAGGTCGAAGTCGACCTCATGCAGCCGCTCGACGCCGACAAGAAGCCGGCGGTGCACGCCACCCCGCTCAATCACATCGGTCTGTGGATCGACGACCTGCCCACCGCCGTCGAGTGGCTCTCATCCCAGGGCGTGCGCTTTGCGCCGGGTGGCATCCGCAAGGGCGCGGCGGGCTTCGACATCACCTTCATGCACCCCAAGGCCAACGACGAATTCCCCATCGCCGGCGAAGGCGTGCTGATCGAACTGGTGCAGGCGCCGCCCGAAGTGGTGGCGGCCTTCGCCAGGCTGGCGGGCTGACCCCCGACATCAAAAAGGGCGCCAAACGGCGCCCTTCTTACGAATCGGTGCTGGCCCCAAGGCATCGACCTCGCCAGTCTCTTGTTGGTAGGCGCTCTCAGTCGACAACGAAAAGCTTCGCCCCAGTGGCAGTGGACGAGCGGTGCGGTTCGGCGTTGTCGGCAACCTGATAACTCATGCCCGGACGCAAAACAAAACGCCGGCCATCTTCAAGCTCGGTGTGCAACTCCCCTTCGAGACACAGGAGAATGTGGCCTTTCGAACACCAGTGATCCGCCAGATAGCCCGGCGAATACTCGACCATCCGTATGCGAAGATCGCCGAAGTGGCATGTCCGCCAATAAGCCACGCCATTCACGCCCGCATGGGTTGTGACAGGAATGCTTGACCAGTCGGTCGTCCCGAAAGGGATGTGATGGATGTCCATGGTGCGTCACCCCGATTACAACGTACGCGCCGAGAAGGTATCGCAACTTTTCAGATCCCCACTGCCCAAGCCCTGCTTGAACCACCGCACTCGCTGCGCCGATGAGCCATGGGTGAAACTGTCCGGCACCGCATAACCCTGTGCCTGTTTTTGCAGACGGTCATCACCGATCGCGGCGGCTGCACCGAGCGCCTCTTCGATATCGCCCGCTTCGAGCACCTGCCGGGCACGGTCGGCGTGATGCGCCCACACGCCGGAGAAGCAATCGGCCTGCAATTCGAGGCGCACCGAGAGCTGGTTGCCTTCGGCCTCGCTCACCCGCTGACGCGCCTCCTGCACCTTGCCGGAGATACCCAGCAGGTTCTGCACATGGTGGCCCACCTCGTGCGCGATCACATAGGCTTGAGCGAAATCGCCGGGGGCACGAAAGCGGGTGCGCAACTCGTCGTAGAAGGCCAGATCGATATACACCTTCTGGTCGCCCGGGCAGTAGAACGGCCCCATCGCGGCCTGCCCCATGCCGCAGGCGGTGCGCGTGGCGCCGGTAAACAACACCAGCTTGGGCTCGACGTAGCGGCCGCCACCCTGCTGGAAGATCGCTTGCCAGGTGGCTTCGGTGTCGGCCAGCACCATGGACACGAAGCGCGCCTCGGCGTCATTGGCGGGCGGCGCACCGGCCGGCGCTTCAACCGAAACACCACCGCCGGTCAGGCCGGAGTTGAGCACCACGCTCGGGTCGACCCCGAAGTACATGGCCACCAGCGCCAGCACGATGGTGCCAACACCGATCTTGCCACGGCCCATCCGCATGCCGCCGCGCCCGCCACCGGCACCACGGCGGTCTTCCACGTTGTCACTCTGTCGTTCATTGTCGAAGCGCATGGCTCACCTCTTGCCGCTCTCGGCGTGCTGATTATCGGAGTCGATTGTTGCACACCCCGGCACGCTTGCCGGCGCAAAGCGGCCGGGCGGCGCCACGTGTTGCATCAATTGACGAAAAAGCCCGCCACGAAGGCGGGCTTTGATCGCGCACTGGGCAAGGAATCAGGCCTGGGCGGCGTCGATACGTTCGTCGCGGATCGCTTCATACTCGTCCTCGAAGAAGAACTTCTCTTCTCCAAAGGCGGGCTCCAGATGATGGAGCCAGGTGGCGTCCGGGTTGTACTTGGCAAAGAACGGTCGCTGGATCCAGTCCGGATTGCGGCCCTGGATGAAGCGCAGCACGAACACCTTTTCACCGTTGATTTCGGTCACACCCTGCACCTCGACCTTGCCGGGACTGGCCGACATCGACGGGCCGCGCGCGGTACGGGCGAGGCCGGAGACCTGCTGCATGGCTTCGCGGTAGATTTCCCACGCACGCTCAAGCGGCACCTCGAAGTAGCCACGGGCGCCAGTGTCGCGCTCGACAAACATGTAATACGGGATGATGCCGAGCTTGACCTGCATCTTCCACATCTTCGCCCACACATCCGGGTCGTCGTTGATGTGAGCGATCAGCGGGCCCTGCGCGCGGATCTGCGCACCGGTGCTGCGGATGGCACGAATCGCCGCACGCGCGGCGTCAGTGTCCATTTCCTTCCAGTGATTGTAGTGCGCCATCACCGCCACATGCTTGCCGGCGCGAACCATGCGGGTGAGCAGGTCGATCAGCTCGCCGGCATCGTCGGCACCGAGGAAGCGGTGCGGCCAGAAGGTGAGTGCCTTGGTACCGATCCGGACGGTCTGGACATGGTCGAACTCGGGTTCGAGCAGCGGTTCGAGATAGGCGGCCAGGTGCTTGGTCTTCATCACCATCGGATCGCCACCGGTGAACAGCAGGTCAGTGACCTCGGTGTGTTCTTTGATGTAGTCGTGCAAGGTGCTGGCTTCGGAGGCGGCGATGCGCAGCTCCTTGTCACCCACAAACTGGGCCCAGCGGAAACAGAAGGTGCAGTAGGCGTGGCAGGTCTGCCCCTGGCTGGGGAAGAACAGCACGGTTTCGCGGTACTTGTGCTGGATGCCGTCGAGGCGATTGCCTTCGTCGTCCGTCGGCATGTTCATTTCCATCTGGTCGGCAGGGTGCGGGTTGAGCGCCTGGCGCACCTCATTTACCGCCGCATTCAGCGTGAGCTTGTCGGCACCATCGAGAATCAATTTGGCGATGGTGTCGTAATGCTCGACCGAGAGCATGCCGCGCTGCGGAAACGTAAGCTGGAACATCGGATCGGCCGGAATGTTGTTCCAGTCAATCAGCTCATCGATCACGTACTGATTCACTCGGAAAGGCAGCACGGAAGACACGACTTTCATCTCGAAGCGCATCGCTTCAGGCAGCGCCTGCAAGGGCTCAATTTTGTCCAGATCGCGCTGCGTATACACCTTGAAGGGCACCATTTCGTAACCTCCGTCCACAGCATGTAAGGGCCATTGATTGATGATGGTTTCGGCTTGTTGAGGCATAGAGGGTCTCCTTTCCAATACCCGCGGTCCAATCGGCAGGCACACAACGGGGGCTGGCACAATGACGCGCCAAGGCTTTTGGCCAACTCAGTGGAGGCAGTGGATACCTTCGGTTTGGGGCGCACAGGGGAAGCGCCGATCACTGCCATCAGGACGCGCTGCAGGGGTCACTGCGCGCTGTCAGTCATTCAAACGTTAACGGATGAATACTATTGCACAAAACCTTCCAACGCAAATTACCCCCGCTTGAGCGTCTGTGTTCTGCAAGGTTGACCGTGCGCCCTGCCAGCGGGTTCCGCGCAACGCCACGGACAAAAAAAGGGGCTCACTTGCGTGAGCCCCGATGCGCCGACAGGCACTCGCTATCTTGCGTAGCGAGTCTCCCTCCCTATCGATCAGCGAAACTGGTTTATTCGAACTCGATGATGATTTCGTCCACCGTCAGGCTGGCGCCCGGATGGGCCACCACCTTCTTCACCACGCAATCCTGTTCGGCCTTGAGAACGTTCTCCATCTTCATGGCTTCGATCACCGCGAGTTTTTCACCGGCCTTGACGTCCTGACCGGGTTGAACCGCGACTTCACGCAACAGGCCCGGCATGGGCGACAGCAGGTACTTCGACAGATCGGGAGGCAGCTTCTCGGGCATGCGCTCGAGCAGACTGGCTGCCACGCCGGTCATCACCATCGGCTGCACCTGCAGGCCAAAATGACTGATGTGGTAGCACAAACCACGCCGTTCGATCTGCAGGCACACCGGAACGCCATTGACCGTGCCCTTGAACAGCAGCTCACGGAAAGTCCAATCGGAAACGATGTCGTAGGTCTTGTCGTCCTGACGAACCCGCAGACCTCCGTCGAGGCCTTCGACCGACACCGGATAGCGCGCGCCGGACATCAGCACCACCAGATCCTTCTTGACGTTGCGGCCGTGCCCTGCCATCTGCCCGGAGATCTGCACCGCACGCTCGATATAGCGCATGCGGGCAAAGGTGGCCACCGCCGCCAGCAGGCTCGGATCGTCGTGCGGCACCATCGACGCATCGAAACCTTGCGGATACTCCTCGGCGATAAAGCCGGTGTTGAAGTTGCCCGAGCAGAAGCGCGGATGCTGCAGCAGCGCGGCCTGGAACGGAATGTTCGAACTGATGCCGCGAATCACGAACTCGTTGAGCGCATCGCGCATCTTCTGGATCGCGTCATTGCGGTCTTTGCCATGCACGATCAGCTTGGCAATCATCGAATCGTAGAACATCGAGATTTCGCCGCCGTCGTACACCCCGGTGTCGACGCGCACGCCCGCCTGCTCGGCCGGCGGGTCAAAGCGCACAAGACGGCCGGTCGAAGGCAGGAAGCCGCGGAACGGGTCTTCGGCGTTGATCCGGCACTCCATCGACCACCCGTCGAGCTTCACGTCGGCCTGGCTGAACGACAATTTCTCGCCGTAAGCGACACGAATCATCTGCTCGACCAGATCGACCCCGGTGATGTACTCGGTCACCGGGTGCTCGACCTGAAGACGGGTGTTCATCTCGAGGAAGTAGAAACTCTTGTCGGCGCCGACCACAAACTCGACCGTACCGGCCGACTCATAATTCACCGCACGCGCCAGCGCCACGGCCTGCTCGCCCATGGCCTTGCGCATGGCCGCATCGACGAAAGGCGACGGCGCCTCTTCGATGACCTTCTGGTGACGGCGCTGGATCGAGCAGTCGCGCTCGTTCAGGTACACATAGTTGCCATGCGAGTCGCCCAGCAACTGGATCTCGATGTGACGCGGCTCAAGCACGTATTTTTCGATGAACACACGGTCATCGCCAAAGGCGTTCTTGGCTTCGCTCACGCAGGACGAGAAACCTTCGTGCGCTTCCTTGTCATTGAAAGCCACGCGCAAGCCCTTGCCGCCACCGCCGGCCGAGGCCTTGATCATCACCGGGTAGCCGATATCCTGGGCGATCTTGACCGCTTCATCCGGGCCGGCAATAGCGTCGTTGTAGCCGGGAATGGTGTTGACCTTGGCTTCGAGCGCCAGCTTCTTGGACTCGATCTTGTCGCCCATTTTGGCGATCGAGTAGTGCTTGGGCCCAATGAACTTGATCCCCATCTCTTCGAGACGACGCGCGAACTCGGCGTTCTCGGACAGGAAACCATAGCCCGGATGCACCGCTTCGGCGCCGGTCTGCTGGCAGGCCGCGATGATCTTGTCGGCCACCAGGTAGGACTGCGACGATGCGGCCGGCCCGATGCACACAGCTTCGTCGGCCAGCGCAACGAACAGCGCGCGCTTGTCGGCTTCGGAATACACCGCGACCGTCTTGATGCCCATCTTGTGGGCCGTTTTGATCACGCGGCAGGCAATTTCACCGCGGTTCGCGATCAGAATCTTCTTGAACATAGTTTGTGTCCTCCCGGGCTTAGAGCGGAATGTTGCCGTGCTTGCGCCACGGGTTTTCGAGTTCTTTGTCCTTGAGCATGGCCA
Organism: Zoogloeaceae bacterium G21618-S1; assembly: GCA_027214125.1. Classification (GTDB taxonomy): domain Bacteria; phylum Pseudomonadota; class Gammaproteobacteria; order Burkholderiales; family Rhodocyclaceae; genus Nitrogeniibacter. The sequence goes on from JAPWHF010000004.1 coordinate 303,447, forward strand.
GCGAACGGCACACGCGCTTGCGGGTCTCGTGCGGCATGATCACGTCGTCAATGAAGCCACGTGCGCCGGCCACGAAGGGGTTGGCGAACTTGGTCTTGTACTCGGCTTCGCGCTCGGCGATCTTTTCCGGGTTGTTCTTCTCTTCGCGGAAAATGATCTCCACCGCGCCTTTCGGCCCCATCACCGCGATCTCGGCCGTCGGCCAGGCAAGGTTCACATCGCCTCGCAGATGCTTGGAGCTCATCACGTCATACGCGCCGCCGTAGGCCTTGCGGGTGATGATAGTGACCTTGGGCACGGTGCACTCAGCATAGGCATACAGCAGCTTGGCGCCGTGCTTGATGATGCCGCCGTATTCCTGCCCGGTGCCCGGCATGAAGCCCGGCACATCAACCAGCGTGACCACGGGAATGTTGAACGCGTCGCAGAAGCGCACAAAACGCGCCGCCTTGATCGAGCTCTTGATGTCAAGGCAACCGGCCAGCACCAGCGGCTGGTTGGCGACGATGCCGACGGGCGATCCTTCCATGCGGCCAAAGCCGATGATGATGTTCTTGGCGTAGTCGGGCTGCAGTTCGAAGAAATCGCTGTCATCGACCATCTTGATGATCAGCTCTTTCATGTCGTAGGGCTGATTGGTATTGTCGGGCACCAGGGTGTCCAGCGACATATCGAGGCGGTCAGCCGGGTCGACACACGGCAGCATCGGCGGTTTCTCGCGGTTGCTGCCCGGGATGAAGCTCATCATGCGACGGATGACCATCAGCGCTTCGACGTCGTTCTCGAAGGCCAGGTCGGCCACGCCGGACTTGCTGCTGTGGGTCATGGCGCCGCCCAACTCCTCGGCGGTCACTTCTTCGTGGGTGACGGTCTTGACCACTTCCGGACCGGTCACGAACATGTAGGACGAGTCCTTGACCATGAAGATGAAGTCGGTCATGGCCGGGCTATACACCGCGCCACCGGCGCAGGGGCCCATGATCAGCGAGATCTGCGGCACCACGCCGGAGGCCATTACATTGCGCTGGAACACGTCGGCGTAACCACCGAGAGAAGCCACGCCCTCCTGAATACGGGCGCCGCCCGAGTCATTGAGACCGATCACCGGCGCGCCAACCTTCATCGCCTGATCCATCACCTTGCAGATCTTCTCGGCATGCGTCTCCGACAGCGAGCCGCCCAGCACGGTGAAGTCCTGCGAGAAGACGAACACCAGACGGCCATTGATGGTGCCGTAACCGATCACCACGCCGTCGCCCGGCACTTTTTCGGACGCCATGCCGAAGTCGGTGCAGCGGTGCTCCTTGAACATGTCCCACTCTTCAAAGCTGCCATCGTCGAGCAGCAGCTCGATACGCTCGCGCGCGGTCAGCTTGCCTTTGGCGTGCTGCGAGTCGATGCGCTTCTGGCCGCCACCCAGGCGGGCCTTCTCGCGCTTCTCCTCCAACTGACGGATGATTTCATGCATAACTCAGGTCTCCGGAAAGGCACTTCTTTGCATGCAGCGTATCGGCTGTCGCCAGTATCGCCACCTAGTGTTCACTCAAATGGTTCAGCAAGCTGTGGGCTGCGGCAGCCGGGGTGGTTTCGCCCCGCGCCACAGCCGCCTGCAAGGCCGCCAGCTCCGCCCTGACCTGGGGGTGCTCGCGAAAGCGCTGGCGCAAGCCGCTGTCGATCAACTCCCACATCCAGGCCTGCGCCTGCGACCGGCGCTTTTCATCAAACTCGCCACTGCCGCGCATGGTGTCGCGATAGCGCTGAATCTCGTCCCAGAACTGCGCGACGCCGTCCTTCTTCAAAGCCGACAACGTGAGCACCGGCGGCACCCAGTTGGGCGAGCTATGGCGCAGCATACCCAACGCCGTCTTGATCTGACTCTTCGCCACCGCGGCCTGCCGCGGATCGATATCGGCCTTGTTGATCACGATCAGGTCGGCCAGCTCCATGATTCCCTTCTTGATCGCCTGCAAATCGTCGCCGGCATTGGGCAGCTGCAGCAGGCAGAAAATATCGGTCATGCCGGCCACAGCGGTCTCGCTCTGGCCCACGCCAACGGTCTCGACAATCACCACATCAAAACCTGCCGCCTCGCACACCAGCAGCGTCTCGCGCGTCTTGCCGGCCACGCCGCCCAGGCTGCCCGCCGACGGGCTGGGCCGAATGAAAGCCTCGGTGCGTTGCGACAGCAATTCCATGCGCGTCTTGTCGCCGAGGATGCTGCCCCCGGTCACCGATGAGGACGGGTCCACCGCCAGCACCGCGACCTTCAAGCCTTTCTCGATCAGCAACAGGCCAAGCGCTTCGATAAAGGTGGACTTGCCCACCCCCGGCACGCCGGAAATACCCACCCGCATGGCACCGCCGGTGTGGGGCAGCAAGGCTTCGAGCACCCGGCGCGCACGCGCTCGATGATCGGGCCGCTGGGACTCGATCAGTGTGATGGTCTTGGCCAGTGGGCGCAGTTGTCGCCCGACCACACCATCGACCAGGTGCTGGTCAGAGATGTCGAGATCGGTAGGCATCTGGGGCATATTCATCGTTCAGCAGTCAGCAGGTCGGGGCGGCAAAGACCGGCCCCGGCCTGCCGGCCAATCAACCGGCGCGGGCCTTGCGGACCTGGGCCAGCACTTCGCGGGCGGCAGTCTGGATAGGCGTACCCGGACCAAAAATACCTTTCGCACCCGCACTGCGCAACGCGTCGTAGTCCTGCGCGGGAATCACACCGCCCACAAACACGATGATGTCGTCGGCGCCCTGCGCCTTGAGATGTTTGATGATCTCGGGCACCAGCGTCTTGTGGCCTGCCGCCAGGCTGGAGCAGCCCACCGCGTGCACATCGTTCTCGACGGCGTGGCGTGCGGCCTCTTCCGGCGTCTGAAACAGCGGACCGATGTCGATATCAAAGCCGAGGTCGGCAAAGGCCGAGGCCACCACCTTGGCGCCCCGGTCATGACCATCCTGACCGAGCTTGGCAATCATGATGCGCGGACGGCGCCCTTCTTCGGCCACAAAGGCTTCGATGTCGGCCTTCAAGGCTTTCCAGTCATCCTGTTCTTCAACCACGGCGCCATACACTCCTGAAACAACCTGCGGATTCGCGCGGAAGCGCCCCCACTCGGCTTCCAGCGCGTCGGACACTTCACCCACCGTGGCGCGCAGGCGCATGGCCTTGACGGCCAGATCGAGCAGGTTGCCTTCGCCGGTTTTGGCGCAGGCCGTCAGCGCGGCGAGCGCCGCATCGACGGCGGCCTGGTCACGCGTGGCGCGGATTGCCTGAAGACGCGCCACTTGCGAGTCGCGCACCGCATGGTTGTCGATGTCGAGAATCTCGATCGGGTCTTCCTTGGCCAGCTTGTACTTGTTGACGCCGACGATCACATCCTTGCCCGAGTCGATGCGCGCCTGCTTCTCGGCGGCACACTCCTCGATCTTCATCTTCGCCCAGCCGGCCTCGACCGCCTTGGTCATGCCGCCCATGGCTTCGATCTCTTCGATGATCTCCCAGGCCTTGTCGGCCATTTCCTGGGTGAGCGATTCCATCATGTAGGAGCCGGCCCACGGATCGACCACGCTGGTGATGTGCGTCTCTTCCTGAATCAGAATCTGCGTATTGCGGGCGATGCGCGACGAGAACTCGGTCGGCAGCGCAATGGCTTCGTCCAGCGCATTGGTGTGCAGCGACTGCGTGCCGCCAAACACCGCGGCCATCGCCTCGATGGTGGTGCGCACCACGTTGTTGTACGGGTCTTGCTCGGTCAGCGACCAGCCGGATGTCTGGCTGTGCGTGCGCAGCATCAGCGACTTTTCGCTCTTCGGGTTGAACTGCTTCATGATCCGCCACCACAGCAGACGCGCGGCGCGCATCTTGGCGATCTCAAGATAGAAGTTCATGCCCACCGCCCAGAAGAAGGACAGGCGGCCGGCGAACTTGTCGACGTCCATGCCGCTGGCGATGCCGGTGCGCACATACTCCAGACCGTCGGCCAGCGTGAAGGCCAGCTCGATGGCCTGGTTCGCGCCGGCTTCCTGGATGTGATAGCCGGAGATCGAGATCGAATTGAACTTCGGCATGTGCTGCGCGGTGTAGCCGAAGATGTCGGCGATGATCTTCATCGACGGCGTGGGCGGATAGATATAGGTGTTCCGCACCATGAATTCTTTGAGGATGTCGTTCTGGATCGTGCCCGACAGCTTGTCCTGGCTCACGCCCTGCTCTTCGGCGGCCACGATGTAGCCGGCCAGAATCGGCAGCACGGCGCCGTTCATGGTCATTGACACCGAGACCTTGTCGAGCGGGATGCTGTCAAAGAGGATCTTCATGTCTTCGACCGAATCGATCGCCACGCCGGCCTTGCCGACGTCGCCGGTCACGCGCGGGTTGTCCGAATCGTAGCCACGGTGCGTGGCCAGATCGAAAGCCACCGACACGCCCTGACCACCGGCGGCCAGCGCCTTGCGGTAGAAAGCGTTCGAGGCCTCGGCCGTCGAAAAGCCGGCGTACTGACGAATGGTCCACGGGCGCCCGGCGTACATGGTGGCCTGCGGGCCGCGCACATAGGGCGCAAAGCCCGGCAAGGTGTTGGCGTATTCGAGCCCCGCCACATCCTCGGCGGTATACAAGGGCTTCACGACAATGCCTTCCGGCGTCGTCCAGTTCAGCGACGCAGGATCATTGCCCGGGGCGGTCTTGGCCGCGGCTTTGTACCAATCGTCCAGTGAGTACTGGGGAGTCTCAGGCGCCTTTGACATGCTTACCTCTCTGATCTGCAAAACGGGACCGATTTCGCGGCCCCGCGTGGTCTCTGCTTGGGGTGTTGCGGCGACTGCGCCGCCCGCGATCAACGCGGGCGGCCGTCGGCGCCCTGCACTAGCATCCCTCCCTCTCCGCCGCCGAAGCGACGCCCTCTTTGTGTCCGGACACTGCACAGGATTTGGATTTGCAACGCAACAATAATACTTTATCCATAATTATGAATGCAAGCGCAATCGGATTCGCGCTATCATGCTACGCGTAGCTCGGGCCACCGATAAGCCCCGGACAGCGCGCATACATTGATCGCATGCCCTGTTCTTGTATACAACGCGCAAGCGCAGCCCACAACATACTTGTGCTGCCATCGTCACCCGTCTGGAGACCAGGGTCTTATGAACGCCTCTCGCATTGCGCCCATGGCGCTTTACCAGGAAGTCGCGGAACGCCTGCGTGAGCGGATCTTCGCCCACGAGCTCAAACCCGGTGCGTGGATCGACGAACAAGCCCTGACCGAGCATTACGGCATCTCCCGCACGCCGCTGCGCGAAGCGCTCAAGGTGCTGGCCTCCGAAGGCCTGGTCACACTCAAGCCGCGCCGTGGCTGTTACGTGACCGAAATTTCTGAGCGCGATCTGGACGAAATCTTCACCGTCATGGGCCTGCTCGAAGGCCAGTGCGCGCGCGATGCCACCACCCGCGCCAGCACTGCCGACCTGAAGCAACTGGAAAAAATCCACGCAGACCTGGAAAGCGCCGCCGCAACCGGCAACATCAACGGCTTCTTCGAAGCCAATCAGGCCTTCCACCAGCAAGTACAGTGCATTGCCGACAACCACTGGCTACAGCACGTAATTGAAGACCTGCGCAAAGTGATCAAGCTCTCGCGTCACCACTCGCTGTTCAGCGATGGCCGGCTTGAGCAATCGCTGACCGAGCACCGCCTGATTCTCAAAGCCATGTTGGCCCACAGTGCAGATGCCGCCGATCTGGCCATGCGCGAACACATCGCCAGCGGTCGCAAGGCGCTGGCGCGCATTGCCGCCGCACGCACCGAGGCCGCCTGAACGGCCTCGGCCGCCGCCTTCCTCAGCAAGCTTGGCCGAACTGCAGATAGACGCGCAGCTCATTGAGCGCGGACGACATGCCCGCCCCGACAAACAACGAAGCCGACCGATAGACGTCAGCATTCGCCTGCGCCGACGCGTAGGCCCACAGACGGGCCCATTCGTAGGTCGCGACCATGTCACGCCCCGCCCCAATGAATCGGGCAGCTTGCTGATGCGACGGTAGTACGCCCCCCGCAGCAAAAACACCTGGCCCGCGGTCAGCTCGCCATAGCGACATCCCAACAGCAGGAACGAGCCGCCGAGTGGCGCGTGTGCCACGGCCGACAAGTCGCGGTCCAGGCCACCGCAAACCAGCGCGCCAATCTGCGCGCTGCGCTCACGAACGCAAGGAGGTCGGCCCCAGGACTTCTCCGCCGCCTCGATACACAGATCAGCCACCGCACCATCGCGCACCAGGCTGTAGCGCAGACGATTCGAAATCGCCACCGCTATACAGATCATCGATATGCGTCCCGAGCGCGACACGATCCAGAGGCAGGCGCTTCAGCCCCCCAGGCGCCTGCCACCGCATCCGGCGAACGTAGCGCAGCCCACCAGCCACCACCTCGCGGATGACCGGCTCTGGCAAGCGCCAGCGCGTCCACCGCCCTCTGCGCCGCCGCCTCGCCGAGTGGAATGGTATCGAGCACGCGGTCAAAATCCCTCGAGGCAATCGTACCGAGGTCGACTTGCACCAAGGCATCGCCGGTACCGAGCTGGGCGAGTTGCTGTACCACGTTCTGATCCAGCGCCAGGTTGATCGCCTGCAGCACGATGTCGGTGGCCATGGCCCTGAAGGGCAAGGCGAGCGAGTCAAAATTGCTTAGCGCGCCGGCCGAGCCGATCAAGCCCTGCAAAGGCAATCCAGCTCCTGCCCAGCGATTGCGCTGTGCGGCAAGAGCACACGATCGCTGCCATAGCCCAGCGACACCGCGCTGCGGTTGTGCGAGGCGTCCTGCTTTTCGCGGACGGGCTGCTGGTCGCGCGCCATGGTATTGGCAAAAATGGCGTCCCAGCGGCACGCACCTGGCGCTCCATCTCGTCGATGCATCCTGGATTCGATCCGCACAATCGACAGGCCGCCTGGCTGACGGCTCGCCCGGTGAACGAAAAACCCCGGCCGATACATCTGGCCGGGGCGGATGTTGCAGCGCGACAGTGACGCCGCGCAATACCGTCAGTGCGAAGACGCCGAAGCAGCCCCCAGACCCGTCTGTGCACGCACATATTGATCGCCAAAAGCGTCGCGCTCAGCATCGGCAGCGCGGCTTCTGTCCATGTTCGACACAACAATCGCCGCCAGGAAGGCCAGCGGCATCGAGAACAAGGCCGGTTGGGTATAGGGGAAGAGCGGCGCTGCATTGCCGAACACATCCACCCACACCGACTTGGACAAGACCACCAGCGTCACCGCCGAGAACAAGCCAAGATAGCCGCCGGCCAACGCGCCGCGCGTGGTCAGCCCCTTCCAGTACATGGAGAGGATCAGCACCGGGAAGTTGGCCGACGCCGCCACACCAAAGGCCAGCGCCACCATGAAGGCCACGTTCATCTTCTCGAAGGCCAGGCCCAGCAGCACGGCCACAATGCCAAGACCGATGGTGGCAAACTTGGACATGCGCAGTTCAGCTTTCTCGGTCGCCTTGCCCTTCATGATCACCCGCGAATAGATGTCGTGGGAGATGGCCGACGCGCCGGCCAGCGCCAGACCCGACACCACGGCCAGAATGGTCGCAAAGGCCACGGCCGACAGGAAGCCGAGCAGAATGTCGCCGCCGACGGCCTTGGCCAGATGCATGGCCACCATGTTGCCGCCACCGATGATCGCACCGCCGATATCGCCACCTTCGAAAAACTCGGGGTTCTGTCCGACGATGATGATTGCGGCCAGCCCCATCAAGGCCACCACGTTGAAGAAGTAGGCCACGATACCCGACGCGTAGAGCACCGACTTGCGTGCTTCCTTGGCATCGGTCACGGTGAAGAAGCGCATCAGGATGTGCGGCAGACCGGCCGTACCAAACATCAGGCCAAGACCCAACGAAATCGCGGTGACCGGATCGGCCAGCAGGCTTCCCGGTGCAAGTAGCTTGGCGCCCAGTTTGTGCACATCGATGGCGCGCGTAGTCAGCTCGTCAAAGCTGAAGTTGAACTGGCTCATTGCCAGAATCACCACCGTGGTGCCACCAAACAGCAGCATACCGGCCTTGATGATCTGCACCCAGGTGGTCGCGACCATACCGCCGAAGGTGACATACACCATCATCAGCGCGCCAACCACGACCAGCGCAATACCGTAATCGAGGCCAAACAGCAGCTTGATCAGCTGACCCGCGCCAACCATTTGTGCCACCAGGTAGAAGCACACCACGATCAGCGAACTGATCGCAGCCATGGTGCGGACCTTGCCCTGATTCAAGCGATAGGCCGTGATGTCGGCAAAGGTGAACTTGCCCAGGTTGCGCAGGCGTTCGGCCATCAAGAACAGAATGACGGGCCAACCCACAAAAAAAGCGATCATGTAGATGTAGGCATCGATTCCGCGGGTATACATCATCGCGGTCAGACCGAGCAGCGTGGCTGCCGACATATAGTCGCCGGCAATGGCCATCCCGTTCTGTGCGCCGGTGATCCCGCCGCCCGCGGTATAGAAATCCGCGGTCGACTTGGTGCGACTGGCCGCCCAGTAGGTAATCGCCAAAGTCATCAGCACAAAGATGAAGAACATGCCGATGGCGGTCAGGTTGATCGGCTGCTTGGTCGTCTGGCTGATGGCATCACCGGCAAAGGCCGACGAGGCAAACAGGCCGGCGCTCAGCGCGAGCGAATGCATGGAATTCATGGCGCGCATCATGCGTCCTCCCGCGAAGCGGCATTGAGGATGGCCTTGTTCAAGTCGTCGAACTCACCGTTGGCGCGGCGCACATATATCAGCGTCAACACCCAGAACACGATGAACTGGAACAAACCGGCGAGGATCCCGATCGTGATATTGCTGCCGGCAAACGGGCGCTGCGCGAGGAAGTCCGGCGCGAACGCCACCGCCAACACGAAACTGAAGAACACGATGAAAACTATCGCTGACAGAAACCAAGCAAAACGCCCTCGAGTAGCCACCAACCGAGCGAACTGCGGGTTGTTGCGAATGCGAGCATAGGCAATGCTAGACATGCTGCGACCTCCCTTCCCTGAAAAAAACCATCAAAAATGGTCAAGGGTCCGAACTGGTCGCGTAGGTGCGCCCGAGCGCCATCGACGCTACGTGCATACTCCCTCGGTCCAATAACGGCCCACTATTATTTGCCGCGATTTAGACCGCGGTCATGTCATTGGCCGGATGATATATCATCTACACGACTCCATACTAGTGCGTATGGGTGTTTTTTTGCAGTTGCAGCAACTTATTGAATTTAGCCGACAAACGGCGGCTTTAGTCGTGCTGCGACGCACAAACATTTGATTGAGATCAAGCATGGGAATAGTCATTGAGCGTATGGATGGCCCGGTATTGACCATCGGCCTGAGTCACCCGGGAAAACTCAACGCCATTGATGCCGGCATGTGGACCGCGCTGCGCGAAGCCCTCGACCGCGCCACCGGAAAGCCCCAGGTGCGATGCATTATCCTGCGCGGCGACGGCGACGATGCGTTTGCCGCCGGCGGCGATATCGAAGAGTTCCAGACCGTCCGGGCCACCGTCGACGACGCCCTGCACTACCATGAGACGCTGGTCGCCGCGGCGCTGGAGGCCATCCGGCAAAGCCCGATCCCGACCGTCGCCGCCATCCGCGGCGCCTGCATCGGCGGCGGACTCGAGATCGCCGGCTGCTGCGACATTCGGATTGCCGGCGAATCGGCGCGCTTCGGCGCACCGATCAACCGGCTCGGTTTTTCCATATATCCGGGCGAAATGGCCGGGCTGCTGGCGCTGGTCGGGCCAGCGGTGGTGCTTGAGATTTTGCTGGAGGGGCGCGTGTTCGACGCGCACGAAGCACTCGCCAAAGGCCTGCTCAGCCGCGTCGTCGCCGACGACCGTGTATTTGCCGAAGCCGACGAGACCGCAGCCCGCATCAGCGCGGGCGCACCGCTGGTCGCACGCTGGCACAAAAAATGGGCGCAACGGCTGACCCATGACCGACCGCTCTCTGACTCAGAGAAGCGCTCGGCCTTCGACTTTCTGGCGACCGACGACTACCAGGAAGGCATTCGCGCCTTTTTTGAGAAGCGCAAACCGCGCTTCACCGGAAAATAAGCGCCGCCCGACTCAGGCGCCAAAGACGCTGTGCAGCATCTTCAGACTCAGCACGATCAGCACGCCGGCGAAAATCTTCTTGAGCATGGCCACCGGAAGCCGGTGCGCCAGGCGTGCGCCCACCGGAGCGGTGAACATGCTGACCGCGGTAATCAGCACCAGGGCCGGCAAATAGATGAAGCCCGCCGTGTAGGCCGGCGTGCCTTCCGCGCCCCAGCCATTGACCACGTAACCGGCCGTACCGGCCAGCGCGATGGGCAATCCGATCGCCGCCGAGGTGCCAATCGCGTTCTGCATCTTGACGTTGCACCAGGTCATGAACGGCACCGACAAAGACCCGCCGCCAATGGCGACCAGCGCAGAAATGCCACCAATGCCCAGACCGACCCCCGCCATGCCGACCGGTCCCGGCAGGGCACGGCTCGGCTGCGGCTTGATGTTGAGCAGCATCTGGGTCGACACATAGGCCATGAAGCAGGCAAAAAAGATCGCCAGCGGCTTGGATGCCACATGCGAGGCGATGAAGGTAGCACCGAAGGTGCCCACCAAAATGCCGGGCGTGATGAAACGCACCACATCCCAGCGCACCGCACCATGACGATGATGCGCGCGCAGACTCGCCACGGAGGTCATCACGATGCCAGCCATCGACGTGCCCAGCGCCATGTGCACGAGCTTGTCGGCGGGAAACCCCTGCGCGGCAAACAGTGACGCGAGCACCGGCACCATGATGCCGCCGCCGCCCACCCCAAGCAGCCCGGCAAAAAACCCGACAAACGCCCCGAGCAAGGGGTAGGACAACCACCACAGATCAAAACTCATCAGTGTTCAGTTCCAACATCGTTTCGGTAATAAAGCGCCATTCATCCGGATCGACCGGCGTGATCGACAAGCGGTTGCCTCGCGCAAGCACGCGCATATTGGCCAGTTCCGACGTGCCGCGCAATTCGGGCAATCCCAGCAGACGCGTCTTGCGCACGAAACCCACATCCACATTGAACCAGCGCGGCTGCTCCGGTTTCGATTTCGGATCAAAGAATCGGCTGGACGGATCAAACTGCGTCGCATCGGGATAGGCCGGGGACGCGACACGCGCAATGCCCGCGATGCCCGGCAGAGGACAGCTCGAATGATAAAACAGCACGGGATCATCAACGGCCATCTGATTCATCATGAAATTGCGCGCCTGATAGTTCCGCACCCCGTACCACGGCACGGTCTGCCCGGGCATCGCCGCCAGATCATCGATCGAGCAATCGTCCGGTTCGGATTTCATCAGCCAGTAACGCATGGCGGGCTCCAATGGGTCAGGTCACTACTTTACCAGCGCCCCGCTTGAGCCGGGGCGGGCGAGCGGATAGCATGCGCCATGCTCCGACGCCTCCCCACGCTCGCCATATTGCTGCTGGCCGCCTGTACCCACCCGCCCACCCCCCCGACGCCGCAGATCTGCCTGAGCAGTGACGGTGTACCCACCCAGACGCTGCCGCACACGCGCTTCACGCTCGCCTGGACGCACTCGATCGAAAAGATTCTCTGGGAAGAAGACTGGCGGCTCGACGCCGGCCAGATGGTGCTGGACGAAGCACGGGTGCGGGGCTCGGGCGCCGGCATGGAACCCGCGCCGGGTGCCCGGCTAGTCGACGGCGTCTGGCACTACCGGGTGGTTCGCCGCGAAGCGACGCTCCCGCTCACCCACTCGCCCTTCACGGCGGGCTATACGCTGTGCGCCGCAGGCCGTTGCCGCCCCCTGGTGGAATGGTTGCCCGGGCTGCCTGAAATTGCACGCGTCGATATCGGCGGATGCGCAACGGCGGCACCAAAATAAAGGGGGTGTGGCCTTGGCCACACCCCCTTGCTTAGGTCCCCCGCGATGCCGACCCGACCGGGCATCCTGAACCTAGGGTTCAGGTGGTCGCTGTACCTGACGCTTCAGGCACATCCAACAAGGGATGCGCACAACGGCAATCGTAGCGGTTAGCAACCGTGTCGCATGACATTGGTTCAAGGAATCAACGGCCGACGCGAACACCGCAGGGGATTGATCTTAGAAAGCCAGACGGGCCTTCAGAACAACTTTTCCTGTTGCGCCAGAACCTCGTCCAGGCGCGAATTCATGGATTCAATCTTACGCTTCATGCCCGGCATGTCAAACCCTCCCGAACGCTGAAACTGAAGATATTCATGTGCAATATTCAGGGCGGTCATGACCGCCAGCTTCTCGCCCGTGGCGCCGGTCTTTCCGCCCAGTTCGGACAATTTTCCTTCCAGCACCTGCACCGCCGCCTGCAGCCCTTCGCGGTCTTCCGGCGCGCAACCGACGCGATATTCCTTGCCCAGCAAAATGATGTCGAGTGTGTCCATGTCGTTCAGCTCTCAGGCAGGGTTTCGAGCACGGCACTGACACCACGCACGGCGGCATCCACTTTCGCGGCCAGCCGTTTATTCTCGGCCTGCAGCGAGGCGATCCGCGATTTGAGCTCGCGATTCTCCTGCTTCTGCGCATCGAAGTAGCGGATCAGTTCTTCCAGTTGCTGCTGAAGGTGGTCGAGTTCGGCGTCCATGGATCAGATGGTAGTGAGCGGGGCCCATCGAGGTCAAGCAACGTATGCACGGATGGTGTTTTCATGGGCCTCGCCAAAACAGGCGGCGAGGCGATCGAGGTCGAGATGCTCGACCAGGCAATCGGCCAGACGGTCGAGGTCGGCCTGCCGCCGCGCCGCCACATCCACTGTTTCAGCGGAGGTGACACCGGCCCAACGCAGCAGCGCACTCAAGGCCTCGGGCGCATCGAACAGGCCATGCGCATAGCTGCCCATCACCTGAGCGTCGGCGCTGATGGCACCGTCCGTCCGGCCATCATCAAAGCGCACCGCCGGCGTCGCAAGTGCCGAACCGGAGCTGACCCCCATGTGAATTTCGTAGCCGCGCATCGCCGCACCCTCGCCGACACACAGGCTGCCGCGGACATTGCGCAGCTGTTTGACCGACGCCAGCGTGGTCTCCATGTCGAGAATACCCAGCCCATCGGTGCTCCCCGCCGCACCCTCGACGCCAAGCGGATCATGCAGGCACGCACCCAGCATCTGAAAGCCGCCACAGATGCCGACCACTTTTCCGCCATAGCGCAGGTGCCGCTGGATCGCCGCGTCCCAGCCCTGCGCTGCCATCCAGGCCCGATCAGCGCGCACGGCCTTGGAGCCGGGCAGCACGATCAGGTCAGCCGGCGGAATCGGCTGGCCAGGCCCCACCCAGCGGAAGTCCACCTGCGGATGCAGGCGCAGCGCGTCCAGGTCGGTGTGGTTGGAGATGCGCGGGAACGCCGGCGCGACCACTCGCAAGGCGATCTCGCCTTTCTCGACGCGCGCATCGCCCAGCGCGTCTTCCGCATCCAGAAACAAACCGTGCAGATACGGCAGCGTGCCGATCACCGGTCGTCCGGTGCGCGCCTCGAGCCAGTCCAGCCCCGGTTGCAGCAAGCTGATGTCGCCGCGAAAACGGTTGATGATGAAGCCCTTGACCCGTGCCTGCTCGCTCGGCGAGAGCAGATCCAGCGTGCCGACCAGATGCGCAAACACGCCACCCCGGTCGATGTCGGCCACCAGAATCACCGGACAGTCGGCCGCCTCGGCGAAGCCCATGTTGGCGATGTCGCGATCGCGCAGATTGATCTCCGCCGGGCTGCCAGCACCCTCGACCAACACGCACTCATAGGCCGCCGTCAGCCGCCTCCAGCTTTGCATCACCGCTGCCATGGCGGTCGGTTTGTAGTGGTGATAATCCTTGGCCGAGAGCGTCGACATCACCTTGCCGTGGATGATCACCTGCGCACCGATATCGGTGGCGGGTTTGAGCAACACCGGGTTGAAATCGGTGTGCGGCGCCACCCCGGCCGCCAGCGCCTGCAGCGCCTGAGCGCGGCCGATCTCGCCGCCGTCGGCCGTCACCGCCGAATTGAGCGCCATGTTCTGTGGCTTGAACGGCGCCACACGGCAACCGCCACGCGCCAGCAGGCGGGCCAGTCCGGCGACCAGGGTGGTCTTGCCGGCATCGGAGGTGGTGCCCTGAACCATCAGGCTGGCGCAATCGTGCATCACGTACAATCCCGTTCTCGAAAAACATCAGATTATCCCGCAAGCGTCCGCGCGCTGTGCATTTGCCATGCCCCCGTTCACTCAACTGACCCTCACCCTCGTCGCTGGCGTGCTGCTAGACCGCCTGTTTGGCGAGCCCCGACGCTACCACCCGCTGGTCGGTTTTGGCGCGCTGGCAGCCGCGCTTGAGCGACGGCTCAACCATGGCGGCCACGGCATTGCCCGCGGTGCACTGGCCTGGACGCTGGCCGTGCTGCCCTGGGTGCTTGTCGCGCTGTGGTTTCGCGCTCTCGGCGGTCTTGTGGCGATCGCTATCGACATGATTCTGTTGTGGTTTGCCCTCGGCGCACGCTCGCTGGTCGAACATGCCCGCGCCGTGGCCACCCCGCTTCGCGCTGGCGACCTGCCCGAAGCACGCCGACGCGTCGGCTGGATCGTCTCGCGCGACACCGCCGCGCTGAGTCCGACGCAGGTCGCCGCCGCCGGCACCGAATCGGTGCTGGAAAACGGCAATGACGCCATCTTCGGCGCCCTGTTCTGGTTTCTCGTCGCAGGAGGGCCGGGCGCGCTGCTGTTCCGTCTGGCAAACACGCTGGACGCGATGTGGGGCTACCGCACCGAGCGCCATCTGCGCTTTGGCCGCATCGCCGCGCGTGTCGACGACATCCTCGGCTGGCTGCCGGCGCGGCTGACCGCACTCAGCTACGCCCTGCTCGGCCACACCCGACACGCGCTGCATTGCTGGCGCCAGCAAGGGCCGGGCTGGAAAAGCCCGAACGCTGGCCCAGTCATGGCCGCCGGCGCCGGCGCCCTGCGCGTGCAGCTCGGCGGCGAAGCGCCCTATCACGGCGCGATGATGCAACGCCCTGCACTGGGCGGCGGAACACCACCGGATGCGGCCAGCCTGTTTGCTGCCATCGCGCTGGTCAACCGCGCCCTGGTGCTGTGGGTCAGCCTGAGCGCGCTCGCCGGAGCCCTGGTTTGGGCGCTGAACCATGCTTGAGCATGGCGGCGGTCTGCGCGCGGCGGCCGAGCACTACGGCATTCCTGTCGCCGAGTGGCTGGATCTGTCCACCGGCATCAACCCCACGCACTACCCGCTGATCGCGCCGCCGGCCAGCGTGTGGCATCGCCTGCCCGAACCCGACGCCGGCCTGCTGGCCGCGGCCGCCGCCTATTACGGCAGCGACCAGCTATTGCCAGTCGCGGGCAGCCAGGCCGCCATCCAGGCCTTGCCGGCCGTGCTCGACGCGCCCCGCGTCGGCATGCTGGCGCCCAGCTACGCCGAGCACGCGCACGCCTGGCGACACCGCGACATCATGTGGCTGAGCGCAGACACCATCGACGCCGCTGTCGACACCCTGGACGCGCTGTTGCTGGTGCAGCCCAACAACCCGACCGGCGAGCACTTTGACCGCGCGCAACTCATCGGCTGGCACCACCGGCTGGCGCGGCGCGGCGGTACGCTGATCGTGGACGAAGCCTTCATCGACACCGCCCCCGCCGACAGCCTCGCCCCACTCGCCGGCGCGCCCGGACTGGTGATCCTGCGCTCGCTGGGCAAGTTTTTCGGCCTGGCTGGCGCACGGGTGGGTTTCGTGCTGGCCGAACCGGCGGTACGCCATGCGCTCGCCAGTCACCTCGGCCCATGGACGATCAGCGCCCCCGCGCAAGACATCGCCCGTCAGGCGCTCAGCGACACCGCCTGGCAACACCACATGCGCGCCGCGCTCGCCACCGACGGCGCACGCATGGCGGCGCTGCTCAAGCGCCACGGCGCAGCCCCCGCCGGCCCGGCGCTGTTCAAAACCCTTCGTACCGCCACCGCCCGCCCATGGCAAAACGCCCTGGCGCGCGAGGCAATTCTGGTGCGCGCTTTCGACACCCCGGCGGCGCTGCGCATTGGCCTGCCGCCAGACGAAGCCGGCTGGCGACGGCTCGACGCCGCGCTCTCTCGCGCCCGGCGCGACGGACACTCACTGGAGTAATCTTTGCCCATGACTTTTCGCTTTTCCGCCCTGATCCTCACGCTCGCCCTGCTGCTCCCCGGCCTGCCGGCACATGCGCAACTCACCGTCACCGACGACGTGGGCCAGTCGGTCGCCCTGCCCACCCCGGCAAGGCGCATCGTCTCGCTGGCGCCACATGTCACCGAGCTGATCTACGCCGCCGGCGCCGGTCACGCGCTGGTCGGCGCGGTCGATTACAGCGACTATCCGGCCGAGGCGCGCGCAGTCAAACGCGTCGGCAGCTATGTGCGAATCGACCTGGAGGCGGTCGCGGCGCTCAAGCCGGACGTGGTCATCGGCTGGCGCAGCGGCAACCCCGCCACCCAGCTAGAACGCCTGCGCGCGCTGGGTCTGCCGGTGTATATCAACGAGCCGCGAAGCCTTGATGCGGTCGCCCACTCGCTCCGTCAGATCGGTATTCTGGCCGGCACGCAAGGCGAGGCCAATCGCGCCGCCGACGCCTTCGTGGCCCATCGCAATCGCCTGCGCGACGACTACGGCAGCCGCCCGCCGGTGCCCGTGTTCTACCAGATCTGGAATCAACCGCTGATGACCATCAACGGCCACCACCTGATTTCGGATGTGATCCGTCTGTGCGGCGGCCGCAACGTGTTCGATACCCTCGACGTGCTGGCGCCCAAGATCGGCATCGAAGCGGTGCTGGCGAGCAACCCGGAGGCCATCGTCGCCAGCGGCATGGGCGAGTCGCGCCCCGAATGGCTCGATGAATGGCGCAAGTGGCCCACACTGAACGCCGTCCAGCAAAACAACCTGTTCTTTGTGCCGCCCGACCTCATCCAGCGCCACACGCCGCGCATTCTCGATGGCGCCGACCAGCTCTGTCACCACCTCGACACTGCGCGCGCCAGGCGCACGCCCTGATGCCGCGCCACCCGAAACGCATCGTCTGCCTGTCCACCGAAACGGTCGAGGTGCTGTATGCGCTGGGCGAGGCCGATCGCATCGCCGGCATTTCGGGCTTCACGGTACGCCCCGCGCGAGCACGCAAGGAAAAGCCCAAGGTCAGCGGTTTTTCCAGCGCGCGTATCGACAAGATTCTGGCGGTGCGCCCCGATCTGGTATTGGCCTTCTCGGACATGCAGGCCGACATTTGCCGTGACCTGATCCGCGCCGGCATCGCCGTGCATGTATTCAACCAGCGCGACATCGCCGGCATTCTGGCCATGATCACCTCCGTCGGCGCACTGGTCGGCGCACAGACACGCGCCGATGCGCTGGTGGCGCAACTCGACGCCCAGCTTGACGCCGCCCGCCGCGCCGGCGAAGCGCGCATTGCGCGGCTCGGCCGGCGGCCGCGGGTCTATTTCGAAGAGTGGGACACGCCGATGATCTGCGGCATCCGTTGGGTGTCCGAGCTGATCACGGTGGCCGGCGGCGAGGACATATTTGCCGAGCGCGCCACCGCGCCGGGTGCCAGCGCACGTATCATTGCCGACGGCGCCGAGGTGCTCGCCCGGCAACCAGACATCATCCTGGCCTCGTGGTGTGGCAAGAAAGTACGTGCGGAGCAGATCGCCGCACGAAGCGGATGGAACACGCTGGACGCGGTCACCCGGCAACACATCTACGAAATCAAATCGGCGCTGATTCTATCGCCGGGCATTGTCGCCATCGAAGCCGGCCTGCCGGCCATTGCCGCGGTGCTCGACACCCTGCCGAACGACTGAATCCGCCGCGACTCCGCGCTTAATCGGGTGCCCGCGAGGCACGTATCGCGCTCGCGTAATAACGCCGCCAATCCTGCCTCGCCGAGCGCCACCAGCGCCGGTCGAACATCTGCGACAGCCGCGGAAGCGAGCGCTGGAGATAATGACTGGCCGCCGTGTGCGCGTCCGGCTGGGGCACCCGGGGGGCCACGCCCAGGGCCACCAGTCGATCAGTCAGCGTAGGGTGAAAGCACAAGCCACCGTCTTCGCACACCAGTGAATGCAGCGCACCGTGTTGTGGCGCCGCATGAAAACCGGCTGCCACGCCTATCCCCATATCGCGGAAGGGGCGCAGACTGGGGCGGGGCATCTCGGAGGCCTGCGACATCACCGCATCCCAGTAATCGGTTTCGATGAAGTTGGCCTTCATGGCCACCTCCACCAGCGTATCGCCCAGCAATTTGCTACCCACGATGCGGGCCGCCAGACGATCGGCCTCGTACTCTTCGAGATGATTGAGGCGAACCGCCGCCATCAAGTCAGCCTCGGCCCAGCGCGAAAAACCACGATCCATCGACTGCGCCAGCCAGCTGTCCTCAGCCGCGATCCGCTCGCACACCCGATGCCACCAGGCACGTGCATGTGCGCCCCAGGCAAGCCAGCCACCACGCTGGCGATTGAGGTGAGCCAGCTCATGCGCCAGGATGGCGGCGAGCTGGCGCGGCGACACACTGTGCACCAGGGGCAGCCCAATGATCAGTGTGGTATTCATCGCGCCCCAGTAGCCCCAGCGCGGACGCTGGAAAACGGCGGCGTTCATTTCGGCCGAGATGCGGATGGTCTGAATGCTTTCAGTGCCCATGCGCTCGGCAAGGTTGTCGAGCAGGCGATACAGGGCTGGCGCGGCCTGTCGATCAATCCTGACACCTTCGGCGCGCGGGGCCGGCACCAGCAACCAGCGGGCGATCCGCTGCGCACACCAAACCAGCGCGCCGGCCAGAGCGGCCACGCCAATTTGCAATATTGGCGCCGCCTCAGAGGCCGGCACAACGGCAATGGTCAGCGCCACCGCAACGGCAATACATGCGGAGGCAACCAGCGCCAACACGGCCAACGCCCCGGCCGCCCGCCAGGAGAGGCGGCGAGCGAGGCGGCGAACCGTGGCAGAAGAGCGGGGGCGAATACGCGTCATGGCGTCCGGTGAATCCCAGGAGGGCACACTGTAAACGATTGAAATGACAATAAAAATACCACTTTAGACATACCTGTCGCGAGAGGCGCGAACAGCATATGTCATTGCGTTAAACACCAGCCCAAACGCCCCGCCATCAGGGCATTCCTGCAAACAGCATAAACGACACCGCAGGTTTCAAGCGCGTACTGCCCAAAAAAGAAACGGGCGGCCCAACGGCCGCCCGCCCCTCCCTCTCGCTCGCCTCAGGCGCGCTTCTTTACATCCGTATCCAGCCCGACGCGCTGCTCAAGCTGATTCACTGCCGAGACAATCGCCTTGACCGAAGCGGTAACGATACTGCCGTCGATCCCGACCCCGAACACCGTGCCAGCTGCGCCCTCACCCTGCAACTCGATGAAGGCCACCGCGCGCGCATCGGAGCCCTGACCAATCGCCCGCTCCTCGTAACCGAGCAAACGCGCGTCGGGCGCCAGCGCATGCAGCGCCGCATCGATCGGCCCGTTGCCGATACCGCGCAAGGCTTCTTGCTGACCGCCGCGCGTCACCCCCATCTGGATGCCCTGCTGATCGCCGTGCTCAAACAGATGATGTTCAGCATAGGCCACCCGCTCGCTGTTTTCGAGGTAGGTTTCGGTAAAGATGGTCCACAAGTCCTCGGCCCGCATCTCTCGACCGGTGTCGTCAGTGACCGCCTGCACGGCATTCGAGAACGCCACCTGCAAGCGCCGCGGCATCACCAGTCCATATTCGGCCTCAAGCAGATAGGCGATGCCGCCCTTGCCCGACTGGCTATTCACCCGGATCACCGACTCGTAGCTGCGCCCCAAGTCGGCCGGGTCCACCGGCAAGTAAGGCACCGCCCAGGGCGTGCCCGGTTGCTGCACGGCCAGGCCTTTCTTGATCGCGTCCTGATGCGAGCCCGAAAAGGCGGTAAACACCAGATCGCCGACATAGGGATGACGCGGGTGGATCGGCAACTGGGTGCAGTGCTCGACGGTCCGGGCGATCTCGTTGATACATGAAAAATCGAGCCCAGGATGCACGCCCTGGCTGTAAAGATTGAGCGCCAGCGTCACGAGGTCGACGTTGCCCGTGCGCTCGCCGTTGCCGAACAGGCAGCCTTCAACACGATCGGCGCCGGCCATCACCGCCAGCTCGGCCGCCGCCACGGCGGTACCGCGGTCATTGTGCGGATGCACCGACAAGACCACCGCATCGCGCCGGTCGAGGTGGCGGCTCATCCATTCGATCTGGTCGGCGTAGATATTTGGCGTACTCATCTCCACTGTGGCCGGCAAATTGATGATGCAGGGGTGCTCGGGCGTAGGCGACCATTCGGCAATCACTGCGTTGCACACCTCGACCGCAAACTCGAGTTCGGTGCCGGTAAACACCTCCGGGCTGTACTGGAAGACAAACTCGGTGTCCGGCTGCTCGGCGGCCAACTCGCGGATCAGCCGTGCATGCTCGACCGCAATCTGCTTCACGCCGGCGCGGTCCTGGTCAAACACGATGCGACGGAAGTTCGGCGCCGTGGCGTTATAAACATGGATGATCGCGCGACGCGCACCGCGCACCGATTCGAAGGTGCGACGCACCAAGGACTCGCGCGCCTGGGTCAGTACCTCGATGGTCACATCGTCGGGTATCTCGTTGTTCTCGATCAGCGAGCGGACAAAGTCGAAATCGGTCTGGCTGGCCGAAGGAAAGGCAACTTCGATTTCCTTGAAACCGGCCGCCACCAGTGTTTTGAACATGCGCAGCTTGCGCTCGGCATTCATCGGCTCGAACAAGGCCTGATTGCCGTCCCGCAGGTCGGTACTCATCCAGACCGGCGGACGCGTCAATGTCGCATCGGGCCAGGTGCGATCGTGCAAGGGTCGCCCCCCCGGGAATGGGTTGAAGGCGGGGTATTTTTGACTCGGGTCGTTCAACATCGGAAATCACTCCTCGATTTTTGCAAAACATCATTCGAATTCGGGTGGCCGACAGGGCAACCGGGCGGCCACGGCTTCGCGGCCCGGTCACCGGTCAGCAGTCGCAGATCAAATCGAGGGTTCGGAAGCATGGTCGCTCCAGGGGCGCAAGGCGCCAGACATGGCATCACACCGCTCGATGAGCGGCGGCGGGGTCACAACAGGAAGGGGGTATAAGTTAGCTGCGCGGGGTGCGCAGCAGCAGACCCAGACCGCAGAGCGCGGTATGGCAGGCGACCATCGAGACGATGGCGAAGCGGGTCTGTTGCGAAGTCATGGGTGCAAATTAACGGGCCGGGGTGTTGGCTGTCAAGACCCTGGCCCGCATTCGGGCTTAAATGCCGTTGATACCGGGGTACCAGGCGTCAACCAATTCGCCGACGCGATAGTCTGCCAAGCCCTTGGCGCCGGACAGCCACTGCTCGATGGCAGCGCGCTGCTCCGGGGTCACGGAGCCGCGCCCGGCGCAGCACACAAAACCACTGTCGTCGCCGCCGCCGTAGATCAGCCCGGCCGGGTCGATGGCTTCGTTGAAGAAGGCCTCATAGAAGGCATCCACCGACGCGTCATCCGCCGCTTCGGGGAAGCTCAGATCGAGATCAAACCCCAGTTCCTTGAACTCACCAACGCACAACTTCTTGCGCAGGCGAGCACTACGCCGCTTACTCATTCGGACAAACTCCTGAATTACTGACTACGAAAAAACCGGCTCACGCCGGCTGTAGCCGAGGCTCGATGCGCGACTCACGGATGGGCAGGTTCGCCACCGCCGCCAGTGCTGCCAAGGCGATATCAGCGTACCACATCCACTGGTAGTCGCCGGTCTCGGCAATGGCGATACCGCCCAGCCACGCGCCCAGAAATCCGCCGATCTGATGGCTCAGCAAGGTCATGCCAAACAGCGTGGCGAGATAACGGGTGCCGAAGAGCTTGCCCACCACGCCCGCCGTGGGCGGCACCGTCGCCAGCCAGGTAAAACCCAGACCTGCCGCGAAGATATAGAAGGTCATCTCCGTCTTGGGCGCAAGCAGATAGAGCCCCACCAACACAGCACGCGAAGCGTACATCCAGAACAGAATGTATTTGCTGCGATAGTGCTGGACGCACCAACCGGCATAGAGACTGCCCGCGATATTGGCCAGCCCGATGATTGCCAGCGACCAGCTCGCCACCTGCGCCGGCAGGCCGCACAGATCGACCTCTCCCGGCAAATGAGTGACCAGAAAGGCAATATGAAAACCGCAGGTAAAGAAGCCGGCATGCACCAGCAGGTAGCTGCGATCACGAAACGCATCGCTCAGCGTGGCGCGCATGCCCCGCTCGGGCGGCGGCGCCTCGGTCGCGCTCACGGTGGCAACCGGCGCTGGCCGCCCGCGAAGCACCCGCGCCATCGGCAAGGCGGCCAGCGTGATCACGGCCAGCGAGTACATCGCGCCCATCCAGCCGAACACACCAATCAGTTTCTGCATCAGCGGCGCAAACACAAACTGCCCGAAGGAGCCGCCGGCGTTGATCACCCCGGAGGCCATGCCGCGGCGATGCGCCGGCAAGCGCTGCGACGCGGCGCCGATCAACACCGAAAAGCTGCCGGCCCCCGAGCCGGCCGCCATCAGAAAGCCGATCGAAAAGACCATACCGATGCTCGACTCCATCATCGGTGTGAGGGCCGCGCCGGCGGCCATCAGGATGATGCCAACCGCCAGCGCCCGCCCCGGACCGTAGCGGTCAGCCACCGCCCCGGCCACCGGCTGAATCGCCCCCCACACAAACTGCGCCACCGCCATGGCAAAACTGATGGCGGTGATGCCCAGCCCGGTCGAGGTGTTAATCGGCGACACGAACAGGCCGAGCGTCTGCCGTCCGCCCATGGTGATCGCCAGCAGGCCAGCCGCCGCCAGCACCAGGCCCCATTGCCGCATTTCAGGATCGTCGCGCCAGCGCATACTCAGTTGTCCTCGGGGAGAGCCGGTTTCAGGCGCTGCAGCGCCGCTTCCAGGGTCAGATTCAATTCGGCCACAAAGTCGCGGTCCATCACCGCCTCCAGTTCAAGCTGCGCGCGCGCCCACACCTCGCGGGCACGCGCACGCAGTACAACGCCCTCCGGGGTCAGCGCAAGCAAGCGCTGGCGGGCATCCGCGCCGGGGGTCTGAACAATCCACCCCGCCGCCACCAGCGGCTTGATCCCGCGGGTCAGCGTGGTGCGATCCATTTCCAGCTTCTCGGCCAGAACCTGCAGCGGCTGCGGTTCAGGTTCGAGATGTGCGAGCACCGAATACTGCGTCAGGCGCAACCCGACCGTACGCAGATACTGCTCATAGAAAACCGTCACCCGCCGCGTCAGACGGCGAAGCCGGGCGCCGGTGCAGGCCAGCGGCGGCAACGACGCGATCATGGCTGAATTCTCAATAGGTGCATATGCACGTTATAGCGTACGCCCGCCCATTGGGCGAGGACACTTTCTACGCGATATCGCGCCAGGTGTCCGGTTCAACGCTCACGCAGCCATGGTCGCCGGACACCGCCAGAATGCCGTCCTGCACCGTAATCTGCCAGGCCGTGGTGCGCACCAGCGACGCAGACAGCGTTTTGAGTTCAGATTCGGGGAAGGCGATCACCTCAAGCTTTCGCAAGCGCACCAACTCGCGCTGCACGCCCTGCCACCACAACAACGAAGACGCCCCGGCATAAGGATGAATCGTCACCCGATCAGCCCGCCCCGCGGCCTTGATGATGCGACGCGCATCCGGCTGACCGACATCGATCCAGCGCTCGATCCGCCCGTCCAGACTGGCCAGGCACAGATCCGGCTCATCCGGATCGCACAGCGCGCTGGTCATCGACAGGCGCTCATCGGCCTGACGGGCAAAGGCCAGCACCCGCGACACCAGCCGCACATCGGTCTCGGAGGGGTGGCGCGCCAGGGTCAGCGCGTGGTCAGCATAGTAGTGACGATCCAGATCCGCGACCTGCAGCTGAAACTTGAAAACGGTGGATTTGAGTGCCATGCCAGCGCCGCCCCGGGAAAAGGCGACATGGTACGCAGATGCGGCCGCAATGGAATGCCGCACCGCAAAATAATCCCCAATAGCAAGGCGATATCCGTTATCATCCGGCCTCCCGTACGCGTCGACCAATCAGCGTACCGGCCAGAATCATTCAACCTGGGCGCAGCGATACAACGTACGCACGCCCACTTCCCCCGCCAGCCTTGATTGGTGTCGCTCAACACAGCGACAGGCCGTCGCTGGAGCAGAACACAATGCAATCCGAAAACACCTTTGCCGCCCTTGGGCTGGCAGAACCCCTTTTGCGCGCCCTGACCGACGCAGGCTACACCACCCCCACCCCGATTCAGACCAAGGGGATTCCGGCAGTGATGGCCGGTGGCGACCTGCTCGCCGCCGCCCAGACCGGCACCGGCAAGACCGCCAGCTTCGCGCTGCCGATCCTGCACCGTCTGATGGAAACCGCCCAGCGCACCCGTACCGGTCGCCCGCGCGCCCTCATCCTGACCCCGACCCGCGAACTCGCGGCGCAGGTCGATGAGTCGGTCCGCACCTACGGCCAGCACCTGCCGCTGCGCTCCTTCGCGGTGTATGGCGGCGTGAGTGTGTTCGGCCAGAGCAAGGCCCTGCGTCGCCCGGTCGATATCCTGGTCGCCACACCCGGCCGCCTGCTCGACCACATCAACCAGGGCAACCTGAGCCTGTCGGACATCGAGATCCTGGTGCTGGACGAAGCCGACCGCATGCTCGACATGGGCTTCATCCGTGACATCCGAAAGATCATGGACAAGATGCCGGCCAAGCGCCAGAACCTGCTGTTCTCGGCCACCTTCAACGACGACATCCGTGGTCTGGCCAACAGCCTGCTGACCAACCCGGTCAGCGTCGATGTGGCGCCGCGCAATACCACTGCCGAGCGAGTCGACCAGTCGCTGATGATGGTCCCGCAGAGCGGCAAGCGTGATCTGCTGATCCACCTCATCCAGGAACAGCAGTGGTTCCAGGTGCTGGTGTTCAGCCGCACCAAGCACGGCGCGGACCGCCTGTCCGAACAGCTCACCCGCGCCGGTATCCCGACCGCGGCCCTGCACGGCAACAAGGCACAGAACGCCCGCACCCGCGCACTGGACCAGTTCAAGCGCGGCAAGCTGCAAGTGCTGGTCGCCACCGACATCGCCGCCCGCGGCATCGACGTGGATTCGCTGCCGATGGTGGTGAACTTCGAACTGCCGAACGTGCCGGAAGACTATGTGCACCGGATCGGCCGCACCGGTCGTGCCGGCGCCGAAGGCAAGGCCGTGTCACTGGTCTGCCCGGACAACGAGATGAAGCAATTGCGCGCCATCGAGCGGGTCATCAATGCGCCCATCGAGCGCGTCGTGGTCGCCGGCTTCACGGTCGACGAGACCCGCGCACGCCAGCGACCGCCGCGTGACGCCAACGCCCCGTCACAGCGCAATGGTCATCGCCATGGCCGTGCCAATCCGGATAGCCAGAACACCCGCAATGCCGATGGCAAGCGTGCCCCGCACCCGCAGCGCGCCCCGCGCGACGCACAGGGACAAGGCCGCAACAAGCCAGCTGCCCGGGGCCAGGGCGCTCAGGGCCGTGACGCCCGTCCGCGTCGCTTCGGCAACTCGGACTAAGCGTCGGGCAGCAAGACGCTGCTCACCTTGAACACACACGCCGGCCCTTGCGCCGGCGTGTGTGTTTCCACAGTCGCGGAAAATGGAATTGAGCCCATACGGCTGCGTATGTTCGCGTTATACTCCCCGGTAGATGCTGCAATGCACACATTTACGGAGGGAGCCGTGAAATGAACCATCTCGAGCACTACACGCAGAAAACCTGCACCGCCACTGACGCCATCGCCCTGGTGCGCGACGGCGACACCATTATCGTCCCGACCGGCGTAGGCGAGCCACCAGCACTGCTCACCGCCTTGTCGGACCAGCGCCGATCACTGCACGGCGTCGTGGTCAGCCAGATCCTGCCACTGCGCAAATTCGATTATTTCGACGAAACCACACTCGACCACGTTCGTCACAGCGCCTACTTTTTCGGCGGCGCATCGCGCCCCGGCGGGCAGGCCGGCTGGATCGACTTTGTGCCGGCGTATTTCTCGGAACTGCCGCAACTGATCGAACGCGGTCTGACACCGGCGGATGTCGTTTTTACACTCGCCTCGCCCATGGACGAGCATGGCTACTTCTCGCTCGCGCTGGCGCCCGACTACACCATGGCTGCCGTCAAAAAGGCGCGCGCGATCGTACTGGAGGTCAATCCGAATGTGCCCTTCGCCTTCGGGCCGTGCCATGTACACATCTCCCAGGTCAGCGCCCTGGTCGAAAGCCAGGACCCGCTGCTCGAGGTCGGCCTGCCCGAGATCGGCCCGGTACAGGAAGCCATCGGCAAATATGTGGCGGAGCTGATCGACGACGGCTCGACGCTGCAGATCGGCTATGGCGGCATCCCCGATGCCGTGGTGATGCAGCTCAAGCACAAGCACGACTTGGGCATTCACACCGAGATGATCGGCGACGGCATTCTGACGCTGCTCGAAGCCGGCGCGGTGACCAACCGTAAGAAAACCTTCATGCCCGGCAAGATGGTGGCGACCTTCGGGCTGGGCTCGCAGAAGCTCTATCGCTTCATGCATCGCAACCCGGCGCTGGAGATGCACCCGGTCGAATTCACCAACGACCCGTACATCGCGGCACAAAACGACCGGCTGATCGCCATCAACGCCACCATGCAGATCGACATGCTCGGTCAGTGCGGTTCGGAGAGCCTGGGCACCCTGCCGTATTCGGGCACCGGCGGTCAGGTCGATTTCGTCCGCGCGGCCAATCGCTCGCGGGACGGCAAGGCCTTCATCGTGCTGCCTTCGACGGCCAAGGGCGGCAGCATCTCGCGCATCGTGCCGACACTGACACCGGGCACCCATGTCACCACCAGCAAGAACGACATCAACTATGTGGTGACCGAGTATGGCGTGGCGCAACTGCGGGGCAAAAGCGCCCACCAGCGCTGCGACGCGCTGATCAACATCGCCCACCCGGACTTCCGGGGGGAACTGCGCGAGCAGGCTCGGGCGCTGAAGCTGCGCTGAGCCTCACGCGGCCCACTCGCATCCGCGGGCGGGCCGCGTAAAACCAATCAACCGCGCTTGGGCACCATGATCTCGGCTTCTCCGGTCAGCACCACGGTCTCGCCGACCGTGCACACCGTATCGAACAGCGCCTTGCGCTTTTCGGGCGTGAGCGACTTCACGGTCACCCGTGCCACCACCGTGTCACCAATGCGCACCGGCGCCTTGAACTTCAGGGTCTGCGACAGATAGATGCAACCCGGGCCCGGCAAACGCGTACCGAAGACGGTGGAAATGAAACTCGCTGACAGCATGCCATGCGCAATGCGGCCACCAAACATCGACGCCGCGGCCAGCTCTTCATTGAGGTGCACCGGGTTCGTGTCGCCCGACACCCCGGCAAACAGCAGAATGTCGGCTTCGGTCACGGTGTGACCATAGGCGCCACTCATGCCGACGCTCAGGTCTTCAAAGCGGTGCCCGTAGAATTCTTCAAAATTGGTCTCAGCCATCTGAGTGCTCCCTGTGGGTTGTGATCTTGATGCCATATTCTCAAGCGGCCTGATCGACGCGGGACGCATGGCAAGAAAAAACCCGGCCGAGGCCGGGTCTTTCTGAACGACATAATCGCTGGGATTACTTGCCGTTGACGGCGGCTTTCAGCGTCGCGCCAGCGGAGAACTTCGGCACGCTGGAAGCGGCGATCTTGATGGTCGCGCCGGTCTGCGGGTTACGGCCGGTACGGGCAGCGCGCTTCGACACTTCGAAGGAGCCGAAACCCGTGAACGCCACTTTGCCGCCTTTGGCGAGCTCTTCCGCAATAATGTCGAGTACGGCGGACACAGCGCGGTCAGCTTGAGCGCGCGAAACGTCCATACGGTCGGCCAGCGCTTCGACGAATTCACCTTTGTTCATGTTGATCCTCGGATAGGAGTGGAAGGGTTATTTCCTGCTGCCGATTCTAGCACCGAACATTCGAGCAATGCGTCGCCGGATGCAAGGATTGACGCGGATTCAGGGATTTGGGACGCATATTTTTACGTGTTGTACGCGAACGTCAACCCGTGCATGTCAATTATTTTTTTTGTGCTGCAGCGCAGCATCAATTATCAGTCACTGCGAGGCGGTCCTGGTGCTTGCCACCGAGTCCCAGGTAAGCCTCGATTACACGCGGGTCGTCAGCCAGTTGCCGTGCCGGGCCGCTCATCGCCACTTCCCCGGTTTCGAGCACATAGGCCTCGTCGGCAACTTGCAGTGCAGCACGTGCATTTTGTTCGACCAGCAGGATGGAAACGCCGCGTTTTCGCAATTCGCCGATGATCCGGAAGATTTCCCGAACGATGAGCGGCGCCAATCCGAGGCTGGGTTCATCGAGCATCAACAGCTTGGGGCGGGCCATCAGGGCGCGACCGACCGCCAGCATCTGACGCTCACCACCCGACAGCGTGCCCGCCATCTGGCTGCGGCGCTCCTTGAGCCGCGGGAAGAGCGCGTACACCTCCTCCATGGTCCCGGCGTGGTCACGCAACCCCATGCGATAGCGCTGGAAAGCGCCGAGCACAAGATTGTCCTCGACGCTCATTTCACCGAACAGCTCACGCTTCTCGGGCACCAGGTTCATCCCGCGCGAGACCATGCGTTCCACTTCAGGCACACGCTCGACGCCACCGTCGAACGTGATCTCGCCACGCGAAGGCAGCACGCCCATGATGGCCGACAGCAGCGTGGTCTTGCCCGCCCCGTTGGGGCCGATGACGGTCACGATCTGCCCCTCACCCACGGTCAGGTTGGCGTTGTGAAGTGCCTCGACCTTGCCATAGGACACACACAGATCCTTCACCTCCAGAATATTCGCCATCACGCCACCCCGCCCAGATAGGCTTCGAGCACCGCCGGGTTCTGCTGCACTTCCTCGGGCAGCCCCTCCGCGATCTTTTCACCAAACTCCATCACCACCACCCGGTCGACCAGGCCCATCACAAAGTCCATGTCGTGCTCGACCAGCAAAATCGCCATGCCCTCGCCGCGCAGCTTCTTGAGCAGATCGCCGAGGATCTGTTTTTCGCGATAGCGCAGGCCAGCCGCCGGCTCGTCCAGCAGCAGCAGGCAGGGATCGGAGCACAGCGCGCGGGCAATCTCGAGGATGCGCTGCTGCCCAAGCGCCAGCGACCCGGCCGCATCAAACATATGCTCGGCCAGGCCGACACGCTCGATCTGCCGCGCCGCCTCTGCCAACAGGCGCGCCTCTTCGGCGCGATCAAGCCGCCACGCCGCGGGCAGCACCGATTTGCTGCCGCGCATATGCGTGCCGATCGCGACGTTCTCGAGCACGCTCATATCGGCCAGCAGGCGCACATGCTGAAAGGTGCGACTCATGCCCATGCGCGCGACTTCGCGCGAGGTTTTGCCGGCCACATCCTGGCCGCGGAACAGCACCTCGCCCGAGGTCGGCGTATCGACCCCGGACACCTGGTTGAACATGGTGCTCTTGCCCGCGCCATTGGGGCCGATCAGCGCCAGAATCTCGCCCGCCGCCACCGACAGGTTCATCTTGTTGTTGGCCACCAGACCGCCAAACTTGCGCGTCACATCGATGGCGCTGAGCAGGACCTCGCCGGATTTCGGCATCTCCCGACGCGGCAAGGGCGCCGCACCCGCGTCAACCTTGCGCTTGGCATTGGCGTCGGGCCACCAGTGGGTGAGAAGCGGCCACAGCCCGTTGGGCGCGCGCTGAAGAATGATCACCATCATCACCCCAAACACGATCACCTCGAAGTTGCCCGAGGCACCAAACAGCACCGGCAGCCAATCCTGCAGCCATTGCTTGAGAATGGTGATGACCGCCGCGCCGATGACCGCGCCCCACACATGGCCGGCACCACCAACCACCGCCATGAACAGGAACTCGATGCCGATGTGCAGACCGAAGGGCGTCGGGTTCACGAAGCGCTGCATGTGCGCATACAACCAGCCCGAGGCTGCCGCATGCAGCGCGGCGATGACGAAGATGATCATCCGCGAACGTGAGGTATCAACGCCCATCGACTCGGCCATCACCCGACCGCCCTTGAGCGCCCGGATGGCCCGGCCCTCGCGCGAGTCGAGCAGGTTGCTGGTGGTCAGGATGGCGACCAGCAGGAAGGCCCAGATCAAATAGAAGATCTCGCCGCCTTCATTCAACTCCCAGCCAAACAGGCTGATCGGCGGAATCCCGGTCAGGCCGGTGTGCCCGCCGAGCACCTCCATGGTGCCAAACAGAAAGTACAGGCTGATGCCCCAGGCAATGGTGCCCAAGGGTAAATAGTGGCCCGACAATTTGAGCGTCAGTGAGCCCAGCACCACGGCCACGATCGCCGTCAGCACCAGACCGATCACCAGCGCCAGCCATGGCGAACCGCCCGCCCAGGCAATCCAGCCGGGCAGCGTCTCGCTCGTAGACAACACCGCCGTGGTGTAAGCGCCAAGGCCGACAAAGGCGCCCTGGCCAAAGGAGGTCAGCCCGCCCACGCCGGTGAGCAGCACCAGGCCGAGCGCCACCATGGCGTAAAGCCCGATGTAGTTGAGCAGCGTGACGTAGAACGGCGACAAGGTCGCAGGCACCAGCAGCAACAGGCCGAGCATCAGCCAGGGCAAAACGCGCAGCAGACCAGCACTGCCAGAGCGCCGCGACGTCACCACACTAGAGGATGCGGGAGTGCTCATTCGTCTTCCTCCACGTGATGGCTGGTCAGCGAGCGCCACACCAACACCGGAATGATCAGGGTAAATACGATGACTTCCTTGTAGGCACTGGCCCAGAAGGAAGAGAAGGCTTCGAGCACGCCAACCAGAATTGCGCCGAGCGCGGCGATCGGGTAGCTCGCCAGGCCGCCGATGATGGCGGCGACAAAGCCTTTCAGGCCGATCAGGAAGCCGGTGTCGTAGTAGATGGTGGCAATCGGTGCGATCAGCACACCCGACAGCGCACCAATGAGCGCCGCCAGCATGAAGGTCAGGCGGCCGGCCAGCGCGGGCGAAATGCCCATCAGTCGCGCACCCGCCCGGTTGATGGCCGTCGCCCGCAGGGCCTTGCCGTAAATGGTGCGTCCGAAAAACAGCGCGAGCGCCACAATCAGTGCCGCCGAGGTGCCAATTACCCACAGCGACTGGCCCGAGACCATCATCGGCCCGACCGTAAAGCTGGCGTCCGAGAAGGCCGAGGTACGCGAACCTTCCGCCCCAAAGAAGAGCAGCGCCAGACCGACCATCGCCACATGCACCGCCACCGACACAATCAGCAGGATCAGCACCGAGGCCTCGGCCACCGGCTGGTAGGCCACGCGGTAGATCATCGGCCCGAGCGGCACCACCACCGCCATGGTCAGCGCAACCTTGGCGGCCAGCGGCCAGGTGTTGGTCGGCACAAAGCGCATCAAGGCTACCAACGCGAGCGGGTAGACGATGTTCCAGCCGACCACCTTCACCAACCGCCCCACACCGCCCCGACGCAGCGCGTCCAGGCCGTCGAGCGCCACCACCAGCACCCCGGCCGCCAGCAGCAGCCAGACCGTACCGGGCAGGCGCCCGGCTTCAATCATCGCCAGGGTCAGCGCGCCATAGGCAACAAACTCCCCTTGCGGAATAAAGATTACCCGGGTCACGGCGAACACCAGCACCAGGGCCAGGGCCAGCAGCGCGTAGATCGCGCCATTGGTTATCCCGTCCTGCCCGAGCAACATTGCAATTTCTAAATCCATGGGACGAACCCCGTTGGCGACAGTCGTGCGGGATCGCACGGAACCTGCCGAAGTGTTTTACACCTAAACAATTCACAAGGCAACGTTCGGCAAGCTCTCGCTTGCCGAACGCTCCGAGTGCTTACTTCACCATCTGCCAGGCACCGCCCTTGATCTGCACCATCACGCGCGAACGCTGGTCGAGGCCGAGGTGGTCGGTCGGGCTCATGTTGAAGATGCCGTGCGCACCAGCCACTTCCTTCAGGCCTTCGAGCGCGTCGCGCAGGGCAGCGCGGAACTCCGGCGACCCGGGCTGACCGGCCTTGAGCGCGACCGGCACGGCGTTGACCATCAGCGTGCCGGCATCCCAGGCGTGGCCGCCGAAGGTCGACACCGAGCCCTTGCCGAAGGCCGCTTCGTACTTGCTCACATACTCCTGGGCGGTCGCACGCACGGGGTTGTCGGCCGGCAGTTGATCAGCCACCAGCACCGGACCGGCGGGCAGGAAGGTGCCTTCACAGTCGGCGCCGCACACACGCAGGAAGTCGTTATTGGCGACACCGTGGGTCTGGTAGATCTTGCCGGCAAAGCCACGCTGTTTGAGCGACTTCTGCGGCAAGGCGGCCGGGGTGCCGGCGCCAGCGATCAGGATGGCATCGGGCTTGGCGGCATACAGCTTGAGCACCTGACCGGTCACCGAGGTGTCAGAGCGCTTGTAACGCTCGTTGGCCACGATCTTCAGCTTGCGCGCTTCGGCGATGGCCGAGAACTGCTCCCACCAGCCTTCGCCGTAGGCGTCGGCAAAACCGATGAAGCCGACCGTCTTCACGCCGGCATCCACCATGTGCGAGACGATGGCGGTCGCCATCTGCTGGTCGTTTTGCGGGGTCTTGAACACCCAGCGGCGCTTTTCATCGACCGGGTCGACAATCTTGCTCGACGCCGCCATGGAGATCATCGGCGTCTTGGACTCGGCCGCCACATCGATCATGGCCAGCGAGTTGGGGGTGATGGTCGAGCCGATCACCACATCCACCTTGTCCTCCGAAATCAGCTTGCGGATGTTCTTCACGGCTGTCGTGGTATCGGACGCATCGTCGAGCACGATGTAATTCACCTTCTGCCCGGCAATGGTCGTCGGCAGCAGGGTGAGCGTGTTCTTCTCCGGGATACCCAGCGACGCGGCCGGGCCGGTCGCGGACACCGACACACCCACGTTGATGTCGGCAAACGCCGCGCCACTCACAAATGCCATGCCCAGTGCTGCGGCCAGTACGGTTTTTTGGATTTTCATTTTGTCTCCTCCTCCGGTTGTAATCAGCACGCGCATGACCTGCCTCGGCGTGCCAACGAAAAATTATCACATAACAAATTCGTTAGTTGATATTAAACTCGCTCGATTACCATCGCGATGCCCTGACCCACCCCGATGCACATCGTGGCCAACCCATAGCGCCCGCCGGTGACTTCGAGCTGACGCAGCGCAGTCAGCGCCAGACGCGCGCCCGAGGCACCCAGCGGATGACCGATCGCAATCGCCCCGCCGTTCGGATTGACCTGCGGCGCATCGTCGGCGAGGCCAAGCTGGCGCAACACGGCCAGGCCTTGCGCAGCAAAGGCTTCATTGAGTTCGATCACGTCCATCTGGTCAATGGAGAGGCCGGCCAGGGCGAGCGCCTTGACCGCCGCCGGCGCCGGGCCGATGCCCATGATGCGCGGCGCGACGCCGGCCGTGGCCATGGCCACCACCCGACCGCGCGGCGTGAGGCCGTATTTTTTTGCGGCCTCGGCCGAAGCCAGCAAGAGCGCGACCGAGCCGTCATTCACGCCGGACGCGTTGCCGGCGGTCACCGAGCCATCGGGGCGGACCACGCCCTTGAGCCGGCCGAGTGCTTCGATCGAGGTCTCGCGCGGATGCTCGTCCACGCTGACTACCACCGGGTCACCCTTCTTCTGCGGAATCGTCACTGGCACCAGCTCACCGTCAAAGAAGCCACGCGCGGCCGCCGCGGCATAGCGCTGCTGGCTGCGCAGCGCGAGGGCGTCCTGGTCGGCGCGGTTGATCTTGAATTCGTCGGCGACGTTCTCGGCCGTTTCGGGCATGGAGTCGATGCCGTACTCGGCTTTCATCTTGGCGTTAACAAAGCGCCAGCCGATGGTGGTGTCTTCAATCTTGGCGCTGCGCGAAAAGGCACTGGTCGCCTTGGCCAGCACGAAAGGCGCGCGGCTCATGCTCTCCACGCCACCGGCGATCATCAACTGCGCTTCGCCGCAACGAATCGCGCGCGCCGCGGTACCGATGGCGTCCAGCCCCGAGCCGCACAGGCGGTTGAGCGTGGCGCCGGGCACCTCGATGGGCAAGCCGGCGAGCAGGCCAGCCATGCGCGCGACGTTGCGGTTGTCTTCGCCGGCCTGGTTGGCACAGCCGTAGTAGATGTCGTCCACCGCCGTCCAGTCGACGCCGGGGTTGCGCTCGATCAGCGCGCGGATAGGAATGGCACCCAAATCATCGGCGCGCACGCCGGACAGCGCGCCGCCATAGCGGCCAAACGGCGTACGAACGCCGTCACAGATCAACACGTCGTGCAACACATCGCTCTCCCTCGATGCGCCTGACGACGTGCTGCCTCACCGGCCGATGGGCCGGCGCCTGCGATCGTCAGTCGGGCGCGTTGTTTGTCTTTTTGCTGGCCCCCAGGGTGCCGTGCACCCCGTTGAGCAGGATGCCGGTCACCAGCGGCGCCATGTCTTCGTAGGTCAGCGGGCCGTTCGCCCGCAGCCAGGTAAAGGTCCAGTTCATCATGCCGAACAGGATCATTGCCACGACCTTGTCCAGCCCCTTCTCGCTCACTCCCGGCTCGACGGCGGCAATCGCCCGTGCAAAGGCCGCGACCACCGCCCGCTCCTTGTCGGCGACCTGCTGACGCGGCGCGTCGTCCAGATGCCGCACGTCCTGCACCAGCACCCGGTGCTGGTTGTGAGCGTTGGCGTAGGTCTCGAGAAAGCGGGCAATCAAGCGCTTGAGGTGCGCGTCCGGCGGCAACTGCTCGGCCTCGACCGATTCGACCAGCGCCACCAGTGTGTCCATGTAGCTGTCGGCCACGCTGAACAGCATCTCCGCCTTGTCCTTGGCGTAGTGGTAGAGCAGTGGCTTGGAAACGCCGCACGCGGCCGCCAGTTGCGACATCGACGTCGCGTGGAAGCCCTTGTCGGCAAACAGCTTCGCCGCCATGTCGAGAATGGCGTTGCGTTGCTGGTCGTGGGTTGCTGCTCTGGTTCGTGCCATGACTGTGACGCCCGTTCGAATGCAAAACGCTCACCGGCCTGGACCCCATTTCAACGCTCGTCAAAACTGATGACGACCCGCTCGGTAAGCGGATGGGCCTGGCAGGTGAGCACATAGCCGTCGTCCACATCGGACTGCTCAAGAGCGAAGTTCTTGTCCATGCGGACACGACCTTCGAGCACCTTGGCGCGGCAGGTGCAGCATACCCCACCCTTGCAGGCAAACGGCAGATCCATCCCGGCGGCCAGCGCCACGTCGAGAATCGACGGGTCCTCCTTGCGGAAGGCCACCTCGCGCTGCAGGCCGTCCTGGATCAGAGTGATCGTCGCCGCCGCCGCATCGCCGGGCTCGACGCGGTGCGCCGGGCCGGCATCGGGCACGCCGAAGCGCTCCAGATGGATGTGATCAGCGCGCATGCCGGACGCCAGCAGACCGGCTTCGACCTCGTCGATCATCGCACCCGGGCCGCAGATGAAGGCCTCGTCGATGTCAGCCACCGGAATCAAGGTCTCGACAAACGCAGCCACCTTGGCCTGGTCGAGCCGGCCGTTGAACAACGGTACGTCCTGCGCCTCGCGCGAGAACAGCGAGTAGAAGCAAAAGCGAGTCAGGTAGCGATTCTTGATGTCTTCGAGCGCCTCGCCAAACATCACGCTCTTGGTGCCGCGGTTGCCGTATACCAGCGTAAAACGGCTCTTCGGCTCGGTGGCCAGCGTCGTCTTGATCAATGACAGGATCGGCGTAATGCCGCTGCCGGCCGCAAAGGCCACGTAATGCTTTGCATTGGCAGCGTCGAGTGGGGCATGAAAGCGCCCTTCCGGCGTCATCACCTCGATACGGTCGCCGGCCTTGATCGCGCCGCCGTTGATCCAGGTCGAGAACAGCCCGCCGCCCACCTGCTTGATGGCCACGCGCAACTCGCCGTCCTCGACGCCGGAGCAGATGGAGTAGGAGCGACGCACTTCCTGGCCGTCGATCTCGGCTTTCAGCGTCAGGTGCTGGCCCTGCACAAAGCGGTAATCGTCGGCCAGTTCAGCCGGCACGTCGAAGCGCAGGCTGATGGCATCGGCCAGTTCGCGGCGCACTTCGGCAATGGTCAGGGCGTGGAATTTGGGGTTCATGTGTATTCTCCCGGTCCGGTTCAGATCGGTTTGAAGTATTCGAAAGGTTCGCGGCAGTCTTCACAGCGATACAACGACTTGCAGGCGGTCGAACCGAATTCCGACAACCGTGTGGTGTGGCTGGAACGGCAGCGCGGGCACGGCAGCTTGCGCGACATGAAACGCACCACCTGCGCACCATCGGGCAGTGCGGGCTGGGGTGGGACGATGCCGTAGGCACGCAGCTTTTCGCGCGCGCTCTCGGCGATCCAGTCGGTACTCCAGGGCGGCGCAAGCCGCGTCTCGACACTGACCTTGCCCGCGCCAGCGGCCTTGAGCGCATCGACAATGCTCTCGGCGATCATCTCGGTGGCCGGGCAGCCGCTGTAGGTGGGTGTGACCACCACGCGCAGCCCGTCCTCGCCCAGAATCACGTCGCGCACGATGCCCAGCTCGGTCACGGAGACCACCGGAATCTCCGGGTCTTCCACTGCGTCGAGCGCCTGCCAGGCCTGGGCTTCGGTCAGCATACCGGTCACCACGTCGCGCCGGGGAAGCTGCGCGGCAGATGCTGCATCACCGCCAGCAGATGGCCCAGATGCTCGCTGTGGCGGCCGAATTTGCCATAAGTCTGGAAGGGCGTACGCGCCGGCACGGTGAGCGTGGCGTGCTTGAGTACCGGCAACACCGCCTTTTCCCAGTCCTCTGCCAGATCCGACCACGCCGGGCCAACGCCGGCCGCCGCAGCGGCGTCATCGGTCGGGTTGGCGGCGAACAACTCGTTGGTGTAGGGCCACAGCATATCGAGCGCGGCCTGCGCACGACGATGGCTCTCTTCGGTGCCGTCGCCAAGGCGGATCACCCAATCGCCGGTGTGTTCTGCGTGGTAGCGCGCTTCTTTCAGGCTCTTGGCGGCAATCGCGGCCAGGGCCTTGTCGCTCGAACCACACAGCCGGCTCCACATCAGCAAATTGAAGCTGCCGAGCAGGAACCCCTTGATCATGGTGTGCGCGAAATCGGTGTTCGGCATTTCGCACAGCGTCGGGTTGCGGTACTGACCTTCGTGGCGCAGGAAAGCGAGTGTGTCTTCATCGCGGCCCTTGCCTTCGAGCGTGCCGGCGTGACTGAGCAGCATGCGCGCCTGACCGACAAAATCGAGCGCCATGTTGGCCAGCGCCAGATCTTCTTCGAGCACCGGGGCCTGGCCGCACCATTCGGACAGGCGCTGGCCGTGGATCAAGGCGGCGTCACCGAGGCGCAGCACATACTCGAGATGCGCAGGATTCGTTGATGTCATCGCGGTCGCCCCCATCACATGTGGTCCACTTCGTCAGGCAGCTTGTAGAAGGTCGGGTGCCGGTAGATCTTGTCCTCGGCCGGATCGAACAGCTCGGGCTTGGCATCCGGGTCCGAGGCGACGATGTCGGAGGCTTTCACCGCCCAGATCGACACCCCTTCCTGGCGGCGGGTGTACACATCACGCGCGACCTGCAGCGCCATGCGCGCGTCCGTGGCGTGCACGCTGCCGCAGTGCTTGTGATCGAGGCCGTTCTTGCTGCGGACAAAAATTTCCCACAGCGGCCATTCTTTGCGTTCCATGGTGTTCTCCGTTGGTGTCATCAGGCGGCGGCCTTCTCGCGGGCAGCCTGTTTTTCGGCGTGGGCGACTGCGGCTTCGCGCACCCAGGCGCCGTCGTCCCAGGCCTTGACGCGCATGGCCAGTCGGTCGACATTGCACTGGCCGTGGCCGTTCACCACGTTCCAGAATTCGTCCCAGTCAATGGCGGCAAAGTCGTAATGGCCGCGCGCTTCGTTCCATTTCAATTCGTCGTCCGGCAGGGTCACGCCGAGCACTTCGGCCTGCTTGACGGTGGCGTCCACAAACTTCTGGCGCAGATCGTCATTCGAGATGCGCTTGATGCCCCAGCGCATGCTCTGGCCCGAGTTGGGCGAGTCGGCGTCATGCGGGCCGAACATCATCAGCGACGGCCACCACCAGCGATTGACCGCGTCCTGCACCAGTTCGCGCTGCTCGTCGGTGCCACTCATCATCGCCAGCAAGGCGTCGTAACCCTGGCGCTGGTGGAAGGATTCCTCCTTGCACACCCGAACCATGGCACGGGCATAGGGGCCGTAGCTGCACTTGCACAGCGGGATCTGATTCATGATCGCCGCGCCGTCGACCAGCCAGCCGATCACGCCCACGTCCGCCCAATTGAGCGTCGGGTAGTTGAAAATCGAGCTGTACTTGGCCTTGCCCGAGAGCAGTGCTTCGGTCAGCTCGTCGCGCGAGACGCCCAGGGTTTCGGCTGCGGCGTACAGATACAGGCCGTGACCGCCCTCGTCCTGCACCTTGGCCAGCAAAATCGCCTTGCGCTTGAGACTCGGCGCGCGGCTGATCCAGTTGCCTTCAGGCAGCATGCCGACGATCTCGGAGTGCGCATGCTGGCTGATCTGGCGCACCAACGTCTTGCGATAGGCCTCGGGCATCCAGTCCTTGGCTTCGATGGTCGCACCGGCGTCGATGCGCGCGTCGAACTCGGCCTGATAGGCGGCGTTCTCGACGGCATCGGGCGTGCGCTTGGGCTGCTCGCCGGGGGGGATATCGAGTGCTTGGGTGTACATATAGCGCTCCTTATTCGAAATTCGCGGGAGTGTGTGAAGAGACCGTCGCGAGCGGTTCGAGTCCGCTCCGAGAAGCGCAGCCGTACTGACGTACGGCGAGCATCGCAGGGGCGGAATCGGGCCGCGCAGTCGGTCTATTCATACACTCAGTCTTTGGAGCGGCGATCGATGACCCGCTTGGCCTTGCCGACCGTGACCCGCTCGATGCTGAACGGGTCGCCGACAATCACCGTGGCGGACACGCCGATCAGGCTCTTGATGTGGTGCGTCAGCTCTTTGGCCAGCGCTTCTTTTTGTTCGGGGTGACGGCCCACCGGCACGTCCGGGTTGGTCTCGACCTTTACCGTCAAGGTGTCCATGTGACCCTTTTTGTCCACCTCCAGCAGATACTGCGGTGACAGCTTGGGCATCTTGCAGATCAGCTCTTCGATCTGGGTGGGGAACACATTCACGCCGCGGATGATCAGCATGTCGTCCGAGCGGCCGGTAATCTTGGCCATGCGGCGCATGCTGCGCGAGGTCGGCGGCAGCAGGCGGGTGAGGTCGCGGGTGCGGTAGCGGATCACCGGCAGCGCTTCCTTGGACAGCGTAGTGAACACCAGCTCGCCCTCTTCGCCGTCCGGCAGCACTTCGCCGGTGATCGGGTCGATGATCTCGGGGTAGAAGTGGTCTTCCCAGATCACCGGACCGTCCTTGCTTTCGATGCACTCGCTGGCCACGCCCGGCCCCATCACTTCCGACAGGCCGTAGATGTCCACCGCGTCCATGCCGGAGCGCGCTTCCATCGCCAGGCGCATGGCGTGCGTCCAGGGCTCGGCGCCGAAGATGCCGACCTTGAGCGAAGTCTCTTTCGGGTCGATGCCCATGCGCTCCATCTCGTCGAGAATGGTCAGCATGTAGGACGGCGTCACCATGATGATGTCGGGCTTGAAGTCCTGGATGATCTGGATCTGCTTCTCGGTCTGACCGCCCGACATCGGGATCACCGTACAGCCAAGCTTCTCGGCGCCGTAGTGCGCCCCCAAGCCGCCGGTGAACAAGCCGTAGCCGTAGGACACATGCACAATGTCACCGGCCCGGCCACCCGCGGCGCGAATCGAGCGCGCCACCACGCGC
The DNA here is from genome assembly GCA_027214125.1 of Zoogloeaceae bacterium G21618-S1. GTDB lineage: Bacteria > Pseudomonadota > Gammaproteobacteria > Burkholderiales > Rhodocyclaceae > Nitrogeniibacter. Next base: position 343,436 of record JAPWHF010000004.1, read on the forward strand.
GCCCAGGTGTCGATATCGCGCGAGGTGTAGCCCACCACCGTCGGCTTGCCGGTGGTGCCCGACGAGGCATGCACCCGCACCACCTTCTCGCGCGGCACGGCAAACAGGCCGAAGGGGTAGTTGTCGCGCAAGTCCTGCTTGCCGGTGAAGGGAAACTTGGCCAGATCGGCCAGCGTTTTCAGATCACTCGGATGCACGCCCTTCTCGTCGAACTTCGCGCGGTAGTGCGGCACGTTGTCGTAGGCGTGCTGCACGCTCCACTGCATGCGCTTGAGCTGGGTGGCTTGCAACTCGTCGCGGCTTGCGGTTTCGATGGCTTCGAGGTCGCCCGGGGCGGGCATCTTGCAGGTCATGGTTTGTCTCCTCTTCCCTATATCCGGTGTCGGCGGCGCATCTGTTTTTTATGTCGCGCCGCCAGGCGTTTTGTCTACTGCGGGAACACTGCCCGGCCTTTCAGCCGATAGCTCTTGCCCCGCATCACGGCAATGGTGGCACCGTGCTGATTGGTCACGGTGATGTCATACACCCCGGTGCGTCCCGACAGCGCCACTTCGCGCGCCGTGGCGGTCAGCACATCGCCCTCGCGCGCCGGCGCAATGAAGTCCACGCTGATGCCCGAGGCCACCGTCTGTTCGTTGTAGCTGTTGCAGGCAAAGGCGAAGGCCGAATCGGCCAGCGTAGTCACAAAACCGCCGTGGATGATGGCGAAGCCGTTGAGCATGTCGGCACGCACGGTCATGGTCAGCGTGGCGCGGCCGGGGCCGACCTCGACAAATGCCATGCCGAGGCCGCGCGAGGCCTGGTCGTTGGCGAACATGGTGTCGCGCACCTGTTCGGCGATTTGCTGGGGGTCGAGTGCTTTGGTATCCATGGGGCTCACATCAGTTCGCATGAAAGGTCGCGCCGGTCAGCGCCTTGCGCTGGAGCAGAGGCGAGAGTCGGTAACGGGTGTCGACATAGTGCGCCCGCAAGTGATCGAGCACTTCGGCGATAAAGGCCGGGCCCAGACGGTCCGCCCAGGCCAGCGGGCCGAGCGGGTAGTTGGTGCCGTAGCGCATGGCGGTGTCGATGTCGGCCGCCGAGCCGATGCCGGCCAGCACCGCGTCGGCGGCCTCGTTGGCGAGCATGGCCACGGTGCGCAGGCCGAGCATGCCGGCCACGTCATCGAGTTGCGCCACGCGCAGACCGGCCGCCTGCAGCGTGCCGACCACGTCGGTCAGTGCGCCACGACCGCACTGGTCGGCCGCACACAGCGTCAGGCGGGGCGTTTTGGCAAAATCGAGGCACAGATCGAACAACACCACATGGTCGTAACGACTGTCGACCGCACGGCGCGTGGCGGTTCGGCCATCGCTCATCATCAGCCGCGCCGAGCCGATTTCCAGCCAGCCATGACCGCTGCCGGCGGTGCGCTCGACGGTGACTCCAGCCTGCTCGATCCGGCTGATCAGTGCCGCCGCCGGCCCCAGATCGCCGACCACGCGCACACGGCGAACGGCCGATGACAGAGAGAAATCCGCCGGCGCCGGCAAACTCGTGCCTTCGCCGTAAGCGTAAAAACCCTCACCGCTCTTGCGCCCGAAGCGGCCGGCGTGCACCAGCTCTTGCTGGATCAGATGCGGGGTGTAGCGGCTGTCATTGAAGCACGCGGCGAACACCGACTGACTGACGGCGTGATTCACATCGTGGCCGATCAGGTCCATCAACTCGAACGGCCCCATCGGAAAACCGCAGCCCTCGCGCATCACCGCGTCCAACGTAGCCGGCGTCGCGGCCTGCTCGGCCAGCACGCGCAGCGCCTCGCCGTAGTAGGGGCGGGCCACGCGATTAACGATGAAGCCCGGCGTCGATTTGGCAAACACCGGCACCTTGCCCCAGGCCTTGGCGGTGGCGTGCACCGTCTGTGCCACCGCCGGATCGGTCGCCAGACCGGACACCACCTCGACCAGCTTCATGCGCGGTGCGGGGTTGAAAAAATGCATGCCGACCACCCGGCCCGGACGCGCCAGCGGCGCTGCCATGGCGGTGATCGACAGCGAAGACGTGTTGGTGGCGAGAATCGCCTCAGGCGAGAGCACGGTTTCGAGCTCGGCGAACAAGGTCTGCTTCACATCCAGCCGCTCGACCACGGCCTCGATCGCCAGCAGCGCATCCTTCGCATCGGCCAGACTGCTGATCGGAACAACCCGCGCCAGCGCCGCGTCGGCAGCGTCCTGTGTAAGCTTGTCGCGGCTCACCAGAAAGGCCAGATCCTTGGCAATGCCGGCGCGACCGCGCTCGACCGCCTCGGCCTGCATGTCATACAAATAGACGGTATGCCCGGCCACGGCGGCCACATGGGCAATGCCGCTGCCCATCGCACCGGCGCCAATCACCAGTACCCGGCTGGACGTTTTCAGTGCGGCCATCGCTCAGCGCCCCTTGAACTGCGGCGTGCGCTTTTCCATGAAGGCGGCGACGCCCTCACGGTAGTCATCCGACTGGCCACATGCGCGCATCATGTCGCGCTCCATGTCGAGCTGGGTCGAAAAATCCTGCGTGGAGCTGGCCCAGATGGCTTTCTTGGTTTGCGCAAAACCAAAGGTCGGACCAGCCGCCATTTGTTTGGCCAGCGCGCTCACCGTCGGCATCAGCGCGTCATCATCCACACACTTCCAGATCAGCCCCCAGGCTTCCGCCTGATCGGCCGGCAGCTTGTCACCGAGCATCGCCAGACCCATCGCCCGCGCGGGGCCGAGCAGTCGCGGCAACACCCAGGTGCCGCCCGTGTCGGGGATCAGCCCCAGCTTGCAGAAGGCCTGGATGAAGCTGGCCGAGCGTGCGGCAAACACCAGGTCGCAGGCCAGCGCCAGATTGGCGCCCGCACCGGCGGCCACGCCATTGACGGCGGCGATCACCGGCATGTCGAGTTCGCGCAGCGCCATGACCAAGGGCTTGTAGTTTTTCTCCACCGAGGCCCCAAGGTCAGGCACGGCATCGCCGCCCGACACGCTGCGATCCGACAGATCCTGACCGGCGCAAAAGCCGCGACCGGCACCGGTCAGCACCATGGCGCGCACCGTGCCATCGGCGCGCCCGGCCCGGATGAGCGCCAGCGCGCTGCGTACTTCGGCATGCATCGCATCGGTAAAGCTGTTCAGGCGATCAGGCCGGTTGAGGGTCAGCGTGGCCACGCCGTCCGCGATGTTCAGGGCAATCGTTTCGAAGTCTTGCGCCATCGTGTCGTCCTTTTGAGCGGCGGGGTCTTGACCCCGCACACTACTGCCTCCACCACCGACCGCGCGCCACATTGGGCAATCGCTGTCGGCAACCTGTACTGTTCCAGTCGGGCACATTGATTTTCTTTGTTTGACCGACCGGTCGATCAACAGTAAAATTGATATACGTCAAAAAAGCAAGCCCCCTCTGACTAAAAACCGGTCGCCACGTACATATCGAGTGCCGTGACAGGCCGCAAGCCCCGTGAAGGAGACACCATGTCGCACCCGCTTTTCGAGAAGCACCAGGCCACTCTGGAACAGGCGCTCGGCGCCATCCGCACCCGTGCCTACTGGACGCCCTTCAACGAAATGCCCAGCCCACGCGTGTATGGCGAGACCGCCGATGTCGATGGCAAAGCCGCCGTCGAAGCCTGCTTTGGCCGCGAGTTCGCCCTGAACCAGCCTGGCCAGCGCGGCACCGCCACCACCGAAACCTCACCCTACGGCGTGGCGATGAATGTGAGCTATCCGGTGTGCGACACCGAGGCGCTGATCGACGCGGCCCAGGCCGCCATGCCCGCCTGGCAAAAACTCGGCGCCGCCGGGCGCACCGGCGTGTGTCTGGAGATTCTCGACCGCCTCAACAAACACAGCTTCGAGATCGCCCACGCGGTGATGCTGACCACCGGTCAGGGCTGGATGATGGCCTTCCAGGCCGGCGGCCCGCACGCGCAGGATCGCGGCCTCGAAGCCGTGGCCTACGCCTGGGACGAGCAGTCGCGCATCACACCCGAAGCCCGCTGGGAGAAGCCGCAGGGCAAGAACCCGCCGCTGGTGATGAAGAAGCATTTCGAGATCGTCGGGCGCGGCGTCGCGCTGGTCATCGGCTGCGGCACCTTCCCCACCTGGAACACCTACCCCGGTGTGTTCGCCGCGCTGGCGACCGGCAACCCGGTGATCATCAAGGCGCACAGCAATGCGATTTTGCCCGCCGCCATCACCGTGCGCATCGCGCGTGAAGTGCTGACCGAGGCCGGCCTCGACGCCAACCTGATCAGCCTGGCCGTGGTCGAAAAGCGCGCCGATACTCAGGCACTCGCCACCCACCCGGCGATCAAGTCCATCGACTTCACCGGCAGCAATGTCTTCGGCCAATGGCTGATCGACAACGCCCGCCAGGCCAATGTGTATGCCGAGCTGGCCGGGGTGAACAACGTCGTCATCGAGTCAACCGACAGCTACAAGGCCATGCTGCGCAACATGGCCTTCACGCTCAGCCTGTACTCGGGCCAGATGTGCACCACCACGCAAGCCATCCTGGTGCCGGCCGACGGCATCGACACCGACCAGGGCCACAAGTCATTTGACGAGGTGGCGCACGACCTCGGTGCCGCCATCGAGAAATTCCTCGGCGACATCAACGTCGCCTCTGCGGTGCTCGGCGCGATTCAATCCGAAGCCACGGTCGACCGCATCAACGAAGCCGGCGCGCACGGCACCATCGTGCTCGACTCCAAAAAACTGGTGCACCCGCAATTCCCCGACGCGACCGTCTATACCCCCGTGCTGCTCACCTGCGACGCGGCGGACGAGAAGAGCTATATGGAAGAGCGCTTCGGCCCGATCAGCTTTGTGGTCAAGGTCGCTGACGGCGCGGCGGCGATTGCCCTGTCGGAACGCATCGTCAAGGAGCACGGCGCGCTGACGGTCGGCCTGTACTCGACCAAGCCGGAGGTGATCGACGCCATGACCGACGCCACCCTGCGCGCCGGCGTCGCGCTATCGATCAACCTGACCGGCGGCGTGTTCGTGAACCAGTCGGCAGCCTTCTCCGACTACCATGGCACCGGCGCGAACCCCTCGGCCAACGCCAGCTACTCGGACGCTGCCTTTGTCGCCAACCGCTTCCGCGTCATCCAGCGCCGCTACCACATCGCCGAGTGATGCGCCGGGGCGGGCACGTCGTCCGCCCCTTGCGATCCGTAGGGCGGAAAAGCGAAGCGCCTTCCGCCGAACAACGCCCCGACGCGGCACCGATGGCGGAAGGCGCTTCGCTTTTCCGCCCTACCCAAGGACTCTTCACCATGCCCTGCTATGAAATCGACGGCCTCAAACCGGTCATCCACCCCACCGCCTTCGTGCACCCCGACGCCGTGCTGATCGGCGATGTCATTGTCGGCCCACACTGCTATGTCGCCCCGCTGGCCAGCCTGCGCGGCGACTTCGGCCGCATCGTGCTCGAAGCCGGCTCCAACGTACAGGACACCTGCGTCATGCACGGCTTTCCCGGCACCGACACGGTGGTCGAAGAAGACGGCCACGTTGGCCATGGCGCCGTATTGCATGGCTGCCGGGTCGGGCGCAACGCGCTGATCGGCATGAACGCCGTGGTGATGGACAACGCCGTCATCGGCGAAGAAGCCTTCGTGGCAGCCTGCGCCTTCGTCAAAGCCGGCATGGACGTGCCCGCCCGCAGCCTGGTCGCCGGCATGCCCGCCAAGGTAGTGCGCGAACTGAGCGCGCAGGAAATCACCTGGAAAGGCGACGGCACCCGCACCTATCAGGAACTCACCGACCGCAGCCTCGCCACGCTCAAGCCCTGCGAACCGCTGGCCGAAATCGAGCCGGGCCGCGAACGACTGAAGTTTGACGGCGTGGTGCCGTTGATTGAAGCCAAGCGGAAAAGCTGAGGCCTCTCCGCGACCACAACAAGCCAACACGCGAAGGACCGCAACGACGCAGCAACCGGGTGACGCCAGACGGTGCGCCCGTGGGGGAAAAAAATAAGCGAGCCCCCCGCGCACCATCACACCTGGAGACTTGGACATGGCATTGACCGCGCGCGGGCTTCGCGCCTGCACGGCCTTCTGTCTGGCATTGACCGCCAGCCTGACGCTCAACGCACAAACCATCCGCATCGGTCAGTCGGCCGACCAGACCGGCCCCGTCGCCGGCATCACCAAAGAGCTCAACAGCGGCATCATGCTGTATCTCGACACCGTCAATCGCAACGGCGGTGTCCACGGCCAAAAGATTGAATTCGTCACGCTCGATGACGGCTACAAACCGGAACAGGCCAAAGCCAATGTCGACAAGCTGATCAAGGATTCGCGCGTCGTTGGCCTGCTCGGCATCCTCGGCACCGGGGTCAACATCGCCGTCTCGCCCCAGGTCGAAGCGGCCGGCATTCCGCTGGTGGGGCCGCTGAGTGGTTCGCCCGAATTCCAGCAGCTCGCCGGCCCGCACACCTATCACGTGCGCGCCAGCTATGGTGACGAAGTGCGCGCCATGATTCGCCACCTGACCAGCTCCGGCATCACGCGCATTGCCACCGTGTACATGGACAACGCGTTCGGCAAATCGGCACTCAAGCACTTTGAAGCCGCCATGGCCGACAAGCAGCTATCGCCGACCGCGATGGTGCCCATCGGCGGCCCCGATTTCAAAGGCGATGCGCCGGTCGCGGCGCTGCTCAAAGCCGAACCCGGCGCGGTGATTCTGCTCACTGCCGGCAAAGCCTCGGTCAACTTCCTGAAGACCGCGATGGATCAGAATCTGCGCCCGCTGTTCCTGGGCCTGTCTGTTATCTCGGCATCGGAAATGCAGGCGGCCATTGGCAAGGATGTCCGCGGCATGGTCGTCGCACAGGTCGTGCCCTCACCGGCCAGCGGCAAGTTTGCGATTGTCCGCGAGTTCCAGAAAGCCGGCTCGGACGCCGGCACGCCCCTGAACACCCACCTGGCGCTAGAAGGCTTTATCGCCGCCAAAGTGATGGTCGAAGGCTTGCGCCGTAGCCCGGCACCCATCACCCGGCAGAGTCTTCAAGACGCATTGAGCGGCATCAGCCGGGTCGACCTGGGCGGCTACAACATTGTGTTCAGCGCTACCTCGCGCCTTGGGTCGCACTTCGTCGACCTGTCCATGGTGCGCGCCGACGGCAGCTACGCGCAGTAGCGCAGCATCACCCCCGCACGGCGCCCTGGCTTCAAACCACGGGGCGGCCGGCGCGGGTCAGCGCGCAAGGCCGGACACCTCACGGAACACACGCCAGCGCCGCCACGCCGGCCCGCGCCACCTGCGCGTCTTCACCGGCCGTCACGCCCGACACACCCACCGCGCCGATCACCAGTCCATCGACCACGATCGGCTCACCGCCTTCGAGTGGCACCACCGGCATGGACAGCGCGGCGAAGCGGCCGTTGTTGACCATGTCTTCAAACACCTTGCTGGGTTTGCCGGTGAGCACGCAAGTGCGGGCCTTTTCAGGTGCCACGGCGGCGCTCATCAGCGGCGCGCCGTCCATGCGCTGCAGCCACAGGGCGTGACCGCCGGCATCGCAGATCGCGACGCTGACCGCCCAGCCATTGGCCAGCGCCTCCGTCTCGGCTGCTGCGGCAATCCGTTTTGCGTCGCTCAGAGTGAGCATGCGTGTCGTCTTCATGGCTTTCGCATCCTTGCTGTCACGCCGGTCCGATCAGGATGGCGCGAAAATCGTTCACATTGGTCCGGGTCGGACCGGTCACCAGGGCATCGCCCAGCGCTTCAAAAAATCCGTGGCCGTCATTGTTGTCCAGGCTGTCGCGCGGCGGTCGGCCGGCCGCCCACCCGCGAGACAAAGTGTCCGGGCCGATGAAAGCGCCGGCGACCTCTTCCAGACCATCCACACCATCGGTGTCACCGGCCACGGCATGCACCCCCGCCGCGCCATTGAGCGCCACCGCCAGCGACAACAGAAACTCCACGTTGCGCCCGCCACGCCCGGAGCCACGCACGGTCACGGTGGTTTCCCCGCCCGACAGCAAGACACAGGGTGCTTCGATAGGTTGAGCGTGATTGCACACCTGCAAGGCGATGCCCGCATGCACCTTGCCCACATCGCGCGCCTCGCCCTCGATACTGTCGCCGAGGATCATCGGCGTCACACCGGCCGCCCGCGCCACCTGAGCGGCCGCTTCGAGTGCCATCTGCGGCGTGGCGATCAGATGTGTCGTCACGCCCGCCAGCCGCGCATCGCCGGGCTTCACGGTCTCACCACGGTCGCGCTCGAGCAGGGCGCGCGCGCCGTCCGGCAAATCGATGCCGTAGCGCCGGATAACTTCCAGCGCGTCGGCGCAGGTGGTTGAATCGCCCACCGTCGGGCCCGAGGCAATATCCATCGGGTTGTCGCCCGGTACATCCGAGATCAGCAGATTCACCACCCGCGCCGGATGGCAGGCCGCCGCCAATCGACCGCCCTTGATGGCCGACAGATGCCGCCGCACGCAATTCATCTCCGAAATCGTCGCGCCCGACTTGAGCAGCGCGCGGCTGATCGCCTGCTTGTCTTCCAGCGTCACGCCCTCGCCCGGCAAGGGCAGCAGCGCCGAGCCGCCGCCCGAAATCAGGCAGATCACCAGATCGTCGGCCGTCAGACCGCGCACCAGCTCAAGCAGCCGGCCGGCCGCCGCCAAGCCCGCCGCGTCGGGCACCGGATGCGCCGCCTCGACAATCTCGATGCGTTCGCAGGGCACGGCGTAGCCATAGCGCGTCACCACCAGCCCGCTCAGCTCACCCGGCCAGTGCTGCTCCAGCGCCTGCGCCATGGCGGCCGAGGCCTTGCCGGCACCGATCACCAGCGTCCGCCCCGTCGGCGGGGCCGGCAAAAAGCGGGGGATGCAGTGCTCGGGCTGGGCGGCATTCACGGCCGCTGCAAACATATTGGCCAGCAAGGCGCGCGGGTCTGTCGCCATCGTCACGCCTCGCCCAGATCGGTAAAACGAATCTCCTGCGCGCCCTGCCACAACACCAGGCGGCCCATGTCCATCAACTGCTCGCCGCCCTCGACCACGGTCAGAAAATGATTGCCGGCGATCTGCCCCATTTTGCTGGCGAAGCAACTGCTGCCATAGGCAAACAGGATCTCCGTCTCCGAGAAGCCGCCCGGGTACAACAGCACGTCACCGCGCGAGGGGTGGCTGGTGTGGTTTTCAAAGCCCAGGCCGGTGTCGAAATCGCCCAGCGGCACCCACACCGCCTCGCCGCTCCAGCGCGAATGGATGGCCTGGTTGGCAAAGGGCAAAAGCTTGAGAAAGGCCGCGCAGGTCTTCGGTGCGGCGGCCTCTTCAAGGCGGGCAACAAAGCGATGGGGACCGACATCAATGGCGAGATGGCGCATGGACTTCTCCGGTGAAATCACGCGCCGGCCCGGCCGACGCTTCTGCAATGACTTCACAGTAGACGATCATGGCCGGCGGCGGAATTCCCGCCACGATCACTTCTCTCGATACGCAGGCTATGGACTGCCGCGCGGGCGGGGTTCGGTAGGCCGGATAAGCGAAGCGCATCCGCCGTTTCTCTTGCCACGACCGATGGCGGATGCGCCTGCGGCTTATTCGCCCTACGCCAAAAGCGGCAGCATAAGCCGCTCAGACTCGGGCTCACGCCCCGCTCGAAATCAGCGCCGCGCCCTGCCACGCCCCGCTCGTGCACAAGGTCTGCGTGAGCCCCTGCACCAGTTGCACCACCGCCGTGGACGCCGCCGACAGCGGAATGTGTTTGGAGGCGCACAGCACCAGCCGACGCGTCAGCGCCGGCGCCACCGGCACCGCGCACAGCGCACCGCTGGCCAGGTCGTGTTGCAGCGGCATCACCGGCAACAGCGTGTGCCCCATGCCGGCCAGCAAGGTCGTGCGCAAGATGCTGATCGAGCTGATGTCGGCAACCACATTGGGCACCGGCAAGCCGTGCTCGCGCGCCGCCGTCTCGATGATCGGCCGCACGCCATGCGGATGCGCCGGCAGAATCAAGGGCAAGGCCAAGGCCTGGCGCAAGCTCACCGCCGCCTGCGGCCGATCCGCCGCCGTGGCGGATGAAATCAGCGACAGATGCTCATCGAGCAGCACCGTGCGCTCAAATTCTTCGAGCGTGCCGTCGTCAAACAACACCGCCAGATTGATCTGCCCGCTGCGCAACTGCGGCACCAGGTTGCCGGTCAGCTCCTCGGTCAACTCCAGTTCCACCTTGGGCAACTGCTCGCGCACCGCCTGCAGCAGCGGCAAGGCCAGCGCATTCGACGCGCTGTGCGGCACGCCAAACACCACCTTGCCACTGGGCTCGCCCGCCACGTTCATCACGCTCGCGCGGGCATCTTCCACCTGCCGCAAGATTGCCGTCGAATGCGCCAGAAACACCCGCCCTGCCTCGGTCAACTCCACCCCGCGCCGCGAGCGATGAAACAGGCGCGCGCCCAGTTCAGCCTCGAGCTGCGCCAACTGATGGCTGAGCGCCGACTGCGCCACAAACACCTGCTCGGCCGCTTTCGAAAAGCTGCCGTGCTTGGCAATGGCAGAGAAGTAGCGCAACTGACGAAGTTCCATGCGGCACGATCATACGCCAACCATCTTTAAACAAGATAGAAGCATCTTAATTCAGTGTTTTTCAGATGGTTCAGTTTCAGGTCAAATGCATCCAACAGATCAACACGAACCCCGGCAGCTACCCGCCGCCGGCCCCAAGGCCCACCCCGCCACCGTTCGCGAAGATCGCATTTCGACCCGAAATGACAAAGCGCCCGTTCAACACCCCCCGAACCGGCTCACCGACAAAACAAAGGCCCGCGTCCAGCGGGCCTTTGTTTTTGGGAAGGCGCGCCCGCCACCTGAACGACGAACTCGTCGACACCCTGCAGGCAAACCGCGCCGCCATCCGAAGTTATGCCGGACAAGGAAACATCCTGACCGGCACGCGTTGTCTGGCCAGCAACCCCGGGAGGTCTGCCTGGCAGTTGGCATCCGCACGGGGCTGGCGCAATTGTTCACCGCCGGTACGCTGCCGGGTGCTTCAATACCGGAGGTTCCACCACGTTTGACCAGGCACGGCGTCGTGCCGGGCGTGTTATCCCAACCGGGCGATGCGGGTTGCGGCCTCGTCAATGTGCCGGCGTATCGCCTCGATGCAGGGAGAGAAACGGCCGGAGAAGCCATCGCAATCGCGGATCATGACAAAGAACATTTCAGCCAGACGCAGCGCATCACGCCAAGTTTCACCGTCGACCGAAGCTGACAGCGAAGCCGGTGGAAGCGTATCGACGACTGCACCACCACTTCTTGGAGCAAACCCCATAGGCAGAACATCGTAAGCCGGCGCGAGCTGATACGGGCGGCCGTGATGACTGACAAACGACAAGTTTCCCGCGTGCATGTCGGTATTGCCGATAAGCGTTCCAAATGCCCAAAGCAGCGCCGAGCCAGCGACGGCGTCTGCATGGACATGACCATCAGCGACAAGGCGACTGACCAGCGATGGCCAGGGTGCCGAAACATCCCCGACAAATTCCGCATCGAGCGCGCGCAGCGAGAACACGCCAATGCGGCCTAGCGGACCAACGCGGTCGAATCGCGGCACCTCCAGGAATCGCTGACCATCGACATCGACAAGCTCTGTTTCAACACCAAGCACCGAAAGCGCCAGATGCTCGGCAAGCAGGAGGTCGCGCCATCGCTCGCTGACAGGGTTATCGTCCGGCGCCGAAAACTTCACCAACACATGGCCGCGCTCTGTGTATGCGCAAAACTTCGGTTGCTCGCCGCCGGCAGACGAGCCGGGAAGCGTCCCAGCGCCGGCAGCACGTGCAAGCGCAGGATAGTTCGCAGCCCTATCGACCGGGTACGGCGCGGGCATTTCAATGAATCGGTCACGCGCCAGCGTGCCAATCAGCAGATTGCCGATTGCGTCATGGCCATGCGCGAGCAGCGCCCTGATGACTTCGGCATCACCCCAGTGCTCGGGGTTTGCCGGCAAGCCGAGATCGGCAGCATACGTCGACGCGTAGGCCCGGCCGAGATAGCCCTGCGGCCGCATATCGAACAGCCACCACGGCAGCCCGTCACTATGAAGCGTCACGCCGTCGGCCTGCACCATGACGAACCCGTCCGGGCGAACAGGAACGAGCGCGCCAAGCGCCCGAATCAAGCCCTCATCGCTAACGCGGAAAATCGGGGCCGACGCGAAACCACAAAACGTGTCGCGCAGGGCGTAACGAATAGAGGAACCGGCCCCGATTCGGACCACCTCGTCGCCAAGCGCAGCCAGCGCACGCGACACCGTCGGCTGGCTAATCCTCGTCTTTTCAACGATTTGGCGAGCGGCCATCGGCCCGTGATCGAGCAGCAGGCGGATTGTGTCGGAATGGCGAGCCATGACAATGAATAACCAAATGAATAGATAAATGAATAAACATTGTAGTCACTCAATGGCTACCCGTCACTAGCGGATCTGCCGTAGTCGGCCTGGATTTTGGGGGCAAGGCAGCATGATCGTTTCGTTTGGCTGCCGGAAAGCGGACGTCGCAGGAATGGCGACTTCCGCCTTGGCGGTCGGAACCAGCCAGTCATCTGAACACGTGCGTCAGCCGGGCAGCCCCTCCCAATACCCCGGCCCGTTGTAGACCGCCTTGAGATAGTCCACAAAACACCGGATCTTCGCCGGCAAATAGCGCTGCTGCGGGTACACCGCCTGGATGGGATAACCGGACACCGCGAAGTCGTCGAGCACGGTGACCAGCGTGCCATCCGTGAGTTGAGGCTGGATCTCCCAGGTGGAGCGCCAGGCGATGCCGAGGCCCTGGCGGACCCAGTCGAAGAGGATTTCGCCGTCGTTGCAGTCGAGGTTGCCGTTCACCCGCACCGAGAAACGTTTGCCCTCGCGCATGAAGGTCCAGCCGCGTTGCTGGCCGCCTTGCAGATTGAATGAAAGGCAGTTGTGGATGGCAAGGTCTTCGGGACTGCGCGGGGTGCCGTGGCGAGCGAAGTAGCCAGGCGTTCCGCAAACGACGCGGCGGTTGGGGTAAAGGGGGATGGCGACGTAGTCGGGGTCGATCTGTTCGCCGATGCGCACCGCCATGTCGTAGCCTTCGCGCACGAGGTCGACGACGCTGTCGGTGAAGTTGAACGAGAGTTTCAGCTCGGGGTATTGCGCAGCAAAGGCGGCGGCATGCGGGCCGATGTGGCGGCGGCCGAAGCCGGCGGGGGCGGAGACCACGAGATGGCCACGCACGTCTGAACGGCCGGCGCTGACACTGCTTTCGGCGGCGTCGAAGTCTTTGAGCAGTTGCCGGCATTGCTCGACAAACTGTTCGCCCAGATCGGTGAGCGTCAGGCCGCGGGTGGAGCGGTGCATGAGCCGCACACCAAGGCGCCGCTCCAGCGCATCGAGCCGGCGCCCCATCACCACGGGGGTGACGCCCTCGACCAGCGCGGCGGCAGCGAAGCTGCCTTTTTCGGCGGTGAGAACGAAGCTGCGAATTTCGGTGTAGCGATCCATTAGCCCGGCAACCGTGCTTGAACGCGGCCGAGTGCGCGCGTGGCGGGCTGCCTGGCAAGGCGCGACGACGCGCAAGCGGCACCTTGCAAGGAGGAGCAACACCGCCAGGCGGGTCGCCACGCGTGCAATCGGGTGCGTAGCGTACTCACCGACCGGGTGATCGGTCTCAACGCCGAGGTCTTTCGCATATTCAATCCCCTGCTCAAAGGCACAAGCGGTCAACTACGGTTGCCAGGCTCAATACTCCACGTATCGGCTGAACCGACTGTAACAGGAATTCCCTCTTGCCCAGTCCGCCGCTATTCTTGAATCCTGTCTATAGTGTTTGCAGCGCATCATCGCGCCACCCACCCGCCAGCGAGGCCATGACTGACGCCACCCACGGTTCGCTCTTTGCTGATTTGCCCGCCCCCGGTGCGGAGGAAGACTTTCGGCCGCTGTTTGACAACGGCGCGGTGCGAATCGAGCGGATTGTCTCGCACCACCACGCGAGCCCGCCGGGTTTCTGGTACGAACAGGCGGACGACGAGTGGGTGTTGCTGGTGAGCGGCGCGGCGGTGCTGGCCTTTGATGACGGGCGCGAGCAGACACTGGCGCCGGGCGACTGGGCGCTGCTGCCGGCGGGCTGCAAGCACCGTGTGGCGCGCACCGAGGCGGCGACCGTCTGGCTGGCGGTGCATGCGCGGCAAGCCGATACCGAATCAACTGTTATATAAGACATTAGATAAAACCATCGCGACGCTTTAAAATGGCGATCAACGCCTTCGGGCAACCGATCATTTGAATCCGCCGGCCCTTGCGGCCGGTGCACCACTGAGGTCCAGTTCCATGAGCACACATACCCAGATCGGCGGCATGCAAGTCGCCACCACGCTCAAGCAGCTGCTTGAGAACGATATCCTGCCGGGCACCGGCGTCTCGGCCGATCAGTTCTGGTCGGGGCTGGAAGGCATCGTCAATGATCTGGCGCCAAAGAACCGCGCCCTGCTCGCCAGGCGCGACGAGCTGCAAGCCAAGATCGACGCCTGGCATCAGGCCAACGGCAAGGGCGACTTCGCCGCCTACAAGGCCTTCCTGACCGAGATCGGCTACCTCGTGCCCGAGGGCCCGGACTTCAAGATCGAAACCGAAAACGTCGAGCCCGAGATTGCCACCCAAGCCGGACCGCAGCTGGTGGTGCCGGTCATGAACGCACGCTTCGCGCTCAACGCGGCCAACGCCCGCTGGGGCAGCCTGTATGACGCGCTCTACGGCACCGACGTGCTGCCCGAGACCGGCGGCGCCGAAAAAGGCGCGGAATACAACCCGGTGCGCGGCGCCAAGGTGGTGGAATACGCACGCAACTTCCTCGACGACGCCGCCACCCTGGTCGACGCCAGCCACAAGGACGCCACCGACTACGCCGTGGTCGAGGGCAAGCTGGTGGTCACGCTCAAGGACGGCACCACCACCGGCCTGGCCGACCCGGCGCAGTTTGCCGGCTACCACGTGGGCGACACGCCCGCCGTGCTGCTCAAGCAACACGGCCTGCACTTCGAGATCCAGTTTGACCGCAACCACCCGATCGGCAAGACCGACCCGGCCGGCATCAAGGACGTGCTGGTCGAAGCCGCGCTGACCACCATCATGGACTGCGAAGACTCGGTCGCCGCCGTCGATGCCGAAGACAAGGCACTGGCCTACGGCAACTGGCTGGGCCTGATGAAGGGCACGCTCTCAGAGCAGGTCGCCAAGGGCAGCAAGACGATTACCCGCAGCATGAACCCCGACCGCGTCTACACCGCACCCGACGGCAGCAAGCTCACCCTCAAGGGTCGCGCCATGCTGTTCGTGCGCAACGTGGGCCACCTGATGACCAACCCGGCGATCGTCGCCGCCGACGGCCACCAGATCCCCGAAGGCATCATGGACGCCATGTTCACCGCCTGCGCCGCGATCCACGACCTGAAAGGCAATGGCCCAGTGCGCAACTCCACCGCCAAGAGCGTGAACATCGTCAAGCCGAAGATGCACGGGCCGGAAGAAGTCGCCTTCACCGTCGAGCTCTTCGGCCGCGTCGAGCAAGCCCTCGGCCTGCCGAAAAACACGCTCAAGGTCGGCATCATGGACGAAGAGCGCCGCACCTCGGTCAACCTCAAGGAATGCATCCGCGCCGCCAAGGAACGCGTGGTGTTCATCAACACCGGCTTCCTCGACCGCACCGGCGACGAAATCCACACCAGCATGGAGGCCGGCCCCTTTGCGCCCAAGGCCAAGCTCAAGACCATGAAGTGGATCCTGTCGTATGAAGACCAAAACGTCGACGTCGGCCTCGCCTGCGGCCTGCCCGGCCGTGCGCAGATCGGCAAAGGCATGTGGCCCGTGCCCGACAACATGGCCGACATGATGACCGCCAAGATCGGCCACCCCAAATCCGGCGCCAACACCGCCTGGGTCCCCTCGCCCACCGCCGCCACCCTGCACGCCCTGCACTACCACCAGATCAACGTCTTCGACGTGCAAGCCGAGCTGCGCAGCCGCACCCCGGCCAATGTGGACGACATCCTCGACATTCCCTTGCTGGGCGACCAGAAACTCACCGCCGACGAGATCCAGAAAGAGCTCGACAACAACGCCCAGGGCATCCTCGGCTACGTCGTGCGCTGGGTCGACCAGGGCGTGGGCTGCTCCAAGGTGCCCGACATCAACAACGTCGGCCTCATGGAAGACCGCGCCACCCTGCGCATCTCCAGCCAGCACATCGCCAACTGGCTGCGCCACGAGGTGTGCACCATCGACCAGGTGCTCGACACCATGAAGAAGATGGCCAAGGTGGTCGACAGCCAGAACGCCGGCGACCCGGCCTACCGCCCCATGGCCCCCGCCTACGACGGCATCGCCTTCGAAGCCGCCTGCGACCTGGTGTTCAAGGGCTGCCAGCAACCCAGCGGCTACACCGAGCCGCTGCTGCATGCGCATCGCTTGTCGGTGAAGGCGCTGTAAGCCGACCGCTTGCCGTAAAGAGAAACGCCAGCCCGGCGGTGCCGGGCTGGCGTTTTTTGTTGACGGGCGTTTGTTCAGAGGCGGGCGCTCGCCGGCCTAATATGCCGATGGGGCTTCGGTACCGAGGCAACACCGCATCGGTCAACGATCATTTTCCGAAACCTACTCTCTACGTCCCATCCGAGGCCTACCCGGAAGCCGGAGCCGCGCTTGCTTCGCCCAATCCAATCTACATGCGCTTAATCACCGTCTCCTTGAGGCACTCTGGCTGCATCGTGATCCTGTTCTTGCCGCCCCTGCCATCGCACTCAAGCTCGACATCCTTGACCCGCAAGCGAACCGCCTCCATCAACCCCGATCCGGTCCCATAGCGCAGACCCACAATCAAGCCGATCTGCAACTCGCGAGTCCGCGCCCGGCCACATCCCGATCCGCCGCCAGTGAAGTCAAGAGCGCTCCGATCTCGACTTCACCCATGTCACGGGGGTGGCGCTTGTCATGAAACTGGATGTATCTTCTTATCCACGCGAGATATGACCTCTCCGTTCGTATGCTGCAGTGCTTGAGGCGAAGACGCTCGCGTGTCACGGAAAACAGGCCAGGCTGGGGCGCGGATGCAGCGGAAGGGATGTTATTGGACATTTGGTGGTGTACACAGGATGGCTGTACATGTCAAAGGCATCCTAGCAGAGGGGCGTCAGGATATGCACCAGTCGTGTAAACGTTTACGACACCATTTGGTGTCTACTTATAGTTAGGCGTTCCATGGCTACCGTGCAGTTCATTGAAAAGTTCTGCGAGCATTTTGGCGAAGACCGTGCCAAGAAGTTCGTTTTGGCGTTGCATCAAAGATCGAAACCCCAAGGGCGCCTGCAGTTCTGGCAGGAGTCGATGATTGAAGAATTCTGTTCGTTATTGGGCATGGAGCCTCTTGATCTCAATGGCGCTTTATCGTCCTTCAACTTCTGCCCTATTCATCACTGCGAACTCCTGGAAGACGTTGTTTCCATTCAATATGGAACTCAAAAGCCGCCGGCTCAGGCTGAAGTGGAACATGCACTGAATACCTACCCATTTGCTAGCATGGTGAAATACGGCCCATGTTGGGTTGAGGCGGCCACGAAATCTCACGTCGTCTACTGTCCTGCGTGCCGGGAGGCTCTCCGGAGTGAAAACGCCTAACCAGTCCGTCAGCGGGACGCCAAAATGCTGCGCATTTTGGTTCCCTCCGCTGCGCTTCGGCGCCCGTTACGTCAAACGTTGGGCTTCTCTATCAACTGGTCGCATATGGAACTGAAAAAAACTCGGGATCTCTTTTCTCTTTCAACTGGCGCCATTGTCACCAAGCGAAATCTGTATGACCTCGTGCAGTTCTCGAAAGTCGAAGCATCTCCCTACTGGTCTGGCACGGAGGGCATCATTGGTAACACGCCACAGCAAGGAATAAATTGGGTTGGTCAGCTACCTGAAGTTCAGGCCGTAATAATCAAAACGCGCCCGGGCTCCTACGACGACGATGGCTGGTCTGACGACAGTAAGACTTCCTACCACTATTCCTTCAAAGCGAGGAACGGTGAAATCTCACATACCGAAAAGGCAAATGAAGTCCTTGTTAAACAGTCTCAGCATCTCTATCCAATCTTCCTGTTCACGGAACACAAAGATGGTTGGTATTTCGAGGGGTCTTTTTCAGTTTCTGAAATAGAAAACAAATTCGTCGTTCTGCGTCGCGGCTTGGCTTCTGCCGCTGAAATTTCTGCACCGCAGGATGAACTCCTCTTTCAAGAGGGTGAGAGGAAATACGTTACGCACCTTATGGCTGAAAGGAGCAAGGGTGTTGTAAAGGCGCTGAAGAGTGTCGAGTCATGGCTATGCGATATATGTGGTGAAGATTTTTTCGTCAGATACGGAGTCAAATACATCGAGGCTCATCACAAGGTCCCTATATCCACCTACTCCGCGAGCTATGTCGTCAGTCTTTCTGACTTTGCTCTTCTCTGCCCGAACTGTCACAAGGCGGTTCACATCTACATGAAGAAGAGCGGCTATGATTACGCGATAATCAAAAACATTTTGGGAGCAAAAGCCCAACCCGGCAGTCAACCGGACGCTGCGCGATAAGACCGCGTAGCGCCGGTTACTTCTACGTTAGGCAAACCCATCGTCTATTTCACGGAGAATCTTTGAATGCCATTCAATGCCAAAGTGTACAAAATATTGATTGCCAGCCCTGGCGATGTTTCTCGCGAAAGAGAGGCAATTGCAGAAGTGGTGGCTCGCTGGAATAACATGAACTCTGAAAGTCAGGGAGTCATGCTTATGCCCGTGGGGTGGGAAACACACTCAGCGCCATTACTTGGCGATCGTGCGCAAGGAATAATTAACGAACAGCTTGTGAGCGGCTGTGACATGCTCGTTGGTGTATTTTGGACCCGTCTCGGCTCACCCACTGGAGCCAGCGAAAGCGGAACAGTAGAAGAAATTGAGTGGTTCATTAAGAACGGACGACCTGTAATGCTCTACTTCTCTGGTCAGCAGGTTGATATTGGCTCCCTCGATCTCGAACAACTTCAAGCCCTCAGAGCATTTCAGAAGAAGATGCAGAAGATTGGCCTTACGGGAGCCTATCGGGACATTACGGACTTCAAAGAACAGCTTCTATCGCAAATATCAATCAATATTCAGCGTCTTGTGAAAAATGAACCAATACCCATTCCGTCCGAAAAAGAGGCAAAAGAACGAGCCTCCAGCATCAAGAAAATAATCAAGGAGGGTAAGGTATACATGGAGGATTACGAGAAAGACGGGAAAGTAAAGTCTTTCCTCGTTAAAGGCGATACAAAGGAAGTAAAAGATGGTCTCAAAGAGCTTGGCGGAAAATGGAACTCAACCTTGGGCGGCTGGATCTTCCCAAAGTCCAAAGAGCTTGAGGTGGCTGATTTCATTAAAAACAATGCCTAACAAATCCGTCGAGAGGGACCGCCCACAAGCTGCGCTTGTGGGTTCCCTTCGCTGCTTCGCCGCTACGGCGGCCCCTCACGTCAAACGTTGAGGCTGTAGAAAAACCCCTTCACCCCGCCCCCGCCAGATAATGCTTTTCGTATAATCAAGCATCGCTTTTGCGGAGTCTCGCGATGCCACGCTTCAAGACACCCGACTACGGCCTGAAGATGATCCCGGTGGATTTTGCGGCGCAGGTTGTGCCCGGCTCCTTCGAGTTTGAGCTGTGTCATCTGGTCGATCACGAGCTGGATCTGTCCGCGCTTCGCGAGCGCTTTTGCAACGATGCCTGCGGCGCGCCTGCTTTCGATCCGGCGGTGCTCCTCAAGATCGTGTTGCTCGGTTATTCGCGCGGCTTGAGCAGCTCGCGCACCATCGCTGCCGCCTGTGCTCACAACGTGCTGTTCATGGCCGTCTCCGGCGACAGCTGCCCGCACTTCACCACCATCGCCGCCTTCGTCTCCGAGCTCGGTGAGGAGGTGGCCAGGCTGTTCACCCAGGTGCTGCTGGTGTGCGACCGGCAAGGCTTGATCGGTCGGGAGTTGTTTGCCGTCGATGGGGTGAAGCTGCCGTCCAACGCCTCCAAGGCCAGGAGCGGCACACGGGCAGACTTTCTGCGC
>JAPWHF010000050.1 GCA_027214125.1 Zoogloeaceae bacterium G21618-S1
CGCACCGACAACGAATCGGCCAAGATGGCCACCGGCAAGGGCGTCATTCAGGGCTACACGGGCGTGGCCAGCGTCGACGCCAAAGCACAGATCGTGCTCGATGCCCAGGCCCATGGCACCGGCAGCGAACAGGCGCTGTTGCTGGGGACAGTCGATGCCACCGAACCGTATCGCAGCGAGCGTACCGCCCTGTGTGCCGATGCCGGATACCACTCGGAAGCGAACCTCAAGCAACTGGCCGAGCGTGGCATCGACGCCTGGATCTGTGACAACCACCATCGCAGTCGCGACCCGCGCTACGCCGGGCAGGCCAAGCACAAGACCAAACCGGACCCGCTGTGGGATAAATCGGCCAAAGAGAACAAGACGCGCTGCTTTCGGCCGCAGGACTTCCAGCTTGCCGAGGACCACAGCCACTGCCTGTGCCCGGCGGGCAAGCGGCTGTATGCCAACGGCTCGAACTGCACCATC
>JAPWHF010000051.1 GCA_027214125.1 Zoogloeaceae bacterium G21618-S1
GATGGTGCAGTTCGAGCCGTTGGCATACAGCCGCTTGCCCGCCGGGCACAGGCAGTGGCTGTGGTCCTCGGCAAGCTCGAAATCCTGGGGCCGGAAGCACTTAGTCGTCTTCGCCTTCTTCGATTTGTCCCACAGCGGGTCCGGCTTGGTCTTGTGCTTGACCTGCCCCGCGTAGCGCGGGTCGCGACTGCGGTAGTGGTTGTCGCAGATCCAGGCGTCGATGCCACGCTCGGCGAGTTGCTTGAGGTTCGCTTCCGAGTGGTAACCGGCATCGGCACACAGGGCGGTACGCTCGCTGCGATACGGCGCGGTGGCATCGACCGTTGCCAGCAACAGGGCCTGTTCGCTGCCGGTGCCATGGGCCTGGGCATCGAGAACGATCTGCGCTTTGGCATCGACGCTGGCCACGCCCGTGTAGCCCTGAATGACGCCCTTGCCGGTGGCCATCTTGGCCGATTCGTTGTCGGTGCG
>JAPWHF010000052.1 GCA_027214125.1 Zoogloeaceae bacterium G21618-S1
ACCAGCCCCAGCATCTTGTTGTCCGCATCGATCTGAATGATCTTCGCCTGCTTGGGCCAGTAATCCATGCCGTGCTGGGGCAGCGTGCCGAATGGGCCCAGACGCGAACCCAGCGCGATCACCACATCGGCCTGCGCCATCAGCTTCATCGCCGCCTTGGAACCCTGGTAACCCAGCGGGCCGCACCACAGCGGATGGCTGGCGGGGAAAGAGTCGTTGTGCAGATAACTGTTCACCACCGGCGCGCCCAGGCGCTCGGCCAGTGCCTTGCACTCCTCGACCGCGCCCGACATCACCACACCACCGCCCGAGATGATTACCGGGAACTTCGCCGTGGCCAGCAGCGCAGCGGCGTCATTGAGCGACTGCTCACCGCCCGGGCCACGATCCAGACGCGAAGGCTTCGGAATCTCGCAGGTGATCTCGCCATAAAAATAGTCACGCGGAATGTTCAGCTGCGT
>JAPWHF010000053.1 GCA_027214125.1 Zoogloeaceae bacterium G21618-S1
GCCTAACGTGCTAGCTCAGGGGCGCGAAGCCGGCTTGCCGGCGAAGCGTCCCTCTGGAGCGGGATGTTAGCCGACAACAATGTCAATTACCTCTTGCTGCTCAATATTTAAAACTGTTGCTAGCTTGAGGGCCATAGGTACGATCCAATACGGGGAGTCAGCGTCGAAAGGTGCTGGAGCACCGCTGAGGTTATATAAAGTTTTGGCGCACATACTTTCAAACTGGCACTGTGCTTCTATGGCATGACAGCCATTAGCCGATCTGTATTGGCTGCGCGATTGGTCAAAAATTGACTTTGCGGCGTTCCATTCGGACCGGGGCTTTCCAGCGACGGACGACAACATAAGCAGCCGTTCAGGGCTGGGCGTACGCTCCGCGAAGAACGTCGCAAGATCGCTTATTGCACGGATGACGTCACTGCCGTAGTTCATGTTGGCTAACG
>JAPWHF010000054.1 GCA_027214125.1 Zoogloeaceae bacterium G21618-S1
TTTGCGGAGTCTCGCGATGCCACGCTTCAAGACACCCGACTACGGCCTGAAGATGGTCCCGGTGGATTTTGCGGCGCAGGTTGTGCCCGGCTCCTTCGAGTTCGCGCTGTGTCATCTGGTCGATCACGAGCTCGATCTGTCCGCGCTTCGCGAGCGCTTTTGCAACGATGCCTGCGGCGCGCCGGCCTTCGATCCGGCGGTGTTGCTCAAGATCGTGTTGCTCGGTTATTCACGCGGCTTGAGCAGCTCACGCACCATCGCTGCCGCCTGTGCTCATAACGTGCTGTTCATGGCCGTGTCCGGCGACAGCTGCCCGCACTTCACCACCATCGCCGCCTTCGTCTCCGAGCTCGGTGAGGAGGTGGCCAGGGTGTTCCCC
>JAPWHF010000055.1 GCA_027214125.1 Zoogloeaceae bacterium G21618-S1
ACATCCGGACGAAATGATACGTAAAAATCTCAGTGCCCTTCGGCAACTTAGGTTCTTCTGTCACTTTCCTTTCCTGACAATGTTTTTGTTGGTGCCTGGGTCGCAGCTTCTATCGGCTGTGACTCGCGAGTATTTGTCAGGTGTCTATGCGTTGGTTTTTCTTTGGGCTGTCTTCGGTTTCTTCTTGAGTTTTCGTATTCGCTTCTATCCATGCCCACGCTGCGGAAAGAAATTTCATGCGAGAGAAGACAGCGAAGGGAAGTTTTCGTGGCTCGCCTACAATGATTTCGCTCGGCAGTGCATGAATTGCGGCCTTCAGCTAAACGGACGAAACGTTGACATCTAACAATCACATCAAGTCGCCCTTCGGGCTG
>JAPWHF010000056.1 GCA_027214125.1 Zoogloeaceae bacterium G21618-S1
CAACGTAGAGCTAACCGGCGCTGCGCGGCTTTATCGCGCAGCGTCCAGCGACCGAAGGGAGCGAGGTTGAGCGCCATGTTAGACCTCGCGGTTTGAAATTTCTGAAAGCTGTTTCACAAAATTCTCTCCAAACATCTGGTCAACTTTCGCGATCGCTTCGATGGCCTCTGCTGGACTGAACTGCCGGCCCTCAAGAACCGCTAACGCTTGATTGTGCAGTGCATAGGCAAGATGTGCTGCAGCACGAACCGATGGCTCACCAACAGCATTGCTACCCAAATGCCCTGCCAAAAGCAGACGCAGTTCGAAAACGGCAAAGGCCAATATTTTCGCTTGATCGGTGGTGGCAGTCATGCTGGCTTGAGAGGTCTAAC
>JAPWHF010000057.1 GCA_027214125.1 Zoogloeaceae bacterium G21618-S1
GCCGCACCGGCCGCAGGCAGCCATGCCGGTGGCGCCGACATCGAGTGCGACATGCTGGTACTGGGCGCGGGCCCGGGTGGCTACTCCGCCGCCTTCCGCGCGGCCGACCTCGACCTCAAGACCGTCATCGTCGAGCGCTACGCCACCTTCGGCGGCGTGTGTCTCAACGTCGGCTGCATCCCCTCCAAGGCGCTGCTGCACGTCGCCGCGGTGATGGATGAAGCGCAGCACATGGGCGGCGCGGGCATCAGCTTCGCCAAGCCCGAGGTGGACCTGGACGCCCTGCGCAAGCACAAGGAAGGCGTGGTCGGCAAACTCACCGGTGGTCTGGCCGG
>JAPWHF010000058.1 GCA_027214125.1 Zoogloeaceae bacterium G21618-S1
GCCGCACCGGCCGCAGGCAGCCATGCCGGTGGCGCCGACATCGAGTGCGACATGCTGGTACTGGGCGCGGGCCCGGGCGGTTACTCCGCCGCCTTCCGCGCCGCCGACCTCGGCCTGAAAACCGTCATCGTCGAGCGCTACGCCACCTTCGGCGGCGTCTGCCTGAACGTCGGCTGCATCCCCTCCAAGGCCTTGCTGCACGTGGCCGCGGTGATGGATGAAGCGCAGCACATGGGCGGCGCGGGCATCAGCTTCGCTAAGCCCGAGGTGGACCTGGACGCCCTGCGCAAGCACAAGGAAGGCGTGGTCGGCAAACTCACCGGTGGTCTGGCCGG
>JAPWHF010000059.1 GCA_027214125.1 Zoogloeaceae bacterium G21618-S1
AAGATGCTGGGGCTGGTGAAGAAGATCTCGGTGGGCATCTGCGGCGACGCGAAAGCCGCGGCCATTGCGCTGACCGCCCGTCTGGCGGGCAAGGATCTGGTGTGCGACGCCAACCGTGCCGAGCGCGCGGCGATCATCGCCAACGAGAAGGCGGCGTGGGAGAAGGAGCTGGACGAGTGGACCCACGAGAAGGATGCGTTCAGCCTGGACATGATCGAGGAGAACGCCAAGGAGAAGACCTTCCAGGGGGGCGATTATCTGCACCCGCGTCAGGTGCTGCGCGAGCTGGAGAAGGCGATGCCGCCGCGGGCGATGGTGTCGACGGA
>JAPWHF010000005.1:0-35136 GCA_027214125.1 Zoogloeaceae bacterium G21618-S1
TTGTCGGCTAACATCCCGCTCCAGAGGGACGCTTCGCCGGCAAGCCGGCTTCGCGCCCCTGAGCTAGCACGTTAGGCGACAAACATGCCCGCGCTCGACATTACGGTTGACGGAGTTAAGGTTGTTACTGGACGCAAGGTGCCGGGGTCAGGTCTTGAAATACCACATCGCCATTAGTCAACCAACGAGAAGCCAGTGACCATCACCAAAGTGCAATCCCCCGACCAGATCGCCGCGGTAGCCAATCTGGCCCGCGAGATATGGACGGAGCACTACGCGCCGATCATCGGGCTGGCGCAGGTGGATTACATGTTGGCGACGTTCCAGAGTGAGCAGGCCATCGCGGGTCAGATTGCCGGCGGGTATGCGTACTACCTGGTGACGCATGATGGGCGGGAAGTGAGCTATTTGGCCCTTTTAGCAAACACGGATGAAACCACGCTGATGATCAGCAAGATTTACGTGACCCAGGCCGGGCGCGGCGGTGGGTTTGGGCGGAAGCTGCTGGACTTTGCGGAGGATGTCTGCCGGGCACGGCAGATTCCGACGCTGTGGCTGACGGTCAACAAGGACAACGCGGGCTCGATCGCGTGGTACACCCGCATGGGATTCAAGAACGCTGGGGCGATCGTTCAAGATATCGGTGCGGGATTTGTGATGGGCGATTACCGGATGGAAAAGATGATCGGCTCGCACGCGCCGGGGGTCTGAGCAAAAAGCAGGGGCAAACCACGGTTTTTGGGCACGTGCGCCAAGGCCGACGCACCTTCGATCAAAACGGGGGCCGCCGCTGTTTTTCACATTGCGTTCGGCACTGAATAGCGTTTTGCCCCACCCGTACAGGCGGTGCGTACTCACACCAAGGCGGGCGGCACCTCGGCCACTGTCCGGCCGCTTCAATCCTGAAACTTTTCTGCGGTGCGTCGCGGCGACTTCTTCGTTTCGATGGATGCCTCCGTTGCGGCTCATTCGCAAGGCGGCGGAGAGTTCAGAAAGCCGAGGGGTGGTTCACGGCGTCGGGATGCGCCGGCCTTGACGGTTAGAAAATCGACTTTTGCGTTAGCGAAGTGAGTGCTTCGAGCGCCAGCGAACCGGCCAGCGAGTTGCCTGACACCTCCAGCGCCGGCGACCATACGCAGATGCCGCACTCGCCCGGGATCAGCGCCACGATGCCGCCGCCCACCCCGCTCTTGGCCGGCAGGCCGACGCGGAAGGCGAAGTCGCCCGCAGCATCGTAGGTGCCGCAGGTGAGCATCAGGGCGTTCAGGCGTTTGGTCGGGCTGACATCGAGAACCCGCTCGCCGGTGGCGGCAATGCGGCCGTGGTTGGCCAGCATGGTCATGGCGCGCGCCAGATCGACACAGCTCATTTCGATCGCGCACTGCCCGCAATAGGCGTCGAGCACCGCAGGCACCGGGCTGTGCAGATTGCCGAAGCTCTTCATCAAGTGCGCCATGGCCGCGTTGCGGTCCGAGCAGCCCAGCTCCGACAGCGCCATGTGCCGGTCGAGACTGAGCCCCGGGTTAGCCGACAGCTTGCGCAGAAATTCGAGCACTGCGTTGGCCGGCACGGCGAAGCGCTGACACAGGATGTCGGTGATCACCAGCGCGCCGGCATTAATGAAGGGGTTGCGCGGCTTGCCATGCTCGTACTCGAGCTGCACCAGCGAGTTGAAGGCCGAACCCGAGGGTTCGCGGCCGACGCGCGTCCACAGCGCATCACCTTCCGTGGTGAGTGCCAGGATGAGCGCAAAGAGCTTGGAGATACTCTGGATCGAAAAGGGCTGGCGTGCCGCGCCGATTTCGAACACCTGCCCGTCGAGCCCGACGATGGCCATGCCGAACTGGTCCGGGCGCACCCGCGCCAGTTCGGGAATGTAGTCGGCCACCCGACCCCGGCCGAGAATGGGCGAAACCTGCGCCAGAATTGCGTCGAGCGCGGCGGCGTAATCCGCCGGCCCGGCCGCCTCGGGGGGTGCCAGTGTCATCGCTCAGTGGACCTGAAGGTGGCGCCGCCATGGCGCGGGTGATGCCGCCGGCGCAAGCCGAACCAAACAGCCCTCTGCGTCAAGGGCATCAGCGGGCTGGTTTCGATCTTGCAGATACGCTGCATCGTGTGCCCCTGCGGCATCTCGTGCAGGCCGGTGTGGCACAGCAGAAAGCGGAGAAAACCATCGGCGCCGAGCTGCAGCAGCGCCAGGAAGATTCGGCGCATGCAGCTTGTCCGCGAAAGTCAGGCGCGAGAGGTGATTCAAGCCGGCGGTCAGCACCGTCCGTTCGAGCGTGTCCAGAACCAAGGCGTGTCCGATCAGTTGTAGCCCAGCTCCACCACCCGATCGAGCTCGGTCGGCTGGGAGCGCAGCGGCACGACGACGCGGCGAGACGCCGGCTGCGGCGTGCGCGTTGCGGCCTGGGGCATATTAGCCGGGCGGAAGGCATTCGAAGGAATGGACTGCTTAGCCTGCATTGTCTCTGTCTCCGGGGGGCATCGATCGGGGAGTGGCTACCCCCATTCAATATCGGCAAGCGTGCGAACAAACAGAATCACGCCTATCAACAACGACTTGCCTCCTTATGCGGGCGCCATTCTCTCGACTGGGCGCGGCTTTATCAAACGAAAAACACTACGGAGATTGTGAGTTTCAGGAATGATCCATGCGCCAACGAGTTCACAGCACCAAGCCTTTGTCGGCCTTCGAGGCCTCGGCCCGGCCACTGTCGCTGACGCCGAGCGCCGACGACACGCTGGTGGCGGAGCCAGGACTCTCTCTTGGCGCGCGGCTGTCCAGCCGCAGTCGGGCGCATCCCAGGCGCCGAGCGCAGGCCTTGAATTCGACAATTTGCGCAAGCCACTACCGCAATCTAGCCAGCGCCCTCAGCCCGATACTTTGCCAACCGATCCCCGCGATAGGCCTGCTTGAACAGGATCGGCGTCAGGAAGGTGGTGAGGATGCCCATCAGCACCAGCGTGGAGAACATGGTGGGGCCGATAAAGCCCTTCTGGTAGGCGATACCGGCAACAACAAGCTCCATGACACCGCGGCCGTTGAGGACGCAGCCGAGTCCGATGGCTTCGCGATTGGCCATGCCGACGATGCGCCCGCCCAACCAGCCGGCGAACAGTTTGGTGAGGATGGACACGACGATGACAACGGCGGGAAAGCCGAGTTCGCTGAGGGCCTCGGGGTGAAACTCCAGGCCCAGGTAGGCGAAGAAGATCGGCGCCAGAAAGCCATTTGTGATGGCGCCGAGTGTGCCGCGAAGGTCTTCGTAGCGCGAGGCAAGGAAGTGGCGTTTGTCGAGAAACAAGGCGCCAAAGAAGGCGCCGATCACAAAGTGGAAGCCGAGCGCTTCACTGATGGTGCCGAAGACCAGCACGAAGACGATCACGATGCCGAAAAGCGCTTCGGGGCCAAAGACACGGATGAGGGTTTCGGGCACGGCGTGGATGCTGATGTCGCGTTTGTCGAGCCAGGTGAGCAGCCCGTTCATGGACAGCACCACGAGGGCGAGCGCGCTGAGTTTCAGCGTTGCCAGGCCGACAGCCCCGGCGGCATCCGGGAAGTTCAGGTTCTGCGGCATATTGAGCACGATGCCGAGGATGAACAGCGCCGCCACGTCGTTGACGACGGCGGTGGCGAGCGCGTATTTGGCCACTTTGGTATGCAGGATGCCCAGGCCTTCGAGCAGTTTGACAGCCACGGGCAAGGCGGTGATGGAGATGCACAGCCCGAGGAAGATCATGCGCATCACGTCCTGATGATAGGCGGCGGCGACGGCCGCCCCGCTTATGAACGGGATCAGAAAGCTGAGCACAGCCAGCAACAGCCCCCGCCCGCGCATGGCGTCAAGGATGTCGGCGAAGCGGATCTCGAGCCCGGCGTTGAGGATGATCAGGAAGATCGCCAGCTCGGTTATGCCCGACAGCGCGGCGTTGGGGGCGATGAGATTGAGCAGCGCGGGGCCGAGCACAATGCCGGCCAAAATCTCACCAATCATCTCGGGTTGCTTGTATCGCGCAAACAAACGCCCCAGGAGCCGGGCCGCGACGATGAGCACGAGAAGGCTGGAGAGCAGCGACACGATGTGAGCCTGCAGACTCGGGGGCGATGAGAATATCATGCCGTTCAAGCGCCGGTGATGCACGTTTCCAGGGGGCGGCCGGCGGCGAAAAGTCACGTATGTATCAAAGAGCTCGGCTACCACACCAAGGTGATCCGGCGCCTTTCGATCAACAGGTGCTCCCCGACGCGTTCGAATTCCCGTTAAGACGTCCGGGCGATCACGAACGGCATCTATCGGTGTCACAGCGCCGCTACCAGCGCATCGGCCTTTGATACGACAGCGCCGGTCAAGGTCGCGCGGCTTGGCCATTCGCGTGCCATCGCCATAGCTGCGTGAATTGCCTCGAACGCAAACAGGCCCCGGCAATTGGATGACAGCCTGCCCGGCGGACCCAAAGCGGGCTAGAGTTCCCCTGTTGGCTGCGTTTCACACAAGATCGGGAGGGAGAAGACATGTCGATTTTCATGTCGACTGATCGTTTCAGAATGCTTGTTGCGCGCTTTCGCGAGCGCTTGTGGGTCAAGCCACTGTTGATGTGCGTGGTGTCGATTGCGGCCGCGGTCGGGGCGAGCCTGGCCGATGGCACAGGACTGGCGCATGTAGTGCCGGCAACAGCATCGGTGGCACTCGAGACCTTGCTGTCGATCATGGCCTCCAGCATGCTGGTGATTGCGACGTTCTCCGTCGGCTCGATGGTGGCGGCCTACGGTGCCGCGAGTAACACCGCAACGCCCCGGTCGTTTGGTCTGGTGGTCGCCGACGATGTGTCGCAAAACGCGCTGTCGACCTTTGTCGGCGCGTTCATTTTCAGCATCGTGGCGCTGACCGGCGTCAAGAATGGCTATTTCCTAGCGGCAGGCCTGTTCGTGCTGTTTGTTTTGACGGCGGCAGTCTTCGGCCTGGTGATCGTGACCTTCGTGCGCTGGGTCGACAACATCGCCCGACTCGGGCGGATGAACTCAACGATCGAGAAGGTCGAGCAGGCGACGGCGGATGCCCTGGTGCGACGGCGTAACAGGCCAACGCTCGGCGGGGTGCCGGTGCGCGCCCTGCCGCGCGGGGTGCCAGTGCATGCCACCGAAGTGGGCTATGTACAACAGATCGACGTCGCTCGGCTTCAGGCCTGGGCCGTGTCGGTTGATGCGCGAGTGGTGGTGGCCGCACTACCCGGCGCCTTTGCGTTTCCCGATCGCGTGCTGGCCTATGTGAGCGTGCCGGCAGGGGGCGATGCGACGCCCGAGCTTGATGAAGTGACGGCGAGTTTCGCGATCGGTCGCGAGCGGCGCTTTGAGGATGACCCCCGTTTCGGGCTGGTGGTGTTGTCGGAGATTGCCGGCCGGGCACTGTCTCCGGCGGTGAACGACCCCGGCACGGCGGTGTCTATCCTTGGCGCGCTGGTCCGGCTCTTTGCACAGTGGTGCCAGCCGGCGGCGGACGATGACGCGCCGGCATGTGATCGTATCGAGGTGCCCGAATTGTCGGTGCACGACATGTTTGACGACGCTTTCACGGCGATTGCCCGAGATGGTGCGGGTTCGATCGAAGTGGCGCTTCGTTTGCAGAAGGCCTTGCAATCGCTGGCAACGCTTGGCGGTCCGGCAATGCGTACGGCGGCCGAAGATCATGCACGACGTGCCCTCGAACGCGCGACGTCCCGGATGGATCTGCCCTACGATCTGGCGCAGGTTCGCAAGGCGGCTGCGTTTGCCACGCCAGCGCTGCGTGACGATTGACTCGGCACCAGACGACAACCGAGACCAGGGAACCCACGCCGCCGGGCGAGCCGATGATCAAGCCTTGAAACCCGACAATTCACCCATCGCCTATCTCCAACAGGAGACCCCTCACCATGCTGATCCAGGGCAGTTGCCACTGCGCCAACATCTCCTTCCAGCTCGACTGGTCGCCCTCGCCGTCCGACATTCCGGCGCGCGTGTGCGACTGTTCTTTTTGCGTAAAACACGGCGGCGTGTGGACGGCGCATCCGCAAGGCACGCTGACGGTCAGCGTCAAGAACGACGCGCGGGTGTCTCGCTACACATTTGGCACGCGCACGGCGCGCTTTCATGTTTGTCAGCAATGCGGCGTGGTGCCGGTTGTGACGAGCAGAATTGAGGGGCGAGAGCTTGCGGTGGTCAATGTAAACACGTTCAACAATGTGCCAGCGGCGACGCTCCGGCTCGCCCCCGTATCGTTTGACGGCGAGGACACGTCGGACCGTCTGGCGCGGCGCGCGCGCAACTGGATCGGGGATGTCAGGTTTGTGACGGGCGACGTCTAACGACGTGTTTTTGCTGGGCCGTCAGCAGCCGCGGTTTGGCTGACAAAGGAAGACCTCCATCGGCCGGACGATGTCTGCATGCGGAGTGTTGGGCTTCGCCACGCTTAACCCAACCTGCGTCCGGGACGCAATGACGCGATGCCGTCACTGGCACCCACAGGCCGGGCTGATTCAAATGGCCTGCGCGCTACCGCCGACTAAGCACCACGCTCGCCCCGGTGCTGGTGATGGAGCCGAGCGTGCCGCGCCGGTGTTCGTCGCGCGAAGCGAGGAAGTGCCGTTTGTCGAGAAACAGGGCGCCAAAGAAAACGCCGATGACGATATGACAGAAATGTTATATCGCCGGGCCGTTTTCTCCGGCGATGTCTCGCGCTGTGGGCGATGCTCAGGCTGCTGTCGTGCCGGGTCGACACAGCAACACATCCGCTTGCCACGCAATCACGAAAAGCGCCACGCAATCCATTAAACTACGGGGTTTCGCTCAATCCCTCTTTCGGAACGGGGGATTTACGTCATGCAAAGCTCGGGGGCACCCATGATCTCGGTTGAAAAAATCGGCGGCACGTCGATGTCGGCTTTTGGCGATGTGCTGCGGCACATCATGCTGTACGACAAGGCGCGCATTAACGGCCGCATTTATGTGGTGTCGGCCTATTCAGGCGTGACCAACCAGTTGCTCGAGCACAAGAAGACGGGCGAGCCCGGCATTTACGCACTGTTCGCCAATGGCGAGGATTACCACGAGGCGCTCAATGGCCTGGCGGTGAGCCTGAAGCAGCTGAACGCAGGCTACGCCGACATTGGCCTGCCGCTGGATGTGGCCGATGCCTTCGTCGATACGCGCATCAGCGAGGCCAAGCGTTATCTGGAGGCCATGCACCATGTGCTGGCCAGCGGCTACCTCAATCGCAGCGACGTGCTGCTGGCGGCACGCGAGGTGCTGGCCTCGATTGGCGAATCGCACAGCGCCTTCAACGCGGTCGAGATGCTCAAAACCCACGGCGTGAACGCCATCCTGCTTGACCTGGCCGGCTTCGACGACGACGAGCCGCTGAGCATCGACGAGCGCATCCGCAACAGCTTCAAGGGGCTGGACCTAGCCAACAACGTGGTGGTGGCCACCGGCTACACCAAGGGGGTCGAGGGCATCATGCGCGAGTTTGACCGCGGCTACTCCGAGGTGACTTTCAGCAAGATCGCGGTCGAAGTGCGCCCCGCCGAAGCGGTGATCCACAAGGAGTTCCACCTGTCGTCCGCCGACCCCAACATCGTCGGCCTGGAAAATGCGGTAATCGTGGGCGCCACCAACTACGACGTGGCGGACCAGTTGGCCGACGTGGGCATGGAGGCCATCCACCCCAAGGCCGCCAAGCCGATGGAGCGCGCGGGCATCCCCATTCGCCTGAAAAACACGTTTGAACCCGAGCACCCGGGCACGCTGATCACCAAAGATTACGTGGGCGAGCGCGCCCGCGTGGAGATCGTGACCGGCAGCGACAAGGTGACGCTGGTCGAGATTCACGACCCGAGCATGGTCGGCACGGTGGGCTTCGATCTGGGCATCATGGAGATCTTCCGCCGCCACAAGGCGTCGTACATCCTCAAGGCCACCAACGCCAACTCCATCGCCCACCTGCTGTGGGACCGCGCCGTGACTCGCGCGCTAATCGACGAGCTAGAGGCCAACTACCAGGTGGTGACGGTCAAGCCCAGCGCGGTGGTGTGCACCATCGGCTCGAACATCAGCATCCCCGGCGTGCTGGCCCGCGCGGCGCAGGCGCTGGCCGATGCGCAGGTCAATGTGAACTGCGTATCGCAAACCCTGCGGCAGGTGAACATGCAGTTCATCATCGAACGCGAAGACTATAAAAAGGCAATCATCGCCCTCAACCATTCGCTGTGCGTCAATTCGGGCACGCCGGTACCGGTGGCGTGAAGCCGCGATAGGTAAAAGCACAGAGGCGGCCCGCGGGTCGCCTCTTTTTTTTGCTGTGAGTGCGCGGGCGCCGCCTACTGCAAAACGGCGTGAGTGCTCAACAAGATCAGCACGCAAATGGCCAGCACGAAAGACAGCCCCTGCCAGAAGCGCAGCGGATTGCGTTCGATCAGCGGCGGCGGGCGCTCATTGAGCAGGCTGCGATTGGGATGCCGGAGGTCGTAGGTGAATTCCGACAGCTCCTGATAGCGCTTGTCGGGGTTGGGATGCACCGCCTTGGCGAGCGCAGCGTCAACCCAGGCGGGGATCTCGCGGTCCTCGTCGAGCACACTGTCGTAACGCAGTTTTTTCTGGGCGGCGCGGCTGCGGGTCTTGGCCACTTCGGCGCCATAGGGCAGCCGGCCAGAGAGCATCTGATAGGTGATGACGCCCAGCGAAAACAGGTCGGAACACGGCCGTCCGGCCTCGCCCAGAAAGTACTCTGGCGCGGTGTATTGGGCGGTGCCGAGAATATGCGGCTGCAGGTTTTCGGTGTCGGCTTCAGCCAGACCGGACACGCGGGTAGCGCCGAAGTCGATGATCTTCACCGTGCCGGCGGTATCAATCATGATGTTGTTGGGCCGCAGGTCCTGGTGCAGCATTTCGAGCCGATGGAAAGCGAGCAGGCCTTTGGCGATCTGCTCGACAATGCCGCGCACGGTTTCGAGCGAGGGCGCGGGGTTGTCGCGCATCCACTGCGCCAGGGTCTGACCGTCGATGTATTCGGTGGCCACATAGAGAAAATGGCGCTTGCGGGTTTGCGTGCTCGGCTTGAGCACATGCGCGCTGTTGATGCGCCGCGCGATCCACTCCTCGAGCATGAAGCGTTCGAGATAGGCGGGATCGCCACGCATGTCGACCGACGGCGTCTTGAGCACTTGCAGCGCGCCACTGTCGATGTCTTCCGCCAAATAGATATGGCTGCGACTGCTGCCATGCAGCGCGCGAATGACCCGGTAGCCTTCGAACACCTGCCGGGGTTCGAGCACCGGCGCTGGCGGCAGCTCGGCCCATTGTGAATAAATCGCGCTGGCGTCGCCTTGCGCCAGGCTGTCGACACGCAGGATCTGGATCGTCAGATTGTCATCACTGCCCTGCGCATAGGCTTCCTGCGCAATGCTTTGCGCCGCCGCACCGAGATCGTCGGGCGAGCGAGTGATGGTGTCGATGATGAAGGGCGCCGCGGCAAATTCATACACGCCATCGGTGGCCAGCACAAAGCAGTCACCCGCCATCAGCGGTAGCGCCTGATAGTCGATGTCGAGCTGATCGCTGATGCCGAGCGCGCGCGCCAGATAGCTGGTGTCTTCGGACACCACGAGCCGGTGATCTTTGGTCAGTTGCTCGAGGGCGCCGTCGCGCAGCCGGTAGATGCGGCTGTCGCCGACATGAAAAATGTGCGCGGTGGCCGCCTTGATGACCAGCGCGCTGAAGGTGCACACATAGCCGCGATCGCGGTCGTAGCGATGCTCGCTGTGGCGGGTTTGCGAATACAGCCAAGCGTTGCTTGCGGTGATGACACGCTGCGCCGCAGTCTTGACCGACCACGCCTCCGAGGTGCAGTAGTAGTCATCCAGAAAACTCTTGACCGCCGACGCGCTGGCAATATGGCTGACCGCGCTGCTGCTGATGCCGTCGGCCAGCGCAATAGCAATGCCTTTGGCACTGAGCTGCGGCTCGTCCGGCATGCACAGGCCATGGAAGTCCTGATTGCTTTCCTTGCGGCCCTTGTCGGAATACTGGCCGGTGGCGACGGTAAGTTGAGATGGCATCGTCAGGATGAAAGCGCCCCGCCCCACGCGGGGCAAGGCGCTCGCATCGAAGAAAAATCAAGCAGCGTTGCGCTTGGGCGCAGTACGCACATGGGTCGAGTAGAGCGTGAGGCCAACAAAGGCCAGGCCGCCCACCAGGTTGCCCAGCACGGTCGGGATCTCGTTCCAGACTAGATAGTCATAGATCGAGAAGTTGCCGCCCAGCATCAGGCCCGACGGGAACAGAAACATGTTCACGATGGAGTGCTCGAAGCCCATATAGAAAAACAGCATGATCGGCATCCACATGGCGATCACCTTGCCCGACACATTGGTCGACACCATCGCGCCCACCACACCGGTCGACACCATCCAGTTACACAACACGCCGCGAATGAACAGCGTCAGCATGCCGGCCGCACCATGGGCGGCGTAGCCCACCGTACGCCCTTCGCCGATATGGCCGATCTTCTGGCCAACGATGTTGGGTTCGGTGCTGAAGCCAAACGTGAAGATGATCGCCATCATCAAGGCCACGGTCAGCGCACCGGCAAAGTTGCCGATAAAGACCAGCCCCCAATTACGCAACACACCATTCAGGGTGACGCCCGGGCGCTTGTCGATCAGGGCCAGCGGGCACAGCGTGAAGACACCGGTCAGCAAGTCGAATCCCAGCAGATACAGAATGCAGAAGCCGACCGGAAAGAGAATGGCACCGGCCAGCGCCGATCCACTCTGCACCGAAACGGTCACCGCGAAGGCGGCAGCGAGGGCAAGAATGGCACCGGCCATGTAGGCGCGAACAAGGGTGTCGCGGGTCGACATGAAGATTTTTGCTTCCCCCGCATCCACCATTTTGGTGACGAACTCTGTGGGCGCTAAGTAGGACATGATGATTTCCTCTGGGTAAGTAATGAATCGCTCTGGCAAGAAAAGC
Organism: Zoogloeaceae bacterium G21618-S1; assembly: GCA_027214125.1. Taxonomy (GTDB): domain Bacteria; phylum Pseudomonadota; class Gammaproteobacteria; order Burkholderiales; family Rhodocyclaceae; genus Nitrogeniibacter. The sequence continues at coordinate 11,009 of JAPWHF010000005.1, forward strand.
ACCCGTCTCCTGCCCCGCTCTGCGGCGGGGTCAAAGATGTCTTGTCCGTCATCGCGTCAGCGCAAGACCGTTGATGCACACGGCTTCCAGCGGCCCGCGGGCTGAGCTAGCGCCAATAAAGCATGTCCCATGCCAATCACCACAAACCGCTGAAACACCTCAACTTCATCATATTGCTGGTGGCCATTCGCGCATGTGGCCGCCCCCAATTGGGGCGCGCACAACGGGCCACCGCCTTGTCTCGGTGCGGCAATGCAACAACTGGTGATGCCGGAATGCGCACACACCGGACCGGAACATCGGCATCGCGCCGCGCGCCCGCCCCATGTCGCGGTCAGAAGATCGAGTCGGCACGCATGCTGCTTTGGTCATTGCACAAGCACTCGGGCATACCACCGCTGATTCAACCGACACCGACCAGAAGACAAGGAGCCATTCATGAATCGACTTGAAGTCACCGAAATGATCGTCGCCGCCAAAATCCAGAAGGGCATCAAATGGGCGGACGTTGCCAAGAAAATCGGCCTGTCCAAGGAGTGGGTCACTGCCGGCTGCCTCGGCCAGATGGCCTTCGACAAGAAACAGGCCGGCATCATCGGCAAGCTCTTCGGTCTGCCTGCCGAGGCCATCGCCCTGCTGCAGGCCGCGCCCTACAAGGGCTCACTGCCGACCGCGATCCCGGCCGACCCGCTCATCTACCGCTTCTACGAGCTGATTAACGTCTATGGCTCGACCTTCAAGGAGCTGATCCACGAAGAATTTGGCGACGGCATCATGTCGGCCATCGACTTCAAGATGAACGTCGACCGCGAACCCAACCCGGCCGGCGACCGGGTAAACATCGTCATGTCGGGCAAGTTCCTGCCCTACAAGACCTACTGACACTCGATATTCAGCGCCCTAAAACAAAACCGCCCGACACGATGTGTCGGGCGGTTTTGTTTGTGAGCGAACGTGCAGCATGCGCTTGCGCTTACTCCACCGTCACACTCTTGGCCAGGTTGCGCGGCTTGTCCACGTCGGTGCCCTTGACCAACGCGGCATGGTAGGACAACAACTGCAGCGGGATCACATGCAGCACCGGGGAGAGCATGCCGTAGTGCTCGGGCATGTGCAGGATGTGCACGCCTTCGGACTCTTCGATGGCGCTGCCGGCGTCGGCGAACACATACAGTTCACCGCCGCGGGCGCGGACTTCCTGCAGGTTGGACTTGAGCTTTTCGAGCAGCTCGTCGGCCGGGGCAACGGCGATGACGGGCATGTCCTTGTCCACCAGCGCCAGCGGGCCGTGCTTGAGTTCGCCGGCGGCGTAGGACTCGGCGTGGATGTAGGAGATTTCCTTGAGCTTGAGCGCGCCCTCCATGGCGATGGGCCAGTGGCGGCCGCGGCCGAGGAACAGCGCGTGCTGTTTGCTGGCAAAGCGCTGGGCCCATTGTTCGATCTGCGGCTCGAGTTCGAGCACTTTGCCGACGGCGACCGGTAGGTGACGCAGCGCGGTGAGGTAGCGGGCTTCGTCTTCGTCGCTGAGGCGGCCATTGAGCTTGGCCAGCGACAAGGTGAGCATGGCCAGCGCGGCGAGCTGGGTGGTGAAGGCCTTGGTGGAGGCGACACCGATTTCGGGGCCTGCGCGGGTGATGAAGCGCAGCGCGGTTTCGCGCACGATGGCCGACTCGGGCACGTTGCAGATCGCCAGCGTCTTGCCCATGCCGAGGCTCTTGGCATGCTTGAGCGCGGCGAGGGTGTCGGCAGTCTCGCCGGACTGCGAGATGACGACCACCAGGGTGTCGGGGTCGGGCACCGATTCGCGATAGCGGTATTCGCTGGCGATCTCGACCACGCAGGGGATGGCAGCGATGGATTCGAGCCAGTAACGGGCGACCAGCGCGGAGTGAAAACTGGTACCGCAGGCGAGGATGAGGACGCGGCGGGTGGCACTGAGGATGTCGCTGGCGTGGGCACCGAAGATCTGCGGCGAGATGGTGTTGCCGCCAGCGATCATCTCCAACGTGTTGGCCAGCGCCTGCGGTTGCTCGAAGATTTCTTTCTGCATGTAGTGGCGATAGGTGCCCAACTCGACCGCATCGGCCGACAGCGAGGACAGATGCACCGGCCGTTCGACCACGGCGCCGTCGGGGCGCACGATGCGATAGCTGCCCAGCTTGAGTTCGGCCACATCGCCGTCTTCGAGATAGACCACCTTGCGGGTAACCTGCAACAGCGCGGAGGTGTCGGAGGCGGCGTACATGCCGTCGTCGCCCACGCCCAGCAGCAGCGGCGAGCCGCGCCGTGCAACGACCAGGCGGAAGGGGTCCGACTCGGTCACCACGCCGATGGCGTAGGCGCCTTCGAGTTCGTTGGTGGCGAGGCGCACGGCTTCGGTCAGATCCAGCCCGGTGCTGAGCTTGTGGTTGACTAGGTGCGCAATGGCTTCGGTGTCGGTCTCGGATGTGAAGACATAGCCCTTGGCGGTCAGATCGGTCTTGATGCGCTCGAAGTTCTCGATGATGCCGTTGTGCACCACCGCCAGGCCACCCGACACATGCGGGTGGGCATTACGCTCGGACGGCTCGCCATGGGTGGCCCAGCGGGTGTGGGCGATGCCGATGTTGGCGCTCAGATGGCGGCTGTCGGCAATGGCGGCCAGTTCGGCCACACGGCCGGCCGAGCGGGCGCGGACCAGGTCGCCTTCATGCAACACGGCGAGGCCGGCGGAGTCGTAGCCCCGGTATTCGAGCTTGCGCAGCCCTTCGAGCAGCACAGGCACGACGTTCTGAGTCGAGATAGCGGTAACAATGCCACACATGGTGTTCTCTCCTGGAGCCAGCCACGGGGCTGGCGGGGATGCTTTATTTGGGGGTTTTGACCGGGCGCTTCCAGCCCGGAATCGAGATTTGTCTGGCGCGCGAGACGGTGAGCTGATCGGCTGGCGCGTCCTTGCTGAGCGTGGTGCCGGCGCCGAGCGTGGCGCCCCTGCCAACGCGTACCGGCGCAACCAATTGCGTGTCGGAGCCAATGAACACGTCGTCTTCAATGGTGGTGCGGAATTTGTTGGCACCATCGTAGTTGCACGTAATGGTGCCGGCGCCGACGTTGACCCGCTGGCCGATGTCGGCATCGCCCACATAGGCGAGGTGATTGGCCTTGGAGTGATTGTCGATGCGGCTGTTTTTGACTTCGACAAAATTGCCCAGATGCACGTCTTCGCCCAGCTCGGTACCGGGGCGGGTGCGGGCGTAGGGGCCGATCACGCAGGCCGGCCCCATTACGGTGTCTTCAATATGCGAGTACGGCAGGATGCGGGTGCCGGCGCCGATGCGGGCGTTGCGAATCACGCAGTTGGCGCCGATCTGCACGCCCTCACCCAACGTCACATTGCCTTCGAACACGCAATTGACGTCGATGCGCACATCGCGCTCGCAGCTGAGCTCGCCGCGCACATCGATGCGCGCCGGGTCGGCCAGGGTCACACCGGCGTCGAGCAGGCGCTCGGCGCAGGACTGCTGATAGCTGCGCTCGAGTTCGGCCAATTGACGGCGATTATTGACGCCAAGGGTTTCGACCACGGTGTCGGGCTGGGTGGCGACCACCGGCACACCGGCCTCGACCGCCATGGCGATGATGTCGGTCAGGTAGTACTCGCCCTGGGCGTTGTCATTACCCAGGCGGCCCAACCAGTCTCGCAGCAGCGCCGCAGGCGCAGCGAGAATACCGGTATTGACCTCGCGCACGGCGCGCTCGGCCTCGGTGGCATCCTTGTGTTCGACAATGCGCAGCACATGCCCGTCAACGTTGCGCACGATACGGCCGTACCCGGTCGGGTCGTTGAGTTCAACGGTCAGCAAGCCGAGACGATTGCCCTGCGCGGCGTCGAGCAAGCGGCGCAAGCTCGCCTCGCCAATGAGCGGTACATCGCCATATAGCACCAGCGCGATCTGGGCATCGTCGAGATGCGGCAAAGCCTGCTGCACGGCGTGCCCGGTGCCTAACTGGGGGCTCTGCAACGCCCAGGCCAGATCGGGTGCGGCCAGCGCCTCGCGCACAGTCTCGCCACCGTGACCATAGACCACGCAGATCTTGGTCGCGCCGAGGGTGCGTGCGGTGCCAAGCACATGGGCCAGCATCGGCCGGCCGGCAAGCGGTTGCAACACCTTTGGCAGCGCGGAACGCATCCGGGTGCCCTGTCCGGCAGCGAGGACCACAACTTGCATGACAACTCCATTTTTACAGGATTTGCGGCGGATTCTAGCATGTGCCACATGGCAGTTCCGTGAGCAGTTCCGCGCCAAGATACAACAAGACATGTATCGTATATTGCAACGCACCAACTATTGACCAGCGTCTAACTTTTGAAATACCCCGAAGACTAGAATGCAATTTGCTGCAACGCATAAAGGAAAAGCAATCATGCACCGGGCCGTCCATCAGTACATCGAGAATCGCACCTTTGACGAGATCGCCATCGGCGATCAAGCGCGCCTCATCCGCACGCTCAAGCCCAACGATATTCATCTGTTCGCCGCCATGTCCGGCGACGTCAACCCCACCCATGTGGACCCGGAATTCGCGCGCTCCAGTCAGTTCCGCGAAGTAGTCGGTCACAGCATGTGGGGCAGCACCCTGTTTTCCACCATCCTGGGCACCGAATTTCCCGGTCCCGGCACGGTGTACATCTCCCAGTCGCTCAAGTTCTGGCGCCCGGTCGGCATTGCCGACACGCTGGAAGTCACCGTGACCTGCCGCGAGAAGTTCACCCATAACTCGCACATTATCTTTGACTGCCTGGCCATCAACCAGGACGGCCTGAAAGTCATCGACGGCACGGCCGAAGTCGCCGCCCCGACAGAAAAGATCAAGCGCGCACGCGTCAGCCTGCCGGAAGTCACTATCTCCGACAAAGAGCTGCGCTACCAGCACCTGCTATCGCTGACCACCGGCCTGGCCCCCGTGCCGACAGCGGTGGTCCATCCTTGTGACGCGGCATCGCTGGGCGGGCCGCTGCAGGCGGCCGACGAAGGGCTGATCATCCCCATCCTGATCGGGCCGGAAGCCAAGATCCGCGCGGTGGCCGAAGAAGAAGGCTTTGACCTGAGCGGCATTCGCATCGTCGACGTGCCGCACAGCCACGCGGCGGCGGATACCGGCGTCGCCATGGCGCGCAAAGGCGAGGTCGAAGTGCTGATGAAAGGCTCGCTGCACACCGACGAGCTGATGAGCGCGGTCGTCAACCGCAACCACGGCTTGCGCACCGCGCGCCGGATCAGCCATGTCTTCATCGCCGAAGTGCCGACCTATCCGCATCCGCTGCTGATCACCGATGCGGCCATCAACATCGAGCCGACGCTCGAAGAGAAGGTCGACATCGTCCAGAACGCGATCGACCTGGCGCAGATCATGGGCATCATCGAGCCCAAGGTCGCCATCCTGTCGGCGGTCGAGACCGTCACCTCCAAACTGCGCTCGACCATCGACGCAGCCGCCTTGTGCAAAATGGCGGACCGCGGTCAGATCAAGGGCGGCATTCTCGACGGCCCGCTGGCGTTCGACAACGCCATCTCGCTTGTTGCCGCCAAAACCAAGGGCATCGTGTCGGCCGTGGCCGGTAACGCCGACATCCTGCTGGTGCCTGATCTTGAATCGGGCAACATGATGGCCAAGCAGCTCGAATACTTTGCCGACGCCGTACTGGCCGGCGTCGTAGTCGGCACCAAGGTCCCCATCGTCCTCACCAGCCGCGCCGACACCGCCGAAGCGCGCGCCGCCTCCTGCGCCATCGCTCAGCTGATGGCGCACCACCGTCGCGGGGTCATCGTCCAATGAAGGCGCTCTGGGTTCTCAATGCCGGTTCGTCGAGCCTGAAGTTTGCGCTCTACCCGGTCGAGCCGGACCTGGCCGACGCGCCCGCCCTCGCCGGGCAGATCGAAGGCATTGGCACACACCCGCGCCTGCACGCACGCGCCGCCACCGGCGAGCGCTTCGAATCCAGCGTGCCGCACCCGGCCGGCAACGATCAGGACAGCCACCACCAGGGCGCGCTGGATTTTCTGCTCGACTGGATGAAGACGCACACCCCGCGTCTTGACCTGATCGGCGTGGGCCACCGGGTCGTGCATGGCGGCGCCGCCCACAGCGCCCCCATTCAGCTCGACGCCGCCTTGCTGACCGAGCTGGCCGCGTTCGAACCGCTCGCGCCGCTGCACCAACCACACAACTTGCGCGCCATTCGCGCCGTGGGTCGAATCATGCCGCAACTGCCGCAAGTGGCCTGCTTCGATACCGCGTTTCACCGCACGCAACCCGCCCTGGCGCAGCGCTTCGCGATCCCGCGTGCTTTGCACGATGAAGGCGTTCGCCGCTACGGCTTTCATGGCCTGTCGTATGAATACATCAGCCGGCACCTGGCCGAAGTCATCGGCCCCGAGCGCGCAAGTGGTGCGGTGATCGTCGCCCATCTGGGCAACGGCGCCAGCATGTGCGCCATGCGTAACGGCAAGAGCGTAGGCTCCAGCATGGGCTTCACCGCCATTGACGGCTTGGTGATGGGCACTCGCAGCGGCAGCATCGACCCGGGCGTGCTGTTGTATCTGATGGACCGGAAAGGACTCGATTCAGCGGCCTTGACACGTTTGCTGTACAAGGAGTCCGGCCTGCTGGGCGTATCCGGCATCAGCGCCGACATGCGCGATCTGCTCGCCTCGCCAGCGCCCGAAGCGCGCCAAGCGATTGATCTATTCTGCTATCGCGCCGCCCGCGAGCTGGGCTCGCTCGCCGCGGCGGCCGGAGGTTGCGACGCAGTGGTATTCACTGGCGGGATTGGTGAGCACGCCGCAGCGGTCCGTGAAGCCATCGTTGCCCAATCCGCCTGGCTCGGCCTGAGCCTGGACACGGCAGCCAACGCCAAGGACGCCCGTCGCATCGACCCGGCCGACAGCAAGGTGGCGATTGCCGTTATTCCGACCAACGAGGAGTGGATGATTGCGCGGCATACGCTGGATTTGATCGGCGGCTGATTCCTTGTCACGGCGATCCGTAGCCCGGATGCAGGCCAAAGGCCGGAATCCGGGATCATCGGTTGAATCGCCACCGTTCCCGGATTCCGCTACGCTGCATCCGGGCTACCCACCTACCACATGATTCGCGCAACACGTTGTTTTAAATAGAAAAAGGCGGCCGCGGCCGCCTTTTCCATTACACACGAGATGTCGCTTAGCGCGGCAGCTCGGACGAGCCCATCAGGAACGCATCCACTTCGCGGGCACATTGGCGGCCTTCGCGAATCGCCCAGACAACGAGCGACTGACCGCGACGCACGTCACCAGCAGCGAACACTTTGGCGACGTTGGTCGCGTAGCAACCCTCGCCGTCTGTCGTGGCCTTGGCGTTGCCACGCGGGTCCTTGTCGACACCAAAGGCACCGAGCAAAGAGCCCACCGGGTTGGTAAAGCCCATGGCAAACAGCACCAGATCGGCCGGGTAGGTTTCTTCGCTGCCCGCCACGCTGAGCATCTTGCCGTCTTTCCACTCCAGACGCGCGGTGCGCAGGGCCTTGACCTGACCGTTTTCGCCAACAAACTCCTGGGTGGAGATGGCGAATTCGCGTCGGGTATCGCCTTCCTTGTGCGAGGACGAGGTGCGCAGCTTGAGCGGCCAGTACGGCCAGGTCAATGCCTTGTCTTCTTCCTCGGGCGGCTGCGGCATGACTTCGAATTGCGTGACCGAGGCTGCGCCATGGCGATAGCTGGTGCCGACACAGTCGGAGCCGGTGTCGCCACCGCCGATCACCACCACATGCTTGCCCTTGGCGCTGATCGGGTTGGCGCCGTCACCGGCGACTTCCTTGTTCTGCGGAATCAGGAACTCAAGCGCAAAATGCACGCCGCCGAGCTCACGGCCGGGGGCCGGTAGATCACGCGGGACTTCAGAACCCGCGGCCAGAATCACCGCGTCGAAATCGCCCGTCAGCTGCTCGGCCGAGACCATTTCCTTGCCACCGTTGGCCACGCCCGGCACGCCCGGCACGGCACCGACACACACGCTGGTGCGGAACTCGACACCTTCGGCCTGCATCTGCTCGATACGGCGGTCAATGACCGACTTTTCGAGCTTGAAGTCAGGAATGCCGTAGCGCAGCAGACCGCCAACGCGATCGCTCTTCTCGAACACCACCACATCATGACCGACGCGGACCAGCTGCTGTGCGGCAGCCAGGCCGGCGGGGCCGGAGCCGACCACGGCAATCTTCTTGCCGGTCTTGCTCTGCGGGAGCTGCGGCTTGACCCAGCCGTTTTCCCAGGCCTTGTCGATGATCGCCCGTTCGATAGACTTGATGCCCACCGCGTCGGTGTTGATGTTCAGCGTGCACGCCGCTTCACAGGGCGCCGGACAGATACGACCGGTGAACTCGGGGAAGTTGTTGGTCGAGTGCAGGACACGGATGGCCTGCTCCCACTGCCCGCGATACACCAGGTCATTCCAGTCCGGAATGATGTTATTGACCGGGCAGCCGTTATTGCAGAACGGAATGCCGCAGTCCATGCAGCGTGCGCCCTGCACCGCCGACTCCTCATCGGAGAGGCGAGCGAGGAACTCCTTGTAGTTCTGCACCCGCGCATCGGCCGGTTGGCTGGCCTCGGAGAGACGATGAAACTCGAGAAATCCGGTGGGCTTACCCATCTTATGCAGCCTCCAGTTGCTTCTTCTGCGCGGCCATTTCGGCCAGCGCGCGACGATACTCGTGCGGCATTACCTTGACGAACTTGGCGCGATAGCTCGACCAGTGTTCGAGAATCCGCTTGGCGGTGGCGCTGCCCGTGTATTGGGCGTGCTTTTCAATCAGCCCCTTGAGAATGGCCTCGTCGGCCAGCCCCAGGTGACGGACATCAACGCGGCCATGCGATTCCAGGTCGTCGCCTTCTTCGGTGCCCTTGCGCGCGGCAAACTCTTCTTCGACCGGCTCCAGCGCGACCTGCGCCATGTTGCAGCGGCCGGCGAAACTGCCGTCCTCATCAAACACGTAAGCCACGCCGCCCGACATGCCGGCTGCGAAGTTGCGCCCGGTTTCGCCGAGCACCACCACCGTGCCACCGGTCATGTATTCGCAGCCGTGGTCACCCACGCCTTCGACCACGGCCGTGGCGCCGGAGTTACGCACCGCAAAACGCTCGCCGCCCACACCGGCAAAGAAGGCTTCGCCCTCGATCGCGCCGTAGAGCACGGTATTGCCGATGATGATGTTCTCGGCCGTGTCGCCACGGAACTTGGCATCCGGACGCACCACAATGCGACCACCGGAGAGGCCTTTACCGACGTAGTCGTTGCCTTCACCCACCAGATCCAGCGTCACGCCGCGCGCCAGGAAGGCGCCGAAACTCTGCCCGGCCGTGCCGGACAAGGTGATGTGAATGGTGTCGTCCGGCAAGCCGGCATGACCGTATTTGGTCGCCACCGCGCCCGACAGCATGGCGCCGACGGTACGGTTGAGGTTGCGCACGGGCAAGTCGATCTTGACCGCTTCGCCACGCTCCAGCGCCGGGGCGGCCTGCTTGACCAGTTCCTGATCCAGCGCCTTCTCCAGGCCGTGATCCTGCTCTTCGGTGTGGCGACGCCCCACCGTGGCCGGCACGTCCGGACGATAGAAGATACGGCTGTAGTCCAGACCGCGCGCCTTCCAGTGACTGATGCCTTTCTTCATGTCGAGCAGGTCCGAGCGGCCGATCAGGTCGTCGAATTTGCGGATGCCCAGTTGGGCCATCAGCTCGCGCACTTCTTCGGCGATGAAGAAGAAGAAGTTGACCACGTGCTCGGGCTGGCCGGTAAAGCGCTTGCGCAGCTCAGGGTCTTGCGTGGCCACGCCGACCGGGCAGGTGTTGAGGTGGCACTTGCGCATCATGATGCAGCCTTCGACGACCAGCGGTGCAGTCGCGAAGCCGAATTCATCGGCGCCGAGCAGCGCACCGATCACCACGTCGCGGCCGGTCTTCATCTGACCGTCGACCTGCACCCGCACCCGTGAACGCAGACGGTTGAGCACCAGCGTCTGCTGGGTTTCAGCCAGACCGAGTTCCCACGGCGAGCCGGCGTGCTTGATCGACGACAGCGGCGAAGCGCCTGTGCCGCCGTCATGACCGGCGATCACGATGTGGTCAGCCTTGGCCTTGGTCACACCCGCAGCCACCGTGCCAACGCCGATCTCGGACACCAGCTTGACGCTGATCGAGGCCTTCTTGTTGGCGTTTTTCAGATCGTGGATCAGCTGCGCCAGATCTTCAATCGAGTAGATGTCGTGGTGCGGCGGCGGCGAAATCAGGCCAACGCCCGGCACCGAGTGGCGCAGGAAGCCGATGTATTCGGACACCTTGTGGCCGGGCAGCTGACCGCCCTCTCCGGGCTTGGCGCCCTGGGCCATCTTGATCTGGATCTGGTCGGCGTTGGCGAGATATTCAGTCGTCACACCGAAGCGACCCGAGGCCACCTGCTTGATCGACGAGCGCAGGCTGTCGCCCGGCGACAGGTCGAGATCACGCTCGATACGACCCGCGCCAATCAGCTCGGAGAGCTTGGTCGGCGTGGTGACCGGCGTAAAGCGCTTCGGATCTTCACCGCCTTCGCCCGTGTTCGACTTGCCGCCGATGCGGTTCATCGCCACGGCCAGCGTGGTGTGCGCCTCGGTGGAAATGGAGCCGAGCGACATGGCACCGGTCGCAAAGCGCTTGACGATTTCCTTGGCCGATTCGACTTCGTCGAGCGGCACCGGCGCGCCGGCAACCTTGATCTCGAACAGGCCACGCATCGTCATGTGACGCTTGGTCTGGTCATTGATCAGGCGGGCGTATTCCTTGTAGGTATCCGCCTTGCCGGAACGCGTTGCGTGCTGCAGCTTGGCAATGGTGTCGGGCGTCCACATGTGCTCTTCACCGCGGATGCGGAAGGCGTAGTCGCCACCCGCATCTAGCAGCTCGGCCAGCACCGGGTCGTCACCGAAAGCCTTCTGGTGCAGGCGCAGCGTCTCTTCCATGACTTCGAACACACCAACGCCTTCCACCTGGCTGGTAGTGCCGGTGAAGTACTTGTCGAGCAGGCTCTGCTTGAGACCGACCGCTTCGAAGATCTGCGCACCGGTATAGGACATATAGGTCGAGATGCCCATCTTGGACATGATCTTGCACAGGCCCTTGCCCACCGCTTTGACGAAATGGGCAATGGCCTTCTCACCGGCCTCGGCGTCACCGGCCAGCGTCTGCAGGGTTTCGAGCGCGAGGTAGGGGTGAACCGCTTCCGCACCATAGCCGGCAAGCACGGCAAAATGATGGTTTTCGCGGGCAGTGCCGGTTTCGACCACCAGGCCGGCGCGCGTGCGCAGGCCCTTGCTCACCAGGTGCTGGTGAATGGCGGAGGTGGCCAGCAGCGCGGGGATGGCGACGTTGTCGGCATCCACGTTGCGATCGGACACCACCAGGATGTTGAAGCCCTGCGCCACCGCGTCTTCAGCTTCGGCACACAGCGAGGCGAGGCGCGCCTCGACACCGGCCTTGCCCCAGGCCACCGGGTAGCACACATCCAGCTCTGCCGAGCGGAACTTGTTGCCGGTGTAGCGCGCGATGTTGCGGATCTTTGCCATGTCGGCAAAGTTCAGCACCGGCTGCGTGACTTCAAGGCGGTACGGCGGGTTGATCTCGTTGATTTCGAGCAGGTTGGGGCGCGGGCCGATGAAGGACACCAGCGACATCACCAGTTGCTCGCGGATCGGATCGATCGGCGGGTTGGTGACCTGCGCAAAGAGCTGACGGAAGTAGTTGTAGAGCGGCTTTTCCTTGCTCGACAACACGGCCATCGGCGCGTCGTTACCCATCGAGCCTGTGCCTTCTTCACCGGCGCGAGCCATCGGTTCGAGGATGAACTTGATGTCTTCCTGCGTGAAACCAAAGGCCTGCTGGCGGTCAAGCAAGCTGGCACGGCACTCGGTCGCTACCGACGCCACGGACTCTTCCAGGCCATCGAGTTTGATGTTGATGCGCTGATTCCACTCGCGATACGGCTTGGCCGTAGCGAGCGATTCTTTCAGCTCTTTGTCATTGATGATGCGGCCCTGCTCCATGTCGATCAGGAACATCTTGCCGGGCTGAAGACGCCATTTCTTGACGATCTTGCTGTCAGGAATCGGCAGCACGCCGGATTCGGACGCCATCACGACGAGGTCGTCATCGGTCACCAGATAACGCGCCGGACGCAAGCCGTTACGGTCGAGCGTGGCGCCGATCTGTACACCGTCGGTAAAGGCCACGGCGGCCGGGCCGTCCCACGGTTCCATCATGGCAGCGTGGTATTCATAGAAGGCGCGACGCTGCTCGCCCATCAGGGTGTGCGACTCCCAGGCCTCGGGGATCATCATCATCACCGCGTGGGCCATGGTGTAGCCGCCCATCACCAGCAGTTCGAGCGCGTTGTCGAAGGCGGCGGAGTCGGACTGGCCCGGGTAGATCAGCGGCCAGATCTTTTCCAGATCCTTGCCCAGCAGCGGCGAGGACACGCCCTTCTCGCGTGCGCGCATCCAGTTGTAGTTGCCGCGCAGGGTGTTGATCTCGCCGTTGTGCGCGATCATGCGGAAGGGGTGGGCCAGGTTCCACTTGGGGAAAGTATTGGTCGAGAAACGCTGGTGTACCAGTGCCAGCGCCGAGACCGTACGCGGGTCGACCAGATCAAGGTAGTACTCACCGACCTGATCAGCCAGCAGCAGGCCTTTGTAGACGATGGTGCGCGCCGACATCGACACCATGTAGAACTCTTTGGCGTGCTCAAGCTCCAGACGCATGATCGCGTTGGCCGCACGACGGCGGATCACGTAGAGCTTACGCTCGAGCGCGTCGGTCACCATGATGTCCGGGCCACGGCCGACGAAAATCTGGCGGATGATCGGCTCGGTCTTGCGCACCGTCGGCGACATCGGCATGTCGGGGTTGACCGGCACGTCGCGCCAGCCGATCACCACCTGCCCTTCGGCACGGATGGCGCGCTCGATTTCTTCCTCACAGGCCATACGCGAGGCGTGCTCTTTAGGCATGAACACCATACCGACGCCGTAGTCACCCACGGGCGGCAGGGTCACGCCCTGAGCGGCCATTTCCTCACGGTAGAGCTGGTCGGGCAGCTGAAGCAGCAGACCCGCGCCATCGCCCTGGAGTGCGTCTGCACCCACGGCGCCCCGGTGATCGAGGTTTTTGAGGATCTCGAGACCCTGAATTACGATGTCGTGGCGTTTTTCACCCTTGATATGGGCAATAAAACCGACACCGCAGGCGTCATGTTCGTTGGCGGGGTCATATAGGCCCTGCTTGTGGGGAATGCTCATACTTTTTCCTCGACACTTCGTGCCTGCCCGTCATCCGGCCTTGGACCGGAGCGGCTCGGCAACGCGATTACGGCAGGCGTCAAAAAAGCCGGTCGCTTGCGCACCGGCTCTACACGACGCACTTGGCGGCGCCGTTACGAACACACTTGGCGGACTCTCGAATATACAGCCCGATCCCCAGGCCTTCAAGTATTTTTTGCAGTGCGCAAAAAAGGGAAATGCTCAGTGAATTTCACCGACGGCAAACAGCCGACGATGTTCTTTCATGGCGTAGCGATCGGTCATGCCGGCGATGTAATCGGCAATGGCGCGCGCGGCATCGGTATCGGCCCGCCGCTGATATTGCGGCGGCAACAGCCGCGGATCGGCAAGAAAAGCGCCGAACAGATCGACAATGATTCGCCGCGCCTTGTCCGTCATGCGCAGCACCTGATAGTGGTGATAGAGGTTCTCGCGCAAAAAGGCCTTGAGCTGATTGAGGGACGGCCGCAGGGTGTCGGAATAGGCCACCAGGCGCGGCGCGGCATGCACGTCCTCCAGCGTTTGTACCCTTGCAGAGGCAATGTTCTGACGCGTCTGGTCGATCAGGTCTACCGCCATCAGGTTGATCATGCGACGAATGGTTTCGTGAATCAGCCGACGACCGGCGAGCCCGGGGTAACGCGCCTCGACCGCTCGCCGTTGCACTGCGAAGATTTCGACACCGTCGAGTTGCTCAAGCGTAATGAGCCCCGAGCGCAACCCGTCGTCAATGTCATGGTTGTTGTAGGCAATTTCGTCCGCCAGATTGGCCAATTGTGCCTCTACGCTCGGCTGGGTGCCGTCGAGAAAGCGTTGACCGAGCGCACCGAGCGCCGCGGCATTTTCCCGCGAACAATGCTTGAGAATGCCCTCGCGGGTTTCATAGGTCAGATTCAGCCCGTCAAACTCGGCGTAATGCTCTTCAAGCACATCGACAGTGCGCAAGGACTGCAGGTTGTGCTCGAAGCCGCCATACGCCTTCATGCACGTATTGAGCGCCGTCTGACCGGCGTGGCCGAAGGGCGTGTGACCGAGGTCGTGTGCCAGGGCGATCGCTTCAGCGAGATCTTCATTCAGCGCCAGCGCACGTGCGATCGTGCGGGTGATCTGGGCGACTTCAATGCTGTGCGTCAGCCGGGTTCTGAACAAATCACCTTCGTGATTCACGAAAACCTGGGTTTTGTATTCCAGGCGACGAAACGCGGTGGAATGAATGATGCGGTCCCGGTCTCGCTGGAACTCACCTCGCGCCGTCGGCTGATCCTCGGCCTGTCGACGTCCACGTGAGTTTTCTTCGGTGATCGCGTAGCCGGCCAACATCATGCCGTCTCGCAGCAGGCATCAATGGCCGAAGCGATGTCGGCCATTGGCACATCGGAGAAAATTTCAGCATCGCCAATATCGCGCAACAACACCAGGCGAAGCCGGCCGGCTTCGACCTTTTTGTCGTGTGCCATCAACTCAAGATAACGGGACGACCCAAGTCGTGGACCAAGCACAGGCAGGCCGGCACGCGAAATCAGCGCCACCGCCCGCTCATACTGCTGCGTCGACAGCCAGCCCTGGCGCTGCGACAGACTGGCCGCCATCACCATGCCGGCCGCCACTGCCTCGCCATGCAACCAGACGCCGAAGCCCATACCGGCTTCAATGGCGTGGCCAAAGGTATGGCCGAGGTTAAGCAAGGCGCGCACGCCGCGCTCGGTCTCGTCCTCCGACACGATCTGGGATTTGTTGGCACAAGAACGTTCGATCGCCTCGGCCAGCGCCAGTGGGTCGCGCCCGAGCAATTTATCGATATTGATCTCAAGCCAATCGAAGAACGCGGGATCGCGAATCAATCCGTACTTGATCACTTCCGCAAGGCCGGCTTTCAGCTCCCGGTCGGGGAGTGTGTTGAGCACTTCGGTATCCGCCAACACCAGCTGAGGCTGGTGAAACGCCCCGATCATGTTCTTGCCGAGCGGGTGGTTGATCGCAGTTTTACCACCGACGGAAGAATCCACCTGCGAGAGCAGGGTGGTCGGTATCTGAATAAAGGGAATCCCGCGCTGATAGGTAGCAGCCGCAAAGCCGGCCATGTCCCCCACCACCCCGCCGCCGAGCGCAATCAGCGTCGTGCTGCGGTCAAAGTGGCCAGCCAGCAAGGCGTCGAAGATCGTGTTGAGCGTCTTCCAGTCCTTGTGCGCCTCGCCATCGGGCAGAACCACGCTATCGCAGGCAATACCCACCCGAGCCAGCGTGGCGATCAGCCGGTCGAGATAGAGCGGCGCGACCACATCGTTGGTCACGATGGCGACCCGCGGCGTCTTTACCGCTGCCGCAATCGCCTCGGCGCTATCGAGCACGCCCCCACCAATCAGAATCGGATAACTACGCTCACCCAGTGCAACCGTCAGTTTTCGCATGCAAGTTCCAGAGCCTTCTCGATCTTTCGAAGCATCGATTTTGCGCTACCGCGGCCCCCAGGGACAACTACATGCGCCACGGCGCGATAAAGCGGATCCCGCTCATGATAGAGCGACTCAATACGCCCGCGCGGATCTTCAACCTGCAACAGCGGCCGATTCCGGTCGTGGCGCGTGCGCTCCCAAAGAACGGCTGGCGGCACATCGAGGTAGATCACAAGGCAGCGCTCACGCAGCACCTTGCGATTCTCTTCCGCAAGTACGACGCCACCACCGGTCGCAAGGACCAGATCCTGCTCCTGCGACAGATCCTCAATCACCTGCGACTCGCGCCGGCGAAAACCCGGCTCACCTTCGACATCGAAAATGACTGGCACCGACACACCGGTACGCGCACAGATTTCATGGTCGCTATCAACAAAACGACGATGCAAGCGCCGAGCTAACTCGCGCCCCACCGTCGTTTTTCCTGCGCCCATCATCCCCACCAAAACAATGCAGGGGGTCAAACGCGTCACCAAGGTGTCGGCCTTTGCCGCGCCAGCCGACACCATGGGCTTACCGCAGCGACAACGCTTGCGTCACGATGCGCGGCGTGATGAAGATCAGCAGTTCTTTTCGGTCAGAGACTTCTTGTGTCTTACGGAACAACGCGCCAACGACCGGAATTTCCCCTAGGAACGGCACGCGCTCCACCTGCTTTGATTCCGTTTCTTCATACACGCCGCCGATCACAACAGTGCCGCCGTTCTCGATCATCACCTCTGTCTTCACATGCTTGGTATCGATCGCAACACCGCCCGGAACCGTTGCCCCCGGCTTGTCCTTATTCACGTCGACGAATAACTGAATGCGACCATCCGGCGTGATGTTCGGGCGCACCTTCAACGACAACACCGCCTTGCGGAACTGAACACTGGTTGCTCCTGAGCTGGTCGCCGACTGGTAGGGAATCTCGGTGCCTTGTTCCATCACCGCCTCCACCTGGTTCGCCGTCAACACACGCGGGCTCGAGACCACACGGCCACGGTTGTCGGCCTCAAGCGCGCTGAGCTCCAGATTGAGAAAACGGGTGAGCGCGCTATTTGCGAGGATCAGGGAAAGCTGACCAGCAGTTCCGGTTGACGGTGCAGCCGCCATGTTGACGCTCAAACTATCTCGAAGGAAATCGGGCGTATCCGAAACCTGTCCGGTATGAAACCCAGTATCCAAAAGACCTCCGCCGATCACCGTACGCAATCCAGATTTCCCCGCCGTCACATCGCGCTGATGGACGCCGAGCCGCACGCCCAAGTCTTTTGCAAAGCCTTTGTCGGCTTCGACAATCCGCGCTTCGATCAACACCTGACGCGGGGGAATGTCAATTTCCTGAATCAGTCGGTGCAAGTCGTCCAGGCGTGTCCCCACATCCGTCACGAAGACCTTGTTGCTGCGCTCATCCACGATGACGCTGCCACGCTTGGACAACACCGTCTGGTTCTTGTCCTTGAGGAAATCAAAGATCTCCTTGGCTTTGTGATAGTTGATCTGGAAGCTCTCGGTCTTCAGCGGCTCCAGATCACCGATCTGCGCCAAGGCTTCGAGTTCAAGCTTTTCGCGTGCGGCCAGTTCATCGCGCGGTGCGATCCAGATCACGTTGCCATGCTTGCGCATGTCCAAGCCCTTGGACTGCAGAATGATGTCGAGCGCCTGATCCCACGGAACATCCTTGAGGCGAAGGGTCAGGCTGCCCTGAACCGTATCGCTGGTGATGATGTTGAAGTCGGTGAAATCAGCGATGACCTGCAACACCGAACGCACATCGATGTTCTGGAAGTTCAGCGACAGCTTGTCCCCCTGAAACTTCCCGCGCGCGCCCTGAACGAGCTTCTTCGGATCTTCGACAACACGCTTGATCTCAACCACAAACTGATTGTCGCTCTGGTACGCGTTGTGCTCCCACAAGCCATTGGGCTTGATCAGCAGGCGGGTATTAGCGCCTTGCGGCTGCACGACAAATTCAGTCACCGGCGTAGCGAAATCAGTCACATCCGACTTGCGGCGCAGATTCTCGGGTAACTTGGTTTTGAGGAAATCAACCGCCAACGCGTCGCCCTGCTGGCGAATATCGATGCCGGTATCGGGATCGCTCAATTCGACGACAATCCGCCCCTCACCCTCGGTACCGCGGCGGAAGTTGATGTCACGCACGAACTTTTCATCCGTCGCAGCCGCTGCCGATTTGGTCTCGGCGAAGCTCGCAAACGGGCGATCGTTGGGGCGAAGCTCGGACGGCTCGCGACGAACGGGGGAGAGCGCAATCACGACATCCTGACCCTCAACTGTCGTGTCATAGGGCGTCATCTTGATCAGGTTCAACACAAGGCGCGTACGGTCACCCACCTGGACAATGTTCGCGCTACGCAAATCGCCTTCATCAATCGCCTGAAGGCTGCGCCCAAGCGCATTCCCTGTCCCCGGAAAGTCGAAGGCGATGCGCGCCGGACTGGCCACACTGAAACTCGCAGGCGGCTGCGCCATCGGCGTTTTCAAGCGCACTTTGACATAGATGCTCGCCCCTTGCCGGGATACGTCCAGGGCCTCGATGGCGTTTTCAGTCATCACCGTTTCGGCCATTGTGGCCTGGGCCACCACCGGCGACGTCGCCTGCGCCATCCACAAGCCCGCAGCGACCACAAAGTAACCCATATTGAACTTCATTGCGTCGTCTCCTGCTGATCTTGCAAGTACAGCGCACTCGTTCTCTCGACCCAGTCGCCGTTCAAATCTTCAACCAGTTCCGTCAACGTCACTTCGGACTCCGAAATGCTGGTCACAACGCCAAAATTCTGGCCCATGTAGCTCCCCGAGCGGACTTGATAAATACTGCCCCCCGCGTCAATCAATGCATGCGAAGCGCCGGTTTTTAGCAACACCCCCACCATCTTCAATGACTCCAACGGATAGGACTCAAGAGGCTCTCTCTGACGATTGGCGTCAGGTGCCCGACCACCGCCCACGACGACGCGTGCTGCAACAAACTTATCGGCGTCATAGGGGTTGATCTGCGTAAAGGCATCGTAATCAACAACCGGAAACGGCTTGATCTCCGGAAGCGGTTTCACCTGCCCCTTCATGCCGGCCTCCTGCTGGGCCATCCAGGATCGCAAATCGTCCTGCTCGGCCGTGCATGCGGCCAAAACCACTGGAATCAGGAATATCCACTTTTTCATGGCGCCCTCACCTCGGCTTCTTGGCTTGCGCCGCGGCTTGTTGTTGCTGAGCGAGTTCCTCTTCGTCGAGATAACGATAGGTCACCGCCGTTGCATCCATCTTCAGGGGTTCGCCCGGCTTCGGCCGCTCAATAGCCAGATTGTTCAGCGTCACAATCCGTGGCATTTTCGCCACATCGCCCGCAAACGCACCCAGATCATGATATTGACCGACCAGTCGAATCGCGATTGGCATCTCGGCGTAGAACTCCTTGATAACATCGCCGCCCGGCTTGAAGAGCTCAAACTGCAAGCCCCGCCCCAAACCCGCCTGGTTGATATCGGCCAGCAGCGAATCCATCTCTGCCCTGTTGGGCAGTTGCCGAAGCAAGGCACCAAACTGACGGTCGATCTCGGCCAGTTGTTGCAAATGGACATCGAGATTGACTGACTGACGCTTTTTACCAACCCAGTCGGCCCGCAAGGTCACTTCTTCCGCCTCGCGCTGGGTCAGTGTGTCCATCTGGTCCTGCCAAAAGAACCACCACGCCCCTGCAACAGTAGCCACCAGTATGGCAACGAGAAAGACGACCCGAGGCGCCAACGGCCAGACGCCGGGGTCATTCGGATCAAGCCCCCGAAAATCGTCTGCAAGACGGTTCAGATCAATTGATGGCTGACGCCGGGTTTTGGGTGTCGATGACTTCATTTCACCGGACCTCCTGCCACAGCGACCTGCTCCGCATCCTTGGGTCGTTCAAGGCTGACGTCCAGGGTAAATTCGCTGACTCGGCGATCATCCATTTCTTTCAACGTCGCCGTCTTGATCTCGACCAGCGTCGGCTGACCGAGGTACTCGGAACCATCCAGATTGCGCATCAAGGTCGACACCCGGGCGTTGGATTGCGCGTAGCCGATCAGCGTCACTTTCAGGCCGTTCTGTTTGATCGAACGAAGAAAGACCCCTTCAGGCGTCTGCCGCACCAGCTCGTTAAGCAAATGAACCGTTTCGGCGCGATGCCCCTGCAGGGACTCGATCACCTGCTTGCGTGCCAGCAGCGAATCGATCTGGCTCCGAAGCCGCTTGATCTCGGCGATATCCTTGTCAAGTTTGGCTATTTCGGTTTTCAGGAAGTTGTTTTTTTCTTCCTGAGCTTCAATAACGCCGCCGATGATGGTGCTGACCAACACACCAATGAGCGCCCCGAGTACCACCATCGCACCGGCGAGCAGATAGAACTGCTGACGCCGCTGACGGCGTTTTTCTTCACGGTGGGGCAGCAGGTTGATTCGAATCATCAATCAAACCTCCGCAAAGCCAGGCCGCACGCCACCAGCAGTGAAGGCGCATCCGCCATCAAGTTTTTGGGGCGAACCTTGGAAGACAACTGCATCTTGGTAAAGGGGTTAGCCACCACCGTATCCACCTGGGTGCGCCCGCCAACCACTTCGGCCAGTCCGGAGATCACGGCACAGCCGCCCGCAAGGACGATGTGATCGACCTGATTGAACTGCGTGGAGGTAAAAAAGAACTGCAACGCACGCGACACTTCGAGCGCCAGACTATCCATAAAGGGGCGCAGCAACTCGCTGGCATAGTTTTCCGGCAAGCTGCCAGAGCGCTTGGCTGCTTCGGCCTCTTCGGTACTCATGCCGTAGTGCCGGGCAATATCCTGCGTCAGCTGATGGCCACCAAAGGCCTGCTCGCGGGTATACACCTGCACCCCGTCGCGCAATACCGTGACATTGAGCTGATTTGCACCGATGTCGACCAGCGCGATGATCGCGCCCTTGCCCTTCTCAGGCAGCTGCTGGCAGACAAAATCGAAGGCCGACTGCGCCGCAAACGATTCGACATCCATGATCACGGCCTTCAGGCCAGCCGCCTCAGCCGCGGCAACGCGATCCTCGACCTTCTCTTTGCGAGAGGCTGCGATCAGGACATCCATTTCGCCCGGCACGTCGTGAGACTCGTCCAGCACCTGGAAGTCCAGATTGACCTCGTCCAGCGCAAAGGGAATGTATTGATTGGCCTCGCTTTCGACCTGAACTTCCATCTCCTGCTCGCGCAGGCCTTCAGGCAACAGGATTTTCTTGGTGATGACCGCCGATGCTGGCAGGGCCATGGCAACTTGCTTGACGCCAGCGCCCATGCGCCTTAGCGCGCGCTTGATCGTCTCGGCGACCGCTTCGAGATTGGCAATATTCCCGTCTGTGACCGCGTCACGAGGCAGGGGCTCGACCGCATAGCGCTCTATTCGAATTCCTTCCTTCAGGCTGCCAGAGAGCTCTACGAGCTTGACCGCCGAGGAAGAAATATCGAGCCCCACAAGTGGGCGCGCCTTCGGGTTAAAAACCGATAAGTTGATCACAAAGAAAACCCTTAAATTTCTTCATGTTAGGCGCAACATGTGAAAAAACGCTTCAATGCTAGCAACAACGATGGCATGTGTAAAGAATCGCTTTCCAGTGTCATTCATTGGAGCCGTTGCGCCTGCGCCCGTATAATCGCCCGACTCATCTACAGGACATTTACGACGCATGCGCTGGGTTCTTTACCCGTTTTTCGCCCTGATTGGGCTGGCGGTCATGGGTATCGCCACTTTGGCCGCGGTGGCGGCATTCGCGTGGCCGAAACTTCCGTCCCTTGAAATCCTCACCGACTATCGCCCCAAGATCCCCCTCCGCGTCTACACATCGGACGGACATCTCATCGGCGAATACGGTGAAGAGCGCCGCACTTTCGTGACTATCACTGATGTTCCGGCGGTTCTCAAGCACGCCATTCTTTCTGCCGAGGACGAGCGCTTCTATGAACACCCCGGGGTCGACCTGCTGGGCATTGCACGTGCTGCATCTGCAAATCTGGTATCTGGCGGCAAGGCGCAGGGCGCATCGACCATCACCATGCAGGTGGCGCGAAATTTCTTCCTGACCCGTGAAAAAACCATCACCCGCAAGCTTTACGAGATTCTGCTGTCACTCAAGATTGAACAAAACCTCAGCAAAGACCAGATTCTCGAGCTGTACGTCAATCAGATCTACCTCGGCCGCCGGGCCTACGGCTTCTCTGCCGCCGCGCGCACCTACTACGGCAAACAGCTGAGCGAGCTCACGGTGGGCGAAGCGGCCATGCTGGCCGGCCTGCCCAAGGCGCCCTCGGCCTACAACCCGGTGGTCAACCCGAGCCGCGCACAATTGCGCCAGCATTATGTATTACGGCGCATGCACGAGTTGCATTTCATCGACGACGCCACGCTTGAAGCCGCCCGAGCCGAACCCATCCGTACCGCAAAAGCGTCGGCCGCCGATCGCAACGAAGCCTCGTTCTTCCATGCAGACTACGTCGCCGAAATGGCCCGGCAAATCGCCGTCGAGCAGTTCGAGGACAAAGCCTACGAACTGGGCATCCGCATCATCACCACCATCACGCGGGACGAGCAGGAAGCCGCCTACCAGGCCCTGCGCGACGGCCTGCAAGCCTACGACCGCCGCCACGGCTATCGCGGCCCCGAAAAGTTCATCGAGCTCCCGCCTGCCGGCGATCTGCGCAACGAGGCCATGGAAACCGCGCTTGGCGATGTGCCCGACTATGGCGACATGCTCGCTGCGGTTGTAACGCAGGCCAACCCGAAGTCCGTCACGGTCTATCGCGGTGGGCAGAGCATCACGATAGGTGACAAAGGCTTGCGCTTTGCCGCCCCCATGCTCAGCGAAAAGGCCCCAGCCGCCAAACGCATCCGCCCGGGCGCCATCGTGCGTATCCGTGACGAGAAGAAGGACGGCTGGCAGCTCACTCAGCTCCCCGATGTCGAAGGCGCACTGGTGGCCATCGACTCCGACACCGGCGCGGTGCGCGCGCTGGTGGGCGGTTTCGACTTTTTCCGCAACAAGTTCAACCACGCCACGCAGGCCATGCGCCAGCCGGGTTCCAGCTTCAAGCCCTTCATCTTCTCCGCCGCACTGGAGCGTGGATACAGCCCGGGCACCTATGTCGAAGACGAGCCCCTCTATTTCCCCGCCGGCGTCACCGGCAGTCAGGACTGGGAGCCCGGCAACTACGATCACAAATATGAAGGCCCCATGACCCTGCGCCGCGCGCTGGCCAAGTCCAAGAACATGGTCTCGATCCGGCTGCTGCAATCGGTCAGCCCGAGCTACGCGCAGGACTACATCAGCCGCTTCGGTTTCCCGCCGAAAAACCACCCCGCCTATCTCACCATGGCGCTGGGCGCCGGTGCCGCCACCCCCTGGGAGATGGCCACCGGCTATGCGGTCTTCGCCAACGGCGGCTATCGCGTGCAGCCCTACGTGATCAAGGAGATCCTCGACGACGCCGGCAACACCATTGCCAAGGTCGACCCACCGGTCGCGGGCAAAACCGCGGCCAAGGTGATCGACGAACGCAACGCCTTCGTCATGGACTCGATGCTGCAGGAAGTCGTACGGGCCGGCACGGCGACACGGGCGCTCAAACTCAAGCGGGGCGATCTGGCCGGCAAGACTGGCACCACCAATGACTATGTCGACGCCTGGTTCTGCGGCTACAACCCCGAGGTCGTTGCAATCTCCTGGGTCGGTTTCGACCAGCCCAGGAATCTCGGCCGCGGCGAAACCGGCGGTGCCACCGCGCTGCCGATCTGGATCGACTACATGAAGGTCGCGCTCGAAGGCCGGCCCGAAACCAAGCTCCCGCAACCGGGGCGCCTGAATTACATCAGCGCGCGGCCCGATGTCGAGCCTGATTGGGTCTATGCCGAAAACGAAGCGCCTCTGCCGCCCGAGCTTCCCGAAATGATGCTCGAAGACGGTAGCGCGGCCATGGAAGCCCCCAGCGAAGCAATCCCGGCCTTTCCGGCCGAACTCTTTGGCGGCGGCCGCAACACGCCACCGCCCATGCCGACGCAACCCAAAACGCAAGCGCCGGCGCCGGTAGAGGATCTGCGCCCAACGCCGGCACCGGTCATCAATCGTCGGCCAAACTCGATCAGCGCGATGCCACAACGCTGACGACAGGCCCATGCGCTAGCGATTCAAAGAAATGCAGGACAACGCGGCGACTTGCGCCCAACAATTACCCCCAGGCCCCGGTTATTTTGGCCCGTAAAACCCCAGGGGGGCGTTACGTGGCCGCACGCACAGTATAATTAAAAAAACTGAGGCAGG
>JAPWHF010000005.1:35146-62940 GCA_027214125.1 Zoogloeaceae bacterium G21618-S1
CCCCCCCCCCCCCCCCCCACCCCCGCCCCCCCCCCCCCCCCCCCCTCCATAACCAAACACCGCCCCCCCCCCCCGGGTGGCGCCCACCCCCCGCCCCCCCCCCGCCGCGTTTATTGTGCCCGTTCAAGCCGCTGCGGGCGTTACCGTCACCGCACGACCACCCTGATCGCTGGTCACCCGCGACAGCACGATATACAGCTCCTCGCCGCCACGCGTATCGACCCACAGCCCGTTCTGCAGACGAAAGTGAAAACCGCCACTGCGTGCCGCCAGCCAGATTTCCTGTGCGGCCACATGGCGATTGATCACCAACTTACTGTCATCGTCGAAGCTCACCTCGAGCACACCACCCGGCTGTACCTCGACATCCAGCTCCGCACCGCAAGCCTCCAGCGCGTATTCGATCTTCTCCAGTTCCCGTTCAGCCACGGTAACAAACGTCGATTCGTCCATGCCTCACCCCCTTTCTGCTACGATTTTGCTTTTTTTCCGGCCCATCAATGACGATCCGACGCGCCGTCCTGTCCCTCGCCCTGCTCTTTATGCTGGCTGCCTGCGGCATCAAGGGTGATCTCTATATTCCGGAACGACCCGCGGCCAACGCTGCGGATAGTACCAAACCCCAAGCCCCCCGCTCCGCACAATGACCGCCTATCCCATGCCGACCCTCACGGGCGACGCCACCCTGCAGGTCGAAGCCGTCCCGCTGACCGCCATTGCCGAACAATTCGGCACGCCGACCTACGTATACTCCCGCGCTGCGCTGACAAAAGCCTTTCAAGCCTATCAGCACGCGCTGGCCGGTCGTCGGGCGAGCATCTGCTATGCCGTCAAGGCCAACTCCAATCTCGGCATCCTCAACGCCTTCGCGCGCCTCGGTGCGGGTTTCGACATCGTCTCGGGTGGTGAGCTGCAACGCGTGATCGCCGCCGGTGGCGACGCGGCCAAAGTGGTGTTCTCGGGCGTAGGCAAAACCGCGGGCGAAATGCGCCTGGCGCTGGACGCCGGCATTCGCTGCTTCAACGTCGAGTCCGCCGCCGAACTCGATCGCCTCGCCAACGTCGCCGCTGAATGCGGCAAGATTGCGCCGATCGCCTTTCGGGTCAATCCCGACGTCGACCCCAAAACCCACCCGTACATCTCTACCGGGCTCAAGAACAACAAGTTCGGGGTCGCTTTCGACGATGCCCTCGCGCTCTACCGCAAGGCCGCCACGCTGCCGAGCATCGCCATCAAAGGCATCGCCTCGCACATCGGCTCGCAGCTGCTCGACCCCGCCCCCGCCGGCGAGGCCGCCGAGCGCGTGCTCACCTTGGTTAAGCAACTGGCTAACGAAGGCATCCGCCTCGCCCACATCGACATCGGTGGCGGCATGGGCATTCGCTACTCAGACGAAACCCCGCCCGTGGCTGACGACTACCTCGCCCCGGTGCTCAAGGCGCTGGCCGGCCGCGACGAAGAAATTCTGCTCGAACCCGGCCGCTCGCTGATTGGCAACGCCGGCCTGCTGCTGACCCGCATCGAATACCTCAAGCCGGGGCAAGAAAAACACTTCGCCGTCGTCGACGCCGCCATGAACGACCTCGCCCGCCCCGCGCTGTACGACGCCTATCACGAGGTCGTGCCAGTCATCGCCCGCGATGTACCCGCACAAACCTACGACGTCGTCGGCCCCATCTGCGAAAGCGGTGACTTCCTTGCGCGCAGCCGCTCACTCAAGGTTGGCGACGGCGATCTGCTCGCCATTCTGTCGGCCGGCGCCTACGGCATGACCATGGCCAGCAACTACAACACCCGCGCCCGCGCGGCCGAAGTGATGGTCGATGGCCCACAGTGCCACCTCATCCGCGAACGCGAAACGATCGCTGACTTGTTCGCACTTGAGCGTCGCCTGCCGGACTGAAGCCACACCGACACACTGTGGCTCGTAAAAATGGCGCCGGATCGTACCGATCCGGCGCCATTTTGTCATTCATTGAAAACGCTTCAGGGGCCTAGCCCATGCGCTTGCGACGCCGGGCCACCGCCGAGACCACACCCAGCCCCGCAAGCAGCATGGCGTAAGTCTCAGGCTCCGGCACCGGCGCCATCACGGAAAACGCGGTCAGATTGGGCGTAACCAGCGACACATCACCGCTCGACAGCTTGGTCCACTGCGACGGATCACCAACGCTCTCCATATAGCCCGAAAGCCCACCCGCACTGGAACGATCACCGGTGTACTCCGCGAACTTCACCGTCCCGCTGAGCGCAACCGCCTTCGCCTCAAGGCCCGACCCGGCAATCTCACTGGCAAAGCTGGCGCCATAGCCCAGCGCCGCCAGAGGCAGCACCCCGCCAACACCGTCGTCGCGATACAGCATCAGACTTTCGTTGGTCTGAGCCAGCGAAAAGCTCCCGCTTCGGCTCACCGTGCCATGCGACACTGCCACATTGGCTGCCGAGTCCACCGCCGAAAAGCGCACCACGCTACCGGCCGACAGCGCACTCGACAGCGTCCAGCTAAGCACGCCTTCACCCGTATCAAAGCCCCCGCCTGCGCCCACCGTCAAACCATTCCAGCTCTTGTCGGTAACGAACAGCTGCGTCCCCGCAGCCAGATCAACAAATGATGCAAGGGCAAATCCATCTTCACTGGCGTTGATCGCCACAAACGACAGATCACCCACGCCAGGCACCGCAGCAGACGCCGGAATGGCAACCATCGACAGCCCAACCGAAAGCGCCATCAAATATCCGTTTTTCATTGTTTTTTTGACCTCTAATCATGTGGAGGCCAAACCTTACAACAACGCACATGTCATATGCAAATGGATTTTTCGTTGCACCTGACTCGGCGCCGTCGCGCTCTGGGTAAAGCGGTGGCCATGTCAGCCTCGTAGGGTGGTCAGCTTTGATGCCCACCAAACAGGCGGTGCCGCGCAGGACGGCGCCGGTCGGTTGGATTGCTTGGCGGGTGGTGATGGGTGGTGGACGTGCCCGATGCGGATGATCTGAGCTCGAGTCGGTCGTTGTTGGTGGGCGGCGAGCCACCCAGCCTATGTGGCGGGGGGAGTATCGGGCGTTTCGGCGCGGGCGATGTCGCTGAGTTGGAGGAGCGCGTGACCGAAGGCTTTCCAGGCGTGGCCGCCGTGGGAGTGGATGCCGATGGCGGCGCTTTCGGCCATGGTTTTAAGCATCAGCACGCCCAAGGCGAACAGTTCGCCCTTGGCTTTGAGCCGGGGGTTGGGGTCGCGCGCCAGGGCTTCGATGTGTTTCGGTGTGCTGCTCAGGGCTTCGCGTGCAAGGGCCATCATTTGGGCCTCGTCGTCCCAGTCGAGGCCAAGCACCACGCCGCGCACCACCATTTCGCGATCAAGCGCGGTGGTGTCTCTTTGGTAGTTTTCAAATCCGCTCATCGGAATCCGGTTTTTCGACAAACGTAGGGCGGATAAGCCGCAAGCGCATCCGCCGCGGTGCGGCTTCGTTGCGATGGCGGCGGATGCGCTTGCGGCTTATCCGCCCTACGCGGTGCCAACATCGGGGTTTTGGCGCGATCGGCAATCGCCGATCGATGCGCGCCCGGGTCCGCCCGAGGCGATTCATGGGGCATTCCGCTCTTCGAGGCAACGTAGCAGCGCGTCGCGCCAGTGGGGCATAACGATGCGGGTTTCTTCCGCGAGCCGGGCACCGTCGAGCCGCGAGTTGTGGGGTCGCGCGGCGGGGGTTGGGTAGGCGCTGGTGGGGATGGATTCGATCTCGCGCAGCTTCCACGGGTGATCGGGCCAGCGGTGCACGGCGAGGCGGTGGATCTCTTCGGCAAAACCGTGCCAGGTCGTCTCGCCGGCGGCGCTGAGGTTGAAAGTGCGCTGCACCGGATCGCCTGCGGCGGTCGCCGTTTGCGCCCAGCAGATCAGCCCGGCGGTGGCATCGGCGATGTTGCGGGCCCAGGTCGGCGCGCCGTGCTGGTCGCCGACCACACGCAGCGCTTCGCGCTCGGCGAACAGGCGCAGCATGGTGGCGACAAAGTTTTGCCCGCGCGCGGCGTACACCCAGGTGGTGCGCAGAATCAGGTGATCGCAGCCGGAGGCGGCAATCGCCGCCTCGCCGGCCAATTTGCTGGCGCCATAGACATTGAGCGGCGCGGTGGCATCGGTTTCGGTATAGGGCGTGGCCTTGCGGCCATCGAACACATAATCGGTGGAGTAATGCACCAGCAGCGCGCCCAATTCGCGAGCGGTATCAGCCAACGCCCCAACCGCCTCGGCGTTGATGCGGTGGGCCAGCTCGGGCTCGCTCTCGGCCTTGTCCACCGCGGTGTAAGCCGCGGCATTCACGATCACATCCGGCGCGTAGCCCGCCACCACGGCGGCGGCCGCTTGCGGGTCGGACAGATCGCAGGCGGCGCGGTCGAGCGCCACCACTTCGCCCAGCGGCATCAGGCTGCGCGCCAGTTCCCATCCCACTTGCCCGGTCGCGCCGGTCACCAGCAGCTTCATGCGAACACCTCGGCGTCTTTCAACAATGCGCCCACCTTGTCTTTGCCCGAGAGCAGCGGCGCGCCGGGCAGCGGCCAGTCGATGCCAATGGCGGGGTCGTTCCACAGCACGCTGCGTTCGTGCTCGGGCGCGTAGTAGTCGGTGGTTTTGTAGAGAAAGTCGGCACTGGCCGACAGCACCAGAAAGCCGTGCGCAAAGCCGGACGGCACCCATAGCTGGCGGTTGTTGTCTTCACTCAGCTCGACGCTCACCCAGCGGCCAAAGTTAGGCGAACTTCGGCGCACGTCTACCGCCACATCAAACACCGAGCCGCGCACCACGCGCACGAGCTTTCCCTGCGCTTGCTTGATCTGGTAGTGCAGGCCGCGCAACACGCCCTGCGCGCTACGCGAGTGGTTGTCCTGCACGAAGGGCAGATCCACGCCGGTGGCCTCGGCAAAGGCTTTGGCGTTAAAGCTTTCGAGAAAGAAGCCGCGCGCATCGCCGAACACTTTCGGCTCGATGATCATCACTTCGGGCAAATCGGTGGCAGTCACTTGCATCAGAACACCCGGTCTTCCAGCAATCGCTTGAGATATTGGCCGTAGCCGTTCTTGCTCAACGGGGCGGCCAGCGTGGCGAGCTGTTCGCCGGTGATCCAGCCCTTGCGCCAGGCGACCTCTTCCGGGCAACCCACCTTGAGGCCTTGCCGTTTTTCGAGTGTCTGGATGAACATGCCGGCTTCGAGCAGGCTCTCGTGCGTGCCGGTGTCGAGCCAGGCATGGCCGCGGCCCATCACCTGCACATCGAGCGCACCCCACCCTAGGTACTGGCGGTTCACATCGGTAATTTCCAGCTCGCCGCGCGGGCTGGGCTTGAGATTGCGGGCCACGTCGACCACGCGCTCGTCGTAAAAATACAGGCCGGTGACGGCGTAGCGGCTCTTGGGCTTGGCGGGCTTTTCGTCCAGGCTCACCGCACGGCCGTCGGCGTCAAACTCGACCACGCCGTAGCGCTCGGGGTCGA
This sequence comes from Zoogloeaceae bacterium G21618-S1, assembly GCA_027214125.1. GTDB lineage: Bacteria > Pseudomonadota > Gammaproteobacteria > Burkholderiales > Rhodocyclaceae > Nitrogeniibacter. The sequence continues at coordinate 40,630 of JAPWHF010000005.1, forward strand.
GCACCGGGTAGGCAAACACGCTGGCGCCGGCATCGCTGGTGCTGGCGGTGGCGAGGCCTTTGGCAAAATCGTGGCCGTAGAACAGGTTGTCGCCCAGCACCAGCGCGCTCGGCCCGCCGCCGATGAAGTCAGCACCAATGATAAAGGCCTGCGCCAGCCCGTCGGGGCTCGCCTGCACGGCGTATTGCAGGTTGAGGCCCCAGCGCGCGCCGTCGCCCAGCAACTGCTCGAAGCGCGGCGTGTCCTGAGGCGTGGAGATGATCAGGATGTCGCGAATGCCCGCCAGCATCAGCGTGCTCAGCGGGTAGTAGATCATCGGCTTGTCGTACACCGGCAGCAGTTGCTTGGAGACAGCCAGCGTGGCCGGGTGCAGCCGGGTGCCGGAGCCGCCGGCCAGGATGATGCCCTTTCGCGGGCGGTTTGCAGCGTGCGTCATCGTCATGTCCTTAGCTTTGTGCGGCGTATTGCTTGCTCACCCATTCCCGGTAGGCGCCGCTTTGCACGTTGGCGATCCAGGCGGGGTTGTCGAGATACCACTGCACGGTTTTGCGAATGCCGGTCTCAAAGCTTTCGGCCGGCCGCCAGCCGAGTTCGCGTTCGATCTTGCGCGCGTCAATCGCATAGCGGCGGTCATGGCCGGGGCGGTCGGTCACATAGGTGAGCAAGCGCTCATACGGGCCGGCCTCGGACGGGCGCAGCTCATCTAGAATGGCGCAGATGGTCTTGACGATGGTGATGTTGGGCATCTCGTTCCAGCCGCCCACGTTGTAAGTCTCGCCCAGCCGGCCGTCGGCCAGCACGGTGCGGATCGCACTGCAGTGGTCGGTCACATACAGCCAGTCGCGCACGTTCATGCCGTCGCCGTAGATCGGCAGCGCCTTGCCGGCCAGCGCATTGACGATCATCAGCGGGATCAGCTTTTCGGGGAACTGGTACGGGCCGTAGTTGTTTGAGCAGTTGGTGGTTACCACCGGCAAGCCGTAGGTGTGGTGCCAGGCGCGCACCAGGTGATCGCTGGCCGCCTTGCTCGCCGAGTAGGGGCTGTTGGGCTCGTAGGGATGGGTTTCGGTAAAGGCCGGCGCGTCGGGCGCGAGCGAGCCGTAGACCTCGTCGGTGCTCACATGCAAGAAGCGAAAGCCCGACCTGGCCGGCTCGGCCATGTCGCTCCAGTAGGCACGGGCCGCTTCGAGCAAGGTGAAGGTGCCCTCCACGTTGGTGCGCATGAACTCGCCCGGGCCATGGATGGAGCGGTCCACATGGCTCTCGGCCGCAAAGTGCACGATCGCCCGCGGGCGATGCTCATGCAGCAAGGCATCGACCAGCGCCCGGTCGCAGATGTCGCCCTGCACAAACACATGGCGCGCATCGCCTTGCAGCGATTGCAGGGTTTCGAGGTTGCCCGCGTAGGTGAGCTTGTCGAGGTTCACCACCGGCTCGCCGCTATTGGCCAGCCAGTCGAGCACGAAATTTGCGCCGATAAAGCCGGCGCCGCCTGTTACGAGAATCACGCGTTTCACTCCCCTGCCTGCACCGCCATACGGGCGCAAGTAAATTTCAAATTTGGCCGTAGTCTACCGGACCACGGCGTCATGCCAATGATCGTAGGGTGGCCAATTGCCGCCGATGCATCCGGCACCGATCACCGCAGGGTGGTCAGCTTTGCTGCCCACCAAAACCGTTCGAACCATCCTCAACCATTTGCCGGCGACAATCGGCGGATGCGCCGCCCGCCGCCACACCCGGCATCCACCTCAGCACATCACCCATTCAACACCGCGACCGCCCCACCCGTCTCGCGCACCAAGCGCTCGGCCAAGGTGCGGCGGGCATCGTCATCACCGTGAATCAACCGCACCTCACGGGGCAGATGCCGCATGCGGGTCACAAAGCGCACCAAGCCGTCTTGATCGGCATGCGCCGAATAGCCCGAGAGCGTATGCACCTCGGCGCGAATCTCGATGCGCTCGCCGTCCAGATCCACATAACCGCCGCGCGGCCCGTAGGTCTGGATCGCCGCGCCGGCCGTACCGCGCGCCTGGTAACCCACAAACACCACATCGTGCCGCGCGTCGTGCAGCATCGCCTTGAGGTAATTGACCACCCGGCCGCCCGCGCACATGCCGCTGGCCGCAATCACAATCGCCGGCTCGCCGCTGCGCGCCAGGCGCCGCACATTGGCCTCGTGCGCCTTGTGATCATCAATGGCCACCAGCTGCTCAAACGACAACGGCCGCCGCCCCGCCTTCACCCGCCGCTGCGCTTCGGCATCCCAAAACGGCTGCAGCTCGCGATACAACTGCGTAAAGCGCCCCGCCAAAGGCGAATCCAGATAAATGCGCAGCTTTTCCCAGCGCTCGGCATAGCGCCCCGGCCGCAGCCGCTGGCGATGCAGAATGTCTTCAAATTCATAGAGGAGTTCTTGCGTGCGCCCGATGCTGAAGGCCGGCACCACCACCGTGCCGCCATTGCCCAGCGCCCGCTCCACCACCGCCTGCAGCCGCTTGCGACGGCTCGCCCGACCCTCGTGGTTGCGGTCGCCATAGGTGCTCTCAAGCACCACCACATCCGCCCGATACGGCGACTTGGGCGCCGGCAGCAGCGGCGCATACGGCGCGCCCAGGTCACCCGAAAACACCACCCGACGCACCGGCTCGCCCGGCCGGGTCAGCTCGCACTCCACATAGGCCGAGCCCAGAATATGCCCCGCCCGCTGCAGGCGAATGCGACACCGCCCCTGCGGCCCGCTCGCCACCGTCTGCCAGGTGCGCCACGGCACCGGCCGAATGCGCGACTCCACCAACTGCAGGTAACGCTCCACCACCCGCCGGTCACGACTCACCGACAACGCAAACGCATCGGCCAGCACCACCGGCAACAACTTGGCCGACGGCTCGCTGCAATAGATCGGCCCCTTGTACCCCGCCGCCAACAACCACGGAATGCGCCCCACGTGGTCAATATGCACATGCGTGGCCACCAGCGCCTGCACCCCGGCCAGATCAAACCCAATCTCCAGCGCATCCGCCCCACCCCGCCCGTCCGGCGACGTCTCCGCCCCCTGAAACAGACCGCAGTCAATCAACATACTGCGCGCATCGTCGATGAACAGCTGATGGCAAGAGCCGGTCACGCCATGGAAGGCGCCGTGGTGGGTGATGTTGACGGGCATGTCAAATCCATAATCAAAGACGTAGCAAGAAGTCTAGCAGTCCATCGATGCGCCATGCGCCACGTAGGGCGGATAAACGAAGCGCATCCGCCGGTTATCGTCTCAACGCACCGCCCACGGCGGATGCGCCTACGGCCTATCCGCCCTACGCTGTGCATCGCCCGGTAAGCCAAAATAATGCAACGTCATGCTTGCACCAGCACTGCAACACAGATACATTCGGCGCCAATACTCAAAACGAATAGCTCTCGCAATGGCAACCCTCAAAAATGGCATCCTGAGTGCCCCGCACGTTCATCAGAGAATCTATGCTGGCCTCGAAAAAGGGCACTTGCCACACGTCCACGCGCTGGTCATTCACCAAACCGGCGCGCCGACCGCGCAACACACGTTCAACTCCTATCAGAACAGCGGCCATGGCGCGCACTTCCTGATCGACAAATCAGGCACGATCTATCAAACAGCTCACCTGAATCGAAAAACGCACCATGTGGGCAAAATCAAATCGAAGTGTTACGAAACCCGGATTTGCAGCAAGGCCCAGCTGCAGGCGGTGGCAACAATCCTGCTTCAAAAAGGCGTCAGCTACTCTGCCATCACGAAGAACCTGCATGACGCCGAAAAGATCAAAGCCTACCCCGACCGATACCCACTGAACGAAGATTCAATCGGCATCGAGATTGTCGGAAACTACAACACGCAAGCCAGCGCGTACGAAAGCGTATCTGCAGTGCAAAACCAATCGCTACAGTGGTTGCTCGGCGAACTGTTCGGGTTTTTCAAGCTATCCAAAGCCGACGTGTATCGGCATCCAGCGGTATCCTACAAAACCGCAACCGAAGCGAGCACGGCCACATGGTAAAAGAGATCGCGCTGGCCGCTTTGGGTTTGCTGCTGCTGTCATGCAACGCGCACTCCGACAACCCATTGCGTGTAACCGAAATCACCGAAATTGGCACCGAAGGCAGCTCGGGAGATTTTTGCGCCGACTTTGTGCTTTCCGAAAAACAGGCACAAGACTATTTTGGTCACGCACGCGTGGTGACCCAAAAAACAGTCCATGACGACTACGATGTTCTCCCGTGCTTTGTGCGCGGAAAAGGAACGCTGGGCAACCAACGGTGTGAGTGGGAGATCAATGCCGGCGGCACCGGGCACGTCAATTGTGCGCAGCAGTCGTACCTGACGGCTTGCAAAGACTGCCTCCCCCGATAAACAACATTTTCCGCCGTGCCGTAGGGTGGGCGGCTCGCCGCCCACCGGCGTCCGAGACTACTGGCGCCCCCTGAAACGCCAACGCGCCAGCAGTGCATCCGCCCGGCACATCAACCACCGGGAACCGCTCAGCGCAGATACGCCTTGGTGTTGTCGTGAACATCGCTGCGGCGGAGGGCCTGCGCGATATCCACCCATTGCAACGACTCATGCTGATCGTCGGCCTGCACGGCGGGGCCATCACCGATCACCTCCAGGCGATACCCCAGCACCACATAGTGCGTCGTCACATCAGGCGCGCCGGCAAAGTTGTCTGTATACATATGGTCATACGCCCCGAGTAGCGACCAGCCATCCAGCGGCACGACATCTCCGAGTTCGCGACGAATAATGCGCGCTCGGGCAGCCTCAATCGCCTCGCCTTTCAGAATCCGGCCGCCGGGCACAAACCAACACCCCAGCGCAGGGCGGTTGTTTCGCAAGCCGAGCAAGACCTCACGGCCGTGGCGCACCAGAATCAGATCAATCGACACCAGCGGCATCGCATCAACCATGTTCAAAAACCGCGTGCTATCCACGCGAGAACACCAATTGTCGGATCGCGCCAAGCACAAACAGCGTATTGGTCACCAAATAGCGCTTCCACAAGCGGCCGGGCTCACTCGCCAGCCGATGCAACCATTCCAGGCCGTTTCGCTGCATCCACAACGGTGCGCGCTGGATCGTGCCCGCGTGGTAATCAAAAGCCGCGCCCACGCCGATCATCACCGCATTGATGCGCCCACGGTGGGCAGCCATCCATTTTTCCTGCTTCGGGCACCCCAGGCTGACCCACACCGTGCCGGCACCGGACGCGTTGATGTCGCTGACAATGTCGGCGTCTTCCTCATCCGTCAACGCGCGAAACGGCGGCGAATGCGCGCCGGCAATCACTAGCCCCGGAAAGCGCGTGCGCAAAACCGCCTGCAGCTTTTCCAATGTTTCGGGCGCTCCACCAAATAAATAGATAGCCTCGCCACGTTGCGCCGCCGCTTCGCAATACTTGAGCATCAAATCCGGGCCGTTGATCCGGTCCTGCCCGGCAAAGCCGAGCTTGCGCAGCATCCACGCCACCGGTGCGCCATCGGGTGTCGCCATATCGGCTTCGCGCACCACGCGGCCAAAAACCGCATCCTGCCCAGCGGTCACGACCGAATGCACATTGGTAATGCACACGTAGCGGCTCTCGTGGGCATCGCCCCAGTGCTGAATGCGGCCGATGGCATCGCCCCAACTCAACACATCAATCGGAGCGCTCAGCACCCGCGCCGTAGTCCGTACCGTGCGCTCGTTCGTTGGCGTCATGCGTGCGCGTCCTTTTTTGCTGCTGCAATCGCGTCGCGATAAATCGCGGTTAATTGCGCGTAGTTGCGATCCGCCGTGTACAGCGCCTCGTAGCGCGCCCGCGCCGTTGCACCCATGACGGCCATGGCCTCTGGGTGCGCCAGCGCCCAACGCATTTTGTCGGCGAGATCCTGCGGATTGCCAGGCTCGAACAACAATCCGGTCACCCCATCCTCAACCAGTTCAGCCAAAGCGCCCAGACGGCTGGCGATCACCGGCAGCGCGCACCCCATTGCCTCAACCAAGGTGCGCGGAAAGTTCTCGTACCAGATGCTTGGCAAAATCAGCGCCAACGCGCCACTCATCCGTTCGCGCACGGCGTCACCGCCGAGCGCGCCCAGCGCGTCGATGCCTTCAACCCCTTCCAGCACCGAGGCCTCTGGCCCGGTGCCCGCCACAGCCACCCGCCCCGCTGGCACCTGCCCCGTCGCATTCGCCAGCACCCGAATGCCCTTCTCCGCCGACAGGCGCCCAACAAAGAGAAAGCCCGCGCGCGGCTGCGCCACCGGCCGCGCAAAATCAACAAAATTGGGTTTGACCACCACCCGCTCGGCTGGCAAACCGCCATCGATGAACTTCTGCCGGCAGAAATCGTTGAGCGCGATATAGCGTGTCACCTTGCGATGCCAGGTGCCGATCGCGCGATGGCCGGTCACCATGGCCGCGAGCACGCCACTCTGAACTTTGGAATCCCGATAGCAGCCGCGCACCACCCCCCGCCAGGGCACCACGGCAAGGCAGTCTTCACACACCCGGCCCTGCCGCAAAAACATGGCCTGCGGACACAGCAGGCGGAAGTTGTGCAAGGTCTGCACCACGGGCACGCCGCGCGCGGCGGCGGCCCAATAAATGGCGGGCGACAACAGCGGGAAGGTGTTGTGTACATGAATTACGGCCGGCGCAAACCGCCCAACCGCCTCATCGAGCGCCGCCGCCGCCGGGCGCGACCAGAACGTACGGCCAGCCAGCGTCAGCCGACTCATATCGGCGATGCTGTCGTTGTGCGCAGCCAGGCGTTCCACCTCATGCCCGCGCTCGCGCAGCAGTGCCATTTCCGCGTCCACTACGCTGTCCTCACCACCGCGATGTTGGTAGGCGTTGTGAACGACAAGTACCCGCTCAGTCATCGCGGCGCGCTCCTATACCTAGGCACAGCCAAGCATTGCTCAACGCCATCAGCAAATCGAGTAGTCATATTTTTAAGCGAGTAGCGCGCTGCGCTCTCAACACACCCAGCTACCAAACGGGCATAAAAGGCATTGTCTGACAGTACGGCACAAACCACGGCTACGTAGTCTGCAACTGCGTTCTCTGTGATTGCCCCGTTGTGGCCGCTCTCGATGTATGCAATCTCGGGGCCATGCATGCCGCACGCCGTAGTGACCATCGGCACATGACAAACAAACGCATCAAGAATACCTAAGCCAACAGCTCCCGGATTCACCATCACCTTGGATATCGCCAGTACGTCAATCTTGTCTTGCCCCTTGAGTACGCCGAGATAACGGGCCCAAGGATTCTCGGCGCAAAAACGAATCACCCGATCCGCCTGCGCGCCACCACCGACGATCAGAAACTCAAAGTCCGGCACCCGGCGACGCACCTCGGCAGCCGCGTCGAGCATGAAATCGATGCGCTTCTCGGCATAGAGCGAGCCGACATAGATTCCGACATTCTCCGTAGTGAGTCCTAGGGCTCGCCGCACCTGCGCCACGCGTTCGTCATCCACCCGCGCTCGCATGGCAACCATCTCGGCGGTATCAATCGTATTGTTGAGCACGCTGATGCGCTCAGCCGGAAAGCCACTGCGTTCAATCAAGGGCACGCTGAGGTCGGTGTAGCCAAACCACCAGTCGGCCCGCTGAGCGGTAAAGCGCTTGAAGCGCTCACGCAGACTGCCCGGGTCACCTTGCAGATTGGCGCCGTGGCCCCACAACGCAACCCGGCCGGCGTTTAGTGAAGATTGTGCAACAAGGTTGTAAAGCAGCTTGTTCTCCGCGGTCACAACCGTCATATCGGCTTGCCGCATCAGCGCACCAAATGGCTGCCAGCACACGCGATCGCCAAACCAATAGCGCGTTTCAAGCCGCTCGGCCCAATTTAAATCACCGGTATCGCTTTTTGCTCGTTCAGTGTCACTCGGTTCGCCGTGTGCGAGCACAAGTTGGCACCCCCGATCAGCCAAGCAAGTCTTCAGCGCCTCGAAGAACGGCAAGCGATAGTGGGTGAGGCGTCGCTGAACAACCAGCACTCGTTTGCCCGGGAAACCGCTCATCGCTGAACCTCTGAGCGTGTCTGTTCACAGATACGGTCAAAATAGCAACCGACATCAGGCTTTCTCGACAAACCCAAGCTTTCTCTCTTCATTATTCTGTCTATTGTTCTTCACGCCCGGACCATGCGGACACACAACGCAATTCCAGGAATACCACTTCGTTAGGGAAGGCCAAGCGACCAAGAGAATTGCCGGCTGGCGCCACTGCTGTCGGTTACCGTGCATTGCCAATGCAACGCCTCGTTTGAGCAATTCACGGCTGTCGCGCCCACCAACAGATCAACCGCTCTATTCCACTGGGCGGTGATTGCCTTGGGCTGGCCGGACTTTGGCTCAATCAGCCCAAGCCCACCAGTGTGATCCCACGAATACCAATAAAACCGCGACACGCCTTCGGCGCGAGCCAAGAGGAACGCCCGGAGAAGGTAGTTGTTTGTGTCTGCAACGCTGTCAACACGCTTCCACCCGCCTCTAGCGATGTATGGAGCAGCGGCCGTTCCATCTCCGTTCGGCACCCACCATCCCGTTTCGGTGTTCCAAAGCGGTAAATCGCCCACGCCGTTCTTGTTCATCACGGCACGAACGCCACGAATCAGCGGAACCATCGCCTCGGGACCCGTGTTTGGCACATAGAAATGATGTGCGACAACGTCAATACAGTCTCGACCGCCCGCACTCAAAAACCGATTCAAATACTCGACGTGGCCTTTAGCACCAGCAGTGGCGCTCGGCGACACCACCCGATTTTCGGCGTCAATCGATTTGAGAATCTGGTAAGCCTCGCACGTCAATTCAACAAGCTTTTCGATGCTGCCCGAGAAGTGGTGCTTGATATTGGGTTCGTTCCAGATTTCGTAGTGGCGAATACGCCCTTTATATCGCTCGCCCACCGTCCGGACGTATTGCCGCCAGTCTTCTATATTGGCCGGTTCACTGGCATTGCCGGGTTGGTAGCCGCTGTGCTCTTTGGGCCGAGCTGCAGCCCACGGTGGCGTATTGGCCAGTGGCAACAGAATGTCGACTTGCGTCAGCCTTGCCATGGCCACATAGCGGTCGAGCCGGGAGAAGTCCCACCTGCCGCGGGCCGGCTCTAGATTGGACCAATTCACGTAGGCGTCCCAAAGCCGCCAGCTGCCGAACGGCACGCTGGGCCACGCAGTCCCTTGGTCGGCACGGTGGATATGCAAGCCAAAAAATTCACGGCCCACCACCTCGCCGGAGATGTCGGGCGGTACTGCAAAAGCGGTGGCGGCACAAAAAAACCAAAGACTTGCGAGCACTTTGCACACGCGTCGTTTCATGACTTTCCCCAACCCCACCGAAGAAAACCTTCGCAACGCCCCTGCGCAGTCGACAGGCCAAGCCTGAACGCGCTCCAGCCGGCCAATCGAAACAAAGGCATCACCGGGGGCGCTACGATGCCGCGCACGATGGTGTAGGGGCTCAAACGGTGTTTTGCGTAGAGCGCGCCCGTGCCGCGCGCGCGCGACCGCTGGGCGCGGCACCGCACATCAAGGGGGTGTGGGTTGGGGGCACCGAAAAGATGGTGAACTCGCGCCGCAGGCAAACGCTGGATCAGCGCCCCGTCGGCCAACGCACGAAGGATGAAGTCGGTTTCTTCCCCCGCGCCAAACCAGCACCCTACGCCCATTCGTTCGTCGAAACCGCGCAACCGATCAAACAAGGCGCGTCTAAAAAAGAGCGAGATGGAGCTGGCAGTACCGCCGCGGAAGGTTCTCCATGCCTGGCTGGACAGGGGTGAATCGTTGCGATGGTCGTTCATTGCATCTGACTGTTCCACCCAGTTGGCGACAACCCCGTCGAGACCTGGTCCAGCCAGAAATGCATCGCGCAGCCGCGCAACGACCTCGGGCTCGTACCAGCAGTCGTCATCCGGGAAGCCAATGATCTCGCCTTGCGACTCGGCGATGCCGAGATTTCTCGCACCCGAGAGACTGGCTTTGTCCATCCGCAAATGCCGCAACCGGAGGCCGGCCGAGTGCAGTGCTTCAACCCACGGCACAAGGCGCTCATCCGCATTTTGATCGACAAGCAGCACTTCGAAATTTTGATCGGTCTGAGCTGCGAGGGACCACAAACACCGGCCGACGTCTTCACTTCGACCAACCGTGGCAAGAATCAGGGAAACAAGCATGCTCAAGCAGTGGCGCGCTGAGCGCCAAGCGACTTGGCGAGGCGCCGCTGCCGGACCGAGTAGCGCAGGCGATGTTCAAGCCGGGCAAACGGACTGTCGCTGCAATGCGAGAGACGGACTTTATAGTCTTCTGCCATTGCGGCCTGTCGGTTGCTAGACGACAAGCTGCCCCCGTGCTCTCGAAACGCAGCCAACGGAACATTCAACTCTTGGGGGGGGCCCATTTTGGCAAGTTTTAGCCACAAGTCGTAATCCATCGCGTACTTCAGCGACTCATCAAAGCGACCTGCTTGATTGATCCAGTCTCTGCGCACGAAAGTGGCGGGGTGCGGTATGAAGTTTCCACGAAGCAGGCGCTTTGCAGAGTAAGGGGGCGCGACGTATCCCTCGGGAATCAGCTGACCATCGATCAGCCGATTTATCCGGCCAAAGCACCACCCCACCGCGGGGTCGGCCATGGCTGCGGCAACCTGAGACAACACTGTCGGCGAAAGGTACAAGTCATCGGAGTGTAGATGGGCAATGATGTCGCCCGTCGCAGCGAGAATGCCCTCGTTCATCGCGTGCGAGATTCCACCGCGGACATCGTGAACGACTTTGACGGGCATCTGGATGGCTTCAATTCGCTCCAGCGTTCCATCCGTCGAGCCACCGTCGACAAAGACGTACTCCAGATCTGGGTAGTCTTGTGCGAGCACAGACGCAATTGATTCAGCCAGAAACGGCTCACTGTTCCAGGTACAAGTAACGACTGAAATTTTCATACGGCTCCGCCGGATAGATTCAAGATTCGCGCTCTCGGTAGCAGCGCAACGTCTGCCTTGGCCATTGCCGCTCGCATGAATATCCCGAGAATCAGCGCCTGCATGAAGAAGTCACTGGTCGTGATGTTGATCGTTTTAAGCGGGACTTCGGTGATGCACCGAATCAACAAAAAAGCGACCAATGCAACTGAAGCACCTTTGGATGGACCGGCCAGCAAGACGGCGTAGTAGCAAAGCGCGGCAAGATAGATCGCAAGGCTCATCACACCAAACACCCCCGCGGCACCCAGCGTGTCGAATAGCTGGTTGTGGGCATTGGAAGCAATCCCAAGGTAGCCATAGCGCGCACTGAACGCATCCCCCCACAGATCGGGGCCGTAACCGAAGAGGGGGTTTCTTTCCCACTCGGCCACGGTGATTGACCAGATTTGCTCTCGCCCGGTGAACATTGTGCCGCGCCCCTGAATTTTTCCGAGCAGATACTCCAGTGGATACGAATAGGCATCGGCCACAGCAGCAACGAGTACGGTCGTTACTACGAACATGCCGAACCCTATTGCGATAGCGCTGCCAGTGCGCCCCGATTTGTTGCGAAACACCGCAAGAAACCACCAGCGGACAGCAAAGAACATCGCAACAAAGATGGCCGCAACAAAAGCAGTCTTTGATTGGGCCAAAAGCAACGTAGCGCTCGACGTCGCAACTGCAAGAATCGTCAATGCCCGCCGCCGATAGGGAAGCCACCACATCAGAAGGAAGAACGCGATAGCCAGCGGGCCGATATTGTTGGCGTGGCTGGCCAGACCCCAATAGCGGAAGGTCAACCCGGGCACAAAGCCGCTATACCCCTTTTGCAGGACGAGATCGGGCATCACCGGGATCAGGGCTAGGCCCACAAGGAGAAATACCAGAAGACTGTCTCGAACCTTTCTGATCAGATCTTCGTAATTCTGGTCGCACGTAAAGTAGAGCGCGCACACGACGGCGAGGGGATAAAACGTCTTGTGACTTATTGCCAGTTCGGTGCCAAGCAGCCCGCTGAATACATATGCGAAAAAAAAGTAGCTAAGGAATGCGAAGAACAACGGCTTTGCCGCAGCCTGAGTGTTCGCCCTGCGCAACACCGCAGCAGCCACAAGAAGTAAGCTCCCCCCAACCGCGAGGGCGGTAGATATACGTAGAATCCAGACTCCACGCCCCGGCCCAATGTCCCCGAAGGCTCCACCCAAGCCATAGAGCGACGCATTGCGTCCGGAAACCAGGGTGCTGGCGGCAAATCCGAACAACAACAAAACAGGAAGCCAGGACGAAGCGATACGCCGGACCCGTGGCTCGAAATGCACCCCGAAAACAAGCCCAGCCACTATGGCCACGGCCCCACCGAGTGCGGCCGTGACAAACAAGACCGTATAGATCAACTCACCTAGCGACATAGCCAACCTTTCTGCTCGACAACGCATTCAGATATCTAGCGACGAGGTTTGGGCATCGATCGGCAAAGCGATTGAGCAAAACAGCCAACTCAGGCGTCACCACGCCAGGCGCGCGCGCAAGAAGAAGCAGGTACACCAAGATACCAGCGAGCACTTCAAGCGCCAGTCTCAACACGGGATGCCCCCCCAGCGGGCCCTGAAGGAACAAGTCGAGTGTGGCTGTCGTGATCGCGCAGGGAATGGTAATTACCAACCCCGCCCTAAGCGCCGCCCACAAGGGGCGCCAGGCAAGCGCCAATGTGCGAGACGCCATGAAAATAATCACGCCGCACCGAAGGGCAAACATTCCGCAAACCGCCCAGCCGATCATCACCAAAGAATGCTGAGCCGCCAACCACGAAACGCCTACCCACAAGACCGCAACAGGGAGCTGGGTTTTGAATTCCCGCCCCGGCTTGCCGCCGGCCCACAGCAGCGGTGTCGTCATGCCCCAGATAAGAAACAAGGGCATCGCCAGCGCGAGCGGGCGGAAGATGACTGCCGCGTCAATCCAGCTCTCACCATATACTGCGAGAACGAATGTTTCTGACACTGCGGAAACCGAAGCAAACGCGGGAAAAATGAAAACGAAAATTGCACCAATCAAAGCGTAGTAGCCAGCAGCGATTCTTGCTTGATCGTCCATGACGCGGGCGCTTGCAGAAAAGAACACCGGCTGAAGCACGCCGAGCAGCGCGCTAGTGGGGCTCTGAAGCATGTTGTAGCTGGTCGCGTAGAGCCCAATCTCGCGTCCCGAAAAAACACGTCCAACAATGACCCTGTCGATGTTTCCAATCATCCAGTTGGTCACATTGGTAACGAAGACCGTCGCGCCGTAGCCGGACAGGCTACGAGCGTCGTCATGCCAAAACAACAATCGGAGCGGATGGCGTGCGCCCTCATACAAAATTACGAGCGTAATACCTGACTGAACAATCCAGGCAACAACCAGCGCCCAAACCTGAGCGCCAGACAACGCCAAAGGCAGCCCCACCAGAATGTAGCCACCCACATAGCCAGAAAGTTGCGCCAGCTGGATACGCTTAAAATTCATATGGCGCTTCAGCATATTGTTCGACGGAGCCGCAAGCGCATTCAACAAGCACACTCCGGCCAAAGAGAGAACAACTCCACTGGCAGCAGTTTCACCGAAGAAGCTCGCAATCTCATCGCTAAAAATGACGATAGCAAACGTCACCAGGCTTCCGAGAATGATCTGCCACGTAAAAACAAACCTCAGATCCTCGTGGCTCACGTCGCGCTTCTGAATCAGCCCGTACGCAATTCCGATATCTGAAAAGAAATTACTGAAGCTGACTACGACTGCACCGATCGCGAACAAGCCGTATTGCTCCGGCCCAAGGATTCTGGCGAGCGCAATCTGCGTAACAAGCTGAAGAACAATCCGCGTCACGGCCCCACCGGCCCCCCAAAAAAAGGCCGTAAGACTGTGGGAAGTTAGATCCTTCATCGCGCTTTTGCTCACCAACACACTTCAGTTTGAAGCGATGCTGATCTGAAAATCGCGGTAGGCCGTTTTCAACCCTGCGTTCAAACGAGTTCGGGCTTTCCAGCCGGCTCGAATGCAAGTTGCCACATCCATCAACTTCCGCGGCGTACCGTCCGGTTTGGTGGTGTCGAAGACAATCTGGCCCTCGAAACCGACCACGTCGCACACGGCTTCGGCCAACTCCTTGATGCTCACGTCCTCACCCACACCGATGTTCACGACAGGGGCAAGGCCCAAGTTGCAAGATTCAATGGGGTCACCCGCCGGCCAGAGCAGTTGTTCGTACTTGTCGTTGGGCAGGTTCATCAGAAACACGCAGGCGTCGGCCATGTCGTCGCTGTAGAGAAATTCGCGCTTCGGGGTGCCGGTGCCCCATACCGTGACAGTGGCGTCGCCGCCTACTTTGGCTTGGTGAAACTTGCGGATCAGCGCGGGGATGACGTGGCTGTTTTCGGGGTGGTAGTTATCGCCCGGGCCATAGAGGTTGGTAGGCATGGCGGCGAGGTACTTGGTGGCGTACTGCCGGTTGTAGCTCCAGCACATCTCGATGCCGGCGATCTTGGCCAGGGCATAAGGACGGTTGGTGGGCTCCAGGGGGCCGGTGAGCAGATGTTCTTCTTTCATCGGCTGCGGGGCGTGCTTGGGGTAAATGCAGCTGGAGCCGAGGAACAGTAGCCGGGTCACACCGCTTTTGTAGGCGGCGTGGATGACGTTGGTTTGGATGGCGAGGTTGTCGCGGATGAACTCGGCCGGGTAGGTGTTGTTGGCGACAATGCCGCCGACTTTGGCCGCAGCCAGAAACACGTACTCAGGCTTTTGCTCGGCGAAGAAGGCTTCGGTGGCGGCCGCGTCGGTGAGGTCTAGCTCGGCGTGGGTGCGCTTGAGAATGTTGGTGTAGCCGTCGGCCTCGAGCTTGCGCACGATGGCCGAGCCAACCAGGCCGCGGTGGCCGGCCACGTAGATGCGGGCAGTCTTGTCCATGGCTTATTCGTGATAGTCGTAGGCTTGGTAGCCGGCGTCTTTGACGAGGGCGTCGCGCTTGGCGGCGGTGTAATCGGCGATGACCATTTCGCTGACCAGTTCGGCCAAGGTAGTCTTGGGCGTCCAGCCGAGTTTTTCGCGGGCGCGGGTGGGGTCGCCGAGCAGGGTTTCGACTTCAGTGGGGCGGAAGTAGCGCGGGTCGACACGCACGATGACATCGCCCACTTTGCACTTGGCCTGATCGCCGGTAACGGCGGCGACCACGCCGATTTCGCTCTCGCCTTCGCCTTCGAAGCGCACGGTGACGCCGAGTTCTTTGGCGGCGAACTCAACAAACTGGCGCACGCTGTATTGCACGCCGGTGGCGATGACGAAGTCTTCGGCCACGTCCTGCTGGAGCATGAGCCACTGCATTTCGATGTAGTCGCGGGCATGGCCCCAGTCGCGCAGGGCGCTCATATTGCCGAGATAGAGGCAGTCTTGCAGGCCGAGGGCGATGCGCGAGATGGCGCGGGTGATCTTGCGGGTGACGAAGGTTTCGCCACGCACGGGCGATTCGTGGTTGAACAGGATGCCGTTGCAGGCATACATGCCGTAGGCCTCACGGTAGTTAACCGTGATCCAGTAGGCGTAGAGCTTGGCCACCGCGTAGGGGCTGCGCGGGTAGAAGGGGGTAGTTTCCTTCTGCGGGGTTTCCTGCACAAGGCCGTACAACTCGGAGGTAGAGGCTTGGTAGAAGCGGGTTTTCTTTTCCAGCCCGAGAATGCGGATGGCTTCGAGAATGCGCAGCGCACCAATACCGTCGGCGTTGGCGGTGTATTCAGGTTCCTCGAAGCTGACGGCCACATGCGACTGGGCGGCGAGATTGTAGATCTCGTCGGGCTGCACTTTCTGGATAACGCGCACCAGACTGGTGGAGTCGGTCAGGTCGCCGTAGTGCAGGATGAAGTTGCGGTTGTCGACGTGGGGGTCCTGATACAGGTGGTCGATGCGGTCGGTATTGAACAGCGAGGTGCGGCGCTTGATGCCGTGCACTTCGTAGCCCTTTTTGAGCAGGAATTCGGCTAGGTAGGCGCCGTCCTGACCAGTCACGCCGGTGATAAGTGCTTTTTTATTCATTACATTTTTGCCGTTATAGAGAATTCAGTTACCGCTCAAGCGATGGCGATCAGGGGCAGAAAGGCTCGCCAACATGTCTCGCACAAACGCCTCTTGGCTGCCAAAGGCTGCGCTAGAGTCTCGATCAATTGAAGACACCCGAAACAGCAGGCCGTCGACAATCTGGCCTCGCAATCCGTAGCGCATTTCGGCGATTTTTTTCTTGACGCCGCCGAGCTGCGGCGTGTCGCCGAGCATCGTCCAGTAGGTCACTGGCTCGAAGCGGCTGTTGTTAAGGACGGTTTTTAACCGTCGCACCGGGATGGGGCCACTTGCTGCAGCAAGCTCACCGACCGTATTGGAACGAACCTCAAAGCCCTGCGCCGGGTAGCACACTTCCGGGTAGTGCATTTGCATGCCATCGCGCTGGTCTTCGCCGTAGGCGATCGACAACATGATGCGATCGCCAGTCTTGGTATTTTTGTAGGTACGCGACAGCGTCTGGCTGTACAGGCGGTTGATCAGTTCGGTCTGCTGCGGGTTCACTACACCGGCAAACGCGTTGGCATCCACCTGCCAGTCGCCGAATGCCGTGGGGATCATGCTTTCGAGATTGACAGGGTTTTCGTCGGCGAGCCGGTAGGTTGGCGTGAGAAGCCAGGCGAGTGCGGCGGCGAGCCCCATGATGAGCGCGGCGATGATGGCCCGCCGGGTGAGCGTGCCCGCAGTTTGAGCCGAGGCGTCGAGGGTGGCAGTGTGTGTCATGCGGCCAAGCGCCCTTTGACACCAAAGCGCAGCGCAGAGTCGGCGACGATGATGAGCAACAAAGCGCTAATAAACAGCACCATGCCGGAGAAGCCGTGCAAGAAGCCCTGCCCTGCTTCGTCGCCCCAATGGTAGGTAATCAGTGTGAGCACCATGACGCGAATGACGTTGGCGGTGAAGCTGATGGGCACGATGAGGATGGCGAGCGAGATGTTGCGCAGCACGGAGGCGTGGCGCACCACGTTGAGGTAGAGCAGGCCGAGGGCTTCGAGCGTGAACAGGGTGTGCAGGCCGGCGCAGGCGTCGGCGACCAGTAGTTGGTACTGGCCGATTTGCAGCATGACGCCGGTGCGGGCGATGGGGTAGCCGGCCGCATAGAGGACTTGCTCGGCCACGTAGCTGACGGCCATTTTCATGGGGGCGGTGAGCGTATCGACCACGACCCCGGGCAGCGGAATCATGAACAGCATGAAGAACAGCGCGAACCACATGAGGCGCACGGCGGCGGGGCCACGCAGCAGCAGGAGCAGCCCGGCGATCATCCACACCAGCGAGCCAACTTCAAAGATGAGGATGCCTTGGGAGCGGCCGAGGGCATACAGCAGCCCGGCGACCACGAGCATTGGCCAGGCCCAAACCGGCCGCGCGCCACTGGCGGGCAAGGCATTGACCGACGACCATTTGCGCGACACCAGCCAGAGCGACAAGCCGAGCACGATGGGGCCGTGAGCTTGCTCATCGGTCGACCAGATGGTGCGGAACAGGTCGATGAAGCTGGGCACGTACATGACGGCCAGGCCAAGCAGGACGATCAGCCACGGGGCAAGATCGGCGCGGCGGTTGTCGATCAAGGCGGGGGCGGTGGAGGCTGTCATGGGCAGTTTTGTGTTTGGTCGGCTGGCGGGTTGAAACCCGCCCTACGGCTTTTCGTTGAGCACGACGCCGACGACCGTGGCGCTGGCCTGGCGGAGCATGTCGGTGTAGCTGCGCAGCAGGCTGAGGCGGCTGGCGTTGCGCTGGGCGACGACGAGGGCGCCGCTGGCGCGCACGGCAATGGTTTGGCCGTCGGCAAAGAGGCTGCCGGCGGGGGTGTCGATGAGGATGACGTCGAATTCGTTGGCGAGTTGGGCGAGCAGCTGGGCAAACACGGGCCGGGCGAGCAGCTCTTGCGGGTTGGGCGGCACGGTGCCGGCGGGCAGTACGGAGAGGTCGCGCAGGGCGGGAATGCGCTGGATGCTGTCGGGGCCGCCGCGGCCAGAGAGGAAGGCGGAGAGGCCGGCGCGGTTGTCGATGCCGAACAGTTGGTGCTGGCGCGGGTTGCGCAGGTCGGCGTCGATGATGAGGGTGCGCTCACCGAGTTGTGAGAAGACGACGCCGAGGTTGGCGGTGATCCAGGAGCGGCCTTCGTGCCGACCGGGGCTGGTGATGGCGAGCGTTTTTTGCTCGGCGCTGGCGTCGAACCAGCGCAGCATGAGCTGGCTGCGTAAGGCGCGGAGCGCTTCGACCTGCGGGGAGAACGGCTGGTAGGCGGCGACCACGCTGGCCTGGACGGTGCTTTGCCCGGCGGTGAGGTAGGGGTAGTCGAACTGGCGCAGCAGGGCTTGTTCGATGTCGGCTTCGGTGATGAGGCCGAGTTGCTTGGCGGCGTCGCCAAAGCGCAGGCCTTGTTCGCGTTGCAGGCGCAGCACGCGCTCGGCGTCTTCGGCCTTGAGTTTGCCAGCGTCGATGAGGAGCGCGCCAATGGAGCGGTCGGTTTCGGGGCGGATTTCGGCAGGCGCAGCAGCAGCGGTGTCGATGACGCGGTGGAGTGTGGTCATGGTCAGAGGGCTCCGGCGTGCGGGGCGGGTGCGAAGGTTTGGTTGCCGGCCACGTAGGACGGATAAGCCGTAGGCGCATCCGCCGTGTGCGGGTGCGGGTAGTGCGGCGGATGCGCTGCGCTTATCCGCCCTACGGGGGCTGTCGGGGTGTACGTGTTCATGCGGCGGCTGGGCGGAATGCACCGCTTTTGCCAGTGGCGGGAATGGTGCCGAGCATGGGCACGCCGTCGAGCAGGGTGAGGTCTTCTTCGCCGCGCACGCGCTGGTCCATGAGTTCGAGCAGCAAAGCAGCGCCGACACCGAGCAGCAGGCCGAGGAAGACGGCGAGCGCAGTGTTGAGCAGCACTTTGGGGCTGGAGGGCTTGAGCGGCGCCACTGCCGGCGAGAGAACAACCACATTGGTTTGCTGGTTCTGGCTCTCTAGGCTGGTTTGCGCGAGGCGCTGGGTGACGAGGTCGTAGGCGCGCTGGGCGTTTTCAACGTCGCGCTGGAAGACAGCGATCTGGTCGCGCTGGGCTTTGAGGTCGAGGATTTTTTGCTTTTGCGCTTCGAGTGCGGCTTCGACTTCGGACACGCGCTGGACGTTGACCCGGTTGGTGGTGCCAAGCGAGCTAACAACACGGCGGGTTTCGGTGGCGATGCGATCACGCAGACTGCTGATTTCGGCATCGATGCGGGCGAGCTCGGGGTGGTTGCTACCCAGCCGGCCGGCCATTTGCGTGCGGGTGGCCTCTTGGCGCGAGAGGTCGGACTTGAGGCTTTGGATGAGGCCGTTTTGCATGACCTCGGGCAGGCTCTCGGCGCTGCCGCCCTGCGTCTGACGGGAGCGGCTATCCACCCGCTGGGCCTGGGCCATCGAGAGTTGCGTGGAGAGCTCTGCCAAGCGGGCGGTTTCGACGTCGAGCCGCTCGTCGGTGTTGATGATGCCGCGCTCTTGCTGGAACTCGGAGAGCTTCTTTTGGGCAACTTCGAGGTCGGCGCGCAGGCTGTCGGTCTGGCCATCGAACCATTTTGCGTACTGGCGGGCGGGCTCGACCTTGAGTTCGAGGCTGACATCGATATAGGCCTGGGCAAAGGTGTTGGCCACACCAGCGGCAAAGCCGGGGTCTGCGCCCTGATAGCCGATGGTGATGACATTGCTCTCGCGCGAGGGCTTGACGTCGAGCTTTTTCTTGAGCAACTCAGCCAGCCAGACCTTGATGTTGCCCTCACCTTCCGTCTCTTCACGCCACTGCTCTTGCACGACGGGCGACTGGTCCATCTTGAGCAGACTGACCACGCGCTGGGCGACGCGGTCGGACGAGATGATGTCGACCTGGGTGGCCATATAGCCGGGGATCATCTGCGCCGGCAGCAAGCCGCCGAGCAGCGGGTCGGCGCTTTTGGCGTCAACCACCAGCGCGACTTCGGCGGTGTATTGCTTGGGCAGGATCAGGCTGACGGCAAGCGTGGTGCCGACGACCACGGCCAGGGTGGCAAGCACGAGCCACAGGCGGGCGCGGAGGATGAGCAGAAATTGCTGGAAGGACATATCAACGACCCCGGGCCTAGAACAGGCTTTCCTTGACGAAAATGACATCGTTGGGCTCAAGCGCTTGCTCGAGCTTGGGTTCGATGACTTGCTGCGAGCCGTCTTCGCCACGACGATGAATCTGCATGCCGCGAGTGGTGCCGCGGATGGTGACGCCGCCGCCGGTGGCGAGGCCTTGCATGACGGTCATGCCGCGCTCGAGGCGGAAGGCGCCGGGGCGGTTCACTTCGCCATAGATATAGAAGGTGGGCGCGCGGTGAACATAAATGACATCGCCGCCGGAGACGATCACGTCTTTGGCCAGGTCGCCCTTCATGAAGAGCTCGGGCACGTCGATGCGGGTGCGCTCGATCTTGCCTTTGCGCACGCCGATCAGCACCAGTTCGTCGGCGCCCGCGCCTGAGATGCCGCCGGCCATGGCGAGCATGTCGGACAGACGCATGTTGAAGGTTTCGAGCGGGTAGCGGCCGGGGCGATTAACCTGCCCGAGCACGGCCACCTGGTTGCCGCGAATCTGCAGCGGCAAGATGCCGATCTGCGGTTGCAGCACGAATCCACCGCTGCGCAATTGCTCGGCAATGCGCGACTCGGCGGCCGGCACGGTCAGCCCGCCGACGTCAACATTGCCTACCAGCGGGAAGGTGATCGCGCCGTTTTCAGACACCCGGGTTTCGGTGGTGAGGTCGGGGTTCTGGAAAACGGTGATGCGGATGATGTCGCCGGGGCCGAGCACGTATTCGGCGTCGGCCGCACTGGCGTTCGACAGGATGCCCGCAAACATCAGCAGGCACAGCAGGGACTGGAGCAGTCGGCGTAGGGACATGGGCTGGCGGTCTGGAGTCATGAGTAGTTGTTGGTCGGCGCCTTACTTGAGGCCCGACACACCTTTTTCGAGCGCCTGGGTGCTGATCGCTTCAGTGGCCGGGGCGACGGCAGCCGGCGCAGCGTCGGCCTCAGTGGGCAGCGGTGTGGCGGCGGCATCCAACGCGGTGGTCGACTGTGCCGCGTCGGCCTGCGCGGCGGCGGTGGGCGCGGTGAACTTACCCATGTATTCGATTTGCGCCACGTCGCGCAGGCGCTTGAGCTCATCGCGCGCCATGTCGGCTTTGGTGCGATTGAGCAAGAAGCGCTCAATGAACGGGGTGGCGGCGGTCAGATCGAGCGGCTGGGGGCGGGAGGCGGCGAGGTAGATCACCAGCACGCCTTGCGGGGTTTGCACCAGACCGGTCTGACCGTCTTTCATGCTGGCGAATCGCGGCAAGGCCTCGAGCGGCAACTGCTCGGCCGCGCGGACACCGCCGCCGACCTGGAAGGGCAGATTGTTATCGCGCAGCCAGGTGACCACATTGCTGAGGTTGCCTGCGGCATCAACCGCGGCGCGCAGGGCGGCGACCTTGTCGGGCCCGACGGTGATGTTGAGTTCCTGCAAGGTGTAGATGCGGCGCTCGGAGAAGAGTGCGGGGTTTTCGTCGTAGAAGGCCTTGATCGCCTCCGGGGCGGGCGGCGCGGCCGTGGCAGAGAACTGCTCCATATAGCTGCGCGAGAGAATTTCGCGTCGCGCAGCTTCGATGGCCTGCATGACATTGGGGTTTCGATCGAGCTTTTTGTCAATGGCGCGTTGAACCAGCAGCTCCTGATCGATCAGGCGTTCGAGCACGCGAGAGCTGGCCATATCGACCTGCTCGGGTTTGAGGTTGGGGGTGCGCGCCAGCACGTTATTGATCTGATGGACGGAGATTTCGTCCGAATTCACTCGGACGGCGACCTGGGTGGCCGATTTTGTGTCGTCCGATTTGCCACACCCTGCCAACACAAGCGCGCTGACAACCAATACCGCCGCACCGACTGCGCGGCCTCCGACCTTTTGAAACGTCATGAATCCAACTCCGTTCAGGCGCACGCACCACATGGGTGCCCGCGCCACAAAAAGGGACGCTCGCGAGTGCATGACATTCGCGATGTGCAGTGCATCAATGTATGCCGCAATTGTTACACGAAAACATTTCAATCCATCGGGCCGTAACATCCGCATAACAACTCGTGAAAATTTGCGCCCACCAAACGAGACTCGGGGGGGGGCCGCCGGCGGGCCCGCCGGGGGGTGTATAAGGGGAGAGGGGCCCGCGGCCCCGGGCCCGCGTAGAGGACCCCCCCCCGGCCCCCCGCCCCCCAGCAG
>JAPWHF010000005.1:62950-358243 GCA_027214125.1 Zoogloeaceae bacterium G21618-S1
ATAAGACACCGCCCAATTTTTAACACTAAAACATTTAAAGCCTTCGGCCCGTACCACCCGAATAACACCTCTTTAAATTTCCCCCCCACCACCCCCCACGGGGCCCCGCCACGCCGGGCCCGAGTCTGTTTTACTTCACTGGCTTAGCGGCCGACGCGACGGCGCGCGATCAGGCCCAGCACGCCGAGACCGGCCAACAACATGCCGTACTGCTCGGGCTCGGGTACCGGTGACACACTGGCTGCCCAGCTATACACCCCACCGGTGGCACCAATCGTGGTGCCGCCAACCTGGAAGAAGTAGTTGCCCGCAGCGAGCTGGAAGCTGCCGCTGACTTGCTCACCTGTACCGAAGCCGCTGACAACGGAATCAACGCCAGTGTCAAAACTGCCGACGGTGCCAATGTCAGACCACAGGCTGGCGGTCAGACCGCCAATATCGAAACCCACCATGGTGGGCCCCACCACATACGACAGCTGGATGTCGGACGCGCCCAGGCCACCCACCACCGGCTGACTGAGGCTGAAAAAATAACGATCGACAAACGAAGAGCCCGGTGCTCCCACGTGCGTTTGCGCACCTGCGGCCGAGCCCGACGACAGATCAATCACCGAATTGACGGCCATTGCGGGGGCTGCCAGGGCACTAAACACGGCCAAAGCCAAAAACTTGATCTTCATGCTGCACTCTCCAAAAAGCACCACGACCACATAAGCACGCAACATGCCAAAGACATCTGCCTTCGCGCCAGCGAGCTGAAAACCATTAAAGCATCAGCACGTTGCAATATTCTTACCGCCCCCGGAGGCGACAATCCAAGCGCACCCGCGTCGGTCTTTGTAAAAACCATCGACATGTGCAAAACGGGTACAACCCGAACAACATCATGCAACTGCGCATCATGCACGTACGTCATATTAGTTGCAAGCGCACAACTCACCCGTTCATCAATCTTGGCGGGTTTTTTCACGCTTTTTGTACGCCCCGTCTGCTGCAACGCGCCAAACACCAGAGCATGCCTCGGTGCCGGAAAACGCCAACAACGCAAATGACACGAGACTAACCCGCCCCCATCCCGCCCACTCGAAACCCAGCCGTCAGAATAGGTATTGCGCCGACACCGTGCCCACATTAGCGGTGTATTCGGCGTTGGGGTCATCGCTCGACCGGCGGTAGCGGCCGACCGACACGGCCAGCCGGAGTGGGTCGATGGGGGTGTAATTCAAACTGAGGTTATAGCTTCGGGTGATGTCGTCGCGAGACTGCCCGCCGCCGAGCAGGCCGGGGTCACCGCGAAAGTCCCGCTCGCGCCATTCGACCGTGCCTTGCACCAGCACGCGCCCTGACACCGCCCAGCTGGGCGTGATGGACGCGGCGCGGGTGACCACAAAGTTGTCAAAGAGGTCGTCCCGTGCGCCGATTTCACGACGCATGGTGGCGGACACGGCGAGTTTGCCGGTGGGCGTCCAGTCATAAGTAAGCCGGCCGGTCGGGCCGGTGTAATCGCGGTAGGTGAGATTGGGGTGCTGCCTGCGGGTAACGCCGGCGTAGCCATTGAGACGGCTGTGGCCAGTGAGTTGCCAGCGGCCGCTGAGTTGCAGATCGGTTTGCTCGAAACCATCGTCGGACAACACCCCGGCCTGTCGGTTAGGGTAGGAGCCATCGGTAAAACGCCCAACCAGCGCAATTTGATTGCCCGAGCGCGGGCGGTAGGTCAGACGCAACTCGGGCCGCAGGGCATCGTAGTCGCTGGTTTGCGACGCGACGTCGCTATAGGTGGAGCTGAAGCGCTCGACACCGACGCCGATCGACCAGTCGGGGTGCCACCAATAGTCACCACTGAACTGCAGCGAACGGGAGGTGCCAACGCTACTGCGGCTACCACCGACATCTGCCAGATCGCGGGCGGACTGGCTTTGATCAAAACTGAGCCGGCCCGTCAGGCGGCGACCGAGCGCCCAGTCCCACCGCAGCTCACCACCCTGGGTGTCGTAGTTCAGGGTATCGAAGCGCTGGAATCCGATGCGCGCAAAGTCGGCCGAGGCGCGCAAGCGCTGGAGGCTGTATTGGTGATCGAAGTCAGCGCGCAGCGAGGTGATGCTGATTCGGTCGCTCGGCGACTGGCCAAACGGGCGCCGCCCGGGGGCGACACGATAGACGTTGTCGTCGAACTGAAAAACCTGTCCGACGGTGACGTTAAAGGTGTCGTCGGCCGCCATGGCACCGGCGGGCAAGAACAGCGCACCCAATACTGCGCTCAGGTGAATCGCGGCCGCAGTCGAACGACGACACGGGTACGCGGGGCCGGAGCGCCGATCTGCCGCTGGCTCGGTGGCAAGAGATGTCACATTGACCCCAATAAAACCCGTATGAATATTCAAAACAATTCCTGAAGCGACAAACGGCAAGCTGCACTGAAGCCCCCATCGAAGGCGGCATCTTGATGCGGATTAGGCCACACGATCAAGTCGAAACGATGAAACGATGTAGCCGATTGCAACATTTCAGGCATATGATATGCGCTTGTTGCCTTGCACAAAAACTCTCTAGCCGATGTTTGCCAGCCTCGAAAAATCCAGCCAGCGCCATCGTAGCGGAATCTCCTTCTCCAGCACGATCGAAACATTTTTGGACCCGGCGGTTGCCGTGGCCACCTTGTTTCTGGTCGCGCTGGCGTACGGCGAACGCCCCGACGCGCCCTATGTCATTGTTGCGCTGATCGTCTTTTCGCTCACGTTTCCCGGCGCGCTCTTTTTGCACGAGCGCTTTCGCCGCATGCTGCGCAAGACGGTCATCAACTGGCTCATCGTGGCGGCCATTCTGGTGGTATTCGGCCGGGCGAGCGGATACATCTCGGTGTTCCCCGAAGAAGTCATTCAGGCCTGGCTGATCGCCACCCCGCTGGCCCTGATCGGCACGCATAGCCTGGCGCGCTGGGTGGTACCGAACATTCTGTCGATGGAAGGCTATACCCGCACCGCGATCATTGCCGGCTGCAACGAAACCGGCCTTCGGCTCGCGCAAAACTTTGCCGAGAACCGCTTTATCGGTGTGCGCTTCATGGGTTATTTCGACGATCGCGCCCGCGAACGTCTCGAAGGCATTGGCGACGCGCCCTTGCTGGGCGGCCTTGAACAACTGGCCGACTTCGTGAAGCACCACCATGTCGACCACATCTATCTGGCGCTGCCGATGGCCAGCCAGCCGCGCATCCTGAAAGTGCTCGACAACATCAAGGACACCACCGCCTCGGTGTTTTTCGTGCCCGACATTTTCGTGACCGACCTCATCCAGGGGCAGGTGGACCACGTCGGCGGCATGCCCGTGGTGGCCGTGTGCGAGACGCCCTTCATCGGCGTCAGCGGCATGATCAAGCGGATGTCGGATGTGATTCTGGCGACCCTGATCCTGATCCTGATCTCCCCTGTGATGCTGTTTGTCGCCATCGGCGTGAAGCGTTCATCGCCGGGGCCGGTCGTCTTCAAGCAGCGCCGCTACGGCCTCGATGGCAAGGAGATCGTGGTCTATAAATTCCGCTCGATGAGCAGCTGCGACGATGGCGCAGTGGTGAAGCAGGCGTCGAAGAACGACCAACGCATCACTCCATTTGGCGCCTTCATTCGCCGCACCTCGCTCGACGAGCTGCCGCAGTTCATCAACGTGCTGCAGGGGCGCATGAGCATTGTCGGCCCCCGCCCCCACGCGGTGGCGCACAACGAGACCTATCGCAAGCTGATCAAGGGCTACATGGTGCGCCACAAGGTCAAGCCGGGGATCACTGGCTGGGCACAGGTCAGCGGCTACCGTGGCGAAACCGAAACGGTCGAGAAGATGGAAAAGCGCATCGAATACGACCTGGAATACCTGCGCAACTGGTCGCTCAGCATGGATTTGTGGATCATCGTCAAGACCGTTGTGCTGGTCTTCCGTGACCGCCATGCCTACTGAGCGCTTCGCCCGCAACCTGGGTGCGATGGTCGTGCTGATGTTTGCCGGCACCACGCCGGCGCACAGCAATGACAACCCCTACCGCCTACAAACCCCCAGCGCCGCCTACCAAGTGCAGCCGCGCGCCGACTGGCGCCTGCCGCAGGCCGCAGAACACAACCCGGCCACCCGCGCCCGCCCCTTCTCGGATGACATCGCCGACGCCGCCCGCGCCGCCGGCATCGAGCCCGAACTGCTGCATGCGGTAGTCAAGATTGAATCCGGCTACAACGCCGCAGCGGTGTCAGCCAAGGGCGCGCAAGGCCTGGCACAAGTGATGCCGGGTACGACCGAGCAGTTTCAAGGCCCCGGCGCGGTCGGCTCACTCACCGCCGGCGCCAACTATCTTCGACATTTGCTCGACCGATTCGACGGCGATCTGACCCTCACCCTGGCCGCCTACAATGCCGGCCCCGGCGCGGTAGAACGCCACGGCGGCGTACCGCCCTACCCCGAAACCCAAGCCTACGTCCCCCGCGTGCTGGCCGAATACACCGCCCTGCGCGCCGAACGCCGCCGCCTGCCGACGCCTTGGCAGCAAGGCAGCGCCTGGCAAGATCGCGCCAAGGCGCAGCCCGGCTCATAGCGCAGCGCCGAGGATCCTAGGGTCGGTGGCTGCCACCCGCCACCACCGGTAGCCGGACAGCATGCCCGGCCGCTTCTCGTAGGATGGGTGGCTCGCCACCCACCTCGGCCGAGGCCCCGGCACAAACCACGGCGCCCGCCCATGGCAACTTGCGCACAAACCCGGATAATGACGACAGCACACAGACGCCGCAGCGTACGGGTGGGTTGGCTGGCCGGTCTTCTGGCAGCCCTTCGGCCAAGGCCAGCGGCGCACCCCTTGCCACGGAGAAACGGATTTTCATGTCTGATGTTTTTTGCGCCCACCGCTCGCTGATCCGCCGGATCGCGGTCGCGGCCGCGCTGATGTTGCTGTCCTCGGTCGGCGCGCACGCTGCCGGCTTCCCGAAAGAACTCCGCGTTGCACTGCAGGCCATCAATGTGCCGCTCGACGCGGTCGGCATCTGGGTGGCACCGGTGGATACCGGCAAGCCCAGCCTCAGCCACAACCCCGACACGCCCATGAATCCGGCCTCGGTGATGAAGCTGGTGACCACCTTCGCCACGCTCGACCGGCTCGGCCCGGCCTATTTCTGGACCACCCGCCTGGCCACCGACGGCACCATGCACGGCAACACGCTCGAAGGCAATGTGTATTTGGTGGGCGGGGGCGACCCGGTGTTTACCCACGCCGACCTGTGGAAACTGTTTCGCCAGTTGCGCACGCTGGGCATTGAGCGAATCAAGGGCGACATCGTGCTCGACGACACCGCGCTGCGCCTGCCGCCACACGACCCAGACCGCTTCGACGGCCAGGCACTGCGCCCTTACAACGCCGGCCCAAGCGGGTTGATGATCAGCTTCAACGCCTTGCGCCTCACCTTTGTGCCTGAGCCCGAAACGGACTTGCCGGCAGCTGCGCCGCAAGTCGCCTCGCTGGCCAACACCCCGCCGACCACCGCCCTGGCCCCCACCGGCCCGCGCCCGCCACGCGTTTTGCTCGACCCGCCAATGACCGGCTTCGAGCTCGACACCGAACTCACCTCCGCCCCGGGGCGCTGTGCGGCACGCTGGTACAAGGCGCTGGACGCATTGCCGGAGCAGACCCGCAAGGGCGACCGGCTCAAGCTCAGCGGCGAGTGGCGAGATGACTGCGGCGTGAAGGACTGGTTCGTGTCACCCATGTCTCCCGAGCGCTTTGCCGAAGCGGTAGTCAGTGGCCTGTGGCACGAAATGGGCGGCCGGCTGAGCGGCCGGGTCATGCACGGCCGCGTGACGCGCGAATCCAATACCTTGTTCGTACACACCTCACGCCCCTTGGCCGATGTGGTGCGCGACATGAACAAGTGGTCGAACAATGTGATCGCCCGGCAACTGTTGGCCACCCTGGGCGCCAGCGACCGCGACGCGCCCGACATGGTGCAAGGCGGTGCGCGCCTGGCGCGGGTGCAATTGGCCGCTGCCGGCGTTGATCTGACCGGCTTCGAGATCGAGAACGGCTCGGGCCTGTCGCGCAGCGCGCGCATCACCGCCAAAGGGCTGGGGCAGATGCTACAACAAGCCTGGGCGCGCCCGTTCATGCCGGAGTTCATGAGCTCGATGGCGGTCGCCGGCATTGACGGCACGGCCCGCAAGCGCCTGCGCAACAGCGACGCCCGCGGCACCGCGCACATCAAGACCGGCACGCTCAACGAGGTGCGCGCCATGGCCGGTTATGTGATCGACCAGAATGGCCGGCGTCATGCAGTGGTAATGATGGTGAACCACCCCAACGCCGGCGCCAGCCAGGCCGCGCAGGACGTGTTGCTCGAATGGGTGTGGGAAGGGCATTGAGCGGTGGCTCGGCGGATGCGCTTCGCTTATCCGCCCAACCGATCACCGCCCCTGCGTAGGGCGGATAAGCCGCAGGCGTATCCGCCGCCCCGCTCACCAATACTTCATCGCCCCATGAAACAGGCCGGCCAGATCGTTTTCGGTGACGGCCTTGGGGGCGTTCTTGATGAGCCGCTGTTGCGCCCAGGCGCCGGCGGCGAGCGAATCCACATCGTCCGGCACATAGCCCACACCGCCGACGCCATTCGGGATGCCGGTCGATTGCATGAGCGCGATCAGGCGCTCGGCGACGATCTCGCCGGCATCGGCGTCGGTGGCACCCGCGACATCGGCGCCCAGCCAGCGTGCCGCATCCAGATGCCGCTCGGGGCAGGCGTCGGCCGTAAAGCGGAACACGGCGGGCGCATTGACGATGACCGACATGCCATGCGGCACCATCGGTTCGTCCTGCGGGTAGCCATGCGGGCAGAAATTCTTGACCTGCCCCGCCACCGCGTAAGACATGCCGTGCGGCAGATGCACGCCGGCGTTACCAAAGGCGATGCCCGCCAGCGTAGCGGCGAACATCATGCCGTCGCGCGCTTCATGGTCGCTGGCATCGCGCACCGCGCGCTCCAGATACAGGCCGGTCATCTGCAGCGCTTTCTCGCAGCCGAGGTCGCTCCACGGATTGGCGCCCTGGCTCATCGGCCGCAGTGAAGGGCGATCGGCCGGCGCGCGGCGGGTGTAGGGCAAGGCGGTGAAGGATTCGAGCGCATGCGAGAGCACATCAAAGCCTGACGCGGCCACCACATTGGCCGGTAGCGAGTAGGTGGTGGTCGGATCGATCAGCGCCAGACTGGGGCGCAACCGCTTGGAGACGATGCCGGTCTTCACCCGCCGCTCCACAAAATCAAAGATGGCGATGCCGGTGCACTCGGAGCCGGTGCCACTGGTGGTCGGACAGGCGATGTGCGGCTTGAGCGGACCGGGCACGGCCCTGGCGTTACCGATGGGCGCGTTGACATAGTCGATAAGCGCTGCCGGGTAGCTGCTGTACAGGTTGGCCGCCTTGCAGGTGTCGATCACCGAGCCGCCACCCACCGACACGAAGCCGTCGAACTTGCCCTCGCTGGCAAAGCGCGCGGCGGAGAGAAAGCTAGCATCGGTGGGCTCGACCTTGACCCGGTCATACACCACCACATCCAGCCCCGCCGCCAGCAACGACTGCTTGACCACAGCCACCGGCTCAAGCGCCGCCAAACTCGCATCGGTGAACAGCGCGACCCGGTGCATACCCAGGCTGCGCGCATGATCGCCCGCCTCCGCCAGACAGCCCGCGCCATAGGTGATAGCCGACATATCGACGGCAAAGGCCGTGTCGCCCCCCGCCGTGTGACCGTAGTAGTGACAGCACGCCATGAGTTGTCTCCTCCGATGGTCCCCGTCGAATGCGGGGTTCAGGCGTCAAGGATGCGTCGGGGGGCGGGACATGGCAAGTGCCGCGGCACGCGCCCGCTCGTAGGGCAGATAAGCCGAAGGCGCATCCGCCATCGGTGCCGCGCTGGGGCGTTGTTCGGCGGATCCGCTGCGCTTATCCGCCCTACGGGTCGCCGGCGTCGATATCGGCGGCGCCGTCTCCGGCCCAATCGGCCGGATAGACGCCCTGCGCAACGGCTCGATGAAATGAGGAGTATGGCCAGTCGCAAACACGCTCGACCAGCCCATGCTTAAGCGGGTTGATGTGGACGTAGTCCACATGCGCCGCGTAATCGCGCTCGTCTCGGAGGGTGTGCTCCCAGAAGCCGCGTTGCCACACGCTGCCGCCTACCGCCCGGGTAAAGGCCTTTTTGATCTCACGCCAGCGTGAGGAGTAATCGGCATCGCCTTCGGGCAGGGTCCAGACAGCGTGCGGATGATCGGGCAGGACGACCCAGGCGTCGATATGGAAGGGGCGGGTTGTTCGAACACGGCGAGCCGCTTTGCGCAACAGCGCGACGTGCTCGATCAATGCTTGGCTGCGCCGATCGGCGAGGGTGACGGTGAAGAAGTAAGTACCGCCAGGAGCGCGGTTGCGACGGTAGTTTGGCATGCACTGACGATGCCACAAGCATTACCGGATTGTCGAGTGGGGTGGCGACTGTGCACCGCGGAAAATCAGTGCCCTTGGGCTGCACCGATGGCGGATGCGCTTCGCTTATCCGCCCTACGGGAAGGGGTGTAGGGCGGATAAGCGAAGCGCATCCGCTGCACCGCCGCTCAATCGACCGGCATCGGCACCCGATTGGACAGGTTGATCCAGCCGCGAACGACGCGGTAGAGCACCCACAGGCCGGCGATGGCGATGATGCCGAAGAAAATCGGCAAGCCAATAATGGTGACGGCCATCAGCCAGGCGATGCCGAACCACAGCAGCGCGAACCAGAAGGTGCGGATCTGCCAGCGGTAGTGGCTGTCGAGCCAGGTGCCACGCACGGCGTCGCGTTTTACGTAGTTGAGGATCACGGCGATGATGGAGGGCAGGCCGGAGACGAAGCTGCCGATGATGGTGGCCGAGGTGGCGATGCCGGAGAACAGCGCGATGGCGTGCAGGCCGTAAATGAGGTGTGCGAGGGTGATGAGCCCTTCGCGGGGCACTTCGATCACTGATTGCGACGGGGTGTCGGTCTGAGCCATGGGTGCTCCTGTGGCAATGGGGTCGTCTGTTTGAGGCGACAACAGCTGCATAGTTCGGGGTTTATCGCCCAAGTTCAAGCCGCCGACACGCTTTGCCATGAAAAACGCCAGCCCGGAGGCTGGCGTTTGTACGGCACCGGTGGGACTTAAACGATGTCCCGCGGCTTGAGGCTCATGCTGGTGAAGCTGTGCTTGTAGGGCGACTCACCCATCTTGGTGAGCGCACCGCGACCGAGCTTGTAGCGGTAGTTATTGGTCACCGGATCGGGCACGGCGTGCACGATCGCGTTGGCCGGGGCCTGCGGGTAGTTGAAGTTGGCCATGGCCACGCCCGGACGCATTTCTTCCGAGACGATGGCCACCGCCACAAACTGCCCGTCGGTGATCTGGATGTGGCCGTCCTTCAACAGGTTGTCGAAGTTCTGGTCATCTTCCTTCACCCCTTGCGGCATGCCGGTCTGGACGTACACCGTGTCGTTATAGACCTGCACGAAATCGCCCGACTCGATGCCCTTGGGCGCCGCGTCTACCGGGTTGATGATGATCATCGGATACGGCCAGCGCTGTGCCAGGTAGGGCTTGCGCAGGTCGTCGAAGCCCGACTGCCAGGTTTCATTGACACGACCATTGGTGACCCAGATCTCGCCCTTTTCCTTGCGCGGTTGCGCGGCAGCATAGAACTGGCTCCAGCCCTTGAAGCCCCATGGCGACTTGAGCAGGTTGGCCTTGCCGCTGTGCGTCGAGAAGGCGTACAGCCACTTGCGCTGCATTTCCTGGCCTTCGATTTCGCCCCAATCGTTCTTCGGGTCGTGCAGACGCTGGGTGCCCACCAGCTCACCGTCGCGCTTGCGAATCGGGGTCTGGATGCCGGTGGTGCCGTAGCCGCGCAGCAGCTCGTGGCCTTTCACGCCGTCTTCCTTGGCCTTGACCACCAGCGGGTGGTAGTTGAGCACGCCATCACGACCGAAGCGCGCGGCTTCTTCGAAAATGTCGTTCGAGTCCTTCCACGCATAGCTGCCGTCGGCGTCGTAGCCCATTTTCTGAGCAAACTTCTGCACCGCCCACCAGTCCGGCTTGGCCTCGCCCGGGGCGTCGTAGAACTTGCTGTACAGACGCAGCCGGCGCTCGGAGTTACAGCGGGTGAAGTTGTCCTCACCCCAGGTGGCGGCCGGCAGAACGATGTCGGCAAACTGCGTGTTGATCGGCTCCTGCGGGTAGATGTCGGAGTCGACGATCACCGTGCCGCCCGAATCGACGCGCTGCTTGAGCACCTCGAAGATCGCCTCGCGGTCGAGGCTGTGGATCTGGTGCGGGTTGCCGCGGGTGAGCTTGAACATCTTGTCGGACAGCGACTGCGAAGCCATCATCGCGGCCGTCCAGGTGGTGCCGAACACCCACGCAAAGCGCACTTCGCCGTTCATCATCCAGCGGTCGAGGTTGAAGCTCTTCTTGCGACGGCCCGGATATTTTTCGGGCGACAACCAGCCCGACCCGCCGCCGGCGCTCATCATGCCGCGCTGGTGACCACCGCCCCGCGAGATCATCTGGCCCGGACGGTTGCCGGCGCCGCAGATCAGGCCCACCGCCGACAAACTGGTGGTGTTGAGGTAGTTGTTGGACCAGTAGTTGCCCTTCTCGAGCATGAAGCTGGCCTTGACGCGGGTGCCGTCAGCCTTGGGCTTGGCAATCCACTCGGCGGCCTTCTGGATGTCCTCGGCCTTGAGACCGGTGAGCTCGGCCGCGGTGGCGAGTTCGCCTTCCTTCTGCTTCATGATCCAGTCTTTGTACTCGGCCCAGTCGGTCTGCCAGGTGCCCCAGGTGGTGCGCCACTGCCAGCCGGTGTTACGCGTACCGCGGCCATAGCCGGAGTCCACTTCCCACTTGTTGGCGATCCACTTGTCGATGAACTCCTGATCCTGCCAGCCGTTCTCGACAATGATGCGCGCCAGCGCCAGGTGCAGCACGGTGTCGGTACCCGGAATGATCGGCAGCCACATGCCGCGGCCGGTGCTCTCGGCCCAGGCCACGCCCATGGTGCGGTGCGGGGTGACGAAGATGAACTTCTTGTCGCCCGGCATCATCCACTGGGTAAACAGTGTGGTCTTGGTTTCATACGGATCGACGCCCGACAGGAAGGCCACTTCGCAGTCGGCCCAGTCCTGATAGCTGGCGGCGAAGGAGTTGATGCCCGCGTCGTCCAGACCGGTCGCGTCGTTGGTGCCCGAGGGCTTGTCATGCGGCGCGATCGAGGGCGTGCCGACCGAGGTCATGCCCAGCTTGGTGATGGCGTAGGTGTTCTCGAAATACTGATACGAGTACATCTTGATCGCCCAGGCATGCTCACCGTACTTGGCGATGATGTACTTGGAGATGTCGGCCATCACCTCGGTGGCCAGATCCCAGCTCACCGGCATGAGCGTGCCGCGCACCCGGATCATCGGGTAGAGCAGACGCTCGGAGGTGCGGTTGGACGGGTTGTAGCACTTCTGTGCCAGCGTGCCGCCGCGAATGGAGTGGTTGCCGCCGTTGTTGACCACGGTGGCGTCCTTGTCCGGCACGACCACCACATGGTGCGGGCGGCCTTTGTAGCTGACCACGTTGTGCTGCGAGGGGCTGACCCAGGCGCCAAACATCTGCTGGTGCGGGAAGTCTGTCTTGAAGGCGTTGTCCTTCGCGGCCATGCTGCCCTGCTTGCCGGTGGGCCAGCGGTACACCTTGTAGCCGCAGGCCACGGTGCAATAGTCGCAGGCCGTGGTCAGCACGTCGGCGTCGCTCGGCGGCAAGGGAATGTGGTCTTCCGGCGCCTGCATGAACGTGCCCGACGACGGGTGATTCGTTTTTTCAGTCATGGTGTCCTCCTTACGCGCGGCGACCGGCGAGGTTGCTGCTGTAGCCATAGATCAGTCCTTGCACGCCGACGGCATAGATGTCGTCGCCGCGCACTTCGAGCACGATCTGGGGCAGGCTTTCGGTGGAATGGCCGGAAATGACCATGCCGTGACGGGTCAGGTCGAAGGTGGTCAGGTGCAGCGGGCACGGGCCCAGCGCCTGATGCTTGTCCTTGTAGGTGCCCTGCAGCGGGCCGCCCATGTGCGGGCATTGCTGGTTGAAGGCGACAATGTCGTTGCCCTCACCCACCCCGCTGCCGGCTTCGACGCCGAGCTTGACGAGCATGTTGCTCACGTCCGGATACGGATAGGCAAACTCCAGCGGCATGCCCTTCTTGAGCGCCGACAGCTTGCCGATCTTGACGGCCGGGTAATCGACCTTGAGCGCCTTGAGCGCGGCCGCCGCGGCCGAGCCGGGCAGTGCAGCGAGGGTCACCAGGGCGCCACCAGCGAGCAGGAAGCTGCGCCGGCTCATGCAGGCGCGCTCCTCGCCATGCGCATGGTCGTGATGCGGATGAATCGTATGCGTGGTCATGGCAGATCTCCTTACTTGGTCGCCAGCGGCTGGTAGTCGCCCGGCAGCTTCGGATCGTCGTGAATCAGGGGCTCGGTCATCGACAGCGCGTCGAGGAAGGCCACCAGATCCTTGCTCTCTTGCTCGGTCAGACCCAGCGGCTTGATCTTGTCGGTCTTGCCCGCAGCAGCGCCGCCACCGGCGTTGTAGAAGGCGACCACATCGTCCAGCGTGGCCAGCGTGCCGTTGTGCATGAAGGGCGCGGTGTACTTGAGCTCGCGCAGACTCGGCGTGCGGAACTTGCCGATGTCCTTGGGGTTCTTGGTCTGGTAGTACAAGCCCTTGTCGCGATCCGCGGTGCGATAGGCTTCTTCGCTGCCGCCTTTCTGGTACTGCTCCCAACGGTGGGTGATCTGCAGCATCGGGTCGGTCGCAAAGTCCGGGTGCTCGGGCAGGCCGAGGTTGTAGAACTTCTGGTCCGAGGCCAGCGCGCCGTTGTGGCAGCTGATGCAGTTGGCCTTGCCGTTATAGAGCTTGAAGCCGCGCTGCGCTTCGGCGCTCATGGCGGTCTTGTCACCGGCTTGCCAGCGGTCGAAAGGCACCTTGGTGGCGTCGGTCACGACGGTGCGCTGGTAGGCCGCGATCGCCTGGTAGGCCTGGGTCATGCGCGGCCATTCACTGCCGAACACGGTCTTGAAGGCAGCCACATACTCGGGGATGAAGCGCAGACGCATCTCCATCAGCGAGTTGTCGCCGTTGCCGGCCACACCACCGCCTGCGGCCGCCGGGGCCTGCTTCTCAAGGCTGGGCGAATTCCCTTCCCAGAACAGCTTGTTGTAGTAGGCGCTGTTCAGGATGGTTTGCGAGTTGCGCCAGTGCTTGGTGCCCGGATAGCCACGCGAGATGGCGCCGCCATCGCCCCAGCCGATGGCCGGGAAGTGGCAGGACACACAGGGCGTGGAGCCGTCGCCGGAGAGGCGGTTTTCCCAGAACAGTTGCTTGCCGAGCGCGACTTTTTCAGCCGTCATCGGGTTATCGACAGGCACCGGCACGGCCGGCAAGGGGCCGAGCGGCGGGAATTTTGCGTCGGCGGCCAACACACCGGTCGCCGCACACACCGCGGACACGGCCAGCGCAAGACGCAGGGTTTGAGTGTTTCGCATGGCGTTCTCCTCAGTTCTTGCCGAATTGACGCGGCTGGTAATCGGGCAGCTTCGGCGCGGCGACGTTGAGCGAATCGCCCGACATGGCCTCAAGGAAGGCCACCAGTGCCGACTTCTCGCTACTGGTCAGGCCGAGCGGCTTGAGCTCGCTACCCTGGCCGCCGCCCTGGTCGTAAAAATCGACGACCTTGTCGAGCGAGTCGAACATGCCGTTGTGCATGTAGGGCGCGGTACTCTTCAGCTCACGCAGACTGGGCGTGGCGAATTTGCCGATGTCTGCCTTGTCTTTCGAGATCGCGTAAAAGCCCACGTCGGTGCGCGCATTCATGTAGTTGGGCATGCCGCTGGTCGAGTAGTGACGCAGCATGGTGATGGTGCGATTCGGGTTCTTCAGCACCTCGGGGTTCTCGGGCACGCCGGTGCGGTGGCGCTCGCCGTCGGAGGCCAGCGGGCCGTTGTGGCAGGCCACACAGCCGCCCTTGCCGTTAAAGACTTCGTAGCCGTCTTTTTGCTGCGAGCTCAGCGCGCTGCCATCGCCCTTGAGGAAGCGATCGATCGGCGCGTTCTGCGACACCAGCGTCTTCACGTATTCGCCGACCACGCCATAGACGCGCATGCCGTTGATGTCGTCCTTGCGGAATTTCTGCCACAAGGCCACGTACTCGGGCACTTGCGTCAGGCGCTCCTGCATCAGGCGAGAGTCCATGTTCATGGTGTGCGCTTCGGTGAGCATGTCGCGCACCAGGGTACCCATGTCGTTGCCGTCGAGCCGGCCGTCCCACATGAAGACGTTCTTGAAGCGGCTGTTGATCAGCGTGGGTGCGTTACGGAAATACTCGGTGGACGGATAGCCCGCAGAGAGCGCCTGGCCGTCGGCAAAGCCTTTTTCCGGGTTGTGACAGGAGGCACAGGACACCCCCTGATCGCCCGACAGACGGGTGTCGAAGAACAGGTGCTTGCCCAGCTCGATCATGTCGGCGTTGCCGGGCTTGGCCTCCGGCAATGCCTGCAGGGCGGCCTTGCCATCGGCGGCGGCGGTCACGCCGGCGGCAAGCGCCAGCCCGACGAGCGCCGCGATGCGCGACAGCCTGCGGATGGTTTGATGCGTTGTCATGAGTTTCCCCTTGTCGATCTCGAATGGACCTCGGAACGGGCTAAACAGCCCTATTCACATCAGGGGTAATGCAGCTTGCGTGCCAGCGCCTCGCGGCGCATCGGCGCCTGCCGGGCAAGCCGTGCAGAATCATGACTTTAGCGATAGAAACCCGGCCGGGCGGCGCGGTCGGGAGGCCCTTGCGACCGGTCAGAAATTGATCGGACGCAAGATTTATGACCGGTTAAAAATTAACCGTCTGCGTTTTCCAGCCCATAGGCTCGCAGCTTGGTGCGCAGCGTCAGACGTGTGATGCCGAGGATCTCGGCCGCATGGGTCTTGTTGCCTTCGACCTCGGCCATCACGAAGAGAATGTGATCACGCTCGACCTCGGACAGCGCCCGCATGGGCGAGCCCTTGGCCGCGGGCTCGTCGCTGGCCGCGCCATGTCGCAGCTCGGCCGGCAAGGCGTCCAGCGTCAGCGTGTCGCTGGCGCACAAAATCGCCGCACGCTCGACCACATTGCGCAGCTCACGCACATTGCCCGGCCAGGCGTAGGCGGTCAGACAGTACGCCGCCTGCGGATCAATGCGGGCAATGCGTCGCTGCACCACCGGGGCGATCTCGGCCAGGAAGTGCTCAACCAGCGGCAGGATGTCGTCGGGCCGGTTGCGCAGCGGTGGCACATCGATGGTGCCGACGTTGAGGCGGTAATACAGGTCCTCGCGGAAGCTGCCTGCAGCCACCATGGCGGCCAGGTCGCGGTTGGTGGCCGAGACGAAGCGCACGTCGACCTGGATTTCGCGGTAGCCGCCGAGCCGACGGAAGGTCTGGGTTTCGAGCACGCGCAGCAGTTTTGGCTGCAGCGCCGGTGACAAATCGCCGATCTCATCGAGAAACAGCGTGCCACCGTCGGCCAGCTCAAGCAGGCCACGCTTCATCTGCTTGGCGTCGGTGAAGGCGCCCTTTTCGTAGCCGAACAGCTCGGCTTCGAGCAGGCCCTCGGGCAGCGCCGAGCAGTTGAGGTCGATCCACGCGCCGTTCATGCGGTCTGAGCGGCAGTGAATGGTTTGCGCAACCCGCTCCTTGCCCGTGCCCGATTCGCCACGGATCAGCACCGGCACCCGACCCGCACAGGCGATGCGCTCGGTCACCATGAGGCATTCGCGAAAGGCCGCGCTCTGGCCGATCAGACCGTCGGGCCGGCAGGTGTTACCCCGCACCCGTCGCCACTCGACTTCGTGACGCAGACGCCGTGTCTCCAGCGCGCGCTCGATGGACTGGCGCAGGTCTTCGAGATCAAAAGGCTTGTGGATGTAGTCGTAGGCGCCGGCGCGCAAGGCGCCGATCGCCGTCTGCAACTCGGGAAAAGCGGTGATGATGACCACCGGCGCATCGCAGCCCATCTCGTTGAGCGCGGCGAGCACATCGAGCCCGCCCATGTCGGGCAGGCGCAGGTCGAGCAAGACCAGATCCACCCGCTGGTGCCGGGCAATCTCGATGCCGGCCGCACCATCTTCGGCTTCGTGCACCTGATAGCCGCGACGCGTCAGAAAGCCCCCCACCGTGACGCGGATGGTGGTGTCGTCCTCGATCATCAGGATGGATGCGGTCATGGCGTCTCCGGCAAAGGCCAGTGCAAATGAAAGGTGGTGCCGTGCCCCGGCGTGCTGTCGATATGAATCCGCGCGCCGTGGCCTTGCGCGATTTTGCGCACGATGGACAATCCGAGACCGGTGCCCGTTTCACGGGTGGTGAAAAAAGGCTCGAAGACCTGATTGACGATATCTGCCGGCATGCCGACGCCCGTGTCGCTGATCCGGAAATCCAGCGCGCCGTCGCTCACCCCATCGACCGCGACGCGCAGCGTGCCGCCATCCGGCATGGCGTGCAGGGCGTTGATGAACAGGTTGAGCAACAGCTGCTTGAGCTGCTGCGGATCGGCCAGCACGGCGGGCGCAGTTTCGAGACCGAAGTGATCGATGGCCACACCCGCGCTGCGCGCTTCCTTGCGCACCCAGAAGCACACGTCTTCGACCACGTCGGCCAAGGCACAGGCGCGCATCTGCGGCACCGGCGCAGCGGCGAAGCCGCGAAAACTCTTGAGGAAGCCGGCCAGACGGTCGATTTCGCCCTCAAGGCGCGCCAGCGCTTCGGGCACGCCGGCGGGTAATTGTTCTTCATACATCAGGGCCTGCGCGACCGCTTTCATGCCGGCCAGCGGATTGCCGATTTCATGTGCCAGGCCCATCGACAGTTCGCCGAAAGAGATCAGCTTTTCCATCTGGAACATATGCCGGTCCAGCTCGCGGCGCTCGTCCACCAGATGGCGTTCATCGCTGACATCGCGCACCACCAGCAACAAGCCCCCGGCGTAGGCGGTCACGGCCAGCGCCAACACCCGGCCCGATGTATTGAAGTCTTCGCGCCACTCCGGGCCGCTCAGCAGCGCCTCATCGGCCCGCGAGGACAGCGCCGGCCAGGGCGCCCAAAGATCGGCAAACACCGGCTGCTCGGCCACCGCAGCGGCACTCAGGCCGAGCAGATCGATCGCCTGCGCATTGGCCAGGCGCAGGCGCCCGCCACGATCAACCGCCAGCACACCGTCACCCAAATGCTGAATCAAGGTCGCCAGGAACGCGCGCTCGTGCTCCAGGTCGCGGGTGCGCGCCTTGACCTCGACCTCCAGCCCGTCGCGCTGTGCTTCGAGGGAGGTGTATAGCGTTTGCAATCGCGCGGCCATGGCGTTGAAGCGCTCGCCCAGTGCGGAGATTTCGTCATTGCCGGGAATGGTGACCCGCCGGCCGAAGTCGCCTGCGGCGATGGCCTCGGTCTCTTTGGACAGCGCATCCATCGGGCCAAGCAGGCGCCGGGAGATGACGAAACCGCCAATCGCGGTCACCGCCAGCGCCAGCACCAGCACGCCATAGAGCAGATAGAGGTTGAACACCCGCTCGAACAGGCTGCTTTCAGGAAAGGCCAGCGCCACCGCCCACTGGCTGGTGTCGCCGGCCGCACCCACCGGTGCCACGGCGGTGATCCAGCCATCGGCCGCCAGCGTGGTGATCTGCTGCGCGGCCAGCATCTGATTGACCACGGCCGCGTCAAAACGGTTGACCAGATCGGCCACCGGCCGCATCCGCATGCCTTGATTTGCCTCGCCGGCGGCGCGCACGAGGTAGTGGCCCGCCCGGTCAAACAGAAAAGCGGTGCCACGGCGCGCGTCGGCCATCTGCTGAATCTGGTCGAGCAGCACGTCGGCATTGAGGTTGACGATGAGCAGGCCGGGCGCGCGCGTGGCCGTGCCGGGCACCACCGTACCGAGCCGGATCACCGGCCGCTCGGGGGTTTCGGTGCGACCGAATTCGACGTTCAGATCGAGCGGCGAAATATAGATGCGCCCCGGCGGCGTAGCGAGCGCGTCGCGCACGTAGTAGCGGTCTGATTTGTCCTGCAGGCTTTCGGGCGGCGTCACGCGCACCTGCCCGCCCACGCGGTCGACTCGCACCAGTTCCTGGCCCTCGGCGCTCAGATAGCGGATCTGAAACAGATGCTGGTAAATGCCCGACAGCCGCGCCAGCGCCACGGCGGTGTTTTCGCGCGCCAGGGGCTCGCCCTCGGTGCCCATGGCGTCACGAAAGGCGTTGATTTCAGGCGCGGTGGACAGCGCCAGCAACTGCGCCGACACCTGCTGGAAAAAGCGGTCGACGCCCTCGCCGCGCAGGCTGACCTCCTGCTTGAGCCCGGCCAGGGTTTCGCCGCGCAGCGCATCGACCGAAAAGTACACACCGATCACGCCCGCCATGGCAGTGGGCAGCACCGCCGCCACCAGAAACGCGAGGTAGATCCGGCGGGTCAGACCGCCAAGCCGGGGCCAGGTCAGCATGATGTGGTCACATCACAGGCCGAGCTGATCCCACAGGCCGTCGATACGCGTCTTGACCGCGTCGTCCATGACGATGGGCCGGCCCCATTCGCGATGCGTCTCGCCCGGCCATTTGTTGGTCGCATCCAGGCCCATCTTGGAGCCCAGACCGGACTCGGGGCTGGCGAAGTCGAGATAGTCGATGGGGGTGTTGTCGACCAGCACCGTATCGCGCGTGGCGTCGATGCGGGTGGTCATGGCCCAGATCACTTCTTTCCAGTCGCGGGTATCGACATCGTCGTCCACCACGATGATGAACTTGGTGTACATGAACTGGCGCAGAAAGCTCCAGATACCGAACATCACGCGCTTGGCGTGGCCGGGGTAGGCCTTCTTGATGCTGACCACCGCCAGCCGGTAAGAGCAGCCTTCGGGCGGCAGGTAGAAATCGACGATCTCGGGGTACTGCTTTTGCAGCAGCGGCACGAAGACTTCGTTGAGCGCCACGCCGAGCATGGCCGGCTCGTCGGGCGGCTTGCCGGTGTAGGTGCTGTGGTAGATCGGGTTCTTGCGCAAGGTGATGCGCTCGATGGTGAACACCGGGAACGGCGCCTGCTCGTTGTAGTAACCGGTGTGGTCGCCATACGGGCCTTCCATGGCGGTCTCGCCGGGATGGATCACGCCTTCGAGCACGATCTCGGCCGAGGCGGGCACCTGCAGGTCGCTGCCCATGCACTTGACCAGCTCGGTCTTGGCGCCGCGCAGCAGACCGGCAAACTGGTATTCAGACAGCGAATCGGGCACCGGGGTGACCGCGCCGAGAATGGTGGCCGGGTCACAACCGAGCACCACCGCCACCGGGAAAGGCTGACCCGGGTTGGCCTTTTGATGGTCACGAAAATCGAGCGCGCCGCCACGGTGCGCCAGCCAGCGCATGATCACCTTGTTCGGCGCGATCACCTGCTGACGATAGATGCCCAGGTTCTGCCGCTTCTGGTTCGGGCCGCGCGTCACCACCAGGCCCCAGGTGATCAGCGGTGCCGCGTCTTCGGGCCAGCAATGCTGGATCGGCAGACGGGCCAGATCGACCGCTTCGCCCGCCCACACCACTTCCTGGCAAGGCGCCGAGCGCACTTCCTTGGGCGACATGTTGAGCACCTGGCGGAACATCGGCAGCTTTTCCCAAGCGTCGCGCAGCCCCTTGGGCGGCTCGGGCTCTTTCAGGAAGGCGAGCAGGCGGCCGACCTCACGCAATTGCGCTTTCCAGTCGCCCTCCACGCCCATGCC
Organism: Zoogloeaceae bacterium G21618-S1; assembly: GCA_027214125.1. Classification (GTDB taxonomy): domain Bacteria; phylum Pseudomonadota; class Gammaproteobacteria; order Burkholderiales; family Rhodocyclaceae; genus Nitrogeniibacter. The sequence continues at coordinate 82,800 of JAPWHF010000005.1, forward strand.
CAGCGCGACCCGCTCGGGCGTGCCAAACAGATTGGCCAGCACCGGCATGGCCTGCGGCACACCGCGGGTGGTCGGTTTTTCGAACAGCAAGGCCGGGCCGCCTGCGCGCAACACCCGGTCGGCGATTTCGGTCATTTCGAGGTGCGTATCCACCGGCACGGTGATCCGCTTGAGATCGCCGCGCGCCTCGAGTTGGTCGATAAAATCGCGCAGATCCTTGTATTGCATGAGCTCGTCCCGATTGAATACTGAGGCGGATTATAGGCGTGCGCCCGAAGCACCGCTTTGCGGGCCAACAGAAAAAACCGGCGCCATGCAACCAAGGTACTAGGCGACGCCATTGCCCGACACATTGACCCCGGCCGCAACCGCCGATCGGCTACAGGCTTTCCCGATCACCACTTTTCTGACATCCTCACTCCGTTCGTCATACACCATCTGCATCGTCGCTATTCGGAGTCCTATGTTCAAACGCGCCTTGGCCACCACCGCACTCGCACTGGCGGCATCCTCCGCCCAAGCCATCACCATCGAGTTCGATTACAGCTACGACACCAGCGGTTTCTTTACCGATCAGCACAAGTCGGTGATGAATGCCATCGCGGGTGAATTCGGCACGCGACTAACGGACTCGCTGGCGGCCATTACGGTCAGCAGCAACAACGTGTTCCAGCCCCGAGTCGATCTGATTACCGATGGCACCCCGACATTCGCCCCGAGTCAGTCGATTCCACAAGACACGCTGCGCATCTTCGTCGGCGCACGCAGCCTGACAGGCAGCACGCTTGCCGAAGGCGGCGGCGGCTTCTCTGCCGGCGGCTCCAGCACCTTCATCGACAACCTGAACAACCGCAGCCAGGCCTTGCCACAAGGCCTCGACTTCGGCCCCTTCGGCGGCGCCATGGTCTTCAACACGGCCACCACCTGGTATCTGGACGACAATGTCACCACCGTCGAGTCCTTCAGTGGCTTTGACTTCTACTCGACGGCCATCCACGAACTGGGCCATGTCCTCGGCGTCGGCACCTCGGCGGCCTGGACCAACAACACCTCGGGCCTCAGCTTCACCGGCGCCACTGCAATGGCCAGCTACGGCGGCCCGGTGCCGCTCGCCAACAGCGGCCACCTGCTCAAAAGCATCGACTCGACTTTCATGGGCAGCTTGCAGGAACCGGCGCTGACCCCATCGATCACCGCCGGGCAGCGCAAATACTTCACCGAGCTCGACTGGGCTCTGCTCTCCGACATCGGCTGGCAAGTGGCTGCCGTGCCCGAGCCCGAAACCTGGGCAATGATGCTGGCCGGTCTGGGCCTGCTCGGCTGGCGCCTGCGCCGCGGGGTCGCCAAGACCGCCTGACGCCGCTCATGTAGGGCGGATAAGCCGCAGGCGCATCCGCCATTCGTGCCCCGATGTACCGATGCTGGCGGATGCACTTCGCTTATCCACCCGACGGCATCGGCGGCGGCAGGCCGCACCGAACAAAAAAAGGCCACCCGCTCCGGTGGCCTTTTGTTTGCCCAAGGCGGCGATACTCAGCCCATCGGCTTGATCCAGTAGTCGAGCACCAGCCCGACAAACACCACCAGGCCGACCCAGTTATTGTGCAAAAAGGCGCGAAAGCAGCGGTCGCGTTCGCGACCGCGGATCAGCGCAAAGTGATAGACCATGATCGCCGCCGCCACCAGCAAACCGAGCACATAGAACACCCCGCGCCCCATCGCCATACCGACCCAGGCCATCAAGGCGAGGAACAGCGCGTAGCAAATCATCACCGCCGCCACATCAAAACGACCAAAGGTGATGGCCGAGGTCTTGAGGCCGATCTTCAGATCATCGGGCCGGTCGACCATGGCGTATTCGGTGTCGTAGGCAATCGCCCAGAACACATTGGCCAGCAGCAGCAGCCAGGCTTCGGCCGGCACCGAAAACTGAATCGCCGCAAAAGCCATGGGGATACCGAAGCCAAAAGCCACCCCCAGATAGGCCTGCGGAATCGACAAAAAACGCTTGGTGAAGGGATAGCTCGCCGCCAGAAACACCGCCGGAATCGACAACCAGCGCACCAGCGGATGCAGCGGCAAGATCAGCAAGAAAGCGAGACCGGCCAGTACCGCCGCCAATAGCAAGGCTTCGGTCGGCTTGACTTCACCGGTGGCCAGCGGCCGGTGGCGGGTGCGCTCGACATGGCCGTCAAAATTGCGGTCTGCGTAGTCATTGATCACGCAACCGGCCGAGCGCATCAGCACCGTGCCAAGCACGAAGATCCAGACGATGAAGGCCGACGGATGGCCCATGCCGGCAAACCACACGCCCCACAGCGTCGGCCACATCAGCAGCAAGATGCCGATCGGCTTGTCGAGCCGCATCAGCCGCTCGTAAATACGCAGACGTTCGGAAAGCCTCATGGAGCGAGATTCAATATGGTTGGCAGAAACACCTCGCTGACCAGCAAGGCGCGACCGCGCAGGCGGAACAAGGAGCGGCGCGCCCACAGGCTGGCCGGCAGGCGAAGCTGACCGCTCATCAAATGCATGGCCCGATGATAACGCGCATCGCGGGTGTCGAGCCGGGTGCAACGCAGTGGCTGACGAACAATGCGCGGATCAGAAAACAGCGCCGCGCCCAGCGGCCGGCTGCCGATGCCATGAAACAGTCGCCAGGCCCCGCGCAGGTTATGCCGCGGCAAGACCGAACGGGCATACACCACCGGCACCCCGTCGGCCAGCAGCAAGACCTCGCGCAACCACGCCCGATCGCTCACGCGCAGCCCGAGCAATTCGGCTTCATCCGGGTGCGGGCGCATCGGCGCCTGACGGATCACCCGCACCTCGAAGTGCGTGCAGCGCGCACGAATACGGGCCGTCAACGACTGCGGATCGAGCAGCCAGGGCCGCAGACGCGGGCGCACGGTGGCCCGCGGCGGATGCGCGAGCCAGTCATCTCGGGTCGGGCGGGTTCGGAGGATCTGGGTCATGGGTGTGCGGCGCGCATCTTACCGCGTTCGCGGGGGCGAGGCATTGATGGGGAGACCGTAGGGCGGATAAGCCGCAGGCGCATCCGCCATCGGTGCCACATTGGGCGCCTGTTCGGCGGATGCGCCTGCGGCTTATCCGCCCTACGCAAGCTACGCACGGAGCAGGCTTTCGCGCCCAGCAACCCAGCGCTGCATGATCGACTCCGCCAATGCCGGCTGCTCGCGCAGCAGGGCTTCGGCCAGATCGCGGGCCTGTTCGACCAGGTCGCCATCGTTTTCGAGGTCGGCATAGCGCAGCAGCGGCACGCCGCTTTGTTTTGCGCCCACAAACTCGCCGGGGCCGCGGATGCGCAGGTCTTCGCGGGCGATCATGAAACCGTCGGTGTGTTCAAAAATGACTTTCAGTCGTGCCCGTGCGGTGTCGGACAAGGCGTTGCCAAACAGCAAAATGCACACCGATTCGGCCGTGCCCCGCCCCACCCGGCCGCGCAACTGGTGCAGTTGCGCCAGGCCGAAGCGTTCGGCGTGTTCGATGATCATCAGGCTGGCGTTGGGCACGTCGACACCCACCTCGATCACCGTAGTGGCCACCAGCAGATGCAGTTCGCCGGCAGCGAAGGCGGCCATGGTGGCGCGCTTTTCGTCGGCCTTGAGGCGGCCGTGCACCAGACCGACCTTGAGCTCTGGCAGCTGTTCGCTGAGCGAGGCGTGGGTGTCGATGGCGGTTTGCAGGTCCAACGTTTCGGACTCCTCGACCAGCGGGCACACCCAGTAGGCCTGGCGCCCTTCGGCGCAAGCGTCGCGCACCCGGCCGAGCACCTCGTCACGGCGCGCGTCGGACACCAGCTTGGTGAGAATCGGGGTGCGCCCCGGCGGCAACTCGTCGAGCACCGACACGTCGAGATCGGCGTAGTAACTCATGGCCAGCGTGCGCGGAATCGGCGTGGCCGACATCATCAGCATGTGGGGGCTGCCGGCGCTGCCTTTTTCGCGCAGCGCAAGGCGTTGGCGCACGCCGAAACGGTGCTGCTCGTCCACCACCGCGAGGCCGAGGCGCGGCAGGGCGACCGGGTCTTCGATGAGGGCGTGGGTGCCGACCGCCAGCATGCTCTGCCCGCTGGCCAGACGCTCCAAAGCCGCCGCGCGCACTTTTTTGCTCAAACTGCCGGAGATCCACTCTACGGCCAGCCCCATCGGTTCAAGCCAGGCGGTGAGCTTGAGATAGTGCTGCTCGGCGAGGATCTCGGTCGGCGCCATCAGGGCGGCCTGCCAACCGGCCTCGACGGCGCGCAGCATGGCCAGCGCGGCGACGATGGTTTTGCCGCTGCCCACATCGCCTTGCAGCAGCCGTTGCATCGGGTAGGGCTGTGCCAGATCGACGGCAATCTCGGCCTCGGTGCGCTGCTGTGCGCCGGTGAGCGCAAAGGGCAAGGCCGCGAGCAAGGCCTCGGTGAGCTGGCCGGTGCCGCGCAGTGGCGGTGCGGTGCGCGCACGCCGTTGCGCATGGGCCTTGCGCAGCGACAACTGCTGGACCAGCAACTCTTCGAACTTGATTCGCCGCCAGGCCGGGTGGGTGTGATCGAGCAGCGCCTCGGCATTGATCTCGGTGGGCGGCTGGTGGAGCAGGCGCACCGCCTCGCCGAAGGGCATCAGGCGCAGCGGACGACGCAGCGACTCGGGCAGCAGCTCGTCGAGCCGGTGTGCGTCGAGCGCCCGGCCGATGATCTTGCGCAGCGCGCTCTGGGCCAGCCCGGCGGTGGTCGGGTAGACCGGCGTCAGCGCGGTGGGCAGTGCTTCGCCCTCGTCCACACCACGGATGCGCGGGTGGATCATCTCGAAGCCGAACATGCCGCCACGCGCCTCGCCAAACAGGCGCACACGCTGGCCGACGGCAAGTTGTTTTTGTTGCTGGGGGTAGAAGTGCAACAGGCGGACGGTGAGGCTGCCGGTGGCGTCCTGCACCTGGGCGACCAGTTGGCGGCGACCCCGGATGCGGATCTCGCAGTCGGTCACCACGCCCTCGACCTGCTGCGGCACGCCGGGATTCAACTCGGCGATGGCCGAGCAGTGGGTTTCATCTTCGTAGCGCAACGGCAAGTGCAGGAGCAGGTCCTGCGGGCCGTGGATGTCGAGCTTGGCCAGCCGGCCCGCCAGTTGCGGGCCCACGCCCGGCCAGCCAGCGCGGTTAGCTGTAGACGCAACCGCCTTGGACGCTGGCATACGCAGGTCTGAATCAGCAGATCAGTCGATGACGAGAATGGCGTCGGCCTCGACCACGCCGCCCTTGGGCAGCTCCTTGATGCCGACCGCGGCGCGCGCAGGATAAGGCTGCGCAAAGTAGCGCGCCATGACTTCATTGACCTTGGCGAAGTTGGCCAGGTCGGTGAGGTAAATGGTGAGCTTGACCGCATCGGCCAGCGAACCGCCGGCGGCCTCGGCCACGGCCTTGAGGTTCTCGAACACACGCTCGGTCTGCGCCTCGAAGCCCTCGACCATGGTCATGGTGGCCGGGTCGAGGCCGATCTGGCCGGAGATATACACAGTGTTGCCGGCACGCACGGCCTGCGAATAGGTGCCGATGGCGGCCGGGGCATTGCTGGTAGCGATGATCTGTTTGCTCATGAATTCACTCTCCTGGGTCTGTCGACGACCGGCAAGCACATGGCTCGCGGGCAGCTGCACGGCATTGTAACCGGCCGATAAAACACACGTTTCGGACGAACCTTCGTTGCTAAAAACAGTCCATGCTGACATGGACAGCACGACTCAAATCACCCGCCTCAGCGCCATGCTCGACGGCCCGCACGACGGTCCCCTGCTGCGTTTTGGCCTGGGCAACGCCTATCTGCAGGCCGGCCAAGCCGCCGAGGCCGTCAAGCACTACCGCAACTGCCTGCAGCGCGACACGCTGTTTTCTGCCGCCTGGAAGCAACTGGGCAAGGCCTTGCTGGCCGACGGCCGACCCGACGAAGCCCTTGGCGCCTATCGTCAGGGACACCAGGTGGCCACCGACAAGGGCGACATCCAGGCTGCGCGCGAGATGGCGGTGTTCATCCGCCGACTGGAAAAAGCGACCGAGGCCAACACACCCCCCGATTAAGACCGCCGCTTACTGACCGCGCAACGTAATCTCGCAGCCAACCTGCTCCAGCACTTTCTGGAGTCCGCGGCGGGTGGCCGTATTGACCACCAGCGGCGCCATGAAGTTGGCCTTGAGGCCGGCATCGGCAGGCGAGCCCGCATTGACGGCAGTTTGCCGCACGATGACCGCCACGGTAGCGTCTTCGGGCTGGGTCAGGCCGAGCGCGGCGACGTCGGCATCGGACAGCGTGAGCTCGTAATTGACACCCAGCGCGGCCGGATCGGTGACCGAAAACACGATGGCCGGGTCATCCACCCCTTGCATCTGCAGCACCGAGCCATGCTCGCCGGCCTGGATGAAGGTGAAGCGCTTGCAGGATTCAAAACCCGGCAGGCCGGCGGGGAATTCGATGATCTGATCGGCTTCGACGTCGATCGATCCGAAGGCGGCGCTTTCGATATGCATGGGTGTCTCCTTGTTGTGTTGTCAAGCTCGGCAACTGGCCGTGCGCGGGGCATCGGCGATCTATCGCATCAGGGGTTGCGTACCACCAGCCCTTTTCCCAGGCCGGATTTGCGCAGTTTTTCGCGGGCGGCATCGGCGGCGGCGCGGTCTTTGAACGGACCGACCACCACGCGGCTTTCAATATGCGATTCGATGCCCATCTTGGCGATTTTTTCGTACAGCGCCTGGGCGTTCTCGGACGTGCTGAACACCCCGAGTTGCACCAGATAGCCGGATCGCGGCACCGGCTTCGAGGCGGCGACGGCAGGACTCGGTAGTGTCGGCGCGGCGGCCGCTGCGGGTGCCGGGGTTTCGGGATCGGCAACGGCGGCGCGTGCGGGCGCATCGCTGCCCTTGAGCACCAGACGCGGTGTACCCACCACCGCGGGCGGGGTTTCGTCGGCACGCTCGGCGGCCGCCACCGGTTGCGGTAGCGCGTTCATTTCAGCCGCGACCGGGGACACCCCGTCCGCCGCGGGCACACCCTCTTGCGCAGCCACACTCGCTTCCACCTCGGCTGCGGTGGGCATGGGCGGCGCGCCCACAGCGGGCACCGGTGGCGGGGGGGCCATCACCACGGCGGGGCGGGCTGCAGCATCGTCAGCACGCTGGGCGGTTTCAAACCAGGCCAGTGCGGCCAGCAATACCACGATCAAGCCGCCGGCGATGCCGGCCCGGCGAAGCATCTGGCTGCGCAAGGCCGCCGGTGTCGCGTCAGGTTTTGCTTCACTCATCGTGCGCCCTCTGACCCCTCGGCGGGGTCCTGACCCAATGATTTGACCAACTCGGCCTCGGCCACCGAAATACTGCAACGCTCGGCAATGTCCTCGGCCGTCATGCCGCGTCGCACCAGTGCCAGCGCCTCACCATACAGGGGCGAGACGCGCTGTGCGGCGCGCGCGGCGTCAAGCTGTGCTGCCTGCTCGTTGATGCTCTGCCGAAACGCCAGCTGCTCGGCGCGCAACTGGTCGATCTCTCCACGCAATTGCGCCGCGTCGCGCCGCAACTGTCGCACCTCCAGCGCCAGGCCAAAGCTGTCGGCCGCCTCATTGTCGGGCGCGGCAGTCGATTGCGCCACCACGGTCTCGCCGGTCACACGGTCCTCTGAGGCGTCCGCGTCATCCACCGAAGCGCTTGTATCAACTTCAATCGTGTCAGCACCCGCGTCGTCGCCCGAGACGTCGGCGTCTTTCACGCCCATGGCGCGAATCAGCTGGAACACCAGATACACCGCCAGCACGGCAACCACAATCCACAACACTTCCCGCGCACCCATGCTCACGCCTCCTTGCCGGCTTGCGCCAGTGCCTGGTCGAGATCCCACAGGATGTCGGCCTCGGTCTCAATGCCCACCGACAGGCGAACCATGTCAGGCGGCACGCCGGCGGCGCGCTGCTCGGCTTCTGACAATTGTCGATGGGTTGTCGAGGCCGGGTGAATGACCAGGGTCTTGGCATCGCCCACATTCGCCAGATGGCTGATCATTTGCACCGCGTTGATGAAGCGCTCGCCGGCCGCCTGCCCACCGACGATGCCGAAGCTGAGGATACCGCCTGCGCCCTTCGGAAAGTAGCGCTGTGCCAGGGCGTGGTCAGGGCTGTCTGCCAGACCGGGATAATTCACCCATGCGACCATCGGGTGCGCGGCCAGAAATTTGGCCACCGCGGTGGCGTTGGCGACATGGCGATCCATGCGCACCGGCAGGGTTTCGAGCCCTTGCAGCAGCATGAAGGCACTGAAGGGCGACAGCGCCGGGCCGAAGGTGCGCAGGGTTTCCATGCGCGCTTTCATGGTGAAGCCGAAGTCGCCGAAGGTTTCGTAGAAATTGACGCCGTGATAGCCGCGCGAGGGTTCGACCAGTTGCGGAAAGCGGCCGTTGTCCCACGGAAACTTGCCGGACTCGATGATCACCCCGCCCATGGTCGTGCCGTGCCCACCGATGTATTTGGTGGCCGAATGGATGACGATGTCGGCGCCGTGCTCGATGGGCCGGCACAGATAGGGCGAGGCCAGCGTGCTGTCGATCACCAGTGGTACGCCGGCCGCATGGGCGACCTCGGCGATAGCCGTGATGTCGAGCACGTTGAGACCGGGGTTGCCGATGATCTCGCCATACACCACACGGGTCTTGTCGTTGATCGCCGCGCGGAAGGCTTGCGGATCGGCCGGATCGACAAAATGCGTGTTGATGCCGAGCTTGCGCAGGCTCACATCGAGCTGCGAGTAGCTACCGCCATACAGCGTGCGCGCCGCCACGATCTCGTCCCCCGCCTCGCACAGCGTGAGCAAGGCGACCATCTGCGCCGACAGCCCTGAAGCGGTGGCCAACGCAGCCCGCCCGCCTTCGAGCGCGGCCATGCGCTCTTCAAAGGCCGCGACGGTCGGGTTCGAAATGCGCGAATACACATTGCCGAAAGTCTGCAGGTTGAACAACGCAGCGGCGTGCTCGGGCGAGTCGAAAACGAAGGAAGTGGTCTGGTAGATCGGCATCGCCCGCGCGCCGGTAGTGGCGTCGGGCGGCTGCCCGGCATGCAGGCAGAGAGTTTCGATACCGTAGCGGTGATCGGGCATGGTGTCGGCCGGGCAAAATCCGGCAGCGGTGGTGTTAGTCGAGGATAATACTGGCGGCATCCACCAACCACAACGCACCCCGCCCATGGAACCCGCTCTGATCGCCTTCTGGGCGAAGAAAATCCTTGCCGTACTGATCCTGCCCCCGGCCGGCCCACTGTTGCTGATCGGACTCGGGCTGATGGTCCCGCGGCTGCGCAAACTGGCGTGGTTGGGCTGGCTGTATGCGTTGGTGGTAAGCATGCCGGCGTCCGTCAACTGGCTCACCCTGCCGCTGGAATCGGCGCCACCGATTTCCGACGCGGCGCTGCGCCAGACACAGGCCATCGTCATTCTCGGCGCGGGCAGCCGCGACTATGCGCCCGAGTATGGCCACCCGACCGTCAGCAAGCTGGCGCTCGAACGTCTGCGCTACGGCGCCAAACTATCGCGCGAAACGGGCTTGCCGATTCTGGTGACCGGCGGTGCGCTGGACGGTCGCGTGCCCGAAGCGGTGATGATGCGCGAGGTGATTCAGGCCGAATACGGCTTGCCGGTGCGATGGGCCGAATCGGACTCGCTCGACACCCGCGACAACGCCAACCTGGCCGCCCGCCTGCTGCACGCCGACGGCATCGAGCGCATCGCGCTGGTCACCCATGCGGCGCATATGCCACGCGCACTGGCCGCCTTTGAAGCGGCCGGACTCGCCGTCACGCCCGCACCCACCGCCTGGCAATCGACGCCCGACCCGGCGCTACAGATCACCGACTTCATCCCCACCGCGCGCAGCGCCTACACCGGCTGGTTTGCCGCGCACGAATGGCTGGGCAGGCTGGCCTATCGCCTCACCACCCCGCCGCCTCGACCGAAACCTTAAACCGCCGTCTGCGCCAGCGCCTGCGCCAGATCGGCGATCAGGTCGTCTTCATGCTCCAGCCCGATCGACAGGCGCACCAGGCCCTCCGTCACTCCGGCGCGCTCGCGCAGCTCGGCCGGCACGCCCGAGTGGGTGGTCGAGGCCGGATGGCAGACCAGCGATTCGCTGCCGCCCAGGCTCACCGCCAGGCGGAATAGCTTGAGCGCGTTGATGAAACGGAAGGCGGCAGCGCGACCGCCGTCGAGCACTATCGAAAAGGTTGAGCCCGCGCCCTGGCACTGCCGGGCGTAGGCCGCACGGTACCGCGCCTCGGCAATGTGTTCCGGATGCAGCACGGTGACGCCGCCTGGCGGATATGCGGCCAACCAGCGCGCCACCGCGCTGGCGCTGGCCGCCGCCCGGCGCATGCGCAGACCGAGGGTTTCCATCGAGCGCGCCAGCAGCCAGGACGACTGCGGATCGAGCATGCAGCCGGTGGTCGAACGCCACTGGCGCAGGCGCTTGAGCTGCGCCAGCGGCCCACTGACCGCACCGCCGATCAGGTCGCTGTGGCCGCCCACGTATTTGGTCAGCGAATAGATCACCAGGTCGATGCCATGGCGCAGCGGCTGCTGAAACAGCGGCCCGAGCAAGGTGTTGTCGCACATCGACAGCGGCCGGTAGCCGTGCTGCGCCGCAAAGCCCGACAGCGCCGCTTCGACCGCGGCAAAGTCCACCAGCGAATTGACCGGGTTGGACGGCGTCTCGATATAAAACACCCCGACCCGCCCGCGCGCCGCCGCCGTCTCCAGCGCCGCGCGCATGGCCTCGGCCGACAAGCCGTCGTCGAAGGCCGTCGCGCCCACACCCCAGTCGGCCAGCGCCTGGCGGATCAGCGTCTCGGTGCCGCCATACAGCGGGGCGCTGTGCACGATCTGCTCGCCGGGGCGCAGGCTGGCGAACAGCGCGGTGCTGATCGCCGCCATGCCGCTGGCGGTGACCAGCGCGGCCTCGGCGCCGTCGAGCAGCGCAAGGCGCGCCTCGACCAGCTGCAGATTGGGATGATTGAAGCGGGCGTAGACCAGACCACTGGCCCCGGCCGGTGCGGGCGCGCGCCCCGCCGCCACATCGAAGAAGGCCTCGCCTTCCTCGGCGCTGCGAAAGACGAAGGTCGAGCTGTGATAGACCGGCATCTTGACCGCGCCCTGCGCCAAAAACGGGTCGTGGCCATGGCCGATCACCTGCGTGTCGGGGTGCAGCGGCGTATCGTCGGCGGGGGTTTTAGGGTGAGTGTCCGGCATCCTGGCCTCGGGCGTTGGGTACGAAAGCCGACATCGTGCGCGTCGGCCGCAAGCGCGGCAAGACACACGCCGGGCGCATATTGATCCGCACTGTACCGGTGCCGGCCACGGGCTTACTCGGGTGGCAAATCCCTGCTGCCCGCCATCTCGCGCCACAGCCCCCGCGCCATCGCGCCGAGCACGCCAACGCCGAGCAACAACGCCCCCCACAGCCACCAGTGACTGCCGGCCTGCCAGGGCGCCGGCTCGCGCGGTGCGGCGGCCACCGGCGCCTCGCCTGATCGCACCCGGGCCGCAGCCAGCGTCGCCGCCCGGTCGGTGCCGAAGCCCGGCACTACCTGTCCGGGCGCCTGCCACACCGAGGGCGCCGAGGCATGGCCGACGGCCAGTGTGTAGGGACCGGCGCCGCGCGCCACGAAGGCCACCGACTCCGGCGTCCAGCCCAGCGCCAGGCGCGGCGCCTCGGCGGCGTCGGCATCGAGCGTTACCCGCCACAGCGGATCGCGGCTGAGCGCAATCGTGGTCGCCTCGCCTTCGTCCAGCCCGCCGGCCTGCTGCAAGCGGTAACCCACGGTGCGCGCGCACCACTGCCAGCGGCCGCTGACCGCTGCACGCGAGGCCACGCGGGCCGAGATCACATCGGAGTCGCTGACCGGCACCAGACGCAGGGCGTCGACCGGGAAGAGACCGGGCGAGGTGAAGTCGATGATCTTTCCGTCGGCCTGGCCGCTCAGCTCGACCCACTCGCGCGCCGCCGCCGTGCGCCGATGATTAAGCAAGACCGCCCGCTGCAGGCTCACCGGCGGCGGCGTGCCGACCCAGTCGATCCGCAAATAGCGCGCCCGCACGGACGGCAGGGCAACGCGATCCTGAACGATGCGCGCCTCGCCCTCGCCCAGCGACAGCAGCGCCGTGCGATGCGCCACGCTGCGCCACTGCTGCAAGTCGTCCGAAGCCTGCACGCTCACCGCGGCCTCAAAGGGCGTGGACTCCGGCCAGACCAGGGTGAGCGCGTCGATGGCAGCGTCGAAATCCTTCACTTCCAGCAGATAGCCGGGCAGCGCAGTCGTCGTGACCGGCGCCGCGCCCTCGACCTCGACCCGCACACTGGCCGCGCCGCTGGCATGTACCGTCACCCCATCGCGCACCGCCGCGGCCCGCGCCGGCAAGGCCACCAGCGGCCGCTCGACGCGTAGCGCCTGCGTCTCGGTCGGGCGCGGTAGACGCGCCATCGGCACCGCCTCACCGGCGGCATTGAAGATGCGCACATCGCGCAGGTCGGCGTGGCGCACGGCGCGATAGACGTCGGCGGGCAAGTTCAGCTGCAGCAGGCTGGCGTCGGCCGGCGCCTCGATGGCGAGGCGCACATCGAAGTCCTCCGCCGCCGGTGCAGCCAGCGCGAGCGGCGCCATCGCCATCAATAACCACGGCAAGGTTTTCATGTGTTTTGCTCCCTGGCCGGCGGCAGCGGCGAGAAGTAGCCGACCACCAGCAACACCACCCCGGCACCGAGGAAGGACACGATGCGCGCCACCGTGCCGGTGCTGGCCATATCCACCAAAAACAGTTTTGCGACGACCACGCCGAGCAACACGGCGCCCAACATCCACAGCGTGCGCCGCTGACCCCGGCTGGCGACAAAGGTCAGCGCCAGACCGAGCAAGCCCCAGAACAGCGACACGCTGGCCTGCACGGTGTCGCTTTCAAACAGCGCCGCCTCGCTCCACGGCACGCCAGCCAGGTGATGCACCGCGCGCAGCAAGGCGCCATTGGCCAGCACGAAGCCGACCGCCGCCAGGATCTTGAGGCCGGTGCCACGCACCGCCGGCATCGCCTCGCCCTGCCCCTGCCACCAGCGGAACACCACCAGCAGCATCAGGCCCATGGCCAGATCGAGCGGGTTGAGCAGCGGCAGATAGGGCAGCGGCGTCACATCCCCGCCGCCCGCCACGCTCACCAGCAGCGCCCAGCCCAGCCCGGCCGCTGCCAGCCCGGTGTTGCCCAGCCCGAGGTAGGCCTGTCGCCACGGCCCCGCCGGCCAGATGCCGCGCAGTGCCAGACGCTGCATGCCAGTCATCACCAGCGCGATCACCGCAAGCACCGCGGCATGCGCCCAGCTGTCGCCGGCCACCGCGCCATCAGTCACCTCGCCCGCCGCCCAGGCCAGCGCAATGCTCGCCAGCCACAGCCCGGCGGTGTGGCCATGGCGCAGCCACTTGGCGACCACCGGCGTGCCTTCGGCGCGACGCAGCGCGAACAGCGCCGAGGCCACGGCCAGCGGCCACGCGAGCAGGCCCCAGTCGGCCAGCGGGTGGGTGCTCGCATGCAGCAAGGTCAGCAACAGGGACAGGGCCATGCCCGGCAGCGCCAGCAAGGCCGGCCCGTGCAGCGCCGGCCAGTCGAAGCGTCTCGCGGCCAAGCTGGCCAGCGCGCCACTGGCGGCAAAGAAGATCAGCGCGGCGGCGGGGATCTGTCGGTTGGTGAACCAGGCATCCAGCTCGGTCATGCCGCCGGCCAGCCACCACAGCGTGGCCCACACCAGCAGTGCCGGGGCGGCAACCGACAGCAGACGCGGCCAGTGATCGCGCGCGGCGTCTGCAAAGCGACTGCTGAAGAAACCGGCCAGCGCGATCAGCGCGGCGCCGAAGCACTGGCTGTTGAACAACGGCCAGACGCGCCCGTAGGCTTCGAGCCCGCCATCGGACACAAAGAAGGCGCCCGCCGCCAGTTGCAGCACCAGACCCGAGGCCATCGCCAGCTTGCGCGACTGGCGGGTGCCCACCCACAGCAGGGCCGCGCCTTCCATGGCCCAGGCGGCGGCCGTCCATTGGCCATCGACGGCCAGCGGAATGGTCAGGGTGAGGAAGGCAACGCCCAGCGCGAGGAAGGATTCGACCAGCAAGCGCAGGCTCGGCCGCGCCCGGCCATGCAGCCAGCGCGCCAGCAGCACATAGAAGCCGCCGAGGGCCAGCGCGCTCCAGGCCAGCCCGTAGGGCATGTCCTGCACCAGTGCGGCCTGCAGGCCGAAACCGACCACCGGGGTGCCGAACACCAGCGTGCCGTCGACGTAATCCTTGAGCGAAGGCGCGCTGCGCCAGGCGTAGAGCACGGCGGCGGCGACGTACATCAGCACGAAGGCAATCAGGAAGGGCTCGGTGCTGGCGAACAATTCAGGGTTGTAATCCTTGGCGCCCCAGGCCAGCGCGATGGAGAAGGTGAACACGAAGCCGACCAGATTGAGCACCCGCCAGGCTTTCTGCCAGGCCATGGCGAGCAGGCCGGCGTTGAGCAGCAAGTAGTAGCCGAAGAGCATCACATGGCTGCCCTGCCCGGTCGAGGCGATGATGGGCGCCATGAAGCCGCCAGCAATGCCGATCACCGCCAGCGCCTGCGCGTTCTGCCACACCGCCAGCGCGGCGGCGAACACCACCACGGCGAGCAGAAGCGCAAAGCCAAGCGTGGGCGGAATCATCTGATACATGCGCATGGCGGCAAAAATGGTGAGATAGAGCACGCCCACCCCGCCGCCTTGCAGGCTGAGCGCGTAGCCGCTGCGCTGCTTGCGCAGACGCCAGCCGACCACCAGCAGCGCGATGCCGCCGAAGGCGATGCCGGCGAGGCGGAACTCAACCGGCAGCAGGCTGTTCTCGACGGCGTAGCGTGCCAGGAAGGCGAGGCCGAAGAACAGCACGAGCAAGCCGACGCGCACCACGGTGTTGCCGCCCAGCAGCCAGGCGCGGGCGGTGTCGTAGATCTGATCGAGCGTGCCAGGCGTGCGCTCGACCGGGGCGCGGCGCGCGGGCGCCGCTTCGCCGCGTCGGGCGGCCAGCACATCGGCACCGCGACGGCGGACGGGTTCGGCTTGGGAAATCGGTGCGGCGGGCGGCGGCGCCTCGGCCTCGAACACGGGCAAGGACGGCGCGGTCTCATCGGCCACCGGCGCGCGTGGCGTCACAGGCACCGCCGTTGGTACCCGCTCGGCGCCACCCGCGCGCAATTGCGCCACGGTCTGCTCCAGCAGCGCGACCCGCGCCTCGAGTTGTGCCAGCGCCGTGGCGTCGGCCTTCGGCTTTCGGGTAAAGAACTGAATCACCGCCCCGATGATCGCGCCGATCACCGCCCCGCCGATCAATTCTTCCAGCCCGCTATCGAGGCCGGCCAGCGCCCCCAACACCAATCCTGCAATGATCCACATAGCAGCTTCCTGTTGTTATCGCTGGTCGCCGCGCAAGGCGGCTACCGTGTTTTGCAGCGTATCCACGCGCAGGTCCTCGGGCGTGATCGGCGCGCCGGTGACCAGTTCGATACGGCTGAACAACCCGCGTCGCAGCGGTTTGCGCAGCGCCGGCCCGCCCTTGCGGCTGAAGGTGCTGCCCCACAGCCCGCGCAACGCCATGGGCACCACCGGTACCGGGCTGCGTTCGATGATGCGTTTGATACCGGGGCGGAAAGGCTTCATCTCGCCGGTGTCGGTGATCCGCCCCTCGGGGAAAAGCCCCACCAGCTCGCCGGCGGCCAGCGCCTCGGCCACGGTGTCGAAGGCCTTTTCCATCATCGCCGGGTCTTCCTTGGCCGGCGCGATGGGAATCGCGCGGCTGGTGCGGAACACGAAGGAGAGGATCGGCCAGCGGAAGATGTGGTGGTCCATCACGAAGCGGATCGGCCGACGGCTGGCGGCCATGATGACCAGCGCATCGACGTAGCTCACATGGTTGGCCACGATCACCGCTGCGCCCTCCTCGGGGATCTGCGCCTCGCCCGTTACCTTGAGGCGATACACGGTGTGCACCAGCAGCCACACGATGAAGCGCAGCAGGAACTCGGGCACCAGCGTGTAGATGTAGATGGCCACGCAGGCATTGAGCACCGCAGTGATCAGGATCAACTGGGCAATCGACACGCCAGCGGCGAGCAGACCAGCGCCCAGACCGGCCGCCACCACCATGAACAAGGCGTTGATGACGTTGTTGCCGGCAATGATGCGCGAGCGATGGCTCTCGGCACTGCGCGTCTGGATCAGCGCATACAGCGGCACGATGAAGAAGCCGCCGAACACACCGATCATCACCAGATCAAACAGCACCCGCCACACCGTTGCATGACTGAGCAACGTGCCGATCGGCAGACCGCTGCCCATCGCGCCGACAACCGGGCTGGCCCACCAAAGATCAAGCGCGAACAGCGACAGGCCGATCGAACCGAAAGGCACGAGACCGATCTCCACATGCTTGCCCGAGAGCTTTTCGCACAGCAGCGAACCGACGCCGATACCGATCGAAAACACCGCCAGCAGCAGCGTCACCGCGTATTCATCGCCGCCGAGGACGTCCTTGGCATAGCCAGGAAACTGCGACAAAAACATCGCGCCGTAAAACCAGAACCAGGAGATGCCGAGAATCGACAGAAACACCGTGCGATTGCTGCGTGTGAAACCGATGGTGCGCCAGGTCTGGGTGAGCGGATTCCAGTTGATGCGCAAGCCGGCATCGGCCGCCGGCGCCTGCGGAATGCCGCGGCTCGCCGCGTAACCGGCCGCGGCGACCAGCACCGCCACCGCCGACACCCAGGCACTGCCGCCGGGCAAGGCGATCATCACGCCGCCCGCGATGGTGCCGATCAGGATGGCGATGAAGGTGCCCGACTCGACCAGCGCGTTGCCGCCAATCAACTCGGTCTCGGCCAGATGCTGCGGCAGGATGGCGTACTTCACCGGGCCGAAAATGGCCGACTGGGTGCCCATCAGGAACAAGGTGGTGAGCATCAGGGTGAGTGATTCGAGGGCGAAAGCGGTGGCCGCCAGCGCCATGATGAATATCTCGGCCAGCTTGATCAGGCGCATCAGCCGGCTCTTTTCGTACTTGTCGGCGAGCTGGCCAGCGGTGGCCGAGAACAGGAAGAAGGGCAGGATGAAGATGCCCGCCGCCAGGTTCACCAGCACCCCGGGCGCCATATCGGTATAGCGCGACGCCTGAAAGGTCATCAGTACCACCAGCGCGTTCTTGAACAGGTTGTCGTTGAACGCGCCGAGGAATTGGGTGAGGAAGAAGGGCAGGAAGCGCTTCTCATGCATCAGCGAAAACTGGGAACTCATGCTGCACTCCGGTCAAAAAAGCCGCGTGTTTCGAAAACGCCGGGGGCAAAGCGCTTGCCGCGGCTGCGCAGGTGGCGCTTGAGCACCAGGTCGAACAGGATCGGGTTGTGCTCGCGGATGGTTTCGAGCACCGGCACCGCCTCGGGCGCGAGCATGTCTTCAGCCGCCAGTTGGGCTGGCGAAATCAGCGGCAGGATACCGGGCAAGGGGTAGTCCGTGCCAAACAGCAGGCGTGCATGCCAGGCCTCGCCCTCGACAATCTCGCGCACCACGGCCAGATCCCGGTTGCGCAAGGTGATGGCGGAGATGTCGGCAAACAGGCGATCGGCGTACTCGGGCGCGGCCATCAGCCGCTTGAACAGCACGAAGCTCGGCACCTTGGGGCCATTCTCGCCACGGTCAAGGTCGACATCCTCGCCAACGCTGGCGCAGTGCGCCATCACGACTCGCACGCCAGCCTCCAGTGCGCGACGCAATCGCAGCGGATTACCCCACTCGGGACGGCCGATGCCATGCACCGCCCTTTCCTCACCGGCGTGCGAGATCAGCGGCACGTCCAGCCGGGCGAGCGCAGCATAGAAGCGGTCGCACTGCGGCGACGCGGGGTCGATGCCCATGGCCGGCGGCAGCCATTTGACCGCCCGCGCGCCCCCGGCCACGGCGGTTTCCAGCGCCTCGACAGCATCCTCGCGATAGGGATGGATGGAGCACACCCATTCGAAGATATCGGGCGACGCTGCTGCCACGCGCTGTGCATAGGCGTTGGGCACATGGAAGGCCGAGGCTTCTGGCCGCGCCGTGCCGGTGTCGTCATGCGCATGGTCGAAGGCAAAAAGCATCAGCTTGGCGCCGGGCGCCATGCCATCCATCAGATTGTGCAGGCGCTCGACATAGCTCTGGTCAACCCGCCCCGGCGCATCGTGGGCACAGCCGGCATTCAGGTAGAACAGCCGCTGCAGGTACTCAAGCGGATGCAGCGGGCTGAGCATGGTCTCGGAAATCGTGATGCCGCTGCCGCCATCGCCCACCCCGGCCAGATGCACATGGCAATCCCACACCCTGGCCGGGTCGATGCCCTCCCAGGCGGCGCGGATCAGTTCGTGGTCGGCCACCCGGGGCGGCAGCGCGGCGCCACAGGGGTTGATGATCCACGGTTTGGCCAGCGGCCAGCCGACCGCCGCCACGGCCGTGGCGCCGAGCCCGCCCAGCAACAGGCGACGGCGCGCCGGTGAGAATCGCGCGCCCATCAGGCCGCCTCGGCCCATTGCTTGAGCGTCACATAGTCGATCTTGCCGGTGCCCAGCAGCGGCAGCGCGTCGACCGGCACGATCTTGCGCGGCACGGCCAGTTCGGCCACGCCCTGCGCCTTGGCAGCGGCCACCAGCAGCTCGCGGCTCAACGTGCGATCAGTAGAGAACAGCACCAAGGCCTCGCCCTTGGACGCGTCGGGCTGGGTGGAGGCCGCATGCTGAGCGGCCGGCTGCGCGGCGGCGGCGAGTTTCTCGACCACCTCCAGACTGACCATCTCGCCCGCAATCTTGGCGAAGCGCTTGACCCGCCCGACGATGCGCACGAAACCGTCGTCGTCGATATCCACAATGTCGCCGGTCTCATACCACCCCGCGCCCACCTCCGACACGGGCGGCTGCAACACGCCCGGCGCGTCGAACTTGAGATAGCCGCTCATCAGGTTGGGGCCGCTCACATGCAGCATGCCACCCTTGTCGATGCCCGGCACCGGCAGCAGGCGCGCATGCATGCCCGGCAACAACTGCCCGACCGTGCCCTTGCAAAAGGCCATCGGCGTATTGACCGCCATCACCGGCGCGGTTTCGGTGGCGCCATAGCCTTCAAAAATACGGATGCCGAACTTGTCGAACCACAGCTCGCGCACCGGCTCGGCAAGCTTCTCGGCCCCGGCGATGACATAGCGCAGGCGATAAAAATCGTAGGGATGGGCGTGCTTGGCGTAGTTGCCAAGGAAAGTGCTGGTGCCCAGCAGCACCGTGCAGCCCCGGTCATAGGCCAACTCGGGAATCACCCGGTAATGCAGAGGGCTGGGGTAGAGGAAGACATTGGCGCCGGTGAGCACCGGCAACAGCCCGCCGGCGGTGAGGCCGAAGGAATGAAACAGCGGTAGCGCGTTGAGGATCTTGTCATCGACCGAAAAATCCACCGCCGCGCGGATCTGCGCGATATTGGCCAGCAGCGCGGCATGCGACAGCACCACGCCTTTCGGCTTGCCTTCGGAGCCGGAGGTGAACAACACCACGGCGGGGTCTTCGGGGTGGCCAATGCGCGTTGCCAGCCGGGGGAAAGGCATCGCCCACAGCACCAGCCACAGCGTGTCGGCCAGCGTCATGTTGGCGCGTAGATCTTCCAGATAGACCAGGCGCACACCATCGAGCGCGGCCAGTTTGTCGTCCAGTTTGGCCTGCTCGACAAAGGCGCGCGAGGTGATCACGGTGCGCACCTGCGCTGCCGTGCACGCAGCCTGCATGCCGTCCACCCCCGCGGTGTAGTTGAGCATGGCGGGCGTGCGACCAAAGGCGCTGAGGCCGAACACCAGGCCCAGCGTGGGCGCCAGATTGGGCAGCAGCAGGCCGACGTTCTCGCCCGCCTCGCTCTGGCGGGCAACCAGCCGACCCAGCGCCAGCGACATCTTGAGCAGATCGCCGTAACTGTATTCCTCCTGCTTGAGGTCTTCGACCAGGCGGCGCGCGCGGCCATGGATCGCGGTGACGCTGAGCAGCGCTTCAAACAAGGTCTGCTGCGGATGGCTGTTGAAGATCATCTCCTGCATCACCCGCCGCATCGCCTCCCCGGCCTTGCGCCGACGCGCACGCGCGCTGGGCGCCACTGGCGGCGCAATGCGCGTGGTGGCCTGGATGTTCAGTCGGATCTGCGGCAACAGGCGGCGCGGAAACTTGCCGTTCATGCGCGAGAAGTACGTGCGCGCGGCGCCGTCGATACGTACCGGCAGCAGCGTTGCCCCGGTGCGCGCGGCGACAAAGGCCGGGCCGTCGTAGGTCTTCATCAGGCTGCCGGTGGTGGTAATGCGCCCCTCGGGGAAGATCACCACCGGGCGCCCGGCCTCGATCAGGCGCACCACCTGCTTCATCGCCATCGGGCTGGTCGGATCGACCGCGAGGTAATCCACCAGCGACAGCACCGCGCGAAACAGCGGCTTGCGGGTCACGCCGGTATGGACCACAAAGACCGGGTCGAGCGGCAGAAAGAGGCCAAGCAGCAAACCGTCCAGAAACGACTCGTGGTTGGCGATGATCAGCAACCGATCGGTCTGGGCCGGCATCTGGCCGGACACCCGCACCCGAAAGAGCACACCTGCGATCGCGCGCAGCGCGGATTTGATCAGAGAACGAAACATGGACGGCTCCGGAAATTCAGGGGCGATGATGACATACAGATGAGATTATTCAGCCGCGATTCGTCGGTGTATTGCGCTGAATGTCGCGAAAGGCAGGCATCAGCCAGGAGCGCATGCCGATCACCAGGGTGAAGGGTTCGCGCTGACTGGGCGGGAGCTTCTGGTCGGCCAGGTGCTGATTGGAAAAGTCCTGGCAGATGCGGGTCAGGCGGTCGCGAAAGGCGGCGGCCAGTCCACGACCGACCTCACCATGCACCACGGTTAGCATTTCCGACTCACCATCGAACCCACCGGCAAAGTAGTCCTGCAACACCTCGCGACGGAAGAAATCCATCACCGGCCCATGCGGCAACCAGCGAAAACCCTTGGCTACCTTGAGGCTGTAGCGGTTGCCGGGGCGCAGATCGATGATGCCCAGACGATCGAGCTGGGTCAGACAACGGATGACCTGTGCTTCGGTCAGGGTGTAGGTAGCGAGCATGTCGGTGAGCGAAATCTGGCTCATCACGCAGATCGCCACCATCAACAACTGCCGATCGGCCACCACGGCACGCTCCTGGTCGAGCGTCAGCTGCTGCAACAGTGGCTGGTTGTCAGCCACCTTGCGTGCCAGATCGGCAAAATCCAGCCCCAGCGCCTGACACACCGCGTCGACCCGCGACAGCGGCAGATCGCCATTGGCAGAGAACATGCGTTTGATGCTCGATTCGGCCATGCCAAGGCGCTCGGCCAGCATGGCATAAGTCAGGCCACTCGACTTGAGTTCGGCTTTGAGGGCGGCAACGAGATCGGCGGTGGTGCTCATAGGGTGGGCATCCAAAACAAGATGACCACAGTCTATCTATCGATTACTTTAATTCAACACCGCCGATACAAAGCATCGTAATTCGATACTTCAAGTGACTGAGCGCCTACTCCTCACTCATCCCGATCCGCCCCACACCGGGCAGCTTGAGCGCCGGCGGCGACAGATCCACCCCGAGCGACAGCCCCAGCAGATTGAACTCCAGCCCCTCCTCCGCGGCCACCGTCAGACCCAACAACCCGGCCAGCGACACCTGAAAACCGCCGCCGCTAGGCGCACGGGCAAAGACGCCGGCCTCCGGCAGATAGTCCTTGCCGATCGCGGTCGGCGGTAGGTCGATGTGCAGCTCGGGCACGGCGCGCCCCAGATAGGCGATGAAGGTATTGCTGTTCGGCCCCGGCCACACCCGGTACTCGTGCTGGTGCGGGTAGGCCTGCGACGCCGTGCGCAAGCGTTCGATCAGCGCATCGACCTCAGCCCCGCCGCGCAGTGCGCGGATCAGCGTCGGTGCGTTGCCATACCAGTAGCCATCAGGGATGCCAGCGCCAACACGGACCGCATTGCGCCCCTGCGACACGCCCCAGCCGACCACTTCAAAACGGGTGTAGGCGTCGGCGCCCTGCGCTTTGGCGGCGATCCAGGTGTGCACGCCAAACGCGCCGCGCCAGCGGAAGGCGCGCGCCGCATAGACATGAATGACCGCTTCCGGCGTCTGCGCCGGCAAGGGCGCAATGCCCGTGCTGTCGCGCCGCGCGGTGCGCCAGTCGGTCGCTTGGGTATCGTCGGCCAGATGCCGGCCCACGGCCACGCCCAGCGGCGCGAGAAACACCGCAGCAATGACAAAGAAGTAACTCAAGACTCGCATCATGGCGCCAACCGTTCCTGTTTTCTACACTGAGGGTTGGTCCGACCCCGGTGCAACAAGTTCGCCGCCGACAAATATATCGGTTTCATTCCGTACCCGGAGCCCCCATGACACCACTGAAAGTCACGCTGCTCCTGCTCGCAGTACTCTGGCACGGCCCCCTGGCCGCCGCCGACGACTGGCTACAGAATCTGCAAAAGGGCGATTGGCAAAAGGCCATTGAAGGCGCCAGCAAGGAGGTGATCCAATCGCCACGCGCCGAACGCACGGCGCCACCTGCAGCCCCCCGCGCGACACCTCGGCGCGCCCCGGGCGCCGCAGCCGCCCGCGCTCGGACGCAGCAAACCCGAGAGGCCCGCGCGGCACAACGAGCCGCGGCGAGTGAGTCCCGTCGTGCCGCCAAGCGTCGCGCTTCGAGCGCCTCGCGCAACGCCGAGCCCAGTGCCGAGCGTCGACGCTCACGCGGCCGTTAGCACCGCCCGCGCGCCGTCGGCCACAGCGTCCGACAACTTCGCCATCAGTGGCGACTGCACCTGCCAGTGGTGCCAGTACAGCGCAACGTCTTCGGCATGGCCGGGCGCGGCATCGACCAGCGTGCCGTCGCCCAGTTGCGCAGCGATCTGGATGGCGGGTACAAAACCATAGCCCAGCCCCGCGGCAGCAAGCGACCAGAACCCCTCGGACGACGGCACCACATGCTGCGGATACTGCCCGGCATCGAGCCCGAAGTGCTGGCGCAGGAACAGGTCGTGCATGTCGTCATGTCGGCCGAACACGATGCCGGGCGCGCGTGCCAGCGCTCGCCGGGTGAGCCCGCGCGGAAAGTGCCGTGCACAGAAGTCGGGCGAGGCCACACACAGATAGCGCATCACCCCGAGCGGTCGCACCGCACAGCCGCGCATGGCGTCGGGCCGGGTGCTGACGCAACCGAGTACGTCACCGCCGGCGAGCAAGGCGTGGGTGTGATCCTGATCGTCGACCACGCAGTCGAGCACCACCGCTTCGTCTTGCACCACCTGCCGCACAGCCGGCAAAAACCAGGTCGCCAGCGTATCGGCATTGAGCCCCACCGACAACCGCACCGGCGCATGTGCGCCATCGCCGGCGAGCGCGCGGGCGGCCTCGGCCTCGATCAGCCGAAGCTGCGCGACATAGGGCAGCAGACGCCGCCCCGCCGGCGTGGGCTGCACCGGCTTGCTACGCACCAGCAACACCTGACCGAGCTCGGCTTCGAGCAGCTTGATGCGCTGGGAAACAGCGGACTGGGTGAGATTCAAACGCCGCGCAGCCGCCTCGAAACTACGCGCTTGCACCACCGCATCGAAGGCTTGGTAACGCGAGTCGATCATTAGTATTTTTTCACCAGGCTGAAAAAATTTAATTCTACTTAATATTGAAGCGCCCCGCAGCGACAATCACGTCATCCCTCCGGCACACGCCGGCCCTTCTTTGCAGGACGACAGCGATGACAAGTGTTTTCTTCAGTGGCTTTGGTGTAACCGTCGGGCTGATCATGGCGATCGGCGCGCAAAACGCGCATGTGCTGCGTCAGGGCCTGCGCCGCGAACACGTTCTGCTGACCGTCGCGGTCAGCGCCCTGTGCGACGCCGGTTTGATCTTGCTCGGCATGGCGGGCGTGGGCCCGTGGCTGAGCAGCAGCGCCACGGCAATGGCCGCGGCCAAGATCGGTGGCGGCGTGTTCTTGCTGTGGTACGGCGCCCGCGCAGCGCTGTCGGCGTGGCGAGGGCATGCGCAAGGCATGGACACCGCGGGCTCGCAGGCGCTGTCGCGCCGTCAGGCGCTGGCTGCGGCGGCCGGCTTCAGCCTGCTCAATCCGCACGCTTACCTGGACACGGTGGTGCTGATCGGTGCGGTCGGCGCCACCCAGCTTGAAGTGGCCCGCCCGATATTCACCGCCGGCGCCATCGCCGCCTCGTTTTTCTGGTTCGTGCTGCTCGGCTACGGCGCGCGCCTGATGGCGCCGCTGTTCAAGCGCCCGGTCGCCTGGCGGATCCTCGACGCCGTGGTTGCGCTCACCTTGTGGAGCATCGCCGCCAGCTTGCTGATGCGCTGATTATTTGCCCTTGAAGCTGGGCTTGCGCTTGTCCAGAAACGCGGTCACGCCTTCGGCAAAATCGCCGGTGGCACTGCACCGCGAGAAGGCCTCGGCTTCGCTTTGCAACTGGGCTTCGAGCTGATTGTCGATGCTCGCGTTGATCAAGCGCTTGAACTCGCCGTAGGCGTGACGCGGGCCGGCCTTAAGTCGCGCAACGAGCGCATCGACCGAGGCGTCCAGCTCGGCGGCTGGCACCACCCGGCTGACCAGACCGAGGCGCAAGGCCTCGTCGGTCTTGAAGCGATCCGACAGCATCAACAACTCGAGTGCCTTGCGTCGTCCGACCTCCCGCGGCAAGAAGTAGGACATGCCGCCGTCCGCCGACAATCCGATCGCGGCGTAAGCAGTGGTGAACACCGCGTCATCGGCGGCCACGGCCAGATCACAACCGAGCATCAGCGAGAGCCCGAACCCGGCGCAGGCGCCGCGCACCTTGGCAATCACCGGTTGATGCAGCGACTGCAGCGTCTCGACGGTCGGGTTGATGTGATGCACGATCATGGCCTTGAAGGTGGCCAGGCGCGCCTGAGGCGTTTGCCCGAGCTGGCGGGCGAAATCGTTGAGATCGCCGCCGGCCATGAAGTGCGCGCCGGCACCGGTGACCACCACCACCTCGACATCAGTGCGCGCCTTGAGCGCGCGGGTGGCGGCGGCCAGATCTTCCATCATTTCGAGCGACAAGGCGTTGAGCGCCTCGGGGCGGTTGAGCGTGAGCGTTGCGACGCCGTCGATGACGTCGAGAGTGGCGGTATTGGCCATGGGGGCTCCTTGGCGGATTCGGTTCGGTGGGGCGCCGGCGACCCTGCGCGGCAGCGCCTGCTGTGCCCAACTATACTGCGCCTTTCGGCGGCCCGCTGCCGCGGTGCTTGCCGGCACTGGAACCTGCGACGCCCGCCCCCACTCTCACCCAGGACTTTTCTGAGGAATCCGCCGTATGCCACCGGTCACCCGTGCATTGATCATCAGCACCGCACTGATCTTTCTGTTGCAAATGAGCGGCGGCATGCCCTATCTGGCGCCCTTCGCGCTATGGCCGAATCTGGGCAATGTGCTGACCGCACCCTGGCAACTGGTGACCTACAGCTTTCTGCACGGCGGCATGGGGCACATTTTCTTCAACATGTTCGCGGTGTATATGTTCGGCAGCGAACTGGAGCGGGTGTTTGGCGCGCGCCGCTACGCCATGCTGTGGTTCGCCGGGGTGATCAGCGGGGCCTTGGCGCAGGTCGCGGTCGGCATGTTCTTCGGCGCGCAGGCGCCCGTCATCGGTGCATCGGCGGGCGTGTTCGGACTCTTGCTGACGTATGGCGTGCTGTTTCCGAAACGCCGCGTTGTGCTGCTGATCCCGCCGATTCCGATGCCGGCGGCGCTATTCGTGGCGCTCTACGGCGCGCTCGAACTGTTCCTCGGCGTCACCGGCCTGCAGACCGGCGTGGCGCATTTTGCCCACCTGGGCGGCATGCTCGGCGCGGGCTTGATGCTCAGATACTTTTGGTCGTCTCGGCTTCGGCGCTGAGCCAGGTGTCGGCAAACACCGTCGCTGGCACCGGCTTGCCATAGAAGTAGCCCTGCAAAATGCGGCAGCCGCCGCTGACCAGGAAGTCGCGCTGGGCGGCGGTTTCAACGCCCTCGGCAACCACCGCCATGCCCAGATCGCGCGCCAGTGACATGGTGGCACTGGCGATGGCGCGGTCTTCGGCGTCGTCGGGCAGATCCTTGACGAAAGAGCGGTCGATCTTGAGCCGGTGGATCGGGAAGCGCTTGAGATAGGCGAGGCTGGAATAGCCCGTGCCGAAATCATCCAGCGCGAGCGTGAAGCCCATGTCGCGCAGGCCCCACAGCCGATCGACAATATCGCTGCCGGCCTGCATCAGCGCGCTTTCGGTGATCTCGAGTTCGATCAGGCTCGGGTCGGCGCCGGTGTCCTCGAGAATGTCCTTCAAACGCGTTTCAAAGCCGGCATGACGAAACTGAATAGCGGAGATATTGACCGCCACACGCACATTCGGCCACCCTTCGCTCGCCCACTGACGCTGCTGGCGACACGCCTCGCGCAGCACCCAGTCACCAATCGACAAGATCAGGCCCGAGGTTTCCGCCACCGGGATGAAGCGATGCGGCGGCACCTCGCCCAGATCGCGGCTGGTCCAGCGCAACAAGGCTTCGCAGCCAACGACACGCGCTTCGGGCATGCCCATTTGTGGCTGGTAGTGCAGCGTCAGCTCGTTACGCTCGATGGCGCGACGCAAGGCGGTTTCGAGCGTCAGACGCTGGTAGGCCTGGGCGTTCATCCGGTCTTCGAAGAAGCGGTAGGTGTTTCGCCCCGCGTCCTTGGCGCCGTACATGGCCAGATCGGCTTGCTTGAGCAAGCTGTCGACATCACGGGCGTCCTGCGGATAGAGCGCAATGCCGATACTCGACGACACCACCAGCTCGTGCCCCTCGATCGAGAAGGGCAACACCAGCGCTGCGGTGATTTTGCGCGCCACGGCAGCGGCATCTTCCGGCTGGCGAAGACGGGGCACCAGCACCACGAACTCGTCGCCGCCCAGGCGCGCCAGCAAATCCTCGTCGCGCAGACTGTCCTGCAAGCGAACCGCGACAGCCCGGAGCAACTGATCGCCCACCGGGTGACCCAGCGAATCATTCACCGTCTTGAACTGGTCGAGGTCGAGAAACAGTACCGCCAACTGGTCGCCATAACGCTCGGCGCTACTGAGCGCCTGCGCCGTGTTGCGCATCCACAGACCCCGGTTGGGCAGCTGGGTCAGGCCATCGTAGTGGGCCAGATACTGGATGTGTGCTTCGGACTCCCGCGCCAGCGTCACGTCCTGCACGGTGCCACGCACCCGCAGACCGCCACTCGGCAATGCCACACTTTCGATCTGGAAGTGACCGATACGCTCACCCTCAATCCCACCGGAAAATCGTGCATCCAGGGCAGCAGAGCCGACGGCAAGGCGCAAGCGTTCGATCGCTTCAGCCAGATGTTGTCGATCTTTCTCGGGGACACAGGCCAACATCGCGGCCAGATCGGTCGTCGCATCGGCGCTGACACCGAGCAGACGACACAACTCGTCGGAGCAATGCAGCCCCTCCGCCCCGTCCAGCTCCCAACTCCCCAGTTGCGCGATCGCCTGCGCGCGGGCCAAGGCCACCTGCTGCTCGCGCAGCCGCTCACTGGTCGCGGCCAACTGCGCCGTCCGTTGGCTCACCAGCCCTTCAATCTGAAGCGTGTGGGCGCTGGTCAGCAGTAGAAACGCCCCCAACATGCCGACCGCCAACAGGTTGGTCACCAATGCAATCCAGACCACCCACCCGCGCTGCGCCGACGCATAGCCGGGCAACGCCGAGACGCGCACATCCCAGGTACGGCTGGCGAAGCTGAAGTCATCCGCCAGATTCAAACCATCGGCGGCACTCAAATCCCCCTCACAGCCCTCCGGCCCGTACAAGCGCAAAGGCCCTCGCACCGGGTCCAGATCCGACATGCACAGGCGCAAATTGGATGACAAACGGTTCTCGAGCGCGGCACCCACCGTATCGCCCAGACGCAGGGCAACGTACGCCACGCCCAAGCGCTTTGGTGGATCCTGCCCGGCCGCGGTGTCAAACACCGGTTGGTAAATAACCACGCCACGCTGATCGCCCGGCTCCTGCTGCAACCGAATCGGCGACGTCGCCACGGGCAAACCAGTGTGCTCGGCCTGCTCGATGGCGGCCCGCGCCGGCCCGAAACCCAGCGGGTTGAGTCCGATCACCGCCCGGTTGAGTGCAACGGGCTCGGCATAGACGATCGGGTAGTAGCGCGGCGCCGGCTTGACGGCCAAGGCGTGGCCGTCGGCGTCGCGCTCGAACATGTCGAAGTCCTCACCCAGCTCGGCACGCATGCGCTGCATGAAGGCCGGGCGCTCGGCTTCGGTCACGCTCGGCGCCCAGCCCATCACCCGCAATCCCTGGTAACGCGCGAACCACGGCTCGCTGAACAGACGAAACGACTGTGCGTCGGCACCGCGCTGCACGGTGGCCATGCGCTCCAGCGCCTGCAAAGCATCGAGATGGTCTTTGACCCGGGTGAAGATGCGCCCCATCAAGGCATTGGCGTCACGCTGGAACTCATCCTCCAGGCGCTGCTTCTCCCAACTGCCAACCTGAAAAATCAGCAAGGCCATCATCAGCAAGGCAAAGCACATGGGCGGCGCGACCACGCGTCGGCGAGGTGCCCAAGCGTCTCTCGGACGCCCCAGCATCACGAAAATCAGCGGCACACAAATGAGTACGCCTAGCGAATCGCCCGCCCACCAGTTCCACCAGCTGAACGCCGCCTCTTCCATCGGCAGCGCGCCGCTCAATGCCAACACCCCCACACCGACACTGGCATTGATCAGGCAACTGATCGGCCCCGCCAAGAACAGAAAGGCCATGATCTGCCGGGCGCGATCGAGCACGACCGGAACGCCTGTCCAGCGCCTTGCCAGTGCCGCGCCGGCCGCCGCTTGCAACACGGCCCCGACCGCCACAAAATACGGCGCCACACTGCCTGATGCCGGCAAACCGGCTTGCCACAAGGCCACCAGATTGACCGCCAGCGCACCCAGCCCGATGGCCGGCAGCATGCGCACCCCATAGAGCAACACGCCCGCCAAGGCGATACCGGCGGGCGGAAACAATGGCGCCACATAACCGGGTGAAATGGCCATTTGAAGCGACAACACCCCTGTCACCAAATAGGCCAGGAACAGCAGGATGGCGTGCTGGAGCCAGCGTGGAGTCAGCATGGAGAAATGTGCAATAAACAGCCTGGGGAGATTGAGGGCGTCAACGGCACGCCATGGCGATTCTTGATGTAGATCCAGTGCCGCACCGGCCACTTTGTAACGATCGGCGCACACCGCATTTTGCGATACCGGGGCACGCCGCAACAGGGGCAAATCCGGTACCATGGCCCTTTCAATTCAAACGGTCGTTTGATTATGACAGCCCCCGGTTTCTCCAATCTCTCCCTGTCGGTAGACAACGGTATCGCGCGCATTGCGTTCAACCGCCCGGATTGCGCCAACGCCCTGGATGCCGAACTTTGGAACACCCTGCGACGCGCCTTCCACTGGGCGGACGACACCGATGCCGTGCGTGTGGTCATTCTGGCGGGCGAAGGCAAGCACTTCTGTGCCGGCATCGATCTCGCCCTGCTCGCCAGCATCCCGGAGCGCATCCGCCATGCCGACCCGGCCCGCGCGCAGGAGAAGCTGCGCAACATCATCCTCGACCTGCAAGACTGCGTCAGCGCCATCGCCCGCTGCCGCAAACCGGTGATCGCCGCCATCCAGGGCGCCTGCATCGGCGGCGGGGTGGACATCATCACCGCCTGTGACATGCGCTATGCCAGCGCCGACGCCCGCCTGTCGGTACGCGAAATCGACATGGCCATGGCCGCCGACGTCGGCACGCTGCAGCGCCTGCCACGGCTGATTCCCGACGGTGTCGCTCGCGAACTGGCCTTTACCGGGCGCGAGTTCGGCGCCACCGAAGCCGCCCAAATGGGCTTGGTCAATCGCGTCTTCGACACCCCCGAGGCCTTGTCGGCCGGCGTCGAAAAAGTCGCCCGCGCCATCGCCGCCAAATCACCGCTCGCCGTTCGCGGCACCAAAGCAGTCATGGACTACGGCCGCGACCACAGCATTGAAGACGGCCTGCGCTTCGTCGCCAACTGGAACGCCAGCGCCCTGCTCACCCGCGACATGCAACTCGCCGTACAAGCCCAACAGACCCGCAAGGCCCCGCAGTTTGACGACTGAGCGCTATTGAAAGTACCCCCCGACCGCCTATGCTTAGTTTGATGGCATAGACGCGGGCCCGGCCGGGCCTGCATGCCACCGCAGCACGGCCAGTTTGGGGGGATCGCCTTGGGCAAAACGGCATTTATCAGCCACGCCTCCGAAGACGCCTCACGCGCCTTGGAGGTGTGCGCCGCGCTCGAAGCGCATGGCGTACCCTGCTGGATCGCGCCGCGCGACGTCACGCCTGGCAATGACTACGCCTCGGAAATTCTCGACGGCATCGCCGGCAGCCGCGTGTTTGTGCTGCTGCTGTCTCGCGACGCCAACGACTCGGGGTTTGTACGGCGTGAAGTCGAACGCGCCGTCAGCAAGGGCAAACCGATCTTTCCGGTACGCCTCGAGAACGTCACCCCATCGAAAGCGCTGGAGCTGTTCATCTCGTCCGCCCACTGGATCGACGCCTGGGACACCCCGCGCGATGCGCACTGGCAACGTCTGGCCGCGGTCATCCGTGGCGAGCGGGCCAGCACTTCCGCCACGCCGGCACCGGTACTCCAGCGCACAGTCTCCCGCGCCTTTATCGGCCTGGCGGCACTGGCGCTCATCGGTGGTGTGAGCTGGTGGTTCGGGCGCGATGGCGACACGCCGACTGCAACGCCCGTGCTGACACCACCATCACCGTCGCCGTCCGCGGCAGTGACACCACCGCCGCCGTTACCAGCGCCAGCCGTAGCGCCTGCCACGCCGGTCAGCACGGCCGCCGTCGCCAGTGCAGGCCCTTGCCCGCAGCGCCTGTCCGTCAACCCCGACCTACCCTTGCCCTTCAGCTGCCAGTGCAGCCGCGACGCGGTGCGAGACGGCACCGTGTGGGGCACCGACGTCTACACCCGCGACTCGGCGCTGTGCACCGCCGCCGCGCACGCTGGTGTGGTCGGGCGTGAGGGCGGCGAGATCACCGCACTTGAAGCGCCGGGGCGCGACATCTACATCGGCACCGCCCGCAACGGCGTCACCTCCAACGACTACGGCGTCTACCGCCAGAGCCTCAGTTTTCAGGGCGCCGCCCCGCCCACCGACGGCCCCGAACGATGCCCCCAGCGCCTGTCCATCAACCCTGACCTGCCCACGCCCTTCACCTGCCGCTGCAGCGCCGAGGCGGTCGGCAGCGGCACGGTGTGGGGCACCGATGTGTACACCGGCGACTCGGGGCTGTGCAGCGCGGCCGCGCATGCCGGCGCGGTGGCGCGCTCCGGCGGCGTCATCACGGTGTATCGCGAAGCCGGCCGGGATCTCTACGTTGGCAGCCAGCGCAACGGCATCACCAGTAGCGACTACGGCCACTACGCCAGCAGCCTGCGCTTCCTGATCCGTACCTTCTGAACGCCAACGGCCCGCGCGGGGCGGGCCGTTGTGGCCGACTCAGCTCAGGCGAACGATCAGAACCAGTCTTCTTCCATCGCCATCAGCGGATCGACGCCGGCACGCGCAGTGCGGATCAGCGACGCCGTTTCCGGCAGCAGCTTGGCAAAGTAGAAGCGCGCCGTCACCAGCTTGGCGGCGTAGAAGCTATCGCCACTGTCGGCCTTGTCGAGGGCCACACGGGCCATTCGCGCCCACAGGTAGGCAAACACGAGGTGGCCGACCACGCGCAAGTAATCGACCGCGGCGGCGCCGACTTCTTCGGGGTTGCTCATGGCTTTCATGCCGACTTCGGCGGTGAGCTTGGTCACCTTCTCGCCCAGGTCGGCCAGCGGCAACAGGAACTCCTGCATGCGCGCGTCCTGCATGTCGGCCATGGCGAACTGCTGGATCTCGGCGCCGAACTTCTTCAGCGCCGCGCCCTGATCGCCGAGCACCTTGCGGCCGAGCAGGTCGAGCGACTGGATGGTGTTGGTGCCTTCGTAGATCATGTTGATGCGGTTGTCGCGCACATACTGCTCCATGCCCCATTCGCGGATGAAGCCGTGACCGCCGAAGACCTGCATGCAGTGCGAGGTGGCGAGCCAGCCGTTGTCGGTGAGGAAGGCTTTGACGATGGGCGTCAGCAGAGCGATGGTTTCGCCGGCGTTGCGGCGCACCTCGGCGTCGTTGGTGTTCTGCTCGCGGTCGATCAGCAGCGCGATGTACATGCCGAGCGCACGGCCGCCTTCGGCGTAGGCGCGGGCGGTGAGCAGCATCTTGCGCACGTCGGGGTGGACGATGATCGGGTCGGCGGCTTTGTCCTTGGCCTTGGCGCCGGACAGCGCGCGGCTCTGGGTGCGGTCCTTGGCGTAGGCGGCGGCGTTCTGGTAGGCCACTTCGGTCAGGCCGAGCGACTGCATGCCGACGCCGAGGCGGGCAGCGTTCATCATCACGAACATCGCGGCCAGGCCCTTGTGGGGCTCGCCGACCAGGGTGCCGACGGCGCCGTCGAGCACCATCTGGCAGGTGGAGTTACCGTGGATGCCCATCTTGTGTTCAATGGCGCCGCAGTAGATACCGTTGCGCTCGCCCACGCTGCCATCGGCGTTCACATGGAACTTGGGCACGATGAACAACGAGATGCCACGGCTGCCGGCCGGCGCGTCGGGCAGGCGGGCCAGCACCAGGTGGATGATGTTCTCGGCCATGTCGTGCTCGCCGGAGGAGATGAAGATCTTCTCGCCGGTGATGCGGTAGCTGCCGTCGCCCTGCGGCTCGGCTTTCGACCGCAGCAGGCCCAGATCGGTGCCGGCGTGCGGCTCGGTCAGGCACATGGTGCCAGTCCATTCGCCGCTGGTGAGCTTGGGCAGGTAGGTGGCTTTTTGCTCGGGCGTGCCGTGCGCATGCAGGGCGTCGTAGGCGCCGTGGGTCAGGCCCGGATACATGGTCCAGGCCTGGTTGGCGCTGTTGAGCATTTCATAGAAGGCCTGGTTCAGCGTCACCGGCAGGCCCTGGCCGCCGTAGTCGGGGTCGCAGGACAGCGCGGCCCAGCCGCCGTCAACAAACTGACGATAGGCCTCGGCAAAGCCCGGCGGCGTGGTCACGGCATGGGTCTGCGTATCCAGCGTGCAGCCGATCTCGTCGCCCTCGCGGTTGAGCGGAAAGAGCACTTCGGACGCGAACTTGCCGCCCTCTTCGAGCACGGCGTTGATGGTGTCCACATCCAGCTCGGCATGGGCCGGCATGGTCTTGAAGGCGTCTTCCACCTTGAGCACTTCGTGCAGCACGAATTGCATGTCCCGCAGGGGCGGGGTGTATTGACTCATCGCGATCTCCTCAATGCGGCGGCCTCTTTCGTGCCGCGCTTAAACCGAACGTTCGTACGTTTTTAGGTGCAAAAAAATGGGCAGGTGAAAGGCGCCGACGCAACGCGCCGGCGCCTCCGTGGCATTAAACGCGTTCGAAAATACCCGCCGCGCCCATACCGGTGCCGATGCACATGGTGACCATGCCGTACTTGACGGTGGGGTCACGCTGCATGGCGCTCATGATGGTGGCGGTGCGGATCGCACCGGTGGCACCAAGCGGGTGGCCCAGCGCGATGGCGCCGCCCAGCGGGTTCACCTTGCTCGGGTCGAGCTCCAGCTGGCGCATCACCGCCAGCGATTGCGCGGCGAAGGCTTCGTTCAGCTCGATCCAGTCCAGCTGCGACTGCGTCAGACCACCGGCCTTGAGCGCACGCGGGATGGCCTCGATCGGGCCGATGCCCATGATGTGCGGCGGCACACCGGCCACCGAGAAGCTGACGAAGCGGGCGATCGGCGTCACGCCATAGCGCTTGACCGCGGCCTCGCTCATCAGCAGCACCGCGCCGGCGCCATCGGACATCTGCGAGCTGTTGCCGGCGGTGACCGACCCACGCGCGGCGAACACCGGGCGCAGTTTGCCGAGCTTTTCGAGCGCCGCATCCGCGCGCGGGCCTTCATCGGTGTCGCACAGCGATTCGATCACGCGGACCGTGCCGCCCTCGCCCGGCACATGCGTCTGCACCATGTAAGGGGTGATCTCGTCCCTGAAGTGGCCGGCGGCAATCGCCGCGCAGGCGCGCTGATTGGACTGCAGCGCGAAGGCGTCCTGGTCCTCGCGGCTGACCTTCCATTGCTCGGCAACCTTCTCGGCGGTCAGGCCCATGCCGAAGGCGATGCCAAAGTTCTCTTCCTTCGCGAAGATGGCCGGGTTGAGGCTCACCTTGTTGCCCATGATCTGCGGCATCACGCTCATCGACTCGGTGCCGGCAGCGATCATCACGTCGGCCTGGCCGAGGCGGATCTGGTTGGCGGCGTCGGACACCGCCTGGATGCCCGAGGCGCAGAAGCGGTTGGTGGTCACGCCCGGCACGCTGTCCGGCAGGCCGGCCAGCAGCAGGCCGATACGGGCCACGTTCATGCCCTGCTCGGCTTCGGGCATGGCGCAGCCGACGATCACGTCGCCGATCTCCGAGGCATCCAGCCCCGGCACCTTGTCGACCACGGCGCGCAGCACATGGGCGAGCATGTCGTCGGGGCGCACGTTGCGGAACATGCCGTTGCGCTTGGCCACCGGGGTACGGGTGGCGGCGACGATGTAGGCTTCTTGAATCTGTTTCATCTGTGTCTCCCGATCAGTTACGCAGCGGCTTGCCGGTTTCCAGCATATGCACGATGCGCTGCTGGGTTTTTTCGTTCTTGAGCAGCGTGACGAACTGGGCGCGCTCGACGTCGAGAATCCACTGCTCGCTCACCCGCGCATTGGTCTCCACCTCGCCACCGCACAAGGCAGTCGCAGCGGCCTTGGCCACGGTGTAGTCGTGCGCGGAGATAAAGCCGCCTTCGGCCATGTTCATCAGCATCATTTCGCAGGTGGCAATGCCGTTGCGACCGGCGACCGTCACCGCGTTGCTCATCATCGGCGGGCGGTAGCCGGCTTCGGCCATGGCGCGCGCCCGGCGGATCGCCGCGTAGAGCAGCTCGTGCGGGTTGAACAGAATGTCGTCCGAGGCCTTGGCGAAGCCCAGCTGCACGGCTTCTAGCGCACTCTTGGCGACGGTCGCCATGGCGATGGTCTGGAAGCTGTTCTGGATGTAGAGATACACATCGCCGCCGGCCGCGCGCTGCGCCAGGGTGTGCGCCTGCAGGGCGAACTCCTTGCAGCCACCTCCGGCGGGGATCAGGCCCACGCCGGCTTCAACCAACCCGACATAGCTCTCCAGCGCCATCACGCGGTGCGCGGCGTGCATCACAAACTCGCAGCCGCCGCCCAGCGCCATGCCCTGCACCGCAGCCACCACCGGCACCTGCGCATGCTTGAGGGTCATCGAGGCGCGCTGGAACTTGTCCACCGTGCGCTCGAGCAGGTCGAACTCGCCGGCCTTGAGCGCTTCGGCCACCTGCATCAGGTTGGCACCGACGGCGAAGGGCGCGTCATGCCACACCACCAGGGCGTCGAGATCGCGCTCGGCGCGGGCCACGGCCTCGATCACGCCATCGAGCACTTCATTGCCGATGGCATGGGCTTTCGAGGTGATCGACAAAATGCCGATGCGCGCATCCTGGTCCGGGCGCACCCACAGGCGCACGCCTTCGTTCTCCCACAGCGTCTCGCCGCGGTCCTTGGGCGCCTCGCCGAGCACCTGCTCGGGATACAGCTGGCGCTCGTACACCGTCAGCGCAGAGCGCGCCTTCAGCGCGTCATCGGCGGCGGAGTAGGACCCGGCCGCTTCATGCACGCCCTTGCGGGCAAACACCCAGGCCGGCAGCGGGGCATTGACCATGGTCTTGCCGGCGTCGATGTCGGCCTGAATCGCTTGGGCGATATCGGCCCAGCCAGCCGCCTGCCAGGTCTCGAACGGGCCCATGCTCCAGCCGAAGCCCCAGCGCATGGCGAAATCCAGATCGCGGGCGTTGTCGGCGATGTCGGCCAGGTGATAGGCGCAGTAGTGGAACACGTCGCGGAAGATGGCCCACAGGAACTGCGCCTGCGGGTGGCGGCTGGCGCGCAGCTGAACGAACTTCTCGGCCGGATTGCGGTTCTTGAGAATGGCCGCCACTTCCGGCGCCACCTCGCCGGCACTGGGGCGGTAGTCCTGCTGCGCCACGTCCAGCACCATGATTTTCTTGCCTTCCTTGCGGAAGATGCCGGCGCGGGTCTTCTGCCCCAGCGCACCTTTCTCGATCAAGGCTTTCAACCACAGCGGCGCCTTGAACAGGCTGTGCCACGGGTCGTTCGGCAAGGTCGCGTCCATGGTGCCGATCACATGCGCCAGGGTGTCGAGGCCGACGACGTCGGCGGTGCGGTAGGTCGCGCTCTTGGGGCGGCCGATGCTCGGCCCGGTCAGTGCATCGACTTCGTCAAATCCGAGGCCGAGCTGCTGGGTGTGATGCATCACCGCCAGAATCGAAAACACGCCGACGCGGTTGGCGACGAAGTTGGGCGTGTCCTTGGCGCGCACGATGCTCTTGCCCAGGCGGGTGGTCAGCCAGGTTTCGAGATCGTCGAGCATCGCGGCATCGGTCGTCGCGGTGGCGATCAGCTCGACCAGCGGCATGTAGCGCGGCGGGTTGAAGAAGTGGATGCCGCAGAAGCGCGGGCGCAACTCGGCGGGCATGCCTTCGGACAGCGCGTTGATCGGCAGGCCAGAGGTGTTGGAGGCGAAGATGGCATCCGGGCGAATGAAGGGCGCGACCTTGGCGTAGAGGTCGAGCTTCCACTCCATCTTTTCGGCGATGGCCTCGATGATCAGATCGCACTCGCGCAGCTTTTCCAGATCCGAGCCGTAGTTGGCGGCCTCGATGTACTGCGCACGGTCCTTGCTGCCCAGCGGCTTGGGGTCGAGCTTCTTGAGGCTGGCGATGGCCTTGTCCACGATGCCGTTGGGCTTGCCGTCCTTGGCCGGCAGGTCGAACAGCACGACGGGCACATCGGCGTTGGCGCAGTGGGCGGCGATCTGTGCCCCCATCACACCGGCGCCCAGCACCGCCACCTTACGAATGATCAGTTTGCTCACATGCTCCTCCTGTCACTTCCGTGAATGCGTTGAGCGATGTTGCCGCGATGCCCTTCGGACGATGCCGAAGCTCAAGGCCAACTCGCACTTTTTGTTCTACCCAGCGGTCAATATGGCTCGCCTCGACAGTCTTTTCCACCTGTCTGAATGACGCAGCAACGGGCAGATCTGTTTCGATCAATAAAATAGATCGAACGTTCGTTTGAATT
Source organism: Zoogloeaceae bacterium G21618-S1 (assembly GCA_027214125.1). Lineage (GTDB taxonomy): Bacteria > Pseudomonadota > Gammaproteobacteria > Burkholderiales > Rhodocyclaceae > Nitrogeniibacter. The sequence goes on from JAPWHF010000005.1 coordinate 120,265, forward strand.
CTAGCGTAAAAAAATGGTTTGGCAAGCCCTCTCGAACATCATGTGCTCAAGGCCGCGGCCAAAGCGCCCGCCGTCGGCGCCAAATCGGCGCTGGGCGCATTGAAGCCCGCCACGATAAAAGGCATCAGACGCCGCAACATCGCCTCAGGACAGCCGGCCTCTCCCAGCGCGTAGATCTCGGTCATGCGCATCACGTCCTTGCCCGCCATGGCATAAGCGACTATGCCAACGAAGAAATACATCCGCCAGACCACGTCCGCCTCCGACAACGCCGGCAAGGCGCGCATGAAGGCGCACTTGTAGCGCTCGACCGCCTCGGCATACTCGGTGGGGAAAAAGTCCTCTACCCCAGCCTCGGGTTCGTAAAAGGCCCGACCGATCATCTGCTTGAACACCGCGCCTGAGATATTGCCCTTGCGGGTCAGGCGCAGCGCAGACGAGATGAACGCCTCAACCAGCACATCCACCGAAATCGGCGCGCCACCGGCCTGCTTCTCCAGCCGGTCGAGGTAGCCCACGCGACTGGTATCGCGCTGCCCCAGCGCCCGGGCATAGACAGCCTCCATCAAGCCCTTCTTGGAGCCGAAGTGATAACTCACCATCGCCAGAGGTACCTCGGCCTCGGTGGTGATCCGTCGCACCGACGTGGCAGCAAAGCCGTGTTCGGTGAACAGATGCTCGGCGGCATCGAGAAGGCGGGTCTTGGCGTCCGTGGTATCGCTGCGGGTCATTTATCTGTCAAGGAAAAGAAAAACGGCGCGACTATCGCCGCGCCGTGTCGATCCGGCGAGGATCAGAACGCCATCGAGTACTGAGCGCCGAGGATCCAGACTCGGGCATCGTACTTGCCGGTGACCGTACCACGGTTCTTGGTGGGATCGGCATTGGTCTGATTGTTGTTGATGCTCGACTCATTCACCATGAGGTACGACACCCCCAGGTCAAGCTTCGACGCCGGCGTAACATTCCACTGCGCACCAACACTCAGCCATGTACGGTTGCTGTCGGGCAGCGATACCAGCCGCGTGCTCGGGCCGCGCACCGGGCTTTGATCATACGCCACGCCGAATTTCAGCTTCCAGTCATCGTTCAGCTTGTAGTTGGCCCCCAGGGCCACACGCCAGGTATCGCGAAACTCGGCGTCAAGCGACTGGGCCGTCTGGCCGCTGGAGGCACCGGAGGTGCGGACGATATCCAGCGTCTTGATACTGCTCCAACCCGTCCAGGATACATCCCCCAGCATTTCCCAACGTTCATTCAGTTGCTGGGCAACACTCAGGATGAAGGTATCCGGCAGTTCGACGTCAACCTCGGCATCACTGCCAGTCGCGGTCAGTGTCGCACTCGAGCTATCAACTGTCAGATCACCCTTGAGCGTGTGCTTGATCTTCGAACGGTACGACACGCCCAGCTTGGTACTATCTGACAGCGTAAACAACGCCCCGACGTTCCAGCCCCAGGCATCCCCAGCCGCATCCAATGTCACATGAGACTGCGACAACGGGAACGGCCCGAAATCGTTGATAGCGACCCGACGCACATACTCCGCCTCCATCCGCTGCCAGTTGATGCCCGCGCCGATCGACACCTTGTCGTTGATTCGATAGGCAATCGACGGATTGATGTTGAAGGTTTTGATGTCGAACTTGATCGCCTGTGCGGCGCCAACCCACGGATCGTCATACTCGGTCACAAGTCCGAACGGTGCGCTGATGCCGACACCGACATACAGATCCTTGTTCAAGGCCCAGGACATGTAGGCGTTCGGGATAAAGGCCCAAGATCCAGCATCGTTTCCGTTACCACTCGAAGCAAATGCACTGGTCGGCGTCGAGCCGTCATCCTTGAACTTGAACGTCGGCCGAACCGCGTTCAAACCAGCGGAGACCTCACGCTCTTTCAACTGAGTCATACCCGCCGGGTTAAAGAAGATGGTGCTGGCATTGTCGGCCACCGCGGCCGAACCTGCATACGCATTGCCGAGCCCGCTCGCGTTCTGCTCCAGCAACTGGAAACCCGCCGCTGTCGCGTGACCACTCCCGAGTGCCAGCAGAGCTAGCGGTACCAAACGTGCCATGTACTTCATTTTCATTTTATCGTCTCCTCACTGCGCCAAATAATGCCCTTGCGGGTCTTTTCCCCGATCCTTGTGTGCCGGGGACGTAATACTGGTCGCCACACCCCGTGGCGCCCTTTCAAATCACTTCGTTACTGACGGCAAAGGCCGCTTTTTTCCTTCGTTGTCCACCGACACATAGGTCAGCTTGGCTTCGGTCACCTTGACCACCACCGGGTCTTCGGGGTGCCGCTCTGCATAGACCTCGACCGCGATGGTGATTGAGGTCCGCCCTTCCTTGACGATGGTGGCGTAGAAGCTGAGCAGGTCACCTACCGACACCGGCTGCTTGAACAGGAAGGAGTCGATGCTGATGGTCGCCACCCGTCCACACGCGCGGCGCCGCGCCGGAATCGCGCCGGCGATATCAACCTGCGCCGCGATCCAGCCGCCAAACACGTCACCGGTCGGATTAGTGTCGGCCGGCATCGGCATCACGCGCAGGGCGAGATCCCGGTCGTCGGGCAGATTGCAGATTTGAGTGTCGTGGGTCATGTACTGTGCTCCGTAACCGTCAGGCGCGCTCAGGCACCAGCGGCGTGACCGATTCATCGGTGGTAGGTGTATCGCCACGCGACCGCAAGGTCTGGATCGGCCCGCCCGAGAAAGGCGCGAAACCGGTGCCAAAAATCACCCCCGCGTCGGCCAGGTCGCCATCGGCCACCACGCCAGCGTGTACACAGCGCTTCGTGGCCTGCAGGAGTGGTTCGATGATACGGTCAGCCAAACCGGCGGGGATTGATCCAGATGTGGCTTTTTGTGCCTTGCCGCCCGCCCACACGTAGAAACCTTCGCTGGTCTTTTTACCCAGTTTGCCCGCCTCGACCCGCTGCATCAGGCCGCGCGGCGCGGCGCCGGCGTCGCTTCCGGTGAGGGCTGCACCGGCCGCCACGGCGATGTCGAGCCCGACGGTATCGACCAGCTCGACCGGCCCGATCGGCATGCCCCAGGCCACCAGCGCGGCGTCGATGGTCTCGGGCGCAATGCCCTCGTCCACGCAGCGCAGGGCTTCGAGCATGTAGGGGCCGAGCACGGCGTTGACCAGAAAGCCCGGCGCGCTCTTGACCGGCAGGGGCAACTTGTCGATCTTGCGCACGAAGGTGGCGGCACGTTTGACGGCCTCGGCGTCGGACTGCTCGCCAGTGACCACTTCGACCAGCGGTAGCATGGCCACCGGGTTGAAAAAGTGGATACCGACCAGGCGCTCGGGCGCGGCGAGCGCCGTGGCGATGTCTTCGAGCCGCAGGCTGGAGGTGTTGGTGGCGAGCACCGCCCCGGGTTTGGCGCGGCGTTCGATATCGGCAAACAGCGCGCGCTTGGCCTCCAGGTTTTCGTAGATCGCCTCGATGATCACGTCGGCATGGGCCACGCCGTGGCCTTGTGGGTCGGGGATCAGGCGGTCGAGCGCGAAGCGCGCCTGACGCTTGTCGCTGCGGAATTTCTTGTCGTAGAGCTTGGCGGCGCGGGCCACGGCCGGGGCGATACGCTCGGCGGACTGATCCTGCAGCGTCACGGTCATGCCGCGCAGCGCGCACCACGCGGCGATGTCACCGCCCATCACACCGGCACCGACCACATGCACGCGCTTGGGCGTGAAGTCACTGTCCTTGCCAAAGCCCTTGAGGCGCTCTTGCAGGAAGAACACCCGCACCAGGTTCTTGGCCGTGGATGAACGGAAGATGGCGTCCATCGACGATGCGCTGCTCGCCGGCACGTCCAGCGCATTGCCGCCGAAGTTGGCCCAGATATCGATGATGGCGTAGGGCGCGGGGTAGTGCTCGGGCCGCGCCTTGGTGGCGACTTGCTTGCGCGCCTTGTTGGCCACCACCGACTTGAGCGGGCCGTTCAACATGCGCTGCATGAAGGGCAGTTTGCGCGCCGGCTGACCGGACATCGCCAGCACGCGGGCGGCGTTGTCCATCACGCGTGGTGCCACGCAGGCATCGACCAAACCCATGCGATGGGCGCGCTTGGCGTTCAGGCCTTTGCCGGTAAGCATCAGATCGAGCGCAGCGGCCGGGCCGATCAGCTCGGGGAGCCGCAGCATGCCGCCCCAGCCGGGCACGATGCCGAGCATCACTTCGGGCAAGGCCAACCGGGTGCCGGGCTCATCCACCGCGATTCGGTAGCGGCAGGCCAGCGCCAATTCCAGGCCGCCGCCCATGCAGTGACCGCGAATCAGGGCCAGGGTCGGAAAGCGCACGGCGGCCAGCTGGTTCATCGCGTCCCAGCCGCGCTTGACCAGCGCCCGCGCAGCCTCGGCGGAGTTGATACGGGTGAATTCCTCGATGTTTGCGCCGGCGATGAAACCGGCCGACTTGGCCGAAGCAATCACCAGCGCCTTGGGCGGTTGGCTGGCCAGAGCCGACAGCACGCGCGAGAACTCATCCAGCGCCTCTGACGACAGTGTGTTGGTCGTGCTGCCGGCGGCATCGAACTCCAGCCAGGCCAGCCCCTCATCTTCACGGCGCAATCGCCAATGTTTGTAGGTCATTCCATTTGCTCGCGTCGTTGGCGCCCGGAGTCTCCGGGGCGCATCACACTTGATGTCCATGAGCAGCAAACGCCACGCACAAGGCGCCGGCGCCCACATTGACGGCCGCGGTCTGACTCATGTGTGAGACCAGCACCTCGACGCCCGCTGCGTTCGCGGCCTTTTCCATCGTGGCAAAGCCCGGCATCGCGCTCACGCGATCGACCGGCCCGCCGTAGCTCACACAAATGCAGGGCACATCCAGGCCCTGCGCAATCTGCCGCTCGGCGCGGGCGAACAGCGACTTCACGCCGCTCTCGAAACCACGCGCCTTGTCGACCGGGCCGGTGGTGTCCTTGTGCGCGTGCAGCACCGGCTTGACCTTGAGCAGCGAGCCGACCGCGTAAGCCGCCCAGTTCACGCTGTGATCACCTTTCTTGGCGGCGCGCCGCATGATGTAGTAGAGATCGTCGGCCACCATGAAGGCGTGCAGCCCATCAGCAACGTGCGCCAGACGTGGGCTCATCGCGTCCAGCGCCGTGCCCGCGTCGCGCAGCCGTACCGCCTCATAGGCCAGCACGCCCTGCCCGGCAAACAGGGTGCGCGAGTTGATGACCGTCGCGCCCCAGCTCAGACTCAGCCCCGCCGCGCGGCGCACATCGCGCGCGCTTCGGCCGGCCGTGAGCGCTGCCTGCGTGGCATGCGCAAAAATCGGGCTGCGTCCGCTGGTGATGGTCATGCACACCAGGTGGTCGTAGGCGGTGACCCAGTGATTCAAAAACAGGGTTTCGATCTCGGTCGCAGACAAGGGCGCAGTCTCGGCATGCAACTCGGCACGCTTGTCCTGCCGCTCACGGTAGAACGCCGCAGTACTCACCGGGTCGCGCGTATCAACCAGATGGCGATCGCCCACACGCAAGCCGATCGGCAACACATGGATGCCTTTGTCCGCCAGGAAGTTTCCCGGCAGATCGCAGGCCGCATCGACGACCAAACCGATCCTCATCGCCGCACCTCTTCAATCCGGCCGACACGGGTTTCAAAAATGGGCGTAATACGCCCGAAGGCTACGGCGGACGCGGGGCTTGGCAATATGCAGGGGGGCATCACCGCCTCCCGCGCCCGACCGTAACCTGTCGCCCTCACAGGGCTTCAACCAACATGGCACCGCCTTGTCCGCCACCAATGCAGATACTGGCAATGCCGCGCTTGCCGCCGCTGCGGCGAAGCACATTCAACAGATGCAACACGATGCGCGCGCCGCTGGCGCCGACCGGATGGCCTTGCGCCACGGCGCCGCCGTCAACGTTCAAGCAACTCTCGTCAAGCACGCCCATGGCGCCGTCGAGGCCGAGCTCGTTACGACAGTAATCTTCGTCATCCCAAGCGCGCAGGCAGGCGATCACCTGGGCGGCAAAGGCTTCGTTGATTTCCCACGCGTCCAGATCGTTCAGCGCGAGCCCGTGGCGTTGCAAAATCGGTGACGCCGCATGCACCGGACCAAGGCCCATCTGGTCGGGCGCGAGGCCGGCCCACTGGCTGTCGGCGATCTTGCCGATGGGCGCCAGGCCATGTTTTTCGACCGCCGCTTCGGAAGCGAGAATCAGCCACGCCGCGCCGTCGGTGATCTGCGAGCTGTTGCCGGCGGTCACCTTGCCGTAGCGCTTGTCGAAGAAAGGCCGCAGCTTGGCGAGGTTGGCGGCGGTGGAGTCGGCACGCATGCCGTCGTCCTGCGCATAGACCTTGCCGTTGCGATCGATCAGGGGAACGATCTCGTCGAAGTGGCCGGCGGCCTGCGCGGCGATCACCCGCTGGTGGCTGCGCGCGGCGAATTCGTCCATCTCCTCGCGGCTGATGCCGAACTTCCAGGCGAGGTTCTCCGCGGTTTGCCCCATCAGCTGCCCGACGATCGGATCGGTCAGGCCTTTCATGATGCCGATCACCGGTGCGAGATAGCCAAGCTTGAACTGGCGCAGCGCGGCGACTTTCTGGCCGGCCGTTTTGGTCGCGTACCAGCCCGACAGCCAGCGCACCATGGCGTCGGACAGCAGCAGCGGCGCCCGCGACAGCGCATCGGACCCACCGGCCAGCACCAGATCGGAACGCCCGGCCTGAATGTTGACCAGCGCAGAATCCAGCGCCTGCATGCCGCTGGCGCAGTTGCGCATCACCGTCCAGCCGGGCACCTTGAGACCGCAGCCCATGCGCAGTGCCACCACCCGGCCGATGTTCACTTCGTCCGGCGATGGGCTGGCGCAACCGAGGATCACTTCGTCGAGCTGGTCCGGCGCGAAGCGCTGGCGCGACAGCAGCGCCGACCCGGCCGCGGTGGCCAGATCGGAGGCCGCGAACGGCCCCGGCGTGTTGCGTGACTTGAGAAAGGGCGTGCGCGCCCCGTCGATGATGTACACCGGCTTGTTCATGCGGGGCTCCCTCACGCGACCTTGCGGCGCGCATCCTGGTCGGCGGGCGACACATCTTCGAGGGCCGCACGCAGGCCGAAGTCGTATTCAAAGTCGTCGACCCGGATCACCATGTCGCGCAGCTTGCCGCGACGGACGATGACCGCGTATTCCACATCGGTAATGACCCGCGCCTCAAGCGCCTTGGCGTAGAGCGCGTCGACACCCCCGCCGATGATCAGCCCCGGTGAGAACTGCCCGCCTTTGATGGCTTCCTTGACCTTCTTCTCAATTGGCTCGGCTTCGACCGTGGCCAGCAATGCAGCCTCCAGTACGGCGACCGGGTCTTCCAGATCGGTGCCGACGTAGCAGTCGGACACCAGCCGGTCGCGCGTGGCAGACGGGGTGATCAGCAGCTTGGCCACGTCGTGGCCGAGGCGGTCAGACGGCACCACGTAGGGACGACCGATCGGGAACACCACCACATGACGCAGCAAGGCAGCGAAGAGCTTGTTCGGGAAGTTGGCGATCACCCCCTCGAAGGCGTTCTGAATCTTGAACATCGCGTCCCACACCGCCCAGTGCATCAGCGGTGCATCTTCCGGCTGACGGCCTTCGGCTTCGTAGCGCTTGAGCGTGGCGGACACCAGATACATCAGCGAGAGGATGTCGCCCAAGCGCGCCGACAGCTTTTCCTTGCGCTTGAGCGCGCCGCCCATGGTGCCCATGGAGATGTCGGACAGGAAAGCGAAAGCGGCCGAGTAGCGCGTCAGCTGCTGGTAATAGCGCTTGGTTTCGGGCGCGATATTGCTCGGCACCTTGACGAAGTGCGAACCGGTCAGGCCCATCACCAGCGCCCGTGAGATGTTGCTGACGGTGTACCCGATATGACCCCAGAAGGCCTTGTCGAAGGTCTCCAGGTCGTTGTCTTGCGCCGCGTGCATCTCTTTGAGCACATACGGATGGCAACGGATCGCGCCCTGGCCAAAGAGGATCAGGCTGCGCGTCAGGATGTTCGCGCCCTCGACGGTGATGCCGACCGGGATCTGCTGGTAGGCGCGGCCGAGGAAGTTCTGCGGGCCAAGGCAGATACCCTTGCCGCCGATCACGTCCATGCCGTCATTGACAGTCTGGCGAGCGCGCTCGGTCACATGATATTTGGCGATGGCCGACACCACCGACGGCTTCTCGCCGAGATCGACGGCGCTGGCCGTCATGATGCGCGCCGCGTCCGACAGATAGGTGTTGGCGCCAATACGGGTCAGCGCCTCTTCCACGCCCTCGAAACGGCCGATGGCGGTCTTGAACTGGTAGCGCACGCGGGCATAGGCGCCAACGGCGCGCGCGGTGAGCTTCTGCATGCCGGTGTTCGAACCGGGCAGCGAAATCGAACGCCCCGCCGCCAGCGACTCCATCAACATGCGCCAGCCCTGGCCGGCCATCTTCGGCCCACCGATGATGAAGTCCAGTGGCATGAACACGTCCTGACCGCGGATCGGGCCGTTCATCCACACCGCATTGAGCGGAAAGTGACGACGGCCGATATCCACGCCCTCGTGGTTCCACGGCACCAGCGCGCAGGTGATACCGACATCTTCGGTTTCGCTCAGCAAATGATCGGGGTCAAACAGGCGGAAGGCGAGACCGAACACCGTGCACACCGGCGCCAGCGTGATGTAGCGCTTATCAAAAGACACGCGCACGCCGAGCACTTCTTCGCCCTGCCACATGCCTTTGCACACCACGCCAGCGTCGGGAATCGATGCGGCATCGGAGCCTGCCCAAGGGCTGGTCAGCGCAAAGGCGGGGATCTCCTCGCCTTTGGCCAGTCGCGGCAGATAATGGTTTTTCTGTTCCGGCGTACCGTAATGCAGCAGCAACTCGGCCGGGCCGAGTGAGTTGGGCACCATCACCGTGACGGCCGCCGCCGACGAACGCGTCGACAGCTTGGTGATCACCTGCGAATGCATGAAGGCAGAGAAGCCCTTGCCGCCATATTCCTTGGGAATGATCATGCCGAGGAAGCCGGCGGACTTGATGTAGTCCCACACTTCCTGCGTCAGATCCTGCTTCTGGGCACTCTCCCATTCGTCAGTCAGACGGCACAGCTCGGAGGTTTCCACGTCGAGGAACTGCTGCTCTTCCTCAGACAGCTTCGGCCACGGATAGGCCAGCAGCTTTTGCCAGTTCGGCGCACCGGCGAACAGGTCGCCTTCCCACCACACGGTGCCAGCCTCAAGCGCATCCTTTTCAGTCTGCGACATCGACGGCAGCGCCTTGCGGAAGGCACTGAGAATCGGCTCGCTGACCAGCGACTTGCGCAGCGAGGGCACCAGAAACACGCCCATGATCGCGACATAACCCAGCAGCGCCAGCATCGCCAGGCCCATCGGCCACGCACCCACCCAGGCCAGGCCGGACAGCCACACCAGACCCGTCACAAACCAGGCAAAAAATGGCGCTCGCCCGTAGGCGAGCGCACCTGCCAAGGGAGGGAGGGACAGAAAAAACCAGATCATGTGCTACGTCTCCTCGTGGGGTGCGGCGCGTTCTAGTGCGCGCTCACACCCGGTCATCACGCCGCATCGCGGCGGATTGTTCGTGACTCAATCAACTCTTCCGGCAAGGGGGCTCTCAGGCCGCCCAGCAGGAAAGACATCAGTCGCGGCATCAATCGCGTCGGATCCTTATCATCGAAATCCCCCGCAAACAATTTCAGTGCATCCGTCCCGGCAATCGCGTAGGACATCGCCCCCATCATGAAATGGAAGCGCCACAAAATTTCTTCACGCGGCACCTCGGGCAGCGCCCGATACAACGCATTCATGAAGCGCTGCACCACCTCGGCGTACTCTTCGGCCAAAAACTGCCGCACAAACTCGTTCGGCTCGGTGTAGGTGCGCCCCAACAGTCGCATGAAGGTCGCCCCGCCATGCTCGGTATCCGCCGCCATTTTCAGCGACACGCCAAAAAAGGCAGCCACGATCTTGCTTGGTTTCAACGGCGCCCCGTTGGCAAGCGCCTCTTCTGCTTCCAGCGCGGCCAGACGGTCACGATTCAACTCCATCAAACGACGCCGAAACACCTCCTGGATCAGCGCATCCTTGCTACCGAAGTGATAGTTCACAGCCGCCAGGTTCACCCCGGCCTGGCCCGTAATCATCCGCATCGATGTCGCTTCAAAGCCATGCGTCATGAACAGCGATTCCGCCGCATTCAAAATCCTCGCCCGGGTATTCGGGGCCTGCTTCGCAGTTGCCTCGCTCATGGGGATCACGCTCCTTCGTTCTTGTTGTGTATTGGGGCAGATCATCGCAATGGCAAAGACGCAATCCTGTTCAAACGTTCGTTTGAATCATACGTTCTGCTAAAACGATGTCAACTGATTTCTAGGTCTCCCACCCAAAAAGATCAATCGGCGGTGCAACATAAATGCTTGATGCAGCGCAGCATTCTTGCTGTACCGCCCCCCCATGATGCCGCAGTGAACGAAGAAAGGGACGCAAACGCGCCCCCTTCTTCATGCGTACTTCCGCCTAAATCAGGCGTCCGGCACCGGTCCGCCGCGCATCATGCCCCGCCCCATGCCTTCACGCATGTCGGCCCGCGCAGCGCGCTTTTCCTTGAGCATGTCGCGTTGCTCGGGAGTCAGCAGCTCATACACCGCACGTTCGCCCGCAATTCGCGACTGCATCATCGTTGCCATGGCGGCCGACTGTTGCTCGGTTAATGCCTTGACGCGCGCTGCATCATAGCTATCGGCGGTTGCGGCTTCACGCAGCTGGTTCCTGAGATCACGCACCACCTTCATCTGCTCGCGCATTTTCGGCATCTGGGCATGCTTGAGTTCGAAAATCTGATCGCGCTGCGCATCGGTCAAATCGAGTCCTTTGAGCATCCGCATCATACCGCCGCGGCCCGAGCCATCCATCCCGGCCCCCCGGTGCATTGAGACGCCGCACGAACCCATGCCACCGCCCATGCCGGGCCCTGCCTGCGCCACCAAGGGCACCGCCAACGCGATGCTGCTGGCCAACAAAAATGCACCGACTATCGATTTACGCTTGGTCATCATTCTCTCCTTGAGCTATCCGTATTTCGGGTCTGGGCAAGTCGCCCGCCACCGATAGCTGCAGTGTCACGCCACGCCCCGTAAAGCACGGTTAACCGGGGGTAAAGACAGGTAAAGCGGCGTAAAGGCGCTCGCCAGTCCTTTTAGGCGCCGTATCATTGCCGCCATGAACGAAAGAATCGTGGAGTCGAAATGACGCGCGCGCTGCTGGTCGATGACGACCTGGAACTCTCCGCCATGCTCAAGGAGTACCTGGCGCAAGAAGGCTTCGAAGCTACCACCGTGGCTGACGGCGAAGCGGGCGTTGCCGAGGCGCTGTCGGGCAAATACGACATTGCCGTGCTCGACGTGATGATGCCGCGCCTCAGCGGCGTCGATGCCTTGCGCCGCATTCGTCAGGAAAGCCGGATGCCGATTCTCATGCTGACCGCCCGCGGTGACGACGTCGATCGCATCGTCGGCCTCGAGCTGGGCGCCGACGACTACGTGCCCAAGCCCTGCAGCCCCCGCGAACTGGTGGCCCGCCTGCGCGCCATCCTGCGACGCACGGCAAGCCCGGAGTCCGCCTCCGACGTCGATGAATTCACCGTTGGCCCCCTGCGCCTGTGGCCCGCACGGCGCGAAGCGCACTGGGCCGGCGAGCCCCTCGCGCTCACCAGCACCGAATTCACCTTGCTGGAAGTGCTGGTCGGCGCAGCCGGCCATGTGGTCAGCAAAAATACCTTGTCCGAAAAAGCACTCGGTCGCCCGCTGGCCCGTTTCGACCGCAGTGTCGACGTGCATGTCAGCAGCCTGCGCCACAAACTGGCGCCGCGCGATGACGGCCGCTCCTGGATCCAGACCGTACGCGGCCAGGGCTACCAGTTCGTGCGGGAATAAGCGACATGGGCCGATTGTTCTGGAAATCCTTCATCGCCCTGTGGCTGACGCTGACACTCTCGGTGCTCGCTGTCGGTGCCGCAGTGTGGCTGTATCGGGGCACGAATGAAGACGCCGCGCGGCTCGAAGTGGCCACCTACCGCGCAAACATCGCCCTCGACACCGTCGAGTCGGTGCTCCAGCACGGCGGCCCGCAAGCCGCGCACCAGTTCCTGAAACGTCGCCCGCCCCGCGGCGGGCCGTCGGTGCTGGTCGTCGACGCGAACGGCCACGAACTGCTGGGGCGTCAGATTCCCACCGACCGCGCCGAACATTCGCGCCAAGTTCAAACGGCTGACGGCACCGCGCTCGAACTCATTGCGGTGCCACCCCCACCGCGGAATCACGGATTTGGCGCTCGCCGCACCCCGCCGCCCCTGTGGGTACCGATCACCACCATCTTGCTGGTCAGCCTGGTATTCAGCGCCCTGCTGGCGTGGTACGTGGCCAAACCCATCCGCGTGCTGAAGCGCGCCTTCGACGCCGCCGCCGGCGGCCAACTCGACACGCGGGTCGCACCGCTGATGGGTGGCCGGCGCGATGAAATCGCCGACCTCGGCCACGACTTCGATCGCATGGCCGCCCAGCTCCAAACGCAGATTGCTGCCCAGCGCCGTCTGCTGCACGATGTCTCGCACGAGTTACGCTCACCGCTGGCGCGCATGCAGGCGGCCATCGGCCTCGGCCGCCAGAGCCCGGACAAACAGGACGCCATGCTTGAACGCATCGAACGCGAGTCGGCCCGGCTCGACACCCTGGTGGGCGAGTTGCTCACCTTGTCGCGACTCGAAGCCGGCGCCGGCGGCCGCTCAGAGCACCTGGAACTGGTGGAGCTGATCGCCGCCATCGCCGATGACGCGCTGTTCGAAGCCGAAGCACAAGGCCGCAGCCTGGTCTTTAGCGGCGAAGGCGAATGCTGGACCTGGGGACAGTCCGAACTGATTCATCGCGCCTTCGAGAACGTGATCCGCAATGCGGTCAAATACACCGCGGAAGGCACGCAAGTCGACGTCACCGTGCAGCCATCCACCGATCACCTTCGCGTCACGGTTGCTGATCGCGGCCCCGGCGTACCGGACAGGGAGCTTGACGCCATCTTTGAGCCCTTCCGCCGCAGCGACGCTGGCGCCGACGCCCCCGGTTTCGGCCTCGGGCTGGCCATTGCCCGTCGCGCGCTCGCCGCCCACGGCGGCCAGATCCGCGCACGCGGCCGTGATGGCGGCGGACTGGTCATTGACATGGTGTTGCCGCTGCAAGTCCAAACCTCACAAAGCGCGGGCTAAAGCGCACCCCATGCGCCGGGGTCAGCGCAAGCGGGCCAGCCAGCGATCATGCCAGCGCCCCAGCAGTGCCTGGGCCAGCGCGGCCCCCAGCAGCGCCAGCGCCATGTCGGACTGGGTATCCCAGGGATCGCCCTGGGTGCCCAGAAAATCCTCGGCGTCCCCACCCATCACCACCGCGGCCAGCCATTCGATGAGTTCGTAGGTCGCCGAAATCGCCAGGCAGATGCTGCACACCAGGAAGAACAACCAGCCCGGTCGGCGCAGCACCCGAAGCCGCAGCAAGAGCTCTCGTGCCACCATGGCAGGCACGAAACCCTGCGCAAAATGACCGATGCGGTCATAGGGGTTGCGGGCAAAGTCGAACACGTCCTGCAACCAGAAGCCCAGCGGCACACGCGCGTAGGTGTACGTCCCGCCTAAGATCAAGATCAGCGCATGCACTGCGATCAGTGCAAGCACCAGTCGGGTGAGCGGAAAGCGGCGATGCGTCGCCATCAGCAATGGCAGCGCAATCAGCACCGGCGCCACCTCCATCCACCAGGTCAGCCGGTCGTGAGGTGAAACACCCGACAGCGCCAGCGCGACAAGCACGATGGCGAGCAGTGTCCATTCAAAGCCTTCCGCCTGATCCGCCATGTCGCGGCCTCCCATCACTTTTTCCTGCGCGCACGGTAGCACGCATGACGCCAACCCGGGAGCCCGGTACACTGACCGATTGCCGGCCAACAAGAGCCCCCGCCATGCCCAACCCAGACACCCTGATCGCCTTCCTCGGCATCGCCCTGATCATCACCTTCGCCCCCGGCCCGGACAACCTGATGGTGCTCGGCCAAAGCCTCGCCCGAGGGCGCATGGCCGGCTTTGGCATTGCCGTCGGCTGTGCGCTGGGTTGTTTCACGCATGTGCTATGGGCCACGCTGGGTGTGAGCGCGGCACTGGCAGCCTCGCCCATGGCCTTCACCGCGCTCAAGCTGGCCGGCGCGGCCTATCTCGCCTGGCTGGGCATCCAGGCCATTCGCAGCGGCGGGCAACTGGCGGTGAATACGCAAGCCGCGCCCTCACGGCCGTGGCGCAAGGACGTAGGCCGCGGCTTTGTGGCCAATGCCATCAACCCGAAAGTCGGCCTGTTCTTCCTCGCCTTCATGCCGCAGTTTGTCCACGCCGAGGCCGGCAGCGCCACCATGCAGATGCTGGTGCTCGGGCTGGTGTTCATGTTGCAAACCGTGGTGGTGTTCGGTGCCGTGGCCTACATGGCCGGCGGCATCGGCCGGCTGCTCAAGCGTCGCCCGGGGGTTGCGCCATGGCTCGATCGCATCGCCGGCGTGATCTTCATCGGTCTGGCCCTGCGCCTGGTGCTCGACGACACCCAAGGCTGAGCCACATGCGACGACACCCCCAAGGCGCCCTGCCCGAGCCGGCCACCGGCGAGCGCCACGACCTGACCACCATCAAGACGCTGTTCCCCTACCTCTGGAGCTACAAGGGCCGGGTGTTCTTTGCGCTGGCCTGCCTGCTCGGCGCCAAGGTCGCCAACGTCGGTGTTCCGATGGTGTTCAAGCACATGGTCGATGCGATGACCATCACAACGCAGCAGGCCTTCATCATCGTGCCCGCCGCGCTGATCGTCGCCTACGGCGTGCTGCGCTTCATGACCTCGATGCTGACCGAGCTACGCGAGCTGATCTTCGCCCGTGTCACTCAGCAGGCCGTGCGCAACATCTCGCTGCAAGTCTTCCGCCATCTGCACGCCCTGTCGCTGCGCTTTCATCTTGAGCGCCAAACTGGCGGGCTGACCCGAGACATCGAGCGCGGCACCCGCTCGATCGGCTCACTGATCAGCTACACGCTGTACAGCATTTTGCCCACGCTGGTCGAAGTCGGGCTGGTGATCGGCATTCTGTATGTGAATTACGATCCGATCTTTTCGGTGATCACCACCATCGCGCTCACGCTGTACATCACTTTTACGGTCAAGATCACCAACTGGCGCACCGCTCTGCGACGCAAGGCCAACGAGCTCGACTCGGCCGCCAACGCGCGCGCAATCGACAGCCTGCTCAACTTCGAAACGGTGAAGTACTTCAACAACGAAGAATTCGAAGCCCGCCGCTACGACGAACAGATGCGTCAGTGGGCCGATGCCCAGATCAAGAACCAGCTCTCCTTGTCGGGGCTGAACATCGGCCAGGCGGCGATCATTGCCATCGCCGTCACCAGCATGCTGTGGCAAGCGTCCATCCGCGTGGTCGACGGCAGCATGACAATCGGCGACATCGTGCTGGTCAAT
Organism: Zoogloeaceae bacterium G21618-S1; assembly: GCA_027214125.1. Lineage (GTDB taxonomy): Bacteria > Pseudomonadota > Gammaproteobacteria > Burkholderiales > Rhodocyclaceae > Nitrogeniibacter. The sequence continues at coordinate 135,816 of JAPWHF010000005.1, forward strand.
GCCTACATGCTGCAGCTGTACATCCCCCTCAACTTCCTCGGGGTGATCTACCGCGAAATTCGCCAGGCCCTCACCGACATCGAGCGCATGTTCGGCCTGCTCAACCAGCCCCGCGAAATCGCCGACAAGCCCGACGCCGGCAGCCTCGCCGCCGACAACGCCACGGTGCGCTTCGAGAAGGTCAGCTTCGCCTACGATCCGGCACGGCAGATTCTGTTCGACGTAGACTTCGAGATCCCGGCGGGAAAGACCGTCGCTGTGGTCGGGCATTCCGGCTCAGGCAAATCCACCCTCGGCCGGCTGCTATTCCGCTTCTACGACGTGACCGGCGGGCGCATCACGGTCAATGGCACCGACATCCGCGACCTACAGCAAGACAGCCTGCGTCGCGCCATCGGCATCGTGCCGCAGGACACCGTGCTGTTCAACGACAGCCTGCGCTACAACATCCAGTACGGTCGGCCCGACGCCGCGGACGGGCTGATCGACACCGCCGCGGCGGCCGCCCAGCTCACCGACTTCATCGGTCGCCTGCCCGACGGCTACGAAGCCCGCGTCGGCGAACGCGGCCTCAAGCTCTCGGGCGGCGAAAAACAACGCGTCGCCATCGCCCGCGCCCTGCTCAAGGATCCGGCCATCCTGATCTTCGACGAAGCCACCTCGGCGCTCGACTCGCGCACCGAAAAAGCCATCCAGGCCCAGATCGACCTCGCCGCGCGCGGCCGCACCGCGCTGATCATCGCCCACCGCCTGTCGACCATCGCCCACGCCGACGAAATCCTGGTGCTCGACCAGGGCCACATCGTCGAACGCGGCCGCCACCACGCCCTGCTCGCCGCCAACGGCGCCTATGCGCAAATGTGGCGCCTGCAGCAGCAAGAAGCCAATGAGGCTGAAACCCGCAACTAGCGACGTCTGATGCGGCACACGAGTCCTGGCGCGCCGCAGTTGGCCTCACAACGAAATGACGCCAGCCGGCACATCGAGTCGACAACGACGATTGGCCATGCCAGCAGACGGCACTTTTCATGAAGCACGATGGCAGGCAGCGAGCGGCCGACCCAACGAAGTGAAGCTTCTCTATTGATCTGACGTGGCGGGGGGGGCGTGAGCGCGTGCCGCCTTCTTGAAGGCGACACGCAGGAGCCATCACCGATGGGCCTTTTGCCAGCCGGATTCTCAGTGCAAAGCACTTCGATGATTGCACCCGACGGCGCCGCCCATCGCAGCTGCAGGTTTCAAACCACCGTTCTGAATCTGCGCCAAACCGCTGCCCCAAAACAAAGACGGCGCCCGAGGGCGCCGTTCAAAGGACGGAGTTGAGTCGCCAGATTACTTACGACGGCGACGCAGTCCGATGACACCCAGCAGGCCAAGACCGGCCAGTGCCAAAGAACCCGGTTCCGGGACGCCGGTGCCCGGCGTACCACCGCAGACACCACCGCTCGCACCGCCAGCAGCCGTGCAGATCGTGCCTTTTGCCTGATAGAGCTTCATGTAATCATTACCGGCGTAGCCCGTGCTGCCGCCGTTGAATGCCGGGTTGAAGGCGCCCACCAGCCAGTGCGACGAATAGAGCGAGGTGCCGGTGCTTGCCCAGCTCGTGCCCGGATTGTACAGATCGGAAATACTCACCCAACCATTCGACACCAGGCTGGCGTAGCTACCGCCGGTCAAGGTCGGCGCACCCGAACCAATATAGGCCAGCACCGACATGTCGGAATCACCGCTGTACCAGCCGTTACGGACACCCGCCAGATTCACGGCTTGGGAGAACGACAGCAAGATCGAATCGTAGCGGTCGTTGTTGTCCATGGCATGCTCAGGACTCACGCCTTCATTCTGGTCAGTGCCATTGTCTGCATCACGATTCCTTACGCCCAGACCACTAGAGCCGTAGGAAGCGAGGTAAGCATTCTCGACGTTCGTGTTACTCGAGCCGACTGTATTTGCCCATGCAGAGGCCTGCACCTGAACACCACCAGCACTGAAAGTACGAACATTGCCGTAGGTGCCACTGGTGTTGCTACCACCATCGAAGGTCCAAGTGGTCGTTGCAGCCATCGCCGGCAGAGCGGCCATCAGGCCTGCCGCCAGCAACATGTGCTTGAAAGTCTTGTTCATGTGTTTCTCCCGGCTAATTCTGTTGTCGAGGTACATAAAGCAATCCATGTGCCAGGCAACAAATCCACTTGAAAATCAATACATTATGAATACAGCGAAAAACGTGTCGCAAAAAAGCGTCAGATTTGTCGACACTTCTACTGACCGATCTTCTTTTGCAAGGCGCGTGCGTCTTCGACGCCAGGGAAGCGTCCGCCATCCGCCAGGGCGTCGAGCAGCTCCTTGCGCGCTTCGGCCGTCCGGCCGCTCTGGTGCAGCGCCTGGGCAAGATGGTAGCGAACCTCGCGATTCTGGGGGGCGCGCAAACGCGCTTCACGCAGCAAACCGAGCGCACCGTCAATATCGCCGGTATTCAATTTAATCCAACCGACAGTATCGATCACCAGTGGATCCTGGGGCGCGAGGGCACGGGCCTTGTCTGCGGTCGCGAGTGCCGTGGGGTCCTTGAGTGCCAGCTGAACAATGGCCAGATTGTTGAGCAGGTCGACACTGGCCGCGTCGCTCGCAAGCATGGCATCAAGGTTTTGTCGTGCATCCGCCCACAGACTGGCCTGCATCTGAAGTTCGATCAATGCACGACGGACATCTGCCGACGGCTGGCGCCCGACTTCGTCTTGCAACACCTTCCGTGCCGCATCCGCCTGCCCCGCGGTGAAGAAGGCGCGCGCGAGATTCAAGGCTGACGATGCGGAGGGCGCTTTTCGGTAAGCACGCTGGTAGGCCGAAATGGCCTGCTTGGTGTCGCCGGACGCCAATGCTGCAGCCGCCTCCAGGCGCGCCACATCCGCTGCTTCCGGGTCGGCTTTTCGAAGATCATCGAGCAACTTGCGCACCTCGGCGAGATCCTTCTGCGCCAACGCCACCTCCACGGCCAGCGTGAGCGCCGGACGGTAGTCCTTGACAGCGGTGAGCGCCTTTTGCACGTTGTAGCCGGCTTCGTCCGGGAAGCCCGCCTCCAGCTGCAGCCGCCCGATACGCACCTGCGCTTCTGGCTCAAATTCCGCCAGGCGGGTCATGTCGCGGAAGGTCAAGCGCGCCGCGTTGGAATCGCCCGCCGCCAGATAGGCCTGACCCAATACAGCCTGAACGCCGAGATCTTGCGGATGACGCAGGCCAACCTCCTTGGCCGCCGACAGGGCTGAGGCAGGCTGCCGTGTCGCCGACAAGGCCTCGACCAGCGCCAGACCGGCGCGCGGATCATCGGGATTCTTGGCTGTGGCCGTCCTCAACCACTCGATCGCCTCTTTCATCTGACCACCCCGCTGGGCGAGTATCCCCAACTCGTACATGACGCGCGCGTCATCCTTACGCTGCTTCAACAGGGCAATCAAACGCTGTTTGGCAGCGCCAAGCTTGCCTTCCTGCGCATCCACGCGAGCCAGATTCAGCAGCGCCGGCACAAATTCGGGATCGCCCGCCAACACTTCCTCATAGGCCTTGCGCGCGCCAGCGAAATCCCCGGAAGCGGCACGGATGGCCCCCAACAGATTGAGCGCCGACAGATTGTCGCGGCCATTCTTGACCAGGGTTTCGGCGACCTGGATCGCCTTGTCGGTCATGCCCTGCCGCATATAGATCGACGTCAGCACCATGCCGACCGCGCCGTTTCCGGGATCGGCAGCAAAGGCACGCTCGAGGCTCGCAGCGCCCTCTTCGGCCTGGCCCCCACCGATCAGGCTATAGCCCAATGCCGCCTGAATCTGCGCGTCGCCCTTGAGCATCTCGGCCGCGCGCTCCAGATACTGGGTGGCGCGGCGATAGCGCTTGTCTGCCAGGCTGGCCCGGCCCGCCAACAGCAAGGCCTGCGGATCATCCGGACGCAGCTTGAGCACGGGTTCGATGGTGCTCAGCGTCCGTGCGCTGTCGTTCTCGGCCATATAGATGCTGGCCAGCAACTTGCGGGCGCCCAAATTGCGCGGATAGCGATTGAGCAGGCTGTCCAGATAGCTTTTGGCCTTTTCAGGGACGCCTAGCCCGTGGTGCGCCAAGGCCCCAAGCATGAGCAACTGCTCGCGGGCGTTCACATACTCGGTGGGCAGCGTATCCACCAGACGGGTGACCTCGGTGAGCGCCTTGTGCACCCTTTCGGCATCACCACGACGCCCAGCAACCACCGCGCGCAAATACGCTGAACGGGGCTCCGCCTCGACATGCTCAGCGAGATAATCCAGATCCTTTTGAGCATCTGCGTCTCGCTTGAGGTCAACCAGCAACGCGGCACGCGCGACACGCGCATCAACATACGCTGGGTCCGCCGCCAGTGCTTTCTGATAGTCGCTTAACGCGGACTCCAGATTGCCTCTTGCATGATGCAGCGACGCTCGCAAATTCCAGACGCGAGCATCCTTGGGCGCCAATGCAACGGCGCGCTCGACACCATCCTGAGCGCCAGTGAACTCGCGCTGCTGAAGCAGAAAGGGGACCAACGACAGATACGGCCGTACCGAACTGGGGTCGGCATCGGTCGCTGCCTTGAAGCTACGGCGCGCGGCGTCGACATCGCCTTCATCGGCCTGGGCTGTCCCGCGCATGGAGAGCACCTCAACCAAGGCGTCACGACGCAAACCGTCGGGCTGCACATCCCGCAACAACTCTTTGGTCCGCCCAAGGGCGAGCAACAGCTCACCACGTGGCACGGCAATCTCACTGGGGCTCACACCCAGCTTCAAAGCCTCGTTGAACGCAGCTTCCGCCGCAGGCAATTCGGTTTGTTTGAGCAGCGCCCGACCAAGCAACACATGCGCCGACAACAGCTTGTTGTTCTGTTGAAGCGCGTTCTTTAATTGAATCACCGCGCCGGCGGTGTCGCCCTTTTCAAAGCGGGCAAGGCCGTCTTCATAAAAGGCGGCGGCCTTGCCGGCATCGGCCAGGGCAGGCAGCGAGAAGGCAAAGGCGATAACGGCGAGGCCGTGGCGCAGTTTGTGGGCGCGAGAAGCGTTTGGCATGGAGCCTCCCGAAGAGAAGTCAGCTTTATCGGTCATCCCAAGAGTATAGAGCGCGCCTCTATCCAAGGACTGTGACATCTTTCGGGGAGCGCTCCATTGGCCGGCTCGGACGATCAGCGGCCGCGCGGAATTCCGTTAAACTGAAGAAGCACTTTCCTGGAGCCCTCCCACGCATGTCCGCCCATGAAGGCTTGCCGCATCTTCGCGAGCTGATTTTGTTCCTGTGCTTGTCCGGCGTGCTGATTCCGCTGCTGCAGCGGCGCAACATCAACCCGGTGCTGGGCTTTTTGGCCATGGGCACGCTGGTGGGCCCCTATGGCCTGGGGCGGCTGGTTGCGCACTGGCCATGGCTGGAGCCGCTGACCTTCCCACGCGTGGAAGACGTGGCAGTATTCGCCGAACTGGGTGTGATCTTCCTGATGTTCATGATCGGTCTCGAAATGTCCATCGACCGGCTCTGGGCCTTGCGGCGATGGGTATTCGGGGTAGGCGCCTTGCAGGTGGGGCTGTCGGCGGCGGTGATCGGCGGTTTGGCCTATGTGTTCGGCAACCCGGTCGAAGCGTCGGTCATCCTCGGTCTGGTGCTGGCGTTTTCATCGACCGCCGTGGTGATGCAGTTGCTGAGCTTTCGGCGCGAGCTGGGCTCACCACTTGGGCAGGCGAGCTTTTCGCTCCTGTTGTTTCAGGACTTGGCCGTGGTGCCGCTGCTGGTGCTGGTCGGCCTGCTCGGTCAGCACGGTGAAGGCAGCTTTGCCTTGCAGATGGGCCAGGCCGCACTCAAAGGCGTGATCACGATCGGCGCCATCTACCTGATTGGCCGGCGCGTGGTGCAACCGGTGTTCCACCACCTCGCCGCCAACCAGCAATCCGACACCTTCATGGCGCTGACCCTGCTGGTGTCGCTCGGCGTGGCGGCACTGACCTGGGCCGCAGGGCTGTCGATGGCAATGGGTGCGTTGCTGGCCGGGCTGATCATTGCAGAAACCGAATTCCGCCACGCGGTCGAAGTAACCATCGAGCCCTTCAAGGGCTTGCTGATGGGCTTGTTCTTCATGTCGGTGGGCATGGGCATCGACCTCACCGAACTGCTCAGCCGGCCGCTGTGGCTGCCACTGTCGGTGATCGGACTGGTGCTGACCAAGGGCCTGATCATCGCGATGCTGTTCCGGATATTCGGCCTATCGACGGGCCGCTCGCTCGAAGGCGGCTTTCTGCTCGGCGCCGGCGGTGAATTTGCGTTCATCGTCATCGGCATGGCCTTGAGTTTTCAGCTTCTGCCGCGCGATGTCGCCCAGTTCATGTTGTTGGTGGTCGGCTTGAGCATGCTGGCGACGCCGCTGCTGGCGCGGCTTGGGCAAACCCTGGGCAATGCCATCGACCGTCGCAGCGGTCAACACGCTTCGGCCATGCAGATCAGCGATCCGGAGGCGATGCGCAACCATGTCATTCTCGCGGGCTTCGGACGGGTCGGCCAGCTGGTGGGCGAATTGCTGTCCGAGCTCGGTGTCGCGTATTGCGCCATCGAATCCAATCCCGCGCTGGTCGCACGCTACCGTGCCCGCGGCCTGCCGGTGGTATTTGGCGACGCGAGCAATCCGGAGATGCTGCGACGCCTTCACCTGGACCGCGCCGGCGCGGTGATCCTGACCATGGATCAAACCGCGCCTGCCGTCCATGCCGTTCGCGGCTTGCGCTCCATGTCGCCCGACATTCCGGTGCTTGCCCGGGCGCGCGACGAGAAGCACGCACTGGCGCTGCGCGAAGCGGGCGCCGACGTGGTGATTCCGGAAACGCTCGAATCCAGCCTGCAGCTGGCTGCCGGGGCGCTGGCCCGGCTGGGTGTGCCTGACGAGGCGGCGCGCATGATGCTCGACCGGGTCCGTGACAACCGCACTCACCCGCTGCGCAACACTTCATGACCTTTCCACCGCCCCTCCAGCGTCCGCCGCGGTCGTCAGTGAGGGCGACTCAAGGCACAATACTGCCTTTGCCAGTTCGCGAGAGCCCCCTGTGATCCGACAAGGCCTGCTGACACTTCTCATCGCTTCTGCTGCATTTGGCGCTCGCGCTGACACCTCGCCCAGCGTCGACGACACGCTGACCGCCATCCGCGAGCATGGCGCCATCCGCTTGGGCCATCGCCTCTCATCGATCCCCTTCTCCTATCTCGACGAAAACGGTCAGGTCGTCGGCTATTCGCACGAGCTGGCGCTGAAGATCGTTGACGCCATCCGACAGCGACTCGGCAACCCCAAACTGCCGGTCGAACTGGTGCCGATCACCTCCGGCAACCGCTTCCGCCTGATCCACAAGGGCGAAATCGATTTCGAGTGCGGCTCGACCACACACAACTCGGAGCGCGCGAAGCGGGTGAGCTTCTCCAACACCATCTTCGTCATCGGCACCCGTGTGCTCACCCGCCGCGATTCGGGCATCTCAGACTTCAACGACCTCAACGGCAAGCGGGTCGTCACCACCGCCAGCACCACCTCCGAACACCTGCTGCGGCAAATGAAAGAAGAACGCCAGATCAATCTGACGCTGATCACCGCGCGTGATCATGGCGAGAGTTTTCTCACCCTCGAAACCGGTCGTGCCGACGCCTTCATGCTCGACGACGCCCTGCTCTATGGCGAGCGGGCCAAATCGCTTCACCCGGCCGACTGGGTCGTCACCGGCGCTCCGCGCTCCTTCGAAGCCTATGGCTGCATGCTTCGCAAGGGCGATCAGACCATGAAGAAACTGATCGACGACACCCTTACCCAGCTCATGACCTCCGGCGAGGCCGAGCGCATCTACACGCGCTGGTTCATGCAACCGATTCCGCCCAAGCAATTGAACCTCAACTTCCCGCTCTCGGACAGCATGCGCGCGCTGTTCCGCGAGCCCAACGACAAGCCCTTCCAGTGATGTCGACGCCGCCGCGACTGACCCTGCTCACCACCGGCGGCACCATCGCCGGCCAGGCGGCCAGTGCGGTCGACACCACGGGCTACACGGCGGGCGCACTTGACCCGTCCACGCTCGTTGCCGCCGTGCCGGGCCTGGGCGAGCTCGCCCAACTGCAGTGCGACGCGCTGTTTTCCATCGACAGCAAAGACATGTGCCCCGCGCACTGGCTGGCGCTACTGACCCGGGTGCAGCACCACCTTGCACGGCCTGACTGCGACGGCGTGGTCATCACCCACGGCACCGACATCCTCGAAGAAACCGCCTGGTTTTTGCACCTGTGTCTGCCGCCGGGCAAGCCGGTCGTCCTCACTGCCGCCATGCGTCCAGCCACCGCGCTATCGGCAGACGGCCCGATGAATCTGTATCAAGCTGTCGCCGTTGCCGCGCACGCCGCCAGTGCAAATCAAGGCGTTTTGGTGGTGGTGAACGGACACATCTTTGCCGCCGCCGACATCGTCAAGACCGATACCCAGGCGCTGGACGCCATCGCGGCCCCCGCGCGCGGCCCGCTCGGCGCGGCGCAGCCGGTGCAGTTTTACCATCCAGCCGCGCTCACACAGGCCGGTTGCGTGCCAGCCGATGCGCTGGCCGGCCAGACCGAGCTACCGCGCGTCGACATCCTTTACGTCGCAGCCGGCAGCGACCCCGATCTGCTCGCCGCAGCCATCGAACGCGGCGCCCAAGGCATCGTCCTCGCCCTGCCCGGCAATGGCAGCCTGCCCGCCAATTGGCAGCAAGCCGCACTCGCCGCCCACGCCAAGGGAATTGTGGTACTCCGCTCGACCCGCGTCGCCCATGGTCGGGTGGCCCACTCGGCAGACACCACGCTGCCCGCCGCCAGCGGAGAACTCAACCCGACCAAGGCGCGCATCGCCCTGATGCTCGCGCTGGCCAGCGGCACACCCGGGCTCAGCACGCGCCTCTTCGCCTGAGCGACGCGGGCTACAAACCGGGGTCCGTCCCGCCGCCGGCCCGCGCAGCCTCGACCACATGCCGGTTCAGCGCCGGCGCAAACAGTTCCACAAACGCATAGATATAACCGCGCAACCACACATTGCGGCGGATGCCGATGCGGGTGGTGCTCGACTCGAACAGGTGCCCCGCATCGCTCATGCCCAACCCTTTGTCCATCAGCGGGTCAAAAGCCATGCTGGCCACGATGCCGATGCCCAGACCCATGCGCACATAGGTCTTGATCACGTCCGAGTCGATGGCGGTCAATACCACATTGGGTTTCAGCCCTCGCCCCAGAAAGGCCTTGTTCATCTGGCCACGGCCGGTAAACGCCGAGTCGTAGGTGACAATCGGCCAGCGCGCGATCTCCTCCAGACTCAGCGGCTTGGCCTTGAGAATGGGGTGATCGGTGGGCGCCACCACGCCGCGATTCCACTGGTAGCACGGCAGCATCACCAGATCGGGATAGTCCGAAATAGCCTCGGTGGCGATGACCAGATCCGCGTCGCCCGACAACACCATGTCGCACACCTGGCTCGGGCTGCCCTGGTGCAGCTCCAGCCGCACCTTGGGGTAGCGGCGGGTGAATTCGGCAATCACCTTTGGCAGCTTGTAACGCGCCTGGGTGTGGGTGGTGGCAATCGACAGCCGCCCCTGCCCTTCGTTACGAAACTCCTCGCCCACGCGCTGCAGGTTGTCGGCATCGGTCAGCACCCGACGCGCGATATTCAGCACCTCGCGGCCCGGCTCAGTCACGTCGACAATCCGCTTGCCGTGGCGCACAAAGATTGCCACGCCAAGCTCCTCCTCAAGCGCCCGGATCTGCTTGGACACCCCGGGCTGCGAGGTAAACAGGGTCTCGGCCGCTTCAGACACGTTCAGTCCGTTGCGATCGACTTCAACGATGTAGCGCAATTGCTGAAAATTCACGATCACCGCTCCGGTTTGCCGCCCCGATGCATCAGTCGCACGGCAGTCTAAATAACTTTTGATTATTTAAGTTTAACCCACCCCCCCTGTTCCGATCTATCCACTCTCCGTACGATGCGATGCAACATCAGAGGTTGGATCACATGGAATTTGCCTACACCATCGCCGGATTTGCCGTTGGCGCCATCGTCGGACTCACCGGCGTGGGCGGCGGTTCGCTGATGACGCCGCTGCTGGTGCTGATGTTCGGCATCCCAGCTTCGGTAGCCGTCGGCACCGACCTGCTCTACGCGGCCATCACCAAGGCCGGCGGCACGCTGGCACACAGCCTGAAAGGCTCGGTCGACTGGCAGATTACCCGCCGCCTGGCCACCGGCAGCATCCCGTCGGCGCTCATCACATTGTGGGCAGTGCATCGTTACGCCCCCGGCGGCATGGGCGGCGCCACGCATGTCATCACTTTTGCACTTGGCGTGGCGCTGGTGCTGACCGCCGTAGCCATCGTGTTCCGCGCTCGCATCCAGACGTTCTCGACCCGCGTGATGGGCGACACACCCAACCCGGTGCGCACCCGCAACCTCACCATTGCCACCGGTGCCGTGCTCGGCGTGCTGGTGTCTATCTCATCGGTCGGCGCCGGTGCGCTGGGTGTGACGGCCTTGTTCTTTCTGTATCCTGCGCTGCCTTCGCTGCGCATCGTCGGCTCCGACATCGCGCATGCGGTGCCGCTCACGGCCGTGGCCGGCATGGGCCACTGGGCGCTGGGCACGGTTGACTGGGCATTGCTCGGCAGCCTGTTGATCGGCTCCCTGCCCGGCATCTGGCTTGGCAGCCATGTTTCAGCGCGGGTCCCCGACCGCGTTCTGCGTCCGATCCTGGCCAGCACCCTGGTGCTGGTGGGCGCAAAAATGATTACTCACTGAGAGAAAACAATATGTATCGCTACGACGATTACGATCAGCAGTTGGTGGATGAGCGCGTCGCGCAATTCACCGACCAGACGCGCCGCTACTTCGCTGGCGAACTGACCGAAGAAGAGTTCCTGCCGTTGCGCCTGCAAAACGGCATCTACATCCAGCGGCACGCACCGATGCTGCGTCTGGCGATCCCCTACGGCAACTTGCGCGCCGATCAGGTCCGCATGTACGGCCACATCGCCCGCACCTACGACCGCGGCTACGGCCACTTCACCACGCGCCACAACATGCAGTTCAACTGGTGCGAGCTGGAGAAGATGCCCGAGATCCTCGCCAAGCTGGCCACCGTGCAACTGCACGCCATCCAGACCTCGGGCAACTGCATCCGCAACACCTCGACCGACCCCTTCGCCGGCGTCGCCGAAGACGAGCGCATCGACCCGCGGCCGTGGTGCGAACTGATCCGCCAGTGGAGCACCTTCCACCCCGAGTTCGCCTATCTGCCGCGCAAGTTCAAGATCGCCGTCAATGGCGCCGAAGAAGACCGCGCGGTCATTCGCTGCCACGACATCGGCCTTGAGCTGGTCAAGAACGAGGCGGGCGAGACGGGCTTCCGCATTTTTGTCGGCGGCGGCCTCGGCCGTACCCCGATCATCGGCGAAGAGATCGCCAGCTTTGTGCCCTGGCAGCATCTGCTCACCTATTGCGAATCGATCCTGCGGGTGTACAACCGCTTCGGCCGCCGAGACAACAAGTTCAAGGCGCGCATCAAGATCATCGTCAAATCGCTGGGTATCGACGAGTTCCGCCGGCGCGTCGAAGCGGACTGGGCCCACTTCAAGGACGGCCCCAGCACCCTGACCGCCGACGAAGTCGCCCGCGTCGCCGCCTGTTTCGTCGATCCCGACTACCAGGCGCTGCCGAAGACCGACGCCGGCTATGTGCAGGCACAGACCGACAGCAAGCCCTTTGCGGCCTGGGTCAAGCGTAATGTGCGCGGCCACAAAAAACCTGGCTACGCCAGCGTGGTGCTGTCGCTGAAGAAAACCGGCGTACCGCCGGGCGACGTGACCGACGCCCAGCTCGACCTGATCGCCGATCTGGCCGACCGTTACAGCTTCGGCGAAGTGCGCATCACCCACGAGCAGAACGTGGTCCTCGCCGACGTCGAGCAGTCTGCGCTGTTCGCCCTGTGGGAACAGGCCCGCGCCGGCGGCCTGGCCACGCCCAACATCGGTCTGCTGACCGACATGATCTGCTGCCCCGGTGGCGATTTCTGCAGCCTCGCCAACGCCAAGTCGATCCCCATCGCCGAGGCCGTGCAGCGTCGCTTCGACGACCTCGACTATCTGCACGACATCGGCGATCTGGAGCTCAACATCTCCGGCTGCATGAACGCCTGTGGCCACCACCACGTCGGCCACATCGGCATTCTCGGCGTCGATAAGAACGGCGAAGAGTGGTACCAGATCACCATCGGCGGACGTCAGGGCAACCTGACCAATCTCGGCAAAGTGATCGGCCCGTCTTTCGCGGCGGCCGACGTACCCGACGTGATCGAGAAGCTCATCGACGCCTATATCGCGCATCGCCACGAAGGCGAGCGCTTCATCGACACCGTGCATCGCATCGGTGCCGACCCGTTCAAGCAAGCCGTGTATGGCGACAAGACGCCGGCACAAAGGAAGGTGGCCAATGGCTAAACTCATCAAGAACCAGCAGATCCTCGACGACACCTGGCAGGTGCTGACGCTGGACGACGCCACCGATGCGGCGGCGGTCACCGTGCCCGCCGCCCAATGGATTGTCCCGCTCGCCGTGTGGCAGGCCCAGCCGGTACTTGCCGCGCGCGGTGATGTCGCGCCCCTGCTCGATGGCGCCGACGACCCGGCCGAGCTCGCCGACCAGCTCGGCACACTGTCGCTGGTGGCGGTGAACTTCCCGCGCTTTGCCGATGGTCGCGGCTACTCGATCGCCACCTTGCTACGCAGCCGCTATGGCTACACCGGCGAGTTGCGCGCCGTCGGTGACGTGTTGCGCGATCAGTTCAACTACTTCACCCGCTGCGGTTTCGATGCCCTGCAGCCGCCGGTCGACAAATACACCGACGCCCAGCTGGGCGCCGCGCTGGCCAGCCTGAAGGACTTCACCGATCCCTATCAGGCCTCCGCCACCTTCCGCGACCCGCTGTTCCGTCGCCACGCGAGGCGCGCCGCATGAGCACCGTGTCCCCCCTTCGCCCTGCCGCCGGGAACCCGGCGACCCGCCCGGCGCTGACCGATGCGCAGCGGATCGCCGTGGCCACCAAGTCTGACGAGGCCCTGACGATGCTGCAGGCCGCCGTCGCCGAGTTCGGTGCCGAGGGCCAGCTGACCTTCGCCAACAGCTTCGGCGCCGAAGACATGGTGCTGACCGACCTGATCCTGAAAAACAGCCTGCCGATCGAGATCTTCTCGCTCGACACCGGCCGCCTGCCCGCCGAAACCTATGCTCTGATGGGCGAGGTGGAGTCGCGCTACCACACCAAACTCAAGGTGTTCTTCCCCGACACGGCTGCGGTCGAAGCCTATGTGCGCGGTGAGGGCATCAACGCCTTCTACGACTCCATGGACTTGCGCAAACGCTGCTGCCACATCCGCAAGGTCGAGCCGCTCGGCCGCGCGCTGGCCGGCAAAAAAGCCTGGATCACCGGCCTGCGGGCCGCGCAGGCCGCCACGCGCACCAATCTGCCGACCCGCGCCTTCGACGCCGACAATGGCCTCGAAAAACTCAACCCGCTGGCCGCCTGGTCGGAGAGCGATGTATGGGCCTACATCCGAATCGAGAATGTGCCCTACAACGCCCTGCACGATCAGTTTTACCCGAGCATTGGCTGCGCACCCTGTACCCGCGCCGTCGCTCTCGGCGAAGACGTCCGCGCCGGTCGCTGGTGGTGGGAAGATCCCACCGCCAAGGAATGCGGCCTGCACGTCAAAAAGTCCTGAGCCAACTCACAGGAGGATGAACCCATGCCCAAGGCACATCATCTGAACCCCTCGCTGAGCCACACCCTCATGCTGCGCCTCGCTGCGCTGCGCGCCGGCCTGCGCGCCGCCCTCCGCGCCCTGATTGCCCGAAACACGCACCGCTGAGAAATTTCATGTCAACGCTGACTCAACAGACGCTCTCTCATCTCGACTGGCTCGAAGCCGAAGCCATCCACATCATGCGTGAGGTGGCTGGCCAGTGCAGCAGCCCGGTGCTGCTGTTCTCCGGCGGCAAGGATTCGGTGTGCATGCTGCGCATCGCCGAAAAGGCGTTTCGCCCAGGGCGCTTCCCCTTCCCGCTGATGCACATCGACACCGGCCACAACTATCCGGAAGTCATCGCCTTCCGCGACAAGCGCGCGGCCGAGCTGGGCGAGCGCCTGATCGTGCGTTCGCTCGAAGACTCCATGGCCCGCGGCAGCATTGTGCTCAAACACGAAAACGAGTCGCGCAACAAGCACCAGTCGGTGACCCTGCTCGAAGCCATCGAAGAATTCGGCTTCGACGCCTGCATCGGTGGCGCCCGCCGCGATGAAGAAAAGGCGCGCGCCAAGGAGCGGATCATGAGTTTCCGCGACGAGTTCGGTCAGTGGGACCCAAAAAATCAGCGCCCCGAGCTGTGGAACCTCTACAACGCACGTTCGCACAAAGGTGAGAACATCCGCGCCTTCCCGATCAGCAACTGGACCGAGCTCGACGTGTGGCAGTACATCCAGCGCGAGCAGCTCGAACTGCCATCGATCTACTTTGCCCACACCCGCCCCGTGGTGCGCAAGGGCGAGCTGCTGATGCCGGTCACCGACCTCACCCCGGCCAAGCCTGGCGACACGATCGAAGAGGTGATGGTGCGCTTCCGCACTGTCGGCGACGTGAGCTGCACCGCACCGGTTGAATCGGACGCCGACACCGTCGAGAAGATTCTCGCCGAGACCGCGACCACCACCATCACCGAGCGCGGCGCCACGCGCATGGACGACCAGACCTCCGAGGCGTCCATGGAGCAGCGCAAGAAAGAAGGCTATTTCTGAGCCCGGCCGGCGGCACTGAACGCACCGCACACGAAATTCAAGGAAACATGATGTCCGCACTCGAACACCTGCCCGAAATCGACAACGGCCTGCTGCGCTTTCTGACCTGCGGCAGCGTCGACGACGGCAAGAGCACCCTGATCGGCCGTCTGCTGTTCGACAGCAAGACCATCCTCGCCGACACGCTCAACGCCATGGAAAAGACCTCGGCCAGGCGCGGCATGACGGCCGTCGACCTATCCCTGCTCACCGACGGCCTGCAGGCCGAGCGCGAGCAAGGCATTACCATCGACGTCGCCTACCGCTACTTCTCCACCGGCACGCGAAAATACATCATTGCCGACGCACCGGGTCACGAGCAGTACACCCGCAACATGGTCACCGCCGCCTCCACCGCCAACCTGGCGATCATCCTGATCGACGCGCGCAAGGGCATGCTCAACCAGACCCGCCGCCACTCCACACTCGCCCACTTGCTCGGCATTCCGCACCTGCTGGTGGCGATCAACAAGATGGACCTGGTCGACTACGACCAGGCCACCTACGAGAACATCAAGGCCGAATACCTCAAGTTCGCGCACAAGATGGGTCTCAAGGATGTGCGCTTCATCCCGCTGTCGGCGCTCAGTGGCGACATGGTGGTCGAGCGCGGCGAGCGCATGCCCTGGTACGAAGGCCCCACGCTCATCAACATCCTCGAAACCGTGCCCGCAGCCCACACCGAGCGCCCGGAAGCCTTCCGCTTCCCGGTCCAGTTCGTGTGCCGCCCGCAGGATTCCGCCAACCCCGAACTGCACGACTACCGCGGCTTCATGGGCCGGGTCGAGTCTGGTGAGATTGCCGTCGGCGACGCCGTCACTGTACTGCCCAACGGGCTGTCGAGCCGCATCAAGTCGATCGAGATCGGCGGCCAGAAGATCGAGCGCGCCATCCACGAACAGTCGGTCACCCTGCTGCTCGAAGACGAAATCGACACCTCCCGCGGCGACATGATCGTCAAGAGCGCCGAGGCGCCGGAGGCCGTCAAACAGATCGACGCCAATGTGTGCTGGATGTCCGAAACCCCGATGTCGCCGGCGCGCACCTACCTCATCCGCCACACCTCGCGCGAAGTGAAAGCCAAGATCGCCAAGATCGACTACCGGCTCGACATCAACACCATGGACCACGAGCCGGTGACTACGCTGGCGATGAACGACATCGCCCGCCTCACGCTCAAGCTCGCGCAGCCGATCTTCGCCGACCCCTATCGCAGCAACCGGGCGACCGGCGCCTTCATCATCATTGATGAATCGACCAACAACACGGTTGGCGCCGGCATGATCGTTTGATCGTGCCTCGCGACCGACACAAAAGGCCATGCCCCGCATGGCCTTTTTTCATGTGCCAAAGGCGCCCCACGACGGTGCGACACGCGTCAAAAGCACCACCATGACGCATCCTTTTCGCCCGCGCCGGTTGCTGCACCGCAAGATATTTTCTCGCACCAACGCCAACATCTCCAAGTTGGCGACACCTCCCTCAAACCGTGCAACGCAACACGATTTTGTCTCGACGACTGGCACGAAAGGCGCTTAGCTTTAACTGCCCCAAGACATTCACAGGCGGTAGCGAAGACCTCGGACCGTGCCGGCCCGACCTTCAGCTCGACATATCGTCATAGATATATTCGACAAGGAGAGACACATGCCCGTACGTCCCATTCACCAGATGATTCACGCTCACGGCTTCCTCGTGGTGGCACCCGACACTCCGGTGCTTGAGGTTGTCTGCCAGATGGCCAAAGCCAAACTCAGTGCAGCACTGATCGCCGAACATGGCGTCCTGACGGGCATCTTCACCGAACAGGACGCGACCTTCCGGGTGCTCGGCGCCGGCCTCGACGCCAAGACCACGCCGGTGTCGGACGCCATGACTCACAACCCGGTCACAAGCGCACCCCACCACCCCTTCGGACACGCGCTGCACATGATGTACGAGGGCGGCTTCCGCCATTTGCCGATCGTGGACGCCAACCGCAAGCCCGTAGGCATGGTCAGCAGCAAGGACGCACTCAACCTCGAGGCCGTCCAACTACAGAAAGAACTCGTGCGCCGCGAGGAAATCACCGTCATCCTCTGACTCCGATCTAAGACGCCGATAAAAAAACGCACCCCGAGAGGTGCGTTTTTTTATCGTTGCCGCATCAGCGCGGCAACCGCACGGGCTCAGGCCAGCTTGCCCAACGTGCCGGTGGCTTCGGCCAGCAGGTAGTAGAAGGTGACACGGCTCTTTTGATTCACGCCCTTCATCTTCTCGCACACCTTGGCAATGCCTGCGTCAGCCGCATCCGGCTCAAGCTCCAGCTTCTTCTTGGCGAAACCATCACGCACCCGGTCCAGCTCAGCCTTGTCGGAGGCCGACACCAGGGAAGAATCCTTGTTGCGCAAGGCAATGCCGCAGTACTTCACAATCTTGTCTACAACCGCAGCATCCGCCTTGGGTGCAAATTTTTGTACGTCAGCCAGATAATCGCTCATCGTCTCAACCTCCTTGTCATGGATGCACTACTCAACGACGCAAAACTAACATGATCCCGCAGGGAATGGCAGGCATGACCGGTGCAACACGGCATTCTTGACAAAAATCCCCAAATTCAGTGCCTTGGCTTAGCGGAACAACCCGCCCAAGCCCTTCTTCAGCTCCTCCTTGAGCTGATCTTTGGCTTTCTCGCGCACGGCCTCTACCTTCTCCTTGACTGCCGCCTTTTCCTGATCAAGCCGTCCCTTGAGCGCGCCGGCCAGCAGGGCTTCGGCATCGAGCGCGTATTTGGGATCGGAAAAGCTGCCCGTCACATGCACCGGCACCGTCACGCCCCTGACCCTGTCCAGCGATTTTCCGCCCTGCCCGGTCAACGTGCCCACGAGTGAGGTTTCAATTCGATAATCGATCGCCTCGCTGACCAGATTGGCCGTCCCCGTCCCGCCCACACGCAGCAGGGGCGAGCGCATCGCCAGATCATCGTTGCGGGCCACGCCGTCACCCAGCCTCACACTCGCCTTGAGGTCCGAGAAGTCGGTCTGCGCCGGCCCGCTGTCCTGATCCACCTTCTCGCCCGTCAGTTGCGCCTGGGCTTCGCGCAGAAACTGGGCGATGTTGACGCCTTTGATAGCGCCATCGAGCACCGCGAGCGTCGTGGTCCCGGTCAGGCTGCGTTTGAGTGCCGGAGCATTCAGCCCGGTGCCCTTGAGATCGAAACTCACCCGGGCGCGGCCGGTCAGCCTCTCCGGCTTGCCGGTCAGGTCGCGCAGCAGCGGCCCGATCTGCACGTCCGTCACGCCCCCGCCAATTGCGATTAAAGGCGCTTTATGGCGCACGTCGAGATTCACCGGGCTGTCGAGCCGCCCCTCATACAAGGTCGCTTTTGGTGTCACCCCAATCCGCCCCCCGGCGGCCTTGATACCGACATCGACCGCGCTGGCCTGCAATCCGCTCACCTTGAGCTTTCCGATCCGGACGCGGCCAGTGGCATCGAGCGCGCGCAGCCCTCCGGTTGCCGGCGGCGCGGCGGCCGGATCGTCCCCCGGTGCGCCCGCAGCGCTGCCTGCGTCGCCGTTGGCCACGGCCGGCGGCAGATAGCTGTCGATATCCAGCGCATCCATCGACACATCAAAGCGCAGGGCGCTTTTTGCCAGATCGGCGACTTCAAGCTGACCCGTGATTTTGCTGTCGTCCAAGGTCGCGGCCAGATCCGCCAGGGCCACGCGCTTGGGCGTCGCGGTGAGTGTGGCCTTGAGCGCCGCGCGCTTGAGGCGCTCCGGATTCGCGGTGCGGGGCGCCTCGATGTTCAGACGCGCCAACAGGTCGCGGGGGTTCAAGCCTTCGAGCACCACTGGCCCGGTCAACACCATGGCATCCATCAACCCGGTGCCTTCGAGAGCACCGGTGAGGGCCACCTCATAGGCTTTTAATGACAAGCCCTTGACCGACAGTGTGCCCTGAGCCAAATCGGCGACCACGTCGGCCATCAGACCCGCATCGACCTGTCCGCCCGGCACCCCGGCGCCCTCGGCCTTCAGCCCGGCCCGCAGTCCGAGCACGCTGTAGCGCTTGGCGGCCAGGTCCAGCGAGGCTTTCCCACTGGCCGAAAACCGTCCTTGAATCGCCGGTTCGCTGACCGAAAAGCTGGCACCCAGATCGATATTGAAGGGCACCCCGGGTGCGATCTCGCCGGTCTGGATGTCCACATCGCTCAGGCTATGCTTTGCTTGGGTTGTCTCGTCTTCCCAGCGGATCACCGCGTCCTGAATATCCACCCCGCCCACCGCCAGCGCCGACGGATGCCCCCCCGACGCCTCGCCCGGTCCTGCGCTGTTCGCGTCGTGCGCCACCTCCGGTTCGACCAGGTCATCCCAGTTGGTTTTTCCGTCCGCCCGGCGCTCGAGACTCAATTGCAAACCTTTCAACACCACCCGGTCGACCGCGACTTCCTTGCGTAGCAGCGGCAGCAGCTTGACCCGTGCCTCAGCCGCCGTCAGCGCCGCAAAAGGACGATCAGAGAAGCCTGGCGCGTTGCCAAGTTCAGCCGCGCCCAATTCGAAGCCAAGCCAGGGAAACACCGACAGCTTCATCTCGCCGGACAGCGTCAGCTGCCGCCCGGTCTGCTCGGCCACCAGCTCGCTGAGCCGGTCCCGATAGTCATTGGCATCAAACACAAAGGCCAGGTACGCCGCCAGCGCAGCCATCAGTACCAGCACCAACAGGCCAAGGCCCACCACGATGCGCAATGCAGATTTCATTGAATATCCATTTTTCGAACGAAATACAGTGCGGATCAGGCTATCAGCCCGCCCGGGGCGTCACAAGCGCTTCACAGCCCATTTACCCTTCCTTACGAAACCCGGGCGCTGCCGAGCGAAAAACACGAGTACGCGACACCCACGGAACAGACTCACAAGAAAAATGGTGCGGCGCAACAAAATACACTTTACTTTCCCAATCCTCCTGCTAATATTGAATTGTGCGCTGCACCATTTGGATGAAATCAAGCGCTTAGGCAATCACACTACCGACAGGAGAGTTCATCATGATGACCAAAGACACCCTCATCGCTTCCCACACCGACGCGCTGGACACCTTGTCCGCCCTGGCCGGTGTCGGCTTCGACACCATCGAGCGCGCCGGCACATTGAGCCTCGACTACGGCCGCGCCGCCCTGGAAGACGGCACCAAGCTGTTGTCCGACCTGGCCACCGTCCGCGAGCCCAAAGCACTGCTGGCCCTCGGCGCCGGCCTCGTCGCGCCGGTCCTGAGTCGCAACGTAGGCTACCTGCGCACCAGCTACGCCATCGCCTCGGAGGCCGGCGAATCCATCAATGCCCTGCTGGCGCCGAAGTACGCATCCATCAACAAGGATCTGGACAAGGCCATCGAGGCCCTGTCGGTCAACACCCCGGTCGCCGGCGAAGTCATCGCCACGGCACTGAAATCCGCCATGGCTGCAACAAACTCCGCCATCGAAGATGCCGCCAAGACCACGCGCAAGGTGGTCGAGATGACCGAGTCGAACATCAACAAGGCCACCGACGCGGCTGTCAAATCCGCCACCAAGGCGGCCAAGAAAGTCGCCTGACGTATCCGTTGCGCGCAACAAAAGCCCCCGTCCGGCGTTTGCCGGTCGGGGGTTTTTACGTCGGGGGCTCAAATCAGCGCGGCAATATGAGGCTGACCGGCGAACGACCGCCGGGTTTGCCCGAAAGCGTCCCCGCGCAGCAGGTCGGACACATCGACGACTTGGGCGCAACGCCAGCCTCAGGCCACCGCCACGGCCGGGTCAGCACGGCGGGCCGCCGCACTGTGACGGTCCAGGCGCAAGGTCATGCAGAACGCGCCGCCGCCAGACATCATGAAGGGCGACAGATCCACCTCTCGCACTTGGTAGCCGCGTTCGGTGAGCACACCGCGCAACCGGTCAGTGGTTCGGCTCATCACCACCTGCCGCCCGACGCTGACCGCATTCACGCTGAAGTGCGCCAGATCGTCCTCGGTGGCTTCGATCAGTTGCTCTGCAGGGACACGCTCGCGCAGACGCACCAGCGAATCGACCGACAAGGCCGGCGGGTAGTACACAATCTCGCCGCCTGCGAGCGGGCAAAAACACACATCCAGATGATAGGAACGTTCGGTAATCAGCTCCATCGGCACCACGGGCTGACCGAAATAGTCCGCCACCGCCTTGACCGACGCCTGGTTCGAGCGCTGCCCCCAGCCCACCCAGAACAAGCCGCGTGTGGCATCCCACAGGCAATCACCAGCGCCTTCCTGAAAAACGCCGTCGGGCAACGTCGCCACCTCGTTGAGCACCCCCGCCACGCGCAAGGCGGCAAAGGCACGGGCAAACGGCGCCTCCTCGCCCTGGCGTTCGGCATAGCGGAAGCGGGCGAGCAGCAAGCGGCCGTCAAGCACGATGCCGGCATTGGCGGGAAACACCATATCCGGCAAGCCCGACTCTCCTTCAATGACAGTCAGCCGACAGCCGGCAGCACGCAAGGCCTCTGAGAGCGCACTGAAGCTGCGTCGCGCCTGCGCACGAAGACCACTGGCATCCTGCAACCAGCGTTCGGGCTGCATCCATGGATTGATCGCGTAGCGCACCTCGTAGTGCGTCGGGGCAACCAGCAGGATGTGCACCTGTGCGTTCATGTCAAAACCTCTCATCAAAGACTCCGGGCCCGCCAGAGGGACTTCCAGTGTGGACGGTTCGTACATCAACATAAAGCCGTTCAATCGATCATATCTGCCAACATTTCTGACACAATGACAGCCATGTCTGACGGAATGAACGATATCGACGACACCGACCGCCAACTCATCGCCTTGCTGCGCGACGATGCACGCCTGCCGGTGGCGACCCTCGCGCGCACGCTGCGAGTGGCGCGCGGCACGGTCCTCAACCGTCTGCGCAAACTCGAATCCAGCGGGGTGATTGCGGGCTACTCGGTGCGCCTCAAACCGACGGCCGAAGCGCATCGCATCCGCGCCTGGATGGGCATCACGGTGGAAGGCAACACCACGGCCGCGGTGCTCAAGGCCTTGCGCGGCGAGCCGGCGGTGCAAACCTTGCATTCGACCAACGGCCGCTGGGACTTCGTTGCCGAGCTCCGCGCCGACACGCTCGAAGCCTTCGACCGGGCGCTCGGCCGCATCCGCAGCATTGACGGCATCGCCAACACGGAAACCAGCATCCTGCTGTCGACCCACAAGGTGTAGTTTGGCGACACGCCGTTACCCCTCATCAATCACCCATCACTGACCAATGGACATCACCACACCCGCCCTGCTGTTCCCCGCCATCTCACTGTTGCTGCTGGCCTACACCAACCGTTTTCTCACCCTGGCGCAGGTGATTCGCCAACTGGCCAGCGACGAGGGCAGCGACATGGCGCTCGCGCGGGCGCAAATTCCCGGCCTCAAGCGGCGCATCAGCCTGATCCGCTCCATGCAGACCTTCGCCGTCATCAGTTTTTTGCTGTGCGCGCTGGCCATGCTGGCGATCTTTCTGGTGCACAGCACACTCGGCCACTGGCTGTTTGGCCTGTCGATTGTCACGCTGGCGGTATCGCTGGTGCTCTCGCTGGTCGAGGTGGTCATCTCCACGCAGGCACTATCGGTGGTGGTGGCCGATCTAGAACGCCGAATCGGCAAACACGGCTAAGCCCGACTCAGATCAAAGCCAGTCGGCACGGGCACAGGCATACTCCGCGACGAAAAATACGGAGAACGCCATGCTGCGCACCCTGATAGCCGCCGCCGCGCTTGTCGCTGGCGGCCTCGTCGCCTTGCCCGCCCACGCCATCGACTGGCAAGACAACTCGCTCACCTACGCCACCGGCAACCGCTTCACCGAGCCCGCCAATCGCTCGCCGGTGCGCAAGGACATCCTGGAGTTCGTGCATGTCAGCGGCTACAGCCACGGCATGAACCTGGCCAGCATCAAAATGCTGCGCTCCGACGACATCGACCCGGCCAAAGACAGCAACCACGGCGCCACTGAGTTCTACATCGTCTATCGCCATCTGCTTTCACTGGGCAAGGTGTTTGACCAATCGCTGGCTATCGGCCCGATCCGCGACGTGGCGCTCACTGCCGGTTTTGACTGGAACAGCAAGGACAACCGCTTCGCCCCACGCAAGCGACTACTGGTGCTCGGCCCAACACTGCGCTTCAAGATCGCCCCACCGGGTTTTCTGGATGTATCGCTGCTGATGGCCAAGGAATGGAATCACTGCGGCCTGCCGCCATGCAAGGCGCCGGGCAACGAAGAGGACATCGGCTTCGACGCCTACCCCATGCTGCATGCCGCCTGGCGTGTGCCCTTCGCGCTGGGGGGCGTGCCGGTGCGTTTTGAAGGCTTCTTCGCGCATGCTTTCCGCACCGGTGAGGACTACACCGGCCGGCCGGTCGGCGAGGAGTTCCTGATGCGCACGGCGCTGATGGCCGACGTCGGCGCGGCCGTGGGCAGCACCCCAAATCGTTTCTTCATGGGCGTCGGCTACGAGATGTGGCGCAACAAGTTCGGCAATCAGGACATGCCGGGCGTCGATACCAACACGCCGACACTGCACGCACGCTGGCACTTCTGAATGCGTTCTAGAACAGCGCCTTGATCTGATCCACGGTGGTGGCAATCACGCGGTCCATCATCCGGTTGACCTCGTTACCACCGAGGGCGCGGACCAGAATGTAGATCACCGCCAGGCTGACCGTCGCGCCAAACAGCTTACCCAGCCGGCCGCCAGCCCAGCGCGCAAAACCGCCGTTGCCACCATGCTCAGCATTGGCTGCCGACCGCGCCGCGTCATTCACACGCTCGCGCAGCACATCGAACAGATCCCGCTCACCATTGCCGCTGCGCGACTTGAGCTGGCGTGTGAGTTCGGGCGAGACGCGCGATAGTTGCAAGGCGAGCGCGTCAATGTCCTCCGACCAGCGTTGATCCGACACACTGAAGGCTTGCCGTCCGGCCAGCGGCGCAAGGCTGTCGGGCAGCTGATCCGGCCAGGGCATGGTCGCGCCCCCCACCAGCACCGGAACAATCGGCACATCGCGCGCCAGCGCCCGCTCGATCTCCATCCGCACCCAATCGTCGGGCGAATCGAGCCGCAGCCGGCCTTCCGCGTCACGCTGATCTATCCAGCCACGACCGATCACCACCAGCACAACTTCGGCGGCATTCAGGCGGTCTTCGAGATGGCGTGCAAAATCGCTGCCGGCGGGAATTTCGCGGTCACGGAAGACCTGCGCGTCGCCAAAACGCTCCGACAGATCGTCATCCAGCCGCCCGGCAAACCCCTGGCTGTCGTCCCGACGGTAACTGATGAAGATGCTTGCCATAGCCGCAGCATAGCAATCCGAACGGCCAGGCCCAAGCAGTACGGTCAACATTCCAGCTGACTAACGCAGCAGCAATCGCAGCGCAATCGCCGCCGTGGTGATGACAATCACCGGTCGCACCAGCGCGGCGCCGCGCGTGATGACCAGATTCGAGCCCAAGCGGGCGCCGACAAACTGCGCCACCGCCATGCTCAACGCCAGCGCCCACACCACATGACCGCCGGCAATAAAGATGACAAGCGAGCTCACATTGGCGACCAGCACCACGGGCTTGGTCGAGGCCGTGGCCTTGCGCATATTGAAGCCGCGCAAGCCCGCAAACGCGGCGGCGGCGAAAGAACCCATACCGGGCCCGAACGCACCTCCGTACAAGCCGAGGCCGCCGCCGACGAGCGGATCAAACACCACCGACGACATGCGCGGTGGCGCATCTTCATCTGCAATTCGGGGGGACAGCGCAAAGTAGCCAGCGAGCACAATCAATACATAGGGCAGCAGCCGGTCGAGCACGGCGGCGTCCACCCGCTGTACCCATAGCGTGCCGATCGCGGCCCCGATCAAGGCATAGAGCAGCGCCCCGCGCAGCGGCTGCAACTGCAGGTGGCCCTTGCGAAAAAAATTGAGCGTCGACGACAAGGTGCCAAACACGCTCTGACACTTGTTGGTGGCCAGCGCCTGCACCGGCGGCACACCGGCCCACAGCAGGCAGGGCAACACGATCATGCCGCCGGCACCGGCGATCGAGCTGATGAAGCCGGCGGCAAAAGCGGCAATGGTCAACCCGAGCATCCACGCGACGGACAGATCAATCACCCCGCGCCCCAGCGTCGAAGCACGCGTCGACCGGCACCTGCAAGGCGGTGGCCAGATGATTGGTCTTGGCGGCCAGCGCAACAATCTTCAACAGCTCGGCATACTGCCCCTCGCCCATGCCCTTGGCACGCGCCGCTGCGGTGTGCGAATGCACGCAATAGCCGCAGTTGTTGGCGATCGACACCGCGATGTAGAGCATCTCCTTGGTCAGCGGATCAATCTCCGACGGCGTGGCCATCACCGCCTTCACTTCCGCCCAGGTGTGCTCCAACAGCACCGCATCAAAGGCCAGGTAGCGCCACATGTTGTTGATGAAATCGGTCTGGCGGGTGGCGCGAATGTCATCAAACACCGCTTTCACACGCGGGTTGGATTCCTGATCAGCGGCGGGAGCAATCGTCGGCATGGCAGTGTCTCAATGTGAGGAAAACGCCGAAGCGTAAACGATCGCAACACGCTTGGCATCGGGGCCGACAGCGCGCGCCCGGCCTGCTAGACTCCGGCCATACCCATTTGAACGAGTCCGCACGCCATGCATTCGCGCGCCCTGCCCCTCGCCTTGATCGCCTTGATCGCCCTGATCAGCCTGTCGCTCGTCGGCTGCGCCACAGGCCGCGTCGAAACCCGCCCCTCGCCACCGTTGCCGCCGGCCGGCGCCCCGACGACAAGCACCCCGGCCGTAACGCCCGCGCCGGCCCCGGCCGCCTCCGCCGCTGAACCCGCGGCCACGACGGACGAAGAAGAACTCGCGATCGACGCCAGCATCCCGGAGCTGATCGCCTTCCTCGAACAACAGCCCACCGGCCCCGACGCCACCATCGCCCAGCAACGCCTGCGCGAGCGCATCGGCGCGCGGCTGGTCCGCCAGGCCGGCGGCCGCGGCAACATCCAGCCCGGCAAAGACTTTCCGCTTGACGCCTTCGACACCGACGACCTGATCGCCGGCTTCGGCGACATCGGCGTCGGCTTCCGGCTGATCGGCCACACCAAGGGCCAGAAGGGCAGCAAATCGGGCTACACCTATATTGATAGCCCCGACGCCTGGCAGCGCCTCCATGCGGGGCACGTCGTGAGCCAGGCCAGCGCCTCGAGCTCACGCCTGCTCTACGACATCCGCATGCTCCGCATCCGCCGCGAAGTGCACAGCAGCATCGAAAACGGCACCAGCGTCACCTTCTACCGCGACGCGGCCTACACCACGCAAACGGTGCTGCGCCTGGGGCTGACCCGCTACTACAAGCAGGGCAAGCCCAATGGCGAGCGTCGCCGCATGGGTGGCCTCGGCGCCGCCGTGGTCAAGCGCCACGGCCGCACCACGGTGTATGCCTTTGATCTGGCGGGGCAATCGCTGATCCCGCGCTAGCGCGACACACGAAGCCCCGTTTCCCGACCGACTGCTACACTTCCCGGCAAAGCCATCAGCACGGGGAGCACCATGTCGGACTACGATTTTGACCTCATCACCATCGGCGCAGGCTCGGGTGGCGTCGCCGCCAGCCGGCGTGCGACCGTCCATGGCGCGCGGGTCGCCATCTGCGAGGGCGACCGGGTCGGCGGCACCTGCGTGATTCGCGGTTGTGTGCCGAAAAAACTGCTGATGTATGCCTCGCAGTTTGCCGACGCCTTTGCCGATGCCCCCGGTTTTGGCTGGGAAATCGTGCCGCCCAGCTTCGACCTCGCCGCGCTGACCGCCGCCAAAAACCGCGAAACGGCGCGGCTCGAAACCATCTACCGCAAGATGCTCGCCGATGCCAAGGTCACCCTGCTCGAAGGCCAGGCGCGGCTTGTTGATGCGCACACCGTCGAAGTCGGCGGGCGCCGCGTCACCGCCGGGCACATCCTCATCGCCACCGGCGGCATGCCCAGCGCACCAGCAATCGACGGCCTGGATCTGGCCATCAGCTCCAACGAATTGCTCGACCTCACAGAATTGCCACGCCGCCTGCTGGTGCTGGGCGCTGGCTACATTGCCGTCGAATTCGCCGGCATCTTTGCCGGCTTTGGCAGCGAAGTGACCCAGGCCTACCGCGCCGACCTACCGCTGCGCGGCTTTGACGACGACATCCGCACCCGCCTGGCCACCGCCATGAGCGAGCGCGGCATCGCGTTGCGCCCCGGCTTCGCGCCAGTCAAGCTCGAACGCAGCGCCAACGGCATCCGATGCACGGCGAAAAACGGTGACGTGATCGAGGCCGACGTCGTGCTCTCGGCCCTCGGCCGCCACCCCAACACCGACGGCCTCGGCCTGGCCGATGTCGGCGTCGACGTCGATGCCAAAAGCGGCGCGATTCGCGTCAGCCCAGACTCGCGCACCACCGTTGATTCCATCTACGCCGTTGGCGACGTCACCGACCGCGCCGCCCTCACCCCGGTGGCCATCGCCGAAGGCCGCGCCTTTGCCGACACGGTGTTTGGCAACACGCCACGCGTGGTCGACCATCGCCTCATCGCCACAGCCGTGTTCTGTCAGCCCTCAATCGGCACCATCGGCTTGTCGGAACCCGATGCCATCGCCGCCGGCCACAGCGTGACGGTGTTCGAAGCTGACTTCCGCCCGATGAAGCACACCCTGGCCGGCCGCACTGAACGCGCCTACATGAAGGTCATCGTCGACGCCGACAGCGACAAGGTGCTCGGCGCGCACCTGATCGGCGCCGACTCGGGTGAAATCATCCAGGCCCTGGCCATCGCCATCACCATGGGCGCCACCAAGGCCGACCTCGACCGCACGCTGGCGGTGCACCCGACCAGCGCCGAAGAACTGGTGCTGCTGCGCACGCCACGGGCATGATCGCAGGCGGGCAAACAAAAACGGCCGGGGCGTGAGCCTCCGGCCGTTTCTTTTGATGCACTGGCAGGACACTTAGTCAGCCCGCACAAAGGTGACTTTGATGGTCACACGCACCGCAGTCTCACTCGGCAAACGCGATGGTGACCCGGCGGTTGCGCTTTCCCTCGCTGCGAATCTTCACCACCTTGAGCGCGCCGATCTCGCCGGTCCGTTGCACATGCGTACCGCCACAGGGCTGCAGATCCACGCCCGGAATCT
Organism: Zoogloeaceae bacterium G21618-S1; assembly: GCA_027214125.1. GTDB lineage: Bacteria > Pseudomonadota > Gammaproteobacteria > Burkholderiales > Rhodocyclaceae > Nitrogeniibacter. Next base: position 163,926 of record JAPWHF010000005.1, read on the forward strand.
CAATGGTGCGCACACTGCCCTGACCGCGCGGCGGCTGCACCGACATGGTCTTCACCAGGCCCGGATTGGCATCGAGTTCGGCGTCGGAAATCGCGCCGCATTCGACTGCGGAATCCCCCGCCACCAAGGCGTTGAGGCGTGATTCGATGTCTTCAGCAACGAGCTTGTCCATGTCGATATCGAAATCCAGATGCGCCTTGTCTTCGCTCATCCGCCCGCCCGTCACCGGCGCCGCGACCACCGCACACAGCAAATGCAAGGCGGTGTGAAAGCGCATCACACGATGGCGACGGTCCCAGTCGATGCGCGCGGTCACATGCGTGCCGGCCGCAGGCAGGCGCGCCGCCTCGTCCACCAGATGAACAATCGTGTCGTCCTCGCCCTTGACGGTGCCCAGCACTGCGGTCACCGTCCCGCCGGCCTGCACCAGCACGCCCGTATCGCCCGGCTGGCCGCCGCCAGTGGGGTAAAACACGCTGCGGTCCAGCGTCACCCGGCCCGGCGCAGCGGACACCACCACGGCATCGCACTCGCGGGCGTATGCGTCATCACGAAAAACCAGCTCGGTCATCACCGTCCTCTTCGTCGGTCAAGGAAGCACAAAAGCCAGGGCGATCGGCAAAAAGACCACCGCCGCCAGATTGCCGATCAGCACCATCGAGGCCACTTTTTCGGGCTCCTGATGATAGCGCTCGGCAAAAATATAGTTCAACACCGCCGGCGGCAGCGCACCGAAGATAAGAATCAGCGCCTGCTGCTGCGGTGGAAAATCCGTCACCGCCAGGATAAGCGCCGCGATGGCCATGCCGATCAAGGGCCGGGCCACCGCACCGAACACCCCGAGGCCAATCGACGTAATCCGCGAATCGCTCAAACGGACACCGAGCGCGAACAGCATCAGCGGAATCGAGATCTCGCCCAGCATGCGGATCGACAACAGCAAAGGCTCCCACACCACCACGCCGCTCATGCCCACCGCCAGGCCGGCGAAGGTCGCCAGCACCGACGGCACTTTCCAGATCGTCAACAAGCGCACCTTGTGGTCCAGCAACCAGGCGCCGAACGAAAAATGCAGCAAGTTGGAGGCCATGAACATCACCACAAACGGCGCCAGCGCATCTTCACCAAATGCCAACACCGCCAGCGGCAGGCCAAGATTGCCGCAGTTGTTGAACATCACCGGCGGCACCAGCGTCTTGGGCGCAATGCCCACCGCCCGCGCCAGCGCCCACCCCGCCAGCCCCGACCCGACCACCATCACCACCGTCGCCAGCAGCAGCGGAATATCGTTCTCGGGCCGAAAGGGCTTGCTCGCCAGCGCCGCAAACACCAGCGCCGGCACAAACACGTCCATGTTCAGCTTGTTCGCATGCGACAGATCCGGCCGCGCCCGGCGGCCGACCACAAAACCGACGGCCACGATGGCAAACAGCGGGAACAGGATGGCGATAATGCGAACGAGCATGAAATCGGTCGGGAATGGCTAAACGCAGATTCTAACCGTCATGGCGTCCGAGCGCCGGGATGCACCCTTGACTGACTGCCACGCGCGGCGCGCCCCGGCCACAAAACGGATGCGACCGAGAAATATCCCATGGCTCATACCCGTAGTTCATGGCAGAATTCCGTTCGGATTTTTCTTTACCGATAGGACTTCGACATGTCTTCGATGCGCACTCTGACTCGTTCACTACTGACTGGCACACTACTCGCCGGCCTCAGCGCCTCTGCTTTTGCCATCACCCCCAGCTTTCAGTTTGTGGTCGATCGGCTGGACAACCGCAGCAGCAACACACTCGGTATCGCCGAGGGTGTCGTCCACTACATCGGCGCCGGCGTGACCCCCAATAGCGCCTTTGGCACCCAAGTCAGCATTGAACAGTACGGCACCGCTCTACCGATGACCTGGTGGAGTTCGCACGTCTCACCCAACGAGTACTACAGCATCCTGCCGACCAACGTCGGCACCAGCGATCCTTGGACCATCATCGCCGACAACGCGGGCGACGTCAGCATGGCCTGGTCTCAAGGCACTGCCGGTGCCCAGGTGCTTGATTTCGCGCAGAACGTGCAGTTCGACGCGACGAACAACCTGCTTACCTGGGAGCTGCCCACCACGGGCCCGGCCGTCGAAGGCGTACGCGTCTATGTGTGGGACCGGAACCTCGGCCTGCTCAACGACCCAACCCAACCGGACCTCGCAGGAACCAGCCCCTATTTCCCACCGATGACAAGCTACCAGTTGGCTCCGACCCTTTTCACCAATGGAAAGAGCGCGGCCGACTACACCGTGGAAGTTCGTCTGATGGATTTCCGCGACCCGCAGTTCGGCATGAGCGGCGGCAACACTCTCAGCACGTCGCGCTATTTCTATGACCTCGCAGCCCCGGTCCCCGAACCCGAAACCTGGGCGATGATGCTTGCCGGCCTCGGGCTGATGGCGCAGGTCGCTCGCCGCAAATCCCGCTAAGCGGCACCCGCTTCAGAAAGACAAAGGGCTCGCGTTTTGCGAGGCCTTTGTCTTTCTGACAGGACGGGCGGCGCTACAGCACGTAGCGCGCCAGATCCTCGCGCTCGGCCACCGCTTCCAGGCATTCATCCACGTAGGCGGCATTGATAACGAGATCACCCACGCCGGGCTTGCCGGCGGTGAAGGAGATTTCCTCCAGCAGCTTTTCCATCACCGTATACAAGCGGCGTGCGCCGATGTTTTCAGTCTTCTCGTTCACCTGAAAGGCAATCTCGGCCAGGCGGCGGATGCCTTCGGGCTGGAAGTCGATTTTCACGCCTTCGGTTTCGAGCAGCGCCTGGTACTGACGGGTCAGGCAGGCGTCGGTGCTGGTGAGGATGCACTCGAAGTCATCGACGCCGAGCGAATCGAGCTCGACGCGAATCGGGAAGCGGCCCTGCAGCTCGGGGATCAGATCGCTGGGTTTGGCCAGGTGGAAGGCGCCGCTGGCAATGAACAGGATGTGATCGGTCTTGATCATGCCGTACTTGGTGCTCACCGTCGTGCCTTCGACCAGCGGCAGCAGGTCGCGCTGCACGCCCTGACGCGACACGTCGGCACCCTGCATTTCCGAGCGCGAGGCGACCTTGTCGAGTTCGTCGAGAAAAACGATGCCGTTCTGCTCGACCGCACGCACCGCCTCGGCCTTGACCTCTTCATCGTTGATCATGCGCGCGGCTTCTTCATCGGCGAGCAGGCGCAGGGCTTCCTTGATGGGCAGCTTGCGGCTCTTCTTGCGCGCGCCGCCGAGGTTCTGGAACATGCCCTGCAATTGCTGGGTCATCTCTTCCATGCCCGGCGGGGCAAAGATTTCGGCGCTCATACCCGGCGCCGCCACTTCGACCTCGATTTCCTTCTCGTCGAGTTCGCCTTCGCGCAGTTTCTTGCGGAATTTCTGCCGCGTGCCGGAATCGGCCGCGGGTGCTTCGTCGGCATTGAATCCCACCGCGCGAGCCGGCGGCAACAGGATGTCGAGCACGCGATCTTCGGCGGCGTCGGAGGCGCGGTCGCGCACGGAGACCATGGCACGCTCGCGGCCATCCTTGACGGCGATTTCGGCCAGGTCGCGGATGATGGTGTCGACATCGCGGCCGACGTAGCCCACCTCGGTGAACTTGGTCGCTTCGATCTTGATGAAGGGCGCATTCGCGAGCCGTGCCAGACGACGAGCGATCTCGGTCTTGCCGACGCCGGTGGGGCCAATCATCAGGATATTCTTGGGGGTGATTTCGCTGCGCAGCGGTTCGGCCACCTGGGCGCGGCGCCAGCGGTTGCGCAGGGCGATAGCCACGGCGCGCTTGGCGCGGCCCTGGCCGACGATGTGCTTGTCCAGTTCGGAGACGATCTCCGGCGGGGTCATTTGCGTCATGGTCTGCTCGACTCGGATGCCGGGGCTCAGCCCAGCACCTCGATGGTGTGATGTTGGTTGGTGTAGATGCACAGGTCACCGGCGATGCTCAGCGATTTGCTGACGATCTCTTCGGGCGACAGGTCGGTGTTTTCGAGCAAGCCGCGCGCAGCAGCTTGCGCGTAGGCGCCGCCGCTGCCGATGGCGACGATGCCCTGCTCGGGTTCGAGCACATCGCCGTTACCGGTGATCACCAGCGAGTTCTCTTCGTCGGCCACGGCCAGCATGGCTTCGAGCCGGCGCAACATGCGGTCGGTCCGCCAGTCCTTGGCCAGTTCCACCGCACTACGCAGCAAGTTGCCCTGGTGCTTTTCGAGCTTGGATTCGAAGCGCTCAAAGAGCGTGAAGGCATCGGCCGTGCCCCCGGCAAAGCCGGCGAGGATGCGGTCGTGATGAATGCGGCGCACCTTGCGCGCACTGCCCTTGATGACGATGTTGCCCAAGGTCACCTGCCCATCGCCGCCCAGCGCAACGCGCCTGCCCCGCCGCACCGAGAGGATGGTGGTGCCGTGATACTGTTCCATGCCTGATCCGATTCGCCCACCTGGGGGCGTGTTGAGTACGCCACAGGCGCACGAGAGAATCGCGCGCCCGCCATCCGGGTCATCTGGGGGCTATGTGCGCAATTGCAAGCGAGCGACCTGATCGATGCCCATCACGCGCAGCAGAGCAGCCACCATGGCATTGACGTCCTTGAGGACGATCAGCTTGCCTTGCGCCTGAAGCTGGGCCAGCACATTGAACATGGCGCCGGCCGACACAAAATCGATACGCCGCAGCCGGGCGCAATCGACATCCACCCGCGAACGTTCAGCGGCAAAGGCCGCCAGCTGGCGCACCGGCTCGGCATTGGTGCCCAGCACATCGCCTTCGAGCACGAAGCCGTCGTCCATCTGCACGGCCGTCACCAGCTCGGCCGTGGTCGAAGCCATCTCGCTGACCGCTTTCGGCTCCCAGGACGGGGGCGACTCTTCAAAGGTAATGGCGTAATCGAGCGCCACTTCTTCAAACGTATCGATGTCGTCGGTCTGCTGCAGCATGTCGAGCAACAACAACCACATCTGCTGATTCTCGCGCCGCCCCGCCAGTACTTGCCCACGCAACATGTTGGCGACAGTGCTCGCCCCCGACAGACGGATATTGACCGACGCTGCGTCCAGATCGGAAAGCAAGGCGCGCAGCAGCGCGCAGCCGGGCTCGTCCGCCGAACGCAGCCGCGATAGATCAATACGTACCGCACCGTTCTTTTTGGCGGACTCTCGCACCCGCTCAAACTGCTTGGCCACCTGGTCGGTCAGCGCTGTGCCCAGCGCGACCGCGGGCGCAGCAGTCTTGCCAGCCGCAACGGGCGTATCCGCCCCATCCCAGGGCGGCGGGGATTTTTCAAAACTGCGGGCATAGGCGATGACCCGCTCGTCAAACTCGGCGCGCTTGCCGGTTAATTTGTAGAGGTCGATCAACATCAGCCACAAGGGCTCGCCCTGGCCCGGCGTGAGGCCAGTCACAAATTCGCTGAGCACCTGAGCGGCAAGATCGTTCTGACCATTGGCATACAGCACCGCCGCGTCTTCGGCGACGCCGGCAAAGACATCACCGCCTTCCTGCACTTCGATCTTGCCGGCACACTCGGCCAGCGCCCGCGCAACGTCACCGCCCGCCGAGCCAAAATCCAGCGTCGACAATTCTGACCGCGGCCCCTTACTGGCGCCCCCGACAGATTTGTTTTTTTGTGAAGACCCTACCAAGATCCCTTCCTCCATCCCGGCGATCACGCGTCCGCGGCGGGCGATGACACGCGCCAGGCACCATCGGGCACACCCCGTCGTCAAAGTTCGTCATCGCGACAGACCCGACGCATCGCCTGGGCGCAGAACGCGCCAGACACTCAGAATAACATTGCAGCGGCGTCGAGTTACCTGCCCCTTTAGTCTATTGTGCGCTCCCGTCACGAAAAGTTTTGTTAAGCATTGCACCAAGTTGCATCGCAACAGCGAGCCCGCTCTCAGCTAAAATGGCGCGCATGCTTCCCACCGATCCAGCCGCTGCTATCAGCCCCGACGCCTTGATGGTCCGCGTCTATTACGAAGACACTGACGCAGCCGGCGTTGTTTACTACGCCAACTACTGGCGCTTCTGCGAGCGAGGCCGGACCGAATGGTTGCGCCGGCAAGGGTTCGACCAGCAACAGCTCATGGATGAAACCGGTATCGCCTTCGTGGTACGCCGGGTGGAAGGTGATTATCATCGTCCCGCCCGTCTCGACGACACGCTTCAGATCCTCACTTCGGTGTCGACACTCAAGCGCGCCAGCCTCAGTTTCTCGCAAAAAGTTTTGCGCGATGCGGAACTCTTGTTCGAAGCCACAGTCTCTGTGGCCTGCCTGGATACTCGCCGCAACCGGGCCGTCGCCATTCCCGACACCATTCGAAAAACACTCAATCCCGGCCAACCGGGCTGACCATGCCAATCACTCAAGATCTGTCGATTCTCTCCCTCATTGCCGAGGCCAGCTTGCTGGTCAAACTGGTAATGGCCCTGCTGGCGGGCCTCTCCTTCATGTCGTGGTACTGGATTTTCCGCAAATGGTTTTCCATTGGCAGCGCGCGACGAAAGTCCATGGCATTCGAGCGCAACTTCTGGAGCGGCGGCGATCTGAACGCGCTGTACCAAAGCGCCGGCAATGACCGCCACAACACGGGGCCGATGGAGCGCATTTTCGAGTCTGGCTACCGCGAATTCTCAAAGCTGCGCGCCAAGAACGCCGATCACGCCACCGTGGTCGACGGCGCCCGCCGCGCCATGCGTGCCACCTACCAGCGCGAAGTCGACGAACTCGAAGCCCACCTGGCCTTTCTCGCCTCGGTCGGCTCGGTGTCGCCCTACATCGGCCTGTTCGGCACCGTGTGGGGCATCATGAACGCCTTCCGCGGCCTCTCCAATGTCAGCTCGGCCACCCTCGCGCATGTCGCGCCCGGCATCGCCGAAGCCCTGGTCGCCACCGCCATCGGCCTGTTTGCTGCGATTCCCGCCGTGGTCGCCTACAACCGCTTTGCGCACGACATCGACCGCCTGTCGATCCGCCTCGAGAGCTTCATGGAAGAGTTCTCCAACATCCTGCAGCGTCAGCTGCGTTGATCGGGCGGAGAGCACCCCATGCGTGAGCGCCGCCTGATGAACCAGATCAACGTCGTGCCGTACATCGACGTGATGCTGGTGCTGCTCGTCATCTTCATGGTCACCGCGCCGATGATCCAGACCGGCAGCGTCGAATTGCCCAGCGTCGGCAAAGCCTCACAGGCACCGGCACAACCGCTCTACGTCGTCGTCAAAGCTGATGGCAGCGTCGCGTTTCGCGATGCCGCACAAGACCCGGAGCCAATGAGCCTGGACGCCGTCGTTGGCCAATTGAAGCAAATGCAGCAGAACGACCCGAATCGGGCCGTGCTCATTGCCGGCGATCGCGAGGCCCGCTACGAGGCAGTGCTTGATGTCATGTCGGCACTGCAGAAACAGGGGATCGACAAGATCGGCCTGCTCGTACAGTCCGGCGACCGTGAATCGGCCCCCAAGCGATGACGCCTGAGCAGGACCGCCCGGAGCCGGGCAAGCGCGTTTCGTTTGTGCTTGCCGCGCTGGTGCATCTGGCGCTGGCGGCATTTCTGTTTTTTGGTGTTCGCTGGCAGAGCGAGCCGCCGGCTGCCGTGCAGGTCGCCCTGGTGGCGGTACCGTCCATGCCAACGCGCGCCGCACCGCCGCCCAAACCTGAGCCGGCACCGCCCCCCAAACCCGAACCGAAGCCCGAGCCCAAACCCGAACCGAAGCCCGAGCCCAAACCCGCGCCGAAGCCCGAGCCCAAACCCGCGCCGAAGCCCGAACCGAAACCGGAACCCAAGCCCGAGCCGAAACCACCCGAGATCAAGATCCCGGAAAAAAAGCCCGAGCCCAAGAAACCCACGCCCAAGCCCGAGCCCGAACCGAAAAAGCCGGAACCGAAGAAGCCCGAGCCCAAAAAACCCGAGCCGAAACCGGAACCAAAACCGGCGCCGAAAAAGCCTGAGCCCAAGCCCACGCCGAAGCCCGAGCCCAAGGTCGACCGCTCCAAGGCGATCGAGGACCAACGCATGCAAGAACTGCTGGCGCTGGACGCGCAGCGCGCCCGCGAATCAGAGATTCTCAAGCAGGAAATGCAGTCGGCCGCGCGTGGTCGGGCGCTGGACGGATATATCAATGCAATTCGCGTCAAGGTGCGAGGCAACATCGTGCTGCCCCCGGCAGTCAGCGGCAATCCGGAAGCCACCTTCATCGTCGACCAGCTGCCCGACGGCACCGTGATCGAGGTGCGCCTGAAGAAGAGCACCGGCCATGCCGCGCTGGATGAAGCCATTGAACGAGCCATCCGCAAATCGAGCCCGTTACCGAAACCCGACGATCAATCTTTGTTTAACCGTACACTAGCGTTCACTTTTCGCCCGCTCGAACAATAAAAGGGGTCCGGTATAATCCGCCCAGGAACCAGAGACGATGAAACTGACTGATTTGTTTCGATATTTGCTGATCACCCTGCTCGCTGCCACCGCGCTCTCGGCGCGGGCGCAGCTGTCGATCGAGATTACCGGCGCCGGTGCCAACCGCTTTCCGGTGGCCATTGCGGTCATGGAAGGCGAGTCGCAACTGCCACGTGGCGTAACCGACGTGGTGCGCGGCGACCTGGAGCGCAGCGGCCTGTTTTCGCTTGTTGAAATGGGCCCCAAGCCCGTCGGTGAAGCGGCTACCCCCGATTTTGCCTACCTGCGCACCCGCGGCGCTGACGCCATCGCGGTCGGCACCGTGGTGCCCGCGCAAAGCGGCAAGTACGAGCTACGCATGCGCCTCTACGATACGCGCCAGGAAGCCCAGCTCGACGCGCTCACGCTGACCATGACGCCCGCGCAGTACCGCATCACCGGCCACAAGATTGCGGACATCATTTATGAGCGCATCACCGGGCTCAAGGGCGTTTTCTCCACGCAGATCGCCTATGTGGTGAAATCCGGCAAGCAATACAAATTGCAGATCGCCGACTCCGACGGCGCCAACCCGCAGACCGCGCTCGCCTCCAACGAGCCGATCATCTCGCCATCCTGGTCCCCCGACGGCAGCCGCCTGGCCTATGTCTCCTTCGAAGCCAAGAAGCCGGTCGTGTATGTGCACACCCTGGCCACCGGCCTGCGCGCCGTGGCGGCCAACTTCAAGGGCTCGAACTCCGCACCGTCGTGGTCGCCGGACGGCAGCCGCCTCGCGGTGGTGCTGACCAAGGACGGGCTCTCGCAGATGTACACCGTCAATCCCGACGGCTCGGGCGTCACCCGCCTGGCCAGCTCGTCGAGCATCGACACCGAACCGGCCTTCAGCCACGACGGGCAGTGGATCTACTTCACCTCCGATCGCGGCGGCAGCCCGCAGATCTACCGAATTCCCGCTCAGGGCGGTCGCGCCGAACGCGTCACCTTCGAGGGCAGCTACAACGTCACACCGCGCCCCTCCCCCGATGGCCAAACCATGACCTACATCGCGCGGACGGCCAATGGCTTCCAGGTCGCGATCATGGATGTCGCCACCCGCCAGTTTGCCGTCCTGACCGACACCGGTCGGGATGAGTCACCCAGCTTTGCGCCCAACAGCCGCATGATTCTCTACGCAACAGAGATCGGTGGTCGCGGGGTGCTTGCCGCTGTTTCGTCCGACGGGCGAATCAAGCAACGTCTCTCGGTCCAGGCCGCCGACGTGCGTGAACCCGCCTGGGGACCTTTGCCCCGCTAGCGGATCGCTAGCATTCAATGACTCAAGGAGTCTGTTCAATGCGTTACCCCCTCGCCGCCTCCATGCTCGCTCTTGCCCTGCTGGCAGGCTGCTCGAGCACCCCGATGACCGCCGATCAGGGCGCCTCGGTTGAAGACCGTACCGCGTCGTCTGCCGGCACGATCCCGACCGTGCGTCCCGACCAGATGCAAGGTGCTGGACTGGCCGCCCTGCGCGACCCGAACAACATCCTGTCCAAACGCGCCATCATGTTTGACTACGACAGCTTCACCATCCGCGGCGAGTTCATGCCGCTGGTTGAAGCCCACGGCCGCTTCCTGGCCGCCAACCCGCAGATGAAAATGCTCATCCAGGGTAGCGCCGACGAACGTGGCAGCCGCGAGTACAACCTCGCACTCGGCCAAAAGCGTTCCGACGCGGTCAAGAAATCGCTGATGCTGCTCGGCGCCAAGGAAGGCCAGATTGAATCGGTCAGCCTGGGCGAAGAGAAGCCGCAGTGCACCGAGCGCAACGAAGCCTGCTACGCCGAAAACCGTCGTGGCGAAATGCTCTACGCTGGAGAGTTCTGATGATGCGGCCGGCCCCCTGGATTGCACTGCTTGCAGCGCTGCTCACGTGGCCGGCGCACGCTGGCCTGTTTGACGACGCCGAAGCGCGCAAGGAGATCATGCGCATTCGCGATGATCACACCGCGCGCCTCGACGCCCTCGAATCAAGCTCGCGTGCATCGCTGCAACTGGCCAACCAGATCGAGGCCATCAAGGCCGAGATGGCCAGATTGCGTGGCGATGTCGAACTGATGATGCACGACATGGAATCGGTCAAGAAGCGCCAGCAAGACTTCTATGTCGATCTCGACGCGCGCCTGCGCACGCTGGAAACAGGAGGGGCCGGCCCCGCCGCACACATCGATCCCGCAGCAGAGTCGCGCGACTACGAGAACGCACTGAACCTGCTCAAGAGCGGCAAGTACGCCGAAGCGGCCACAGCCTTCGACACTTTCGTGACCACCTACGCCGGCAGCAGCTTCCTGCCCAGCGCCCACTTCTGGGCCGGCAGCGCCGCCTTGCAGGCCAAGGACATCGCCCGCGCCACGCAGCACTTCAACACCGTGGTCAACCAGTGGCCGCAGGACGCCCGCGCGCCCGACGCCCTGCTCGGCGTCGCCAACTGCCAACGTGCCATGGGCGAGCGTCGCCTGGAGCAGAACACGCTCAAAGCCGTGATCAGCCAGTACCCCGACAGCGCTGCCGCCAAATCGGCCAAGCAGCGCCTGGGTAGCTGACCCGCGCATGAGCACGCGACAGACCGTCACCCGGCTGCGGGTGACGGAAATCTTCGCATCCGTACAGGGCGAAGCCTCTCGCGCCGGTCTGCCCACGGTGTTTGTCCGCCTCACCGGCTGCCCGCTGCGCTGCGTGTGGTGTGACACCGAATACGCTTTCAATGGCGGCCAGACGCGCGATCTGAGCACCATCCTCAACGAGATCGCCAGCCACGGACTGCATCACATCTGCGTCACCGGCGGCGAACCCCTCGCCCAAAAGGGCTGCCTCGATCTACTCACCGCGCTATGCGACACCGGCTACGACGTGTCACTTGAAACCAGCGGCGCGCTCGACATCACCGCGGTCGACCCACGCGTCAGCCGCGTCGTGGACCTCAAGGCGCCCGGCTCCGGGGAAGTCGGCAAAAACCGGTGGGACAACCTGCACCAGCTCACCGCCCGAGACGAACTCAAGATCGTCATCGCCAGCGCCGACGACTACGCCTGGGCCTGCGAACAGCTTCGCGTCCATGACCTCGCAAAACGCTGCCCGGTGCTGTTCTCGCCGGTCGCCGGCGAACTCGCTCCGGCCGATCTGGCCGAGTGGATCGTGCGCGACCGCCTGCCGGTGCGCTTTCAAATGCAACTGCACAAAGTGCTGTGGGCGGACGCCCGCGGCAAATAACGCTCATGACTGAAATCACCGAACTGCCGCCGCGCCGCGCCGTCGTCCTGCTCTCAGGCGGACTCGATTCCGCCACCTGTCTGGCCATTGCCCGCGAACAAGGCTTCGAGTGCTATGCCTTGTCCGTCGCCTACGGCCAGCGCCATGCCGCCGAGCTAACCGCCTCCAAGCGCGTCGCCGACAGCCTCGGGGCCGCCGAGCACCGCCTCGCCCGCGTCGGCCTCGGCCAGTTTGGCGGCTCCGCGCTGACCGACCCGACCATCGACATCCCGCTCGACGCCCGGGGCGCCGATGCCTCGCCCATCCCGGTCACCTACGTCCCCGCGCGCAACACCGTAATGCTCTCCATCGCGCTGGCCTGGGCCGAAGTGCTCGGCGCAAACGACATCTTCGTGGGCGTCAATGCGGTCGACTTCTCCGGCTACCCGGACTGCCGCCCCGAATACATCCAGGCCTTCGAGACCCTGGCCAATCTCGCCACCAAGGTTGGCGTCGAAGGCGAGCGCATGACTATCCACGCCCCGCTCATCGAGCTGAGCAAAGCCGACATCATTCGCCGCGGCACATCCCTCGGCGTCGACTACAGCCAGACCGTCACCTGCTACCAGGCCGACGACACCGGACGCGCCTGCGGACGGTGCGAAGCCTGCCGTCTGCGCCGCGCCGGCTTCCTTGAAGCCGGCGTCGACGACCCCACCCGCTACGCCAACGGCAAACCCCCCGAATTATCTGCCTAATCGGCTTGACAGCCCCCAGGTCGGTTACTATAATTCGCGCTTCCTTTCGGGTCGTTAGCTCAGTTGGTAGAGCAGCGGACTTTTAATCCGTTGGTCGCGTGTTCGAGCCACGCACGGCCTACCAGGACACCAAGGGCCCAGTCGCAAGACTGGGCCCTTTCCGTTTTTACCGTCCCATCTCCCCTTCCTTGCGGTTGTCCGCGCGGCGAATCACTCGCGCCAGCCATGACGGCGATGTCGTCATGCCGCTTTCCCGCCCCCGGCCAACCCGCCTGCACGACGTGGCTCCCCTTTCCGCACCAGCATGAACGCCACCGACGCTCGCGATAGGCGCCGGTACGTCGCGGCACGGTTGTCGCCATCGCCATGCTGGACACACTGCAACCCGACCATCTGAAACACGCCAAACTTCCGTAGCACGTAATCGCCCGTCCCGACAAAGCACCGCGCCGCCACTTGCTTGACCAACATCAAAGATGTATCGTGAACACATCTTTATAGAGACAGAGATCAATTTCTGTCTCGAAAGATCCACTGCATCAGCACAAAAACCATTTCATCGCCACTTAAAACATGCATTACATCAGCTATATTTCACACCGGCATGCGGCCGCAACAACCGGCCATGCACCGTATTCGGTCGTCGCACGGTGGCAAGCTGGATCCAGCCCCAACCAAGAGCCCACCTGTCCATGAGCCCCCTCGCCATCCTGATGTCGGCGTTCATCTTGTCCATCGTCGGCCTCGGCTTCTTCATCTGGTCACAACGCGCCCACCTGACCGACCCCAGCACCGAAGGCAGCGAGGTGATTTTCGCCGCCGGTGAAATCGGCACCCCCGAAGAACCCGCCGCCCCATCCGGCGCCACTCACCCAGCGGCTGATGCGGACGATGCCGAGCTGGCCGCTCGCGCTCGGGCCGATGCCTCGACCGCCCCGCTGGTGTTCTTCTTCTACTGCTGCGCCTTCGTCTGGCTGCTGGTCGCCTCGGCCGCCGGCCTGACGGCGTCGATCAAACTGCATGCGCCCGACTGGCTGACGGCGGAAGCCTGGCTGAGCTTCGGGCGCATCCGCACCGTGCATCTGAACGCGGTGGCCTACGGTTGGGCGCCGATGGCGGGCCTGGGCACCGCGCTGTTCGTCATCCCGCGCCTGCTCAAGACCGAGCTGGTCGGCGGCCGCTACGCCCTGCTTGGCGCCGCGCTGTGGAACGCCGCGCTGATCGCCGGCCTCGGCAGCCTGGCCTACGGCATCAGCGACGGGCTCGAATGGCTGGAGATTCCCTGGCAGATCGACCTGCTGTTCGTCGCCGGCGGCGCGCTGATCGGCCTGCCGCTGATCCTCACCCTGCGCCGGCGCCAGGTGGCCCATCTGTATGTGTCGGTGTGGTACATGGGCTGCGCGCTGTTCTGGTTCCCGGTGCTGTTCCTGGTGGCCAACTTCCCCGGCCTGCATCACGGCATCGAGCAGGCGACCATGAACTGGTGGTTCGGCCACAACGTGCTGGGGCTGTTCTACACCCCGCTGGCGCTGGCCTCGATCTACTACTTCCTGCCCAAGGTGATCGGCCGGCCGATCCAGTCCTACAACCTGTCGCTACTCGGCTTCTGGGGGCTGGCCTTCTTCTACGGCCAGGTCGGCGGCCACCACCTGATCGGCGGGCCGGTGCCGGGCTGGATGGTGACCCTGTCGATCGTCCAGAGCATGATGATGATCCTGCCGGTGGCCGCCTTCACCGCCAACCAGCACCTCACGCTCAAGGGCAACCTGGCCGCGCTGCGCGACTCGCCGACGCTGCGCTTCATGTGTCTGGGCGGGTTGATGTACACCGCCAGCTCGGTGCAGGGCTCCTTCGAGGCGCTGCGCAGCATGAACGCCATCACCCACTTCACCCACTACACCGTGGCGCACGCGCACCTCGGGCTGTACGGCTTCGTCAGCCTGGTGTTCTTCGGCGCCATGTATTTCGTGATCCCGCGCATCACCGGCCGCGACTGGCCGTGGCCGCGCATGATCTCGGCCCACTTCTGGCTCGCCTCGATCGGCATCGCCATCTACTTCGTGTCGCTGACCATTGGCGGCTGGCTGCAGGGCCGCGCCATGCTCGACGAGAGCCGCGGCTTCATGGAATCGGTGCTGCTCACCCTGCCCTACCTGAAGGCACGCAGCGTGGGCGGCGCGATGATGGCGCTCGGCCATGTGATCTTCGCCGCGCACTTCGTCCGCCTGCTGATCGCCCGGGGGGCGCGCCGGACGGCGGCCGGTCCGTTCGCCACCGCCGCGGAGGGCATCTGATGCACAGCGAAACCCGTCTCATCCTCGGTGGCCTGACCACCCTCGCCGTCGCCACCGCCGCGCTGGTGGTGCTGCCCTACATCACCATCGCTGATTCGGCCCCGGCGCCGGGCCTCAAGCCCTACACCCCGACCCAGCTGCGCGGGCGCGACCAGTACATCCAGCACGGCTGCGTGTATTGCCACTCGCAGCAGCCGCGCGCCCGCGCCTTTGCGCCCGACGCCAAGCGCGGCTGGGGCCGGGCCACGGTGGCCGGCGACTACGCCTACGACGACCCACCGCTGCTGGGCACCATGCGCACCGGCCCCGACCTGATGAACATCGGCGCGCGCCAGCCCAGCGATCAGTGGCATCTGGGTCATCTGTTCCAGCCGCGCGCCTATGTGCCGGGCAGCATCATGCCTGCCTACCCTTTCCTGTTCGACATGCGTGACAGCGCCGAGCCCGGCGAAACAGTGGTCACCCTGCCGCCCGGCACCGTGCCCGAGGGCAAGGTGGTGGTGGCGCGCCCGGCCGCGCTCGACCTCGTCGCCTACCTGAAATCGCTCGATCGCAGCTACCCGGCGCTCGCCGCCGATCAATGACGGAACGCTCCCGGCCATGAACTCCCCCAATGTCCTGCCGCAACAGCGGCGCGAGAACCCCGACCCCCAGGAGCGCAGCACCCCCGTGCCACGTCTGGTGCTGCTGCTGGCGCTGGTACTGGTCGCCTTCGGGATCGACTACATCTCCCACGCCGATGTGAACAGCCCTTCGGGCTGGGGCGACGCGCGCACCCGCGCCGAGTTGATCGGCGAGCGCCCGGCCGCCGGCCAGGGGGTCGACGGTGCGGCCATCTATGCCGCCATGTGTGCCGGCTGCCACCAGGCCACCGGCCAGGGTCTGCCCGGCGTCTTCCCGCCGCTGGCCGGCTCCGAGTGGGTGGCGGGCAAGGCCAGCACCGTAGCAGCCATCCTGTTGCACGGCATTTCGGGGCCGATCCGGGTCAAGGGCCAGGATTTCAACGGCACCATGCCGGCCTTTGCCGGCTCGCTCGGCGACGCCGAGATTGCCGCGGTGCTGAGTCATGTGCGCAGCCAGTGGGGCAACAGCGCCGCGCCCATCCCGCCCGAACAGGTTACCGACACCCGCACCCGTCATGCCGATCGCACAACGCCATTCAACGGCGGCGACGAACTGGCCAAGCTACCCTGAGCACACCATGACTGACACCCATCCGCCCCTGACCCGCGCCCGACTGCATGATCTGGTGCACGCCTTTTATGCCGACGTGCGCGCCGACCCCGCCCTCGGTCCGGTCTTCGACACAGCCATCGGTGAGCACTGGGCGCACCATCTTGAACGCATGGTCGACTTCTGGAGCCATGTGATGCTCGACACCCGCACATTCAGCGGCAATGTCTACGGCAAGCACATGGCGCTCGAGGGCGTCGAACCCGCGCATTTCGAGCGCTGGATGACGCACTGGCACCATCACACCGGCCACTTCGCACCGGACGACCGCCAGCGCCTGCGCCAGGCGGCGCAGACCATCGGCCGCAGCCTGTTCCTCGGCTTCTTCAACCGCTCGGCCAAGTTCATCAACGGTGACGATGGCCGCGTGGTGGTCGCCACCTCATGAGCCAGCGTCCGCTGGCGCTGACCTTGTTTGCGGTAACCGCGTTGTCGCTGGCGCTGGTCGCCCTGAGCGCCCAGCTGACCAACGGCTTCACCCGCTGGACCTTCGAAGCCCTGCGCCGCGACGCCGCCGCCACCGGTCGCCTGAGCGCCCCAGCCGTGCCGCTGCGCACCGCGAACGGTGTGACAGGCACGCCCTGGCCGAGCGACACCCACACGGTGTATCTGGTCGACTTCATCTACACCCAGTGCCTAACCATCTGCCAGGCACTCGGCGGCGAATACACCCGCCTGCAACGCCAGCTGCGCGCACGCTTCGGCGCGCACAGCCCGGTGCGCCTGGTGTCGGTGGCCTTCGACCGCAAACACGACACCCCGACCGAACTTCAGGCCTATGCACGACGCCACCACGCCGATGACGCGCTGTGGCTGATCGGCACGCCCGCCAGCGCGCAGGCGGCCGACACGCTGCTGCAGGCGCTCGGCGTGGTGGCGGTGCCGGACGGGCTGGGCGGCTTCGTGCACAACGGCGCCATCCACCTCATCGACAGCCACGGCACGGTGCGCGGCATTTACGATCTCGACCAGTGGCCGCAGGCGCTCGAACGGGCGCTGCAACTGACAGGCACGCCGACATGAGGCGCCGCCTGCCCTGGGCGCCGGCCGCACTGCCGCTGCTGTTGTGGATTGCCCCGCTGCGCCACCTGCTCGAGAGCCGCATGCTGCCGCACATGCTGGTCGAGCTGCCGCTGCTGTTCGTCGCCGGCTGGGCACTGGCCCGGGCGCTCGGCCCGCGCGCCCGCCTGCCGGTAGTCATCGATGCGCACGGCCTGCTCGGGCTCACCTGGGTGAGCGCGGTGTCGGCACTGTGGATGATTCCGTCAATGCTCGATCTGAGTCTGCTCGATATCCGTCTGCAATGGGCCAAGTACCTGGCCTGGCTACTGGCCGGCGCCGCCGCCTGGGGCAGCCTGCCGCGCGCCGGGGCGGTGGTCGGCGTCTTCTTTCTGGGTAACATCGCCTGGATGCTGGCCACCGCGGGGCTGTTGTTTCAGGAAGCACCCCAGCGCCTGTGCGTAAGCTATCTGCTCGACGAGCAGATCGTCACCGGCCAGGGACTGATCTTTTTCGCTGTGCTGATCGGTGCGTTGGCGGTGCGCCGTCTGCTGAGGCCGATCAGCCCGGCGAACGCTTGCCGCGCGTTGCCGGCGCCGGCGTCAGCGGAATAATCCGCCGCGGCACGGCGGCGATGCCGAGCAGTTCGGAGGCCACGCTCGGCGCAGACACCGCGTCGTGCAGGGTCATGCGATCGAGCTCGAGCATGAAGGCGTCAAGCGCGCGACGCAGCCCGCGGGTGAGGTTGCAGGCCGGAGAAATCACACAACAGTGTTCCTTGCCCGGCTCGAAGCACTCCACCAGCACAAAATCGTTTTCCGCCAATCGCACCACCATGCCCACCGAGATGGTCGACGGATCGCGCGCCAGGCGCACACCGCCGTTGCGTCCGCGCACGGTGTCGAGCAAGCCCGCGCCGGCCATCTGGTGAACAATCTTCATCAGATGGTTGCGCGAAATATCGTACGCCGTGGCGATATCCTCGATGGTCGCCAGCTCGCCGCTTTCGTAGCGGAGGCTGAGATACATAAGAACGCGCAAGGTGTAATCGGTATAGGCGGTCAGTCGCATCGGCAGCGCACGGGAGTCAAGGCAGCCCGAGCATAGTCGCTTGCCCGGTGGCGGGCAATTGCCGACACCGTGGCCGGATCGGCCGGCTACGCCAAAATACGCATGTTGACCGGCTCGCTCGACCGGTATCCTATGCAGCGTGCCGAACACGACCCCACCCCTTTCACCGCCTCGGTCCGGCGATGCCCGCGCCGCGCCGGCGCAGCGCGTCATCAAGGTGCGGCGCGACTACAACAGCTGGGTGGCGCGCGAGAGTCTTGAAGACTACGCGCTGCGCTTCACGCCGCACAGCTTCCGAAAGTGGTCGGAAATGCGGGTGGCCAACACGGCTTTCGGCGCCTCGGCCTTTCTGGTGCTGGAGGCGGTGGGCGGCGCGCTGCTGCTGAGCTACGGTTTCTGGAACGCGTTCTGGGCAATCCTCGCCACCGGGCTGATCATCTTCCTCGCCGGCATCCCGATCAGCCAGTACGCCGCGCGCTATGGGCTGGACATGGATCTGCTCACCCGCGGCGCCGGCTTCGGCTACCTGGGCTCGACCATCACCTCGCTGATCTACGCCAGCTTCACCTTCATCTTCTTCGCCCTCGAGGCGGCGATCATGGCCTATGCGCTGGAGCTGGCGCTCGACATCCCGCCGGCCTGGGGCTATCTGATCTGCGCACTGGTGGTGATTCCGCTGGTGACCCACGGCGTGACCGTGATCAGCTGGCTGCAGGTGCTCACCCAGCCGCTGTGGATCGTGCTGCTGGTGGTGCCCTTCGCCTATGTGCTGCGAGAGAACCCCGGCGTGCTGGGCGGGCTGGTCGCCTACCCCGGCTCGGATGGCAGTCACGGCCGCTTCGATCTGCTCGGCTTCGGTGCGGCGCTGACCGTCGGTATCGCGCTGATCACCCAGATGGGCGAGCAAGTGGATTACCTGCGCTTCATGCCCGAGCGCACCGCGCGCAACCGACGCCGGTGGACGCTGGCGGTACTCATCGGCGGACCGGGCTGGGTGGTGCCGGGCGTGCTCAAGATGCTTGGCGGCGCGATGCTGGCCTATCTGGCGATCAGCCACGCCGTGCCGCCGGAGCGGGCGCTCGATCCCAACCAGATGTATCTGGTGGCCTACGAATACGTGTTTTCCGACCACCGCTGGGCGGTTTTCGCCACCTTGCTGCTGGTGGTGGTGTCACAGCTCAAGATCAACGTCACCAATGCCTACGCCGGCTCGCTGGCGTGGTCCAATTTCTTCGCGCGGCTCACCCACAGCCATCCGGGCCGGGTGGTGTGGGTGGTGTTCAACACCGGCATCGCGCTGGCGCTGATGGAGCTGGATGTGTTTCAGGCGCTGGGCCGGGTGCTCGGGCTGTATTCGAACATCGCCATCTCCTGGCTGATGGTGGTGGTGGCCGACCTGGTCATCAACAAGCCGTTGGGGCTGTCGCCGCCGGGCATCGAGTTCAAGCGCGCCCATCTGTACGACATCAATCCGGTCGGCGTGGGCGCCATGCTGCTGGCTTCGGCGTTGTCGGTGGCGGCCTATTTCGGCCTGTTCGGCGCGGGCGCGCAGGCCTTCTCGGCACTGATCGCGCTGGTCACCGCGCTGATCGCCTCGCCGCTGATCGCCTGGGCCACCGGCGGGCGCTACTACATTGCCCGCACCCCCGACAGCTTCGACACCCACACCTGCCGCTGCGTGATCTGCGAGCGCGAGTACGAGGCCGACGACATCTCTCGCTGCCCGGCCTATGGCGGCCCGATCTGCTCGCTGTGCTGCTCGCTCGATGCGCGCTGCCACGACCAGTGCAAGCCGCATGCGCGCCTCTCGTCGCAGTGGACCGCCGCCATGCACCGCCTGCTGCCCGAGCGCCTGTGGCCTTATCTCGACAGCGGCCTGGGCCACTACCTGATGCTGATGGCGGTGATCCTGCCCTTCCTCGCCTTGCTGCTAGGCATGCTCTACTACCAGGAGCTGCGGGGACCGGGCGAGGCGGCGGCCGCGGTCGGCCCGGCGCTGGGCGCGGCGCTGCTCAAAGTGTTTGCCGCGCTGGTGCTGGTCAGCGCCGTGGTGGCCTGGTGGCTGGTGCTGACGCACAAGAGCCGGCAGGTGGCGCAGGAAGAATCCAACCGCCAGACCGCCCTGCTGATGCAGGAGATCGAAGACCACCGCCGCACCGACGACGCGCTGCAGCAGGCCAAGCAAGTGGCCGATCTGGCCAACCAGGCCAAGAGCCGCTACATCACCGCCATCAGCCATGAGCTGCGCACC
Source organism: Zoogloeaceae bacterium G21618-S1 (assembly GCA_027214125.1). GTDB lineage: Bacteria > Pseudomonadota > Gammaproteobacteria > Burkholderiales > Rhodocyclaceae > Nitrogeniibacter. The sequence goes on from JAPWHF010000005.1 coordinate 184,179, forward strand.
CCGCTCAACTCGATTCTCGGCTACGCCCAGATCCTCGACGGCGACGAGGCCATTCCACCGCAACGGCGACAGGCGATCAGCGTCATCCGCCGGAGCGGCGACCACCTGCTGTCGCTGATCGAAGGCACGCTCGACATCGCCCGCATCGAGGGCGGCAAGCTCACGCTCGAACCCCAGCCCATCGACTTCCCCGCCTTCGTGCACCAGATCGTGCGCATGTTCGAGCTGCAGGCCACCCGCAAGGACCTGAGCTTCGACTACCAGCCGCAGGGCAACTTGCCCGCCGTGGTGCGCGCCGACGAGAAGCGCCTGCGCCAGATCCTCATCAACCTGCTCGGCAACGCGGTCAAGTTCACCGAACGCGGCGGTGTGCGCTTTGGCGTGCACTACGCCCGCGAGATGGGCACCTTCACCATTGAAGACACCGGCCCCGGCATCGCCGAGGCGGACATCGAGCGCGTGTTCGAGCCCTTCGGCCGCGGCAACACCGCCAGCAAGGCCGGCGGCGCCGGGCTGGGGCTGACCATCAGCCGCATGTTTGCCGACGTGATGGGCGGCGAGCTCAAGCTCGACCGCAGCGCGCCGGCCGGCACCCGCTTCGTCGTCCGCCTGTTTCTGCCGCAGATGCACGGCGCCGAAGCGGCAGTCCCGCAGGCGCCGCGCCAACGCACCGGCTACGACGGCCCGCGCAAGCGCATCCTGATCGTCGACAACGAGCGCGACGACCGCGAGATGCTCGCCGGCATCCTCGAATTCCTCGGCTTCAAGGTCACCCAGGCCGCCTCCGGGCTGGAGTGCATCAAACTGCTCGAGGCCTTCCAGCCCGATCTCATCTTCATGGACCTGGCCATGCCCGGCATCGACGGCTGGGAGACTATCCGCCGAATTCGGCAGGGCAAGGCGCACACGGTGAACATTGCCGTGCTCTCGGCCAACGCCTTCGACAAGGGCCTGGACAACGACGTCGACCTGCCGCCCGAGGACTTCATCCTCAAGCCCTTCAAGATGGACGCCTTGCTCGACTGGATCGGCCAACGGCTGGCATTGAGCTGGACCTACAAGACCGAGGTCGCGCCGCCCACCCCGGGCATCCTCGTCATGCCGCCCGACGATGCACTCGATGCGCTCGCCGACGCGGTCGAGATGGGCTATGTGCGCGGCATCCTCGCCCAGCTCGATGCCATCGACGCGCTCGACGCGCGCTACGCCCCGTTTGCCGAGCGCATCCGCCAGATGGCCACCGCCTTTGAATTCGATGCCATCATGCATCTCATTTCGCAGGACGCCGATGTCTGAGCCCGCCGCACCCCGCGTCGTCCTGATCGTCGACGACATCCCCGACAACCTCGCCCTGCTGCACGACGCGCTCGACGAGGCCGGCTACGCCGTACTGGTGGCCACCGACGGTGCCTCGGCGCTGACCCGCGCGGCCCGCCAGCAGCCCGACGTGATCCTGCTCGACGCGCTGATGCCGGGCATGGACGGCTTCGAGGTGGCGCGCCGGCTCAAGGCCGACTTCGGCACCGCGCACATCCCCATCGTCTTCATGACCGGCCTGACCGAGACCGAACACGTCGTTGCCGCCTTCGACGCCGGCGGCATCGACTATGTCACCAAGCCCATCCGCCCGCCCGAAGTGCTGGCCCGCATCGCCGCCCACATGCAGGGCGCCCGCCAGATGTCGCTGGCGCGCAACGCGCTCGACGCCAGCGGCCAGGCCACCGTGGCGGTGCATCTGCCCAGCGGCAACGTGGTCTGGCAAACCCCGCTGGCGCGCCGCCTGCTGACGGATTTCCTGGCGACCGACGGCGAACGCGCGCCCCAGGCGCTGCTGCACTGGCTGGCCTCCGCCGCCACGGCACGCAGCGAGGGCCAGACGGCCCTGCCGCTGTCGCTGGCCGTTGGCGAGCGCCGGCTCACCTTCAGCCTGCATGAGCACACGCCCGACGGCGAATGGCTGCTCGGCCTGCGCGAAGAGTCCGACCGCGCCAGCATCGACGCCCTGATGCCGGCCTTCGGTCTCACCGCCCGCGAGGCCGAAGTGCTGTACTGGGTCAGCAAGGGCAAGACCAACCGCGACGTCGGCGACATCCTCGGCCTGTCGCCGCGCACCGTGCACAAGCACCTCGAACACATCTTCGCCAAGCTCGGCGTCGAGACCCGCACCGCCGCGGCCACACAGGCAATCAACAAGCTGCGCGCCAACGGCGACTGAGCCCAGAGACGTAGCCCGGATGCAGCGCAGCGGAATCCGGGATCAGCGGCTGATCACGCAAGACGGATCATTGATTGATCATCGATCCGGCTGAAAGTCGAAGTCAGGAATCCAGGGTTCTCGGACCGATGGCCCCGGATTCCGCTGCGCTGCATCCGGGCTACGCCTGCCGCAACGCCGCATTCCCTACGCACCGCGTACGCCATCTTGCGTATAGGTGCGTACGCCCCCGCTCCCTAAGCTAGTCATCGTGCAATGCAACACCGCCGGCCCCGCCGGTGGTTCGATTTGACCTGACTGGGAGTGCTCCTCATGAAAACCCGCCGTTCCTTCATCAAGGCCCTGACCCTCTCCGCCTCACTGGCGGCGATGGGCTCCGTCTCCACGTTTGCGCAGGCCGCCGACACCATCAAGGTCGGCGTGCTGCATTCGCTGTCCGGCACCATGGCGATCTCCGAGACCGCACTGAAAAACGTCGCGCTGATGGCCATCGACGAGATCAACGCCGCCGGTGGCGTGATGGGCAAGCAGCTCGAGCCGGTGGTGGTCGATCCGGCCTCGAACTGGCCGCTGTTCGCCGAGAAGGCGCGGCAGCTGCTGAGCCAGGACAAGGTGGCGGTCACCTTCGGCTGCTGGACCTCGGTGTCGCGCAAGTCGGTGAATCCGGTGTTCAAGGAACTCAACGGCCTGCTCTTCTACCCGGTGCAGTACGAGGGCGAGGAGCTGGAGAAGAACGTGTTCTACACCGGCGCTGCACCCAACCAGCAGGCGATCCCGGCGGTCGAGTACCTGATGAGCAAGGATGGCGGCGAGGCCAAGCGCTTCGTGCTGCTGGGCACCGACTATGTGTACCCGCGCACCACCAACAAGATCCTGCGCGCCTTCCTGCACAGCAAGGGCGTGAAGGACGAAGACATCATGGAGGAGTACACCCCCTTCGGGCACTCCGACTACCAGACCATCATCGCCAACATCAAGAAGTTCGCCGCCGCCGGCAAGAAGACGGCCGTGGTGTCGACCATCAACGGCGACTCCAACGTGCCCTTCTACAAGGAACTGGGCAACGCCGGCCTGAAAGCCACCGACGTGCCGGTGGTCGCCTTCTCGGTGGGTGAAGAAGAGCTGCGCGGCGTCGATGCCAAGCCGCTGGTCGGCCACCTCGCGGCGTGGAACTACTTCATGAGCGTGAAGAATCCGACCAACGCCGCCTTCATCAAGAAGTATCAGGACTGGGCCAAGAAGAACGGTGTGCCCAACGCCGACACGGTGGTCACCAATGACCCGATGGAAGCGACCTATGTCGGCATCTACATGTGGAAGCAGGCGGTCGAGCAGGCCAAGACCACTGACGTGGATGCCGTCATCGCCGCGCTCGGTGGCCAGACCTTCAAGGCGCCCTCCGGCTTCACGCTGACCATGGACAAGACCAACCACCACCTGCACAAGCCCGTGCTGATTGGCGAAGTGCGCGCCGACGGCCAGTTCTCCACCGTGTGGAAGACCAAGGCGCCGATTCGCGCCCAGCCGTGGAGCCCGTACATCGCGGGTAACGAAGCCAAGCAGAACATGTAAGCCCACCCCGTCCCCGCCTCGGCGGGGGCCTGAGCCGAACCCATGCCCGGCGTGGGCTCGGCTCAGGCACTCAAACCGGTCCCACACCATGCCCCTTTCCGTCCCCCACCTGCTTCGTGTGTTCTTGCTTGCCGTTTGCTGCACCCTCGGCAGCGCGCACGCCGCGCCCTCGGCCGAGACGCTGGCCCGGCTGGCAGACGACGACTCCGACACCCGCATCGCCGCCATCGCCGAACTCGGCGCCGAGGGCAGCGCGCAGAGCGTCGCCCTGCTCGACGCGCTGGCCGACGAGGCCCTGGCGCTGACCGGCAGCGGTCGGCTGGTGATCCTCACCGACACCGGTGCGCTCGACGCGGCCAGCGGCGAGGCGATTGAGCCCTACCCGGACGACGCCGATCCGCTGATGATCAACAACCGCGTGCGCAATGCCTTGCAAAGCGCCAAGGCCGCCACCAACATCCGCGCCAGCGACCGCGGCACCCGCCTGGCCGCCGCCCAATTGCTGCGCGACAGCGCCAGCGAGCTGCTGATGCCGATCCTCGAACCCGCGCTGGCCACCGAGCAGGACAAGGAGATCCGATCCATCCTGGCACTGGCCGTGGCGCGGGTGAACCTGGCCAGCGCGGAACCGGCCAAGCGCATCCTTGCCGCGCAACGCCTCGGCGACTCGTCCGACGCCTCGGTCAAGGCGACGCTGGCCGCGCTGCTGGACAAGGACGCCAACGGCCAGTTCGTCGAGCCCGACGCCGAGGTGCGCGCCGCCGCCAAGGGCTCAATGCAATCCATCGAGCGCCGGCTGGCCATGGCCGACCTGGCCAGCACCGCCTTCACCGGCCTGTCGCTCGGCTCCATCCTGCTGCTCGCCGCGCTCGGCCTGGCCATCACCTACGGCGTGATGGGCGTGATCAACATGGCGCATGGCGAGCTGCTGATGGTCGGCGCCTATGCCACCTATGTGGTGCAAGGCCTGTTCCGCAGCTACCTGCCGGACTATGTCGACAGTTATGTGCTGGCCGCCGTGCCGGTGGCCTTCCTCGCCGCGGCCGCGGTCGGCATGCTGATGGAGCGCACCGTGATCCGCTGGCTCTACGGCCGTCCGCTCGAAACCCTGCTCGCCACCTGGGGCCTGTCGCTGGTGCTGATCCAGACCGCGCGGGTGATCTTCGGCCCACAGAACGTGGAAGTGGCCAACCCCGCATGGATGAGCGGCGGCGTCAGCACCTATGCCGACATCGTGCTGCCGTGGAACCGGCTGGTGATCATCGGCTTCGCCATCTTCGTGCTGCTGCTGGTGTGGCTGATGATGCAGAAGACCCGACTGGGCATGTTCGTGCGTGCGGTGACGCAGAACCGCGCCATGGCCGGCTGCGTCGGCGTGCCCACCGCGCGCATCGACACCCTCGCCTTCGGCATCGGCGCCGGCATTGCCGGCCTGGGCGGCTGCGCGCTGTCGCAGGTGGCCAACGTCGGCCCGGCCATGGGTCAGGGCTACATCGTCGACTCCTTCATGGTGGTGGTGCTCGGCGGCGTCGGCCAGCTCGCCGGCGCGGTCACCGCAGCCATGGGCCTGGGCCTGATGACCAAGATCCTCGAAGGCTGGGCCGGCGCGGTGGTGGCCAAGATCCTGGTGCTGGTGTTCATCATCATCTTCATCCAGAAACGCCCGCAGGGCCTGTTCGCCCTCAAGGGGCGGTTTGTGGAGGATTGAAGCCATGGCCAGCACCGCATGGCGGGTTTCAACCCGCCACATCCGACCCGCCAGCCGCGTAGGTTGGGCTGACGAAGGAAGCCCAACACCCAGCCGCCCGGTCTGGCACACCGCATGTTGGGCTTCGCTTCGCTCAACCCAACCTACGAACATCCACGGGGCCACCCAATGAGAACACCCCTGTCCGTCCGCCTCTTCCAGAGCCTGCCGCGCACCGGCTGGCTGGCGCTGGCGATCTTCGCCGCCGTCGCCTGGATCGCCATCCCCGCTGCGCACCTGCTGCTGCCCGAGGGGCACGCGCTGCATGTGTCGGCCTACACCGTCACGCTCATGGGCAAGATCCTGTGCTACGCCGTGGTGGCGGTGGCGATGGACCTGATCTGGGGCTACGCCGGCATTTTGTCGCTCGGCCACGGGGTGTTTTTCGCGCTCGGCGGCTACGCTTTCGGCATGTATTTGATGCGCGGCATCGGTACCGACGGCAGCTACGGCGTCGCGCTGCCCGACTTCATGGTCTTCCTCGACTGGAAGGAGCTGCCGTGGTTCTGGGTCGGCTCCGACTCCTTCCTGTGGGCGCTGATCATGGTGGTGGCGGTGCCGGGGCTGCTGGCCTTCGTGTTTGGCTGGTTCGCCTTCCGCTCGCGCATCAAGGGCGTGTATTTCTCGATCATCACCCAGGCGCTGACCTACGCCACCATGCTGCTGTTCTTCCGCAACGAGACCGGTTTCGGCGGCAACAACGGCTTTACCGACTTCAAGCGCATCCTCGGTTACGACATCACCTCGCCGCAGATGCGCCTGGTGCTGTTCGGCCTGTCCGCCGCCTTGCTGATCGCGGTGCTGATCCTCGGCCGCTACCTGGTCACCTCCAAGTTCGGCCGCGTGCTGGCGGCGATCCGCGATGCCGAGTCGCGGGTGCGCTTCATCGGCTATCAGCCCACGCAGTACAAGCTGGCCATCTGGACACTGTCGGCCGTGCTGTGCGCACTGGCCGGGGCACTCTACGTGCCGCAGGTGGGCATCATCAACCCGTCCGAGATGAGCCCGGCCAACTCCATCGAGATCGCGGTGTGGGTGGCCGTGGGCGGGCGCGGCACACTGATCGGCGGGGTCATCGGCGCCTTCATCGTCAATCTGGCCAAGAGCTTCTTCACCGTCAGCTTCCCCGACTACTGGCTGTTCTTCCTCGGCTTTCTGTTCATCGGCGTGACCCTGTTTCTGCCCGATGGCGTGGTCGGCCTGTGGCGCAAGCTGCGTGGCCGCCGCCCGGCCGCCACCGAAACGGCAACCCCAACACCGGCCGCCACCCCCCAAGGAGCCAAGGCATGAGTACCACCATGCATGACGGCATCGCCTCTTCCGGGCGCGCCGGCGACAGCCATGTGCTGCGCCCCGGCGAGCTGGACCTGTCGCACAAGGTCATCCTTTATCTGGAAGACATCTCGGTCAGCTTCGATGGCTTCAAGGCGCTCAACAACTTGTCGCTGACCATCGACGCCGGCGAGCTGCGCGCCATCATCGGCCCCAACGGCGCCGGCAAGACCACCATGATGGATGTCATCACCGGCAAGACGCGGCCCGACACCGGCAAGGCCTTCTTCGGCCAGACGCTGGACCTGACGCGCATGAACGAGCCCGAGATCGCCCATGCCGGCATCGGCCGCAAGTTCCAGAAGCCAACCATCTTCGAAAACCACAGCGTGTTCGAAAACCTCGAACTGGCGATGAAGACCGACAAGCGCGTGTGGAAGAGCCTCTTCGCCCAACTCAGCGGCGAGGAACGCGACCGCGTGTCCGACACCCTCAAGCGCATCCGCCTGCAGACGGAAGCCGACCGCCCGGCCGGTCTGCTCTCGCACGGCCAGAAGCAGTGGCTGGAGATCGGCATGCTGCTGATGCAAGAGCCCAGGCTGCTGCTGCTCGACGAGCCGGTTGCCGGCATGACCGACGAAGAAACCGAACGCACCGCCGAGCTCTTCGTCAGCCTCGCCGGCCAGCACTCGCTGGTGGTGGTCGAGCACGACATGAGCTTTGTCGAGGCCCTCGGCGGTCAGGTCACCGTGCTGCACGAAGGCTCGGTGCTGGCCGAAGGCAGCCTCGCCAAGGTGCAGGCCGACCCGCGCGTGATCGAGGTGTACCTTGGTCGATAAAACATGCCTCCGTGGGCCGGGCTTCAACCCGCCAACCGATCATCCCCGCGACCGATGGACGGATAAATTGGACACCACACACCGAGCACCGCGTAGGGCGGAAAACCCGAAGGCGCCTTCCGCCGGTCGTCCCTCTCAAGGCGCATGCGCCTTCAAATCATGCCAAGCGGCGGCTGGCGCTTCGCTTATCCGCCCTACGACACCTCAAGCACCGCAGGCCTCCCCATGCTGACAGTCGACAATCTCAACCAGTACTACGGCGGCAGTCACATTCTCCGTAACCTCGGCTTCGAAGTGCCGATGGGCAAGGTCACCTGCCTGCTCGGGCGCAACGGCGTGGGCAAGACCACGCTGCTCAAGACGCTGATGGGCCTGGTGCCCAGCGCCACCGGCAGCATCCGGCTCGAGGCCGGCGGCACCACGCACGATCTCACCCGCACGCCGTCCTACGCCCGCGTCAAGGCCGGCATCGGCTATGTGCCGCAGGGGCGCGAAATCTTTCCGCGGCTCACCGTTGAAGAGAACCTGCAGATGGGTCTGGCCACCTGCTCCGCCCGCACGCCCCTGCCCGACCGCATCTTCGAGATGTTCCCGGTGCTGCTGCAGATGATGCGCCGGCGCGGTGGCGACCTGTCGGGCGGCCAGCAGCAGCAACTGGCCATCGGCCGCGCACTGGCGATGGGACCGAAGCTGCTGATCCTCGACGAGCCCACCGAGGGCATTCAGCCGTCCATCATCAAGGACATCGAACGCGCCATCCGCACCCTCGCCGCCACCGGCGAGATGGCCATCCTGCTGGTCGAGCAGTACTACGACTTCGCCGAATCGCTGGCCGACCACTACCTGCTGATGGAGCGCGGCGAAATCATCATGCGCGGCCGCGGTGACGAGATGGTGGCGCACGGCGTACGCGAGGCCTTGTCGGTGTGAGCACCGTTGTGGACCGCACCACGATGGTGCGCACCACGGCAGTGCATTTCCGCCGGCGCTGCATGGCCTCCACCGCGCCGGCCAAGCCCGTAAAACAGCCCCCGCCGTCCCAATCCGCCTCACCGGCCCAAGCTGGCCCGCATGTTGCAATGGCTCTGGCATGAACGCCCCGCTGCCCCGAATCGACCTGCCGCCCGACACCGCCGCACCGACCTGGCAAGCCCGGCTGTCGCTGGCTTTCGCGCAGCGCGACGCACGCACCGTACTGACCCGGCGCGAGCATCTGGGCCCCTTGCGACTGCAAAAAGCGCTCTACCCGGAAGGCGAGGCCATCTGCCACGGCATCGTGCTGCATCCGCCGGCCGGCATCGCCGGTGGCGACCAGCTGTACATCACGGCCGAGGTCGGCCCCGGCGCCCACGCCCTGCTCACCACCCCCGGCGCCGGCAAGTGGTATCGCAGCAATGGCGCCGACGGCCGTCTGACCCAGCATCTGTCGGTGGCCGCCGGCGGCGTACTCGAATGGCTGCCGCAGGAGAACATCGTCTTCGACCGCGCCCAGGCGCACATGGACACCACGGTCCGCCTGAGCACCGGCGCCACGCTGATCGCCATGGACATGACCGCCCTCGGCCGCCACGGCAGCGGCGAGCGTTTCGACGCCGGCACGCTGGCCCAGACCCTGCGCGTCGAGTGCGACGGCCGGCCGCTGTGGCTTGAGCAGATCCGCCTGCACGGCAGCGACCCGCTGCTGCACGCGGCCTGCGGCCTGGCCGGCCGACCGGTGTTCGGCAGCCTGATCGCCATCGGCGACGGCCTCGACGACACCCTGCTCGCCGCCTGCCGCGCGCTGCCGGTCACCCACGGCGACGGCGTAATCACCCGCCTGCCCGAGTTGCTCATTGCCCGCTATGTCGGCGAACGCTGCGAAGCCGGCCGCGCCTGGTTCAGCCAGCTGTGGCAGTTGCTGCGCCCGGCGCTGACTGGCCGCGACGCCCAAACCCCCCGTATCTGGAACACCTGAGGACGCCCATGGAACTAACGCCCCGCGAGAAGGACAAGCTGCTCATCTTCACCGCCGGCCTGCTGGCCGAACGCCGGCTGGCGCGCGGCCTGCGGCTGAACTACCCGGAAGCGGTCGCCTACCTGTCGGCCGCCATCCTCGAAGGCGCCCGCGACGGGCGCACGGTGGCCGAGCTGATGAGCCACGGCACCACGCTACTGGGCCGCGAGCAGGTGATGGATGGCGTGCCGGAAATGATTCCGGAGATCCAGGTCGAGGCGACCTTTCCCGACGGCACCAAGCTGGTGACCGTTCACCACCCGATCATCTAGAAAGGACGCGCTCATGATTCCCGGTGAAATCGACACCCAGCCCGGCGAGATCGACCTCAACGTCGGCCGCGAGACGCTCACCCTCGAAGTGACCAACACCGGCGACCGGCCGGTGCAGGTGGGCTCGCACTACCACTTTTTCGAGACCAATCCGGCGCTGCGCTTCGACCGCGCGGCGGCCCGCGGCTTTCGGCTGAACATCGCCGCCGGCACCGCGGTGCGCTTCGAGCCGGGGCAGTTGCGCACGATCGAACTGGTGGCACTGGCCGGGGACCGCAAGGTGTTCGGTTTCAACGCTCAAGTGATGGGGGCGCTCTGATGACCGCAAAAATTTCCCGCCATGCCTACGCCGAAATGTTCGGCCCCACCGTGGGCGACCGGGTGCGTCTGGCCGACACCGAGCTGTGGATCGAGGTCGAGAAGGACTACACCATCCACGGCGAAGAGGTGAAGTTCGGCGGCGGCAAGGTGATCCGCGACGGCATGGGCCAGAGCCAGCGCCTGTCAGCCGAGGTGGCCGACACGGTGATTACCAACGCGCTGATCCTCGACCACTGGGGCATCGTCAAGGCCGACATCGGCATCAAGGGCGGGCGCATCAGCGCCATCGGCAAGGCCGGCAACCCCGACATCCAGCCCGGCGTGACGATCCCCATCGGGCCGGGCACCGAGATCATCGCCGGCGAGGGCAACATCATCACCGCCGGCGGCATCGACGCGCACATCCACTTCATCTGCCCGCAGCAGATCGAAGAGGCGCTGATGAGCGGCGTCACCACCATGCTCGGCGGCGGCACCGGCCCTGCCACCGGCACCTACGCCACCACCTGCACGCCGGGGCCGTGGCATATCCAGAAAATGATGCAGGCGGCCGACGCCTTTCCGATGAACCTCGGTTTTCTCGGCAAGGGCAACGCCAGCCTGCCCGGCGCGCTCGAAGAGCAGGTCACCGCCGGGGCCATCGGCCTCAAGCTGCATGAAGACTGGGGCACCACCCCGGCCGCCATCGACACCTGCCTGTCGGTGGCCGAGAAGATGGACGTGCAAGTCGCGATCCACACCGACACGCTGAACGAGTCCGGTTTTGTCGAGCACACGGCCGCCGCCTTCAAGGACCGCTGCATCCACACCTTCCACACCGAGGGCGCGGGCGGCGGCCATGCGCCGGACATCATCAAGCTGGCCGGGCTCCCCAACGTGCTGCCCAGCTCGACCAACCCGACGCGGCCGTACACGGTCAACACCATCGACGAGCATCTCGACATGCTCATGGTCTGCCACCACCTCGACCCGGCCATTGCCGAGGACGTGGCCTTTGCCGAGTCGCGCATCCGCCGCGAGACCATCGCCGCCGAAGACATCCTGCACGACCTGGGCGCCTTCTCGATGATGAGTTCCGACAGCCAGGCCATGGGCCGGGTCGGCGAGGTGATCATCCGCACCTGGCAGACCGCCCACAAGATGAAGGTGCAGCGCGGCGCGCTCGCCGAGGACACCGCACGCCACGACAACTTCCGCGCCAAGCGCTACATCGCCAAATACACCATCAACCCGGCCATCAGCCACGGCATCAGCCACCTGGTCGGCTCCATCGAGCCGGGCAAGCTGGCCGACATGGTGGTGTGGAAGCCGGCCTTCTTTGGCGTCAAGCCCAGCCTGATTATCAAGGGCGGGATGATCGCCGCGGCCGCCATGGGCGACCCCAACGCCTCCATCCCGACCCCGCAGCCGGTGCACTACCGGCCGATGTTCGGCAGCTACGGCGGTGGTCTGAAAACCGCCGTCACCTTCACCTCGCAGGCCGCATTGGCGCAGGGCGCACTCGACGGCCTCGGGCTCACCCGCCCGCTCGAGGCGGTGCGCAACATCCGTGGCATGCGCAAGACCGACATGGTGCACAACGCCTGGATGCCTCAGCTGGAGGTCGACCCGGAAACCTATGAGGTGCGCGCCGACGGTCAGCTGCTCACCTGCGCGCCGGCCGATATCCTGCCCATGGCGCAACGCTACTTCCTGTTCTGAGGGCTCGCATATGCTGCTGATCGAACACCGTTACACCGGCACCGACGAGAGCACCAAGACGCTCACGCTGAACTTCGACCTCCGCACCAAGAGCCGGCTGCGCACCACCCTGGACAGCGGCGAAGACGCCGGCCTGTTCCTGCCGCGCGGCACCATCCTGCGCGGCGGCGACCGCCTGCTGGCCAGCGACGGCGACATCGTCGAAGTGTATTCATCGCCCGAGTCGCTGATCGAGGTGCGCTGCGAAAACCTGCTCGATCTGGCCCGCGCCGCCTACCACCTGGGCAACCGCCATGTGCCGGTGCAGGTCGGCGGCGACATGCGCGGCGGCTGGTTGCGCCTGGCCAACGACCATGTGCTGGCCGACATGCTCACCGGCCTGGGCTGCATGCTGAGCCGCCTCGAAGCGCCGTTCGAGCCCGAAGCCGGCGCCTACGGCGGCGGTCATTCACACGCCGGCGACGACGCACCGGCCGAGCGCCGCGGCCCGCGCATCCACGAATACCGCAGCCCGGCATGAGTCTCGCCCGCATTCGTCTCCTGCAGTTGAGTTCACCGACCCTGCCGGTGGGCGCATACACCTATTCGCAAGGCCTGGAATGGGCCGCCGAGGCCGGCACGGTGACCGACGAGACCAGCGCCAGCGACTGGCTCCGCGGCCTGATGCACAGCGCCGTGGCGCGCTTCGAAGCGCCGCTTGTCGCCGGCCTGCTGGCCGCCTGGGATGCCGGCGACGACGCCCGCATCGCACAGCTCAACGCCAACTTCCTGGCCAGCCGCGAAGCCGCCGAACTGCGAGCGGAAACCGTGCAGATGGGCTATTCGCTGGTGCGTCTGCTGCGCGACCTGCCGGCCTTCCGCGACCTGCCCGGCATGAACGACCGCCTTGCCGCCATCGACACCCCGGCCTTTCCCACCGCCTGGACCGCGGCCGCCAGCGCCTGGCAGATCCCGGCCCGCGAAGCGTTGCCCGCCTACCTGTGGGCCTGGCTAGAAAACCAGGTGATGGCCGCGATCAAGGTCGTGCCGCTGGGCCAGTCTGCCGGGCAACGCCTGCTGGCCGCGCTCGGCGACGACATCCCCGCCCTGGCCAGCACGGCGCTGACGCTCCCCGAAGCCGAATGGAGCAATTTCACCCCCGGGCTCGCGCTGGCCAGCTGCCGGCACGAAACCCAATATTCCCGACTCTTCCGATCCTGAAACGAGACCTCATGAACCCTGCCAACAAGACCCCTCTGCGCGTGGGCATCGGCGGCCCGGTCGGCTCCGGCAAGACCGCCCTCACCCTGGCCCTGTGCTGCGCCCTGCGCGAGCACTACAACATCGCCGTGGTCACCAACGACATCTACACCGCCGAAGACGCGCAGTTTCTGGTGCGCAATGACGCACTCGAGCCCGAGCGCATCATCGGCGTCGAGACCGGCGGCTGCCCGCACACCGCGATTCGCGAAGACGCCTCGATCAACCTCGAAGCGGTGGACCGACTCAACCAGCGCTTTCCGGGGCTGGACGTGATCTTCGTCGAATCGGGCGGCGACAACCTGGCGGCCACCTTCTCGCCCGAGCTGTCGGACCTCACGCTGTATGTGATCGACGTGTCGGCCGGCGACAAGATCCCGCGCAAGGGCGGGCCGGGCATCACCAAGAGCGACCTGCTGGTGATCAACAAGATCGATCTCGCCCCGCTGGTCGGCGCCAGCCTCGAGGTGATGGACCGCGACGCGCGCAAGATGCGCGGCACGCGCCCCTTCATCTTCAGCAATCTCAAGTCCGGCCAGGGCTTGGCCGAGATCATCGAATTCATCAAGACCGACGGCCTGCTGCAGTCCCCTGCGGCCGCCGCCTGACGCTCACAGGAGACCGCCATGTTCCGCAAGTTCCTCATGTCCGCCAGCCTCTTCGCCCTCGGTTGCGCACCGGCGCTGGCCCATCCCGGCCACGCCGACCAATCGATTCACTGGTCCGAATGGCTGGCCACCGCCGTGCTGCTCAGCGCTATCGGCGGTATCGCCATCGCGCGGCGCACCGCCCGACGTCGTCAGTCCCGGCGGTGAACACCGCCCGGCACCCATCTGCCAGAACCATGAAAAACGCCCTGCAAGTGCAGGGCGTTTTTATTTGTGTCGGGCGCGATCAATGCTCAATCGGCGTCTGCCGCGGCCCCCTGAAACCAGGCCAGCTTGTCGGCCAGCGTAATCACCGTCCCCACCAGCAGCAACGCGGGCGGCTTGATGTTGGCGGCGGCGGCCTTGTCCTCGAGGTCGGCCAGCGTGGCGGTGATGACCTGCTGGGCCGGCAGCGTGCCGTGGCGCACCATGGCGGCGGGGGTGTCGGGCGACAGCCCATGGCGGACGAGCTCGCGACAGATCTCGCCGATGCGCGACACGCCCATGTAGATCACCACGGTCTGGTTCGGCCGCGCCAGCGCCGGCCAATCGAGATCAACCGCGCCTTCCTTGCCGTAACCGGTGGCGAACACCACGCTCTGCACATGTTCACGATGGGTGAGCGGAATGCCGGTGTAGGCCGACACGCCGGAGGCGGCCGTGATGCCCGGCACCACTTCAAACGGGATACCGGCCTCGACCAGCGCTTCGGCCTCTTCGCCACCACGACCGAAGATATACGGATCGCCGCCCTTGAGCCGCACCACCCGTTTGCCTTCGCGCGCCAGCGACACCAGCAGTGCACAGATCTGCTCCTGCGGCAGCGCGTGATCGGCAGCCTTCTTGCCGACGTAACGCTGCTCGGCGGTGTCCGGCAACAAGGCCATGACCTCCGGGCCGACGAGGTTGTCGTAGACCACCACATCCGCTTCGGTCAGCAAGCGCGCCGCCCGCAAGGTCAGCAATTCGGCATCGCCGGGGCCGGCGCCCACCAGATAGACCCAGCCGGGACGCGCGGGATTGTCGATCACTTTACGCATGTGTTTCCAGAATTCGCTCAATGGAACGAAGTATGCCGACCCACCGCTGCCGGCGCCAGTGCGGTGAGCTGCCGCGAGGCGTTCAAAACTCCATGCCGGCCATGGCCTGTATGCCAGCGGCAAAGGCGTGCTTGGTGAGGCCCATCTCGGTCACGGTGTCGGCAGCAGCCACCAGCTCGGGTGGGGCGGCACGGCCGGTGACCACCACATGCTGGTCGACGGGGCGGGCGAGCAGATCGGCCACCACGGTCGCCACGTCCAGATAACCGTACTTGAGTGCGATATTCAGTTCATCCAGCACCACCAGCCCGATCGCCGGGTCGGTGAGCAACTGCTTTGCCACAGCCCAGGCCGCTTCAGCGCTGGCCACGTCGCGGGCGCGATCCTGGGTCTCCCAGGTGAAGCCGTCACCCATCACATGCCATTGCACGTCAGGCTGGCGGCGGAAGAAGGCCTCTTCGCCGGTGTCGGAGCGCCCCTTGATGAACTGCACCACACCCACCTTCATGCCATGGCCCAGCGCACGGGCCACCAGACCAAAACCGGCACTGGACTTGCCCTTGCCGTTACCGGTGTTGACCAGCAGCACGCCGCGGGTGGTGACTGCAGCGGCGATCTTTTCATCGACGACGGCTTTCTTGCGCGCCATGCGCGCATTGTGCCGCGCGTCGCGTTCAGGGGTATCGGTCATGGTTTGCGCTGTGCCCGCATCACACGGGTCACTTCATCAAGGCCATCGATCATGCGGTGGCCGGGGTTAAGGAAATTGTCGCCATCGAGCGGGATGATCTTGACACCGGGCTTCTCCTCCAGCACCACCTTGCATTCGGTGTCGGCGGCGCGGTTGAAGGTAAACACGATATCGGGCTGCGTCCTGGCGATCAGCGCGGCCAGATCGGGCACGACCTCGCCGGCACGCACGGCGCGCACCCGTACGTCTTCCTCGACCACGTTGAAGCCGGCAGCGTAAAACAGATCACCCAGCACATGCTTTCGCCCGTAGGAATAGGGCGTGCCGGAGCAGGCCGTCAGCAGCAGCACCCGCTCGCCACGTGCACCGGTGTTCTTGGCACGGGTAAACCAGCCGCGGCGGAAACTCGACACCTTGCCACCTTCGGGTGACTGGATCAGCTGCGAAAGGTCTTCGAGCATGGACTCCACCTCGTACATCGAATTGAAGCCGCCCATCCGAACGCCCTTCGCGCCCTTGGGCACGGCAGCGGCAAACGCCGCCTCGTCGGCCATGTCGGAACCGATCACCACATCGGGTTTGAGCGCAGCAATGGCCTTGGCGTCCGGGTCCATCACCCCGCCGGTGCGCGGCAGTTTCGGTTTGAAACTGTCGTAGCGCGACACGCCGACAATGCACTCGCCCTGCCCCAACCACTCGATGGCCATGGTGAGATAGGGCGACTGGCTGACGATGCGCGGGCACTCGGCGGCCTGCACACTCGCCATGGCCAGCAGCCAGACGGCAATCAATCGCGACACATAACGCATGAAAAACCTCATTCGAGCAAGAAGGCCACCTGACCTTCGATCACATGACGGCGGAGCGGATGCCCAAACGCCGCACTCAATACATCGGCCTGCAAGACCTCGTCGGCCGTACCACAGACCATCTTGCCGCCGCCATCCAGCAGCACCACATGGTCGGCAAAGCGCGCCGCCAGATTCAGGTCGTGCAGCACCATCACCACCCCGGCGCCTCCCTGAGCGAGCGCGGAGAAGTGCGCCAGCACCGCCACCTGGTAATGCAGGTCAAGATGCGACAACGGTTCGTCGAGCAGATACAGGTCCGGCTGCTGCGCCAGCAAGCTGGCGATGGCCAGACGCTGCCGCTCACCGCCCGACAGGGTGAGGATATTACGCTCCCCCATGTGGTCGAGACCCATGCAGATCAATGCTTCGTGCGCAATGCGCACATCGTCGCCACTTTCCCAGGCCCAGCGCCCCAGATGCGGATGACGGCCCACCAGTGCGGTTTCCATCACCGTGGCGGCGAACCAGTCGGGCTGCGACTGCGGCTGCACGCCACGGCACTGCGCCAATTCGCGCCCCGGCCAATCGGCCAGCGGGCGCCCCTGCAGGCGCACCGCACCGCGCTGCGCCTCGCGCAAACCCGCCAGCGTATGCAGCAAGGTGGTCTTGCCCGCGCCGTTTGGGCCAATCAGCACCAGGCGTTCGCCGGGCATCAGCCGCATCGACAAGTCGCAGCAGATCCAGCGCTCGCCGATCTGCACCGCCAGATTGTCCGCTTCGAGCAGGGGCGTGGCGTCGGTTTTCATCGCGGGTGACGCACCAGCAAAAACAGGAAGACCGGCACGCCGATCATGGCGGTCAGCACACCGACCGGCAGCTGGATCGGCGCCACCAGCGTACGCGCGGCGGTATCGGCCAGCGTCAGCATGGCGCCACCGGCCAGTGCCGAGGCGGGCAGCAGAATGCGCTGATCGTTACCAGTGGCCAGACGCACCAGGTGCGGCACGATCAAGCCAACAAAACCGACCAGCCCGACCAGCGTGACCGCCGTGGCGGTGAGCAGCGAGGCCAGCAGATAGACCAGCAAACGGAGACGCTTGGTGCGCACACCCAGCGCCCGCGCACTCAGCTCGCCGCGGGCCAGCACATTCAGGTCGCGCGCAAACGGCAGCGTCGCCAGCAGACCGGCCACCAGCACTGCCAACGCCGGCCACGGACGTGACGCGCCGGACACATCACCGGTGAGCCAGAACAACATCGATTGAATGCGGGTGTCAGTGGCCATCACCAGCATGAACACCACCACGGCCCCACAGCCCGCGGCCACGATCACACCGGTGAGCAGCAAGCGGGTTTGCGTCCAGGAACCATCGCCACGCGACAGCCCGAACACCACCAGCATGGCCAGCGCCGCGCCGGCAAAGGCCGCGCCATCGATCAGCCAGGTCGCCGCGCCGAGCAGGATCGCCGACAGCGCGCCCACCGCCGCACCACCGGATATCCCCAGCACATAGGGATCGGCCAGCGGATTGCGCAGCAAGACTTGCATCAACGCGCCCGACAGCGCCAGCAACCCGCCGCTGGTAAAGGCGGCCACGGCACGTGGGAGGCGCAGCTCGCGGATGACGACACCGAGCGTGCCATCGACCTGACCGCCCAGCACGGCGAACACGTCGCCCCATGCCGCGTCCAGACTGCCGGCGCGCAAGGCGAGCAGAAAAGTGCACACACTCGCGAGCAACAAGCCAACGAGTGTGAGGAAGGCGGATTTTCGGGCAAACATCCGGTTGTGCTGGGCTCGGGCCATCATGACGGCCCTAGTGTCGCCCGAAAACGGCGCTGCCGCACGCGGGTGAACCGCAGCGCCCGGCGAGATCGGCAGCGCCTTGGTGCGCATCAGCGCTTGGGTTGGTACTTCAGGGTCACGAACACGCTGCGACCTTCCTGGTTGTAGAAGCGCGCGGTCTCGTATTCGTGGTCGAACGCGTTGCCGATCGTGCCCTGCAGACGCCAGTCGGCGGCAAGCTTGTATTCGGCGCGCAGATCGACCACCCCGTAGCCGCCCAGACGATGGGTGTTGGCCACCTCGTCGTAACGATGGCTGGCCGCCAGCAGCGAGGCCCCCACGCTGAACTTGCCGTAGTCGCGGTCGGCATCGACACGCAAGGTCTGCTTGGCGCGACGCGGCAACAAGTTGCCATCGTTCTTGTCGCCCGACTGATCACGTGGGTCGAGCAGGGTCACGCTGGTGCGCAAATCCCACTGGGCCAGGCGCGTACCGATCACGCCCTCGATGCCGCGAATGCGCGCTTCGCTGATGTTGTTGGCCTTGAAGATGGCCGCGTCGTAGCCGATCAGGTCTTCCACGTACGTCTGGAACACATTGGCCGACCAGTAACCCCAGCCGCCCCGACCCGACAGACCGAACTCCACGGTGCGCGAACGCTCGGGTTCGAGATCGGTATTGCCGTAGAACGGGAAGTACAGCTCGTTGAAGGTCGGGGCCTTGAAGGCCGTGCCGTAACTGGCGGTCAGGCGCAATGCGTCGGACACGGTGTAACCCCAGGCGATGGCGCCGGTGTTGTGGCGGCCGTAACGCTGGTCGTCGTCGCTGCGCAGGCTAAGCTGATAGTCATGCTGGCCAAACGCGCCCTGGTAGAGCGCGAACACGCCGTCGTTGGTGCGTGAGGTTTCCGGGTAGGCCGTGGTGCTGGTGATCTCGTCGTCCTGGTGATCCAGACCGAGCGTGAGCATATTGTTCGCGCTCAGCGCGATATCGTTTTGCCACGACAGCGTGGTGCGCTCGGTGTCGAAGCTGCTCTTGAACAGGTCGTCCTTGTAATTATTCGAGTCGTCCGTGCTCACCCCGGCGCTGAACGACATCTTCCAGGCCGCAACCGGCGAGAACGAGAAACGGCCGCCAAACACCTCCTGCACCGTATCACTTTCGTTCTGGGATGAACCGTCGAAGTCGGACTTGGCCTGAGTACGCATCCAGTTCACGTTGACCTCGGCTCCGCCCGTAAAGCGGTAGCCCGCCCGAACCGAACCGGACAGATTCTGGTAGCCGTCGCGATCAGGTTCGTTGTTAAAGCAACCGCCAAAACCGTCCGCCTCTGCCCGGCACGAATCGAAACCATCCGTCGCGTCACGCGACAAATTCAGACTCACCCAACCCTGCTCGCCGCCGCCATCCAGGCCGATGCTCGCCTTGCGCGCGCCCTTGTTGCCAAAGCCAATGCTGCCGCTGGGGCGGAACTCACCGCCACCACGCTTGGTAAATATCTGGATCACACCGCCAATGGCTTCCGAGCCGTACAGGCTGGAGCGCGGGCCGCGGACAATTTCGATGCGCTCGATCATATCGACCGGCATGTCCTGAAAGGCCGCCGAACCGGAGGTTGCCGAGCCCACCTTGATGCCATCGATGAGCACCACCAGATGGTCCGACTCGGTGCCGCGCATGAACACCGAGGTCTGCTTGCCACGACCGCCGTTGTTGGTTAGCGAAATCCCCGGCTGACCGCGCAGCAAATCGGGCACCGAGCGCGGCTGCAGGCGCTCGATATCGGCCTGCGTGATCACCGTCACCGCGGCCAGCGACTCATCGACCGTGCGCGCCGTGCGCGTCGCGGTCACCACCACCGTATCGCCAACCGAATCGGCCGCCATCGAAACCAAAGGAAAAGCACAGAACACCGCCAGCGCGGCGGTAGACAAACGAAGTCGCACGAGAACACTCCCTGCACGCCGGACGACCCCGTCCAAACATGCCAACGCAAAGAAAATGGCGTACCGAAGAGAGTGAGACAGGCGTGACGCACCCGTGACCGCCCCCCGCGGCACTTCCGCTTGTGCAGTTCCGGGCCGGTATCCGGGCTCATGGTTGGCGCGCTTGTTGCGCCGGGTGCATCGCCTTCCCAGATCCGAAGATCCAGTGGCGGTTGGATGCACCTTGTCACCACTTACCGTTGCGGGGGCAGCACAGGCCTTGCGACCGTTCCAGAGGAACGTTTGATATCGTCGCGCACCTGTTTCCCGTTTATCCCGCGAATGGATGCATTCGCAGGCACCTGAAACATGCGTTTGCCCGCAGCAGCGGGCAGTCGTGAATAATACACCGGTTATCACTGCTTGTGCGACGCACCATCCCCATGCCCACCGAACTCATCCTAGGCGGCGCCCGATCCGGCAAGAGCCGGCTCGCCGAACAACGCGCGCTCGACCACGGCGGCCCGGTCACCGTCATCGCCACCGCCGAAGCCGGCGACGCCGAGATGGCCGCGCGCATTGCCCGCCACCGCGCCGACCGACCCGAGCACTGGCACACCATCGAGGCGCCCACCGCGCTGGCCGACACGCTGCAAGACGCGGCCCGCGCTAATGGCTGCGTGATCGTCGACTGCCTCACCCTGTGGCTGTCGAATCTGCTAATGCAAGACGCGGCCGAGCTGCGCGCACCGCATGTCGCCAACGCCCTGCCCGACTGGCAGCGAGAACACGCCGCGCTGCTCGCCTGCCTGCCCGAGCTACCCGGGCTGACGATCCTGGTCGCCAACGAGGTCGGCCTTGGTCTGGTGCCCGACTCGCCGCTGGGCCGGCTGTTTCGCGACGAAGCCGGCCGGCTCAACCAGTCGGTCGCCGCCCTGTGCGACCACGTCACTTTCGTCGCCGCCGGCCTGCCGCTGACGCTCAAGGCGCCCCCGGCCTGAGCCGGGCTGCGTGCTACCATCCGCCCGACTTTTGACGGATTTTTCTCCCATGTCCTACGACATCGCCCCACTCGACACCGCCTTGGTTGACGCCCTGCAAGCCAAGGTCGATGGCAAAACCAAACCCCTCGGCGCACTCGGCCGGCTGGAGCTGCTGGCCATGCAGATCGGGCGCATCCAGCAGACGCTGTCGCCGTCCCTGACCCAGCCGCACGTGCTGGTGTTTGCCGGTGATCACGGCGCCGCCAAGGCGGGGGTGTCGGCCTATCCGCAGGACGTCACCTGGCAAATGGTGGAGAACTTCCTCGCCGGCGGCGCAGCCATCAACGTGTTCGCCCGCCAGATGCGTCTCGGCCTGCGCATCGTGGACGCAGGCGTGGCCCACGATTTCGGCCCCCGCGACGGACTGATCAACGGCAAGATCGCCGCCGGCACCGCCAACTACATCGAACAGCCGGCCATGACGCCGGCGCAATGCGACAAAGCGATCCGAACCGGGCGCAAGCTGACGCACAGCCTCGCCGAACGCGGTTGCAACGCGGTCGGCTTTGGCGAAATGGGCATCGGCAACACCGCTTCGGCCTCGCTCATCACCCATGGCATCACCGGCGTCCCGCTGCCGCAGGTGGTCGGCCGCGGCACCGGGCTGGACGACGCCGGCCTCGACCGGAAGCAGGCGCTGCTCGGCGCCGCCCTGGCCCGCGGCGGCCGGCCGAGCGACCCGCTGGACGTGCTCGCCGAATACGGTGGTTTCGAAATCGCCATGATGGTTGGCGCCATGCTCGGCGCCGCCGAGAAGCGCATGGTGCTGGTGATCGACGGTTTCATCGTCACCGCCGCCCTGCTCGTCGCCCAGGCCATCGCCCCCGCCATCAACGACTACTGCGTATTTGCCCATCGCTCCGAAGAAGCCGGTCACATCGCCCAGCTACGCCACCTCAACGCCGCACCGCTGCTCGACCTCGGCCTGCGCCTGGGCGAAGGCACCGGCGCCGCACTGGCCTGGCCGCTGCTGCAGGCAGCCATCAATTTCCTCAACGACATGGCGAGTTTCGAATCCGCCGGCGTCAGCGGAAAGGAGTCATGAGCCCCCACGCTCACTACCGTTCGCTGCCCCCCGAGGGGGCTGCGCCATACTTGGGGCGGCCCGGAGGGTGGAGCCCCCACGCTCACATCCGTTCGCTGCCCCCCGAGGGGGCTGCGCCCTCCTTGGGGCGGCCCGGCGGAGGGCGGGGTGCGGGGCGGTGTGCGCCATGCGCGGTGGCGTTCGCGGCTGGTCGCGGGCGCGTTCATCGCCATGGCGCCGCTCGGTAACTCGGAGACGCTAACCTCGTGCGCTATCAGCTCGAACTCTTCTTCACCGCGCTCGGCTTCTTCACCCGCATTCCGGTGCCAGGCTGGGTGCCGTATTCGCCCGAGCGGCTCAACCATGCGGCGCGCTACTTTCCGTGGGTCGGCCTCGTCGTCGGCGCAGCGGGCGCGGCGGTGTTCTGGTTCGCCCGCCAGTGGCTGCCCGCCAGCCTGTCGGTGATTCTGTCGATGGCGGCCACCATCCGCCTCACCGGTGCCTTTCATGAAGACGGCTGGGCCGACGCCTGCGACGGCCTCGGTGGCGGCTGGGAGAAGACGCAGGTGCTGGAGATCATGAAAGACTCGCGCATTGGCAGCTATGGCGCGACCGGTCTGGTGCTAATGCTGCTGGCCAAGGCAGCCGCGCTGGTCGAGATCGCCGCCCATGGCATACCCCAGGCCATCGTCGCCATGATCGTCGCCCACACCCTCTCGCGCCTCGCCTCCACCAGCCTGATCCACACCCTGAGCTATGTGCGCGAGGACGACACCAGCAAGTCCAAGCCGCTGGCCAAGCAACTGAGCAGCATGGAGCTCTCGATTGCCGGCGCTGGCGGTCTGCTGCCGCTGCTGCTGCTCGGCCCGACCGAAGCGCTCGGCGCCGTGGTGGCGGTCCTCATCGTCACCGCCTGGGCGGCGCGCCTCTTCATGCGCCGCATCGGCGGCTATACCGGCGACTGCCTCGGCGCGGCACAACAAGTCAGCGAACTGGCCACTTATCTTGGAATATTGATCGCATGGAACTCTATCTGATCCGCCACCCGCGGCCGGACGTGCCGCAAGGCGTGTGCTATGGCCAGACTGACGTCGGCCTGGCCGAATCCGCCACCGAGGTGGCCGAGCGCCTCAAGCCGCTGCTGCCCGCCGACTATCTTCTGCACAGCAGCCCGCTGCAACGCGCCCACCGGCTCGCCTGCGAACTGGGCGAGCCGGCGGTCGACACCCGCCTGCAGGAGATCAGCTTCGGCCAGTGGGAAGGCCAGACATTCGAATCCCTCGGCAGCGCGATCGACGACTGGTCGAAAGACCCGATGAACTTCCGCCCGCCCGGCGGCGAAACCCCGCTGGAGATGGCCGCCCGCGTGCGCGACTGGATGGCGGCCGCGCTCGACCCGGAGGCCGCCGCGCATGTGGTGGTCGGCCACGGCGGCCCGCTGCGGGTGATCGCCGGGCAGCTGCTGGGGCTGGCGCCCGAGCGCTGGCTGGGGCTCGACTTTGCCTGCGGCCAGGCCACCCGGCTGGACATCCATGCCTGGGGCGTGACGCTCAAGTGGTTCAACCGGTAGGCGATCCGCCACGGGCGTCCGGTATACTCCGCCCCTGATCCGCGCCGATTGCCGGCGCCACGCGGCCAGCGCTGTCGCGTGCCAAACGCCTTTTGAGCACCGAGTGGCTAAAGATATTTCCACCCCGATGGGTCGTTTCCTCGCCTGGCTCGACATGCATGTGGTCGACCACGGCTTCGTCCGTGCGATTTACAACAACTTTCACGACCTCGGCGGCGGCATGTTCCGCAGCAGCCAGCCCAGCCCGGCGCAGATCCGCCGCTACCACCGAAAATACGGCCTGCGCACCATCCTCAATCTGCGCGGCGAGAGCGAGTTCGGCTCCTACACGCTGGAGCGCCAGGTCTGCGACGAGCTCGGCATTGCCTTCATCGACGCCAAACTGTTCTCGCGTGGCGCCCCGAGCCGGGCGCGCATTCACATGCTCAAAGACCTGTTCGCCTCCATCGAGTACCCGGCGCTGATGCACTGCAAGTCCGGCGCCGACCGCGCGGGCATCGCCGCCGCGCTATACCGCATCCTCCATCTCGGCCACCCCGTCGCCGACACCATGAGCGAGCTGCACTGGCGCTACGGTCACTCCAAAAAGGCGCGCACCGGCGTGCTGGACTTCTTCCTCGCCAGCTATGTGGCCTACAACGCCCACACACCGATCGACTTCATGGCATGGGTCGATACGGTGTATGAAGATGAGGCACTCAAGCAGCAATTCCGCTCGGATGGCTGGTCGAGCCTGATCGTCGATAAGGTTTTGCATAGAGAATGAAAGAAGGCATCGCCCTCTACCGCCGCCTGCTCGGCAGCATCCTGCCCTACCGCAAGGTGGTGGCGCTGTCGGTGATCGCCATGATCGCCGCCGCCTCGCTCGAGCCGGTGCTGCCCGCGCTGCTCAAGCCGCTGATCGACGAGAGCCTGATCGGCAAGAGCGAAAGCGCACAGTGGAAGGTGCCGCTGCTGCTGATGCTGGCCTTCCTGGGCAAGGGCATTGCCGAGTACCTGTCGAGCGTATCCAGCCAGTGGGTGGCCAACAAGGCCATCACCGATCTACGCCAGCAGGTGTTCCGCCATCAGATGCATCTGCCGGTGTCGGCGCATCAGGCCGAGGCGCAGGGGCGCATGCTCTCGCGCATCTTGTACGACATCCCGCAGGTCGGCAGCGCGCTGTCCAACGCCTGGATCATCGTGGTGCGCGACACCCTGGTGGTGATCGGTCTGACCGGTTACCTGGTGTGGACCGCCTGGGAGCTGACCCTGCTGCTGCTGATCGTCGCGCCAGTCATGGCGATCATCATCCGCCAGGCCAGCCGCAAGCTGCGCGGCGGCAACCGCGCCATGCAGGCCACCACCGGCCACATGACCGGTGCGGTTGAAGAGAGCCTGAACGGCGTGCGAGAAATCAAGATCTTCGGCGCGCACGATCACGAAAACAGCCGCTTCGCCGAAATCTCCGAGCGCCTGCGCAAGGAAACCATGCGCACCGTGCGCGTGTCCGCGGCCAACGTGCCCATTGTGCAGATCGTAGCCGCCACGGCGGTGTCGCTGGTCATCTGGGCCGCCTCCGCACTGTCGGCCGAAGACCGCCTCACGCCCGGCACCTTCGTCTCGTTTGTGGCCGCCATGGCCATGCTCTTCGAGCCGATCCGCCGGCTCACCAACGTGAACAACGTCATCCAGAAAGGTCTGGCCGGCGCGCAAAGCATCTTCGAACTGCTCGACAGCCCGGCCGAGCCGGACACCGCCGTCGGTACCGTCGAGCGCGGACGCGGTGCGCTGCGTTTCGAGTCGGTCGGCTTCCGCTATACCGGCCAGAGCCAGCCGGCGGTCAGCGACTTCACGCTCGACATCCCGCCCGGCAAGACAGTCGCCCTGGTGGGTGCCTCGGGCAGCGGCAAGACCACCATCATTCAGCTCATCGCGCGCTTCTTCGACCCCGCCAGCGGCCGCATCCTGCTCGACGGCACGCCGCTGCCGGAATTGCCTCTGGCTGCGCTACGCGCGCAGATCGGCTGGGTCGGCCAGCAGGTCGTGCTGTTCGACGACACCATCGCCGCCAACATCGCCTACGGCCGACCGGACATCTCCGCCGACGACATCGAAACCGCCGCCCGCCATGCCCACGCGATGGAATTCATCGCCAAGCTGCCCGACGGCCTGGCCACCCGCGTCGGCGCCAACGGCAGCCAGCTCTCCGGCGGCCAGCGCCAGCGCGTCGCCATCGCCCGCGCCTTCCTCAAGGACGCGCCGATTCTGCTGCTCGATGAAGCCACCTCGGCCCTCGACAACGAGTCCGAACGCGCCGTCAAGGACGCCCTTGCCGAACTGCGCCAGAACCGCACCGTGCTGGTCGTGGCGCACCGCCTGTCGACGATTCGTGACGCGGATTTGATTGTGGTGATGGAGCACGGCCGCATCGTCGAACAAGGCACCCACGCCGAACTCGCCAACGCTGGCGGGGCCTATGCCCGACTGCTCGCCAGCGGCGAAGGTGTGGTCGTCGACGAGGAAACACCTACGCCGTAGGGCGGCTACGGCACCGACACAAGCCACGGCGCTTCACGCACCCTCACGCCGCCGGATCGAAGGCATACCCGAAAATCTCGATATCCCGCGCAAAGTGCCTGGCCACCGCCTCGGCGATCTCGTCGGTGTAATAACTGCGGTAGTCCTTCTGGCGGTCCTTGGCTTGGCGCTTGTGCTGCAGTTCCGGCGCGCGCACGCCGATGCGGCGGCAGGCTTCTTCGAAATCCTCGTGCAGGTTCTCGTAGCGCCCCATGAAGTCGACCAGCACCTTGCCGTGCAGATCGACCACATAGTCGCTCTGCAGCTCGATGCTGGTATCCACATGAAACTGGTAGGGGCGCTCGGGGTCGAGCTTCCAGCGGATGAACTCATCGAAGGTTTCGATGTGGCTCATCAGGTGCGGCCGCTCGCGGCGGATGTGGTGAAATGAGCTGACCTGCAGGTCCCAAGGGTTGCGCACGAAAACAAACTTGAACAGATTGTCGAAAGTCTCGGCCGGCAGCATTTCCTTGGCGGCGATGATCTTGGAGTGACGCGGAAACTTGATGCCCAACCGGTGCCCCGACAGCGAGGACAGGCGCGAACACAGAAACTGCGCAACAAACCACGGGTCGCGCAGGCGCAGCGGGCGCAGCGAGTCGCGCACTGAGGTGCCGCCGGTCTTGGCGATGTGTACGAACAGAAAGTTGTGTTTCAGCGACAGCAGCATTCAAACCTCTCCACGGCCCGGTTCGGGCTCTCGGGGCGTATTGTCGCCGGCCTCGACGTGCAAGCCCAGCGCGACAAGATAGGCACGCGCCGAGACCTCGCGCGAATACTCGGCCACCGCCGATTTGAGCACCTCGGCCGGCAGCGGCGCGGCAAGCGTGTCGATCATGGCCTGCCCCAGACCGGCCGCATCGCCGACCGGCACCAGCGCGCCAAAACGCCCGCCCGCCAGCACCTCGCGCGGGCCGCTCGGGCAGTCCGTCGCCACACTCGGCACGCCTAGCGCCAGCGCTTCGGTCAGCACATTGGGCGAACCTTCCCACGCGGAGCTGAGCACAAACAGATCGGCCTTGGCCATCCAGGCATAGGGGTTAGGGGTGAAGCCGGGCAGCGCGATATCGTCCGCCACACCCAGCTCGGCAGCCAGCGCCTCGAGCTTCTTGCGTTGGCGCCCGTCGCCGAGAATCACCAGCCGCGCAGGCCGGGCACGACGTAATACGGCAAAGGCGCGCACCAGCGTCGGAAAGTCTTTTTGCTCGGTGAGCCGGCCGGCCGCCAGCACCAGCGGCACCGAACGATCAACGACCCAGGGGTGCTCGACCGCCTCGGCGGCCATCGCGCTCAGGCGTGGCGTCACCACCGGGTTGCGAATCACCTGCAATTGCTCGCGCGGCAGGCCGGTGAGGTGCACGGTGTCGTCGAGAACGCCTTGCGACACGCACACCACGCGATCCACCGACGGATAAAACCAGCGCATCGGCGCCACCCGCAGCCAGCGTGACAGGCCGGCGCGATCTTCCAGCGCGGCCGACAGATTGGTGCCCAGCCGCCCGACAATGCGCACCGGCACCCGCGCCAGCGCGCGGGCCAGCACGGCGGCGCGAATGGCGCGGTCCTTGGCCACCAGCATGGCGGCCGGCCGGTGTTTGCGCAGATAGCGCATCAACGGAAACACTGCCAGACCGCTGTGGCGCACGCCGAGGTCGATCAAGCGCACGCCCTCGGGCAGGCTGCCCAGATGCGCGCTATCAGCACGGATCGCCAACAGATCGACTTCGACGCCGCGCGCGGCAAAGCCTTCGACCAGATTGAGCACCATGCGCTCGACCCCGCCTTCGCCGGAGAAGGAAATAAACACCGCAAGCCGGGTCATTGAAATGCCTTGAAACCGAGCGCCGCCAGATAGGCGCGCGCGCTCGCTGAATCGGAATAGCCCGCCACCGCCGCACGCGACTGCGCGCCCGGCACAGGTTGCTCGAGTTGCCGACGCAGACCGTCGGCCAGCGCAGCCACATCGCCTACAGGCACCAGCGGGCCAACCGTACCGCCGGCGAGCACCTCGCGCGGACCACTCGGGCAGTCGCAGGCCACCGAGGGCGCGCCCAGCGCCAGCGCCTCGATCAGCACCACGGGCATGCCCTCCCAGCGTGAGCTCAGCGCAAACACCGCCGCGCGTGCCATGAAGGGATACGGGTTGGCCACGAAGCCGGGTAGCGCCACATCGTCGCTCACACCGAGCTCGGCGGCGAGGCGCTCCAGCTCGCCACGGCGGCGCCCCTCACCGAGAATCACCAGACGACACGGCCGCGTCGCGCGGACCTGCGCAAACGCACGCACCAGCGTGGCAAAATCCTTGCGCTCCGACAGCTCGCCCACGCCGAGGATCACCGGCATTTGCCCGCCGGCAAACCACGGGTGATCCAGCGGCTCGGTCGCACGCGCCTGCAAGGCATCGGTCAGGATCGGGCTGGGCACCACATGAATACGCGCTCGCGGCAGCCGGGCGAAGGCGGCCAGATCGTCGGCCGCGCCAGCCGAAGGTACCAGCAGCGCGTCGGCCGCCGGGTAGAACCAGCGCATCGACAAGGTCTGCACCCAGCGATCCATCGCCCCACGGCTGGCCAGATTGACCGACACCGTCGTGCCCTGGCGCAAGCCGATGCGCGTCGGCACCCGCGCCACGGCACGCGCCAGCAGCGCCGCGCGATTGACCCGGTCCTTGTCCGAGAGCATGGCCGGCGGCCGCTCGCGGCGCAGGTAGCGGATCAGCGCCGGGATGGCGGAATTGACATGGTGGGCGCCCAGCGGCAGGTGGCGAGCGCCCTCGGGGAGTTGATCAAAATGCGGGCCGTGGCCGTCGATGCCGAGCACATCCACCGTCACACCCAGGCGGGCGATTGCTGGCACCAGATTACGCAGCACCCGGTCGACGCCGCTGTGGCCGGAGGTAGCGGCAAAGATGGCCAGATCGGTGCTCATGGGTTCGCCTCGGCCAGCAGGGTGTCGAACAACGCGTGATAGCGCTCGGCGCAGGTAGCGGCGGAATACTCTTGCACCGCCTCGCGCCGGCGGTCGGCATCGCCCGGCGCATCCAGCGTCGCCAGCATCGCCGCCGCCATGGCCTCGGCATCATCGACCGGCACCAGCGGCGCCACTTCGCCGCCGCGCAGCACCTCGCGCGGCCCGGCCGGGCAGTCCGTCGCCACCACCGGCACACCGAGCGCCAGCGCTTCGGTCAGGGCATTGGGCGAGCCTTCGCGCCGGGACGAGAGCACGAACAAAGCCGCGCGGGCCAGATAACGATAGGGATTGGCGTCGAAGCCCGGCAGGGCGATATCCTCAGCGACGCCAAGGCGCGACGCCTGCGCTTCGAGCTCGCCGCGCAGACGCCCCTCGCCCAGAATCATCAGCCGCACCGAGCGCTCGGCACGCACACGGGCAAAGGCATCGAGCAGCACATCAAATCCCTTGACTTGCCCAAGCCGGCCGACGCCGAGAATGACCGGCGGCTGGCCCGGCGCAAACCACGGATGATCGAGCGGCGCCTCGGCCTGCGACAGGAGTTGCGGCGTCACCACCGGATTGCGGATCAGGTGCATGCGGCTGGCGGGCAGACCGGCAGCGGTCGCCACATCGGCCACCACCTCGGCCGAATTGCCGACCACCGCGTCGGCGCCCTGATACACCCGGCGCACCCGCGCCCGGGCACGCCAGCGGCTGAAGGGGCGCAGCTCGGCAAAACGCGCGCTGTAGCTGGTGCCGGGCCGCATGACGATGCGCACTGGCACACCCGACAGACGCCGGGCGAGCTGCATCGCCAGACCCGCGCGGTCCTTGCCGCACAGCACGACATCGGGCCGTTCGCTGCGCAGGTACTGCCGTAACTGAAGCTGCTCCGCGAACGCGCCGCCGCGTGATGTCTCGATCAATCGCACGGCGGGCGCAAGGCTGTCCACATAAGGGGCCTCGCGGCTGCGGGTCAGGAAATCCACCGACACCCCGCGCGCGCTCAGTGCACTGGCCAGATTCACGAGCATCCGCTCGGCACCGCCGTCACCGAACGAAGGAATGAAGATGGCAACACGCATGCAGGGCTCCGGAACAAGGCTGCGAGTATAGCCGAGGCCGGCGCCAGCCCCGAAGCATGGCGGGCCGGCGATCACGCCATCAGAGCGCGATATACTTGCCGCTTTCATTGCACACCGGGCGTCATGCCGGACTTCATCTACCTCGCCCGCGGCCGCCCGCAGCGCCCCCGAGCCAACCTGATCCAGACCCTGCACACGGTCGAGGCCATTGCCAAAGCCGGTGTCTCGGCACGTCTGTACGTCCCGCCCCTGCCGCGCGGCTTCGACACCGCCGGCTTTCTGGCCGGCATGGGCATCCGCCACCCCATCGATCTGCGCGGGGCGCTGACACTGCATAGCAAATGGAAGGGCTGGCCCTTTGTGCTGACGCACCGTCGCGAGCTGCGCGAGGCGCAAACCGTTTACACCCGGGTGCCCGATTTCTCGGTACTGCTCGCCCGCACCGGCCTGCGGCATTTTCTCGAAGTGCATGACACCGAATCGCTCATCGCCGACGGACTGATGACGCCCTTGCTGCAGGCCCACCAGCACGGTCTGCTGCGTGGTCTGGCCGCCATCACCGCCGCCGGGCGCGATGCGCTGGTCGAGGCCGGCTTCGACCCCGCGCGCATCGTCGTCCTGCCCAGCGGGGTCGACCTGCCGGCCTTCTCCGCCGTGCCGACCGCCACCGAGGCCGACTTCGCCCAGCCGCACGCGCTCTACGTCGGGCGCATCAGCCGCGATCGTGGCCTGCCGCTATTCGAGGCCATCGCCGCGGCCGGTTTCCCGGTCACGCTGATCGGACCGCGCGATCACGAGCCCGCGCAGCCGAACGACAAGCTCCGCGTCGAAAATGCTGTACCGCACGCCGAGGTGCCCGCGGCACTGGCCCGCGGCGCCGTCGCGCTGATGCCCTACCAGGCCGACCTGCGTCACGCGGCGACCATCAGCCCGATAAAATTGTTCGAAGCCATGGCCGCCAGCCGGCTGGTGATTGCCTCGGATCTGGCACCCATCCGCGAGGTGGTGCGCAACGGCGAAAACGGCCTGCTCGTGCCCGCCGACGACCCCGCCGCCTGGATCGCCGCCATTCGTCAGGTCCAAATCGACCCGGCAGCTGCGCTGGCCATGGCCGAGGCCGGCCGAATCACCGCGCGCGACTATGGCTGGGACGCCCGCGCCACCAAGCTGCTCGCCTTTGTTCACAACACGGACTCCAGCGCATGAACTGGCTTCACCGGATCGGCGTCTTCGGGCTCGGCCTGTTCGCGCTCACCAGCGTCTGGAAAACCGCGCCCGGCCACATCGGCATCGCCCTGTGCCTGCCCGCCATCGCACTCGCACTGTGGCAGCGTCGCCGCCAGCCCTGGGACGCCGCCAGTGCACTCGCCGCCGTCGTCGCCCTGTGGCTATGCGTCCGCTACGCGCTGCAAAGCTGGGGCGGCCTGGCCGAACCGGGGCTACTCACGCCCAAAGAGGTCTTCATCGACTGGCTGTTCGTCCCGGTTTTCGCGCTGCTGGCGATCCTGCCCTGCGAGGACCCAGTGCGCCGGCTGCGCCGCCTGTGGATGCTGGCCATGCTCGGCTTCACCTTCGGCGTCATCAGCTATCTCTGGCAACGTGGCCTCGGCGTGCTGTGGTCAGGCGAGCGCCTCGGCTTTCATCTGAATCGCGCGCTGGGCGTCGGCCTGTATGCCGGCGCCTTTGCCGTAGCACTGATCGCGACGGTCCGACTGTGGTGGTCGGTCGCCGGCGGCCTGCGCTGGCCGGCGCGCATCTCCGGCATCGCACTCATCGCGCTGAACCTCGAAGTGCTGCTGACTGCGCAGAACCGCAGCACCTATCTGGCGCTGGCCATCGTCGCCGCCGGCGCCGTTGCCATTGCCGTGTGGCGCACCCTGCGCAACCGCAACGCCCAGCCGGGCCAGCGTCGTCTGGCGCTGGGGCTGATCGGCGCGCTGTTCGCCGGCCTGCTGCTGGCGGGCAATCTTGATGCCGTGCAGCAACGCTTCGAGGCCGAGCGCGCCACGATCGAAACCGTCCTCACCGAGGGGCTGGATGCTGCCCCCGCCGCCTCGGTCACCGTCCGGCTGCGCCTGTGGCGCTACGTGCTGCAGCGCTTCCCCGACTCCCCCTGGATCGGCCATGGTTTTGGCGACGTCAAAGACATCATCGACCGCGATGTACGCCCGCATGCCGCGCTGCTCGAAGGCGAGCGCTACGACCAGGTGCATAACAGCTACCTGCAAACCCTGTGGGGTCAGGGCCTGATCGGCACCGCGCTATGGATCGCGCTGTCGCTAGTGCTGATCCGCAACGCCGTGCACGCCGCCCGCACCGATCGCCAGCGCCAGATGCTGCTGCCGGCGATGTGGGCGGTGCTGGCCTTCACGGCCGTGTGGGCCTTCTTCGATTACCGCCTCTCACACCCCGACATGCGCTTCTTCTCGATCCTACTGCTGCTCTCACTGCACCTGCTCGGCCAGCGCCCATCAACGGCGGTGCGCGCATGAAACGCATCCTCATCGTCCGCGCCTCGGCCATTGGCGACGTGGTCTTCGCCTCGCCTTTCGCCGCCGCGCTCAAGGCAGCCTGGCCGGATGCCCATGTGGCCTGGCTGGTGGAGCCGGGCATCCACACCCTGCTCGAAGCCGATCCATGCATCGACGAGTTGATCCTGTGGCCCAAGGGCGAGTGGAAAAAACTGTGGCAGGCGAAGCGCTTTGGCGCCTTCTTCAGCGCGGTGCGCAGCTTCTCGCGTGAGCTGAAATCGCGCCAGTTCGACACCGCCATCGACATGCAGAGCCTGCTCAAGAGCGGGCTGCTGACCTGGCTGTCGGGCGCGCCGCGGCGCATCGGCCTGGGCTCACGCGAGGGCAGCCAGTGGTTGATGACCGAGGTCGTCCCCAAGGGCGGCGACGCCGGGCGGATCAGTTCGGAATACCTGTATCTGGCGCAGCAGCTCGGCCTCGACACCGGTGAGTTTCTGCCACGCTTGTGCGTGGCGAGCGAAACCGCGACGCGGGTCGACGCCCTGCTCGCCGAGCGTGGCCTGACGCGTGGTGGCTATGCCGTGTTCGCACCCTTCACCACCCGGCCGCAAAAGCACTGGTTCGAAGACGCCTGGGTGGCGCTCGGCCCGCAGGTGCAGGGCGAGCTCGGCCTCACGCCGGTGATCCTCGGCGGCCCGGCGGAGCGCGACACGGCCGAACGCATGGCCGCCACCATCCCCGGCGCGGTCTCACTGGCCGGCCAGACCGGCCTCGCCGATGCGGCCGCGATCATCGAACGTGCTGGCTTGCTCATCGGCGTCGACACCGGCCTGACGCACATGGGCATCGCCTTCAGCACGCCGACGGTGGCGCTGTTCGGCTCGACCCGCCCCTATCTCGACACCGGCCGCGCCAATGCCAAAGTGATCTGGCTCGGGCTCGAATGCTCGCCCTGCCGCCGCCGTCCGACCTGCAACGGCGCCTTCACCTGTCTGCGCGACATCCGGCCGGAACGCGTCATGGCCGAGGCCCGCGAGGTGCTGTCCGCATGAAGGTGCTGCACATCGAAGCCGGCCGCCATCTTTACGGCGGCGCCAAACAGGTGCTCTACATCCTGCAGGGGCTGGCCGCGCGCGGCGTGAACAATCTGCTCGCCTGCCCCACCGACGCGCATATCGCCGCCGAGGCGCGCGCCTTTGCCGAGGTGGTCGAAATGCCGATGAGCGGCGACGCCGATCTGGGCATGGTCTTGCGGCTCAAGCAGGCGATCCGCGCCCACCGGCCGGACATCGTGCACATCCACAGCCGTCGCGGCGCCGACCTCTGGGGTGGCCTCGCAGCGAGGCTCGCCGGTGTGCCCTGCGTGCTCTCGCGCCGGGTGGACAACCCCGAGGCGCGCTGGGCGGTGTCGCTCAAATACCGCTTGTTCGACCATGTCATCACCATCTCCGAAGGCATCCGTCAGGTGCTGCTGGCCGAGGGGCTGGCCCCCGAAAAGGTGAGCTGCGTGCGCAGCGCGGTCGACCCCGCGCCCTATCTGCACGATTACGACAAGGCCGCCTTCCGGGCCGACCTCGGCTTTGAGGCCGACACGCCCATCGTCGGCATGGTCGCCCAGCTCATCCAGCGCAAGGGCCATCGCTACCTGCTGGCCGCGCTGCCCGCCGTGCTGGCCGAGCACCCAACACTTCAGGTGCTGATCTACGGCCGCGGTCCGCTGGAGGCCGAGCTGCGCCAGGCGGTTGCCGATCAGGGGCTGGCCGACAATGTGCAACTCATGGGTTTTGCCGACGACCTGCCCGCCCAGCTGGGCTGCCTCGATCTGCTGGTGCACCCGGCCGATATGGAAGGCCTCGGCGTGTCGCTGCTGCAGGCCTCGGCCGCGCGCGTTCCCATCATCGCCAGCCGCGCCGGCGGCATGCCCGAGGCGGTGGTCGACGGCGAAAACGGCGTGCTGATCGAGGTCGGCGACGTCACCGCCCTAGCCACCGCCATGAATCATCTGCTCGGCGATGCCGACCTGCGCAAACAAATGGGCGATGCGGGCTGGACCATGGTGATGCACGACTTCTCGGTCGACACCCTGTGCGAAGGCAACCTCGCCATCTACAACAAGGTGCTCGCGCAATGAAATCCCTGCACATCCTCGGCAGCAAGGAGATGGGCGGCGCCGAACGCTGGCTGGTGCGCTTCGTGCGCGCCATGCTCCGCCATGGCGAATCGGTGGAAGTGATCGTGCGGCGCAATTCCGACCTCGCCCGCCATCACCTCGACGGCGTCGACATGCGCGAATCGCCCATGCGCACGGTGTGGGACCCGCTCTCGCGCTGGGAGCTGTCCCGGCTGATTGCCGCGAGCGAGGCCCCCATCGTGCAGACCTACATGGGCCGCGCCACCCGCCTCACCCACCTCAAGCGCGGTCGCGGCAAGGTGCATCTGTCGCGCCTGGGCGGCTATTACAAGCTCACCCCGTTCCGCCACGCCCACGCCTGGATCGGCAACACCAAAGGCTTGTGCGACTGGATGATCCAGGGCGGCTTGCCGGCGGAGCGCGTGCATCACATCACCAATTTCGCCGACCCGGCCAAGCCGCTCGACCCCGAGGTGCAGCACGCGCTGCGCCAGCAACTCGCCCTGCTGCCCGAAGACTGGCTGATCGTCACCGCCGGCCGGCTGATCGACGTCAAAGGCCAGGCCACGCTCATCGAGGCCTTCAGCCAGCTGCCCGCCGAGCTCGCCGGCAAGCGCCTGCGCCTGGCGATCCTCGGCGACGGGCCGCTGCGCGAGGCGCTCGACACGCAAGCACGCCAACTCGGCATAGCTGATCGGGTGCATTTCGCCGGCTGGCAACACGACCCGGCGCCGTGGTTCCATCTCGCCGACATGGTGGCCTTCCCCTCGCGCGATGCCGAAACACTCGGCAATGTGATTCTCGAAGCCTGGGCCTATGGCAAACCGCTGGCCTGCACGGCATTTCGCGGCGCGCGCGAGATTGCCCACCACGGGCAGGACGCCTGGGTGTCGCCCTGCGACGATGCCGACGCACTGGCGGCGGGCATGCGCGAGATCATCACCAACGACGACTTGCAACGCGACATGATCCGCGCCGGCGCCGGGCGCATCGAGGCCGAGTTTGGCGAGGCCGCGGTGATCGGCCAATATCGTGCGCTGTACGCCCAATTGCTGGACAATCGCTGACATGAGCACCGGCATCAACATCCTGATGTACCACCAGGTCGGCGACTTTGCGCCGATGAAGGGACATCGCTCGACCTACTGCCATCACAAGCGCTTTGCCAGCCAGATGGCCTACCTCGCGCGCTTCGGATACACCGTGCTGTCGATGGACCAGGTGCTCGCCTGCCTGCGCGGCGAGATGCCGATGCCGCCCAAGGCCGTGGCGTTGACCTTCGATGACGGCTACGAGAATTTTTATGAGTACGCCTGGCCGGTGCTGCAAAAGCATGGCTTTCCGGCGCTGGTGTATCTGATCTCCGACCTGCTCGGTCAGCCCTCGAGCTGGTTTGCCGCGGACGGCCGCGACACCCCGCCGCTGATGAGCGCCGCACGGGTGCGTCAGCTGCACGGCGAAGGCGTCACCTTCGGCTCGCACACCGCCACGCACATCAAGCTGTCGGAACAGGACACGCCGCGCATCCGCGAGGAAGTCGCCCGCTCCAAGACCGCGCTAGAAGACGTGCTGGGTGCGCCCGTCAATCACTTCTGCTACCCCTTCGGCAGCCACGACCGCCGCGCCGTCGATGCCGTGGCCGATGCCGGCTATCTGAGTGGCACGACCTGCATTCGCTCGCCAGCGAGCGTCGCGGACGACCCGCTCACGCTGCCGCGCAAAGCGATTTCCTACGGCGACAATCTGCTGGGCTACTTCTGGCGCCTGCATGTCAAAAACACCGCCAAGCACCCGTCCATCCGGCGCCCCGGCGAAACCTTCGACGCACGCGTGGCCTGATTCAACGGTCCTCCCGGTCGGGCGTTTCGCCGCGTGAGAGGCGCGAGATCGCCGTCCGCATGAACTGCATCTGCCCATCAAAACGACTGCAGGCCGCGCACATCATCAAATGCATCCGGAACGACAGTCGCTCGCGCAAGCTCAATGGGCGGTCCAGTTTTTCCGACGCCAATCGCGTCACCTGCTTGCAGCTCAACATGTCGCGGCCTCCGTTTCAAACCACCGTTGTCGCAGACATTCGCGCAGCCCCATGCGTGCCCGGTGCAGCACCACATGGATATTCGATACGCTCATCCCCGTTGTCTGGCCGATCTCATCGGTCGCCAAGCCGAGAAACTCGCGCATCGTGAACACCCGCGCGGTGTTCTCGGGCAAATCGTTCAAACACACCTCCAGCACCTCCCAGAAGGCGCTGTTTTCGGCCGCCTGATCGGGCGCCAGCCACACCTCGGAGCGGGCGCCGTCCATCCATCGGCCGTTCGCATCAAACAACGCATCGAGCGCCACCTGCTCGCCTTCCGACTCGACCGTCGACACATCCACAAACTTCGCACGACTGCGAATCGCGTTGATCAAGGTGTTTCGCAGAATCGAAAACACCCAGGTCTTGATCGAAGCGCGGCCTTCAAAGCTGTCGCGCTTGTCCATGGCCTTGATGAACGTGTCTTGCACCACATCTTCGGCCAGCGCGCGGTCACGCAACTGCAACTCGGCAAAGCGCAGCATCTCGCGACGCAGACGGGTCAGGGCAGCGGGGTCGGTGAGCGGGTCGGTAGGCATGGCAGCTCCAGCAGTCGATGGGCGAACACGCGACGCTTTCGGCATCGCGCCTGCCCCAACAGACCGTGCAACCCCCGACGGGCTTACAAACACCATCGTCCATTCCTTCGCATGGTTGCCACGCGCCGCCCCCAAGGACGACGCGCCGCATGATGCTGAATAGACGTCGTGGCCGCGAAAGTCTTACACCTGCGTTCAGCGCCCCGCTTTCAAGGCGTCCAGAATCTTGCGCCCGGCGCGGCCGTTTGCCTCAAAACCGAGGCGCGTCTGCTCATCGGCAATCGCCGCGCGGCTGCGGCTTCCGATCATGCCGTCGACTTCGCCGATGTCGTGCCCGCGATCGAGCAGCAATTGCTGCAGCTCACGCCGCTCGTTGCGGCCGATGCCCGGATCATCGGTCGGCCACGCCGTGACAAAGGGCGCGCCGCCGCGCAGCCGATCGGACAGGTGCGCAATCGCCAGCGCATAGCTTTCGGCCGCGTTGTAGCTGTAGATGGCGTTGAAGTTTCGGAAGACGAGGAAGGCTGGCCCGTCTTTGCCGGCCGGCAACAACACGGCAGCGGCGGTGTCGTCCGACGCAATCGCGCTGCCATCAACTCGCCGCACACCCATCCGCGCCCAGTCGCTCAAGGGGCGACGCGCCTTGCGCCCGGCAATGCCCTCGTCAAAGCCGGCCGGCAGGCGAATCTCGTAGCCCCAGGTCTCGCCGGTGCGCCAGCCGGCGCGCTTGAGGTAGTTGGCCGTCGAGGCCAGCGCGTCGGGCACGCTGTCGATCAGATCGCGGCGACCGTCGCCGTCAAAGTCCACCGCCACACGCATGAAGGTCGAGGGCATGAACTGGGTATGACCAAACGCGCCGGCCCATGAACCGGTCAGCCGATCCGCCGCGATATGGCCTTCCTGCACGATGCGCAAGGTGGTGAAAAACTCGCCCTTGAAGTAGCTCTGCCGCCGCCCCTCGCAAGACAGCGTCGCCAGCGAGGTAATGAGCGGCCGGCTGCCAAAGTTGCGTCCGAAGTTACTTTCCACCCCCCACACCGCCACCACCGTGGCCGGATCAACGCCGTATTCGGCCGACACTTTCTCCAGCACCCCGGCCCATTCCTTGAGCCGGGCCGCGCCATCGTCGATGCGCTCCTGGTCGACCAGCGCCGCGAGGTAATCCCAGATCGGGGTGACGAACTCGGGCTGACGGTCGAGCGCTTCGAGCACCGTCGGGTCGGGCACGAGACCGGTGGTGAGCCGGTCGAAGGTCTCGGTCGACACTTGCTTTGACACCGCCTCGCCGCGCAGGCGCGCGAGACAGGCATCGAAATCGGCATTAGCCTGGACGGCCGGGGTGGCGACCACCAGAAGCAGGAGCAGGAGAGATTTTTTCATGGCGCCATTCTATTCACTGGCGACCGGCAAAGCAGTAACGATTCGTAGCCTGGCGTCACGCCTACAGCGGCTCGCGCACCCGCCAAAAACTGGCAAAACGCGGCAAGCCAGTCGCCGTCAGGCCACGATAGCGGAAGCTGATCTGCGCGCCGATGGCCGGTGGCGCGCGCCGCTCGGCATCGGAGAGCCCCGTCCCGATGCGGAATTTCCGCCCGTCTGCCATACGCACTTCCAGCGCCCCGAGCATGCCGGCAAACCGCCCCTGCCCCGGCACATGCGCAGTCACGATCGCCTCGGCGTCACGCCAGGGTTTGAGCTTGAGCAGCGCATCGCTGCGACCCGTAAGATAAGGCGCGTCGGCCCGGTGCAGCATCAGCCCCTCACCCCCGGCCGCGAGCACCTCGGCGAGCTGAGCCGTCAGCACCGCACGGTTGGGCACCCGCGCTTGCGCCACGACGCCAAGCCACGGCACATCCACCGATGCCACCAACGTGCGCATCGCGCTCACCCGCTGCGAAAAGTCGCCCGGCGCATCGGGCAATTCGAAAATCATGTAGCGCACCCGCCGCCACTCTGCATCGACCGGCATCTGCTTGCGCACTAGCCCCGACAGCTCGGCAAAACGCCCGCGCCCCAGCCACAACTCCCCGTCCATGGCCTGAGGCGGCAGCGCCTGTACGAACCAGTCGGGTGCGTGCACCGGTCGACCACTGCGAAAACGCAGCGCGCGGCCATCCCAGATTGCCCGCACGCCGTCGAGCTTTTCGCTCACCCAGTAGGGCGCCGGATCGATGCCCTCGGTCGCCTCGCGCGCCAGGACCACCGGCGGCACCACCGGATCAAGCGCAACCCCGCCAGCGCAAACAGCCTGGCTCAACCACAAAAACAGCACAACACATGTCTTTTGCATAAAACAAGTATAGGGCGTTCTGCGCCATTCCGTGTACAGCCCTCTCGCAGCGCGGCTGACGTTCGGGCGATCATGCTTTTCTCATACGCCCCGCACGGGACCGAAGCCGGACCATTAAAGTTCGGCAACCCGGGTGACGTTGACCAACTCGGACATCCACGGCAACTATCACGTTGTCGTCGCGGCCCCGATCAGCCAGCTGCGTATCATTGAATCAATTCGAAGGAAGCCAACATGAGCGAAACCTCAGACAAAAGACCCGCATTCGTCGTCGAATGGCGCGACGGCTTCAAGATCAACGTTGATCAGGTCGACAGCGAACACAAACATCTTTTCACTCTGGTCAAGCAACTCGACCTGGCGACGGTCAATGAAACACTCGACGAATTGCTCGACTACGTCGTGACCCATTTTTCCAACGAGCAACAGCTGATGGAAAATAGCGGCTACCCCGGCTTTTCAGATCACCTGAAGCTACACGAAGCGTTCAGCTCGACGGTCGCCGACTTCCTGAGCGCAGAAGACTCCTGGGACGACGAACGCATCCAGCAACTTCGGAAGTTCCTGAACAAATGGCTCATCGGTCACATCATGACCCACGATCTGCGCTTCGGAAACTGGTACCGGGAGCACCACGGCGAAACACCGGCCGCGGCGGTCACCGCGAACAAAAAAGTGGGCTGGTTCGATCGCTTGCTCGGCCGCGGCTGACCTGCACAGGTGGCGTTCGCTGCGGAGCGGCACCGCCGCGGTAGCGCCAACATCCGGCGGATCACGCTTCGCTGATCCGCCCAGCGGGCGCTATGCTATCCGTCCACTCAGCGGATCCGTGCCATGCCCGAACACCTCACCGACCTCTCCCACGCTATTCAGCTCGCCGTCGCCCCAGTGTTCCTGCTCACCGCGCTGGCCACGCTGATCAACGCCATGAGCGGGCGCCTCGCGCGCGTGGTGGACCGCCGTCGCGTCGTCCGCCGTCGCCTGCAAGAAAAAGCCGCGCCCGACCAAAAAGAGGCGCTCGAACGCGAACTGAGCCTGCTCGCCCGCCGCGGCACGCAGATCTACCAGGCCATTTTCTTTCAGGTGCTCAGCGCCTTGCTGGTCTGTCTGGTGGTGGCCGGCGCCTTTGTCGGCACCCTCATTCGCGTCGACCTCACCGCCACCATTGCGACGCTATTCATTCTTGCCATGCTGTCGATGATCTGCGGACTCGGCCTGTTCTTGCGTGAGGTGTATATCGCGGTGCGCCGGCCCACGCATTGGGAGCCTTAACGCGGCCAGCACCGAACCGGTCAGACCGCACCAACGATGCAATTGCGACCGCGTTGCTTGGCTTGGTAGAGGCGCTGATCGACCATCTCGACAAAGTCGATGGCCGTCTCGTGACGCGCGGGAATGGTCGTGCCCACGCCAAGGCTGATCGTCAGCAGCTGGCCCACCGGTGAGGCGTCGTGCGGGATCTGCGCCTTGAAGATCAAACTTCGACAGCGCTCGGCCACCGTCAATGCTGACGCGGCATCGGTACCCGGCAGGATCAGAACGAACTCTTCCCCGCCAAACCGGGCAAAGCCGTCCCGGCTTCGAGTCGCCGCACTGGCGAGCACCTGAGCCACCTGCTTGAGGCAGGTATCGCCCTGAATGTGGCCATAGCAGTCGTTGTACTGTTTGAAGTAGTCGATATCGATCAGGATCAACGACAGCGCCTGGCCCATGCGCCGCGCCTCGACCCATTCGGCGTCGAGGATGGAA
The DNA here is from genome assembly GCA_027214125.1 of Zoogloeaceae bacterium G21618-S1. Lineage (GTDB taxonomy): Bacteria > Pseudomonadota > Gammaproteobacteria > Burkholderiales > Rhodocyclaceae > Nitrogeniibacter. The sequence continues at coordinate 225,723 of JAPWHF010000005.1, forward strand.
TCGAACATGCGCCGGTTGGACACTCCGGTCAGCCCGTCCTTGAACGACAGCGATTCGAGCTCCTCTTGCAACGCGAGCAGTTTCTGCTCGGCTGCCTTGCGCTCACTGATATCGAACATGAAGCCGATCAGCGACTCCACGTCACCGGCCTCGTTGCGTTTCACGTGCACAACATCCCGAATCCACACGGCCTCGCCATCCTTGGTCAGCGCACGATAGTCGGCCTCGTGGTCGGTGCCGGCCTGCGACTGCGCCACGCAGAAATCAACCACCCGTTCGCGGTCTTCCGGGTGCATGCGATCAGCCCAATCCTGCACCGTCACCCAGCTCGACGGCGTCCAGCCGAGCAGCTGCTCGATCTGCGGGCCAATATAGGTGAACTGCAGGGTCTTCCAGTCGATCTGCCAGGGAATGGCCTTGGTCGATTCAAGCAAGGTTTTGTAGACCGTGCTGTCGGCCGGGACATTGTCGGCGGCGTGAGTCATGAAGGGATCCGTTGAAAACAATGCAAAGGGGACCGGCGCATCAAATGCGGCGGGCTGGCGGGCCGGGGTTTCGCAAACACAGGTCAGCGCATGAGCGGCCACTTCACCCAACGATACCGTAAAGCCAGGGGGCGTTCATTTCCCATTGCAACGCCTGTTCACCGCAGCTCACGAGTCGGCGCGATATCCTGCGCCGGCTTGATCGCCAGGCAACGGTCGGCAAAATCCTCGGCGGCAAGTGGCGGGCTGAACAGATAGCCCTGGCACACATCACACGACAGCGCCCGCAAGGCCGCCAGTTGCGAGGGGCGCTCAACCCCTTCGGCCACCACCTGCATATCGAAGGCGCGCGACATGGCGATCGTCGCCTTCAGGATCGCGTCGCCACGCGCATCATCCGGTGCGTCGATGGTGGCGACAAAACTGCGGTCGATCTTCAGCGTATCGAAGGGCAGCACGCCCAGATAGGACAGCGACGAATAGCCGGTGCCAAAATCGTCCAGTGCGAGCCGGATACCGCGCCGGTGCAGCAGGCGCAACTCGCCCAGCGCAGCAGCTTCCGGATGCAGGAAAATCGACTCGGTCACCTCCACCTCCAGCACCTCGGTTGGCAGCGCGCGCTGGGCCAGCGCCGCCAGCACCATGGCCGCAAAGCCCGGCTGGACCAGCTGGCGTGCCGACACGTTGATGGCCACCCGCGGCGGCACCAAGCCGTCGGCCCGCCAGGCAGCAATATGATCAAGCGCGCGGCCGACCACCCACTCACCAATCGGCAGAATCTGGCCGGACGCCTCCGCCACCGGGATGAAACGATCCGGCGGCACGCAGCGCCCCTCGCCGTCACGCCAGCGCAGCAGCGCCTCGCAGCCCACCAGCGCGCCCGTGGCAATGCTTAACTGTGGCTGGAAATGCAGCGACAACTCCTCACGCGCAATGGCCTGACGCAAGCCGCTCTCGATCGCCACCCGCTGACACACCGCATCGTTCATCTCGCGGGTATAGAAACGCGCCACGTTGCCCCCCGAACGCTTGGCGTCATACATCGCAGTATCGGCATTGCGCAGCAATGTCTGTGCATCGGCCGCATCATCCGGAAACAGGCTCACCCCGATACTGGCACTCACGCACAACTCCACCTCACCGGCGGTGAGCGGCTGGCGCACGGCCTCAAGCAGTTTGGCCACCACCGGCGCCACGGTCGTTGGCGCATCAACAGCCGACATCACCATGATGAATTCGTCCCCGCCCTGGCGCACCAGCGTATCGGACTCGCGCACACAGCCGTGCAGGCGCCTGGCCAGTTCAACCAGCAACACGTCGCCAGTGGCATGACCATGCACATCGTTCACATCCTTGAAGCGATCGATATCGATGAACAACACCGCCACACCGGCTGCCTTGCCTCGGGAGGCCTGGGCGATGGCCAGGTCCAGGCGATCGGCCAACAGCGCCCGATTGGCCAGGCCGGTGAGCTGATCGTGATACGCCAGATAATGAATACGCGCCTCGGTCTCCTTGCGCTTGGTAATGTCCGACACCGACCCGGCCATCAGCACCGCACGACCGCGCCGGTTACGCACCGCCTCGCCGCGCGAGGCAATCCAGCGGTAACTGCTATCGCGCGCGCGAACCCGATACTCGAAGTAGAAAAACGGCGTCTCGCCCTTGAGATGCCGAGCCACCGCCTGGTTGTAGCCGGCCCGATCATCTGGATGCACCAGTTCCAGCCAGCCGTGCGTATCGACCAGGAAATTGCTCGAATACCCGAGAATCGCCAATAGCCGGTCGCCCACCCACAGCCGCTTGCTCACCGGGTCCCACGACCACAGCCCATCGTGTGCCCCGCGCATCGCCAAACCGTGCGCACGAAAGATCTCGTGCAGACGGCGCAGCTCCCGCCAGCCGAGCATCAAAGTCACCGCCAACAGGGCCAATCCCGCCATCAAAGCCACATCGGACGCCCACTGCGCACCGACCGCGAGGCAAGCCGCCGCCCCCAGCCCAACCACCAGCAGCCGCATCCGGTTATCCCGCAGGACCTTCTTCACCGACACCACTCGATCGCCTCTCCTCAACCCCGTATTCGGCTATCTGCCTACTACGAACGTTCTACGGCGAAATCGAGACGGTCTTGAAGCCGGCAGAGCGCAACCGCAGGAGAAATGCGGCAAATCGGCAGGTAGAACAATGCGGGCAAGTCGTCGCCACGACGGCCCGCGGCGGATTCGTACAGCGGGCCTTGGTCGGTCATTGGGGGCAGACCGACGGCCGTAATCCAGAAGTTGCGGCGGACCCACCGATGACTCCCGGATTCCACTGCACTGCATTCAGGCGACGCTTGCTAGACTCAAGCTCTGGAAGCCATCGGAGCCCCTGCATGGAAACGCCACCGCCGCCCGCCCCCGACAGCCCGGTGCGCCGCAGCCGCCGGCACGCGGCAGGCGTGGTGTGTTACCTCATCGGCTGCCTGCTCGGCGTGGTGTCAGTGGCCGTTGCGTTTGCCGCCTTTGGTCAGGCACTCCACTGGCTCGCCGGCGCGATTGTCGCCACCGTGCTGTTGCTGATGGCGGTCGCCTCGCTGGTCGCGGCTGAACACTTTTTCGTGCCCAGCGTCGCCGATGTGCTCGCACGCGACACCCGCGCCCCGGTCGTCTATCTGCGGCCCTTCGGCGAAGACCAGGCGCTCACCTACGACATCGTCAGCACCGGCGAAACCACCACCGCCATCACCGCCAAAGCCGAAGACTTTCTGCTCGCGCTCAACGCCATCGGCCCGCTGGTCTCCATCGCCGAACCCAATCGCTGGGCACGCGTCGGCATGCACCCGCACGGCGCCTACCGCGACTTCATCGGCGAGGGCGACTGGCAGGCACGTGTCCAGACCTGGCTCGACCAGGCCGGCATGGTGGTGCTGGCCATGGGCGACTCTCCCGGTATCGAATGGGAAATACAGCAAGTGCGCCAACGCGTCGCGCCGCAGTCGCTGCTGCTCTACCTGCCCCCGCGCCCCGCCGACGCCTTCACCCGCAAGGGGCGGCACAAAAAAGAACAAGCCATCTACGAACACTTCAGCCCGCTGGTCGAAAAACACTTCGGCCTGACGATGCCGCCGTTCACTGAATCGACCTACCTCATCGGCTTCGACGCCGACGGCGCCCCTGTGATGGCGCCCGACGCGCCGCGCAAACGCTGGGCATTCACCGAACACAGCCGCGTCGCCGACGCCATCCGCAGCCAACTCGGCGCCGTGCTCGCCAAAGTCCGACCCGACGCGCAACTCGACACCTACCGCCTCGCCGGCCGCCCCGGCCTGTGGACACGCGCCATCGCCGCCACCACGCTCATCCTGGCCAGCATCGGTATCGGCCTGCTCGGCGGGCCGACCGGTGCAGTCGCCAGCCTCGCCCTGCAAGCCTTCCCCGGCCTCATGCTCACGGCCGGCTGGGTGCTGCTCGCGCGTTATTTTGGAACACGGTGGGTGTGGATCGTGCCGATCGCGCTCGGCATCTCCGTCGCACTCAACATTGGCGTCCAGGTTTATGTGCAGATTGATCCGGCCGCTGGATTCATGCTTCTGCGCTCGCCGTGGTACCAACTGGCCGGATCGCTGGTGAATTGGATCTACGCGGGGGCCGTGCTGGCGATCGGGGTGGCGTTGGCGGGACGGCGGGCGGGGGATTGTTGAGCTACGCTGATCGGCAGTCCGGATACAACGCAGCAACCGGGGAAAAGCATCGCTTTTTTCGATTGCACGGATTATGATTTCGTCATTTTTAACACACCCCCATTTCCATGCAAAGACCATCATTCCAAAGCGCCTGGGCAAGCTTCATGGCAGTCCGCCTCTCCGTCAAGGCAGTCGGAAAGAAGATCGGAGGCCGGGTCCAGGAAAACATCGAACTGCCCGTAGGCGGATTCGAGAACGCCTGCCCAATCCGGATGAGCTATGTTCTTAACAAGACTGGCTTTCCCATCCCCAAGAGCAGCCGTTACGCCACGGTGAGCGGTGGCGACCGGATGCAATACATCTACCGGGTGCGCGACATGATGCGCTACCTCGAAGACAGCTTCGGCGCCCCAGACAAGAACGCCTCCGCACCGACGCCGGATGACTTCAAGCACATGCAGGGCATCGTCGTCATCAAAGGCCACGGCTGGGGCAATGCAAGCGGGCATGTGACCTTGTGGGATGGCACACTATGCGCTGATAGCTGCCATCTGCTGGGCGACCCAGACAACGGCAGCTTCGTGCCCGAATCGGGCGCCATATGGGTACTACCATGAAATACGCCACCATCATGCTTGCCGCGCTCGCCCTCCCCGCCTGCGCCACCGACACCTCGTCGGAAGCCATGCCCCAAACAGCCAGCTATTCGCAGCGGGAACTGCTCAAGAACTGGGCCCTGAGCGCCTGCCTGGCGACGATCGCCAAGAGCCCGGCGGACCGCGACGACGCCAACGCCACCGCCAGCGCCTACCTCGAATTCGGCAACCAGCCCATCGAGGCCTACGAGACGCTTGGCAAGTTGGCGAAGCAATACGCGGGGCGCACGTACTCGGGCTCCATTGCATCGAAATTCAACACGATGAAGTGCATCGACCTCTATCACAGCGAGGCGCTTGAGGGCTTGGTGGAGAAGTGGGTAAACCAGGCGCCGTAGCAGCGCCATTCGCGGTTCCAAGCAGAGGGGTAGGCCGTAGCCCGGATGCAGGCCAAAAGCCGGATCCGGGCTCTCATCGGGTGATCGACCACAACTACGCTTGCTAGACGGGCTTCCTCATGGGCCCATCCTTCTTGGAAGGATGCTCAGCCGGCAGCTCGCGAATACCCAACGCAGCATTGAAGCGATTTACTTGCACTAACAATCGCTCGGAATCTCGTCGAAGCTCCTTTGCCGAACGCTTCTCAGGCGTCGAGCTTGCGAGCGTCTCTACAATAAGATCTTCAAGCGTTTTCGACATCTCGATACTCACTATCAGCAAGAAGCTTTAGGCCGTGAAGCGCGTACTCTAGGCGAACTCTAAGATCAAACTTGCTAAGAACCCCATCGTACTTTGCCCGGTAGCGCTCAACGAATGTATTGTCCTCAGGATAGAAGATTGAAATCACTATAACCACCCCTTTCGTCGGCATCTCAACGGGATAGCATAGAAGCGATCCTTCGTCTTCTGGCCCTAAACTACGGGTTGCCCGAAATTGCGGATCCGCTTTGCTAACTTCATCAGCTGTGCTTTCAACTATGACCAGGCGCCCACTTCGAGCGGCGCTCATTATTGATGACGACGGATGGCTAAGTTCTTCGAGGGACGACTTCACTGGTAGGTGCGATGGGTAAGAGCACAAGAATTTCTTGAGCTTGTCTTGATGCACAACGCCCAGCTGAACCCGCAAATCCTTCCGCTCTTGACTAGTTCTTGTTAGCAAGTCGAAGGTCCACCATATCGCCTCCCCAATTCGGCAAAACTGCGCAGTCGGCTGGGTGATGCTTCGGAATACTTCGGCGGGGGTCAGCGGCTTTCCTTGCGCCGATTTATGCGTCGCTTGCTGGAGTCGTTTCGCGAACCGTTGCTCCTTGTGACCAACGATAGTATCTAGAGCAGACAGAAGAATCTGCGGTGCCTGCTCCCAACCGTCAGGCTCCCGCTTCAACCATCCGCTGAGAACATTTTTTGCGAGAGTAAGCAGCGCAACCCAAAGCGCGGCAAAAATAAGCCACCGAAGAGCGCTAGCGTCAAGAATCGCGCCCAATCTAGGCCAATCAGCACGCACCTCAGCCGCAAACCTCTCCACAGATTGAAAGTTGGTCACAAAGAATGGGGGAAAGCCGACCAAAAGCGCCCACGCTTGTTGGTAGATGTATTTGTGCCCCCAAAAATACCTTCTAACCCGATCCAACCCTCTGCGTATAGCACCTCTTTTTTTCATGCGGTTATGATCCTGCCACTCTACTCACTCTGTTTGACAACCGTTTGCACTAATTATGCATGAGTAGTAGGCCGCGCCAGTGGTAGTACTGCACAAATCCAAACCGCAGCGCTACCGTTTTCGTTCGGTTTGCTAGACCTCAATGCGCCTCATCCCAATTCGCCCCATCCCCCACTTCCGCCACCAGCGGCACCGACAGCTTGGCCACGCCGGCCATCAGCTTCGGTAGCTGCTCTCGCACCAGGGCCAATTCCGCATCCGGCACTTCGAGCACGAGTTCGTCATGCACCTGCAGGATCAGCTTTGATTTGAGCTGATCTTTCTTGAGCCAGGCGGAGACGGCGATCATGGCTTTTTTGATGAGATCGGCGGCGGTGCCTTGCATGGGGGCGTTGATGGCGGCACGTTCGGCGCCCTGGCGGCGGCCGGCCTGGCTGGCGTGGATGTCGGGCAGATGCAGGCGGCGGCCGAAGGCGGTTTCGACATAGCCTTTGTCGGCGACTTCGGCGCGGGTGCGGGCCATGTAGTCGGCGACGCCGGGGTAGCGGGCGAAGTAGCGCTCGATGTAGTTGCCGGCGGCGCCGCGGTCGATGCCGAGGTTTTTGGCGAGGCCGTGCGCGCTCATGCCGTAGATGAGGCCGAAGTTGATGACTTTGGCATAGCGGCGCTGTTCCTTGTCGACCTCCAGCGGGGTGAGGCCGAAGATTTCGGCGGCGGTGGCGCGGTGCACGTCTTCGCCGTCGGCAAAGGCTTGCAGCAGGCGCTTGTCGCCGGACAGGTGGGCCATGATGCGCAACTCGATCTGCGAGTAGTCGGCGCTGACCAGACGATGGCCTTTGGGCGCGATAAAGGCGGCGCGGATGCGGCGGCCCTCTTCGCTGCGGATGGGGATGTTCTGCAGGTTGGGGTCTGAGCTGGCGAGACGGCCGGTGACGGCGACGGCCTGCGAGAAGCTGGTGTGCACCCGGCCGGTGTGGCGGTTGACCATCAGCGGCAGCTTGTCAGCATAGGTGTTCTTGAGCTTGGCGAGGCCCCGGTAGTCGAGCAGCAGCTTGGGCAGGGGGTAGTCTTCTGCCAGCTTTTGCAGCACTTCTTCGTCGGTGGAGGGCTGCCCGGTGGCGGTTTTCTTGACCACCGGCAGTTCGAGCTTGCCGAACAACAGTTCGCCAAGCTGCTTGGGGGAGTTGAGGTTAAAGGGCTGCTCGGCGAGCTTGTGCGCCTCGGCTTCGAGCTGGACCAGGCGACGGCCAAGTTCTTCGCTGTGCTGGGCGAGCAGGAAGTCGTCGATGAGTACACCGTTGCGTTCCATCTCGAACAGCACTTCCATGCTCGGCAGCTCGATGTCGCGATACAGCGCCTCGAGTTTCGGCTCGGCGGCCAGCTGGCCGGCAAAGTGCTGCTGCAGGCGCAAGGTGATGTCGGCATCTTCGGCTGCGTATTCGGCAGCCTGATCCAGCGCCACCTGATCGAAGCCGATCTGCTTGGCGCCCTTGCCGCACAGCGCGGTGTAGGGAATGGTCTCCAGCCCGAGGTGGCGTTTGGCGAGGCTGTCCATGTCGTGCGACTTATCGCTCTCGAGCACATAGGAGGCGAGCATGGTGTCGTCGGCGATGCCGCGCAGGCGCACGTCGTAGTTGGCCAGCACATGTTTGTCGTACTTGAGGTTCTGGCCGACCTTTTTGTATTTGTCGCTCTCCAGCCAGGGGCGCAGGGCAAGCAGCACGGCGTCGATGCTGAGCTGGTCAGGCGCGCCGGCGTAGTTGTGGGCGACGGGCACATAGGCGGCGCCCCCGCCCGGCACGGCAAAGGACAGGCCGACCAGCGTGGCGGCCATGGCGTCGAGGCTGGTGGTTTCGGTGTCGAAGGCGGCGATCGGCGCGGTACGCAGTTTGACCACCCAGGCGGCCAGCGACTCGGCGTCGAGCACGGTGTCGTAGCCTTGGCGGTGCATGGTCGGGTCATCGGGGTGTTCGACCGCAGCGGGGGCCGCGGGGGTGGCCGCCTCGCCCTTGGCCGGGGTGGCGCCGGCCTGTTGGACTTCACGCAGCCAGCTCTTGAATTCGAGGTGGCTGAACAGCTCGACCAGCTTTTCGCGGTCTTCTTCGCGCGGGGCGAGATCGGTGGGGCCGAGGCCGAGGTCGAGGTCGGTGGCCACGGTCACCAGCTTGCGACCCAGCGGCAGAAAATCGAGATGTTTGCGCAGGTTCTCGCCGACCTTGCCGCCCACCTCGTCGGCATGGGCGACGATTTCGTCCAGCGAGCCAAACTGGTTAAGCCATTTCACGGCGGTTTTGGGGCCGCATTTGTCCACGCCGGGGATGTTGTCGACTGTGTCGCCAACCAGCGCGAGGTAGTCGATGATGCGCTCGGGCGGCACGCCGAACTTGGCCTCGACGCCGGCCGGGTCGAGCACTTCGTTGCTCATGGTGTTGACCCAGCGCACGCGTTCATCCACCAGTTGGGTGAGGTCCTTGTCGCCGGTGGAGATCACCACGTCCATGCCGGCGGCGCTGGCCTGGCGGGCGAGCGTGCCGATCACATCGTCGGCCTCGACGCCCTCGACCATCAGCAGCGGCCAGCCGCGCGCCTGCACGGCCGCGTGCAGCGGGGCGATCTGCACCGCGAGGTCTTCGGGCATGGGCGGGCGATGCGATTTGTAATCGGGAAACCAGTCGTCGCGAAAGGTCTTGCCCTTGGCGTCGAAAATGCAGGCGCGGTACTCCGCCTTGTAGTCGGCATCGAGCCGACGTAGCATGTTCAGAACCCCATACACCGCGCCGGTCGGCTCGCCTGCGGCATTTCGCAGATCGGGCATGGCATGAAAGGCGCGGAAGAGATAACTCGAACCATCAACGAGCAAAAGCGTGGGCATGGGGATGTCACCGGCAAAGGTTGTCGGAAGGCGGACCCGCCACTACGCACTGCACACGAGGCCACATGAACGTCAAGGACAAACTCCCCGCCGACCTGCCCAATGCCGCCGTGCCACAGTACAACGCGCGCGAATCCTGGCGAATCTTCGGAATTATGTCAGAGTTCTTCGAGGCCACCGAACGGCTCAGCGCAATCCGCCCGGCGGTCTCCATCTTCGGCAGCGCGCGCACACCGGCCGACCACCCGTATTACATCCTCGCCGAACAGATCGCCCGCAAGCTGTCGGACGCCGGTTTTTCGGTCATCTCGGGCGGCGGGCCGGGCGTCATGGAAGCGGCCAACAAGGGCGCCTTTTTTGGCAAGAGCCCGTCCATCGGGCTGAACATCCAACTGCCGCACGAACAGCAGGCCAACCCGTATCAAGACATCTCGCAGACCTTTCAGCACTTCTTCGCGCGCAAGTTCATGTTCGTGAAGTTCGCCTCGGCCTATGTGGTGATGCCCGGCGGCTTCGGCACGCTGGACGAACTGCTCGAAGCGATGACGCTGATGCAAACCGGCAAAACCCGCAACATCCCGATCATCCTGGTGCACAAGCCCTTCTGGGAAGGGCTGCTGGCGTGGTTCAAGGAGCGGCTGGTGAGCGAGCGCATGATCAACCCCGAAGACCTCGACCTGATCCAGCTCATCGACGATCCGGACCAGGTGGTCGAGGCGATCTTCAAGCATTACGAAACCCGCGGCTTCCTGCCGCTGCCCGATGAACACGAACTGATGCTCAACCTATGAAACTGCTGCGCTACGGCCCGCTCGGTGAAGAACGCCCCGGCGTGCTCGATGCGCAGGGCGAGTTGCGCGATCTGTCCGGCGTGATCGGCGACATCACCCCCGCCACGCTCGCGCCGGACGCACTGGCCGCCCTGCGCGCACTCGACACTAACAGCCTGCCCATGGTGACTGGCACACCGCGCCTCGGCGTGCCGTGGAGCGCTTGCGGAAAGTTCGTCGCCATCGGTCTCAATTATTCCGACCATGCCGCCGAAGCCGGCCTGCCCGAGCCGGCCGAGCCGGTGATGTTCCCCAAATGGACGAGCTGCCTGTGCGGCGCCAACGACGACATCGTGCCGCCACCGGACTTCACCCGTCTCGACTGGGAAGTGGAGCTGGGCATCGTCATCGGCCGGCAGGCGCGCTCGGTGAGCGAGGCCGAGGCGTTGGACCATGTGGCCGGCTATTGCGTGGCCAACGACATCTCCGAGCGCGGCTATCAGTTCGACCGCTCCGGCGGCCAGTGGGGCAAAGGCAAGGGTTTCGACACCTTCGGCCCGGTCGGCCCCTGGCTGGTCACCGCCGACGAGGTGCCCGACCCGCAGGCCCTCGGCCTGTGGCTGAGCGTCAATGGCGAGCGCATGCAAAACGGCCACACCGCCACCATGATCTTCTCCTGCGCGCGCCTGGTCGCCGAATGCAGCCGGGTAATGACGCTCGAGCCTGGCGACCTGATCATCACCGGCACGCCGCCCGGCGTCGGCATGGGCCAGAAGCCGCCACGCTACCTGCAGCCGGGCGATGTGGTCGAGGCGGGCATTGACGGGCTGGGCGTGCAGGTACAGCGCGTACGCCGGCCGTAGCGCCTGCGCGGCGACACGCCGCCGCAATGTAAGCAAACACTAAAACCATCCGTTGCCGCGGGGGTCAAACTGCTAGAATCGCGCCAATCAAGGAGAACCTCATGCGCACGCCGCTTTTCAAACTGCTGATTGCCGCTCCGCTGTTTGCTTTTACCCTGTCTGCCGGCGCGCAAGACCGGCCGGCCAAGCTCGAAGATGTCCCCGCGCCACCGCCGATTCCGGCCGGCGTGACCGAGGAAGACTTCGAGCCGCAAGTCACCATCGTCAAGCGCGGCGAAGACGTGGTCGAGGAGTATCGTTCCCACGGCAAGCTCTACATGGTCAAGGTCACGCCGCCGCATGGCACGCCCTACTACATGATCGACCGCCGCGGCGACGGCACCTTCGAGCATGTCACCGGCGAAAAGCCGTTGTCCGTGCCGATGTGGATCGTCAAGTCCTGGTAAGTTCAATGCTCTCGCCGGCCGGGCCACGGTCAGGTCGGTGATATCACTATGTCTGTTTTCACACCGGTTACCCCCGACGCCCTCGATGAGTGGCTGTCCAACTACGCCATCGGTCACTTGATCGAGTTGTGCGGCATCTCCGAAGGGGTGCAGAACAGCAATTTCTTCGTCACCACCAGCCTCGGCCGCTATGTGCTGACGCTGTTCGAAACCCTGTCGCACGCCGAGCTGCCCTTCTATCTGCACCTGATGGCGCATCTGGCGCGCCACGGCCTGCCGGTACCCGCGCCAATCGCCGACCTCGATAACGAATACCTCGGCACGCTCTCCGGCAAACCCGCCGCGCTGGTACGCCGCCTGTCGGGTGCGTCGGACATGTCACCCAGCGCCGAGCGCTGCACCAAGGTGGGCACCATGATGGCCGGGCTGCATCTGGCCGGGCAGCGCTTCGGCCGCCGCCAGGACAACCCGCGCGGGCCCGAGTGGCGCACCCGCACCGCGCAGGCCGTGCGCCCCTACCTGACTGCCGACGAGCAAGCCCTGCTCGACGACGAACTCGTCTTCCAGGCGAGCATCGACGTCGCCGCCCTGCCCGACGGGGCCATCCACGCCGACCTGTTCCGCGACAATCTGCTGTGGGATGGCGACGAGGTCGGCGGCGTGATCGACTTCTACTTTGCCGGCAACGATGCACTGCTCTTCGATCTGGCCGTCACGGTCAACGACTGGTGCGCCGACGCCACCGGCGAGCTCGACCCGGTCCGCACCCGCGCCCTGCTCACCGGCTACCATGCCGAGCGTCCGCTGACCGAGGCCGAACACGCCACCTGGCCGGCCATGTTGCGCGCCGCGGCGCTGCGCTTCTGGCTGTCGCGGGCCGAAGACTTCCACCTGCCGCGCGACGGCGAAATGGTGCTGGTCAAAGACCCCAACGAATACCGCGACATCCTCCGCCAGCGCATTGCTGCTGGCCATACGCTGCCCTGGCATAGCTGATGACTGACACCCGGCACAACCTGCCCCCCGCGCACGCGCTGCGCCCCGGCGCCTGCCTGAACTGGCTGGCCCACGGCTGGCGTCTGTTTCTGCGCGACCCGGCACGCTGGGCGGTGATCGCGCTCATTTTTGTGCTGATCCTGGCGGTGCTCGGCTTTGTGCCGCTGGTCGGCTGGGCGATCAGCCTGATCGGGCTGCCGGTGCTCACCGCCGGCCTGCTGATGGTCGCCGACGACGCCGCCGCCGGTCGTGCGGTACGCATTGACGGTCTGTTCGACGGCCTGCGGCGCGACGCCGGCAAGCATGTGATGGTCGGCATCTGCTATCTGGTCGGCGGCCTGCTCTCGGCCTTCGTCGCGGCCGCCATCGGTGGCAGCGCCGCGCTCACCGGCGCCCTGATCGGTCCGCTGGCCGCGGCCGGGCTCACCGCCGGTGGCGTGATGATCGCCAGCATCGTCTTCATGGCACTGTGGATCGGGCTGATGATGGCGCTGTGGTACGCCCCCGCGCTGGTGGTGTTCCATCAGGCCGAGCCAGTCGCCGCCCTGCGCCACTCGGCCAGTGCCTGCCTGCACAACCTGCCGGTGTTTTTCGTGCTGGCGCTGTGCCTTTACGTGCTTGGCTGGCTGGCCATGCTGCCCGCCGGCCTGGGCATGCTGGTGCTGGTGCCGGTCGTCGCCGGTGCGCAGCACGCCGCCTATCGCGACACGTTTGGCGACCGCCCCGCCCTGCCGCCCCCCCACGAGTCTGTCTGACATGCAAGCGTACAAACGCAACCCCACCCGCGGCTTTGCCTGGATTGCCGAAGGCTTCCGCCTGTGGAAGCGCAGCCCGGCCCTGATCACCTACCTCACCTTCGGCTATCTGCTGATTCTGGTGCTGCTCAGCGTCATTCCGTTGATCGGCCAGGCCGTGGCCTCGATCATCCTGCCAATCATCTCGCTCGGCGTGCTCAACGGCACACTGGCGGTGCACGAAGGGCGCAAGGTGGGACCGGACGTGCTGCTGTCGGGCTTCAAGAGCAATGTCGCCGGCCTGGTCACGGTGGGCGGCCTCTACCTCACCGGCACGCTGCTGGCGCTGGCCGCCACCGCGCTGTTTGACGGCGGCATGCTGCTCAAGATCATGGTGGGTAGTCACCCACTCGACGAAGCCACCATGAACACCCCGGGGCTGATGGCCGCCTCGCTGTTTGGCACCTTGCTCACCACCCCGTTGATGATGGCCTACTGGTTTGCGGCCATGCTGGTCGGCTGGCGCGGGCTGTCGGCGCCCAAGGCCATGTTCTTCAGCCTGATCGCCTGCTGGCGCAGCTTTGGCGCCTTCAGCATGTATTTGCTGGGGATCTTTTTCCTGGTCGTCGGCGGCCCCGCGCTACTGGTGGCGACCATCGCCCAGAGTTCACCGGCGCTGGCCAGTCTGCTCACCGTGCCGCTGCCGCTGATCACCATCCCGATCGTGTTCGCCTCCTTCCTGCCCAACGTGCTCGACATTTTCGGGCACGACGTGCCCGAGGCGGCCAATGGCTGACGGACCGATCGGGCTGCTTGGCGGCACCTTCGACCCCATCCACATCGGCCACCTGCGCCTGGCCGAAGAAGCGCGCGAAGCCCTCGGCCTGGTTGAATTGCGGCTGATACCAGCCGGCGAACCGCCGCACCGAGGCACGCCGCGCTGCCCCGGCGAGCATCGCCTGGCCATGGTCCGACGAGCGGTCGCCGACAATCCAAAATTGTCGGTCGACGACAGCGAGGTGCACAGCGACGGCCCCAGCTACACCGTGCTCACCCTCGAGCGACTGCGCGCCCGCCTCGGCCCCGCCCGGCCATTGGTGTTGATCCTCGGCGCCGATGCCTTCGAAGGCCTGCCGCTCTGGCATCGCTGGGAAGAATTATTCACGCTGGCGCACATCGCCGTCGCCAACCGGCCCGGCTACGCGCCGCACGGCCGGCGCTGGCCGTCGGTTTTATCACCCGAACTCGACGCCGCCTGCCAGGGCCGCAGACTGAGCCACCCCGATCAGCTGCTCACCGCGCCGGCTGGCGGTCTACTGCCTTTTGACATGACACCACTGGCCATTTCGGCCACCCACATCCGAGAACTGCTGGCGCAAGGGCACAGTGCCCGATATTTGCTCCCCGCTCCGGTTCTCGACTATATTGCCGCGCATTCCCTCTATAGCTGAGCCCATGGAACTAGACCAACTCCAACAGATCGTTATCAACGCACTCGAAGATGTCAAAGCGATCGACATCGAAGTCATCGACACCACGAAACTCACTGCGCTGTTTGATCGCATGATCATCGCCAGTGGTAATTCGGGCCGTCAGACCCGCGCCCTCGCGCGCAACGTGCAGGACGAGGTCAAGAAGGCCGGCGGCACCGTGGCCAGCGTCGAAGGTGAAGACAGCGGCGACTGGGTGCTGGTGGACCTCGGCGGCATCGTGGTGCACGTCATGCAGCCCGCCGTGCGTGCCTACTACAACCTCGAAGAACTCTGGAAGGCCACCCCCAAAAATCCGAAGCCCGCGCCCAAAGCGTGAAGCTGCTGATTGTCGCCGTAGGCACGCGCATGCCCGACTGGGTCAGCGCGGGCTACGACGACTACGCCCGCCGCATGCCGCGCGAGGCGACAATCGAGCTCATCGAAGTCAAGGCCGAGCCGCGCACCACCGGTAAAACGGTGCCGGCCATGATGGCCGCCGAAGCCGCGCGCATTGAAGCGGCGCTCCCCGAACGCTGCCATCGCGTCATTCTCGACGAGCGCGGCACCGAGCTCACCACACGCAAACTGGCCGAGCGCTTCGAGCGCTGGCTGGGTGACGGGCAGGATGTCGCCTTCATCGTCGGCGGCCCCGACGGGCTCGACCCAACGATCAAGGCCACCGCGAACGACACCGTACGCCTGTCCGGCCTCACGCTGCCGCACGCGCTGGTACGCCCGCTGCTGGCCGAGGCGCTCTACCGCGCCTGGAGCCTCACCCGCAATCACCCCTACCACCGCGAGTAGGGCGGGTTTCAAGCCGCCAACACCCTCGCAAGACATATTGCCCGGCGAAGGCCGGCTCGATGAAGCCCATCGGCCGTGCGGGGGCCGAATCCCGTAAAATGGCGCAGACCTGACCCGACGCCGCCATGCAAAACGCCATCTACCTCGCCTCGAACAGCCCCCGCCGCCGCGAATTGCTCCGCCAGATCGGCGTCCGTTTCGACGTGCTTCTGTTCCGCGACATGGCGCGCGGCGACCACGATGTCGACGAAACTCCGCTTCCGGGCGAGCTCCCGGCCGACTACGTGCAGCGCGTGGCGCTGGCCAAGGCCGAGGGCGGCATGGGGCGCGTGCAGTGGCGCCGCCTGCCACACCGCCCCGTGCTGGCGGCAGACACCACGCTGGAAGTCGACGGCGACATCATCGGCAAGCCCGACGACGCCGAACACGCCACCCAGATCCTGCGCACACTGTCAGGGCGCGAACACGTGGTGCACACCGCCATCGCACTGACCGACGGCCAGCGCACCGAACATCTACTGAATACCAACCGGGTGCGCTTTCGCACCTTGAGCGAGTCCGACATCCGCCGCTACATCGCCACCGGCGAGCCCATGGACAAAGCCGGCGCTTACGGCATCCAGGGCCGCGCTGCGATGTTCGTCGAGCATATCGAGGGCAGCTACACCGGCATCATGGGCCTGCCCCTGTTCGACACCGCGGTGCTGCTCGAGCGTTTTGGCCTCGCCCCCTGAATTCCCACTCTTGCCGACCCGTCCATGACCGAAGACTTTCTGATCAATTTCACCCCGCAGGAAACCCGCGCCGCACTCATGCAGCAAGGCGTCGTCCAGGAACTCCACGTTGAGCGCAACGCCAGCCGCGGCATCGTCGGCAACGTCTATCAAGGCAAGGTGGTGCGGGTGCTGCCGGGCATGCAGTCGGCCTTCATCGACATCGGCCTCGAGCGCACCGCCTTCTTGCATGTGGCCGATATCTGGAGCGACCGCCACAACGGCGATCATGCCCGCCCGATCGAAAAGATTCTGGTCGAGGGCCAGAGCCTGATGGTGCAAGTGCTCAAGGATCCGATCGGCACCAAGGGCGCACGCCTGTCCACGCAGGTCAGCATCGCTGGCCGCCTGCTGGTGTATCTGCCTCAGGAAAAGCACATCGGCATCTCCCAGCGCATCGAGGACGAAGCGGGCCGAGAGGCCCTGCGCGAGCGTCTCGCCCGCCTGATGGGCGAAGACGAAACCGGCGGTTTCATTGTGCGCACCATGGCTGAACAAGCCAGTGACGCGGAACTGGCTGCCGACATCGCCTACCTGCGCAAGCTGTGGCAAGAAATCATGAGCCGTGCCAGTGGCGCCAAGCCCCCGCTGGTGCTGTACCAGGATCTGACGCTCGGCCAGCGCGTGCTGCGCGACCTGGTGACCGACTCGACCTCACGCATCATCGTCGACTCGCGCGAAAACTTCCTCAAGCTCACCGCCTTCGCCAAGGAATACATGCCGCGGGTGCTGCCGCTGATCCACCACTACACCGGCGAGCGGCCGCTGTTCGACCTGCACAACGTCGAAGACGAAATCGAAAAAGCACTGGCCCGTCGGGTCGATCTGAAGAGCGGTGGCTACCTGATCATCGACCAGACCGAGGCGATGACGACCATCGATGTGAACACCGGCGGCTTCGTCGGCGCCCGCAGCTTTGATGACACCATCTTCAAGACCAACCTCGAGGCTGCGCAGACCATCGCCCGCCAATTGCGCATGCGCAACCTCGGCGGCATCATCATCATCGACTTCATCGACATGGAAACGATGGAGCACCGCGAGGCCGTGCTCGGCGAGTTCAAGCGCTCGCTGGAGCGCGACCACACCAAGATGACCGTCAACGGCTTCACCGCGCTTGGCCTGGTCGAGATGACCCGCAAGCGCACCCGCGAGTCACTGGCCCACACCCTGTGCGAACCTTGCCCGACCTGCGACGGCCGTGGCGAGGTGCAGACCGCCCGCACCGTGTGCTACGAGATCCTGCGCGAACTGCTGCGCGAAGCCCGCCAATACAACGCCCGCGAGTTCCGCGTACTCGCCGCACCCAATGTCTGCGACCTCTTCCTCGACGAAGAATCGCAGTCACTGGCCATGCTCTCGGACTTCATCGACAAGACCATCTCACTGCATCCGGAAGCCAGCTACACTCAGGAACAGTACGACATTGTTCTGCTCTGAAGAAACCAGCCAGCGCCGTTCCGACCACATCGTCCCCAGGCCAACGCACCGCATGCCACACACGCGCCACACTTCGGAAGTGCATCACTCCCATCGCGCCGGCTGGCTGCGTGCGGCGGTGCTCGGCGCCAATGACGGCATCGTGTCGACCGCCAGCCTGATGCTCGGCGTGGCTGCGTCCGACGCCGGACACAGCGCACTGCTGATCGCCGGCGTGGCCGGACTGGTGGCCGGCGCCATGTCGATGGCTGCAGGAGAATACGTTTCTGTCAGTTCCCAGGCCGACACCGAACAGGCCGACCTGCGCCGCGAGCGCGCCGAACTGGATGCCCACCCGATCTACGAACACCAGGAGCTGGCCGCCATCTACGTCAAACGCGGCCTGAGCCCGGCGCTGGCCGACCAGGTGGCGCACCAACTGATGGACCACGACGCACTCGGCGCCCATGCGCGCGACGAATTGGGCATCACCGACACCCTGAGTGCCCGCCCCGTACAGGCGGCACTCACTTCGGCAGCCACCTTCGCTGTCGGCGCCGCGCTGCCGCTGGCGGCCGCGATCCTTGCCCCCGCCCCCTGGCTGGAGCCGATCGTATCGGGCACCTCGCTGGTCGTGCTCACGGTGCTGGGTGCGCTGGCCGCCCGCGCCGGCGGGGCACCGGTGCTCCGTGCCGCCGTGCGAGTCACTTTCTGGGGGGCGCTGGCCATGGCGCTCACCGCGGCCGTCGGCCGCTTGTTCGGCACCGTACTCTGAGCAAAAGCCTTGGCGGCTAGATTTTTCCAAGCAGCCACAGCACCAGCAAAATCACCAGCACCAGACCAAGACCACCGCTGGGGCCATAGCCCCAGCCACGGCTGTGCGGCCAGGCGGGAATCACACCCACCAGCATCAGAACCACCACAATCAACAGAATTGTTCCCACCGACATTTCATTCTCCTTTCACGCCATCGCGACCACAGCTGGGGCCCACGACGTTACGACGGCCGGGGTCTCACCGGCCGCTTCGTTTACTTGACCTGCATGTCGTTCTTGACCGACGTCACACCGGCCACACCGCGTGCTACCTCGGTCGCCCGGTTAGACGCAGCCCGTGAGCTGACAAAGCCGCTCAGTTGAACGACGCCCTTGAAAGTCTCCACGTTGATTTCCGCCGACTTGAGCATCGGATCGCCGAAAATCGCCACCTTCACCTTGGAGGTCACGACGCTGTCGTCGATGTATTCGCCCGTGCCTTCCTGCCTCGGCGTAGAGCTACACCCCACAGAGGTGAGCAATGCCGCGGCCAGAACAATGGCTGACAGATAGGTGCCGATTCGATTCATGATGTGTTCTCCTTCACTGGATGGACCTACGGATCTCGCGCCAGAAAACACCGTACAACCCACTGTTTCTGCGACGATCGGCCTGAACGTCGCGAGGTGCTGACCGGGCAAGCCCCGATTCGCACACCCACGTCGCTTGACTGACACCAGCATAGCCATCGGGCGCCGCCGAATCGGTACGCTAGCGAACACATCGCCGCAGTGACGGGGAGCCCGGCTTGAGCCGAAAGAGTCGAGCAACGCGCTTGGTGTCGGGGCGAACTTCGGCTGAACGCGGCACACCCGTGCGTGCGCAGGCGCACAGACGGCGCAGGGTCATGTGCGCGATCGTCAGGCTTGAGGTGCCCTTGTCGTACGCAACAACAAGGCATGACGTCGCCGTGTTCAAGGAGAACCCGCAAATGCCCATCCCCGTGTTTGATCTGCCCTGGTGGGGGGTGGTGCTGGCCACACTTGGCCTGACCCAGCTCACCATCCTTTCGGTAACAGTTTTTCTCCACCGCCACCAGGCCCATCGCGCCTTGACGCTACATCCGGCCATCAGCCACGCCTTCCGATTCTGGCTGTGGCTGAGCACCGGCATGATCACGCGCGAGTGGGTCGCCATTCACCGCAAGCACCACGCCACCACCGAAACGGCCGACGACCCGCACAGCCCGCAGATCCACGGCATCCGTAAAGTGCTATACGAGGGCGCCGAGCTCTACCGGGAAGAGAGCCGCTGTGCCGCAACACTCGAAAAATACGGCCACCACACGCCAGATGACTGGATCGAGCGCCGTCTGTACACCCGCCACAGCCAGCTCGGCATCGGCCTCATGCTGATCCTCGACCTGCTGCTGTTCGGCCCGATCGGACTCACCGTCTGGGCGGTGCAAATGCTGTGGATTCCGTTCTTTGCGGCAGGCGTCATCAACGGCATCGGCCACTATTGGGGCTATCGCAACTTTGCCGCCAACGACGCCTCGCGAAACATCGTGCCCTGGGGCGTCCTGATCGGTGGCGAAGAGCTGCACAACAACCACCACGCCTATATCAGCTCGGCGAAATTCTCCAACCGTTGGTGGGAGTTCGACAGTGGCTGGGCGCTTATCCGCCTGCTCGAAATGCTCGGTCTGGCGCAGGTGCGCCGCCTGACACCGATAATCCGCCACAACCCGGCCACGCAGCACTGCGATGCCGACACGCTGGCATCGGTGCTGACCCATCGCTTTGATGTGCTGGCCGGCTTCGCCCGTGCCGTCAGCGGCGCCTCACGCGACGCGCTTCGCCCCTTCGAGTCCGGAGACAGCCCCCCAACGACCCACGACATCACCTTGCGGGACGCGGTCCGGCACTGGCTGTGGGGCACCGATAACACGTTGCCCGAATCGGCACGCCAGGCACTGGCAGACACGCTACCGACCAGCGCCGTGCTGATCACCCTGTCCGCCCTGCGTCGGGATCTGACCGCCCTGTGGTGCCGCTCCGATGCCTCCACGGCGCAATTGACCTGCCAGCTCGAACACTGGTGCCAGAGCGCCGAGCGCAGCGGCATCACCGCACTAAGCGACTTCTCGCGGGCGCTGCGCGGCTACGAATCCGCTCCCGCCCGGGCCAGCGTGAGCGCCACACATGCCGCGCCAACATCGGCACGGCTCACTTCTTCTTGACCGTCCTGAGCCGCTCCGTCATCTCCTTGAGCGCCTCCCAGGAGGCATCCGTGTTGGACTTGATCTGCGCCCAGTTCTCATCGTTCGCTTGCCGCAAATCGGACAGATGCTGCAACGCCTCCTTGCGCTTGGCATGAAGCGCTTCGATGTTCGCCTCATACTGCCGCTTCACACGAACCTCCCATTGCTCGGCCTCTGCCAGCAAGGGTTCGATCTTCTCCTTCCATTCGCCCAACTGCTTTTCCATCAGGGCCAGATACTCTTCTCGCTTGTTCATCTGAGCGCTCCTTCTCATGGGTGTGGCATTCGATGCCCGCCACGGTCTGTCGACACGACGCGGTCGGGAACGATCAGCATGGCGCCGGGCACCCACACCGGTCTGTTCGGTCACCAACACAAGGCCAGTATCCCCCCCGGTCGTCATCACAAAAAAAAGGACCCTCGCAATGCGAAGATCCCGTTCATCCCGGCGCGGCGCCGGGCACGAAGCATTTACATCGGTCGGGGCACGGTGCTCGATTGTTCAGTGCCAGTACCGTAGTAGGCATGGATATTCTTCTCCCAAGCCGCGTCAGCCATGTTTGGCCAATGATCCTTGTCAAACCCCGGCGCATCCTTGAAACGTGCCACATCGCCATCGAGTTTGAAGCGCTTGTTCGCACTGTCGAGCGTGAACGCACGCCACGGCACCGCAAACAACTTTTCACCCATGCCGAGGAAGCCGCCGAACGACAGCACCGCGTAATTCACGGTGCCCGTTGCAACATCCAGCATCAACTCCTTGATCTCACCGAGCTTTTCGTCGCCCTTGCCATAGACGTCGTCACCAATAATGGTGCCGGCACTGAGCATTCGCGACGTGATGGTGGTGCTTGTTGTCGTTGCATTTGTCATTGTGTTCTCCTGCCGACCTGCGTCGGCTCAACGCAACTCACAGGCGGATACGAGAGCGTATCTGCGCCGTGAGCCGCAATATACTTAGCTGGCCTTGGTCACGTTCTTGAGATCTTCCTTCACATCACCGGCAATGGTCTGGGCTTTGCCTGCAAGCTGATCGATCTTGCCTTTTCGCTCAAGGTCCTTATTGCCGACAAGCTGTCCGGCAGCCTGCTCGACTTTGCCTTTCGCAGCTTGGACGCCGCCCTTCACTTGATCTTTGTTCATGCCGTACTCCTGGGTGTTACTCGGTGGCAAGGGGGGCTGCTGCCCGCTTCCGGGGATCAGCCCCGCCACACATCAACACTATCGATCCGGTTCGTCGCCGTCTGTGCGGCAACGTCCATTGGGGCACTACAGGGGTAAAAAAAACCCGGCGCAACCTGCGCCGGGGCGACGGGATCGCTTGCCACGCCCCAAAAACCTGACGGTCCGTTTCATTTCGTGACTTCGTGACCGATGACGCCGCCCACGGCGGCGCCGCCGAGCGTGCCTGCCGTGCTACCGCCGGTCAAAATCGCCCCGCCGATCGCACCGACGCCGGCGCCAATGGCCGTGCTCTGTCCCTGTTTGGACATTCCGCCGCACCCACCAACGCCGACCATCAGCATGCCCGCCATCACGGCCAGCACCACACTGTGCAGAATTTTCATGGCACCACCTCATTCTCAAACCGCCGGCATCTGCTGATGCCGGATAACACGGCCGGGATGTCGCGCCTTGCGAGCACACATCATTCGCACTGCCGCCCGGACGCTCGAAGCCTACGACGCAGTCCCCCGTCAATCTGTCTGCTGGCGCACATACGGCCGATCAGCCCCACTCGGAAACATCACATTTCCGCGCGTCGATATGCATGCACCTATACTGAAAACGTCAGTCACTCCCACCCTTCTACCCGATGCCGACTCTCGACCCGCACCCCCGCCAGAACCACCTCCTCGCGGCGCTGCCAGCGGCCGACGCCGAACGCATCTTCCCGCAACTCGAATACGTACCGATGCCACTGGGCCACGTGCTGTATGAATCCGGCATCCAGATGCGCCATATCTATTTCCCGACCACCTCGATCGTCTCCTTGCTCTACGTCATGGAAGATGGCGCATCCGCCGAAATTGCGGTCGTCGGCAACGAGGGCATCGTCGGCGTCTCCCTTTTCATGGGGGGTGAAACCACCCCCAGCCGCGCCGTGGTCCAAAGTGCCGGCCACGCCTACCGCTGGTCGGGCCCGGCGCTGAAAGACGAGTTCTATCTCGCCGGCCCCATGCAGCGTTTGTTGTTACGCTACACCCAGAGCCTGATGACCCAGATGGCACAGACGGCGGTATGCAACCGCCACCACACCCTCGATCAGCAGTTCTGCCGCTGGTTACTACTGTCACTCGACCGCCTGTCCTCGAACGAACTGGTGATGACCCAGGAACTGATCGCCAACATGCTCGGCGTCCGGCGCGAAGGAGTCACCGAAGCGGCCGGCAACGTCCAGCGCGCCGGTCTGATCACCTACCAGCGCGGACACATCACGGTCATCGACCGGCCAGGTCTGGAGGCGCGCACCTGCGAGTGCTACGCGGTAGTCAAAAAAGAACTCGACCGTCTGCTGCCCTATTCGAACGCCTTATAGCCCTGCCACTGGAAGCTGCACACGCCATGAAATTCAAGGACTACTACGAAACCTTCGGCCTGCCCCGGGGCGCCACCCAGGACGAGATCAAACGCACCTATCGCAAGCTGGCCCGCAAATACCACCCGGACGTGAACAAGGACGCCGATGCCGAGGCGCGCTTCAAGGAGCTGGGCGAAGCCTACGCCGTGCTCAAGGACCCCGAAAAGCGAGCGGCCTACGACCAGATGGGCAACCAGTGGAAGGCCGGGCAGGACTTCCAGCCCCCGCCGGACTGGGACGCCGGCTTCGAGTTCCGCGGCGACGGTGCCGACGACGGCATCGACGCCAGCGAGTTCTTCGAAGCCCTGTTTGGCCGACACGCGAACAGGGCCGGGCATCGGTCGAGCGGGCACGCCCGGGGCGAGGATCATCACGCCAAGGTGCTGATCGATCTGGAAGACGCCTACCGCGGCGCCGAGCGCAGCATCTCCCTGCGCGTGCCGGTGGTGGACGCTCAAGGCCATGTCACGCTGGCCGAGCGCCGGCTCGACGTCAGCATTCCCAAGGGCGTCCGGGCCGGGCAACACCTGCGTCTGGCCGGCCAGGGCGAACCGGGCCGGGGCAATGGCCCGGCGGGTGATCTGTACCTCGAGATCGGTTTCAACCCCCACCCGCAGTTCCGCGTCGATGGGCGCGACGTCTTTATTGACCTGCCCCTGGCACCGTGGGAAGCCGCCCTCGGCTGCTCAGTGAGCTTGCCGACACCTGGCGGATCGGTGCAACTGACCATTCCGGCTGGCTCGGCAGCAGGGCGCCGGCTACGCCTGCGAGGCAAAGGCATTCCCGGCAATCCCCCCGGCGATCTCTACGCGGTGGCCACCCTCTCCCTGCCGCCGGCGACCAGCGACAGCGAGAAAGCGGCCTACCGCACGCTGGCCGACGCCTTCGACTTCAACCCACGCGCGCACATGAAAGGCTGATCCGTCATGAGTACAAAAGACTCGCAACCCGCCCAGGGCACAATCGTTGAAGAAGAACTCCACCTGACCCTGCTGGAACTGTGTCAGGCGACCCGCGCCTCGCAAGAATACGTGGTGACCTGGGTGTATGAAGGCGTGCTCGAACCCCTTGGCCAAGCGCCCGAGGACTGGCGCTTTACCGGAGAGTCGCTGCGGCGCGCGCGACTCGCCTGCTGGCTCACCCGCGACCTCGAGATCAACCCGCCCGGCGTCGCCATGGCGCTGGATCTGCTCGATGAAATCGCCACCTTGCAGGCTCGCTTGCAGCGCCTCGGCGAGCCATGAGCCCCGGATTCGATCGCCGCATTGTCGACGTGGTCCTACCGCCACAGGCTGAACACCCCGGACCTCCGGGCGGCAAAACGAGACATTGACTCCTGCCAGAGAGGGGCCATACTCAAGGGGCTGTTGCACCGCAGCAGCCCAGCCGCCAAGAACGGCACCGGTGACGTACAACACGAAACCCAACGTGCAAGCGCCACCTCACGCAAGAGCGCCAAAAAGGCAACACCATGTCCAGCACCTTACGCACCGCCGCCGCATCCTCTGCGGCCGCAGGAAACCCGTTCCTGACACTATCGAAAGTGTATTTGAGAAGTCTTGAAGACCTCTCTTCGCTCAACCTGAAAATTGCCCGCGAAGCCCTCGACGATTGCGCCTCCGCAACCCAGGCCCTGTCGGCACCCATGGACAGCAAGGCATACACCAAATGCCTGTCGGGACTCGGTCAGCCGATGCTCAACAAGGCCGTGGCACATTCGCGCGAAATATGCGACGTCATGGCCAGTACGCACAAAGAAATGACCTCCGTCATCAAGGCGCAACTGGCGCAACCGCAGATGGCCTGGCCTGGCGCCGGCGACTGGAATGCGCTGCAGGGCATGTTCACCAAGGGCTTCGAGCAATTGACTGCCAGCGCCACGGAAAATTTTGCCGCCGTGACCGACGCGAGCACCAAAGCCATCGCCGCGACGACAGACGCAAAAAAAACGCCCTGAACCCACGCTCGCAACCCACCAACACACCCCGCCCGTCGGGGTTTTTTATTGCGGTCTCCCGCCCGGCGCGGCGCTCAGGCGCCGTCCCGCGCCCGTCGTGTGTGCGCTGGCGGACAGACCGTCATGCCCCCAGAGCGCAAACTCCCCCTAGCCGCAGCCCGCGCTACGGGTAACGCCCGCGCACACCGACAAGGACACCTACCATGCTGATCACCTTCAAATCCGCCGCCAGTGGCGACGTAATTTTCCTCGAAAAAACCGGCCAGAAAATGCTCGATGTCCTACACAAGGACCGGAACGCCACAAAAGGCATTGTCACCGTCGAGCAACTGCCCGACACCATCGCGCGCGTACGCCAGGCCATCGCCGCCGACGTCGCCGAGCAAGCCGGCCTGCCCCCCGGTGACAACACCGAAGAAACCCCCGACGCCGACCTCTCCTTCCACCAGCGCGGCCTGCCCCTGCTCGAATTGCTGGAACGCTCACTGGCGGAAAAAGCCCCGGTCACCTGGGGCGTGTAGGCCTCGCGCGGAGGCCCCCCACCCCGGCGTGACGCGGGCGCTGCTCCGAGACTGAAACGGGAGAACCCGGCACGCTCGGACTTGGGGCGGCTACCGGCCATAAATGGGCATTCGACGGCCGCAAAATTGCCCCGAATAGCGTCAGCAGCAACTCACGCAGCCGGCACTCGTGCGGGCTTGGTCGTCTCGCGCAACGCCGCCCGAGCGCGACGCGCACCGTGGGTCAAGTGCTTGATTGCAAGACCTGGCACCGTGGCCATTGCGGGGTCGGGGAGGCAAGCCGCCGAGGTCCCGCCCATGAGGCTGCGGCCGAGGCTGGTTTTCCATCCTCATTCCGTTGCCCTCGGGCACATTCGGGTGGCCGCGAGCCTCTCGGCTATGCCGCAGAGGCGCTCGTCCCCCAAGGCGACTGGGAGCGCGAACAGGAGGGACTGGAGAGCGCTCGTTGCGTTTTCCGATCATTCGGCGAGGCGGGCGATACCCGCCTGCTCAAACAAGCGCGCCGCCTCGTCCAAAGTGTGCTGCAGGCCTCATACGACGTGAGTCGCGTCGGAGCTCTTCTGCCAATCCCCGACGTTGAGCGCACTGAGCGCACCAACCAACGCTGACCAATGATCTCCGTTCCCGCCAGCGGCAGCTCAAACGCTCCGCGGCTACTGAGTACCGTCGCTGCAGTCGTGTCCCCGCTGCAGCGTGTCGAATATTGCCTGGGCGAGGTCTGTACGGTGACACACAGACGACTCGCAGGCGCCTGTCCATACTCGACTGCAAGCGACGCCTGTGTCAGGCCGCTCCCCGCGTAGCGGGGTCCGTACACGAATAGCGAGGAACCCCAAATGAACCGCCTGCACCTGATCCTCAAACGGGCCACCGTGATCGCACTTGCGATCGCGTCGTCCGCGCTGCTGGTGCTCGGTGGCTGCGCGAGCACGCCTGCACCCATCGCGAAAATGGCCGTCGCCGAGGCCGCGCTCAAGCACGCCGGAACCACCAACACCACTGAAAACGCCCCCGGCGAACTGCAGATCGCCACCGCCAAGCTGGCCAGAGCGCGCGCCGCCATGGACAACGAAGAGTACCTCCTTGCCGGACAGCTCGCCGACCAGGTCGAAGTCGATGCCCAGGTCGCGGTGCTGCACGCCCAGTCGACACGTGCACGCAAGGCGGCGCAGGAGTCGCAGGATGCTGCCCGTGTGCTGCGCGAAGAGATCAACCGCAAGACCGTCCGCTGAGCGGATCAGGAGCCCACAACATGAAAACCCGAATCTTCGTCCTTGCCACCCTGGCAGCCGCCCTCGCCGCCTGCGGTTCGGTGCCCAATCGCAACAGCTCGCTCGACCAGGCCCGCAGCAGCTATGCGGCCGCGCAGGCCAACCCGGAGATCAGTGCGCTCGCCGCGGATGAACTGAAAAGCGCCGCCGAGGCATTACGCATCGCCGATCAGGCCAACAAGGACGACAGCCCGACAGGCACCGTCGACCACCTTGCCTACTTGGCCGCCCAGCGCGTGGTCATTGCCAAGGAGACTGCCTCAAGCCGCGCAGCGCAGGTCATTATTGCCGGTGCCGCGGCCGAGCGCGACAAGATGCGCCTGGCGCTGCGCACCGAGGAAGCCGACGCCGCCCAACG
The DNA here is from genome assembly GCA_027214125.1 of Zoogloeaceae bacterium G21618-S1. Taxonomy (GTDB): domain Bacteria; phylum Pseudomonadota; class Gammaproteobacteria; order Burkholderiales; family Rhodocyclaceae; genus Nitrogeniibacter. The sequence continues at coordinate 252,989 of JAPWHF010000005.1, forward strand.
CCGCCTCGCCGAGGCGCAACAGAACGAGCAACGCAGCGACGCCCGGGTGAGCGATCTCGAATCCCAGCTCGCCGCGCTCAATGCCAAGATGACCGAGCGCGGCATGGTGGTCACCCTGGGCGACGTGCTGTTCAAGTCCGGTCAGTCGCAGCTGCTGCCGGGTAGCGCGGACAACCTGGCCAAGCTGGCCGACTTCTTCCGCCGCAACCCGGAGCGCAAGGCCTCGATCGAGGGCCACACCGATAGCGTCGGCAACGCCAACGCCAATCACACCCTGTCTGAACGGCGAGCCAATGCCGTGATGCGGGCCCTGATCAATCTCGGGGTCGGCGCCGAACGACTCAGAACTCACGCCTTCGGCGAAGAAAGCCCCACCGCCAGCAACGACAGCGCCACCGGCCGCCAGCTCAACCGCCGGGTCGAGATCGTGTTTCCGCCCCAAGCCGAGGACCTGTCGGCGAGGTAGTTCGCGCGCACGCCCCGGGCCAATCCACCGGCCCGATCTGTATTCCCGTCCTCAGAGGGAAGCACCATATCCCAGCCACAGGTTCCAACCGACACGCGTGCCCGCTAGCGTCTCGAAAAAGGCGCGGTGACGCTGGGTTACAGCGCCCACCGCAAGACCGTGCTGCGACGCATCAACGACGCGATGGCCCCCGAAGGATAAGACTGCCTGAGCTCCGGAGAGCATTCATGTGCGCCACCGCACCGACCGGGCCGCCCCCCGCGGCTACGCTCCCTTGATAATTTCCGGACACGGGCGCATCGCCCTGCCGCCGGATCGAGGAGATCGATCACCATGGAAAAGATGAACCTGTTTCTGCTTCCGGGCCTGCTCAACGGGGCGAGCCTGTTCGAGCAACAGGCCGATGCCCTCGCGAATCGGGTCGGCATCACGGTCGCGGACCTCACCGGTTCGGACTCGATCGCCGCGCTGGCCGCCGACGCGCTGGAGCAGGCCCCCGAGGGGCCCTTCGTGCTCATCGGGATGTCGATGGGCGGCTATGTCGCGCTCGAGATCATGCGCCAGGCGCCCAAGCGCGTGCGGGCGCTCGCCCTTCTCAGCACCAGCGCCCACCCCGACACGCACGAGGCCACCGCGGGCCGCGAGGAGCTGATCCGGCTCGCGAAAACCGATTTCCCCGCCGTCATCGAAAAGCTGCTGGCGCGCATGGCGCATCCCGAGCATGCGAACACGCCCGAAGTGGGCGGTATGTTCCAGTCGATGGCGACCGGACTCGGGGCCGAGGTGTTCGAGCGGCAGCAGCGCGCGATCATCGGCCGCGCGGACAGCCGTCCGACGCTGGCAGCGATCAAATGCCCGACGTTGATCGTGTGCGGGCGCGACGACCAGGTCACGCCGCCGGAAGTTCACCGCGAGCTGGCCGCGCGGATTCCCGGCGCGCGGCTCGAAATCATCGAGGAATGCGGCCATCTCGTGCCGCTGGAACAGCCCGAACAGGTCACCGAACTGCTGCGAGACTGGCTCGGCGAGCTCGCCGGCACGTCGCAGTCGAAGGCGGCCGCCCCGAAGGCCGGCACGACCGCTCCCTGACGAACCCTACTCCCGGGCGCCCGCGGTGCCGCCGCCACCTGTGGAACCTAACCAAGGACATCCGATGAAGAACCCCTGGACCAAGAAGAACCCATTCATGAGCATGTGGCTCAGCGCGGCCAACTCCGCGATCGCCCGCTCCCGTGGCCAGGCCACGGCCGCGGTCAAACGCGAGGCGACGAAGGCCGCGAAGACCGTAACGAACGAGGGCGTGAAGCAGGTGACCGACTTCTGGGTGAACGCGCTCAAGCCCCCGGCGGCGGTGAGCAAACCCCGTACGCGCAAGTCGCGCTGAGGCGCGGCGCGAGCGCGCAGTCCGATCGCAACCCCAAACCTCGAAGGGCCCCCACCATGAGCCAACATCAGATCGCCGTCATCGTCGGCAGCCTGCGCAAGGGTTCGATCAACCGCAAGCTCGCGGATGCCATCACAAAGCTGGCGCCGTCGGCATTCGGCTTCAGGCAGCTCGAGATCGGCGATCTGCCGCTCTACAACCAGGACGACGACGAGGACCAGGCGCCCGCAGTGAAACGCTTCAAGGGCGAGATCCTCGCCGCGACGGGCCTGATCTTCGTCACCCCCGAGTACAACCGCGGCCTCCCCGGCGTGCTGAAGAACGCCATCGACCACGCCTCGCGCCCGTACGGCAAGAGCGCCTGGACGAACAAGCCCGCCGGCATCCTCGGCGCCTCGGTCGGCGTCATCGGCACGGCCGTCGCGCAGCAGCAGTTGCGCACGGTCCTCGCCGCCCTGGACGTTCCCACGATGGGATTGCCGGAGGCGTTCATCCACGTCAAGGAGGGTTTCTTCGACGAGACCGGCAACATCGCGAGCGCCGGCACGTGCAAGTTCCTGCTCGAGTGGATGGACCGCTACGTAGCCTGGGTGACGCAGCACGCCGCCTGAACCGCGGACATGCGCGAGTCCGGCGCCGGTCACCGACGACCGTGTGAGACGATTTGCACGCAGTGCCACCCCGAAGGTAGCCACGAATGACGAAACGCAACCCGGCCGCGGCCTGGACCAGAATCTTCACCCGCGGCCTGACGACGATCACCCGCAGCACGATGCGCGCCGGCACCCGGGCCGTGGGCAAGGCGCTCAAGCCGGCGGTCGACAAGCACAAGCCGCCGCCCGGCGCGGGCGAGTGGCTGCGGGGCATGGCGTTCGGCCCGGCCGGGGCGCGCCGTTTCCGGCTCTACCGCCCGCTTGACGTGAAGGTCGGCGAGCGGCTGCCGCTGATGGTGATGCTGCACGGCTGCGGACAGGACGCGAAGAGCTTCGCGATGAGCACGCGCATGAACCGCGTCGCCGCACGCGAGCGCTTTCTCGTGCTCTACCCCGAGCAGGATCGCCTCGCCAATGCGCAGGGCTGCTGGAACTGGTACGACACCGCGTCCGGCCAAGCCTACGGTGAGGCCGCGCTGATCATGAAGGCCATCGACCAGGTGTGCCTGCTCTACCCGGTGGATCGCGAGCGCATCGCGGTGGCGGGGCTCTCGGCGGGCGCGAGCATGGCGGCACTGCTCGTCACCCGGCACCCCGAGCGCTTCAAGGCCGTGGTCATGCACTCGGGGATCGCGCCCGGCACCGCGCATTCGACGATGTCGGCCCTCGGTGCGATGCACGGCCGCCGCGCAGCCCTGCCGCTGAATGCCACGCCGGTGTCGATGGCGGCATCGTGGCCGCCGCTGATGGTGATACACGGCGGACGCGACCACGTGGTCGCGACCACCAACGGCCATGCCGCGGTGCGCGTGTGGGCCGACGCGGCCGGCGCGCGCGAGGGCGAGGGGCGCAACGTGCAGCGCGGCAAGCGCTACGCGATGACGGTGACGGACTTCAAGCGCGGCCGGAGCACGGTCGCGACGCTGGTCGAGGTCGGATCGCTCGGCCATGCGTGGAGCGGCGGCGCGGCGAAGCTGCCGTTCAGCGACGAACGGGGGCCGGACGCATCGCGCATGGCCTGGGCGTTCGCCGCGAAGCAGTTTCGCACCCCGGTCGCGCGGAAGGGCCCGAAGATCGCCGCGGCGATCGTCCGCCCGCGCGTCTGAAACCCGGCCCCGAGCGGCGCCCGATCGCCGCGGTGATCGCCATCGCGAGCGCACCCCATAAGGTGACCCGCCACACGCGCGGGCCGCGAAGCTCGCGGCCGATTTTCGCTCGGTCTTGCTCGGAGGCTTGAATTCGCCTTTTGGCATGGCTTTGGTGGGCAACGATCTCTACGTGGCCACCACCGATGCCGTGCTGCGCTTTCCCTACGAGGCGGGCGACACGCAGATCACTGTTCCCGGCAGCAAGGTCGTGACGCTCCCGGCGGGGCCGATCAATCACCACTGGACCAAGAACCTGATTGCCAGTGTCGATGGCAGCAAGCTCTACGTGACAGTAGGTTCGAACAGCAATGTTGCCGAACGCGGGATGGCGGTTGAGGCCGAGCGAGCGGCGATCTGGGAGGTTGATATCAGGAATGACGCGCACCGGATATCGGAACGCGCCGAGCCACCTTCAGTTTCGCTTTCCCGCGACGCAGGGCAAACCACCAGCAGCCGGCCGTCAGTCCCATGCCGACGACCAGGGGGTGAGCAGAGTCACCCAGTCACGTGAGACCGAAAACCACGGGGAGAGCAGCGTAAAGCCATACAAATAGTGGCGCGAGGAGGCTGTCGGACTTGAGTGATCGTCGCGATCCGAGTGGGAAAGCGAGGCAAGATACGGCCATATTTGAGCCGCATAGTGGGGCTAGGTAACAAAAAGACGGTCGGATACGGACCGCGGGTTCCCATCGGCGCAGTAGATCAGCCTCAAGTTCGACAGCCCCCTAGGTGACTGCTCGAATCGGAAACCTGCCGTTCGATCTCGGACGGATCAAACGGCAACAAAGGGGCGACGCTAGCCCTACACGTCGCAACGCTCAGCGCCCCGGCCGCCCGCCGGCGCGTAGCCAGAGGGCAATCTGCGGCCAGCACTCGGTCAGTGTCCGGGAGCCCATAAACAGGCCGATGTGCCCGCCCGCGACGAGTTTCTTGACGATATCGGTCTTGGGGGTGCCGAGGTATTTCTCCGCGTCGAAGACCTGCTCCTTGGTGGTGATGTCGTCCTCCGAACCGGCCAGCAGGTAGACCGGGCACACGATGTCCTTGAGCGACAGGCGTTGGCCAAGTCCAACGAACTCGCCCTTGGCTAAGCGGTTCTCCTTGAAGATCTGCTGGATGGTCTGAAGGTAGTAAGCGCCGGGCAGATCGATGGGGTTTTCGTACCATCGCTCGAAATGCTCGGTACGGCGCAGGAAGTTCTTGTCTTCGATGTGTGCGTACAGGTCGATGAACTTGCCCAGGTATTGCTCGTCTGCGTTCATGCCTTTCCAGCCAGCGAGCATGGTCTGGCCGAGCATCCGGCCATCGCCCGCGGCCACCATTTGCTCGTAAAGGCTCAACGGCAGCGTATGCGCGAGCTTCTTGATCGGCCCGTCGCCGGCATCGGTGTCAATGGGCGCGCCGGCGAGCACGAGGCAGCCCACCTTGTGCGGGAAGCGCGCCGCATACATGGCGCTCATCCACCCGCCCTGGCACAGGCCGACGAGGTCGACCTTGCCCCCCAGGTGATCGACGACCCTGTCGATGTCGGCCAGATAGGTGTCGATGTCGAAATCCTTCATCGCGGCGGTGGCGCTTTTCCAGTCGGTGACCAGCACCTGCGTGAGGCCACCGGCCATGAGGGTTTCGACCAGGCTCTGGCCGACGGCGTAGTCGGCGATGGTCGAGCTGTGGCCGGCGTAGGGGGCGTCCACCAGCACCGGGGTTTGCGCGGCGTTCTGACCCAGGGGCGAGAAATCGCGCAGGCGCAGGGTGTCAAGCTCCAGCACGATGCGATTTTCGGTGACCCACTCGGGGTCGGGTGGGTCGCCGAACGCGATGGCTTTCTCGACGAATCGCAGGTTGTTCTGGAACAGGGTGAGGCCTTCCTCTCCGAGTTCGATCGCGGCGGCCATGGGCCAGAAGCACGGCACGGAGTGTTCATGCCGGGGGGTGTGAATCGATTTAGGGACGGTGGTCATTTCGGGAACTCCATGGGCGCAGACGATCGGAAGATCGGTCGTCGATTCACCCGGTCGGTGACAGCCTGCCGGCAACATGCCGACGGCCGATGTGACATGCCGCCCGATGGGGGCGCGGCCTTAAGGTTTGGCCTCGCCTCGGCCGTGTTCGTCTGCCAGCGCCTCGAAGCCCGCGACCACGTCGAACAGTTCGGCGTCGATGCCGCTCTGGCGCAAACGGTGGAAGCGGCGCTTCAGGACGTCGAGCAGTTCTCCAATGTTTTTCTCGGCCCGCTGCATGGCCGCCAGCCGGCTGGCGTTTTCACTGGCCAGCGATTCGGCACAGGCACGAAACAACGAGATGAACAGGTATTCGCGCACGAAGGCCGGTAGCGTCCGGGCCGGGCCGTTCATCAGCTCGGGCAAGTTGCCGGTGGGCCAGGGCGTCTGCGCCCATTGCTGCCGCCACGCCGCGTCCAGCGGCAGCAGGCGCTGACCGACGGGCCGGTACAGCGCGCCCGGCTGCGGCTGGTTGTGGAACAGCCAGACAGCGCCCACCTCGCCCGCGTCACGCCGTTGCTCCAGCGCGATCAGAACGCGCCCCACCAGTGCGGTGATGGCCGCGATGCCATTGGGCAGCGCAAAGGGCGCGCCCGCCGCCAGCCCGACGTCGGCCAGACGCGCCTGAATGCGCTCGCCCACCGCCCACACCACGGCCCCGCCCGGCGGCGCGCCCAGTGTTTCGACCACATACGACAGCAAGACCTCGTTGAAACGGCCGACCAGCCCTTGGTCGGAACCGAACACCACGGCGCCGACCGGCGCCTCGCGCCCCGACGCGGGCGCGAGCAGCGCGGTGGTGTCGAGCGGGCGCAAACTGGCGGCCAGCCCCAGTTGCACGGTGCGGGCGTATTCGTCGAGCGAACGCACTGCGTTCTCGTACTGACCGATGCTAGAAGCCGCCATGGCCTTCATGGTGCGCACCACCGTGGCCAACTCGCCGGCCCCGGCAATCTGGTGGCGCAGGCCAGCGACGCCGTCGCTCATGGGGTCGGCGCCTCGGTCGGTTCGGCGGCGTCTTTCACAAAGCCCGCCAGCGCCTCGCGTGCGCGCCCGACAATCTCTGCACGGTCGGCGTCGCTCAAGGTATCGGCCGCATCGAGCCGCGCACACAGCGCATCGGGCAGCGCCACCGCGACCGCGCGCACGGCGGCCTCGGCGGTGGGCATGTCAGACAAGGGCACTGCGTCAAACAGGCCATCGCTCAAGGCGAGCAGCACGGCAATCTGCGCGGGCATGGGGATCGGTGCGCCATCGGGCTGCTTGAGGCAGGCACGGATGCGTCGGCCGTGGTCGATCATGCGCACGGTGTCCTCGTCCAGCCGGGCACCAAAACGGGTAAAACTCTCCAGCTCTTCGAACTGGGCATAGGCCAGCTTCAGGTCGCCGGCCACTGCGCGGTAGGCAGCACGTTGCGCCTTGCCGCCGACGCGCGACACCGACATGCCCACATCAACCGCCGGCAGCACGCCCAACTCGAACAGCGTCGGCGACAGGTAGATCTGCCCGTCGGTGATCGAAATCAGATTGGTCGGGATGTAGGCCGAAATATCCTGCGCCTCGGTCTCGATGATCGGCAGCGCCGTCAGCGAGCCGCCACCGAGGTCCTCGCGCAAGTGAGTAGCGCGTTCGAGCAGGCGCGAGTGAATATAGAAAATGTCGCCCGGAAAGGCCTCCCGCCCCGGCGGCCGACGCAGCAGCAAGGACAGCTCACGGTAGGCGCGCGCATGGTGGGTGAGATCGTCATACACCACCAGCACATCCCGCCCCTGGGCCATGAAATGCTCGGCAATGCTGGTGGCTGCATAGGGCGCGATATAGCTCAGCCCGGGCGGATCATTGCCCTCGGTGACCACCGCCACGGTGTAGGCCATGGCCTCGTGCTCACGCAGCATGGCGATCACCTTGGCCACCCCGGCGGCGCGCTGGCCGATGGCGCAATACACGCACAGCACGTTCTTGCCGCGCTGGTTGAGGATGGTGTCGACGGCAATGGCGGTCTTGCCGCTTTGGCGGTCGCCGAGAATCAGCTCGCGCTGACCGCGCCCGATCGGGATCAGCGCATCGATGACCTTGATGCCGGTCTGCAGCGGCACGGTGACCGGCGCGCGATCCATGATGTGCGCCGCCGGGCGTTCGACCGGCAGTCGTGCATCGGTCAGCAGCGGCGGGCCGCCATCCAGCACCCGCCCGGTGGGGTCGATGAGCCGGCCGATCAGGGCATCGCCCACCGGCACGTCGACCACATGCCCCAGCCGCGTCACCCGGTCTCCGGCCCGAAGCTGCCAGTAGTTGCCCAGCAACACCACACCGATCTCGTCTTCGTCCACATTGAAGGCGATCCCGGTCAGCCCGCCGGGGAAGGCCAGCACCTCCTCGAAGGCCACCCCGGGCAGGCCCGAAACACGGGCGACACCGGCGGCGACATGGGTCACCGTGCCGACTTCCTTCGGCGCAAGCGGCGGCGAAAAGGCGTCGCATGCGCGGGCGATGGTGTCCAGACGCTGCCCGACCGCCGAGGCGAGGCTGTCACTCGGCATCGGAGCGCGCCTTGAGTTTGATGCTGGGCTTGGCCTCGCCCGCCGGGGGCACCGGCGCCGGCGCCGCCAGCAGCTCGGCCACGCTCGCCTGCAGCGCATCAAGGTAGTCCGCGATGCTCCAGCCCAGCGTCTGGCCGGCCGAGGCGATTTCGATCCCGGCCACCCGGTCGGACGCAATCTCGAATTGCGGCGCCTGGGCGATGCCCAAATCGTCCTTCAAGGCAGCCTGCACGGCGGCGCGATCCGCGTCGGACAAGGCGAAGGCGCTGCGCACCACCAAGGGCGCCACCGATGCCTTGAAGCCCGCCAACAGCGCCGCTTCGTCCGTCGCTCGGGCCGCCTGCAACCGACGCACGAAGGTGGCCACCATGCGCGACTCCAGGCCGGCATCGGCCAGGTCGCCCAGGGCCTTGCGACACACCGCAAACACTTCGCGCTGCGTGCGCTCGGCGAGCGCCTGCCTGAGCGCCGTCGCCTGCGTGGCCAGTCGCTGCGTCTGCTGGGCCTCCAGCTCAGTCGCACGCTGACGCGCGGCCTCGATCAGGCGCTTTCCTTCGACGTCGGCGTCGGCGGTTGCCGTGGCGAGCAGTGCCTCGCGCTGTGCCTCCAGCGCCGCCTGCTGCTCACGAAAATGCGTCTGCTCGGCCTCGGCCGCATCGCGCGTGGCATCGGCCTGCGCCAGTTCCTTGGCAATACGCTGCTCGCGCGCGTCGATCGCATCGAGCACTGGCTGATACAGGAAGCGCTTGAGCAACCACACCAGAATCAGAAAATTGAGCAGCTGCGCGACAACGGTAAACCAGTCGATGAGCATGGCTCAACTTCCTGCACTCTGGGCAATGGCGTGCGACCAGAACGGGTTGGCAAAGAGCAGGATCATCGACACCACGAAGCAGTAGATCGCCACCGACTCGACCATCGCCAGGCCAACGAACAGGGTGCGGGTGATGGTGGCCGCGGCGTCGGGCTGCTGGGCCAGCGAAGTGAGCGCCGACGACACCGCCCGCCCCTCGCCCAGCGCCGGTCCGATGCTGCCGATCGCGATGGTGAGTCCAGCGGTGATGATCGACACCACGGCAATGATGGTTTGACTATCCATGATGACTCCTCAGAGTGTATTTGCAGACGCTGTGTCAGCCACAGCGCCGCCTGGAACCGGGGGGCGAACGCGCGTGGCCGCGGCGATGTACACCGCCGCCAGGACACTGAAAATATAGGCTTGCACCATCCCGGTCAGCAGCCCGAGGGCGCTGAGCATGATGGGGAAGATGAAGGGGGTGATAGTGAGCAAAATGGCCAGGATCATCGTCCCGCTCATCATGTTGCCAAACAGACGCGCCGCCAGCGCCAGGGTGCGCGACAGCTCGCTGATGATGTTAAACGGCAGCATGATGACGGTCGGTTTCACATAGGCGGCGAGGTATTCGCGCAATCCGCATTCGGCAATGCCGAACATCGGCACCGCGACGAACACCGCCAGCGCCAGCGCAGTGGTGGTCGACAGCGAGCCGGTGGGCGGCTCGTAGCCGGGTACGATGGTGAACAGGCTGGCCGTGGCAACAAACAGGAACAAGGTGCCGAGAAAGCCCACATATTTGCGCGGCGCGACCAGCCCGATATCGGCAATCTGCGTTTCGATGCCGGTGACGATGATCTCGAGCAGGTTCTGCCAGCGCGAGCGGGCCAGACCGCGCGACAGCCGCCGCGTGATCGCCCAGGCGCCCACCGTCAGCACCGCCATCAGCGCCCAGGTGAAGGCGATGGTGGCGTTGATCTTGAAGAGGCCGAACTGCCACAGAATGATGTCGTCGGGGCTAAGGTGCATGGCTCGTCTCCGCATCTGCCGATCGGGTCAGCCGAGTGACCGCCACACGCGCCAGCACAAAGCCGACCAGTGCGGCCAGCCAGCGCCGCCAGTCGCTGCCACACACGGCAAAGAACCCGGCCAGCACGATCCCCATGCGCAGCACCAGACTGCCGAAAAACCACAGCGCCACCCGCGGCGACGAGACCGCCCGGCGCACGGTCCACCACAGGCCACCGAAAAAGATCGCGCCCAGCACACCGCCCACCCCCAGCGGCAGCATCAGCGCCAGCGCTTCATGCATCGTCATCATCCTCCCGATCGCGGATTTGCTGCCCCTCGCGCAGCACCCAGTGCCAGGCGCTAAAGCAGCCGAACACCAGCCCGATCGGCATCAACACCAGCACCCAGGAGTGCCCGGCCGGATGGCGGGCATCGAGCCACCAGCCGATGCCCACCGCCACCAGGGTCGGCATGGCCACCGACCAGCCCACCAGGCCCATCATCCCCAGCCCGAACCAGATGGTGCGATTCACCTGCCGCTGGGCCTTGAGCTTGCGCGCCGCCTTGCGGCCGACCTCTCGGCTGAATTCGCGCTCAGGTGACGGGCGATTGTTGCGCGGCTCAGTCATGGCTGAAGTCGGCCAACCGACGTGCCAGCGCGCCTTCGAGCTTGTTCAGCGCGTCGCGCAGGGTCTTTTCCTGTGCGTCGAGCGCGAGAAACTCCCGGTCCACCGCCTCGCGCAAGCTGCCCAGATCGGTCCCGGCCATGGCGTTGCGCACCGACACCCGAACCTCGGCGCCGGCCTTGACCAGCACGCCCTGGTCCACCGCCACACACACCTCCCCGTCGGCCTCGGTCTCGTACAACAAGATGCCCGGCGCCAGCGCCACCGCGCAATCGAGCCGCCGCGGCAACAGGCCAAACGCGCCGTCGACCGATTCGGCCACGATGCGTGACACGCCACCGATGTCGGCGAAGATGCGATCGGGGAGGAGAATCCTGAGCTTCATGAGGCCGCCTCTGCCGTTGCCGCGGGGGCGCGCTTGCGCCGGGCCTCGTCGATGGCGCCGATCATATACAGCGCCCGCTCCGGCACATCGGCGAACTCATCATTGAGAATCCGTTCGCAGCCGTCGAGCGCGTCGGCCAGGCTGACCAGCCGCCCCTTGAGCCCCGAGAACTGCTCGGTGGTGAAGAAGGGCTGGGTCAGAAAACGCTCCAGCCGACGTGCGCGCGCCACCACTTTTCGGTCCGCCACCGACAACTGCTCCAGCCCGAGCATGGCGATGATGTCTTTCAGGTCGGCGTATTGGGCCAGGGTGCGGCGAATGGCCTGCGCCAGCGCATAGTGGCGCTCGCCGACCACGCCCGGCGTGGCCATACGCGAGCTCGACTGCAAGGGATCGATGGCCGGATACAAGCCCTCGCTGGCACGCTTGCGCGACAACACGATCGAGGCAGACAGATGAGAAAAGGTGTGCACCGCAGCCGGATCGGTGAAATCGTCGGCCGGCACATACACCGCCTGGATCGAGGTGATCGCACCCCGATCGGTGTTGGCGATGCGCTCCTCGAGCTGCGACAACTCGGTACCCATGGTCGGCTGATAGCCCAGACGCGAGGGCATCTGGCCGAGCATGCCGGAAATCTCCATACCGGCCTGGATGAAACGGAAGATGTTGTCGACCAGCAGCAACACGTCGCGGTGCGTGTCATCGCGAAAGTATTCGGCCATGGTCAGCGCCGCGTGCCCCACCCGAAAACGGGCGCCCGGCGGCTCGTTCATCTGGCCGAACACCATCACCATGTTGTCGAGCACGCCCGCCGCCTTCATGTCGCGGTAGAGCTCCTCGCCCTCGCGGCAGCGCTCGCCGATGCCGCAGAAGATGCTCACCCCAGCGTGCTGGCCGACCATGTTGTGAATCATCTCGGTCAGCAGCACCGTCTTGCCCACCCCGGCGCCGCCGAACAACCCCGCCTTGCCTCCGCGCTCCAGCGGCATCAGCACGTCGATCATCTTGATGCCGGTCTCGAACACCTCCGAACGGGTCGAACGCTGCGCCAGCGCGGGTGGCGCCCGATGCACGCTGCGCCAGCTCACTTCGGGTGGCGCCTGGCGATCAATCGCCTGACCGAACACATCGAACATCCGCGACAAAATGCCCGGCCCGACAGGCGCCTGCAAGGGCGCCCCGGTGTCGGTCACCGGCATGCCGCGCGCCAGCCCCTGGGTCGGGGTCAGCGCGATGCAGCGCACACGGTGGGCATCCAGATGCACCATCACCTCAAGGGCAATCTCGCTGGAGGCGCCCGAGCGCAGCAGCGTGCGGATAGGCGGCACATCACCCTCGAAGCGCACGTCGACCACGCTCCCCCGCACCGCCAACACGGCGCCGGACATGCTGGATGCTGATTGAATCTGCATACGCGGCCCTCCAAAGCACCATCGTACGCCCCCCGGCCAATTGATGTCGTCCGGCGGCACCCGGCGTCGGGACGGCCTATACTGAATCAGCTGCGGCATTTGCCGACGCGTCTCGGGAGCACGATCATGGGCAAGATAAAGCAAAGCAACAAAGAACAGCGAAAACAGCCGCTGCTCAGCCCCAAGGAAAAGAAAGCCGCCAAGCAAGCCAAAAAGCATGCCGTTGGCCACACACCGATCATCCCTCACTGAATAGACACTGCCGCCTGCGCCGCCATGGCGCAGGCGGCGCGTCCCGCGGGCGCAAATCGCCCCCTCGGCCGCCACTCCCCGCCCGAGCGAGCTCATCTTCCACAATGAACCCCTTCAATCCGACCGACCTTCGCGCCGTCGTCTTCGACATGGACGGCCTGCTGCTCGACAGCGAACGCATCGCCTACGACATCGGCCGGCAAGTCAGCCTCGATCTGGGCATCCCCTGGACGCACGAGGTGGCCATGCAGATGATCGGCCTCAACTCGCGCGAGCACGAACCCCTGCTCAAAGGCGCCTTCGGCAACGACTACCCGCTCGACGCGCATCGCGCCGAGTTCGGCCTGCGCTACGAAGCGGTGATCGCCACTGGCAGCATCCCGCTCAAACCCGGCGTGCTCGAGCTCTTTGATGCACTGGAGGCCGCCGGCCTGCCCCGCGCCGTTGCCACCTCCACCCGGCGCAGCCGCGCCCTGCCCAAGCTCAACGCTGTCGGACTGCTCGACCGGGTGCAGATCGTGGTCGCCGGCGACGAAGTGGCCCGCGGCAAACCCGCGCCCGACATCTTTCTCGCCGCCGCCGAACGCCTCGGCCAGCGACCGGCCGACTGTCTGGCGCTCGAAGACTCCAACGCCGGTGTGCGCGCCGCCCGCGACGCCGGCATGCGCGTGGTGATGGTGCCCGACCTGCTCACCCCGGGCGACGATATCCGCGCCAGTGGCATCCTCGTGGTCGACAGCCTGCTTGACATCGCCACCCGGTTCACGCGCCAATAAACGCCCGTTTGATTTAGCCTACCCCGCCATGAAACTGATCGGCATGCTCGATTCGCCCTTTGTGCGCCGCACCGTCGTGTCGGCGCACCTGATGCACCTGTCGCTGGATCTGGAACAGATCTCCGTGTTCCGTCAGTTCGACCAGTTCCAGGCGATCAATCCGCTGGTCAAGGCGCCGACACTGGTCTTTGACGACGGCACGGTAATGGTCGAGAGCCAGATCATCCTGCAATACCTCGAAACCCTCGCCGCCCCCAAAGACCGCCTCACGCCGACCGACCCGGTACTGCGCCAGCGCTGCCTGCGCCTGACCAGCCTGGCGCTGGCCGCCTGTGATCGCTCCGTGCAGCGTTACTACGAAACCAGCGTGCGCCCCGAGGCCCATCGCTGGCTCGACTGGTCTGGCCGCCTGACCGAACAGCTACGTGCCAGCTACGACCTGCTCGAAGCCGAGTTTGGCGATAGCAACTGGCTGTGTGGCGACGACCTCACCCAGGCCGACGTCAGCACCGCCGTCGCCTGGCGCTTTACGCAAAGCAAACTCCCCGGCGTGATTGACCCCGCCGATTACCCCCGCCTCGCCGCCCACGCCGCGGCAGCCGAGGCACTGCCAGCCTTCCAGGCTGCGGATTTCTAAACAATGATCGGACGCCTCACGGGCACCCTGCTCGAAAAGAACCCGCCACAAATCCTCATCGACGCCGGCGGTGTCGGCTATGAAGTCGACGTCCCCATGAGCACCTTCTACCATCTGCCCGCCACCGGTCAGGCAGTGAGCCTGCACACCCACCTCGCGGTGCGCGAAGACGGCCACTTTCTGTACGGCTTCGGCAGCGAAGATGAGCGCGTCGCCTTCCGCCAGCTCATCAAGGTCTCCGGCATCGGCGCGCGCACCGCACTGGCCGTGCTGTCGGGCCTGTCGGTCACCGATCTCGCCCAGGCCATCGCGCTGCAAGAGACCGGCCGACTGGTGAAGATCCCCGGCATCGGCAAGAAAACCGCCGAGCGCCTGCTGCTCGAACTCAAGGACAAGCTCGGCAAAGCCCTGCCCACCGTCTCCGCCAGCCTCAGCACCGGCGGCGCAAGCGCACATCCCGACGCGCGCAGCGACATCCTCAACGCCCTGATCGCCCTCGGCTACAACGAAAAAGAAGCCCTCGGCGCCATGAAAGCCCTGGCCGACGACGCCACCGTCTCCGACGGCATCCGCCAGGCCCTCAAGCTACTCGCAAAACCCTGATGGGCACTGACACGCCCCCCAAGCCCAAACAAGGCTTCCTGCGCAGCATCCGCCTCGGCCCCGGCCTGCTCAAATGGGGCATCAACCTGTGGCCGCCCTTTCTCGGCGCCGGCATCCGGGTGCAACACATCGCGGCCGACTTCAGCGAAATCACCGTCGCCCTCAAAATGGGCCTGCTCAACCGAAACTATGTCGGCACCCACTTCGGCGGCTCGCTGTTCTCCATGACAGACCCGTTCTACATGCTGATGCTGATGCACCGCCTCGGCAAAGGCTATGTGGTGTGGGACCGCGCCGCGAAAATCGACTTCCTGCACCCCGCCAAAGGCACGGTTACCGCCCGCTTCATGCTCGACGACGCCACCGTCGAGGCCGTGCGCGTGGCCACCGCTGGCGGCGAGAAATACCTGCCGGTGTTCACTGTCGATGTCGTCGATACCGACGGCGAGCTCTGCGCGCGGGTCGAGAAGACGGTGTATGTCCGCAAGGCGCAACCCAAGCCCGCCGCCTAGCGCCGCACTGGGCCCCGCGAACAACGGCATCCGTTAAACTGCCGCCATGATCGAAACCGACAAACTCCAGGCGAGCACCGAGCGGCTGATTGCGCCGCAGACGGCCAACAAGCAGGAAGACGCCATCGAGCGCGCGCTGCGGCCCAAGCGGCTGGCCGAATACGTCGGGCAACAGAAGATCCGCGAGCAGCTGGAGATTTTCATTCAGGCCGCACGCCGTCGCGGCGAAGCGCTCGATCACGTCTTGCTGTTCGGCCCGCCGGGCCTGGGCAAGACCACGCTGGCGCATATCGTGGCGGCCGAGATGGGCGTCAACCTGCGTCAGACCTCCGGCCCGGTGCTGGAGCGCGCGGGCGACCTGGCCGCATTGCTGACCAATCTTGAGCCGCACGATGTGCTGTTCATCGACGAGATCCATCGCCTGTCGCCGGTGGTGGAGGAGATCCTCTACCCAGCGCTGGAAGACTTCCAGATCGACATCATGATCGGCGAGGGGCCGGCGGCGCGCTCGGTCAAGCTGGATCTGCCGCCCTTTACGCTGGTTGGGGCCACCACCCGCGCCGGCATGCTCACCAATCCGCTGCGCGACCGCTTCGGCATCGTGTCGCGGCTGGAGTTTTATACCGCGGACGAGTTGCGCACCATCGTCAGCCGCTCCTCCGGCCTACTCAATGTGGACATCGACGACGCTGGCGCGCTCGAAATCGCCCGCCGCGCGCGCGGCACGCCGCGCATTGCCAACCGCTTGCTGCGCCGGGTGCGCGACTACGCCGAGGTGCGCGCCGACGGCCACATCTCGTCACCCGTGGCCGATGCGGCGCTGGTGATGCTCGACGTCGACTCACTCGGGCTGGATGTGATGGACCGCAAGCTGCTCAGCGCCGTGCTCGAAAAGTTCGGCGGCGGCCCGGTCGGGCTGGACAACATCGCCGCCGCCATCGGCGAGTCGCCCGACACCATCGAGGACGTGCTCGAACCCTATCTGATTCAACAGGGTTATTTGCAGCGCACCCCGCGCGGGCGCATCGCCACGCACGCCATCTGGCAGCATTTCGGCCTCACGCCGCCGGGCAAGGCAGGCGACATGTTCGGCGGCTGAGCGGTGGCCGGCTTGAGTGTCTCGCTGCTGGTCGCTGGCGCGGTCGCCGTGATCAGCAGCGGCGTCCTGTGGCGCAAGCGTGTGGCTCGGGGGCGTGAGCACTTTCTCAAGCACTACGATTTCAGTCGCCTGCTCGACAAGCGCCTCGCCACCCGCCGGCCCGAACTGAGCCCCGCACAGCGCAAAGCGGTCTTTCACGGCCTGCGCGACTGGTTCGAAATCAACCACCGCGCCGGCCGACGCAAGCTATCAATGCCCTCGCAGGCAGTCGATGACGCGTGGCACGAGTTCATCCTGTTTACCCGCAACTATCAGGACTTCTGCCGCCGGGGGCTGGGACGTTTTCTGCACCATGTGCCCGCCGAGGCGATGACCCGCCCGACGCAGGCGCAAGACGGCCTCAAGCGCAGCTGGCGGCACGCCTGCTCCCATGAGGGCATCGATCCAAAATCGCCCACCCGCCTGCCCCGCCTGTTTGCCATCGACGCAACGCTCGGCCTGAGTGACGGTTTCAGCTACCAGCTCGACTGTCTCAAAGCGGGTGCGGCCGCCAGCGGCGCATACTGTGCGGGTCACATCGGTTGTGGCGGCGGTTGCAGCAGTTGCAGCAGCGACTCAGGCGGTTCGGATGGGGGTTGTGGCAGCGGCTGCGGTGGAGGCTGTGGCGGCGACTGATCCACACACAAGGGGATAGAGATGCAACAGATTCTGGTGTACGGCGATTCATTGTCCTGGGGCATCATCCCCAACACTCGACAGCGCCACCCATTCCCGGTGCGCTGGCCCGGCCGGCTGGAAATCGCACTACGCGCCGCTGGGCAGGACGTGCGCATCATCGAAGACTGCCTGAACGGCCGGCGCACGGTATGGGACGACCCCTTCAAGGCCGGTCGCAAGGGCATCGACGGCCTCGCCCAGCGCATCGAAATCAACAGCCCGCTGGCGCTGGTGATCCTGATGCTCGGTAACAACGACTTTCAATCCATGCACCCCCACAATGCCTGGCATGCCGCCGAGGGCGTGGGCGCGCTGATTGACGCGATCCGCCGCGCGCCGATCGAACCGGGTATGCCGGTTCCGCCCATCTTAATCGTCGCCCCACCGCCGATCGGCATGCCGGCGGGCACCATGGCGCAGAAGTTTCATGAAGGCGATCTGAAATGCACCGGCCTGTCCGCCGCACTTGAGCGCATCGCCAAGGAACATGGCTGCGCGTTCTTCAATGCCGGAAGCATCATCCACAGCAGCGCTTCCGATGGCGTACATCTGGACGCTCAGGCCCATGAGCAACTCGGCGATGCGCTCATCGCACCGGTCACCGCCGCCCTGTCCGCCGGAGACGCCACCGCATCATGATGCGCACGCTGTCGCTGTTCGTGGTGCTGCTCAGTGCCCTGGCCGGAGCATGGTTGTTCACGCGCGGCGAGTTCTATCTGCCCAACCGCTTTGATCTGTCGCTGGCCACGCATTTCAGCGGTATCTCGGCCCACTTGCTGGCCGGCGCCCTGCTGTGCCTGAGCGCGGCGGGACTCAGCTTCATGCAACGCATGGCCATGGGCACCCGCGCCGGGGCCGACCGGGCCTGGCAGATACGGCACTTTGTGATCCTCTCGCTGTGCATCATGTTGTTCACCGCCGCCTTCATCAAATCCGAAGTCGTGCTCAACCCCGACTATCGCGCGCCATCTCGCAGCGCAACACACACACGCTGACGCCGACCAGCGCCGGGCTTCATCTGCCGTTCGTCGTCGCTCGAATTTAAACATTGACCGACCGGTCGGTTAATGTTTAATCTCTTGACCTGTATCAAAAGCACGTTTTTATGCGCCCTCTACTGTTGTCAGCAGGGCGCGCTCAGCACAGGACGCCGCTCGTGACGACGCCCGGATACTCAGGAGGAGACAGCTAGTGAATAAAGAAAAAATCGCCCACACCATGGACCTGCCGCCGAACACCGAGCAGCCCAATGTGTTCCCGCTGTCGTGGAACGCGCAGACCGCCAAGATGGAAGAAGTCTGGGACGCCGCGCAGCGCGAAAACTGGGACCCCAAGCAACTGGCCTGGGACACCTTCGATGTCGAGAGCTATAGCTGGGAAGAGCGCGAGTCCATCGCCTACTGGTGGACCCTGCTGTCCTGTTTCGACGCCTCGGCACCCCCGGTTTTCGCCGAGGCGCTGATCAAGTGCTACGAGGACCATGAAGAAGACCCGGTGCGCCGCTGCTTCTTCTCGGTGACCCGCGACGAGCAGAACCATGAGCAGATGTGCGGCCTGGCCATCACCCGCCTGCTGGATCACCCGGACCCGCTCACCTACACACCCAAGACCGAGCTGGGCAAGAAGCTGCAGCGCAATGCCCACTGGCTGTACTACAACGGCGGCCGCTACTGGACGGGCTACAAGAAGGCCGTGCCCAAATACAGCCTGGCCGTGCTGTTCAGCTCCTTCCTGATGGGCGAGATCGCCGCCGCGACGATCTTCAAGCAGATGCATGACAACACCCGCGAGCTGGTGTTCAAGGAAGCCTTCCGCAACATCGGTCGTGACGAAGGGCGCCACATGGCCATCTGCATGGCGTTGATGGAGCGCGATTACCCGAAGCTGCCGGACGAGGACCGCGCCATCGTCACCAAGCAGATCCGCGCCGGCTACCTGTTCCTGTCGGCCGTGCTGTTCGAGCCGCCAATGGACTTCTGGGACCTCCCGGCCGACTTCATCGACGTGCAGCGCGAGGCCGAGGAAGTGGCCCGCGGCGCCGGCTTCGGCATCCCGACCTACGAGGCCAAGAAGGAAAACTGGAAGAACGCCATGCTCAACCTGAAGGGCGTGCTCGACCGCTACGACATTCCCTTCCCGGCGATTCCCGAAGTCGGCATCTCCGGCCAGGAGATTTCCGAGATCGAGATGGACGACATCATTCCGGTATTCTGATCGTCATCACGCCGCGTCCGGGTCGCCACGCAGGTGGCGGCCCGTTTTTGCCTCAACAGGAGAACAACAATGAGCCGAATCCGCCTGCATCCCTCCGGTCGCGAAGTGGAGTGTGCCAGCGGTGACACCGTCCTCGGTGCCCTCGAAAAAGCCGGTTACGCGCTGCCCAACAACTGCCGCGCCGGCGCCTGTGGCGAATGCAAGGTCAAGGTCGTCTCGGGCAACTTCGACCAGGGCATGGTGCTCGACATGGCCCTGTCGCACGACGAACGCAAGCAAGGCTTCGGGCTGATGTGCATGGCCAAGCCGCTCTCCGAAGAACTCATCATCGAGTGGGGCACCGAAGACGCCAAGCCCAAACTCTTTCCGCCGCGCGAGAACCAGCGCTTCGTGGTGACCGACCGCATCCCGCGCACGCCGCGAATCGTCGAGTTGCGTCTGCGTCCGGTCGGCCCGGCCATGCGCTTCTGGCCCGGTCAGTACATCACCCTCGGCAACGAACGCGACGGCGCCCCGGCGCGCTGCTACTCGATTGCCAACGCCCCACGCCCCGACGGCGAAATCGTGCTGCAGGTGACCCGCGTCGACGAAGGCCAGACCAGCCTGTGGGTGCACGACAAGCTCGCCATCGGCGAGCTGGTCAAACTCTCCGGTCCCTACGGTACCTTCATTGGCGACCCGGCCGTCGAGTCCCCCGTGCTCTGCCTCGCCGCCGGCTCGGGCCTCGCGCCCATCCTGTCGCTGGCCGAAGCGGCCCTGCGTCGCGGATACCGCAAACCGGTTGATCTGGTGTTCTCCGCCCGCGAGCGATCCGACCTCTACGATGGCGGCCTGATGAAGTATTGGGAAACCAAGCACCGCAACTTCACCTACCGCCCCACGCTCACGCGCGAGACCTGCGACGGCATGCTGCACGGCCGGATTCCCGAAGTGCTGGCCAAGCAGTTTCCCGACCTGTCCAAGCACAGCGTTTTCGTCGCCGGCAGCCCAGAATTTGTTGCCGACTGCGTCGCCGCCGCCAAGGCACTTGGGGCCACCGACGAGATGATTCACACCGAAGGCTACTTTGGTCAGGCCCAGCCGCAGACCGCGCCGCAAAGCCATCTCACGCCTTACTGACCGCCCTCGGTCAAGAAAAAAGCGCGCCTCTCGGGGCGCGCTTTTTTACGACCGGGCGCAGTAATCAGCCGCCCGAGCAGCCGCAACCACCGCCGCCGCCACCGCAACCGCCGCCACCTTGTTCAGGCGCCGACTCGGCCGGCGCGCCATTGGCCACACCGAGCTGGATGGTGAAGTCGATGACGATTTCGCCAGCTTCGCGGGTCACATAGTTGATGCCGACCTGGTTGCCATAGCGCTGCTGGATCTGGCCCAGCAGGGGCAGCGGGTCGTGGTCATTCACAAAACGCATGGTCTCGCCGTCGGCGAGGGACTCCAGCGCACCGAAAATCGACGCATGGCGGAAGCGCTTGGCGACTCCACGGGCGTCGAACGGAAAGACGTTGCTATCGTTCATGTTGGTTTCACTCTTGGGGTTTGCAGAGGTGGCCAGCGCTGACGCTGACCTCGTGCGGCGATGATCCGGATTTGCCCGCACCGACGCCTTGAGTTGGCGCAAACTTTTGCCGCGCCGACGAACGGCGGATTCGCGAACCCCCTCACTCACACGAAAAAACCTTGACGGCACGCCATGCGCTGTCCGCAAAATGTCTCTGACACCGTGGTGGGGAGGCGACACCAATATGGGTATCGAAATTTCCGAGACCGGCTTTACGCCGCAGATGGAGCAGGCATTCGCGGCACGGTTGCAGGACAATCTCGCCGCCCTGAAGCAGGTGCTGGCACGTCGCGGGTTTGGCCAGGGCGAGGCATCGCTCGGCGCCGAGCTGGAGATGTATATCATCGATGCCGACGGCCGCCCCCTGTGCGTCAACCAGCAGATTCTGGACGCCGCGCACGACCCGCAGCTCACCCCGGAGCTGAACCGCTACAACCTCGAATACAACCTGTCGCCCTCTCCGATCTCGGCGCGGGCCTTCCACGCGACCGAGCAAGAGATCCTCGACAAGCTCCAGCACCTGCGCCAACGCACGGCCGAGATTGGCGGGCGCATCGTGCTCATCGGCATCTTGCCGACACTGACACCCGGCGACTTCGGCCCGCAGTCGATGACCGAACGCAAGCGCTACCAGGTGCTGGTCGAGCGCCTGAAGCGCAGCCGAGGTGAGCAGTTCAAGGTCAATATCGACGGGCGCGATCCACTGCAGCTGACCATGGATGACGTCACGCTCGAAGGCGCCAACACCTCCTTCCAGGTTCACTACCGCGTCAGGCCCGACGCCTACGCCGACACCTTCAACGCCGTGCAGCTAATCACCCCGCTGGTGCTCGCCATTTCGGCCAACTCGCCCGGGCTGTTCGGCCACGAGCTGTGGCACGAAACCCGCGTGCCGCTATTCAAGCAATCCATCGACACCCGCATCAAGGATCGCTACCGCTGGCACCAGAGCCCGCGCGTCGGCTTCGGCCACGGCTGGGTGCGCCAGGGCGCCTACGAATTGTTCGCCGAATCGGTCTTGCTGTATCCGCCCTTCTTTCCGATCTGCGGTGAGCACGATCCGCTCGACGAAATCGCCCAGGGTCGCACCCCGGCGCTCGAAGAATTGCGCCTGCACCAAAGCTCGGTGTGGCTGTGGAACCGCCCGGTGTATGACGACGCCGGCGGCGGCCACCTGCGCATCGAGATCCGAGCCCTGCCAGCCGGCCCGACCCCCATCGACATGGTGGCCAACGCCGCCCTATGCATCGGGCTGGCCGAGGGCTTGCGCCCGCAGATCAACGCCCTGCTGCCGGCACTGCCCTTCGCGCTGGCCGAGTACAATTTCTATCGTGCGGCACAGGATGGACTGGCGGCCCGGCTGGTGTGGCCCGACCCGCAACAACCGGGTTGTCACGAGCAGAGTGCGGCCGATCTGCTCACGCGCTACCTGCCACTCGCCCACGACGGCCTGCGAGCCATCGGTGTCGCAGACGAAGAGGCCAGTGCCTATCTCGCCGTCATCGAACAACGGCTGGCCAGCGGACAAACCGGCGCCCGCTGGCAGCGTGACACGCTGCATCGACTTGAAACAAAACACGCGCCCGAGCGCGCCGCACGCGACATGCTGGCCCGCTACTATGAGCACAGTCTGTCGAATACGCCGGTCGGCGATTGGAACTGAACGCAATGCCCCTGTCTGATCTGCCCGCCGCCCTGGCGCCGCATTTTTACACTCTGCAAAACCCCATGCCCGAGGCTTTGGGGGACACGCCGGAAGCCTTTCTGGCCTCGCTCGACGGCCCCACCTGTATCGTCCTGACCGGCGCCGATCCCAGCCGCTGTCGTGCGCTGGTCACACTGCTCCACGGCAACGAGCCCTCCGGCATGCGGGCGCTGCATCGCTGGCTGCACGCCGGCGTTCAGCCCGCAGTCACCATCGTGTGCGTGATCGCCTCTGTCGAGGCGGCGCAGCACCCACCGGTGTTCAGCCACCGCGTGCTCACCGGCCGGCGCGATCTGAACCGCTGTTTTCGCGCGCCCTTTGATATCGACGCGCAAGGCCTGCTGGCGCAGCGCATTCTCGACCTGCTGGTACACTTCGCGCCCGAAGCGGTGATCGACCTGCACAACACCTCGGGCTCCGGCCCCTCGTTTGGCGTATCGATCTGCGCCGATGACGCCCATCTCGCCCTGACCACGCTATTCACCCGGCGCCTGGTGCACACCGATCTGCGCCTCGGCTCACTGATGGAAATCAGCGAGCATCTGGTGCCGACGGTGACGATCGAGTGCGGCGGCCGGGCGGACGACGCCGCCCACGCTGTCGCCTGGGCTGGCATCGATCACTACTTTAGCCGCCCCGATGTGCTGACGCGCCGCGCCGACATCGATGTCGACATCATGCGCAACCCCGTGCGCCTCGAACTCACCCCCGCGTGCTCACTGGCTTATGCCGATGCGCCGCGGGACGATGTGCACCTGACCTTGCGGCCCGACATCGAGCACTACAACTTCGGTGTGACTGCCGCCGGCACCTCGCTGGGCTGGGTGCGCGGCGCCCGGCTGGATGAGCTATTCATCGCAAAAAACACCGCCCGCAACTGCCTGCTCAAGGACGTGCTCTCACTCACCGATGGCGAACTGATGACCCGACAGTCGCTCAAGCTGTTCATGATCACCACCGACCCGACCATCGCCAAAATGGACTGTCTTTGCTATGCCGTGCAGGCGGATGGGCGCGAGCTGATCGCGGGGCAGCGGCCCGTGTAGCCAAGGCCGGATTCAAGCGATCGGAACCTCAGGCGTGGGTGCGCGCCAGATACACCGAACACGACGACTCGCCGCCGGTGTAGAAATTGGGAAAAGGCACCACATGCGCCTCGCTCGAGGCAAACACACGCCAGAGCAACTGCATGAAGGCATCGTCCGGCGGATCGTTGGACCATAGCGCGAACACGCCGCCAGGATGAATCTTGTCGGCCAGCATGCCCAGCGTTTCATCGGTATAGAACAGGCTGTTCCCACTGTTCAGCCAGTGGCTGGGCGAATGGTCGATGTCGAGCAGCACCGCATGCACGCGTTGGTCGCTCGTGCCCTCACCAAAGCCCTTGCCCGGTGCGCCGGCGCGCGCAAAGAAATCGGCTTCGACCAGCGAACAGCGCGGATCGCCCGTCAGCGTCGGGCCCAGCGGCACCAGGCCACGCCGGTGCCAATCGATGACCGGGGCCATCACGTCAATCACCGTCAGTGATCGGACGGCCGGGTTGGCCAGCGCCTCGACCGCGGTATAGCCCAACCCCAGCCCGCCGACCACCACATCCAACGCGTCGCCCGACAGCGCCGCCAGCCCCATCCGGGCGAGCTGGATTTCAGACTCGGTGAACAGACTCGACATGAGGAAATCGTCGTTCAGCTTCACCTCATACACGATCCGCCCGGCCAGGCGCGGCTCGGCGCGCCGCCGCAGGCTGATGTCACCGAGCGGGGTGGGCTGAAAATCGAGCTCCTCAAAAGCAAAGGCCATCCGTGTCTCCCGTTCGGTCGCGGCCCGGTCCGCAGGCCAGCGTCTTTAGTTGGACTTCTGACGCTCAGCGTCCGGCTCGGAGCTGTCTGTTGCCGTGTCGGTCAGCTCACTCACCTCGGCCGCGGTGTCGTCCACTGTGTTGTCCGCGCCCTCGGCCGGCGTGTCGTCAGATGCCCTGTCCGCCGTCTCATCGCTCAGTTCGGGTTCGGGGGTGGTCTCGGCGGTGGAAGAGGCCACTGTCTCGTCCGCCGGCACCGGCGTGCTCACGTCGGCCAAGGCTGCCTCCACTTCTTCAGCATTCGCCGCGTCGGCAGCCAGTGCTGCGCCCGTCGCGGCCGCAGCCGCCACGCCATCGGTCAACTGCCTGGCATCCGCCGCCTCACCGAGCAACATCGCATCAACTCGCTCGCGGAAGCGCTTGCGTGCCGGGCCCGCGGAGATCCGCTCGGAGCCGGACGACAGATGATCAAACAAATCCTTGTAGGAGCCGGCCATGGACACGAAGAGCGACGCGGTCTTGTCGAAATGCGCCTCGACATCCTGTTTGTAATCCGTCAGTTCGGTCTGCTTGCGATCAAGCTCCATCTGCAACTCGACCATACGGCTCTTGTTGCCACTGAAGATGCGCCCGAGCATGAAGCCCAGCACCAGCGTCACCAGCCCCACGCCCACAACCACCATCCACATTTCATATTCCATCACATCCCCCTTTGTCGTACTCAGCCAACACTGGACGACCCGCGTCTCGGTGAGCGTCGATTCATTTCCAGCCAGTATACCGGGGCGCCCCCGACCACACGCCTACCAAGGCTGTGGCAAAACGTAACGCGCACGCAATCGTTTAGCCCACCTGGCAGGCCAAGCCTTTCAGATACTCGCCCTCTGGCACCGACAAGCCGACCGGATGGTCTGGTGCCGCGCCCAGGCGATGCAAAATGCGGCCATCCACGCCGGCATCGGCGGCGGCGCCCGCAATGATCTTGTGGAACAGCTCGATGCCGATACCACCGGAGCAGGAGTAGGTCATCAGAAAACCGCCCGGATTGAGCAAACGGAAGCCGTACATGTTGATGTCCTTATAGGCACGCGCGGCGCGCTCGGCGTGCGCCGCCGAGGGGGCGAACTTGGGCGGATCGAGAATGATCATGTCGAAACGCTCGCCGGCCTCGCGCAATTCGCGCAGCGCGGCAAACACATCGGCCTCGCGCCACTCGGCACGGCTGGCGTCAAGCTGCGGATTCATTGCCAGATTGGCCGCCGCCGTCACCAGCGCCGGACCGGACGAGTCGATCGACAAGGCCGACGTTGCCCCGCCCGCCAGCGCCTGCAACGAAAAGCCGCCGGTGTAGCAAAAACAGTTGAGCACCCGCCGACCCGCCGCCAACTCACCGGTCAACCGGCGGTTGTCGCGCTGGTCCAGATAGAAGCCGGTCTTGTGGCCACCGACCACATCCACCGCCATGCGCACGCCGTTCTCGACAATCGACAGATCCGCCGGCAACTCGCCATACACACAGCCGGTCACCGGTGCCAGCCCCTCGCGTCCACGCACATCGGAGTCGGAACGCTCATACACCGCTGCGCAGCCGGTCGCCTGCACCAGCGCAGCCACGATCGCATCGCGCCACTTGTCGGCGCCCGCGCTGGTCAGCTGCATCACTACCACCGGGCCGTAACGATCCACCACCACGCCCGGCAAACCGTCCGACTCGCCGTGAATCAGCCGCAACCCCTCCTGCCCCGCCAGCGCCGGATGCGTCTGGCGGCGCGCTACCGATGCGGCGACCGCCCGCTTGAAAAAAGCATGATCCACGGTCTCATCAGGATCGAACGTCCACATCCGCGCCCGAATCTTCGACTCCGGCGACCATGCCGCCTTGCCCAGCACCTTGCCACTATCGGCCAGCACCGTGACGGTATCGCCCGACCGGGCACGACCATCGAGCTGCGCCACGGCAGAGTCGTAGATCCAGGGGTGGCGCCGGATCAAGGCGCGATCCTTGCCGGACTTGAGAATGAGCTGTGCCATAGGTGCGTTGTGAGGTTCGAAAGCCTGCGAGTGTACGCGGGGGGAGGACTTGTGACCAGTTGGTCGTTTGGCAACGGCGGTGCGTGCTTCGAGGATTCGTTGGCCGGGTTTCGCCCCGGCGGGCGACTTACTTTCTTGCTTGTGCAAGAAAGCTAAGCAAAGAAGCACAGCCCGCTTTCGCGCCCCTTCGGGGTGCCCGCCCTACGGAGGTGTCAGGCGGGGTGCTTCGCAAACTCGCCCTACGGGCTCAAACAGCGAAGCCCCTTTTTCCGCCCGCCCCCTCCTTCGGTTGGCGCGGCAGAGGACGGGTCAATGGTGCCCGACTCGACCATCATGGGGCTTGACCGGGGCAACAGTATCTACGGCCAATACCCCGGGCGGGCGATGGCGAAACCGAGCCCGCGAGCCTCTCCCCTTCTGTACCGCCGAACGAAGACCACGGACGGCGGGAATTGTCGTGTCGCTTGTCTGAGCCCGCAGGGCGAGTTTGCGACACGACCCGCCGGGCGGGGGCGCAGAGAGGGCACCGGCGAAGCCGGCGGCACAGCGGGGGCGCTTCTTTGGTGACTTTCTTGTCGCTACAAGAAAGTTACTCGCCCGCCGGGGCGAAACCCGGCCAACGAATCATCGAAGTAGCACTGGCCGGAAAGCGCCCACCGGAAGGCGTCAGTCCTTCCCCCGCTTCCGTGCTCTCGGATGCGCCGCGTCATACACCTTGGCCAGATGCTGAAAATCGAGATGGGTATACACCTGCGTGCTGCGGATGCTGGCATGGCCGAGCATCTCTTGCACCGCACGCAAATCACCGCTCGATTGCAGCACATGGCTGGCGAAACTGTGGCGCAACATGTGCGGATGGACATGCGTGCCGTCGCCATGCAGCTTGGCCCATCGATCCAACCGGCTGCGCACCGCTGCCTGCGACGGCCGCGTACCCCCTCGCGTAACAAACAAGGCTTTCTCATGTGCGGGGGCGAAACCGCCGCGCACCGCCAGCCACGCATCAAGCGCGGCCAGTGCGGCTCGCCCGACCGGCACAATGCGCGTCTTGCCGCGCTTGCCGGTCACCGTCACTTCGCCGGCCGCGACATCCACCCCGCGATCCACATCCAGCGACAACAGCTCGGCCAGGCGCAGGCCGGCGCTGTAGAGCAGCTCGAACATGGCGTGGTCGCGCACTTCGAGCGGGTCGTCGGGTGGCGCATTGAGCAGGCCGACCATGGCGTCGGGACTGAGGTTCTTGGGCAGGGTTCGCGGCGCGCGCGGCGGTCGAACGCCCTCGGCGGGGTTGTCGGCGGCACCGTGGTGGCGCACCCGCCAGCGGAAGAAGCCCCGCCAGGCCGACAGTGCCCGCGCGACAGAGCGCGGCGACAAGCCATCGCCATGCAGACGTGCTGCAAAACGGCGAATCTGCGCGGCGGTGATGCCATCGGGCGTCGTATCGCCGGCGTACTCGACCAGCTTGTGCAGCTCGCGACGATAGCTGGTGAGGGTGTGTGCGCTCGCCCGACGCTGGCTGGCAAGGTAGGCGAGGTAAGCGTCGATCAGCGGATCGAAGGACGAGGCCGCCCCCCCCCCGGCCATGTCAGCCCAGTCGACGCTGAACCGCGGCGCTGACCATCTCGCCGATACGGCTTACATATAGCGTGCCCATTTCGGCGTAGAAGCGCTCGGGGTCTTCGCTGCCCATGGCCAGCAGGCCCAGCAGGCGGCCGTCTTGCTTGAGCGGCACCAGCGCGACGGAACGCACATGCGGCGCGGCTTCGCCGAACCAGTCAGTGATTTCGACATGTGCTGGCGCACCGCAGAAGGGACGGCGCATGTCGCCAACGAAGAAGCGAATTTCTTCCGACACGGGCGTGAACTCGGAGGTCTCGCGGCTGAGCACGCTGTTCCAGATGCGGATGGCCACATGCGGCACGGAGAAGTCTTCGCGCAGATGGCTGAAGACGGCATCGCGCACCGCCTCGAAACTGTCGGCATCGAGCAGCGCCAGCACCATGCGATGCACCTTCTCGCTGATTTCGTCGTTTTCTTCGCCGAAGCGGATCAGCTCGGTGAGTTTGACTTCGAGCTGGCGGATTTTTTCGCGCAAGGCGTGCAGCTGCCGCTCGGCCAGCGAGATCGCCTGCCCGTTGTGCGGATGCGCCACGGTGAGAGCGTCGAGCAGCTCACCGTTCTGGTCGAAGAAATCGGGGTTGTCCTTGAGAAACTGGACGATGTCATCGGTCTTCATCTACGCATTTCTCCTCGCGCCCGTCGCGACGCTTTCAATCCAGTTCGATCTCGGCCTCGAATACCGTCACCGCCGGTCCGGTCATCAGCACCGGCGTGCCCGGCCCATCCCAGGCAATAGTCAATACACCACCGCGCGTCTCAACCTGCACCGGGCTGACCAGCAGTTCGCGCAAGATGCCGGCGACCACGGCCGCGCAGGCACCAGTACCGCAGGCCAGGGTCTCGCCCGCGCCGCGCTCCCACACCCGCAAGCGAATATGGTGTTCATCCACGACCTGCATGAAGCCGGCATTGACCCGCGCGGGGAAACGTTCATGGGTTTCAATGCTCGGTCCCTGGGTAGTGACCGGCGCGGCGTCCACATCGGCCACCACCTGCACGGCGTGCGGGTTGCCCATGCTCACCGCGGTGATCAGGACGCGCACATCGCCCAGCGACAAGGGCTGGACGACCGCATCGCTGTCCGAATCGAAGGGAACGTCTTCCGGGTCCAGGCGCGGCTCGCCCATGTCGACGGTCACCTGACCGTCCGGCTCAAGGCGGGGTTCGATCAGACCGGACTGGGTTTCGACCCGGATGTGCGTCTTGTCGGTCAGGCCGCGGTCGTGCACAAAGCGCACAAAGCAGCGCGCACCGTTGCCACATTGCTCGACCTCGCCGCCATCGGCATTGAAGATGCGATAGCGGAAGTCGACGCCGGGCTGGCTCGGCGCTTCGACCACCAGCAGCTGGTCGCAGCCGACGCCAAAGTGGCGATCCGCCAGGAAGCGGACCCGCTCGGGGGTCAGATCAATGGGCGCACGCGTGGCGTCGAGCACGACGAAGTCGTTGCCCAGCCCGTGCATCTTGGTAAAGCGCAGTCGCATTGCCGCATCCCGCCATATCTACTGGGAAGGCATTGTCCCGCAGGGACGCGAGCGCGTCCACTTCGTCCTCGCCCGCCGGGCACCTCAAATGGGCAAGGCAGTGTCGTGCTTGACTTCGCGCAGCGCGACGACGGAGCGCACCGTCGCCACCTCGGGCAGTTTGAGCAAAAAATTGTGCATGAACATGGCGTAGCTCTCAACGTCCGGCAGGAACACCTTGAGCATGTAATCGCTGTCGCCCGACAAGGCGTAGCACTCGACAATCTCGCGGCGCGAGTGGATGTGCCGCTCGACCTGATCGGTCACCCGCGCGTCGTGCGTCTTGAGCTGCAGATTGACCAGCACGCAGGTGCCCAGGCCGAGCTTGCGCCGGTCGAGCACCGCCACATAGCGCTTGATCAGGCCGGAGGTTTCCAGGTCGCGCACCCGCCGCCAACATGGCGACACCGACAGACCGACACGATCGGCCAACTCCTGATTGCTGACACGTGCATTGAGTTGCAGCTCGCTGAGCAACTGTCGCTGTACGCGATCGATCTTCATGACGGGGTCTCCTCCCTGCGATCCGGTGATGTCCGGCTTGGCAAGAGCAGATCCTATGCAAGCGTCGTGCCACACGCAAAAATCCGCGACTTTATTGGCTTACAGAGGCATCAACTGATCGTCTGCACGCGGAAATCGTAAACAATTATTTACACCGGCCTGTCTTTTATCGCCGGCAAGCGTCGAACTTGCGCACTGAATCAAGCGCTTGCGCCAGCCGTAAACAAATCGATACACTGTAGCCCTTCGTTTACACCGCGAACCCGAGCATGCGTCTTGTCGTCACCTTCAAGGATCGAGTCGGTATCGCCCAGGAGATCCTCGCCCAGATGGCGCGGCGCCAGCTGAGCGTGGTGAATGTGGAGGTGGACATGTCCCACGTCTACATCGACGCCCCCGACCTGCACGAGCCCTACTTTCTCGAGACGCGCGCCGCGCTGTTCAGCGTGCCCGGCGTGGTCGCGGTCGAGGCGATCGACATGCTGCCCGGCATGCGCCAGCGCCTGCACCTGGAGGCCTTGCTGGCTGCCATGGCCGACCCGGTGCTGGCCGTCGACGCCGGCGGCGAACTGATCAACGCCAACCCTGCCGCCACGCCGCTGGCCGATGGCAGTCGAAACGCCGGAGGGCAGGTGACGCTGCACCAACTGCTCGACGACCGCGCACTGGCCGACGAGCTGCTGCGCCAGGGCTTCCGCGTGCCGGCGCGCGAAATCTCGGTCCGCGGCAAACCGTTTCTGCTCGACGTACGGCCTATCCACGACCCGGCCTATGGCGCCGACGCGCCGCCGGTTGGCGGGCTGATCACCTTGCACGCGCCGCAACGGCTCGGCGAACGCCTGCATGCCCTGCAGCACCCGGACGACCACGGCTTTGACGCCATTCTCGGCAGCTCAACCGCACTGCGCGCGGTCAAGGAACGCGCCGTGCGCATGGCCGGCACCGACAGCCCGCTGATGCTGCTGGGTGAAACCGGCACCGGCAAAGAGTTGATTGCGCTGGCCTGCCACCGCGCAAGCGGCCGGCACGAGGCGCCGTTTCTGGCGCTGAACTGCGCTGCGCTACCCGAGAGCCTGGCGGAGAGCGAGCTGTTTGGCTATGCCCCCGGCGCCTTCAGCGGCGCCCAGCGTGGCGGCAAGCCCGGC
The DNA here is from genome assembly GCA_027214125.1 of Zoogloeaceae bacterium G21618-S1. Taxonomy (GTDB): domain Bacteria; phylum Pseudomonadota; class Gammaproteobacteria; order Burkholderiales; family Rhodocyclaceae; genus Nitrogeniibacter. Next base: position 284,107 of record JAPWHF010000005.1, read on the forward strand.
CTGCTGGAAATGGCCGACGGCGGCTCGGTGTTTCTCGACGAAGTCGGCGAGATGTCGCCTTACCTGCAGGCCAAATTGCTACGTTTTCTGAATGACGGCCGCTTCCGCCGGGTAGGCGGCTCGCGCGAGACACAGGTCGATGTGCGCATCATCAGCGCCACCCACCGCAATCTCGAGCGCATGGTGGCCGAGGGCGATTTTCGCGAGGACCTGTACTACCGACTGAACGTACTGACCCTGCAGGTGCCCCCCCTGCGCGAGCGCCGCGAGGACATCCCGCTGCTGGCCCACCACTTCATCCGCCGCGCCTGCACCCAGTCGGGCCGACCGCCCGTACGCCTGTCGAGTGCCGCGCTGGACAAACTCACCGCCAACCACTGGCCGGGCAATGTGCGCCAGTTGCAGAACGTGATCTTCCGCGCAGTCACCATGCAGGACCGCCCCTTGATCGACGCCGAGGATGTGGATCTGGCCGGCGCCGTCGGGTCGGCCGACGACACGCCGCACCCCGATCAAGTCGTCGACTGGGCCGGAGCCATCGACGACTTCGAGCGCGTGCTGCTAAGCCGTCTCTACCCGCACTATCCGTCCAGCCGGCGTCTGGCGACACGGCTCAACACCTCGCACACCATGATTGCCAACAAGCTGCGCAAGCACCACATCCGCCGGAGCCCCTGAGATGGCCGCACTACCGACCCAATCGCCCCCCGTCCTCGCATCGTTTCTGATCGCGCTCGGCGTCTTGTGCGTCATCTTCGGACTGGCGCTGACGGCCGGTCTGGGCGCCGACTGGCATCCGCTGCTGGCCACAGACGGCGCCGGCATCGTCATGCTCGTATCGGGCATTGCGCTGGCGGGCAGCGGCGCCTTCCCGCTGGTGTTCGCGCGGCTGGCCGCGCGCGACGACACGCCTCAGAAGTTGTGAAGAAATCGTAGCGAGCGCCGGCAGGTCGGGGGCGGCCGGCGCGCAGCAAGCGGAATGTACTGAAGTACATGAGCATTGCGAGCACCGCCCAACCCCGAGATGCCAAGCGCAGTAGATTTATTCACAATTTCTCAGTAGAAGCGCCGCTCGCCCTCGGGCCGGGTCTTGAAGCGACGATGCACCCAGTAGTACTGCTCGGGTGCCTCGCGAACCATGCGTTCGATCTCGGCGTTCATATGCGCCACATCGGCGGCGACATCGCCCGTCGGGTAGTCGGCCCAGGGTTCACCCAGCGTCACTTCATAACCCGCGCCGCCCGGCAGCATGCGGGTCTGGCAAGGCACAACCGCCGCGCCGGCCATGCGGGCAAAGCGCGGCAGGCCGGTAATGGTCGCCGTCGCAATGCCGAAAAAGGGTACAAAAATCGACTCCTTGCGCCCGTGATCCATGTCCGGCAGGTAGTAGAACGGCCGACCGTCCTTCATCGCCCGCACGGTGCTGCGGATGCTCTCGTCGCGTGGCAGCAGGCGTTGATCGCCGAAGCGGCTGCGGCCGCGATGGAGCCAGCGGTCGATCACCTTGTCGCGCTGGCGAGCGTAGATGCTGACGATGTCGAAAGCCATGGTGACCCGCGTGCCGCCCATGTCGAGACCGACAAAATGCGGTGCCATCAGAATCACCGGCGTGCCGGCATCGCGCAGCGCCTGCACGCGCTCGATGCCCGAGATGCGAATGATGCGTTCAAGCCGCTCACGCGGCGCCCACCACAGCAGACCGCGTTCGAACAGGCTGCGCCCCAGCAACCGAAAGTGCCGGCGGGCGAGTTCTCGGCACTCGCCTTCCGACCACTCAGGAAAACAATGTCGCAGATTGGTCAGCACCACCTTGCGGCGCGCGCTCACCACGCGGTAGAGCAGCAGCCCCAGCCCCTCGCCCAGCGGTGCCAGCACCACCAGCGGCAACCAGTGCAGCAACCAAAGTAAAGCCACCAGCAGTCGGCTCACTGAACGATCCTCCTGTCGGGCGTGCTCATGCCCCACCCTCCGGCGGCGCCACTTTCGACGGACGCTTGTAGCGGTGGTAGCCCCACAGGTATTGCGTCGGACAGACTCGGATCATCGCCTCCATCTGGCGGTTGATCGCCGCCACGCGGGCAGCGGTATCGCCTTCGATGGGTTCGGTCGGCGCCTGAAACCGAACGTGGTAGCCACGACCACCCGGCAATCGCTCGGCCCAACAGCAGATCACCCGCACGCCTTTGACTTCACTGAGCCGGGCGGCCAACGTCATCGTCCACGCCGGGCGATCAAAAAAGGGCGCCCACATGCCCTCACCCACATCGGGGGTCTGGTCGGGCAGCATGCCGATCGCCTCGCCGCTGCGCAGCGCCTTGATCAGCTTGCGCACACCGCTCATCTCCGCCGGGGCGATGCTCATGCCGCCGCGCTGACGGCCAGACGTGATCAAGGGCATCAGTTCTGCAAAATTGGGGGGGCGATACAGCACCGTGATCTTGCCGCGCGCCGCGTAGTACTGAGCCGTGACCTCGAAGCCCCCCAGATGCGGCACCAGAAACAACACGCCCGCACCCTCGGCCTTGGCCGTCTCGACCAACTCCCAGCCGCTGACCTGAACCACCTTGGCCACCACCTCGGCATGCGGGCGCAGCAAAATCCACGGTAGCTCCAGCGCCTGCTTGCCCGACTCGGCAATCACGCCCGCACGCAAACGATTCGCCGCCGGCCCCATCGCCTGCGCCAGATTGCCCGTCAGGCGCGCACGATACTTGGGCGACAGCGCATAGCTCAGCCACCCGACCAGCGCACCGAGACGATGCACGAGCGAGAGCGGCAAGGCAGCAAGAAGGCGAAACAAAACCTGAGCAGGCACGAGCGCGTTTATAACCGATTCCGCCGTTCAGCGGGCGCACCGGCGCGGGGATTTTGCATGCGCCGCAAGTTGCCCTATAATCCGCGGCTACCGCCGAGTTAAAGACAACTTGCAGGGCGGCAGGCTGCTTCGGCAGCCAAATACTGCTAAAGCGTCGTCGCTCGACAGAAATCCCCCGAGCTGGCTTCGCCGGCGATTGACGGGGATTTTTTGTTTTTGGAGCATCAATTCATGGCCAATGCCTTCCTGTTTACTTCGGAATCCGTGTCCGAAGGCCATCCCGACAAAGTCGCCGACCAGGTCTCGGACGCGATCCTCGACGCCATCCTGACCGACGACCCGAACGGCCGCGTGGCCTGCGAGACGCTGGTGTCCACCGGTCTGGTGGTCATCTCGGGCGAGATCACCACCAGCACCCACATCAACTACCGCGAAGTCGCGCAGGACACGATCCGCCGCATCGGCTACGACGACTCGTCCTCGGGCTTCGACTACAAGTCCTGCGCCATCCTCACCGCCATCAACCGCCAGTCGGCCGACATCGCCCAGGGCGTGAATGAAGGCGAGGGTCTCGACCTCGACCAGGGCGCCGGCGACCAGGGCCTGATGTTTGGCTACGCCTGCAACGAAACCCCGTCGCTGATGCCGTTGCCGATCTACTACGCCCACCGCGTGATGCAGCGCCAGGCCGAACTGCGCAAGGACGGCCGCCTGCCGTGGCTGCGCCCGGACGCCAAGTGCCAGCTCACCGTCAAGTACGTGGACGGCAAGCCGGTGGGCATCGACACCGTGGTGGTGTCCACCCAGCACCACCCGGACATCTCCCACGCCCAGCTCTCCGAAGCCGTGATCGAAGAGATCATCAAGCCGGTGCTGCCGAGCGAGATGATCGGCGAAAAGGTGCGCTACCTGATCAACCCCACTGGCCGCTTCGTGGTTGGCGGCCCGCACGGCGATTGCGGCCTGACCGGTCGCAAGATCATCGTCGACACCTACGGCGGCGCAGCCCACCACGGTGGTGGCGCGTTCTCCGGCAAGGATCCGTCCAAGGTTGACCGCTCGGCCGCCTACGCCGGCCGTTACGTGGCCAAAAATATCGTCGCCGCCGGTCTGGCCGACAAGTGCGAGGTGCAGATCGCCTACGCCATCGGCGTGGCCCAGCCCGTGTCGCTGATGGTTAACACCTTCGGCACCGGCAAGATCGAGGAAGACCACATCGAAGCCCTGGTGCGCCGCCACTTCGACCTGCGTCCGAAAGGCATCATCCAGACCCTCGACCTGCTGCGCCCGATCTACGGCAAAACGGCCGCCTACGGTCACTTCGGTCGCGACGAGCCCGAGTTCACCTGGGAAGCCACCGACAAGGCCGCCCAGCTGCGCGCCGACGCCGGCCTATAAGCGACTCACCCGCATCACGAAAAACCCCGTCCGTGTGGCGGGGTTTTTCGTTGACTGGCCCGGTACTTCCACGCCGATGCGTTCCGGGTCAAACCGCCGTCTTTGGGCGACAATGCCACCATGAATTCGCGCGCCAAAGCCCTCCTCCCGCTGCTCTTCGTCCTGCTCTGGAGCACCGGCTTCATCGGCGCCAAGCTTGGCCTGCCCTATGCCGAGCCGCTGACCTTCCTCAGCACACGCTATGTGCTGGTCATCGCCGTGATGCTGGGTGTTGCCTTGGCCAGCCGCGCCCCCTGGCCAAAGAGCTGGGCCATGGCCGGCCACATTGCCGCCACAGGCCTGATGGTGCACGGCCTCTACCTCGGCGGCGTCTTCGTCTCCATCAAGCACGGCCTGCCGGCGGGCGTAGCCAGCCTGGTCGTCGGCATGCAACCGCTGCTCACCGCAGTCGGTGCCGGCTGGCTGCTGGGCGAAAAAGTCACCCGCCGGCAGTGGTTCGGACTCGCCCTCGGCTTCATCGGCGTAGCGCTGGTGGTCGGCGGTCGTGCACGGCTCGACACCGTCACCGCCGACACCCTGTGGCACATGCTGTGGCCCGCCCTTATCGCCCTGATGGGCATCACCGTCGGCACGCTCTACCAGAAACGTCATTGCCCCAGCTTCGATCTGCGCACCGGCAGCGTCATCCAGTTCCTGCCCGCCCTGCTCGTCACCGGCCTGATCGCCGCGCAAACTGAAACCCTGCAGATCGAGTGGGACGGCCGCTTCATCTTCGCGCTGTTATGGCTCGTGCTGGTGCTCTCGGTCGGCGCCATCAGCCTGCTCAACCTGCTCATCCGCCAAGGCAGCGCCACCAACGTCGCCAGCCTGTTCTACCTCACCCCGCCGGTCACCGCGGTCATCGCTTGGGCGTTGTTCGACGAAACGCTCTCGCCGATGGCGATTGCCGGCATGGGGGTGGCGGTGGGTGGGGTGTGGCTGGCGCGTCGCGCCTGAACCTTCGCCCGCCCAAGCAGTCTGCCGATGAGAGGTAGCCTGCCATGACCGATCCTGATGTTCGCTCCCAACATTTCGTGTCCATCGGCCAATGGGCCAGCCTTTGGGCACTACTACTCTGCTTCCTGAGCCCACATGCCGCCGCGGCCAATAACGCGCACCTGGTCGATGCCTTGCGCTCCGGCGGCCTTGTCGTGCTGATCCGGCATGCCGCGACCGAATCCGGCACCGGTGATCCACCCGGCTTCCAACTCGACGATTGCACCACTCAGCGGAATCTGTCGGTCGCCGGACGCGACCAGGCCCGCGCACTGGGCGCGTGGTTCGGTGCGCAGCGCATCCCCGTCGGCGAAGTGCGCAGTAGCCGATGGTGTCGTTGCCTCGACACCGCGAAGTTGGCTTTCGCCGCGCAGACCAAGGTGATCCCATCGCCGCCACTGGACTCCTTCTTCGATGCCCGCCATCGCGCCGACGCTGCCACCGCCGCCGCCCTGGCCGGGCTGGCCAACCCGATCGCTGGCAACCGGATCTGGGTCACGCATCAGGTCAACATCACCGCCTTGAGCGGCATTTATCCGGCGCCTGGCGAACTGGTCGTCATGCAGCCGCGCGCCCGTCCCGATGGCGGATATCGACTTGAGCTCATGGGTCGTCTGACGCCGGGCATGGCGCCCTGACGCATCGCACCGGCACGGCTTGCCGAGCACGGCGTTAGAATGCCGGCATCCCCTCGACGGAGTATCGCCATGCTGATGAGCACTACCCCCACTCTCGAAGGCCAGACCATCACCCGCTATCTCGGCGTGGTCAATGGCGAGGCCATCATTGGCGCCAACATCTTCAAGGACATGTTCGCCGCCGTGCGCAACGTGGTCGGCGGTCGCGCCGGGGCGTATGAACGCACGCTGGCCGATGCACGCAATATCGCCTTCGAAGAAGCCGCCGAGGCCGCGTCCAAGCTCGGAGCCAACGCGGTGGTCGGCATCGATGTCGACTATGAAGTGCTCGGCTCCGACAACGGCATGTTGATGGTGTGCGTGAGCGGCACGGCCGTGGTTGTCGGTTGACCGGTCGTCGCCATGGACCGAATCGCTCATATGCGCGCAATGGCGCATTACAACCGCTGGATGAACGAGCGCCTGTACGCGGCCGCGGCCACACTCGACCACGACGCGCTGCATGCCGACCGCGGTGCCTTTTTCGGCTCGCTGTTTGGCACGCTCAACCATATCGTGGTCGCCGACACGGTCTGGCTCAAACGCTTTGCCACGCTGCCGGCCTGCCTCACTACGCTGGCCCCCCTGCGCGATGAGCCGCAACCCGCGGCCCTCGACGCGCCGCGCTGCCCCGACCTGCAGGCACTCACCGCGCATCGCGAAAAACTCGACGCCCTGATTACCGACTGGGCGAGCACGCTCACCGACGCCGATCTCGACGCGGCGCTGCCCTACCACAACATGCGCGGCATCCCGGCCACGCGCAATGTCTTCGCGCTGCTGATGCATTTCTTCAACCACCAGACCCACCACCGCGGTCAGGCCACCACGCTGCTGTCGCAGTCCGGCGTCGACATGGGCGCCACCGATCTGTTGCTGCTGATCCCCGACCTCAACGACCCGCCGGTCGCCACGCCGTGAGCGGCACCGCCTCGGCCATCACCGCCACCCGCATCCTCGGACTCGACCCCGGCCTGCGGGTAACAGGCTTCGGCGTCATCGACACCCTCGGCCAGCAGCTGCGCTATGTGGCCAGCGGCTGCATCAAGACCCAGGATGGCGAGCTGCCCGGCCGGCTCAAGACCCTGCTCGACGGCGTGCGCGAAGTGATCGCCACCTACCAGCCCGATCAGGTCGCGGTCGAGAAAGTCTTTGTAAACGTGAACCCGCAATCGACCCTGCTGCTCGGTCAAGCGCGCGGCGCGGTCATTTGTGGCGCCGTCTCCTGCGACTTGCCGGTGCTCGAATACACCGCGCTGCAGGTCAAGCAGGCGGTGGTCGGCCATGGCAAGGCGCACAAGGACCAAGTGCAGCACATGGTCCAGCGCCTGCTCGACCTCGCCGCCGCGCCGCAGGCGGACGCCGCCGACGCGCTGGCCTGCGCCATCTGCCATGCCCACGGCGGGCTGGGTCTGGGCGCGCTTGCCACCGCCGGCATGCGCCGCCGGGGCGGACGCATCAGCGCGCGGTAGTCATGGTCACGCGGTTGATTTATGCCATCCTCGGCTGCGTACTCAGCGCCATATTGCTGTGGTGGCTGCTCGGTGAAATTGCCATTCAGTATGAAATGGCCGCCACCAATACGCCGACACGCGAAGCCCTTGGGGACGACCTGGGATTTGGCATGCTGATTGGATTGGTGGTTTTTCCGCTCACTGTGCTCGGTAGCGTGCTCACCGGCATCGTCACCTGGTTCGTACTTCGGGCGCGCGCGAATCGCGTACATGAATCTGCTTCACCCCCGCCCTGAAAAGCTTTCGCTTGTGGCAGGCGGCGCGCACTGACTACTATCAGACTCACGATGCGACCGCCAGGCAGCGGTTCGCGCACTTTGGAGGCAAGCAATGTCCGATACCCCCACCAAGCCGCGCCCCCGCGTTGGCCTGTTCGCCACCTGCGTGATGAACGCCTTCCGGCCAAGCATCGGCTTTGCCAGCGCCAAGCTGCTCGAAGACGCCGGCTGCCATGTGAGCGTGCCCGCCGCACAAACCTGTTGCGGCCAGCCCGGCCTCAACAGCGGTGACGAAGACAGCGCCCTCGCACTGGCCAAACAAGTCATCGAAGCCTTCGAAGAATTCGACTACGTGGTCGGCCCCTCCGGCTCGTGCATGGCCACCATCCGCCACGATTACCCCAATCTGTTCGCTGACATGGCCGACTGGCGCAAGCGCGCCGAAGCCCTGGCGGCCAAGAGCTACGAGCTGCTGTCCTTCCTCACCGATGTGATGGGCGTGACCGAAGTCGACGCCGAGTACCACGGCACCATCACCTATCACGATTCCTGTAGCGGCCTGCGCAGCATGGGCGTCAAGGGTCAGCCGCGCCAGCTGCTCGGTACGGTGAAGGGCCTGACGATCAAGGAAATGGAAGACACCGATGTGTGCTGCGGCTTTGGCGGCACCTTCTGCGTCAAGTACCCCGAAATCTCCGAGAAGATGGCCGACGACAAGCTCGCCAACGCCGCGGCCACCGGCGCCGACACGCTGCTCGGCGGCGACCTCGGCTGCCTGCTGCACTTGGCCGGGCGCCTGCGCCGCAAGGGCTCGCCGGTCAAGGTCTATCACACCGCCGAAGTGCTGGCCGGCCTGGCCGATGGCCCGAGTCTGGGCGAAGCCCCGAAGGAAGCCTGATCATGGAATTCCGCTCCCCCGAGTTCAAGACCCGCGCGGTGCATGCCCTGCATGACGCCAACCTGCAAAAGGCTTTGAGCAACACCAAGGCCGGCTTTGTGGTCAAGCGCGCCCAGGCCGCCGCCGAGATGCCCGAGTTCGAGGCGCTGCGCGACACCGCCGCCGAGATCAAGAACCACGTCCTCGCCAATCTCGACCACTACCTCGAAAAGTACGAAGCCGCGGTCACCGCCGCCGGTGGCCATGTGCACTACGCCACCGACGCCGAAGACGCGCGCCGCATCATCCTCGGCATCTGCAAAAAGGCCAACGCCAAACGGATCACCAAGGGCAAGTCGATGGTCTCCGAAGAGATGAGTCTCAACGAGGCGCTGATCGGCGAGGGCTACGAAGTGGTCGAGACCGACCTGGGCGAGTACATCATCCAGCTCGCCGACGAGCCGCCCTCGCACATCATCGCGCCGGCCATCCACAAGACCAAGGACCAGGTCGCCGACCTCTTCGCCGCCGCCCACAACAAGCCACGCAAGACCGACCGCGCCGCGCTGGTGGCCGAAGCGCGCGAAGTGCTGCGCGAGAAGTACTTCACCGCCGAGGTCGGCATCACCGGTGGCAACTTCCTGGTGGCCGAAACCGGCTCGTCCGTCATCGTCACCAACGAAGGCAACGGCGACCTCACCCAGACGCTGGCCAAGGTGCACATCGTCACCAGCGGCATCGAGCGCGTGATCCCCACGCTCGACGACCTCTCCGTGTTCCTGCGCATTCTGGCGCGCAGCGCCACCGGCCAGGAGACCGAAAGCTACACCACCTTCTCCACCGGCCCGCGCCGCCCGGGCGACATCGACGGCCCCGAGGAATACCACGTGGTGCTGCTCGACAACGGCCGCTCCAAGATGCTCGGCAGCCGCTTCCAGGACATGCTGCGCTGCATCCGCTGCGGCGCCTGCATGAACCACTGCCCGGTCTATGGCTCCATCGGCGGCCACGCCTACGGCTGGGTCTACCCCGGCCCGATGGGCTCGGTGCTCACCCCGCTGATCAAGGGCATGGACGGCACCTACGACCTGCCCAATGCCTGCACACTCAACGGCCGCTGCCAATCGGTGTGCCCGGTGCGCATCCCGCTGCCCGATCTGCTGCGCGAGATCCGCCATCAGCAGTTCCGCAAGGACATGACACCAAAACGCCAGAAACAGGCGCTCAAACTGTGGCGCTATGTGGCCGAGCGGCCAAAGCTTTACCACTTCGCCGAGCGCATCGGCGTGCGCATTCTGGCCAGCATGGCCAACGGCAAGGGCAAGCTGCGCAGCCTGCCCTTCGACCCCGGCTGGACCGGCGCGCGCGACCTGCCCGCCCCCACCGGACGCACCTTCCTCGAACTGTGGCAAGCCAAGCGGGGTGACAAATGAGCAGCCGCGACACCATCTTCAAGGCCATCCGACAGGGCCTCGGCCGCGGCCCGCTCGACGACGCTGCACGCGCCAAACTCGACGCACGCATCGCCGAACCACCGCAGCACATCCGCGCCACGGTGGACGACGCCGATCTGGTCGCCCGCTTCGCCCAGCGCTTCGAATCGCGCTCCGGCACCACCGAGCGCATCGCCAGCCTGGCCGACGTGCCCGCCGCCGTCGCGGCACTGGCCGAAAGCTATGCCATCGCGCCATCGGCCGTCGTCGGCACCGCCCTGGGCGAACTCGCCTGGCCGGAGGGCTGGCAGATTGACCACGGCGCTGCCACCATCGACGTCATGCTCGGCGTCTCGCTCGCCTGGCGCGGCATCGCCGAGACCGGCAGCATCCTCATGCTCTCCGGCCCCGAGCGCCCGATCACCCACAACTTCGTGCCCGAAACCCATGTCGTCGTGCTGCCGGTCGAACACCTCGTCCGCCACTACGAAGACTGCTGGGTCGCCCTGCGCGAGGCCGGCCAAGGCGCCCCGCGCGCCATGAACTTCATCTCCGGCCCCTCGCGCACCGGCGACGTCGAACAGACCATCGAACTCGGCGCGCATGGACCACGGCGGATGCATGTGTTGATTCTGGGGTAAAGCCGCCCCACGTCGGGTGGGCAGCTCACCGCCCATCCGCACTATTTGCCGTGAGGCACGATGGTGGGCTGCGAAGCTGACCACCCTACGAAGTCGCACCGTCGCGCCTGAACACGCACAGATGCCTGTGCTCGATGGCTTCACTGCGGGCAGCGGCATCACGGCCATCGTAGGGCGGATAAGCGCAGCGCATCCGCCATCGGTGGGAGCAAGGGGCGCGGCGGATGCGCCTGCGGCTTATCCGCCCTACGACAGCTCGCGGGCGAGGTCGATGAAGGCGCGCAGCGGTGCCGGCATCTGGCGACGGCTCGAGGTGTAGAGGTAGAAGTGTTCGGCCGGCGGCATCCAGTCGGCCAGCACCGGCACCAGGGTGCCCGCGTCGATAGCATCGGCTGCCAGCGAAGCGAGCCCATAGGCCAGGCCCAGGCCGGCCTGAGCGGCGTTTAGCGCCATGGCGTGATCATTCACGATGAGGGCGGCCTTCACCTCCACCGCGCGGCTCACGCCAGCCCGTTCGAATTCCCAGCGATACACCACACCACTCGGAAAGCGCTGGCCGATGCAGGCATGCGCCAGCACATCTTCCGGCGTGCGCGGCGCCGGATGGGTCGCCAGATAACTCGGCGAGGCAACTGCCGTGAAGCGCTGCGGCAGACCGATCGGCAGCGCGACGCGGTCGGCGGCGAGGCGCTCACCAAAGCGGATGCCTGCATCGAAACCCTCGGCCACGATATCGACCAGCCCGTCGTCGGCCACCACCTCGACCGCCACCTCCGGGTAGCGCACCCGGAACGCACTCAAGATCGGCAGCAGCACGGCGTGCATGGCAATCCGCGGCACCGTCAGGCGCAAGCTCCCGCGCGGCGTGTCGCGAAAAGCGTTGAGCTCGTCGAGCGCCTGCGCGATATCGCTCAGCGCCGGATCGAGCCGGTCGAGCAGACGCGCACCGGCCTCGGTCGGCATCACGCTGCGGGTGCTGCGATTGAGCAGGCGCACCCCCAGCCGTTCTTCGAGCCCGCGCACCGCATGGCTCAGCGCCGAGGCCGACACGCCCATCTCGTCGGCCGCGCGCCGAAAGCTGCGCTGCCGCGCCACGCTGGCAAAGGCCGCCAGCTCGCCGTAGTCACTTCGTTTCATTGCTGAATTCTACTCATGACGACATCAAGCAAGCATCGGATTGTCTGAACAATCGATCCGCGCGATCCTGCTCCACATCCCCTTATGCCGGAGTACCCGATGTCTCAGCTTCTCTCCCGCGCCGCCAAAGCGCTGTGCTGCCTCGCTCTGTTGGCCATAGCACACGCCGCCCAGGCCGAGCGCCTGCCCCGCGTTCTGGTGCTTGGAGATTCCAACAGCTGGGGCTGGATCGCCTCGCCACAGGGCTTCCCCGCACAACGGCTGAACGACGCCGCACGGTGGCCGGGCGTCCTCGGCGCCGCCCTCGCAGGCCAGGCCACCGTCCTCGTCGATGGACTCTCCGGCCGCACGGTGGATGTCGACTACCCCAAACCGCTGGTCGGCCTGCCCGGCGCCCTGTTCAACGGCAGCCGCAGCCTGCCCGAAGCCCTGGCGCGCGAGACGCCGCTCGACCTGCTGATCGTGATGCTCGGCACCAACGACCTGCGCAGCGATCTCGGCCGCACGCCGGACGCCATCGCCCACGGCCTGCGCACACTTGTCGAACAGGCACGCCGCTTCGGTCACGGCGTGGCCACCCCTTACGCACCGCCGGCCGTGCTGGTGGTGGTTCCCCCACCGCTGGGCGATGTCTCGCGCACACCGCTACGCGCCTTCTTTGCCGGCATGGAAGCCAAGTCGCGTGCCCTCGCCCCGGCCGTGCAGCGTGCGCTGACCGGCACGCCCATCTTCGACGCGGCCGAGACCACCGGCCCCCTCGCCGGTATCGACGGCGTCCACCTCAGCGCCGCCCAGCATGCGATGCTGGGCCAGGCGCTGGCGCCAGCCGTGCGCCGCGCGCTCATCCTCCCCACCGCTCAGGAGACTGCACGATGATCCCCACTCGCACGCTCGGCCCCAAAGGGCCCACGCTCTCCGCCCTCGGCTTCGGCTGCATGGGCATGTCGGAGTTCTACGGCCCGAGCGACGACGCCGAATCGCGGCGCGTACTCGAAGCCGCCGTCGAGGCCGGCATCCAGATGTTCGACACCGCCGACACCTACGGCCTCGGCCACAACGAGCGCCTGCTGGCGCCGCTGATCGCCGCCCATGGCGCGCGCATCTGTGTGGCCACCAAGTTCGGCATCGCGCGCGAACCGGGGCAATACGCGCGCAGCATCAACAACCAGCCCGACTACATCCGCCGTGCCTGCGACGCCTCACGCGCCCGGCTCGGCGTCGACACCCTCGACCTCTACTACTGCCACCGGCGCGACCCGGCCGTGCCGATCGAAGCACTGATGGACACCCTGGCCGCACTGGTGGCCGAAGGCAAGGTGCGCGCCATCGGCCTGTCAGAAGTCAGCGCCGACACCCTGCGCCGCGCCGCCGTAATCCACCCGGTGGCCGCGGTGCAGAGCGAATACTCGCTGTGGAGCCGTGAGCCCGAGCACGGCCTGCTCGAGGCCTGCCGCGAGCTGGGCACCACGCTGGTCGCCTACAGCCCGCTCGGCCGCGGCTTCCTGACCGGCGCGCTGGCCTCGACCGAGGCACTGGCCGAGGACGACTTCCGCCGCCGCAGCCCGCGTTTTGCCGAGGACGCCATGGCACGCAACCAGCGGCTGGTCGACGCGCTCACCGCCTTCGCCACCGCGCGCGACGCCACCCCGGCGCAGATCGCGCTGGCCTGGCTGATCAACAAGCAGCCGCACGTGATGCCGATTCCCGGCACCCGAAAAATATTCCGCCTGCACGAGAACCTCGCCGGCGCGGCACTGACGCTCGATACCACTGAAATTACCGAACTCGACACGCTGTTTGACCCCGCCGCCATCGCTGGCGAGCGCTACCCGGAGGCCGGCTGGACGGGCATCGAACGCACGTAGGGCGACGCATCGCCACCGCGTTCAGCGCGATTCTTGCAGGGCGGTCAAGCGCAGCGCATCCGCCCTACCCGCGAGACACCATTCTCCAGCCTGAAGCGAGGGGCCAACGCGCCGGTGCTTGATGTAAACGCCACTTCGGTCTAAAAGACGAATAGCCCACGTCAAACAGGAGAGACAGGCGAAACGCCTGCAGCGCCCCCATGGACCGGATTGATCGTAAAATTCTCGCCGAGCTGCAAAACGATGCCCGACTGTCGGTGGTGGAAATTTCGCGGCGTGTGGGGCTGACCAAGACGCCTTGTGCCGAGCGCATCCGCCGCCTGGAAAAAAGCAGGGTGATCCGCGGCTACCACGCCGAGCTCGACCCCGAAGCGCTGGATGTGGGCCATGTGGTGATGGTGCAGGTGCTTCTGACCAGCACCACCGGCTATGACCTCAAGCGCTTCAACGACGCCGCGCGCGAGATACCCGAAATCGAGTCATGCCACATGATCGCAGGTGATTTCGACTACCTGCTGAAGGTCCGCACCCGCGACATTGCGGCGTATCGCGAGGTGATGGGCGACAAGATTTCCGCCCTGCCCTGCGTCCGCCAGACGCACACCTATGTGGTGATGGAGATGGTCAAGGACGCGCACACGCTGCCGCTTTGACCCCTCCATCACTCAGCGGGCGAGCGGCCCATCGGCCGCCTGCCCGCCGTCTCAGGCGCCCATGGTCATCAGGCTGGCATTGCCGCCGGCGGCGGCCGTGTTGACGCTCAGCGTGCGCTCGTGCACCAGCCGGGCCAGGTCGTACTCCGGCTCGGCACGCACCAGTGGGGTGATCGGCGCGTCGCGCGCGGCAAGGCGTTGCCGCCACATATCAGCATCGGCATCCTTGCCATCGAAGAGCACGGCATCGACACCGGCGCCGAGCCAGTCGTCCTCCACCGACACCCAGGGCTTCAGCGTCTTGGGCAGCAGTCCGAGCAGCGCCTGGGCGCTGGCATTGGCGGCAAAGACGATGCGGTTGCCACTGGCGAGCGCCGCCAATAGCTGATGCACCCGCGCCACCTGGTTGCTGGCCACGCCGGCCACCCGGCCGCGGGGGACGAAGCGCAGACTGTTGTCCTCGCCCGTGGGCCCGGGCAGATCGAGCTTGAGCCCGGACAGCCGCCGCGCCCGGTAGGCGTCGGCGCGGTCGCGCAACACCTGGACGTCGTCGCCTTCCAGAATGGCACGCCCGCCCCCGTCGATCCACTCGAGCAGCGCCTGGAACGGCACCGGATCGTCGATGACCGCCGCACTCTGGCTGAGCACGGCACCCGGCGTACGGCGCAGCAGGCGGTGCAGATAGAGCGGCCCGCCTGCCTTCGGGCCGGTGCCGGAGCGCCCCTCGCCACCGAAGGGCTGCACGCCGACCACGGCGCCGATCATGTTGCGGTTCACATACATGTTGCCCACATGGGCGCGCTTGGCAATGCGCTCGATACATTCGTCAATGCGCGAATGTACGCCCAGCGTCAGGCCGTAGCCCGAGGCGTTGATCTGCTCGACCACTTTGTCGATGTCGCGCGCCTTGAAGCGCATGACATGCAGGATGGGGCCGAACTGCTCGCGCGCCAGATCGGCCAGCGAAGCGATCTCGATCACCGTCGGCGCCACGAAAGTACCATTGGCGCAATCAGCGCCGAGCGGCATGCGGGTCACACGCGCGCCTTTTTCCTGCATGTCGGCCACATGGCGCTCCAAATTGGCCTGCGCCTCGGCATCGATCACTGGGCCGATGTCTACCCGCACATCGGCGGTGTTGCCGATCGACAGCTCACGAGTCGCGCCCGCCAGCATTTCCAGCACATGGTCGGCAACATCTGCCTGCAGACACAGCACGCGCAGCGCCGAGCAGCGCTGGCCGGCGGAATCGAAGCTGGAGGCGACCACGTCGGCCACCACTTGCTCGGGCAAGGCGGTGGAGTCGACAATCATCACGTTCTGGCCACCGGTTTCGGCAATCAGCGGCACATCGCCACCACGGGCGGCCACGGTGCGGTTGATGATGTTGGCCACTTCGGTGGAGCCGGTGAACATCACGCCGCGCACCCGCGCATCGCCCACCAGCGCGGCGCCCACGGTTTCGCCGGGGCCGGGCAAGAGTTGCAACGCGGCATCCGGCACGCCGGCTTCACGGAACAGGCGCACCGCGGCAGCCGCGATCAGCGGCGTCTGCTCGGCCGGCTTGGCGAGCACTGGGTTACCGGCGGCCAGGGCCGCAGCCACCTGGCCGGAGAAGATGGCCAGCGGGAAGTTCCACGGGCTGATGCACAGCACCGGTCCGACCGGACGATGGGAGCCATTGTCGAACTCGGCCGCCTGCGCGGCGTAGTAGCGGCAGAAGTCGACCGCTTCACGCAGCTCGGCCACGGCGTTGGCCCACGACTTGCCGGCTTCGCGCACGGCCAGCGCAATCAGGGCCGGGCCGTCGCGCTCCATCAGGTCACCCACCCGCGCGATGATCTCAGCGCGCTCGGCGGGCGCACGCATGGCCCAGGGGTCGGCCACGGCATCGGCGGCGGCGAGTGCGACATCCACATCGGCGAGCGTCGCTTCGAGCACGCTCCCGACGGTGTCCGAATGATCGGCCGGATTGCGCACCGGGCGGGCAAGCGCTGCGGCCGCTGCCGGCAAGGCGTCGGCCAGCATGGGGGCGGCCTCAAATCGCCGGCCGGCGCTCTTGGCCAGCGCATGGGCCAGCGTCGCGCGCACGCCCTCGTTCGATAGGTCGTAGCCAGCCGAATTACGGCGGCCTGCACCATACAGCTCCGCCGGCAGAACAATTTTCGGGTGTGGCGCACCGCTCAGTCGGGCAGCCTCTTCGACCGGATCGGCAATCAGCTCGTCGATGGGCACGTTCTCATCGACGATGCGATTCACAAAACTGGTGTTGGCGCCATTTTCCAGCAAGCGGCGCACCAGATAGGCGAGCAGCGTCTCGTGGCTACCCACCGGCGCGTAGATGCGCACCAGGCGGGCAATCTCGCGGCTGCTCACGACCTGGTCGTAGAGTGGCTCGCCCATGCCGTGCAGGCACTGAAACTCGTAACTGCCCTTCTGCCAGTCGGGGCCGGCCATGTGCATGATCGCCGCCATGCTCTGGGCGTTATGAGTGGCAAACTGCGGGTAGATGTGTGCGCGCGCATCGAGCAGCTTCCTGGCGCAGGCGAGGTAGGACACATCGGTAAACACCTTGCGGGTGAACACCGGGTAGCCGTCGAGCCCGTCGATCTGGGCGCGCTTGATTTCGGCGTCCCAATAGGCGCCCTTGACCAGCCTCACCATCAGCCGCTGGCCACTGCGTTCGGCCAGATCAATGATGTAGTCGAGCACGAATGGCGCCCGCTTCTGGTAGGCCTGAACCACAAAGCCCAGCCCGGACCAGCCGGCCAGTTCCTCGTCCATTGCGAGGGCTTCTAGCAGGTCGAGCGAGAGCTCAAGGCGGTCCGCTTCTTCGGCGTCGATATTCAGACCGATATCGAAGGAGCGCGCCAGCAGGCACAATGCTTTGACCCGCGGCAGCAGTTCGGCCATGACGCGGTCGGGCTGCGACCACACATAGCGCGGGTGCAGCGCCGAGAGCTTGATCGAGATGCCATTGCCGTCGACCACGCCGCGGCCTGTCGAATCCTTGCCGATGGCCTCGATGGCGCCGACGTAGGCGTCGAGATAGCGCTGCGCGTCTTCGGCCGTCATGGCCGCCTCGCCCAGCATGTCGAAGGAATAGCGGTAGCCACGTTTCTCGGTGGCCTTGCCGCGTTGCAGGGCTTCGTCGATATCACGACCGGTGACGAACTGCTCGCCCAGCATGCGCATCGCCAGATCCATGCCTTTGCGGATCACCGGTTCGCCGCCGCGCTGCATCAGCTTGCTCAGCGCGCTGCCCAGGCTCTGCTCGCTGCGGGTGGCCACCAGCCGCCCGGTTACCAACAGGCCCCAGGTGGCGGCATTGACGAACAGCGAGGGGCTGTTGCCCAGGTGGGCGCGCCAGTCGCCGTCCGACAGCTTGTCGCGAATCAGCCGGTCGGCGGTGGCCTTGTCGGGCACGCGAAGCAGCGCCTCGGCCAGACACATCAGCGCAACGCCCTCCTGGCTCGACAGCGAGAATTCCTTCATCAGCGCATCGACGCCACTGGAACGACTGCGGTCGCCGCGCAGGCCGGCGACCAGCCGCGCGGCCAGCGCCTGAACCTTGTCGTGCAACTCGGGGGCCAGGCGCGCGGCGTCGACCAGCGGCGGCACACACTCGGGCTCGGGGCTGCGGTAGTGGGCGGTGATGCGCTCGCGCAGCACGCTGCGCGGCGCCATCGGCAAGGCTGCCGCAGCCGGATTCATTGGGGACGTGTTCATGGTTCAGGACTCCAGTCTTGCCCGGCCGGGGGCATGCTGCCGCCGGCCGGGATGTATCAAAAGGCCGGTGCGCTCAGCGGTGACGCTTGATCTCGCCAGAGGCAAGCTTGGCCTGATATTGCGCCAGTTCGCGCTTGACCACCGGCAGCAGCATATAGAGGCCGATCACGTTGGGGATGGCCATGGCGAAGATCATCGAGTCGGAAAAGTCGATGACCGGGCCGAGGCTCATGCTCGCGCCGATCACCACGCAGATGCAGAAGAACAGCTTGTAGATGTTCTCGACGGTCTTGTTCTCGCCGAACAGATAGGTCGTTGCCTTCAGGCCATAGTAAGACCACGAGATCATGGTCGAAAAGGCAAACAACACCACCGCCACCGCCAGCACCACCGGGAACCACGGGAAGGCCGTCGCAAACGCGGCCGAGGTCAGCTCGACACCGGTCAGGCCAGAATCCAGCGTACCGCTGACTACGATCACCAATGCGGTCATGGTGCAGATCACCACCGTATCAATGAAGGGCTCGAGCAGCGCAACGAAGCCTTCGGTCACCGGCTCCTTGGTGCGCACCGCCGAGTGGGCGATGGCCGCCGAGCCGATACCGGCCTCGTTTGAAAACGCGGCCCGTTTGAAGCCCTGAATCAGCGCACCAAGAATACCGCCGGCCACACCTTCGCCGGTGAAAGCGCCCGACACGATCTGACCAAACGCCCAGCCGATCTTGTCCGAGTTGGCGACGATGATGACGATGCCGGCGCCGACATAAATGGCGGCCATGAAGGGGACGATTTTTTCGGTGACATGGGCGATCGACTTCAGACCGCCGATGATGACCATGCCCACGACCACCGCCAGCACCAGGCCGATCAACCAGCCCTTGTCGGCAAAGAAACTCAAATCACCGCCGGTCACATTGGCGATCTGCTTGGCGGCCTGGTTCGCCTGGAACATGTTGCCGCCGCCGATCGCCCCGCCGATGCAACACACCGAGAAGATCGCTGCCAGCGCACGCCCGAGGCCCGGCTTGCCGAGGTCGGCAAAGCCACGCGACAGGTAATACATCGGGCCGCCGGAAATGGTGCCATCGGCGTTCTCGCGCCGAAACTTCACGCCCAGCGTGCATTCAGTGAACTTGGAGGCCATGCCGAGCAGGCCGGCCAGAATCATCCAGAAGGTCGCACCGGCACCGCCGATGGACACCGCCACCGCCACCCCGGCGATGTTGCCCAGCCCGACCGTCGCCGACAGCGCGGTGGTCAGGGCCTGAAAATGCGACACCTCACCGGCGTCATTGGGGTCGGCATAGCGACCACGCACCAGATCGAGCGAATGTTTGACCCCGCGAAACTGGATAAAACCAAAGTAGATCGAGCACACCGCCGCGGCAGTAATCAACCAGCCAACGATCAGCGGAAACGACACATCGCCGATCTGGACCGAGTAGAAAATGATGCTCACGATGAAGTTGGATACGGGTGCCACCGCGGCGTTGATTGCCGCATCGATGCCACCACCTTCCTGAGCCTGCGCAAGCGCCGGCGTCAGCGCAGCCACAATGGCGGCGCCCAGCTTGAAAATGGACATGGATTGTCTCCTGGATATTTTTGTAGTGAGAGTCGCGTTGGTCAAGCGCACCCGACTCAGGGGACCACCGTGACCGGCACCGGCGATGCCTGAATCAGCGAAATGCCCAGCGTGCCCATGAAGCGCGATGCAAGGTTCGAGGTGCCCTTGCGGCCGACGACGATGATCGACTCAGGGTGCTTGGCCGCGATATCACACATGATCTCGGCCGGATCGCCGTATTGAACTTCGCTGCTCACGTTCAGCCCGTCGGCGCGCAGTTTGTCGCACACCGGATCCACCACCGCTTTGGCGCGGATCACCTCCTGTTCGCGGAGCTTGTGCCGCTCGGCAATCTCTTCCATGGTCAGAAAGCTGTAGGGCGACCACTCCAGCACATGGACCACCAGCACCGAGGCGCCCCGCCCCTTGGCCGCCCTGCTGGCGAATTCGAGCGCACGCTCGGATGGTTTGGTTCCGTCGTATCCGACGATGAATGTCTTGATCATGGTTCGGCTCCTCCTCTTGGGTGAGTGTCGGTTCCGACTTTCCCTGCACCGGCCGACCATTTAATTATGGTTCGATAACCGCAGTAAATGTCTCCATAATCGTCATTTATAAGACAACTTAGTCTTGTTATTCATCGATATTTAGACTTTTCGTCTCTGTGCAATCATCGCGGCAATACCGTTCGCCAGTCCCGTGCGCAGCCCTTGTTGAGCGCAATTCGCCTGCAACGGGCGAGCGAGCAACAGCCGACGGTCACGACGACTGGATCGCTCAGCAGGAGCCTGAGAACGACTGCGGGGCAAAAAGGAATGGACTAGCGAAAGCCTGGACGTTGGTCGGAAAGATCAGCGCATCTAGCGCGAATCCTGCGCAATCCGCAGGGCGGGCTTCAAGCCACCCCACGTCAGCTCACGAAACCGCCCTACCGGGCCGGAAAGGTCTGGGCGAATGCGCGGGCGTCGGACAGGAAGGTCTGAGCGTCGGCAGCGAATCCGGCATAGTCGGCACGCAGCGCTTCGCCGCAGCCAAGGAAAGGCTCGGGGCGCTTGAGGCGGTGGGCAATGCGGTCCAACGCGTAGACAATGGTGTCGACCTCACGGTAGGACGTGAGCCAGTCGTGCTCAGCCATGCGCGCCAGCACGGGTGCGGCGCGCGGCGGCAGACGGTGTTGGTGCGCGGCGAGCAGAGCGTATTGACGGGCGGCGTAGTCAGCCAGCGCCTCTTGCGGGTGCCAGTGCGCCCACTGCGCGGCCAGAAAGTGGTCGTAGAACATATCGACCATCACCCCGGCAAAGCGCCGATGCGGGCCAGTCACCCGCTCGCGCGAGCGCTGGAAGGTCGGGTGAGCCTCGGCATACATGTCGATCGCGCGGTGCAGCGCCACGCCGGTGGCGATGTCGGCCGGCAGATTGCCGGGCAGCACGCCTTTCACGAAATCACCCGCCACCGCGCCCAGTCGCGCGCCTTCGTTTGGCCCTGCCAGCCACAGGTGGGCAAGAAAATTCACTCCGCCAGCCCTTCACGCAACCAGTCCAAGAAGTCCGCCACTTCGGGGCGATCCTGGTCGGCGGTGGCGCAAGTCACGTAGTAGCTGAGCGGCGAGACGGCGGTCACCTCGGTGATCGGCACCAGTCGCCCCGAATCCAGCCAGGCGGCCGCCAAGCGGCGCGGGCTCATCGCCACGCCGAGGCCGGCGCTGGCCGCTTCGAGCAGCATGCCCAGGTCGTTGAACACCGCACCGCGCTCGGGCTCGGACGGCGGCAAGCCCGCCGCCTGCAGCCACGCCCCCCACGGCAACAGCGGCGAGCGCAGCAAGGTCGCGCTGGCCACGTCGTCCACACTGCGCAACCCGTGGGCGGTGATATAGGTGGGCGCGGCCAGGGGGCCGAGACGGTCTTCGAACAAGCGGTGGACTACGCCGCTCAGCTCCTTGCCGTCGCTCCAGCGAATGGCCACATCGGCCGGCTCGGTGACCTCGGCGAGCAGCGAGTTGCCCACATGCACTTCAAGATCGATGTCGTCACGGTCCTGCAAAAACGCGGGCAGGCGCGGCATGAGCAACTGCCGGGCAAAGGTCGGCGGCGCGGACACCCGCAGCCGCACCCGGCCCGCGGCAAAGCGCCCGCCCGAGTGAGCCAGCGCGGCAAAGGCTTCGCGCACCTGGGTGAGGTACATGCGCCCGCCGGTGGTCAGGCGCACGCCAGTCGAGCTGCGCTCGAACAACTGCATCGCAAGCTGCTGCTCCAACTGACGGATGCGATGGCTCACCGCGCTGGGCGTCACGCACAACTCGTCGGCCGCCTGCGCAAAGCCGCCCAGACGCGCCGCGGCCTCAAAAGCGGCCAGGGCATGCATGGGCGGTACGCGGCGAAACAGGGGTTCGGTGCTCACGGCAGGACTCGTCTCGGGCAACCCGGCCATTGCACCACAAATTGCCGACGCGGACGATGGGTGGCCCGCGCCGACGGCCGATCAACTGCCCTTCGGCAACCGACCCATCAGGTAGAAGGGCTCGTTCGGCGGTGTGCCGGTGAGATGCACCAGACGGTTGCTCATGGCAAAGAAGGCCGTAATCGCGCCGATGTCCCAGATCGCCTCGTCGTCAAAACCATGTTCGCGCAGTGCGGCCATGTCGGCGTCTTCGACCGCGCCGCCGTTGGTCGACAGCTTCATGGCGAAGTCGAGCATCGCGCGCTGGCGCTCGGTGAGCTCGGCCTTGCGATAGTTAGTGGCGAGCTGGTCGGCCACGCGCGGATTCTTGGCGCGGATGCGCAGCACGGCACCGTGCGCCACCACGCAATACAGGCAGTTTCCGGCACCCGAGGTGGCGACCACGATCATCTCGCGCTCCGCCTTGGTCAGGCCTTCGTTCTTTTCCATCAGCGCATCGTGGTAGTCAAAAAAGGCGCGGAACTCGGCCGGGCGATGCGCCAGCATCAGAAACACATTGGGGATGAAGCCGGCCTTCTCCTGCACACCGAGAATGCGCTCGCGCACATCGTCGGCCAGGTCGGCAAGTTCGGGCACGGGGAAACGGCTGAGACGGTCGGACATGGCAACACTCCAAGATCACACATCAAACACGCCGGGCGGCGCCAACCGCCCGGCAGGGGTTCATCGATTCACATCCACCACAACGCGGCCGCGGATGGTGCCGGCCATCAACTCGCCTGCGGCATCAATGGCTTCGGACAGCCCGATCTCGCGGGTAATGAGATCCAGCTTGCTCACATCCAGATCAGTGGCCAGCCGGTTCCAGGCGTCGATGCGGTCAGCCTTGGGCGCCATCACGCTGTCGATACCTGCCAACGTCACGCCACGCAGGATGAACGGCGCCACCGAGGACGGGAAATCCATGCCCTGTGCCAGGCCACAGCAGGTGACCACGCCGCGATACTTGGTGGTCGCGCATACGTTGGCCAGCGTGTAACTGCCGACGGTATCCACCGCACCCGCCCAGCGCTCCTTGCCCAGCGGACGGCCCGGCTCGGTGAACATCGCGCGGTCCACAATCTCCGCCGCGCCCAGCGTCTTCAGATACTCGCCCTCGGCCGGGCGCCCGGTCGAGGCCACCACGGTGTAGCCCAGCTTGGCCAAAATCGCCACCGCCACGCTGCCCACGCCGCCGGCCGCGCCGGTGACCAGAATCTCGCCCTTGTCGGGGGTCACGCCATGGCGCTCCAGCGCCATCACGCACAGCATCGCCGTGTAGCCGGCCGTACCGATCGCCATCGCCTGCTCGGGCGAAAACGCCGCAGGCAGCGGCACCAGCCAGTCACCCTTCAAGCGCGCCTTCTGCGCCAACCCGCCCGGATGGCCTTCGCCCACGCCCCAGCCGTTGAGCACCACCGCGTCACCGACCTTGAAATCGGCATGCGAACTGGCCATCACCGACCCGGCCAGATCGATACCCGGCACCATCGGAAACTTGCGAACCACCGGCCCCTTGCCGGTAATCGCCAAGCCGTCCTTATAGTTCAGCGTCGAGTACGCCACCTTCACTGTCACATCGCCCTCGGGCAGATCCTCGTCGTTCTGGTCCTTCAATTCGGCGCGATAGCCAGCCTCGTCCTTGTTGATCACGATCGCTTTATACATAGTGTTCTCCTCTCTCTTTGTGACCCATCGTTGGGGTCGGTCCAATTAGACCGATCGTCTAGCGTCGATCAAAAAAATGTTACCGCGCAATCGCGGTAAAGAAACCGTCGGTAAAACAGCGCAGCGGCTTGTCACTACGCATCAGGCGGGCGCGCAGCACCGCGCCTTCCCAACCCACCCAAAAAAACGCCGCCCAGTGCTCGCAATCAAGCTCCGGCGCCAGCGTGCCTTCCGCCTGCGCCGTGCGCAAACATTGCGCCAACCGCGCCTGCCAGTCAGCAAACACCGCCTCCAGCCGATCGCGATACGACTCCGGCAAGGCGCTCACCTCCTGTCCCAGATTGCCGATCAGACAGCCGCGACGAAAGCCATGCCGCGCAATCCCCGCCGCCGCGTCATCCACAAAATCTGCAATCCTCAACAAAGCCGGTCGATCCGCCGCCAGAAACCAGCGGTCCAGCTTGCGTGCAAAGTAGTCTGCGTAGGCCGCGATCACCGCATGGCCAAAAGCTTCCTTGCTCTCAAAGTAATGATAGAACGAGCCCTTGGGCACGCCCACCTTCTTCAATACCTCTTCAATCCCCGTCGCCGAAAACCCCTTCTCCGTCAGCGTCGCCATGCCACAGCGCACCAGCGCATCGCGGGTGTCGAACTGGTCGACCTGGCGCTTCGGCGGGCGTCCGCGACGGCGCGGCTCGATGTGGGTTTCGGTCATGGACTGAATATTAGACCGATCGTCTATAAAAGCAAGCGCTTTTCACATTTTGGCCACTTCCCACACCCGAACATCGGCGCGCAAGACGACGCACCGGTGCGCCTGCATCGGCGCATCCGCTCATGGCAAACACCCGGCACCGCCTTCGGTATGGCGATTCGCGTGTTCCGATCGTGTCGCACAACTGCGTCAGTGCTGTCCTAGCCCTTTGGTTTGAAGCGCTCTGCTGCGCCGCACCGCGGCTCGCCAGAATTTTCGGGGTACGACACCTACCCAGGCTGGAATGCCCATCAATAAAAGCGATGCCGGCCACCAGTCAAAACCCGTTCGCATAATTCTGCAGAGTGGCCCGCTTGTTGCGAAGAGGGGAAAAAGAAAAATTTCAACCACGCTAAGGAGACATGAATGAAGTGTGACCACCCAGATGAGCCGGCCGGTTGCGGTGCCGCGTGCAACCAAGCCAGACGGACCGCACTGAAGTTGTGCGCAGGGGCGGTGATCGGACTGGTGGCCACCGCCAAGGACAATGCATACGCCAACGACGCGGCCAGTAGCCGGCCCCAGGCCGGAGACCGCCTGGTCCTGGCGGATGGGGAGTCAGGCGCCAACGCCCCGCTGGAGCTCACCAGCATCGCTGTGGGCGACAAGCCAGTGCCCGCCTATCCGTTTGACCCCGCCACCGGCACCTTGCGCGACGGCTCCCGG
Organism: Zoogloeaceae bacterium G21618-S1; assembly: GCA_027214125.1. Lineage (GTDB taxonomy): Bacteria > Pseudomonadota > Gammaproteobacteria > Burkholderiales > Rhodocyclaceae > Nitrogeniibacter. The sequence continues at coordinate 309,190 of JAPWHF010000005.1, forward strand.
CTCAACCGCGTTCTGCTGGTCCGTCTGGACCCCACCGGGTTGGATGAGCGCACCCGCGCCCGGTCCGCCGACGGCGTTGTCGCCTATTCGAGTGTATGCACCCATCAAGGATGTGACATCACCGAGTACAACCCGGACGAGAACGTCCTGTTCTGCTTTTGTCATTTTTCGAAATTTCAGCCGTCACACGGCGGGGAAGTCGTCGGGGGGCCCGCGCCCCGCAATCTGCCGATGTTGCCGCTGCGTCTTGAAGGCGGCCAGCTGGTCGTTGCCGACACCTTCACCTCCCGGCCCGGCGCCACCATGTAACAACGCCGCCGCGTTTTTTTCTCAACCCACCAAGAAGAACCGCAGGAGACATTGCATGCACAAGAACCTGAAACCTCTCGTCGCCGCCCTGGTGCTGGCACCCACGGTTGCACTGGCGGCACTGCCGCCCTACGCTGCCGTGACCGACAAACGCCTCGACAAGCCCGAGCCGCACAACTGGTTGTCCTACCGGGGCAACTACGCGGGCTGGGGCTACAGCCCATTGAGTCAGATCACCCCGGAAAACGTGGGCAAGCTGACGCTGGCCTGGTCGTATTCGACCGGGATGACCGAGGGGCACCAGTCACCGCCCATCGTCAACAACGGCTACATGTACATCACGACACCGAACAACCAGGTGATCGCGATGGAAGCGGCCACCGGCAAGGAACTATGGCGCTACAAGAAGTCCATCCCCGAGGAACTGCAGCAGCTGCACCCGACCAACCGCGGCGTCGCGCTGTATGGCAATCGTGTCTATCTGGCCACCACCGATGCCAACCTGGTGGCGCTGGACGCGACCACCGGCAAGGAGTTGTGGCGCACCCAGGTGGCCGACTGGCGCAAGGGCTATTACATGACCCTGGCGCCGCTGGCCGCCAAGGGCAAGATCATGGTCGGCTCCTCCGGCGGTGAATACGGCATCCGCGGTTTTGTCGCGGCCTTTGACGCCGAGACCGGCAAGGAAGCGTGGCGCACCTATACCATCCCCGCGCCGGGCGAACCGGGCGGCGAAACCTGGCCGGGCGACACCTACAAGCGAGGCGGCGGCTCGGTGTGGATCACCGGCACCTACGACGCCGATAGCAATATCGCTTACTGGGGCGTCGGCAACGCCGGGCCTTGGATGCCGGACACCCGCGCTGGCGACAACCTCTACGCCAACTCGACCATCGCCCTCGACGTCGACACCGGCAAGCTCAAGGGCTACCACCAGTATCACCATAACGACGCCTGGGACTGGGATGAGGTATCCGCGCCGTTATTGATCGATATGCCGTACAAGGGCCGCAACATCAAATCCCTGGTGCACGCGGGGCGCAACGGTTACCTGTGGCTGCTCGACCGAGAAAAGGGCGGCGAGATCGGCTTCGTCGACGCCTGGCCTTTCGTTGAACAGAACGTGTTCAAGAGCATCGACCCGAAAACCGGCCGGCCGACCTATGACCAGGACCGCGTGCCCGGCACTGGCAAAACGGTGAATTTCTGTCCGTCGCTGTGGGGTGGCAAGGACTGGCCGCCCGAGGCCTACAACCCGAAGACCGGCCTGCTCTACATCCCGGCCAACAACCACCTGTGCTCCGAACTCACCGGCGAACCGACCAAGTATCAGGAAGGCCAGCTCTACATCGGCGTCGCGCTGCAGAACATTCTCACCAACGTGCGCATCGGCGAGAAAGCCAAAACATCCGTGGGCGAAGTGCAGGCCTGGGACATGAAGACCGGCAAGCAGGTATGGACCCACACCTATCCCGAGATGAACTGGGGCCCGCTGCTGACCACCGGCGGCAACCTGCTCTTCGGCGGCGGTACCAACGACCGTGAGTTCCACGCCTTTGACGCCTCCACCGGCAAATTGCTGTGGAAATTCCCGGCACCGTCCGGCGTCACCGGCGTGCCGTCGAGTTTCGAGGTCGATGGCGAGCAATACATCGCCGTTCAGGCCGGCTGGGGCGTAGATGCCCAGCGCATGCAGGGCGCATTCGATGCCGTGCTGCCCCACAAGACCGTCGTCCCCCAGGGCGGCGTGCTGATGGTGTTCAAGCTCTCCCACTAACCGCGCGCTGCACTTCGTAGCACCCACCGATCCGCCGAAGGGCGGATCGCTGGATCGCTGTCGCCAAAAATCCGAACAAGACAATGGAAAACATCATGACTACACACTCATCACACATGCGCCACCTGCTGGTCGGCAGCGCCTTGATTCTGTCCGGCCTGTCGGGTGTCACCCAGGCACAGACCACGTTCGACGTGATCGGCCCGCACGAATACGAGCTGCCGGTTGGCTTCGACCCGTTCAACGTCTTTGTGCAATACGCCTATGTTCAACGCAACAACCGGACATTCAACACCGACGGCGATCGCGTCAAAGGCTCCGGCAGCACCGCCATCGTGGGTCTGTCGAAGTACGTTCGCTTCTGGACCCCGGAATCGAACCCGAACATCGGTCTCGCCTACGAGGTCATCGTCCCCGAAATCAGCGTGCGCGATCACCACGCAAATACGCAGGCCAGCGGTCTCGGCGACCCGCTGACCGGCTTCGCCATCTGGTACAAGCCCACGCCCAACAGCACGCTCGGCTTCCAGTCCTTCATCCAGATTCCTGCCGGCAGCTCGGATGTCAGCGACACCAACTGGAAGAACCTCTCCAGCGTGCTGTGGGACGTTCGCTTCACGGATCAGCTCGGCTGGACGGGCGACGCCGGTTTTGTGTTCCAGGGCGAGAAGACAAACGGCACAAGGCCGGGGACGTCCTTCCACACCAACCATCGCCTGGGCTATCGCGTGAGTGATCTGGTCGAGCCCTTCGTGGCGATGGACTACGAGCGTACGGCCAAGACCTCGACCGTGGCCGGCAGCCATGTGCTCGACGCTGGCGTGGGCCTGATGCTGCATACCTTCGACAACCAGTCCATCACCGTGCGCTATTCCAAGAGCGTCAGCGGTGAGAACCATGCCGCAAACAACAGCTTCAACCTCAAGTACGCCTACGTCTGGTAAGCGCGCAGGTCGGCCCTGGCCGGCCTGACATCCAGACCACCAAGGAGACAACCATGAAATTCCTTCACGCCCTTGCATTGAGCATTGCCCTGCTGGTCGCACTCTGGGTCTACCTGAGCGTCGGCAATCCGGAACTGCGCTTCACTCCCTGGATCGGCTTCGTCGCCTGGGCCGCCTACTTCGCCGCCGGTGGCGGCGCAGACGGGGTCCGCAAGTCGATCGCCGCCGGGCTGGCCGGCGCGCTGCTGACCGCCTTCACGCTGTTCGGCGTCCAGGCGCTCGGGGGCAGTCTGGTCGTCCTGATCGGCCTGGTCGCGATCCTGGCCTTTGTCCTGGTCGCGATGGCCGATATCCCCCTGCTGGCCTACACGCCCGCCGCCTTCCTCGGCGCCGCGTGCTTCTTCGGGTCGGGCGCCAAGCTGGATGTCAGCGCGGTGTTCGTCGGCCTGACCTGGTGCCTCGGCGTGCTGTTCGGCCTGATGTCCGAACAGATCGGAAAACGCCTCGCTCGTCCCGCCTGAACGCCCCCCATCGTCGGCTCAAGCTGAAAAGCCCAGTCGAATAACCAACCTACGCGTATTCCTTTGGAGAAAAACATGACAAGGAAACTGGAAAACTTCATCAATGGCCGCTTTGTCAGCGGCAACGGACTTGAGCACATCGAGGTCCGCAACCCCGCCAACGGCGACGTTCTCGCGCACTTTCCGCTCTCAAACGAGGCGGTGACCGAAGAAGCCTTGCTCGCGGCGCGGCGTGCGCAGCCGGCCTGGGAGGCCTTGCCGGCCATCCAGCGGGCCGGCTATCTGCGCAAGATCGCCAGCCTGATTCGCCAAAATGCCGAATCGCTGGCCGACACCATCACCCGGGAGCAAGGCAAGGTCCTCGGCCTGGCCCGGGTCGAAGTCGACTTCACGGCCGACTACATGGACTACATGGCCGAATGGGCGCGCCGCATCGAAGGCGAGGTCATCCCCAGCGACCGCGCTGGCGAAACCATCTTCCTGATGCGCCGCCCCATCGGTGTCACCGTCGGCATCCTGCCCTGGAACTTCCCCTTCTTCCTCATCGCCCGGAAGATGGCGCCAGCGCTGGTGACCGGCAACACGATCGTCATCAAACCCAGCGAAGAGACACCGATCAACGCCTTCGACTTCGCCCGACTCGTCGAACAGGCCGAACTGCCACCCGGGGTGTTCAACGTCGTCGGGGGCAACGGCGCTGGGGCCGGAGCACACCTGACCACGTCCCGCGAGGTCAATCTCATCAGCTTCACCGGCTCCGTGGCCACCGGTAAACGCATCATGGCCGCCGCCGCCCCGAACCTCACGCGCGTCAACCTGGAGCTCGGCGGGAAGGCTCCAGCCATCGTCACCGCCAAGGCAGACCTCGATCTGGCCGCCAAGGCGATCTTCGACTCCCGGGTAATCAACACCGGGCAAGTGTGCAACTGCGCCGAACGGGTGTATGTCGAACGGGCGGTCGCCAGGGAATTCACCGAAAAAGTCACCCGCCTGATGGCAGGTGTACGTTTTGGCGATCCGATCGCGGACCCGTCCGTGCATATGGGACCGCTGGTCAACAAACAGGGCCTGGACAAGATTGCCGCCATGGTCGAACGCGCCCGCAGCGATGGTGCCGAGATCATCCTCGGCGGCAGCGTGGCACCGGGCGAAAAGGGCTATCACTATTTGCCTACGGTTCTGGTCAACTGCCGGCACGAGATGGAGATCATGCGCGCCGAAATCTTCGGCCCGGTGCTGCCGATCCAGATTGTCGACAGCCTCGACGAAGCCATCGCATGCGCCAACGACTCCGACTTCGGCCTGACCTCGTCCATCTTCACGCGAGACCTGAAGGAGGCCATGCACGCCTGCAACGGCCTGCAATTCGGAGAGACCTATGTAAACCGCGAGCACTTTGAGGCCATGCAAGGCTTCCACGCGGGTCGACGCCACTCCGGCATCGGCGGCGCCGACGGCAAACACGGTTTGCTCGAATACACCGAAACGCAAGTCGTGTACATGCAGCACGGCTGAACACCCGGCGGCGGACCGCCCAGAGCACGACCTCCTCCTTTGGCCGGCTGCGTCCGCGCAGCCGCCGCTTTTTCTCGCGCAAACCGGCTTTTAGCTACAACATCCACAAAGTTGCTTGATGCCGCCAAGGACGGCACCTACCATTCACCGACACATCGAAAGAAATATAACGGACATGGCTACGGTCAATGCTCCAAGGTGGGGAGACCACAACAATGCATTCGCTATTCGACACAACGCACCGTGGCCGCGACATGGCCGCCGTTGCATTGCCAAACATGGCAGAGCGACTGGCGCGATCGCGCCGACGCTCGACCCACGAGTACCGTCTGGATGCGGGGGCGCGCAGTACCGAACAGGTTTTGTCACGCGCAGAACTATCCCAACTGAAAGACAGCAACGAGCACCTGTTACGCGCCGCGGTGCCTGGCATCGACTGGCTGCACCAGCAACTGGGCGACCTGGGCTATTGCCTGCTGCTCACCGATTTCGGCGGGGCAACCCTTGAGGTGCGCGCAAGCGGCCAACGCGCCGGCCAGTTCTCTTCAGCGGGACTGCGTGAAGGGGCGTGCTGGTCAGAGCCGAATCAAGGCACCTGCGGCGTCGGTACCGCCATCGCTGACAAGGCACCCGTCCTGGTGCACGGCGATCAGCACTACCTGCTTCAGAACCACAGCATCAGTTGCGCGGCAGTGCCGATGTTCGGGCCGGCACAGCAACTGCTCGGTGTGCTCAACGCCACCGCCTGCACGCAGGATGCCCAGAAATTTGGTCAAGCGCTGGCCTACCGTCTCACCTTGCAGACCGCGGCCCGGATCGAACAGTCCATCTTCATGTCGCACTATTCCGAGTACTGGATCGCGCGCGTGAAGCGGCAACTCGACGACTGGGCGGCCGAGCCGGATGACCTCGTCGCGTTTGACGAATGCGGACGGGTTGTCGGTGCGAGCTGGCGGCTCAAGCAGCGCCTCGGCCAGCAGGAGTGGCGAATAGAGGACATTCTCGATTGCTCGGTTGAGGGATTGATCGATTTTGCATGCGCCCATCCCGGCACCCCTCTGAGGGTGGCCGCCAGTGGCGGCGACGGGGCGCTTTTTGCGCAGATCAACGCGCCGAGACGAGCGGCGCGTCGATCATCGGTAGCGCCGGTCCCACCGGAAGTTAAGCGGACCATCCCGGGCGCGGGCGATGCCACCGAAGATCTTCGTCGTCTCGAGCGGCTACTCAACGCCAAGGTGCCGATTCTGCTTCTCGGCGAAACGGGCTCCGGAAAAGAGTTCAACGCAAAGATCATCCATGCCCGCAGTCGCCGACGGGACCAGCCGTTTATCGCCATCAACTGTGCCGCAATTCCGGAATCGCTGATCGAGAGCGAGCTGTTCGGTTATCGGGAAGGCGCGTTTACCGGCGCGCGGGCCAAAGGCTGCGTGGGGAAAATTGCCCAGGCCGATGGTGGCACCCTGTTTCTCGACGAGATCGGCGACATGCCCCTGGCCTTGCAGACCCGCCTGCTCCGGGTGCTGGCCGAAGGCGAGGTGCTGGCCCTTGGCGCAGACAAGCCAAGAACGGTGGATATTTCCGTCATCTGCGCAACCCATCGCGACCTCGCATCCATGGTGCGCGACGGACTGTTCCGCGAAGATCTCTACTATCGACTCAATGCCGCGACCGTTCGCCTGCCACCATTGAGGGAGCGCGACGATGTCGCCGAACTGATTCAAAGCGTCTTCGCGGAGGAATGCAAAATCGCCAGTCGTTCGCTGAGCATGTCGCCCCACGTCGAAGACGGTTTGCGGGCGTACCAATGGCCAGGCAACATCCGCGAACTACGCAACGTCCTCCGATACGCCATCGCGGTGTGTCCGTCGGAAGAGGTCGGCTGGGCAGACCTCCCCGAGAACTTCCGGGAGCAGGTACCTGAAACGGTGAACGACCGACGGCGAGCCCATCTGCCCGGGAGCGGCGGGAGTGGGCAGCCCTCAGAGAGCGACGTCATCCTGAATGCCTTGAAGCGAACGCAGTGGTGCGTGAGCGCCGCCAGCCGATTTCTTGGCGTGTCGCGCTCCACCCTGTATCGACGGCTCAACGAACACGGCATCGAAGTGCCGCAGAAGTAAGCCGTTCCACGACCTGCAGGCAACGACCAGACGCACACGCCGGGCGCTCCTCAAAGCCACCAACCCCGAATCTCGGCTAACATCCGCCCCTGATCCAACTGACTCCCAGGAACCCCGATGAAACGCACCCTGCTTTCCGCCGCACTGATGACCCTGACCCTGGCTGCCCATGCGGGCGATCCCATCGAACTGAAAACGCTTGAGCAGAAGATCGGCTACGGCGCCGGCATGCAGATGGGCCAGACGCTGGTGCAGAGCGGAATGGACATGGACGAGGCGGCGGTGATTCAGGGCTTGAAAGATGCGCTGGCCGGGCGCGACCCGCGCCTGTCGGGGCGTGACATGCGCGAGGCCTTTGTGATCGGGCAGGAGAAGGCCGATCAGAAGAAGATCATGCGCGGCCAGGCGAACCTGGACGAAGGCCTGGCCTACCTGGCGAAAAACGGCAAGGAAAAGGGCGTGATCACCACGAAGAGCGGCCTGCAGTACAAGGTGCTCAAGGCGGGGACGGGCAAGACGCCGAGCAAAGACGATACGGTGGTGACGCATTACACCGGCAAGCTGCTCGACGGCACGGTGTTCGACAGCTCACGCGAGCGCGGCGAACCGGCGAGCTTCCAGGTGAGCCAGGTGATTAGCGGCTGGACGGAAGTGCTGCAGTTGATGAAGGAAGGCGCGCGCTACGAGGTGGTGATTCCGTCCGATCTGGCGTATGGCACCTCTGGCGCAGGTGGCAAGATCGGCCCGAACGCGGCGCTGATCTTCGACGTCGAGCTGATTTCGGTGAAGTAATGCCGGTGGCCGTCCGCAGTGGGCGGGCGGCCCGCCGTTGAGCTCAGGCCTTGCGCAGGTAGCAGGCTTTGAGCATGAAGCTGCCGGCGTCAGTCTTGCAATCGACTTCATGATCGCCGCCGACGAGGCGAATCTTCTTGATCTTGGTGCCGACCTTGAGCGTGGTGGACGAGCCCTTCACCTTCAAATCCTTGATCAGCACCACCGAGTCGCCGTCGGCCAGCACGGTGCCATTGGCATCCTTGACCTCGCCATCGCTGCCCGCTTCGGCCGCTGCGGCCTCGTCGGGTGACCATTCGTGGCCGCACTCGGGGCAGACCAGAAACTCGCGATCGGGATAGGTGTGCTCGCTCGCACATTGCGGGCAGGGGGGCAGTTCGTTCATGACGGCGTCCGGCGAAAAGGTAGAATTGGCCGACAGGGTAGGCGCTGGCACGGCATAGGGCAAGCGCCACCCGCCCTTCAAGAGTAGGCACCATGGCAGACACCCAGGCCAACAACCCCTTGCACGGCATCACCCTCGAACGCATCGTCACCGAGCTGGAGGCCTATTACGGCTGGTCGCAGCTTGGCCGGGCGGTGAGCATCCGCTGCTTCACGCACGACCCGAGCATCGCGTCGAGCCTGAAGTTTTTGCGCCGCACTCCGTGGGCGCGCGAGCAGGTCGAGGCGCTGTATGTGGATATGCTGCGCGACCAGAACACACCGGACTAACAAGAGATTCACGGCATGACCTACGAAGAACACCTGGATGAAGTCACGACACTGATCGTCGAAAAATATGACCTTGAGGACGAAGCCGCCATCGCGATGGTGATGCGCGCCCAGGACGACGATTTTTTTCTCGGCCATGACGACGACGAATCGATCTGCACGCTGGACCGCGCCCATCAGGACGCCAAGACCATCTTCGCCAAGTATCAGTAGCGTCGGCGTTTCCCGAACCTGGCGGCTTGAAAGCCGCCCGGCTGTTGAACACCACGCGCTGAGCGCGTTCAGCCATGCCTGCTTGTCGCCCCGCTCCTGCGTGACGGCCGGGCATGTGCCCGGCGACTTGCCTTGCCAAAGCCGAATCGCTCTGATCCAATACCCCTTCCGAGGTGTAGCACCAAAGCCAGAGCAGCATGCCTGTTCAAGGTTGGCGCAAAAGAACGAGGCAGATGACACCGCCCCGCGCGACCCCCGGAGTGCTTGACCCTTGTCGTGCCATTCGCCCGCGGGAATCCTCCCATGGTCAAGCCGGGTGTCATGCCTTTTTCTATTTGTGGAGAACTCCCTTGAGCAAGAAGCTTTATGTCGGCAACCTGGCCTACTCGGTCACCAATAGCGACCTCGAAGAAATGTTTGCGCCCTTTGGCGCCACCAGCTCGGCCCAGGTCATCATGGATCGCGACTCCGGCCGCTCGAAAGGCTTCGGCTTCGTCGAGATGAACTCCGATCAGGAAGCAGAAGCGGCGATATCCGCCCTCAATGGCAAGGATGCCGGCGGCCGCAGCCTGATCGTTAACGAAGCGCGCCCGCAAGCGCCGCGCACCGGCGGTGGCGGTGGCTTTGGTGGCCGTGGCCCGGGTGGTGGCGGTGGTCGCAACGGCGGCGGTGGCTTTGGCCGCAGCGGTGGTGGTGGCAACCGCTACTGAGCCTGACGGGCTGGCGGTCTCGGTGCGCCGAGGTGCCGCCAGCGTTGTTCCAACATCCAATCACTCACCGGCCATAAGGCCGACACAAGGAGAATGACCCCTTGGCAAAACCCAATTATCAATTCGAAAAGCGCCAGCGCGATCTGGCCAAGAAACGCAAGCAGGACGAAAAGCGCCAGGCAAAACTCGCCAACAAGGCGGCCGGCGACGGTAGCAACAACGATCAGAATGGCCCGGACGACACCACCGGCGCCAACGCAGGCGACGCAAACCCGCCAAACGCCTGAGTTCGACTCACACCGGGCGCAGCACGCATGTGGCGGGCGGCGCTCAGTCTTTGGTCAGCGTCATCAGGATATCGGCGTACCAGGCGCAGTTGAGCCCCAGCGCCTCGTCCACTTCGAGGTCGCGTTCGCCCACATCAAGCCGGGCCGAATGGACGCCGAGCAGCATCCACGGCAGATCGCCCAGTTCGGCCGCGGGCTGGTTCACACGCATGACCACCGGCGCGCCGCTGGTGCCGCGATGCGTGCGGGCATCGGTCAAAAAATAGCCCTTGCCCTGAAAGCGCAGGCCGAAGGATGAGGCAATGATCGCCTGACGCACCACCGGCATGTGATTCAGCGTGTCGTGAAAGCCCAGCGGAAAACCCACCACCAGCAAAGATGAGCCGACCTCGACCTGATCGAGCTGGCTGAGCAGATGTTTGGGTGTGAAGGCTCTGAACGAGGTGGTTTTTGGCAGGGCAGCGCGGTCGATTTCAAGCACCGCCACGTCCACCTCCCCGGCCGAGTCCTCACCCTGCCGCCAGGCGCTCTTGCCATCGCGGTAGAGCAGCATCGAGAAGCCGGTCGACTCCACGTTATTGGCGGGGTTGGTGTGCAGTTCGATCTCGATGCGGTCGGGAAAGTGCTTGCTCGGTTCGTCGAACATCACATGCCGGCTTGTCACGAGGAACAGCCGGTCATCACGCTCAAAATAGAAGCCCGTGGCGTTGGTCAGACCGCGATCACCGTCAAACGTCAGGATTCGCGCAGTGGTGAGAAGAATCGTTTCGATCATGGATGACACCCAAAGTAGCGTCCTGTGTTCGGCCCGCGAGACAAGGCGTCGAGACAACCCAGGCGATGCAGGACGCACCGCGTGGCGATTCCTTTCTACAATAGCACCTCACCCCGGACGCGCCCCGCATGCACCTACCCATCCGCATTTCACCCGATGAGATCGAGATCACCGCCATCCGCGCACAAGGCTCGGGGGGGCAAAACGTCAACAAGGTGTCGAACGCGGTGCATTTACGCTTCGACATCGGCGCCTCATCGCTGCCCGACGCCGTCAAGACGCGCTTGCTGGCGCGTGGCGATCAGCGCATCAGCAAGGACGGCGTAGTGATCATCAAGGCGCAGGCCTTTCGCAGCCTGGAAAAGAACCGCGCCGAAGCGCTGCGCCGGCTTGAAGCCCTGATCGCCAGCGTGTCGATTGAGCCCAAGACCCGCCGCGCCACGCGCCCCACGCGCAGTGCGGTCAGGAAGCGCCTGGAGAGCAAGACCCGGCGCAGCGCCATCAAGGCCGGCCGGGGCCGGGTCAGCGAATAGCGACAGACACCGCCATCGCCTGCGCGTGATGGCGCAGGTGCGACTCGATGAAGCTGGCGATGAAGTAGTAGCTGTGATCGTAGCCGGGTTGCAAGCGCAGCGTGAGCGGATGCCCCGCCGCCTCGGCCGCCGCCTGCAAAGCCTCGGGCTTGAGCTGCTCGGCGAGAAAACCGTCGGCCTCGCCCTGATCAACAAGGATCGGCAGCCGCTCGGGCGCATCGGCGATCAGCTCGGTGGCGTCCCACGCGCGCCATGCGGCGCGGTCGGCGCCCAGATAGCGCGACAAGGCCTTCTCGCCCCAGGGGCAGTCCATCGGATGGCAGATCGGTGAAAACGCCGACACTGACCGGTATCGCCCCGGATTCTTCAGCGCGCAAATCAAGGCGCCATGGCCGCCCATCGAATGCCCGCTGATACCGCGCTGATCGGAAGCCGGAAAGTTGGCCTCGACCAAGGCCGGCAGCTCGTCGACCACATAGTCGTACATCCGGTAGTGCTGCGCCCAGGGCGCTTCGGTGGCGTTCACATAGAAGCCGGCACCGAGGCCGAAGTCCCAGCCACCGTCGGGGTCGTCGGGCACGCCTTCGCCGCGCGGGCTGGTGTCGGGCGCCACGATGATGACGCCCAGCTCGGCCGCCACGCGATGCGCGCCGGCCTTCTGCATGAAGTTTTCATCCGTGCAGGTCAGGCCGGACAACCAATACACCACTGGCAGCGGCAAGCCCATTTCGGCCTGTGGCGGCAGATACACCGCAAACACCATGTCGCAATCGAGGCTGGCGGCACGGTGACGATAGCGCTTGTGCCAGCCGCCGAAGCTGCGCTGGCTGGAGAGGCATTCGAGAGACATGCGCAGGCCCCGATTAGAAGTGGATGACGGTGCGGATGCTCTTGCCTTCGTGCATCAGCTCGAAGGCGGTGTTGATCTCGTCCAGCCCCATGGTGTGGGTGATGAAGGTGTCGAGCGGAATCTCGCCGCGCTGCGCCTTCTCGACATAACCCGGCAGCTCGGTGCGCCCGCGCACGCCGCCAAAGGCCGAGCCGCGCCACACCCGGCCGGTGACCAACTGGAAGGGCCGCGTCGAAATCTCTTGCCCCGCGCCGGCCACGCCAATGATGGTCGATTCGCCCCAGCCCTTGTGGCAGCACTCCAGCGCCGCGCGCATCAGCTTGACGTTGCCGACGCACTCGAAGGAGTAGTCGACACCGCCGTCGGTCATGTCGACGATCACGTCCTGAATCGGTTTGTCGAAATCCTTCGGGTTCACGCAGTCGGTGGCGCCCAGCGCGCGGGCGATCTCGAACTTGCCCGGGTTGATGTCGATGGCGATGATCCGCCCCGCCTTGGCCATGCTCGCGCCGATAATCGCTGCCAGGCCGATACCGCCCAGGCCGAAGATGGCCACCGTCGCGCCCGCCTCGACCTTGGCGGTGTTGAGCACCGCGCCGATACCGGTGGTCACGCCACAGCCAAGCAGGCACACCTTTTCGAGCGGCGCCTCCTTGGGGATCTTGGCCAGCGAGATCTCCGGCACCACGGTGTACTCGGAAAAGGTCGAGGTGCCCATGTAGTGGTAAATCGGCTGGCCCTGGTAGGAGAAGCGCGTGGTGCCGTCGGGCATCAGGCCCTTGCCCTGGGTGGCGCGCACCGCCTGGCACAGATTGGTCTTGCCGGATTTACAGAACTTGCACTCGCGGCACTCGGCCGTGTAGAGCGGGATCACATGATCGCCCACCGCCAGCGAGGTGACACCCTCGCCCACCGATTCGACGATGCCGCCGCCCTCGTGGCCGAGAATGGCCGGGAAAATGCCTTCGGGGTCGTCGCCGGACAAAGTGAACGCGTCCGTGTGGCAGACACCGCTGGCCACGATCCGCACCCGCACCTCGCCGGCTTTGGGCGGGGCCACGTCCACTTCAACGATTTGCAGGGGCTTGCCGGCGGCAAAAGCGACGGCGGCGCGCGACTTGATGGTCATGACATTTCACTCCAGACTGACGATGAAGCGACAGTATAGAGAATCATTTCGCGATGGCCATTCGACGGACCACGCGCCACGGCCCCGCCATTGCGCGATAATGCCGCCGCCGGCGTCCATGCCGGCATCGGGCCACAAGGAACACCCATGACGATGAAACCCTCCGACCTCGCGAAAAGCCGCGGGCTCAAGATCAACAACAAGCTCAATGCAGCCGCCAACCCCGCTCAGTTCGGCGCGGCCACGCAAGGCGCCGACAAGCGCGAACAGCGCCAGCAGGAACGCGCCCTCGGCGTCGTCCCCTTCGCCTGCAAGCTGCCAATCGCGCTGGTCAAGCAACTGCAAGAACGCGGCGCGGCGCACGAAGGCGGGCTGAACGGGCTGATGGCCGAACTGGTGAGCCAGGCGCTCGCCGAGAAATAAACCGCGGCCATGCCCGGCCTGAGGCCCGCCTCAAGGACACGCCCAGCCCGGATCGCCGGCTGGGCGGCGGCCTGGTTGCCAATGGTATTGATTGCCATCGCCAATGGCGGCGCGCGCGAAGCCTGGCTGCTGACGCCGCTGGGCAAAGTGGCCGCGCACCAGGTGTCGACGCTGAGCGCGATCGCCTTGTTCGGCGCGTATATCTGGTGGGTGATGCCACGCTTGCGCCCGGCGTCGACGGGTCAGGCGGCGACCATCGGTGGTCTGTGGCTGCTGATGACGCTGGCCTTTGAGTTTCTGTTCGGGCACTACGTCGCCGGCAACACCTGGGCGGCGCTGATCGACAACTACAATCTCGCCGCCGGCCGCCTGTGGCCACTGATTCCGCTATGGGTGGCGATTGCGCCACCGCTCGTCCACCGACTCAGATCGCCCTACAGCGGCAACTCGTCAAAACTCGAATAAATCGCACGCAACCAGGTTTTCACCCGCTGACGCTCCAGCATGCCAAGCGCATCGGGGCCGCCGCGCGTATTGCTGGCCGCCCAGAAGCTGGCGCTCTGGCGGTCGATCTTGCGCATGCTCGCTTCGTGCAACTCCGGCAAGGTGATGACGCGCGCGCCGAGCGCCCGTGCGCCCTGCAGGGCTGACGAAGCATCGAGCTGCGTGAAGTCCGAGCCGCGGCCAAGGTTCTTCACCACAAAGTAGTTCAGCTCAGCGCCATAGGTGTTGATCAGTCGATTGAGCAGGCTCACCGAGTCGGCGCCCGAATCGGCCAGATGCCAGTAATTGACCGTCACGCCCATTTCCGAGAGCAGCGGCAGCAGGTCCGAATCCTTGATCCAGCGCGCCAGCGGCGCGGCGGTTTGCGCGGCCAGATCGACAATCACACTCGGCGCCTCGCCCTCTTCCGGCGCTGGCTCGTCGAAGACGGTGGCGATCAAGTCCAGCCCTTCGTAGGTATCGACGATCACCGGCGACGCATAGTCGGCATAGAAGCGGGTGAACGAGGTGTGTGAACGGTCGGTGTCGAAACCGGTGAACGGCCGCCCCTTGTCGATGAAGTACTGCGCCAACACCCGTGCCGTCACGGATTTGCCAACACCACCTTTTTCACCGCCGATGAGATTGAGAGAACTCATGAGTCTGTCCTGTGGTTCGATGATCTAGCCAAACGACCGATTATCCGGGAATGCGCCAACACCATAACAAAAATCGCGCGCCAGCCGAGCCGCCAGACTAAGCCCGGACAATGACAGGCGCAAGCAAGACCGCTATAAAGAACACTCGGCGCCGGCCCGCTTCTACCACGCCGCCAACCCATCCCCGACAGACAAGCGCGTACACATGCCACAAACCCGAATTCCCGCCGCGTGGATGCGTGGCGGCACCAGCAAAGGCGTATTTTTCCTCGCCAGCGACCTGCCTGCCGACACCGCCGAGCGCGACGCCCTGCTCATTCGCCTGCTCGGCAGCCCCGACCCCTACGGCAAGCAGATCGACGGCCTCGGCGGCGCCACCTCCAGCACCAGCAAGGTGGTCATCGTCTCGCCTGCCCGCGAGCCGGACTGCGATGTAGCCTACCGCTTCGGGCAAGTACTGATCGACGAAGACGCCATCGACTGGTCGGGCAACTGCGGCAACCTCACCGCCGCCGTCGGCCCCTTTGCGCTATGGCGCAAGCTGGTGTCAGCGCCAGCCAATGGCGAAGCCAACATCCGCCTGTGGCAGGCCAATGTGGACAAGCGCATTCACGCCCGCGTCCCGGTGATCGACGGCTTGCCAGTCGAGGGTGGCAAGTTCGTACTCGATGGCGTCGCCTTCCCCTCGGCGCCCATCACCCTCACCTTTCTCGACCCCGGCAGCGCCGAGGGAGGCGGCATTTTGCCAACCGGCAACCCGGTCGACGCGCTCACGCTGACAGACGGCACCCGAATCGACGCCTCCCTGGTCAGTGCCGGCAACCCGATGGTGTTTGTCTCGGCCCACGCGCTGGGTGCCGACTGCACTGCATCGCAAGCCGAACTCAACGCCGACGCGGCACTGCGAGCGCGCTGCGAGCAACTGCGTATCGCCGGCGCGCTGGCCATGGGCCTGGCCGACTCGGCCGAAGCCGCCGCGCGCCGCCAGCACACCCCAAAGCTCGCCCTTGTCGCCCCGCCAGCGGAGTGCCAGTCTGTCGACGGCAAACACTTCGCCGCCAGCGATCTTGATCTGCTCACCCGTGTGCTGTCGATGGGCAGCTTCCATCACGCCATCCCGGGCACCGCCGCCATTGCCGTGGCCGCGGCGGCGGGCGTGCCGGGCTCGCTGGTATCGCGCCAACTCCTGAACGACCCGGTCGGCCCGCTGCGCATCGGCCACCCCTCCGGCCGCAGCGAAGTCGGCGCCACCACCCACACCAATAGCGGCCAATGGATACTGGAGGCGGCCGTGCTGCGACGCAGCGCCCGGATGCTGATGGACGGCTGGGCCTGCCTGCCCGGTTGAACGCGACCGCCCGGCGGCGGTCACATGCGATGACATTCCGGCGGACAGCGGTCCGGCGGCCTCAGCCCTTGGAGACTTGCGATGCAAACGGATCCCGATTTCGACAGCCTGCTCCCCGCCAACCGCCTCGATCGCCGCGGCTTTCTGCTCACCGCCACAGCTGCCGGCTTTGCCCTGGCCACCCATCCCGTGAGTGCTCAAACCATGATCCATACCGATGACGCCGGCCTGCGCACCGGCACCGACATGCTCGACACCGGCACCGGCGCCCTTCCGCTGTACTACGCCGCCCCCGCCCAGGGCGGCCCGCACCCGGTGGTGCTGGTGGTACAGGAAATCTTTGGCGTACACGAGCACATTCGCGATGTGTGCCGCCGCCTCGCCCGCCTCGGCTATCTCGCCATCGCCCCCGAGCTGTATTTCCGCCAGGGCGACCCGGGCAAATACGACAACATCCCCGCACTGCTCAAGGAAATCGTCTCGAAGGTGCCCGACGAACAAGTCATGTCGGACCTCGACATGACCGTGGCCTGGGCAGCCGGCCACGGCGGCAACACCGCCCGGCTCGGCATCACCGGCTTCTGCTGGGGCGGACGCATCGTGTGGCTGTATGCCGCGCACAACGCCAAGCTCAAGGCCGGCATCGCCTGGTATGGGCGGATTCGTGGCGACGCCTCCGCGCTCAGTCCGCGCCACCCGATCGATATCGTCGGCGAACTCAAGGCGCCAGTGCTTGGCCTGTATGGCGCGCAGGACCAGGGCATTCCGGCGGCCGATGCCGAGGCCATGGGTGCGGCGCTCAAAGCCGCGGGCAAGAAAGGCGAGGTGGTGGTCTACCCCGACGCCGGCCACGCCTTCCATGCCGACTACCGGCCCAGCTATCGCGAAGGCCCGGCGCAGGACGGCTGGCAGCGGCTGCAGGCGTGGCTCAAGGCCAACGGGGTGTGAGCGTCAGCGGGTGGCGCTCGCCGCCGTCTCGGTGCGCCACACCGGGGCGGCGAAACGGCCGCCCAGGCTGATCGGCTGGGTCTGCGTCTTCAATTTCCGGTACAGCTTGCGGCTCATGCCTTTGGGCGCCTCGGCCAGGGCAGCGGTCAATGACAGATCGAGCGCGCCGTCGCCCAGCCCGATCTGCCCCTGACCACTCAGTTGCAGCCACGCACCGCGAATCGACAGCGTCTCGATCCGCGCGACGCCAGCGGCCACCTGCATGTCGGCGCTGGCCGCGCGAATCGGCAGATTGTCCGGCACGGTGGCACTCGGCAGCGCCGCCGCCAGCACACTGTCCTGGCCTCGCAGCACGTCGATCAACGCCGTGCCACGCCAGGCGCCGCCGTTGAGTTGAAAACGCATCGGCCCCTGTGCCGTTGCCAACGGGTCGGCCGCGCGGGCATCGAAATCGAAGCGCACATCGGCGTCCAGCCCCCCACTCAGCATCGGCGTCGCCTCGGCGGCCATCGGCCATTGCTCGATGGCCACGCCGGTCGCCTTGACGCTGAGCGTGCCCGTGCCCGCCGCATCACGTGCGATCTGGCCAGACACGTGGCCATTGAACACCGCCCCGTCAAACGGCCCCAGGCGCAAGTCCGATCCATCGCTCGCCAGCGGCAACACCAGCGACTCGAAGCGCCAGCCATCGGCCTCCAGCCGATCTGCCCGAAGTCGCCCCGCAAATGGCGGCAACGTGGCGGCTGACCACAACGCGCGCAGCTCTGGGCGGTAGGCCGCCAGCGACAGCAGCGGCGTATGCAAATCAAACTGCAAGGCCGGCGTGGTCTCGGGGTGAACGTTCACCGTCCCGGCCAGCCGGTGGGTGCCATCGTTGAATGCCAGTTCGGACTCGAGCGCACCGGCCAGCGGCTGCCAGGCGAGTTGCCCGGTGATTTGCAGTTTGCGCGCCGGTGCAGCATCCGCACGTGGCCAGCCGAGGTGTACGTCCAAGCCGTTGAGCAGGAGTTCGGCGGGCTCACTGCGCCATGCCGGCACTGCCTGCAAACTCACGCCATGACTGCGGCCGTCGCGACGCAGGTTACCCTCCAGCGACAGGCTATCGGCGGTCCAGCCCTCGCCCCCCGACCGCAGATTGCTCAGCCGCCCGGCCAAGGCGCCGCCGCGTTCGCCATCGCGCTTGAAGCTCGCCGTGGCCAACGCCAGATGCAGGCCGTCCTGCCATTGCCACTCGGCCACGTCGGCGGCAAGCTCGCTGGTGCCGCTGCGGCCGGTGCCGGTCATGCGCAGCGCCACGTCACGCCCTTGCCAGCGGCCTTGCGCATCCGCCGCCACGCCGCCCAGGCTGAGCCCCAGACTGGCGCGCTGGTAGCCCAATGCCTCGCCGGAAAAATCCACGCCGGCCATGTTCAGACTCACGACGCCTTCGCCATCAATATCGAAACCGGCCGTCATCCGAAAGCGCCCGGCCGCATGCATGGCCCCCACCGCCGTCGCATCACCTTCAACCCCGAGGCCGCCGCGCACGCCTCTGCCCACCGGGCCAATGAAAGCGGTCACACCGGATAACTGCAGCGTCACGCCATTGATGGGGTCGACCACTTCCAGCGCGCCATCGGTGACAGTCACCCGGCGCACGTTGAAGGCCACCTTGCGCGGCTTGATCGAGGTTGCCTCGCGCAAGCCGTCGAACGACTCGAGTGTTTTGAGGACATCGCGCGTCAGGTGGATCTTCAGGCCCTCGAAGCGCATCTCCTGAACATCAACCTGACGCGACAGCAAGGGCAACAGGCCCACGTGGACACGCACGCGTGCCATGTACGCGGCAAGGTGCTCGGGCGCACCACGCGCCGACACACTGACCTGCGCCGCATCGAGCGCCAGACGGGGCCAGAATGACAGCGTGAGCGGCCCGTCGATACGCAGCGCCCGATCATGGCGCTCGGCCACTGCCTGAACCAGCTCGGCTTTGACGCGCTCGCTGTCGAAGGTTTCGGTGAGATACCAGATCGCGCCAACGGCCAGCAAGAGCAGACACAACAGAAAAATGGCGAGATTTTTGAACAGGCGCATGACCGATCCGGGTGCGATAGCGTAGATACGCCGTCATCTTAGCGCCAATACGGACGCAGCGTTTGGCCGATCCGGGCTCAGTCCGACGGGGTCGCGCGTAGCGATGCGTGACGCAGCAAGTAGTCGGCCACCAGGCCGTTCACGGTGCCAAACACCACGGCCGCCAGCGCGAACACCGGCACCAGGTAGAAAATGCCATCATGCGGCACCAGCCACAGCCGAGCGATCAGAATCTGCCCCGAAAAATGGCCAAAAGCGGCGAGCACACTGTGACTGACCGGGCCGAACCAGCGCTTGGGCAAGTGCTGCGCCAAGGCCAGCACCCCCAGGCTGATCAACGCCCCGCTGACGCTCAAGAAGAAACCTGGCGCCAAAAACTGGCCGAGCACCAAGGACGCGGCAAACACCCGCAGCAAAGCGACCCAGGCCGCCTCGCGCCACCCCCAGCGCGCCAGCACCACCAGCGTAATGATGTTGCCCAGTCCCGGCTTGACGCCCGGCAGCGGCAGGGGGATCGCCGCCTCGGCAATCGACAATGCGATAGCCGCCGCCGCGTAGCGGGCGATGCGCACATCGGCGTTGGTGACCGGGAGCTCAGTAGTTGAGCGTGTCATAAGCGCTACTGTCGCCAAGCAGGCGCAGGCTGACTTCGTTGGGCGCGCAGATGGCGACCGCGCCGGCGCGGCTCAGCCAGCCTTGCAACACACAATACTGGCGAGGTCCGGGGTCGCTGAGCACGCGCGCCCGGCCCGGCTCGACTTGCACCCGGGTCTGACCGAGCGGGCCGTCGACATCGACCGATGCCGGGCGATCGAGGCTCAAGCGAGCGACCACCTTGCCACCGGCACGCACCTCGGCCCAGCGCGCCACGCCGCCTTGCCAGAGCGTCAGTGCAAAAAACACGCAGGCGGCCAAACCGCCGCCGATCACCAGAATATCGCCCGGACGAAAGCCGGCCCGCCATTCATGCCAGGCCAGCTTCATGAAGAGGTCTGACCGTCCCGCGAACGTCGCGCCGAGGCGCGATGCCGAACCATGACGCGCACGCTCTCGCCAAAAGCCTTGGCCAGCCATTCGGCGAAATACACCGATCGATGTTGCCCGCCGGTGCAGCCGATGGCCACCGTGAGATAGCTGCGATTGTCGCGAATGTAGGCCGGCAGCCAGTTGGCCACAAAGGCGCGGATGTCTTCGGCCATGCGGCCGACTTCGGGAATGCGCTCGAGGAAGTCGATCACCGGCTGGTCCTTGCCGGTGAGCGGACGCAGCTTGGGGTCGTAGTGCGGATTGGGCAGGCAGCGCACATCGAACACCAGATCGGCATCGACCGGAATGCCGTACTTGAAGCCGAAGGACTGAAACAACAAGGTGAGGCCGGCAGTGGCTTCCAGCTGCATGTAGTCCTTGATCCAGGCACGCAAGGTGTTGGCCTGGGTGTCGCTGGTGTCCATGCGGTAGCCCAGGCGCGCGATCGGGTCGAGCGCCTCGCGCTCGCGGGCGATCGCCTCGGCCAGGGTGACGTTCTCTTCGGCCAGCGGGTGGCGCCGGCGGGTTTCGGAGAAGCGGGCAATCAAGGTGTCGTCGCGGGCATCGAGAAAGATGAAGCGCACATCGGCAATCATGCCGCGCAGCCGCTCGACCTCGCCAGGCAAGGCGGCAATCGACATGCCTGAACGCACATCCACCGCCACCGCGACGCGCTTGTAGCCGGCGCCGTGCAGGTTGGTCACCAGTTGCGGCAAGAGCGTCGCAGGCAGGTTGTCGACCACATAGTAGCCGCCATCTTCGAGCACATTGAGGGCAACGCTCTTGCCCGATCCAGACAAGCCGCTGATGAGGACGATCTGCATGTTGAGGCCCGTAACGGAATGCGTCGAGTGTATAGCGAACGGCCCTGTGATGACACCCGCCGACGAGCACCCTGCCGGCCAGAACACCGCTTCAGTCGGGCATATTAGGGAAAACCTATACATCGCCCGGCGATTTGCCAATCTAGTCTTGAAAGGTTGATGCGGCGACTGCAACGACGCTGGCGGAGTCTGGCGCGGGGCATTCGATCAACCCCCGGCTGCGGCGCATTGCCAAGGCCGCCGGGCGGGCGCACGGCTCGTCCGGTCTTGAGACAGACCTGGAGGAGACCTTTGTGGATAACAAAAATCAATCACCAGCATCGCAGATAGCCACACCACCACGACGCAATTTCCTGAAAACGGCCGCCGCCGGCGGCGCGCTGATTGCCGGCGCCCCCTTTATCAGCAACGCCCAGGCGGCCAAGGGCAAGACCTGGAAAGTGCAATCGACCTGGGACGCGGGCACCACCGGCTACGCCTTGTTCGAGGAGTGGTGCAACGGCTTCCAGGAGGCCACCAGCGGCGAGCTGAGCATCAAGCCCTTCGGCGCCAAGGCGGTGGCGGCCGACAACAACGCGCTGTTCGAGTCGGTGCAGACCGGCGTGCTCGACGGCATGAACCCCTTCACCCTGTACTGGGCGGGCAAGATGCCGGCCAGCGTGTTCCTGTCGTCCTACCCGGTCGGGCCAGACCAGCCGGCGCAGTGGGACACCATGTTCTACGGCCTCGGCCTGCTCGAGAAAACCCGCGAGATCTACGCCAAGTTCGGCCTGGTGTATGTCGGTCCCATCCAGCATGACGCCAACATCATCCACTCCAAGAAACCGGTGCAGAGCGTGGCCGACTTCCAGGGCCTCAAGCTACGCGTGCCCGGCGGCATGGTGTCGGAAGTCTTCCAGGCATTCGGCGCGAGCACGGTGAGTTTGCCGGGTTCGGACATTTTCCCGGCGCTTGAAAAAGGCACGATCGACGCGGCCGACTATGTCGGGCCGGCGGTCAACTGGGATCTGGGCTTTGCGCAGGTGACCAAGTACATCCTGTTTGGCCCGCCGGGGCTGATGTCGGTCTACCAGCCGGTCGACCTGATGGACTTCACCGTCAACATGCGCGCCTGGAAGAGCCTGTCGCCGCTGATGCAGCAGATGGTCGAAGACCGGGTGAAGACCTATTCGGTGAAGCACTTCGTGTCGATCCAGAAGCGCAACGTCGAGGCGCTGGTCAAGTTCGAGAAGGCCGGCAGCGTCATCAACCGCATGAGTCAGGACGATCTGGACCAGTTCCGCAAGGCAGCCATCCCGATCTGGTTCAAGTGGGCCAAAAAAGACCAGGCCGCAGCCGAGGTGTTCAAGATGCAGCTCGACTACATGATGAATCCGATCATGGGCTATGTCTCCGCGGCCGACATCAAGGGCCTGAGCCTCTAACAGCATCCTGGCTGAAGCAGCGCACCGCCCGGCACGATCCGGTGCGGTGCGATGTGCGCGCGCTGCACCCGAGGAGATGTGCCCATGAACACAGAACCCGACTTTGGCTTCGTGCTGCCCCACATGGTCTATTGGGGCTGGCTTGCGATCATGCCGCTGATCTTCATCTTCTGGGCGCGCTGGCAGGAACACGGCCAGCCGCCGTCACCCACGCCGGACGAAGAACTCGCCGTCAGTCTGCTGGCCGAGGAAGACCCCGCGCTGCATGTCGAAAACGGCCTCACCCGCGTGCTTGACGCGATCAGCAAATGGTCAGGCATCTTCGTCGCGTTCTGGACGGTGAACGCGGTGGTCGCCTACTTCTACGAAGTGATCATGCGCTACATTTTCAACCAGCCGACCATCTGGGTGCATGAGTCGTGCTTCTTGCTGTTCGGCATGCAATACCTGCTCGCCGGCGCCTACACCCTGCTCACCGGCGGCCATGTGCGGGTCGACGTGCTCTACATCAAGCTACCGCCACGCGGCCGGGTGGGCATGGACATCTTCACCTCGGTGTTCTTCTTCATCTTCGCCATTGCGCTGTTCGGCACCTCCTGGGGTTTCTTCATGTCGTCCTACGGCATGGGCGAGACCACGGTCGAGACCTGGGGCATCCAGTACTGGCCAGTCAAGGGCATGATGGTGCTCGGCGCCGTGCTGCTGCTGCTGGCGGGCATCTCCAAGCTGGCCAAAGACATCGTGCTGTTCCAGCGCATGGGCCGGGAGGGCTGAGCCATGACGACATCAGGCGCACATTGCCCCCCCTCGCTCAGCGGCCGCCTCGGCACCGCCGCACTGATTCTATCGACCGGCACCGCGCTGTTCATTTTCGGTGTCGAGCTGATCAACGTGCTGTTCTACGACCCCTACGAAGACGCGCACTTCCTGTTCACCACCGCGGGCCTGCTCGAAGACGTGGAGATCAAGGAGCTCACCTACATCATGTTCGGCTCCCTGCTGGTGCTGCTCATGCTGGGGCTGCCGCTGGCCTTCGTGACCGGCGGGCTGGGGGTGGTGTTCATCTACCTCATCGGCGGTCAGGTGATGATCAACATCATCCCCTCGCGCATCTTCCCGATGATGACCAACTCCGACCTGGCGGCCATTCCGCTGTTCATCTTCATGGCCTCCATGCTCGAACGCGCCGGGCTGATCGAGGAGATGTTCGACGTCATCTACCAATGGATGGGCGGCCTGCGTGGCGGTCTGGCAGCCGCGACCATCATCGCCTCCACCATCCTCGCCGCCATGGTCGGCGTCATCGGCGCGGCGGTGGTCACCATGGGCATCATCGCTCTGCCGGCCATGCTCAAGCGCAATTACGACCCCGAAATCGCCATCGGCTCGATCATGGCCGGCGGCACGCTGGGCATCCTGATCCCGCCGTCGATCCTGGCAATTCTGTACGCCGTGGTGGCGCAGCAATCGGTGGGCGAGTTGTATTTAGGATCGCTGCTGCCGGGCCTGATGCTCTCCGGCTTGTACGTGGCTTATGTGCTGCTGCGCACCTGGCTGCGGCCCGAACTCGGCCCCGCCGTCCCGCGCGAAGAACGCCTCAACCTCTGCCAGAAACTGCGCCTGCTGCTCAAGCTGGTCGCGCCGCTCATTCTGGTGGTGCTGGTGCTCGGCCTGCTCTTCGCCGGCATTGCCACGCCGGTCGAGGCCGCCGGCATCGGCTCCTTCGGCGCCATCATCGTCGCCATCATGCACAAGCGCTTCAACCTCATCGCCCTCAAAGAGGCCTCGGTCAGCACCGTCAAAGCCTCGGCCATGGTGCTGTGGATCATCTTCGGCGCCTCGATCTTCGTCGGCTTCTACATCCTGCAAGGCGGCCAGGCCTTCATCAACGACGCCATCCTCGGCACCGGCCTGTCGCCCTACGGCATCCTGTTCCTGATGATGGTGCTGCTGGTCATCCTCGGCATGTTCCTCGACTGGGTCGGCATCCTGCTGCTCGCCGTGCCCATCTTCGTGCCCATCATCAAGTCACTCACCTTCGACGGCCTGCTCGGTCTGCCCCCGGTGCCGGGCGACAAGGTGGCGCTGTGGTTCGGCGTCATCTACCTGGTCAACATGCAGATGAGCTTCCTCAGCCCACCCTTCGGCTACGCCCTGTTCTACATGCGCGGCGTCACACCCGAGTCGATCAGCATGGCCACCATCTTCCGCTCGGCGCTGGTGTTTCTGGGGTTGCAGGTGGTGGGGCTGCTGCTGTGTATTTTGCTGCCGGGGATTGTGACGTTTTTGCCGGGGCTGGTTTATGGGTAAACCGAGAGCCGTAGCCCGGATGCAGGCCGAAGGCCGGAATCCGGAGTGGGTGGTTGATCGACTCGAGCCGAATTTTGCGCGCACGACGACTGCTCCCGGATTTCACTGCGCTGCATCCGGGCTGCGCTACTGCCGTGAACCGGGCCGATCCACAATCAAAAGTACGAAGCTGGCAGCGACACAAATCACTCCCCCCAAAACCGATCCAATTAGAGCAATCCGTGGCCACGACCAATTCGTATAGAGCAGCAAATTCATACTCGCCAAGGCAAGGAGAAAAAGCGCAAGGCTAATGCCCATACAACTGCGTTGTCGCGGGGTGCCGGGCGGAGAGCTATTGACTGCACGAGCCAAGGGACGGGACAAAACAAACGCAGCGACGGTCATCGCCAGACCAGACAGAAAACCGGGCCATGAGAACGTGTCATTCAGTCGACCAAAAGCCGGAACTTTCGCGGAAAGAAGCCCAATAAGCATGCCAACGAATGCCAGCGAGAAAAAGCGCTGCAGATTTGAGCGAGTCACGACACACCTCCTTTGCCAGCAACGCAGTCCCGGCTGGACTCCTTGTCGAAGAACATGACAACACCTCTAACGCCCACTTCGCAGCCGCCACCGAGCGCCGAACGCGCCCAATACAACCAAAGGAAACGGGATCGCCGCCTGCGCAGCAGAGTTGCCGATCAAGAACACAACCGCACTGCCCAACAGGGCTACCAGAAGTACATGCAGTTGCGGTCGATTGTCTGCATAGCGAGCGGTGAAATAGCCTGCCAGGAGAAACGGAACAGCAAGTATGGACAACATCATAGCGACGTGGATTGAAGTAGCGTCTGTACCCTCTGGCGGAATCAAAGCAAACAGAATCGAGCCGAGAACCGTGCCTAGCAGCATGTAGCACCCTACAGTCACGCTGAGAAGCAGTTTGATATTGAGCTTGCCCATCGTGCACCTCTTTTGGATCTCCGCGAGTGTAGCCGGATCCAGGCCGAAGGCCGGAATCCGGGGTGGGTGGTTGATCGACCCAAGTTGCATGTTGCGCGTGCGGCGACTGTTCCCGGATTTCGCTTCGCTGCATCCGGGCTACGCTCTGCCGACGGTGAGCGTCAGGCGGCGACGAGCCAGTCGCCTTCGCGCTTTGCTACGCCGGCTTTGACGAGGCTGTCGACGAGCCAATCGGCGAGGCGTTCGGGAGTTTCGTTGAGGAAACGGTCGTTGGCGATGCGGAACAGCGGGGTGCTGTCGAGCCAGCCGGGCAGGTCGGCGAGGGCGATGCGGCGCATGTCGAGCAGGGAGAATGTGACGCAGCCGCGGATGGCGTTGCGGGCCATGCGGCTGCCGTCTTCTTCAAAGGCGCGCAGGCGGGCATAGGCGGCGGCGAGGGCTTCATCGACTTCAACAAAGGGCGCGCCGTGACCGGGGATGACATGGCGCACCGGCAGGCGGGCGATTACGTCCAGCGTGCGACGGGCTTCGCCGATGCCGTCACCGGTGCCGAGCACGTCGGCAAACAGAATGCCGAAGCCCTCGCGCCACAACGCGTCGCCGGAGATGAGCACGCCGTGCTCGCGGTTGAAGAACATCAGCGCGTCCATGTCGTGGCCGGGCGCGGCGAGCGCCTGCCAGTGCATGCCGCCCATGTCGCGTTCAAAGCCGGGGTGGATTTTGGCGTCGGCCGTGAAGCGCTCGCCGGTCTGCTTGGCGACGGAGAGCAGCAAGGCGTTTTCGTCCCATTGCTGCACGGCGTCGTGCATGCCGGCGGGCACGGTGATGCGACAGCCAAAGGCGCGCTGCACCGCGGCGTTGCCGCCGATGTGGTCGGAGTGCGAATGGGTGTTGACGATGTCGGTGAGCGGGCAGCCGTCGAGCGCGCTGCGCACCAGGGCGACAGTCTGATCGGCATGGCTGACATAGCCGGTGTCGACCAGCACGGCGCTATCGCCCTCGAAGAGCAGGATGTTGTTGGACGACAGCCAGCCCCGTTCGAGGACATGGATGGACGCAGGCAGGCGGCTCATGTCGCATCCGGCAGGTCGTCATCCGGCGTGATCGCGACATGGTCGGCCACCGGGGTTTGCTCGTCTGCGTCGGTCGGGTCGTCGGTGTGGTCGTTACCGAAGATCTCGTCGGCCGACCGGCCACAGCCGGTACAGGTTTCGGAATCGGGGTCGATCTCGCAGATGCCGATGCATTCAGACATAACGCGTTCCTGGTCAGCGCAAAACGCGCATTTTACCGGTCACCACCGACCGGATGGGCGTCGCCGAACACCGCGGCCTCACGCTCGGCAACCCGCGCCAGGATCGCCCGCTTCTCGTCATCACCAATGCGACTCCAGGCGGTGATCTCGTCGATGGTGCGGGCACAGCCCTCGCACAGACCCGAGTTCGGGTCCATTTTACAGACGTCGATGCAGGGCGATTCAACGCTCATACGCAAGCGCCTCGCTTAGCCAGCACCGCGCGCGCCACTTTCGAGCCCGGCTCGCGGCCCAGTTGGGCGCTGATCCAGGCGGCAGTGTCGACCAGCGTATTCAGGTCAATGCCCGTCTCCAGGCCGAGGCCGTTGAGCAGGTAGACCACGTCTTCGGTCGCCACGTTGCCCGAGGCGCCGGCCGCGTAGGGGCAGCCGCCCAGCCCACCGACCGAGGCGTCGAACACCGCTACGCCCATCTCCAGCGAGGCGTAGATGTTGGCCAGCGCCTGGCCGTAGGTGTCGTGATAGTGCCCGGCGAGCTTGTCGATGGCCACGCGGGCCGCCACGGCCTCGAGCATGCGCTGGGTCTTGCCCGGTGTGCCGGTGCCGATGGTGTCGCCGAGGCTGATTTCGTAGCAGCCCATGTCAAACAGCGTGGCGGCCACATCGGCCACTGCGGCCGGGGCGATCTCGCCCTCGTAGGGGCAGCCCAGCGTGCACGAGACATAGCCACGCACCTTGACGCCCGCCGCCTTGGCCGCCGCCATCACCGGCTCGAAGCGTTGCAGTGATTCGGCGATCGAGCAATTGATGTTCTTCTGGCTGAAGGATTCGGACGCGGCACCAAACACCGCCACCTCCGTCACCCCCGCCGCCAGCGCGGCCTCAAAGCCTTTCAGATTCGGGGTCAGCACCGGGTAGGTGACGCCCGGCAGGCGCTCAATGCGGGCCATCACTTCGCTGTTGTCGCCCATCTGCGGCACCCACTTGGGCGACACGAAGGACGCGGCCTCGATGGTCTTGAGGCCGGCTGCGCCGAGGCGGGCGATGAGCTCGACCTTGACCTCGGTCGAGATGATCTGCTTTTCGTTCTGCAGCCCGTCGCGCGGGCCGACATCAACGATGCGAACCTGTGCGGGCAGCCTCATGCCTTCACCTCGAACTCGACCAGTTCATCGCCATCACCCACCTGGTCACCCACCATGAAGCGGAAGGCTTTGACCGTGCCGGCGGCCGGCGCGTTGATGGTGTGCTCCATTTTCATGGCTTCGAGAATCAACAGCGGCGCGCCTTTCTCCACCGCCACACCTTCTTTGGCGATGAGCGAAATGACCTTGCCCGGCATCGGCGCGAGCAGACCGCCTTCGGCGCCACCGCCTTCGCCCGAGTAGTGCAGCGGGTCGACATTGGACAGCTGCCAGGCGCGACCATGGAAGAACACGTGGCGCTTCTCGTTGGCGGCGACCACGGTGGCATCCATGCGCATGCCGTCAAGTTCGACGCGCAGCAGACCACGATCGTTCAGCTCACCGCGCGCTTCGACCGATTTGCCGTTAACCGTCAGCGTGTAGCCGTCGGCGCGGTAGGCCACGTTCACCGTCTGCTGTTCTTCACCGAGGCGGAAGATCAGGTCGCGCTTGGCCGAGGCGTTGAGGCGCCAGCCGTCGCGGGCATGCCAGGGCGAGAGCGGGTCTTCGTCACGACGGGCTTTGGCCGCACCACGATTGGCTTCGCGCAGCAGCTCGGCCAGCGCCGCCACCTGCCACACTTCGACCGGCGTAGCCTTGGCTTCGGGGAAGAGATAGGCCTTTTCGCGCTCGATCAGGCCGGTGTCGAGGTCGGCGCCCGAGAAGGCCGGGCAGGCGGTGAGGCGCGACAGAAAGCTGATGTTGTTCGACACGCCGGCCACGCGATACTCGGCCAGCGCCTGCAGCATGCGCGCCAGGGCGCGGTCACGGTTCTGGTCCCAGACGATGAGCTTGGCGATCATCGGGTCGTAATGCGGGCTGATCTCGTCGCCCTCTTCGACGCCGGTATCCACGCGCACATGCAGGTTCTCGGCCGGCGGCGAGAGGTGCAGCAATTTGCCGGTGGAAGGCAAAAAGCCCTTGTCCGGGTCTTCGGCATAGATGCGCGCTTCGAGGGCGTGGCCGCGAATCTGCAGCTGCTCCTGCGCCAGCGGCAGCGGCTCGCCCGAGGCGACGCGCAATTGCCATTCGACCAGATCGAGGCCGGTGATCATCTCGGTGACCGGGTGCTCCACCTGCAGGCGGGTGTTCATCTCCATGAAGTAGAAGCTGCCGTCCTGGTTGGCGATGAACTCGACCGTGCCGGCGCCGACATAGCCGACCGCCTTGGCCGCATCGACCGCCGCCTTGCCCATGGCCGCACGACGCTCGGGCGTCATGCCCGGCGCGGGGGCTTCTTCGAGCACTTTCTGGTGGCGACGCTGCACCGAGCAGTCGCGTTCGAACAGATACACGCAGTTGCCCTGGGTGTCGCCAAACACCTGGATTTCAATGTGGCGCGGACGGGTCAGGTACTTCTCAATCAGCACATGGTCGTCGCCAAAACTGGAGATGGCCTCGCGCTTGCACGAGCCGAGCAGGTCGAGGAAGTCCTCGGCCTTCTCAACCAGACGCATGCCCTTGCCGCCACCGCCGGCGGCGGCCTTGATCAGCACCGGGTAGCCGATGCCGTCCGCCTCGCGCTTGAGCAGGTCGGGGTCCTGGTCATCGCCGTGGTATCCCGGGGTCAGCGGCACGCCGGCCGCGCCCATGATTTTCTTGGCTTCAGATTTGGAGCCCATGGCATGAATCGCCGCCACCGGCGGGCCGATGAAGACGATGCCGGCCTCATCGCAGGCATGGCAGAAGTCTTCGTTTTCGGACAGAAAACCGTAGCCCGGGTGGATGGCCTGCGCGCCCGTCTGCTTGGCCGCGCCAATGATCTTGTCGATCACCAGATAGCTTTCCTTGACGGCGGCCGGCCCGATCAGCACGGCCTCGTCGGCCATGCGCACATGGCGCGCGTTGGCGTCGGCTTCGGAATACACAGCCACGGTCTTGATGCCCATGCGGCGGGCGGTTTTGATGACGCGGCAGGCGATCTCGCCACGGTTCGCAATCAGAATCTTGTCAAACATGTCTCTTCTCCACGATTTCGTTCATTGTTCTTGTCCGCCGAGCACCACAGTGCCGGTCGGTGTTTCGATTTCCGCGCTCAGCCACGGGGCCTCGCCCCGGCTGAGTTCTTGCCATTCGATACTGTCGTCGAGCCCGAGCGGCGCCATCAGCGAGCGCAGCGCGACCAACTCGGCATGCGCACCGCGCAAGCGCTTCAAGCGGCAGCCCACATCGACCAACTGCGCCGCCGGGTGGGTGTTGCCCGACCACTGAATAAGCGCCGGCAGCACGCCGCCAAAACCCGGCTGTCCATCGGCCGGCACCGTAATGCGCCAGTCCAGCGCGCCACGCGACATGGCGATCACCTCGCCTATCGCCGCGCCACCCAAAGCCGCGTCGCGCGCGATGTCGTCGCTGCGGGCTGCCCAGCTGGCGAGCCGTGGCGCAGCGTCGGCCGCGACCACATCCAGCCCGAACCAGCGCGGTCGCCCCGGTGCCGGCGCGGCCGGGTCAACCGCTATCACTTCCAGATAGACGCCCCCGCCCAAAGACAGCAAGGCGTTGTGCGTACCCATGCGCGCATGCTCACCACCGGTCTGCAGGCTGACACCCAACTGCGCCTCAACCCACGCCACGCCGGCCGCACGGGTTGGCGCGGTAATCACCAGGTGATCGATGCGCCTCATGCCGCCGCCTCGCGTGAGCGCGGCCGCAGCAGCCGGCGCACGAAGCGCCACAGGCTCACGATCAGCCAGATCGCCAACACCATGAACACCACCAGCGCCACCAGAAAGGCCAGCGGGTAGTTGAACAAGGTCCACACGCCCCCGGCGAACAGCGCGTCCTCGCCAAAAGAGGTCACCACATTGCTGACCGGCTCGGGCGAAGTGTTGATGGCCGCCCGCGCGCCGGCTTTGGCAAAGTGGGTGCCCGCCGCCAGCGAGCCGCCAAGCAAGGCGGCGAGGATCTGCGCGTTGCCCGACTGGTCGCCCATCACCGCCGCGGCCAGCGCCGCGCCGGCCGGAATGCGGATGAAGGTATG
The DNA here is from genome assembly GCA_027214125.1 of Zoogloeaceae bacterium G21618-S1. Lineage (GTDB taxonomy): Bacteria > Pseudomonadota > Gammaproteobacteria > Burkholderiales > Rhodocyclaceae > Nitrogeniibacter. The sequence continues at coordinate 340,257 of JAPWHF010000005.1, forward strand.
AACCGCGTCCCACACCGAATCGAGCCAGGGCAGCTTGTCGGCAAAGAACTCGGCCAGCAGCATCAGGCCCGACAGACCCATCACCAGCGGATGACTCAGTACGTCCAGCTCACCCGGCAACTGCACGCCGCCAAACCGCCCCGCCACCCCGAGCACGAACACCAGCGCGTACAGGCGTAGCCCGCTCGCCCAGCCCAGCCCGGCCGCCAGGGCGGCGAGCGAGGCCATGTCGACCGGCAGATCGCGCCAGTCGAGCATGGGTTGCACGCTATTGAGCAGGGTGCTCAGTTCGTCCATGACGGCGCCGGATCAGGCCTGTGGCACCCAGGCTGCGGCGCGCTTGTCGAGGAAGGCGCTCAGGCCTTCCTTGGCTTCGGGCGTGCTGCGCAGCTGGGCAATGCGTTGCGAGGTGTCTTCGACCACCGCGTCGCTCACCGGCTTGTTGGCCACAGCGCGGATCAAGTCCTTGGCTGCCGCCTGCGACTTCGGCCCGCCCTGCATCAGCGCGGCGACGATCTCGGCCACTTTGTCATCCAGCGCCTCGGGTGCCACCACCTCGTGCGCCAGCCCCAGATCACCGGCCCGCGCGGCGCTGATGCGCTCGGCGGTCTGGAAATAGCGGTAGCTCTGACGCTCGCCGATGGCGCGGATCACATAGGGGCTGATCGCCGAGGGGATGATGCCGAACTTGACCTCGGAGGTGGCGAACACGGCTTTCTCGCTGGCCACACAGATATCGCAGGCCGAGGCCAGGCCCATGCCGCCGCCCAGCGCCGCACCCTGCACCCGGGCGATGGTCGGGGTGGCCATTTCGGACAGGGTCCGCAGCATGCCGGCGAGCTTGCGCGCATCGGCCACGTTGGCCTCAAAGCTCGCCTCGCCGGCGGCTTTCATCCAGTTCAGATCGGCGCCGGCGGAGAAGCTCTTGCCCCGCCCGGCCAGCACCACCACCCGCACCGTCTCATCCGCGTCGAGCTGCTGGCAGGCGGCGGTGATGTCGGCGATGAGCTGCGCATTGAAGGCGTTGTGCACATCGGGGCGGTTCATCCAGACGGTGGCGATGCCGCCGTCGCGTTCGATTTCGAGGGTTTCAAACATGGCCGTCTCCTTACATCCGGAACAGACCGAACTTGGTCGGCTGGATCGGGGCGTTGAGCGAGGCAGACAGCGACAGGCCGAGCATGCGGCGGGTCTGGGCCGGGTCGACCACGCCGTCGTCCCACATTCGGGCGGTAGCGTAGTAGGGGTGGCCTTGCAGTTCGTACTGGTCGCGAATCGGTGCCTTGAAGGCTTCTTCGTCGGCCGCGCTCCACTGGCCGCCCTTGGCTTCGATGCCGTCACGGCGCACGGTCGACAACACGCCGGCCGCCTGCTCGCCGCCCATCACCGAGATGCGGCTGTTCGGCCACATCCACAGGAAGCGCGGGCTGTAGGCGCGGCCGCACATGCCGTAGTTGCCGGCACCGAAGCTGCCGCCGATGAGCACGGTGATCTTGGGCACTTGCGCGGTGGCCACGGCGGTGACCATCTTGGCGCCGTCCTTGGCAATGCCGCCGTTTTCATACTTGCGACCGACCATGAAGCCGGTGATGTTCTGCAAAAAGAGCAGCGGAATGCCGCGCTGTGCGCACAGCTCGATGAAGTGCGCGCCCTTCTGCGCCGACTCGCCGAACAGGATGCCGTTGTTGGCGACAATCCCGACCGGGTAGCCGTAGAGCTGGGCGAAGCCGCACACCAGGGTGCTGCCGTAGCGCGCCTTGAATTCATCAAAGCGCGAGCCGTCGACCACGCGGGCGATGATTTCGCGCACGTCGTAGGGCTTGCGGGTATCGGACGGCACGATGCCGTAGATTTCGGACGGATCGTAGATCGGCTCTTCGCCACCGCCCAAGGCCAGGCTGACGGGCTTGATGCGATTCAGGTTGCCGACAATACGCCGCGCGATGTTGAGCGCATGGCTGTCGTTCTCGGCCAGGTGGTCGGCCACGCCGGAGATGCGGGTGTGCACATCGCCACCGCCCAGGTCTTCGGCCGTCACCACTTCGCCGGTGGCCGCCTTCACCAGCGGCGGGCCGCCGAGGAAGATGGTGCCCTGGTTCTTGACGATGATGGTCTCGTCACTCATGGCGGGCACATAGGCGCCGCCGGCGGTGCACGAGCCCATCACCACGGCGATCTGCGGGATACCCTTGGCCGACATGTTGGCCTGGTTGAAGAAGATGCGGCCGAAGTGGTCGCGATCGGGGAAGACCTCGTCCTGCTTGGGCAGGAAGGCGCCGCCGGAGTCGACCAGATAGACGCAGGGCAGGTTGTTCTGCTCGGCGATCTCCTGCGCGCGCAGGTGCTTCTTGACCGTCATCGGGTAGTAGGTGCCGCCCTTCACGGTAGCGTCGTTGGCGACGATCATGCATTCGGTGCCGCGCACCCGGCCGATGCCGGTGATCACGCCCGCCGAGGGGGCGTCGTTGTCGTACATGCCGAAGGCCGCCATCTGGCCGACTTCAAGAAAGGGCGTACCCGGATCGAGCAGGTGGTTGACCCGGTCGCGCGGCAGCAGCTTGCCGCGGGCGAGGTGTTTTTCACGCGCGCCTTCGCCGCCGCCGAGGGCGACCTGGGCCGCCTTGTCGCGCAGGTCGCCCACCACCTTTTCCATGGCCTGGGCGTTGGCGCGAAACTCGTCCGATCGCGTGTTGATCTTGCTCTTGATTGTGCTCATGTCTCCGCTTTCCTTATTTTGTCAGCTGCTCAGAGCTGCTTTTCGTTCTTGATCTGTCGTGTGATTTCCGGCGCCTGGTACTCGGCCATCTGGCGCAGCAAACCATCGGTGTTGTCGTCGCGCAGCAGCAGCGCTGCGTTTTCCGGTTTCATGAAACCTTCGTCCACACCGTTGTCGACCATCTGCACCAGCGGCGTGTAGTAGTTCGACACGTTGAGCAGGCCGATGGGCTTGCCATGGAAGCCGAGCTGCGACCAGGTGAGGACTTCGAACAACTCCTCGAAAGTGCCGAGGCCGCCCGGCAAGGCGATGAAACCGTCGGACAACTCGGCCATGCGCGCCTTGCGGGTGTGCATGGAGTCGACCACTTCGAGCCGGGTCAGCGCCTGGTGGCCGACCTCCCATTTGAGCAGCGCCTCGGGGATCACGCCGATGGCCGAACCGCCCGCGCTCATGCAGGCGTCGGCCACCACGCCCATCAGACCGATGTTGCCGCCGCCATACACCAGCTCGATGCCGCGCTCGGCCAGCGTGCGGCCCAGGGCCTGCGCTGCTGCCGTGTATTCGGGACGCTTGCCGGGGCGCGCGCCGCAAAAGACGCAAAGTCGCTTGAAAGTCATGAATCCGTTCCGTTCAGAAGCCATCGGCGTCGAGCCAGCGCTCGATCTGCGGCAGTCGGTCGATACCCCAGAAGGCCTCGCCGTCGATGAGAACAAAGGGCGAGCCGAACACGCCTTTGGCGATCGCATCGCCGCAGGCGGCCTTGAGCCGCGTCTTGACCGGGTCGCTCTGCAGCGCCTCGGCCAACGCCGGGCCATCGACGCCCAGCGAAGCGGCGATGTCGACCACCACCTCGGGCGTTCCGATATTTCGCCCACTCTGGAAGTAGGCGCGGTACACCGCGTGAGCAAAGCGACGCGCCAGTCCACAATCCTGATCGTGCAGCCAGTAGTAGGCGCGCGCCGCGGCCTGCGTGGGAATGGGAAAGGGGTCGGGCTTGGCGTAGTCCACGCCATGGAAACGCGCCGAGCGCGCGATGTCGCGCACCGCGTAGTCGCCCTTGAGCGGCAGCTCGGTCAGCGGTTTGCCTTCGGAGACGGTGTACACCACGCCCAGCAAAATCGGATGCCAGCGCACCTTGCGGCCAAAGCCGGCGGCGATGCCGTCGATCTTCTCGCTCATGAAATAGCCGTAGGGCGAGGAGAAGTCGAAGTAGAAATCAATCGGTTCTGCCATGTCGCGTCTCCCTTTTACAGATGCTTCATGCTGGCGACCTTCAGCCCGGAGGCGATGAAGGCCGCGCCCGCGCCGATGTTCAGCCACTTGATGACACTCGGCCGCGCATGCAGAAAATCGCGCAGCCGGGCGGCGCCAACGCCCATCAGCGACATCAGCACCACGGTGATCAACGCGTAGGTCGCGCCGAGCAGAAAAATCTGCATACCCAGATTGCCCAGCGCCGGCCGGGCGTACTGCGGCAAAAAAGCCAGCATGAACACCGCCACCTTGGGGTTGAGCAGGTTAACCGTCAGGCTGCTCACGAACACCCGCTTGAGGGGCAGCGGCGCCGCGCCCTTGAGCGGGATCAGCCCGTGCCGACGAATTGCCTGGATGCCGACCCACACCAGATACACCGCCCCCACCGCACGCAGCGCCAGGAACAGGGTTTCGGAGGCCGCCACCACGGCCGACAGCCCGGCCGCGACCAGCACCGAGGTAATCAGAATGCCGAGCGCGCAGCCCGTGGCCGCCGCCACGCCCGCCATGCGCCCCTGGCCCAGCGCTCGCCCCAGCAGCATGATGCTGTCCGGCCCCGGCGCCAGCGTGAACAGCGCGGCGACCGGGATGAAAAGCAGCAGTTGCTGGGGGTCGAGCATCTCGAATGCCTCCGCGTCAGGCCGCTTTCGGCCAGAGGATCATCTGCGTGCAGCGGAACAGCGCCAGCTTGCGGCCGGTGCTGCCGATGACCTCGGCGTCCCACACCTGGGTGTTGCGGCCGGTGTGCGCGGCCGTGGCCACGCAACGGATCTCGCCCTCGGTCTGGGTGCCGAGGAAGTTGCTCTTCAGCTCAATGGTGGTGAAGCTGTCGGCACCGACCGGCAGGTGCGCGATGGTGGCAAAGCCGGCCGCGGTGTCGGCCAGCGCAATCACCGAGGCGGCATGCAGGAAACCGTTGGGTGCCAGCATCTCGGGGCGAATGGTGATTTTCGCGTCCAGACGACCCGCGTCGAGCGCGGTCACGGTCACGCCGAACCAGCCCGGCAGTGTGCCGGGCATGCGCGCCTGGAGCCGCTCGATGGAGGCGTCGGGATGCAGTCTGTGGCTGCTCATTGTTGGGGTCTCTGTCGGGGTTGGGGGAGCGTTCAGTCGGCCAGTGCGCGACCAATGACCAGGCGCTGGATGTCGCTCGCGCCTTCGTAGATCTGGCACACGCGCACGTCGCGATAGATGCGCTCGACCGGGAAATCGGTCACATAGCCGTAGCCACCGTGGATCTGGATGGCGTCCGAACACACCTTCTCGGCCATCTCGGAGGCGAACAGCTTGGCCATAGAGGCTTCTTTGAGACACGGCCGACCGGCGTCCTTGAGACTGGCGGCATGCCACACCAGCTGGCGCGCGGCTTCGAGCTGGGTGGCCATGTCTGCGAGGCGGAAGTTGACCGCCTGGTGCTCGAAGATCGGCTTGCCGAAGGTTTCGCGCTCATGGGCGTATTTCACCGCCGCTTCGAGCGCGGCACGGGCCATGCCGAGGCACTGCGAGGCGATGCCAATACGGCCGGCTTCGAGGTTGGACAACGCAATCTTGTAGCCCTGCCCTTCTTCACCGAGCAGCGCGTCGGCCGGCACACGGCAGTTCTCGAACAGGATCTGCGCGGTGTCGGAAGCCTTCTGGCCCATCTTCTCTTCGATACGCCCGACGACGTAACCCGGCGCGGTGGTCGGCACCAGGAAGCAGGAGATGCCTTTCTTGCCGGCAGCCTTGTCGGTGACGGCGAACACGATGGCCACGTCAGCCTCGCGGCCGGTGGTGATGAACTGCTTGACGCCGTTGATCACCCACTCATCGCCATCTTTGACCGCGGTGGTCTTGATCGCACCGGCGTCGGAGCCCACATGCGGCTCGGTCAGGCAGAAGCAACCGAGCATCTCGCCCTTGGCCAGCGGCTTGAGCCACTGCTCTTTTTGCGCGTCGTTGCCATAGCGATTGGGAATGCCGCAGGCCAGCGAGTTCTGCACGCTGACGATAGTCGAAGTAGCGCCGTCGCCGGCGGCGATTTCTTCAATGGCGAGCACCAGGCTCATGTAATCCATGCCCGCGCCGCCCCACTGCTCGGGCACCACCATGCCCAGCGCGCCGAGTTCGGCCAGTTCCTTGAGCGCTTCGCGCGGGAAGGTATGGTCGCGGTCCCAGGCTTCGGCGAAGGGGGCCAGGCGCTCGCGCGAAAAATCGCGCATGGCGTCGCGAATCATTTCCTGTTCTTGGGTCAGGATCATGGTGCTGCTCTCCTCTTACTCTTTTTTGTGGCGGGCGATGGGTCGCCCGTCCGTGTCTCAGTCGCGTAGCCCGAATGCAGCGAAGCGCAATCCGGGGTCATCGGTGGATCAACCGCACATCCCGGATTCCGGCCTTCGGCCTGCATCCGGGCTACTCTCAATCCATCTCGATCGCCATGGCGGTGGCTTCGCCGCCGCCAATGCACAGGCTGGCCACGCCACGCTTGAGGCCACGGGCACGCAGCGCCCCCAGCAAGGTGACGATGATGCGGGCACCGGACGCGCCAATCGGGTGGCCAAGCGCGCAGGCGCCGCCATTGACGTTGACCTTGGCGTGATCCAGATCGAGCTCCTTCATGGCGGCCATGGTGACCACGGCGAAGGCTTCGTTGATTTCCCACAGATCGACATCGGCCACGCTCCAGCCGGCCTTGCCGAGCACTTTTTGCATGGCGCCGACCGGGGCGGTGGTGAACCAGCGCGGCTCTTGGGCGTGCGTGGCATGACCGATGATGGTGGCGATCGGCTTGAGACCGAGCGACTCGGCGGTGGAGCGGCGCATCAACGTCAGCGCGGCAGCACCGTCGGAAATCGACGAGGAGTTGGCGGCGGTGACCGTACCGTCCTTCGAGAAGGCGGGCTTGAGCGTGCCGATCTTGTCGAGCTTGGCCTTGAGCGGCTGCTCGTCCTTGTCCACCACCACATCGCCCTTGCGGCTGGCGACGGTGACCGGTGTCACTTCCCAATCAAAGCCGGTGCCGTTGATGGCGTCTTGCGCGCGGGTGGTCGAAGTGATGGCGAATTCGTCCTGCGCTTCGCGGCTGAAGCTGTAGTGACCGGCGCAGTCTTCAGCAAAGGTGCCCATCAGGCGACCGTTGGTTTCCTTGCTGTAGCGATCTTCGAGGCCGTCGAAGAACATGTGGTCGATCAGCTGCCCGTGACCGAGGCGGTAGCCGCCGCGTGCCTTGGGCAGCAGGTAGGGCGCATTGCTCATCGACTCCATGCCGCCTGCGACGATCACCTGATTGCTGCCGGCGAGCAGCATGTCGTGGGCCAACATGGTGGCTTTCATGCCCGAACCACAAACCTTGCTGACCGTCGCGCACGCAGTGCTCAAGGGCAAGCCAGCGCCCAGCGCGGCCTGACGCGCGGGGGCCTGACCCACACCGGCCGGCAGCACGCAGCCAAGAATGAGTTCTTCTACCTGCTCGGGCTGGAGGCCGGCGCGCTCGACGGCGGCAGCAATGGCGGCTGCACCCAGTTGCGGGGCGCTCAGGCTGGACAGCTCGCCCTGAAAACCACCCATGGGCGTGCGTGCGGCAGAAACGATTACGACGGGGTCATTCATTCTGAACTCCTGGTTCTCTGTTGGTTTTTTAGGGCACGGCTTAACGCAGTGCGTCGAGCGCCGCGGCGTAGCGCGGCACCAAATCTTGAGGGCGACTGACGGTCAGCCCGAGGTCGTTCATGAGACCGTCTTTGAGACCATATACCCAGCCATGGACGGTCAGTTGCTGGCCACGGGCCCAGGCATCCTGAACGACGATGGTTTGGCACACGTTGATGACTTGCTCAACCACGTTGAGCTCGCACAACCGGTCGTGGCGCATCTCGGGCGGCGTATCGCCAACCAGTGACATGTGCTTGGTATGCACGTCGTGGACATGACGCAACCACAAATCCACCAAGCCGACCCGGTCGCGATTGAGCACGGCGCGCACACCACCGCAGCCATAGTGGCCGACCACCATGATGTGCTTGACCTTCAATACGTCGACGGCGAACTGGATGACCGACAGGCAGTTCAGATCGGTGTGCACCACCACGTTGGCCACATTGCGATGGACGAAAACTTCACCGGGCAGCAAACCGACGATCTGGTTGGCCGGCACACGCGAATCGGAACACCCGATCCACAGATATTCGGGCGACTGCAGCTTGGCCAGCTTCTCGAAAAACTGCGGATCAACCTCGCCCATCTGACGCGCCCAGGCGCGGTTGTAGTCGAACAGATGGAACAGGTTTTCGTTCATCACCGCCGCCTCCGACCAGCCGGAGAGATCGAGCGACAGGAAGATCGTGCCTTCGATCGGCGTCGGGTAGTAGGCCGGCGCTTCGGTAAAGCCCAGCTCGCGGTAGAGCTTTACGGCAATGCGCATGGCCGGCAGCGTGTCGAGCATGATGCGCTTGTAGCCCAACTCCTTGGCGGTGCGAATGGCCGCCAGCGCCAGATCGCGGCCGACCCCCTGGCCACGCATCGACGGCTCGACATACAGCCGCTTCATTTCGCACACGCCGTCGGAGAACTTGCGAATGCCCACGCAACCGGCCGGCTTGCCTTCCACCTCGGCCAGGAAAAGTCGCCCGTCCGGCGCCGAATAGGCGCCTGGCAAGGACGCCATCTCGGCATCGAAATTCTGGAAGCACAGGTCGACGCCCAGCCACGCCGCATAGTTGCGGAAGAACTGGCGCACTTGCTCCAGTTCGGCGGTATGGGAGGTGTCGAGAACGCGAAGTTGATTGGCCATAGTGACGCTCATGCAGGATTGAAGACAATCCGGAACGATACCGGAGGGCGGACGCGCACGCGCGAACGTTCGGTCGCCCGCCCCCGATTCATTACAGCGTCTCGGCGAACAGTTCGCGGCCGATCAGCATGCGGCGGATCTCGCTGGTGCCGGCGCCAATCTCATACAGCTTGGCGTCGCGCCACAAACGGCCGACCGGATACTCATTGGTATAGCCCACGCCACCGAGGGTCTGGATCGCCTCACCCGCCATCCAGGTCGCCTTTTCGGCCGAGTACAGAATCGCGCCGGCAGCGTCCTTGCGCAGCGAACGGGCGTGGTCGGCGCGGTCGCAGGCGCGGCCCACCGCGTACACATAGGCGCGGGTGGCCATCCAGGTGGAGTACATGTCGGCGAGCTTGCCCTGCATCAGCTGGAACTCGCCGATGGACTGGCCGAACTGCTTGCGCTCATGCACGAAGGGGACGACCGCATCCATGCACGCCGCCATGATGCCCAGCGGACCGCCGCACAGCACGGCGCGCTCGTAGTCGAGGCCGCTCATCAGCACCTTGACGCCACCGCCGACCGTGCCCAGCACGTTTTCTTCGGGCACTTCGACATCGTCAAAGAACAGCGGATAGGTGTTCGAGCCGCGCATGCCCAGCTTGTCGAGGTGGGTGCCGCAGGAGAAGCCCTTCATGCCCTTCTCGATGATGAAGGCGGTCATGCCTTTCGGGCCAGCGTTGATGTCGGTCTTGGCGTAAACCACCAGCGTGTCGGCATCGCCGCCGTTGGTGATCCACATCTTCGAGCCGTTCAGCACATAGCGGTCACCCTTTTTGTCGGCGCGCAGCTTCATGCTCACCACGTCGGAGCCGGCATTCGGCTCGCTCATCGCCAGCGCGCCCACATGGTCGCCGGAGATCAGCTTGGGCAGATACTTCTGCTTCTGCGCGACGGTACCGTTACGGCGGATCTGGTTGACGCACAGATTGGAGTGCGCGCCGTAGGACAGGCCGACCGAAGCCGACGCCCGCGAGACCTCTTCGAGCGCCACGATGTGCGCCAGATAGCCCATCTGCGTGCCGCCGTATTCTTCCTCGGCGGTCATGCCGTGCAGGCCCAGATCGCCCAGTTTTTTCCACAGCTCGGCCGGAAATTCATTCTTCTGGTCGATTTCGGTGGCGCGCGGGGCAATCTCGTTGCTGGCAAAGTCCCACACCGCATCACGCAGCATGTCGATGGTCTCGCCCAGCTCGAAGTTCAGGCTCGGAATGTTCATGAATCAGTCTCCTCGTTCAGTCTCGTCCGGCTTCAGGCGACGCCCTTGCCGTGCATGGTCATCAGTGTCTGCTGCATTGTGGCACAGTGGATTTTCCCCGCTTCGCCAAGGACATACACCTCGGCGCGGGACACCACCAGATTGCGCCCGGCACGAAGCACCGCCCCTTCGGCCACCAGTCGCTCGCCTTTGGCGGGTGCCATCAGGTTGAGCTTGTATTCGACCGTCAGCACACCGGCTTCGGGCGCCATCAAACTATAGGCGGCAAAACCGCCGGCGTTATCGGCCAGCGTGCCGACGATACCGCCATGAAAGAATCCGTTCTGCTGCGCAAGCTCCGACCGAAACGGCAGCTCGATCACGCACAGCCCCGGCTCAACCGAAACCAAGGTGGCGCCGATGAAGCCCATCAGCGGCTGCGCCTCGAAGCTGGCGCGCACACGTGCCGCGAATGTCGGGTCCCGCGGAGTGAAAATCGGCGCAGTTGTCATATGGCCTCACAAGGACTTGTATTTACGTTTACGTAAACGTAAAGTAAATTAAAAAAAAAACCAAGGCCTACGCGCCCTGGTTTTCGCTTTTGTCCGACATTCGGTCGTTGAGCAGTTCGCGACACTGACGCTCGAGCATGTCGATTTCGCCCAGCACCACTTCGATATCCTCAAGTTGTTGGGCCAAGGCGGCACGCCGCTCGCCGAGCACCTTGAGGAAGCGGTCGAGTTGCGGCTCGGTGTTGCTGGCGCCGCCGTACATGTCGAGAATCTGCTTGATTTCGGCCAGCGTGAGACCGAGACGCTTGCCGCGCAGCGACAGCTTCAGGCGCGTGCGATCTGCCCGGGAGTACACCCGGGTGCGTCCGGCGCGGTCAGGGGTCAGCAAGCCCTGATCTTCATAAAAGCGGATAGCGCGCGGCGTGATATCGAATTCGCGCGCCAGCTCGGTAATCGTATAAGTGCGTTCGGCGGTCATGAATGTTGCGCCGCAAGAAATCCCGCGGCAACCCGGTTAATTAATTGTTTTTTATGGAACAATCGTCCATTGGCGATTTATTCAGTTAATCAGAATTCAAACATCGAAGCAATCACCCCGGCAAGGAGAATCTGTCATGAACGCCCCTTCGACGCTGCACTTCCCCATCGACGAGACACCGGACGCCGGTCAATGGCTGACGGTCGCGCCGGGCGTCCAATGGTTGCGCATGCCCCTGCCCTTCGCGCTGGACCACATCAACTTGTGGATCCTCGACGATGGCGACTCGGTCACGCTGGTCGACACCGGTTTCGGCCTGCCAGACATCCAGGCGCTGTGGGAGGCTGCACTCGATCGCCTCGATAAACCGGTCGGCCGCATCATCGTCACCCACTACCATCCGGACCACCTCGGTCTGGCCGAGTGGCTGTCACAGCGCACCGGCGCGCCGATCTGGATGACACAGGGCGAGTTTCTGACCGGCCACGCGCTGTGGCATCAACTGCCCGGTTTCAGCACCGAGGACATGCTCGATCAGTTTCGTCGCCACGGCCTCGACACGACCCGACTTGACGCACTGGAGAAGCGCGGCAATCGCTACCGAAGCGGCGTCCCCAGCCTGCCACGACGCTACAACCGCTTGATCCATGGCGACCGGATTGCGATCGGCGGCCACGACTGGCAAGTCATGACGGGCTATGGCCATGCCCCGGAGCACGCCGCCCTGTGGTGCCCGACGCTCGACTTGCTGATTTCGGGCGACATGCTGCTACCGCGCATCTCGACGAACGTCAGTGTGTTTGCTGCAACGCCTCATGACGACCCCTTACGTCGGTTTTTGGAATCAATCCATCACTTCAATGACTTGCCGGAGCGTACGCTCGTGCTACCATCACATGGCAGGCCGTTTCAAGGGATTCGAGCGAGAGTCAGTCAGTTGGTCACCCACCACGCCGAGCGCTGTGATGAGTTACTGGCCGCCTGCCACGAACCTCGCACTGCAGCACAACTGCTAGAAACCTTGTTTCCCCGTGAGCTGGACACACACCAGGTGATGTTCGCAATGGGGGAAGCGATCGCCCACCTGAACTACCTCGTGCATGGGAGGGACTTGCGCGAAGTTGACGACGGTGACGACGTGGTCCGCTTTATATCAACCGCTCTACCCAAGCATTGAGGATTGAACGCATGGCACCTCCAAAAGTAGAAGACAGGACTGTAGAACTGCCCGACCCGAGTGAGCTGGCCCAGACGTATTCCGAAGTGGCCCAGCGCGCCTCGCACCTGATCAGCGAGCACGTTCAGCGCCAGCTCAAAAAGGGCGTGGCGGCCCCGGCCGACGAACTGGGAATTGCCCAGGCGTTCATGGACATGATGGCCAAACTGTTGGCCAATCCGTACAAACTCGCCCAGACCCAGATGAATCTGGTGTGGGATTACTTTTCGCTGTGGCAGCATTCCATGCTGCGTTTCGCCGGCATGCAGGCGCCCCCTGTAGCCGCACCGGCCAAGGACGACAAGCGTTTCAAGGACGAGCAGTGGCAAGAGCACTTCCTGTTCGACTTCATCAAGCAGTCCTACCTGATCACCGCCCGCCACATCCATGACACCGTCTGTGGTGTCGAGGGCCTGGAAGAGCAGACCCAGAAGAAGGTCAACTTCTACACCCGTCAATATGTCGACGCGCTCAGCCCGTCGAACTTTGCCCTGACCAACCCGGAAGTGTTCCGCGAGACGGTCAAGAACCATGGTCAGAACCTGGTCAAGGGCCTGAACAACCTGCTGCGCGACATCGAAGACGGCGGCGGTAACCTGCGCGTCAAGATGACCGACACCACCGCCTTCGAGCTGGGCAAAAACGTCGCCACCACGCCGGGCAAGGTCGTGTTCGAAACCGAGATGATGCAGCTCATCCAGTACACGCCCTCGACCGACAAGGTGCTCAAGCGCCCGCTGCTGATCGTGCCGCCCTGGATCAACAAGTTCTACATCCTCGACCTGCGCGAGAAGAACTCCTACATCAAGTGGGCCGTCGATCAGGGTCACACGGTGTTCGTGATTTCGTGGGTGAACCCGGACGAAAGTCTGTCAGAACGAAGCTTCGACGCCTACGTGACCGACGGCATCCTGGCCGCACTCGACGCCATCGAAGAACAGACCGGCGAAAAAGAAGTGAACGCTGCGGGTTACTGCCTGGGCGGCACACTGTTGGCCACCACGCTGGCCTATCTGGCCGCCAAGCGCAAGAAGCGTATCGCCAGCGCGACCTTCTTCACGACCATGACCGACTTCTCCGAACCGGGCGAACTGGGCGTGTTCATCGACGAAGTCCAGGTCGCCAGCCTCGAAAAGAAGATGGCCGAACGCGGCTTCCTCGAAGGTTCGGAAATGGCGGGCACCTTCAACATGCTGCGCGCCAACGACCTGATCTGGTCCTTCGTGGTGAACAACTACCTGATGGGCAAGGATCCGTTCCCCTTCGACCTGCTGTACTGGAACTCCGACTCCACCCGCATGCCGGCCAAGATGCACAGCTTCTACCTGCGCAATCTGTACATGGAAAACCGCCTGGTGCAGCCCGGTGGCGTCGAGATCGACGGCACGCCGATCGATCTGGGCAAAATCAAGGTGCCGTGCTACTTCATCTCCACCATCGAAGACCACATCGCCCCGTGGAAGAGCACCTACATGGGCGCACGCAACTTCGGCGCACCGGTGCGCTTCGTGCTGGGCGGCTCGGGCCACATTGCCGGCATCGTCAATCCGCCGGTGGCCAACAAGTATGGCTACTTCGTGTGTGAAGACCCGGCCTTGCCCGAATCGTCGCAGGAATGGTTCGACGAATCGGTGCAGCATGAAGGCTCGTGGTGGACCGACTGGCAGGCCTGGGTGACCGGCCACAACAAGGTACAGGTCGAGGCGCGTGACCCGGCCAAGGGCAAACTGAAGGTGCTTGAAGAAGCGCCGGGCAGCTACGTCAAGGCACGTATCGACGACGCCCAGAAGGCCGCCTGATCGCCGCTGTGCCTGAGTGATGAAAAAGGGGCCGCTGGCCCCTTTTTCACGCCCCGCCCATGACTTCCACCGTTCTCGACACCAACACCATCATGGCGCTGTGGTTCTTCAATGACCCGGCCCTGACCGCCCTGCGCAGCTGGATCGCCGCCGGCCACACGCGCCTGCTGACCCGTGACGACGCGCTCGAAGAATTGCGCCGTGTCCTCGCCTACCGTCAGTTCGCCTGCTCGCCCGAGCGCCAGGCCGAGATCCTTGAGCGCTACCGCATGCAGGCCATCTGCGTTCCCGCCGCCGACACGCCTGCCGAACTGCCGCGCTGCCGCGACACCGACGATCAGAAATTTCTTGAAATTGCCCATGACGGCGACGCGCGCTGGCTACTCACCCGCGACAAGGCACTGCTGCGCTCCGGCCGCCACCGCCTGATGCGTGACCGCTGCAGCGTGATCACACCGGAAGCCTGGCAGAAAGCATTCGCCGACGACGTCTAAGTCCGCGCGCCAGCCAGCGCGCGGCGCAGCTTCGCCAGCGCACGCAGCCCGGCCACCGCCCGGCTGCCGTACCACGAAGTCCATTCGCCGTCGATCAGATGCGCCGGGCGAGCACCCAGCGCGGCCACCTCGGCCAGATGTTTGTCCTGAAAACGGTAAGGCTCGGTCGACAGCAAAATCCGCTCGATACCGTCGAGCCAAGGCGCCGACCAGTCGAAACTCGGGTAGCGTTCGGTCGCGACGACCGGCACGGTATGCCAGCCTACCGTGGCCAGCGTGGCGGCAATGTAGGTCTCGCGTGACACGGTCATCCAGGGGTCGCGCCAGATCAGATAGAGCACCGACTCGGCCGGCAACCCGGCGCCCACCGCCCGCGCCTCAAGCAAGGCCGCATCAAGCGCCGCGGTCAGCGCCTCGGCTGCCGGCTGGCAATCAAACAGATGCCCCATCAAGGCATACAAACCGCGATTGTCTTCCGGCGCCCCCGGATGGGTGACCACCACATTGGGCACAAACGCCGCCAAGGCCTCGGCCACCGGGCGCGGGTTTTCGTCCACATTGACGATCACATGGGTGGGCGCCAGCGCACGAATGCGATCGAGTTTCACATCCTTGGTGCCACCCACTTTCGGGACACGGCGCAGCGCCTCACGCGGGTGGATGCAAAACCCGGTGCGCCCGACGAGTTGATCGGTCAGCCCCAGGTCACACAGCAGTTCAGTGATCGAGGGCACCAGCGACACGATACGGGCGTCCCGGCCAAGCGCGGCGTGGCGCTGGCCGAAGGCGTCAGCAGGGATTGAGGTGGGTAAAATCATCGCCGCATTCTAACGCGACCGGCCGCGCCGCTAGCCCAGCACCAGACGCATCGCCCCGGGCAACGCTTCGCCCTGCGCCGCGATGGCGAGGCGCAGGCTCTCGACCAATTGAGTAACGAGCACGGACGAGGTCGTGCCGGCCGCGCGCATCAGCTTCAGCTCGCAGGCAATGCTAGGCGCAATCGGCAGGCGCAGCACACGGGCGGGGTCGAGGCCCGCCGCGGTGAAACTGTCCACAAACGCAAAGCCCAGGCCCTGAGTAACCAGGGTGGCCGCCAGCGCGTAGGTTTGCACCCGCATCGCAATCGCCGGCTCCCAGCTCGCGGCGCCCATGGCTTGCGCCAGGCGCTGGCCCAGTGGGGTGGCTTCGGCCAGCGCGATATAGGGCCGCCCCTGGAGCCAGTCGCGCTCGCCCAGCCGCAGCACGCCGCTGGTCCACTCACGCGGCGCCACCAACACAATCTCCCCCCCGGCAATTGGCGACAACTGGGTGGTCACCTGCGCCACCGGGTCGATCGCCAGACCGGCGTCGATCTCGAAGGCCATCAGGCCCTCCTCAATCTGGCGGGTGTGCACCGCCCACACGTCGTACACCACCTCGGGATGAATTGCCCGCAGCCGCTGCAAGGCGTCGGGCAACACGTGCGTCGCCAGCGAGGGCGTGGCCGCGACCCGAAGCAGCCCCGAAGCCCCCCGGCGCAAATTGGCGGCCAGCGCGTCGACCCGTTCGATTTCGCCATAGGCGCGCTTGACCTGCGCAAACAGCGCGCCAGCCTCCGGCGTCGGCGACAAGCGGCCACCGATCCGCTCGAACAAGGCAAAGCCAAGTTGCGCCTCGGTGTGCTGAATCACCCGCGACACCACCGGCTGGGACACATTCAGCCAACGCGCGGCGGCACTGGCCGAGCCGGTCATCATGACGGCGCGAAACACCTCGATCTGTCGAAGCCGCATGCCCGCTCCTACTCCATGTGTTAACAACATACCTAGTTGCCACATTAACATGCCATGATGGCATTGAATGTCGCACACTTCGTCGTACCAAAGTCTGGAGCGACCCATGCACATCACCGTTATCGGCGCCGGCATCGTTGGCCTGGCCACGGCCTGGTTTCTACGCAAGGACGGCCACGCCGTCACCGTGATCGATCGCCGCATCTCGGTCGGCCAGGGCACCAGCCAGGCCAATGGCGGGCAATTGAGCTATCGCTACATCGCACCGCTGGCCGACCCCGACGTGCTGCCCAAAGTGCCGGGCTGGATGCTGCAGGCAGATTCACCGATCCGCTTCCAGCCGCAATTTGACGGCGCCCAGTGGCGCTGGATTGCCGCCTTCATGAAGGCCTGCAATGCCAATGACAAACAACGCACCGTGGCAGCGCTGCTGCCGCTGTCGCTGCTCAGCCAACGCCTGGTGCATGACTGGGTCGAGGACGAAGGCATGGACTTCGACTTCCGCCGGAACGGCAAACTGGTGGTCTATCGCAATGCCGCCGGCTTTCGCAGCGCGCGGACACTGATCGAATCCCGCCCCGAGCTGGCCAGCCAGCAATACGCCCTCGACCGCGCTGCCTGCCTGGCACTCGAACCGGCCATTGCCGGTATGGGCACCGATGTGGTCGGCGGCATCCACACCCCCTCGGAAGAAGCCGGAGACTGCCTGAAGCTCTGCCAGGCGCTGGCGGCACGCATGCGCGAGGGCAACAATCCGGTCGAATTTGTACTCGGCACGACTGTCGAGGCGCTGGTGGTTCGCAACGGCCGACTTGCCGCCCTGCGCACCCCCGGCGGCGACATTGCCACCGAGGCCTGCGTGGTGGCCGGCGGCGTCGAGGCCGTGGCCTTGCTGCAACCACTGGGCATCGACATACCGGTCTATCCGCTCAAGGGCTACAGCATCAGCGCGCCGATCACCGATGCGGCCAAGGTGCCCGAGATCAGCGTGACCGACTTCCAGCGCAAGATCGTCTATGCCCGCCTGGCTGGCCATCTGCGGGTCGCCGGCATGGCTGACATCGTCGGTCATGACGAGAGCCTGCAGCCCGACCGCCTCGCCACCCTCACCCGCGAAACCCGCGACAACTTCGGCGCCGGTCTTCGGCTCGACAGCGTCGCGCCCTGGGCGGGTCTGCGCCCGGCCACACCAACCGGCCGCCCGGTTGTCGACGCCACGGCTCTGCCCAACCTGTGGCTCAACCTCGGCCATGGCGCGCTCGGATTCACCCTCGCCGCGGGGTGTGCCCAACTGATCGCCGACCGCATCAGCGACCGCCAACGACCCATTCCGGATGAGGAATTCACCCTTGCCAGAAGCCGGCCATCGGGGTGGCGCAAAGCAGCCAATGCCTAGACGGCTTGACCCCCAATAGCGCAGACCAATCGTCGCCGACCCGCATTGGCAAAGGCTCTTCAGGGTTTGGCATTCTCCGAGCCATTGTGTACAGTTGCCGTGTTTGACGGCGCCATTTGCTGGCGCTGCATATCGCCGGCTCCCACCCGGATGCCGGCCTCATTCTTCGCAGTCGGAATGCGACCCACAAGGAGTCAATCAGATGAAGAAGCTCACCGTTCTCGCCGCCGCCCTCGCGCTTGGTGCGGGCTTTGGCACACCGGCCCAGGCCGAAACCAAATTCGTCACCATCGGCACCGGCGGTGTCACGGGCGTGTACTACGCCGCCGGCGGCGC
>JAPWHF010000060.1 GCA_027214125.1 Zoogloeaceae bacterium G21618-S1
CATCGACCTTCTGTCTGCCGCGCAGCGTGAAGCGGCTCAGGCGCTTGTTGTGCCTCAGGTTGCCGAACACCGGCTCGACCGTCGCGAAGCGCGCCGCGATCATGCGTTTGCCTTGGTTCGAATCGATCCTCGCCTTCATGCGCTCGGTGTGGGTGTGGGTGTCGTCCCGCTTGCCCATGAAGAAAGCCACCTGCCGGGTCTTGGTGGTGTCGGGCTTTCTGAGGCACTGGCTTCGTCGCTCACACGGCAGGCAATCGCGCTCGGCCCCGCAGAACTTGATCGCCTGGCGCCCACCGATGGTGCAGTTCGAGCC
>JAPWHF010000061.1 GCA_027214125.1 Zoogloeaceae bacterium G21618-S1
CCAGGAGCGGCACACGGGCAGACTTTCTGCGCGAGGCCACGAAGATGGAGGCAGCGGTCAAGCAGATGATGGCCTCGCATGCGGCCGGTGATGCGCTATCTCAGCCCGAAGAAGAGTGCGCCCGTGCCGAGCGCACCCGTGAGCGCCTCACGCGCGAAGCGGCGCAGATCCGCGCCTGGCTGACCGAACACCCGGAAGATCGCAAGGGCGCCCGAGGTGCCGTGCTCCTGTCCAATCGCACCGACAACGAATCGGCCAAGATGGCCACCGGCAAGGGCGTCATTCAGGGCTACACGGGCGTGGCCAGCGTCGA
>JAPWHF010000062.1 GCA_027214125.1 Zoogloeaceae bacterium G21618-S1
GGTCATGAGCATGAAGAAGGCAGCTCACACGGTTCATTCACCATTCAATACAGCTTCCACTGTGATGACATTGCTAAACTGAGCCAGATCGAAACTCAGTGGTTTAAGCAGTTCCCTGCAACTCAGGAAATTGATGTGAACTTACTAACAGACAAAGCACAGACCGCTTTGGAACTAAAACCGAGCAACTCCATCATTTCTTTGTAAAGATTCCTTTATAAAATTCGATCTATGGGTAAGCACTCACTTACCC
>JAPWHF010000063.1 GCA_027214125.1 Zoogloeaceae bacterium G21618-S1
GCGACAGCTGCCCGCACTTCACCACCATCGCCGCCTTCGTCTCCGAGCTCGGTGAGGAGGTGGCCAGGGTGTTCCCCCAGGTGCTGCTGGTGTGCGACCGGCAAGGCTTGATCGGTCGGGAGTTGTTTGCCGTCGATGGGGTGAAGCTGCCATCCAACGCCTCCAAGACCAGGAGCGGCACACGGGCAGACTTTCTGCGCGAGGCCACGAAGATGGAGGCAGCGGTCAAGCAGATGATGGCCTCG
>JAPWHF010000064.1 GCA_027214125.1 Zoogloeaceae bacterium G21618-S1
GTGACTGCTTAGTAAAAGCGGCCATTTGGTCAAATCCATTTATGAAGCATATTGTCAAAGCGGCGGGTTATATTCTAAACCAAACGCCGGATGATCTGCTCGATCTGTGTGAAGAGCGATTTGAACGTGAGAACGTTCTACTCGTTTTCCCAGAAGGAACCCGTACTACACCGGGGGTCGCGTCAAAACTTCAGCGGGGAGCGGCTCAAATAGCCATTCGCACACAAAGAGACTTGCGCAT
>JAPWHF010000065.1 GCA_027214125.1 Zoogloeaceae bacterium G21618-S1
GGGGGAGGGGCAGCTTTCGGGCGCCAGGGACTATGACCGGGCCTTCCGTGAGCAACTGGCCAGTGGTCAACTGCTGCTGGTGGCCAGTCGTTCCGGCAGCGGCGCGGTGGTGAGCGATTACCTGCTACCGAGCCCTGATTATCTGCTGGCGCTGCCTGACTATGACGTGCAGGCACATGTTGGCCTGGCCGATCTGTTGGTCGAGGGTGATGGTCTGGTACGGCGCTATCGCCTGGCT
>JAPWHF010000066.1 GCA_027214125.1 Zoogloeaceae bacterium G21618-S1
GCGCAGAAAGTCTGCCCGTGTGCCGCTCCTGGCCTTGGAGGCGTTGGACGGCAGCTTCACCCCATCGACGGCAAACAGCTCTCGACCGATCAAGCCTTGGCGGCCGCACACCAGCAGCACCTAGGGGAACACCCTGGCCACCTCCTCACCGAGCTCGGAGACGAAGGCGGCGATGGTGGTGAAGTGCGGGCAGCTGTCGC
>JAPWHF010000006.1:0-161212 GCA_027214125.1 Zoogloeaceae bacterium G21618-S1
AGGCTGCTCGAACCGATCGGGTATATCCCGCCTGCAGAGGCTGAGGCAAACTACTACAGGCAACTCGCCAGTGAGGCCGCCATCCCGGCCTGACTTAAACCAGACGGCCTCCACCGAACCCGGGGCGATTCAGCATGCCCGACGGAAGATCAGCGAAGCGTTTGTGCCACCAAAGCCAAAACTGTTCGACATTACGACCTGTATTCGCTGTTCTACGGTCGATGTCAGCAGGTTCGCATCACTTTCGATGGCAGGGTCTAGCGGGCTGTGCGGCGTGCTGCCTGCGATGAAACTCTGATTGAGCATCAGCAGACAATAGATGGCTTCGTGCACAGCTGCTGCTGCGATCGGATGCCCTGTCATTCCTTTGGTTGAGGAATGGGCGGGTAGTGCCGGTCCAAAAACGTCGTTTAGCGCTTTAATCTCACTGAGATCACCGTTAGGCGTCGATGTGGCGTGGGTGTTGACGTAGTCCACGTCGGTGTTTGCTTCGGTCAGCGCCTGTCGCATGGCGCGCGCGGCGCCGTTTGGATGGGGGTTCACCATGTCCATGCCATCCGATGTTGCACCGAATCCGACGAGTTCGGCGTAGATGTGCGCCCCACGCTCAGTGGCATGTGCCAGCGATTCTAGAACCAGCATGCCGCCGCCGCCGGCAATGACAAACCCGTCTCGGTCTATGGCATACGGCCGGGAGGCTTGCTGCGGACAGTGATTGAATGCTGTGGAGAGTGCACCCATGGCGTCGAAGAGGGCGGTAGAGGTCCAGCTGACTTCTTCTGAACCGCCGGCAAACATGATGTCTTGCTTGCCTGATTGAATAAGCTGCGCCGCCTGCCCAATGCAATGAGCAGAGGTCGCACAGGCGGATGTGATGGAGAAGGACACGCCCTGGATACCGAAGGCCGTCGAGAGACATGCCGATGTCGTGCTGCCCATGACCCTGGGGACCAGGTAGGGAGGGATCTTGTCTGCACCGCGCGCTCTCAAGATGTCAATGCCTGCCAGGTGATGAACGCCGGAGCCGATACCGGAGCCAACAATCAACCCGGTACGCGGATGGCTCACTGCCGAGTGTGGGAGCTGAGCGTCTTCGAGCGCTTTGCACATCGAGTGATAGGCGTAGATTGCGGCGTCGCCCATGTAGCGGGCAATCTTTCGGGGGATTGCCGGCTCTGACGTGAGGTTGGGGATTCCTGCAACCTGGCTCTTTAGTCCCATTTCGGCGTATTCAGGCACATGGCGAATACCGCATATCTGGTTTTTGAGCGAATAGGCGATGTCATCTAGCGTGTTTCCAATGCAGGTGACGGCCCCCATGCCAGTGACGACGACACGACGCTCTGGGGATCTAATGCTTAGTTCGCGCATACCGATTCCGTTTGTCCAAAAACGCGAGTGATGGGCCGGATTTTGGGGCTGCCGCAAGGTGCGCCCGAGTGCTGGAGAGTGTTTTGAAGCGGTGCGTCGGGGGCTGATTTCGGCGTCGCTGAATAGATGCGACGCATCAGGTGGCCTAGATTACGAGAAATAATGAAATTCAACGTCGGCGGCGCCTATTTTGCCAGTCGAGTGCGGATGGCACTGACAAGATCTTCAACCCAGCGGTTGTAGTTGGGGTGAATGACCTTCGTGCGCACTTGGACATCCCCGGCTCTGACACTCGGGGCGTAGGGATTGGGCTCCTTGATTGCGTTGTTCATGTTGTTGCTGCCGAAGTACGCGACGCTGAAGGTACTGGCCGTGTACGGGATCGTGGACTGAATGGTGTGCTTGTGGTGCACGACGAGTGTCGCAATCAAAGTGTTTGCGTCGGCCGCATCAGCAACTGTCCAGCCCTTTTCCTGGCAAGCGCGAACGATCGCATTTCGGACGTGCTCGGGCGCTATCTGTTGCCCATTGTTTTGTGGCCACGTCACGTCGGTGTGATTGACGATAGGCATCAGATGTTCTGGCGGCGACTTGCGCCGCCAGAAGAAGGGAGAAGCTTGTAATCGTCTGGGCTTTCAATAGGTTCATGATGAAAGGGACTCAGGTGAATTCGATCGAGGCGTTGCAATTATCGTTTGCTCGTTTTGAGGCCTGCAGTAAACTGGTTCCACGTCATGCTTTTTGTTTATTTCGTGGGAGAGGTTGCCAGTGTCTATTTATCAAAAAGTTGTCTTGATCGTGTTGGCCGCGCTCGCGTCGCAGCCAGTTTTTGCTCGTGATACCCGCCACAATTTTCCGATCGACGAAGCAATGTCAGCTTCCGCCGCCCGGGAGCAGCTGGATCCGGAGATCAAGTTCTTTTTCGGGACGCAAAAGCATCCGAAGGTGGTCAAGCGCTTTGGTGAGTGGGGTACGAACAAGAAGACCAATGCCTTTGGCAAGGACGACAAGGTGGCCTGTGAGTGGGCCTTCTTGAGTGCCATGCTGAGCCTGCAGGATCGGGTCAGAACAGAGGGCGGGAATGCGGTTGTTGATATCAAGAGCAACTATCGCAGCAAAGAGTCGTCCAGCAACGAAACGTATGAGTGTGCGGCGGGGGCCTTTGTGGCGGGTGTCGCGTTGAAGGGGACGGTTGTCCAGATTCGGCCGTAAGAAAGATTGACGCAACCGTGGCCACGTGGCGATCGCGAGCTGCAACGCAGCGGCTGGGCGCTCGTGATCGCTGGCGAAGAGGTGGCTCTGTTTGGTTGGCATCGATAGCTAGTCGTGCGGTTTTGTGGCTACGAGATTCACCAGGGTTTCTTCCCGCTCTTCCGGTACCCCGAACCCGAACCACTCGAACGCTCCCAGGTCCGAGCGGCTCCACCACAGGTAGGGCTCGGACACGTTTTTGGCGTCGAATTCGAAGCCAACTGCGCGAATCATCGCCTTGTATTCGTCGGCGGTCCGTTGGACATGCATGGGGTGGCGAAACAGCAGCTTGATCATCCAAGAGTGGATGTATGCGCGCGTCGATTCGGCGAACAGCAAGCGACCGCCGGGTTTGAGAATCCGGTAGAACTCGCGCATGGCGTCCTCCTGGCGCAGGAGGTGGTGGAAGGTCTGGTGGCAAAACACCATGTCGACGCTGGCGTCCGGCAGGTCGATACTGGCGCAGTCATTCTGTTTGAGTTCGGCGTCGATGCCTTGTTTGGCCAAGGTGTCGCGGGCGATGCTCAGGCTCTGCGCGTCAAATTCAATACCGATCAGGCGCGCGGGCGCAAAAGCGGTTTTAAGCAGGCTCAGGGAGTTGCCCTGACCGCAGCCTACGTCGGCGATGATCGGCGCTGACGGAAAGGGGGTGTCAGTCAGACGGCGGAGATCGTCGATGGCAATCTTGAGAACATGGTTTCGCCAGATATTGGTGCCGAGAAACCAGAAGCCGAAGCGGGTTTCCGGCACGTAAGCATTGGATGTCATGGATTGGGGCATGGGTGTGCGTTTAGCGGGAGGTGGTGACGCGCTGGGCCGACTCGAGGAATATCCACGAAACGCCGATGCCACCGGTCCAGGAGGTTTGCTGGCGAACCAGCGGGCTGTCTTCAAAGCTAGCGCCACCGAGATAGTCGGCGCGCAGGAAGCCGCCGACCCAGACCTTCTTGAAACGCTTGGCCAGCGTCATGGTGAGTTGCCATCCGCCGTAGCCGGATTTTGCGTCCCAGGCGGGGCGATTGGCCGTGGCGAAGCGGTCATCGACTTTGTAGTAGTAGGCAAAGTAGTCCTCGTCGCCAAAGATCGGTCCGGTTGATACGCTGGCATGCCAGCCCGGCCACGGGTGATTGTCGCGATCGAGTGCCAGCGTCGGGGTGAACACCGTGCCGACGTCACGTACGTTTGGGAGGTCGACCGCCAGCACCTTGCGCAGCGGCAGGCGCAGGGTAATGTCTCCCCATGACTGGCGATGTTTGTAGCTCCATTGCGGCCCGACTTCGACCGTCGGGTCGAGATCGGGCATGTCGCGGCGGGCGCGGTTGTCGTCGCTCTTCACGGGGACGGCTGCACCTAGGCTGATATCCCATTCCGTATGGGCGTCTTGATAGAACACGCCGCGCACCTTGTCGCGATCAATCTGCAGGAACTCACCGCGATACACCAGATACGGGATCGGCAGGGCATAGGTCTGGCGCTGATCGGAGCCGCGATAGTCCGGTATCGACAGCAGCCCGACGCCGGCGCCGAGCTCCCAGAGCGGTTCGTCGGCCGCGATCGCGCTGGCCGACGAGAGCAGTGCGAACGCGAGTATTGCGGTGTCGGCGAGGTGGAGTGACTTAGGCATGAGGGCGTTTGAAAATCAGTGAGGTGTTGATGCCGCCAAAAGCAAAGTTGTTGCTCATAAAGGTCGTGACATTCAGCGGCCGTGCGCTGCCCATGATGTAGTCCAGTTCGGCGCAGCGTGGGTCCGGTGTGTCCAGATTCAAGGTCGGCGCAAAGCGTCCGGCGTGCATCATCTCGATGCCCAGCCAGGCTTCGATGGCTCCGCAGGCGCCCAGCGTGTGGCCGAAATGGCCTTTCAGGCTGCTAATCGGGGGCGACGCACCGAAGACTTCAGCGACTGCGGTTGATTCGGCGATATCGCCCACTTCGGTGGCGGTGCCGTGGGCGCTGATGTAGTCGATGGCCGACGGCAGCAGGTCGGCATCGACCAGGGCGCGCCGCATGACGGTGGCCATGGTGTTGGCCGAGGGTTGGGTGATGTGCATGCCATCGGAGTTGCAGTCGAATCCGATGATTTCGGCGAGGATGGTCGCACCGCGCGCGACGGCGTGTTCGTAGGATTCGAGCACTAGCGTGGCCGCGCCTTCGCCCACCACCAAACCGTCACGCCGCGCGTCGAAGGGGCGGGGCGTCAGGCCGGGTTGGTCGTTCATCTGGCTGGTGGCGAACAGCGTGTCGAATACCGCCGCCGCCGGGCTCGACAATTCTTCGGCGCCGCCGGCGATCATCAGGGCTTGTTTGCCACAGCGGATCGCTTCGTAGGCATAACCGATACCTTGGCTGCCCGAGGTGCAGGCGCTGCTGGTCGGGATCACCCGGCCTTTCAGGCCAAAGAACAGCCCGATGTTGACCGCCGTGGTGTGCGCCATCATCTGGATATAGCTGGTGGCGGTGACGCCGCTCATCTGGCCGGTGTCGAGCATCTTGCCGAATACCTGTACCGGTTCGACGCTGCCGCCGGAGGAGCCGTAGGCGATGCCCATGCGGCCGTCGCTGATGCGCGTGTCGCCGAGCAGGCCGGCATGTGCCAGTGCGCGTTCGGTGGCGCAGACTGACATCAGCGATACGCGACCCATCGAGCGCAGCATCTTGCGTGGATAGTGGCCGGGTACCTGAAAATCGTCGACCGGCGCACCGAGGCGGGTGTGCAGGTCGGTGATGGCATTCCATTCGGGCATGCGGCGGACGCCGTTGCGGCCGGCGGTCATGGCCGCATCTATGGCCGCCCAGGTGTCGCCCAGTGAGGTGATGCCGGCCATGCCGGTGACGACGACGCGGTGCATCAGATAATGCCTCCGTTGACGCCGATGACTTGGCGCGTCACATAGGACGCGGCGTCGGACATCAGAAAACCGACCACGCCTGCGACCTCTTCAGGCGTGCCGACGCGTTTCATGGGCACCATTTTGATGGCTTCGTCCATGGGCAGATCGCGTGTCATGTCCGAGTCGATCAAGCCAGGGGCGACGCAATTGACGGTGATCCGGCGGCTCGCCAGCTCGACCGCGAGCGCCTTGGTCGCGCCGATCAGGCCGGCCTTGGCGGCGCTGTAATTGACCTGGCCGCGATTGCCCATCACACCTGATACGGACGCCATGGTGACGATGCGCCCCCCCTTTTTATTGCGCACCATCGGCATGACCAGCGGGTGCACGATGTTGAAGAAGCCATTGAGACCGGTATCGATGACCTCGTCCCAGTCGCTGTCGCTCAGTGCCGGGAAGGCGTTGTCGCGGGTGATGCCAGCATTGACCACCACGCCGTAGTAGGCGCCGTTTACCTCCACATCGGCCTCCAGGGCCGCGCGGGCTGCGTCGCGCGCGGTGACATCGAACACCAGCAGGTCGGCGCTGCCGCCGGAGCCACGAATGGCGGCAATCACCGCTTCTGCCGCGGCGATGCCCTGGCGGCAGTGCACCGTGACGGCGAAGCCCTGTGAGGCGAGTTGTAGCGCGATGGCGCGGCCGAGGCCGCGGCTGGAGCCGGTAACGAGGACGCGGCGAGGCGGGGTGTCAGTCATGGTCGGGTGTCTCATAAACCTTGAGCGTGGCGTCGGCGATCTGCATGCCGTCGTGATGCAGCGTGCAATCGAAGGCGCCGAGACCAGAATCGTCGCGAAACACGAGATCTGCCTTGATATCGATGCGGGTATGGGCCGGAAAACACGGTTGTTCGCAGCAATAGGCGCGGGTGCCGAGCAGGTAGCCGATCTTGGGCGGACGGCCGTTGCGCCGCCCTTCCATGCCGACAAAGGCGGCGATGGCTTGTGCCATCAGCTCGATCCCGACCCATGCGGGCATGCCGCCTTGCGCATCCGAATACCACTGGTCGGGCTGGATGTCGGCATACGCGGTGACATGGTCGGCCGAGCACTCGCTGATCCCCGAAATCAGCAGATTGGGCGCGCGGTGCGGCAGCAGGGCGTCGGGCGCAGGAAACGGACTCACGGCGCGTCTCCGATGGCCAGGCAACAGTTGCTTCCACCAAAAGCAAAGGAACTGGACAGCATGATTCTTCTTTCGTGTCGGTCTATCGTGTTGCCGGTGCGAACCAGATTCAGTTCGGGTAACGCCGGGTCAGCAGCGCCGTCCCAAACATGCGGCGGCAGGCGGCGGTCGACATTATGGTGCGAAAGCGCCAGCCAGCAAAAGGCCAGCTCGGTGGCGCCAGCGGCGCCCAGGGTGTGACCCGTCAGGGGTTTTGTCGAGCTGCATGGCACGCCCTTGGGGAATACCCGCGCCACGGCCCGGCTTTCCATCTCGTCGTTTTTCGGCGTCGCCGTGCCATGCAGGTTCAGGTAGCTGATGTCTTCGGGCGCGGCGCCCGCGGCGGCGAGCGCCTGTCGGATGGCGGCTTCCGCGCCTTTGCCGTTCGGCTCGGGGGAAGAGATATGGTGCGCGTCGCTCGACTCGCCCGCGCCGAGCAGGGCGATGTCGGCGCGCTCGCGGCTGACCAGAAACAGCGCCGCGGCTTCGCCAATATTGATGCCACGGCGATTGGCGCTCATCGGGTTGCACAACTCGGCGGTGGTCGCCTCAAGCGCGCTGAAGCCGTTGATGGTCAGGCGGCACAGCGTATCGACGCCGCCGGCGATGACCGCATCGCACAGCCCCGCGCGAATCAGTTGCTGCGCCGAGATCATGGCCTTGGCGCTGGAGGTGCAGGCGGTGGATACGGTGTAGGCCGGGCCGGTCAGCGCCAGCGCGTCGGCCACAAAGCGGGCGCAATCGCCGAGCTCCTGCCGGCCGTAGTGAAAGCCGGGCGTCAGTGCGCCGTGCTTTGCGTGGTGGGCAATGGCCGCTTCGCCTTCGTAAACGCCGGAGGTGCTGGTGCCCAACACCACGCCGACCCGATGTGCACCGACGCGCGCGATGCTTGTGCGCACCGTGTCTTCAATCTGCGCCAGTGCGGCGAGCAGCAGCCGGTTGTTGCGGCTGCCGTAGTGCGCCAGTGTGTCTGGCAGCGCGGGCAGGTCGGCCATGCGTGCGCGGCCGACGCGTGCGGCGCGATCCGGCAGCCAGCCGTCTTCCAGCACCATGCCGGTGGTGTCGCCACGAAACAGCGCCTGGCTGACGCTGGCGCAGTCATGGCCGAGGGCGTTGACGAGGCCGAGGGCGGGCAGCGTGATGATGGGGGCCAAGTTCATTCCTCCAGACGAGTCACCCGGATACGGGTATCCATGGGCGCAAAGACGGCGTCGATGCGGCCGCGCGTCGGATCGGTATTCGATTGTCGGGTCGTCAGCACCGGCGGTTGCTCGCCTTGACGGACCGCACGTCCCTGCGCCGTGACGGACAGATCGGCATCGCGCCCCAAACCCTCGCGGACGGCGTCGACGGGCCACAGCATCAGTTGAATCAGCGCCGGCAAGCGCAGGCCGAGCGCCTCGGCGGCCGGCGGGCCGTCCCAGTGCAGTGTGCCGTGGTCAGCGGTGATGCGGAATACCTTCTGGCCGAGCGGTGTGAGCGCCACGATCTGCATGCGTGCGTCGCTGGCGTCGATGGCGAACACCAGTCGCTCGCTGTCGGGGCGGTCGGGCCGGGTGAATTCCACCAACTGGTTGATGGCCAGGCTCTGGCCGGCGGGGAGGGCTTGCAGGCAATAGCGCAGCGACGGCGCCAGGGCGGTGCAGCCGGCCTCATGCGGTGCGTTGGCGCAGCCGGCGAGAGCAAGCGAGGCCACGAGCGCGAGGTGTTGGATTGCGTTCATGACGCAGCCCGGCGCGCGGGGCGACCGGCCAGGGCGAGTGGCGAGGCAAGAAACGCGGTGATGACCCCCATGAACAAGGTCAGCCCGAAGCTGGCGATGGCCGGCGTGCTGCTGAAGGCGAGCAGCCCGAAGCCGAGCACGGTGGTGATCGCCGCCAGCAACACGCCGAGCGCGGCCTCGCCTTGTGGCCCGCCCTCACGGGTGAAGATGCCGTAATCGGCGCCGATACCGAAGACCAGCATCAACGCCAGCCAGTGGAACAAGGTGGCCGGCAGGCCGAGATAGCCGAGCGCCGCCAGCGGCACGCCGACGGCCAGCATGCAGGGCAGCAGCGTCGCCACCGCGCCGCGCAAGCCGTGGCGGCGACTGAGCAGAATCAGTGACAGGCCGATGGCGCAGGCCAGCGCCCAGGCCATGCCGCGGCGGTATTGCGCCATCAGCTTGGAGACGGCGGCCGGCTTGTCGAGCAGCGTGACGCCGGGCAGGCCGGCGCTGGCGGCCGCGAGGGCGTCGGCGGACCAGTTGCCATGCAGCGTCACTACACTGGCCATACCCGTTTCCGCAGGGCCCAGCCAGAGGTGGCGATACGGCGTGGACAGCGGTTGCTTCAACCAGGCCTCGGGGCTCAGGTTGTGTTCGGCGTGATAGGCCGCGGTCAGTGCCTGTGATATGCGGGGGCGATAGCCGACCTCATCGAGCACCTGTGCAGCCCATTGATCGTCGCCAAACAGGGCCTCGCCGATCAGTCGGCGGTTGTCGGTCTGGCGTTGGGCTGAGGGGACGAAGCTGGAGGTCGCGGTGAAGCCGCCCGCGTGCTGCGGGTCGCGCGAGCGCAGGGCGTCGGTCAGTTGCTCTTCGCGCTGAAGGAGCTGCTCGGCGTCGCGCGCGTGCACCAGGAACAACCGGCTGCCCTGGCCGAGCTGGGTGAGCTCGCGGATCTGTGCTTCCTGTCGCGCCAGCGTGGGGTCTGGCGTGCTGAGCAGGCGCACATCGTCGTTGTGCGTCAGCCGCCAGGCGCCGGGCAGGCAAGCGGCGACGGCCAGCGGTAGTAGCCAGTGCGCACGGGACTGAAGAAAGCCTTGCCAGCTGGAAAACGCATGACGAAGCCGGTCAATTCCGGCGGTGCTGCGCGGGTCGGCCTGGTGGGCAAACAGCGGCAGCATCATGAGTGTTGCCAGATAGGCGCTGCCCAGCCCGACCATCGAAAACAGTGCGATCTGACGCAGGCCGGGGAAAGGCATGGCCAGTAGCGCGGTGTAGCCAAGCAGGCTGGTGAGCAGGCCCTGGGTGAGCGCCGGGCGCATCGCGGCCATGGCCTCGGCGGCATGCCAATCGGTGCCCGCCAGGCGGCGTTTGGCAAAGTAATGCAGGGGATAGTCCACCGCAATGCCGAGCAGGCTGGTGCCGCAGACCAGGGTGAGTAGATGAAGCTGCCCGTCGACCAGCAACACCACCGCGATGCCGGCGGCAACGCCGATGGCGATACAGGCGATGCCGAGCAGCACCGGCCGCAGCGAGCGAAAGGCGAGCAGCAAGACGGTGGTGATGCCGAGCAGGGAAATACCCCCGATCAGCGACATCTCGTGTTTGGCGGTGGTTTGCGCTGCGGCGGCATAGAGTACCAGGCCGGTTGCCTGGAGCTGTGTGGCCGGCGCTTGCGCCTGAACGGCGGCGCGGGCCTGTGCCAGTGCGGTCAGGACGGCTTCCTGCGTCGACACGGCGTGCGGACTGCCGACGGTTTCGACACTGACCAGCGCGTAGCTGTGGCCGTCGCGATGGGCCATCAGAATGCCGTCTTCGGGCGCAAAAGCACCGCCGGCAAACGGCAGGTCGGCGAGGAAGCCGGCGAGCGTGCCGAAGGGGTCGAGTGGGCGGGGCACCGGCGTGGCGGTCGGGATCGGGCTGGCGAGGGAACGGTAGAGGTCTTCTTGCAGCGCGTCACGGCCGCGCTGCTGCAAGGCCGCGCGGGTGGCGGAGGACAGGAGTCCGAATCGGTGTGGAAGATACGTCGTGAGCAGGGTGTCGAGCGCGTCGGGCGGGACGTCCAGCGTGACATGCTGCAAGGCCGGTGAGGCGCGCAGCGTTTGTGCCAGCAGCTCGGCGCCGGCGCGCGCCTGGGCGGCATCGTCGGCGACGGCGAGCATCACAATGCGCCGTTCGTGTGCACGCGCGAGCTGCGCCATGGCCTGTTCGGCGATCGGGCTGCGCTCGGTGGCGGGCAGCATGGCGAGCAGGTCGGTCTCGACCGGCAGCTTGTCGAAGGCGGCCAGCGCGATCATGCCCGCGACTAGCGCAGCGGCAAGGAAGGTAAACAGGCGTCGTGGCATCAGTCGGGGCGGGCGAAGAGCGCGGTTTCGGCTTCGGTCAGCCAGGTGTCGCGCTGGATGGCCGTAAAACGGATTTCGGTGTGATCTCCGCCGGCTTCAAAGATGTCGACCCGCTCGACGGCGGTGTTGCCGGCGACCGTGATGCGCTCCAGGTGACGGGCGATTTCGGCACTGTGTGGCGTGAGCGTGACATGCCACCCCGCGGCGTCGCGGACCGGATCCAATACGAAGCTCGACTGCAGCGGCGCCAGGTCGGCGCTGAGCAGCGCCTGCATGATCTGCCCGGCCTGCGCCGCACCGGCCGCCTCGCGGCCAGCGCGCGTCTTGCGTTGGCCGTCCGGCCCGATCTCCACCGTGCCACGCGCGTCGATCAGGTAGGTCACGGTGTAGGGCGATGCGACCTGCCACAGCACGCCGGTGTCGCGTGCGTAGGTGAAATGGCCGGCAATGCGGAAGGGTTTGCGCATGGCGGCGAGGGTCTTGGTCTGGCTGAACTCGGCGCGCAGCACCGGGCTGTCGGCGACGCGGGCGGCGATCTCCTTGAGCAGGGCGTCGTCGGCGTGTGCGCTGGCTGACAGGAGCGCCAGCAGCCCCGCGAGAAGAAACGTGCGGCGTTTCATTCGCAGCCGTCCAGGCGGTCGAGCAGTGCCGGGGGCGACACGAATTGCAGCTCGCCGCTGGCCATGTCGACTGCCACCTGAATGGTGTAGGCGCGGGTCAGGCGCTGGCCGGTGGCGGCGTCGCGGATGGTGTAAGCGATCTTCAGCCGGTTCTGCGCTTCGACCAGCGCCGCTTCGATTCGGATCTTCTGGCCGTAGCGGGCCGGACGCACATATTTGATATGGCATTCGACCACCGGCCAGGCGTAGCCGGAGGCGCGCATCTGCGGGTAGTCGTAGTCGATGCGACGCAGCAGGGCGGTGCGCGCCTGCTCGAAATACTGCACATAGTGGCCATGCCACACCACTTCCATGGCGTCGACATGGAAGAAGGGCACGTCGACTTCGACCTCGACTTTGGGCAGCGCGCTCATGCGTAGAGCGTCCAGGTTTTGGCGCGCATTGCCGCCAGGGTGGCGCGCAAGTCGGCTTCGAGCGGGCGGTCTTCGGTGACCAGCGCCGACAGTGCCGACACCTGCTGGTGGAAGGCGAGCACCGCTGCGGGTAGCGCCTCGGCGCTCAGCTCGCCGGTGCGCAGACGCAGGGCGAGTCCCTGATTGGCGGCGAGCAGCGCGGCGGCGGCGACCTGCTCGCTCAGCTCCAGCACGCGCAGGCAGTCGCGCGCGGCGATGGTGCCCATGCTGACCTTGTCCTGGTTGTGGCACTCGGTCGAGCGCGAAAACACCGAGGCCGGCATGGTCAGTTTGAGCGCTTCGGCGGTCCACGCCGAGGCGCCGATCTGCACCGCCTTGAAGCCGTGGTTGATCATCGCCCGCTCGGCGCTGGCACCGGAGAGGTTCTGTGGCAGGCCGTGATTGAACTTGCTGTCGACCATCAATGCCACCTGCCGGTCGAGCAGGTCGGCGAGGTTGGCGACGGCGGTTTTCATGGCGTCCATCACAAAGGCGATGTGGCCGCCATAGAAGTGGCCGCCGTGCAGCACCCAGTCGGCACCGGGGTCGATCAGCGGGTTGTCGTTGGCGCTGTTGAGCTCGTTCTCGATGTCGCGGCGCATCCACGGCAGGGCGTCGCGCAGCACGCCGATCACATGTGGCGCGCAGCGGATCGAGTAGCGGTCTTGCAGGCGCATGGCGCCGTCGTCGGTGTCTTCGGGCAGATCGGTGAAGATCCAGTTGGCCGCTTCGGCCTGGCCGGCGTGCGGTTTGGCGGCGAACAGGCGGGGGTCGAAGTGACCGCGATTGCCCTGCATGGCCATCGAGGCCAGCGCGGTGATGCGGGTGGTGAGCCGGCTGAGGTAGTCGGCGCGCGACCAGGCCTGGCAGGCCAGCGCGGTCATCACCGAGGTGCCGTTCATGATCGCCAGCCCTTCCTTGGGCTTGAGCTTGAGCGGGGCGATGTCGAGTTCGGCCAGCACCTCGGCGGTCGGGCGCACCGCGCCGCGATAGCGCAGCTCGCGTTCGCCGACCAGCGCTGCCGCCACGTAGGACAGCGGCGTGAGATCGCCACTGGCGCCGACCGAGCCTTCTTCCGGGATGAGCGGCAGGGCGTCGTGGACCAGCAGGTGTTCGATCTGTTCGAGCAGCGCGACGCGCACGCCGGAGTAGCCCTGCGCCAGCGAGTTGAGGCGGGTGACCAGCACCGCGCGGGTGGCGGCGTCGTCCAGATGGCGGCCGAGGCCGCAGCCGTGGTAGCGGGTGAGGTGCAGCGGCAGTTCTTGCACCAGATCGGATGGCACGGTGACGGTGCAGGACTCGCCATAGCCGGTGTTCACGCCATAGACCGTGCCGTTGTTGGCGAGCAGGCGCTCCAGATACGCGCCGCCGCGGGCGATGCGCTCGCGGAAATCCGGATCGTCGGATAGACGGGCCGGACGGCGGCCGTCGGCGGCGTCGACCACGTCTTCGATGCTCAGGTGGCGGTTGCCGATGATGACCGTGTCGGTCGCTCTGCTAACAGTGTCTTTCATGGTTTTGAAGGAAGGGGTATCGCCCGTTCCTCCCAGAAGTCGAAGAAGTTGAACCACTGCAGCGGCGCCTGGCCGCAGTAGTGTTCGAGCCGTTGGGCGTAGCCGGCCATGTGGTGTTGCAGGGCGGCGTTGCGTGTTTTGCGCGGCAGATCGATGCGCTCGGCGAAGGGCTCGAAGTGCAGGCTGTACCGGCTGCCGGTGTCGAGGCAGAAAAACAGATACACCGGGCATTCGAGCAGGTGCGCCAGCACAAAGGGGCCTTGCGCAAACGGCGCCGGCCGGCCGAGGAAGGGCAGACGCTGGGTGCGGCCGTTTTCGGCCACGGGCGTGCGATCGCCAACGATGAACAAGAGCTCGCCGCGGTCGATCTTGTCTTTGAAGAGGATCGCCGTGTCGGGCCCGAAGTCGGTGACCTGGATGAGATTGAAGGCGAAGTCCGGATTGGCCTCGGCCATCATTTTGTTGAAGCGCACCGCGTGTTCGGTGAACACCACCGCGTTGATGGTGGTGAAGCGTGCCGCGACGCCGAGGGCGCGGGCCATTTCGAGATTGCCCAGGTGTGAGCCGATGATCAGCGCGCCGCGGCCGCTGGCGATGAGCGCGTCGAAGTCGGCCTGACCATGAAAGCTCAGTGGCTGCGACGGCGCGGCGCCGCTCCAGGCGGCGAGCTTGTCCAGCCCGGCGCGGGCAAAGGCCAGCATGTGGCAGTAGGTATCGCGCAGATCGGGCGGTCGAGGCAGTGTGGCGCTGGGGCCGAAGTGGCGATATACCCGGTCGAGGTATTGCTGCGAGGCCAGTCGCGCCGTGCGACCGGTGAGCAAAAAGTAGCCGACGATGGGGTAGAGCATCAGACCGGCCACGTGGCGGCCGAGCAGGCGATAGGTGGTGAGCACCGTGCTCAGGCCGAGGCTGCTGCCGCGCTCCGCGAGGCGCGACCAGTGCGTCGCGTCGCTGCCGGTGCGCATGCGTCGCCACAGCAAGGCCGGTGCGCGCCACAGCATGCCGGCGACCAGTTTGGTGTGCGTGACAGAGATGCGCAGGTTGTCGGAGAGCATCGCAAAGTGCGAGATGCCGTCTTGCGGGTAGGTCACGCGGGTGGGCACGTTGATGATCGGCAGGCCGAGCCAGGCCAGGCGCACCAGAATCTCGATGTCGAAGGCCATGCGCCGCGCAATGTGCGGACCGAGGACGCGCATGGTGGCGGCCAGCGGGTAGAGCCGGAAGCCGCACATCGAGTCGGGCACATCGCATGACAGGGTTTCGATGCGCACCCAGAAGTGGGTGATAGAGCGGCCGTACAAGCGCGACTTGGGCACGCTGTCGTCGTAGATCGGCCGGCCGCAGACCACCGCCTCGGGCTGGGTGGCGCCGAGTTCGAGAAAGCGCGGCACGTCGGCCAGGTTGTGCTGGCCGTCGGCGTCGACTTGCAGTGCGTGGGTCCGACCGTCGGCGTGGGCTTGTTCGAAGCCGGCGATCACCGCCGCGCCTTTGCCGCCATTGACCGGCAGGGTGATGAGCCGCGCCAGCGGGCAGTCGGCCACCGTTTGTGCCAGGGTCTCGCGGGTGGGGGCGTCGCTGCCATCGTCGATCAGGTAGATCGGCAGATCGTGGCTGGCCAGCGCTGACACGACACGGCCAATGGTGTGCGGGTGGTTGTAGACCGGCACCAGAAAACAGGGGCGGAAGTTCATGGCTGAAATACCGCCCTGCCGCTGGATTTTGACCGGCCGTCGGCGGTGTAGGCGAAGCGCAGGGTGTTTTTCTCGGGCGACCAGTCTAGGGTCAGCTCCAGCGTGTCGCCGGGCAGCACGCGGTCATTGAACTTGAGTGCGTCCAGGCGCTGGCAAGTGCCGGCGGGCGCGAAGAATTGCATGGCGAAGCGGATCGCCCAATCGACCTGAGCGACGCCGGGCAGGATCGGCGTGCCCGGAAAGTGGCCGGCAAAGTGGATCAGACCGGCGTCGGCAATGATGGACAGGCGAACGAGAGTGTCGCTGCGTTCGAGGACTTGAGTGTTGGGCAAGCTCATGGTGCGGCGGCCTCGTCGAAGAGGCTTCGCAAGGCGTCGAGCGGGAGTTTGCCGCGCTCGTTGTAGGGCAGGCAGGCGGGGAAGCGCCAGCGGCGCGGCAAGCTGACGCGCTCGAAATGCTCAAGCAGGTGGGCGCGCAGGGCGTCGATGGTGGCGCGGCGGCCGAGCGTGTCGAGTTGGCGTCGCCCTTCGGGCGTAAGTTCGGCGATGGCGCCGAGTTGCTCGCGATGGCCAGGCAGCGCGATGATCGCGCAGGCGGCGATCCATGCGTGCGCGGCGAGTTGCTTTTCCATCGCCGGCAAGGAAACGCGCTTGCCCTCGAGCTTGATGATGCGGTCGGCGCGCCCGCGCAGGTGGAACCGGCCGTCGGCCAGCATTTCGGCCAGATCGCCGGTTGCCATGGGGGTGTCTTCATCGGCAAACGGGGAGCGCACTTGCAGGGCTTGCGCCGCGTCGACTGCCACGCCGACGCCGGGCAACGGTTGCCAGGGTAATTCGGCCTGCGGCCACTGGCGACGCCAGGCGATGCCGCCGGTTTCGGTGCTGCCATACACTTCGATCGGCGCCTGACCCATGGCGGCGCCGAGTTCGGCCGCTGTCACAGCTTGCAGCGGGGCGCCGGATGAGAACATGGCAACGGTGTGGGGCGCCAACTCGGCGGGGTCGAGCAACTCGCCGAGGCGCGACAGATGGGCCGGGCTGGAGATGACTGTGCCGCGGCCATGGGCGCGCAGGCGGTTGAGCAGCGCGTGCGGGGTGGCGGCGACGGCGGTGTCGAACGGCCGGCCGGCGCTCAGCGGTCCCAGCAGCCGGAATAGCAGCCCGTAGATATGGAAATGCGGCACGGTGGCGAACACCGGGTCGGCGCCGAGCAGCGCGCCCCACTGCGCCTCGTGCGCAAGCACTTCGGCGTCGAGTTGAATGAGGCGTTTGGCGATGGGTTTGGGTGCGCCGCTACTGCCCGAGGTGGTGAGTTCGATGGCCGCGTCGGGTGAC
Source organism: Zoogloeaceae bacterium G21618-S1 (assembly GCA_027214125.1). GTDB lineage: Bacteria > Pseudomonadota > Gammaproteobacteria > Burkholderiales > Rhodocyclaceae > Nitrogeniibacter. The sequence continues at coordinate 16,333 of JAPWHF010000006.1, forward strand.
AGCGGCGCGCCGGGCGTCCAGCCGTCGATGCCGGGCGGGCGGTGGATGCCTGCGGTGTCGAGGACGCCGTCACAGGTGTCGGCGCACTGCGCCATCGAAGCGCGCTGGAAGTTGGCAGGAATCACTACCTGCTTGCCGGCATGCAGCACGCCGAGAAGCCCGGTCAGAAAGTCGGCCGCATCCGGTGCGTCGAGCGCGATCCGGCGCCCTGGTTGCGCGGCCAGGGCGTGGGCGACGGCACTCACGCGCGACCAGAATTCGCCCCAGCGCAGTACCGTGCCGTCGTCGCGCAGGGCGACCCGCGCGTGGCCCGGACGGTCGCTTGGCGCCAGCTTGGCCAGCGATCTGGCGCCGGTCATTGCGATGCTCCGACATGCAGACGCCGGTACAGCCATTCGCCGACAAAGAGCAAGCCCATGAGGGCGTAGGCGACACCACCGTTGTACCAGGCCCAGGTTTCGCGGCTGGCGAGCACGGCGGTGTAGGCGGCGATGGCTGCATTCACGATGAAAAATCCGCACCACAGCTGGGTGACCTTGCGGGTGTAGGCCACACCCTCGGGCGGCAGGTCGGGGCGTTGCAGTCGGGCGATGCGCTCGATGACCGTTGGTGGATTGATGAGTGAATGGGCGAAGAGCGCGAGCATGGCCAGATTGACGAGAACGGGGTAGCACCGGAGAACGGTTTCGCTGTTGCTGACGGCGACCAGTGCGGCGAGGATGAGCAGTGCTCCGACCAGCAGCCAGCGCTGCGCGCCGCGTGCGGCCACGGCGCTCTTGCCGCTGGTGATCAGACGCAAACCGGCCAGCACCAGCAAGAGGGGAATCACTTGCCGGGGTTCGAAGTGGCCTAGCGCCAGATAGATGGCGATGGGCGTGGCTGCGAACAGCAGCGTGCGAACGACCGGCAACAGGCGCAAATCAGCTGTCCAGGAGGGCCCGCACGGCGCGCACGACGTCAGCCACCGTACGTACGGCCTTGAAGTCATCGGCCTTGATGCGCTTGCCGGTCAGGGTTTGCAGTTTCACGGCCAGGTCGACGGCGTCGATGCTGTCCAGGTCGAGATCTTCATAGAGATTGGCCTCCAGGGTGATCTGCGCTTCGGGGGTTTCGAAGGATTCGACGAGGATTTTTTTGAGCTCGCCGAAAATTGCCTCATTGCTCATTGCCATGATGTTGTCCATTGTCATGCTTCGTTCTCGCTGCGCTGGCGCACCAGTTCGACCAGGGTGTTTACCGATTGAAAGTAGCGCTTGACGCTGGGGTCGTCGCCGTCGAGGCGTACCTGGTAGCGCTTGCGCAGTGCAACGCCCAACTCCAGCGCGTCGATGGAGTCCAGGCCCAGGCCGTCGCCAAACAGCGGCGCCGCGGGGTCGATGTCCGCGGCGGTCATGTCCTCGAGGTCGAGGGTGTCGATGATCAGTTGGCTGATCTCAGTGTGAAGGGTGTCCACAGGCCGCGAGCTCCAGGGCAAAATGGTTTTCTAGGGCATCCGTCAGGCGGCGAACGGCGAGCGTGCCCGGCAGGTCGGGCTCGATCAGGTCGCCAACGGAAAGAGGGGATTTTACTTCGAGTTGGTACTCGAATCGACGGGGGGGGATGTCGTACCACGGCTTGCCTTTCGACAGCGTCGGTGGGTTGCAGGTGAGCACGACGGGGAGGATGGGTTGTTCGCTGCCCAGTGCGATGTGCGCGGCGCCACGCAAAAAGCGTAGTGGCGCGCCCGGCTGGGTGCGGGTGCCTTCCGGAAAAATCACCAGTGCACCGCCTTGCTGAAGCGCGTCGACACAGGATTCGACCAGTTCTTCTGACGACTTGGCATTGCTGATGTAACCGGCCGCACGTACCACGCCGCCCAGAAAAGGGCTGTTCCACAGTGCGCCCTTGACCACGCAGTCGGAGCGCGGCATCAGTGAGATCATGACCACCACGTCGATCAGGGTCGGGTGGTTGGCCAGCACCAGCGTGCCGCGCGCTTCGGCCAGTGCCTCGGCGTTTTTCAGGTGCAGGCGCATGATGCCGACGGCGCACATGAAGCCGACAAACACGCCGAAGAGTTTGTGGATCAGCCACTGGGTGCGTTGACGGCGGCGGTCGGTATTGCCGGGCAGCAGGCGGATCACCGGACAGGCAAGCAGCGTGATCATCAGTCCGCCGATGCTGAACAGGCTGAAGGCCACGCCCGTCATCAGCAGGCGCCAAAGGTAATTGAGCCTACGCATCGGCGAGTGTCCACTGCCAGGTGCCGCGTTCGCCGGTCCAGGTCTCGCGCGGGCTGTGGCCGGCGAGCACGTTCAGCAGACTCAGCCCCATCATGTGATCGGAGGGCACGGTAGAGGGGCGTTGCGTCGCCACATGCAGCCGGCTCGGGCTGCGGATGTCCAGCAATAGCGCGAGGGCATGCGGGGTTTCGGCGCTTGCGATGTCCTGCGTGTAGCGCTCGGGTACGGCGGCGTCGGCGTACACCAGCAGGATTTGCGGTTGCTCGGGCGATAGCCGGGCGAGTGCTTCAATCAGCGCCATGCCGAGGGTTTCATCGCCAGCGGAAATGGCCGTGGCGGGGGCGGTGTCCTGACGGGCAATGGAGAAAACGCCGGCAGAGGCGTTGTGTACGCTCAGGCTGAAGGTGGCGGGCGAGACCTCTTCGCCGGCGGCCAGATCCTTGAGCATGGTCAGCGTGCGTGCGAGTTCGCCGTGGCGTGAGGCAAAGACCATGGGTACGCCGGTGCGCTCGCCAAGGCAGCGGTGGGCGACGTTGAGTGCGGCGCGCGCAACCGGGCCGAGTCGGCGACGCAGCATGGGGTCGACAAAACCGATGTCGGCCGTAGCGCCCGCAGGATCAAGGGCCTCGGGCGGCGATGCGCGCCATTCTTGCCGGGTGCTTCGGCCGGGCGCCCACGCTTCCCATGTGGCCAGCGGCAGAGAGAATGAATCCATGCTTCCGGGCGCGGTTGAGGGTATCAAGGCGCGCAATTCTAACAGGGTAGTGTTACGTGTTGTAACACCTTCTGTCTTCTCGTGTGTCATGTGTCGCACCGCGCGGCATCCGGCTCATTGCGCAAGGCCCAGCGTGTCCAGTGCGACGGGCGTGAGACGAACCCGCCGTCTTGCCATTCGTTCAGTTCTATCGTGGTCACGGCGCCCTCTGCGGTCCAGCCCGTCGTCAATGTGTCGGTCAAGGCCGTTGTGCCCGCGTCCCAGGGCGTTGCGGCGATGTTGGCCGTATGTCGTGCTTGCCAGCGGGTGTGTGCCAGCGCAGTCAGGAGCGGCGCGCCGGTGGCTTTTGCCCAGGACTCCTTGAGTACCCAGAGCTGGTGGAAGGCTGCCGAAAAATCGGACTGTTCTGCCAGCCAGCGGGTGTCATCGTCGGAAAAAAAAGCGTTCGCGAGGTCATGTCGTGATCGCGGGGCATGCGCCTGAAGGTCAAAGCCGCAGCGCAGCGTGTGGCGGATGGCGCAGCCGGCGTGGTCGCCGCTGTGACTGAGACTGAACTGCGGGGCGTCGGGCGTGTCGAGCTGTGGCCGATCTCCGAGCAGGCGGATTCGCCAGGCGGCGGGTGCTCGTGTGCCGTCTTGGCTCAGTGCCAGACGCAACAACGCCCGACCGGCGCAGAACTGTCGGCGTCGGCGGCTGGAGGTCATGGCGCGAGCGCGTTGCAGCTCGTCGGGCGCGAGCAGATCGACCCGGTCGCTCAGGGCGTCGGTCGTGCAGATGAAGATGCGCAGACGATCGGTCATCGGGGTGTTTGCAGGCGTCGGCGTGGGGGCTGGCGGAAGAGGCCTAGGGCGAACGATACCGGGTCTTGCCGGCCTTGGGCAGCGTGGTCAGCCGGGTGGTCGGTCGCGCAGCCCGGCGCGCAATGGCGGTGCGCCTTGGGGCGCTGTCATCAAATTCGGCAAGGCCCTGCGCTACTATTAACGGTTATCCAAGAATTGAACCAAGGAAACCGCCAATGGCGCGCGCGCCAATCGTCACGTTGATTTCTCAAAAAGGGGGCGCGGGGAAAACCACCGTGACCATGCAACTGGCCGCCGGCCTCGCGCGCCGCGGGCGCAAGGTGGAAATCGTCGATCTCGACATGCAGGAGTCGGCCAGCCGGTGGGCCGCTGCGGCATCCCCGGAGCATCCGTTTCCGGCGCGGGTTCACCGCTTCAGCGACGACCCCCGCGAGCTTCCGGACAAGCTGGCCAAGTGGCGCAAGCGGGCGGACGTGGTGTTGCTCGACTGCCCGCCGTCCATCGATCATCCGCGCACGCTGGCGGCATTGAACCACACCGATCTGGCGATTATTCCGGTGGTGCCGAGTCCGACCGATCTGTGGTCGACGCGGGCGGTCGAGCGCCTGATTGTGAGTCTTCAGGCGACGCATCCCGGCCTGCAAGGCGTGCTGGTGCCCAATCGGGTCACCCGCACCTCGCTGGCGGCGGACGTGATGGAGGTGATGCGCGAGTTTGATCTGCCGGTGCTGACCACTATCCTCAGTCAGCGCAATGCCTACGCGCAGAGTGCGGCGATCGGCGGTTCGGTGTTTGATCTGGGTAGTGCGGCCCAGCCCGCGCAGCTCGAGGTTTTGCGCCTGGTCAGTGCAGTGGTGAAGTGTCTGGGAGGGGTGAATGATTGTTCGTAAGCAGATCAAGGCGTCGCTGCGCGCCAGCATCGACGATGAAGACGCGGCGCTCAAAAAACGCCTGCCGACCCGAAGTGAAAAGCGTCGCGCCTCGGTCAAGCTGACCACCACGGCGGTGAACCGGATGTCTGCATCGGTCAGACCAACGGTGGTGGCGCCGGCCAAACCGGCCGAGGTCGTCTTGTCGGTCGATGAGGCCGCGCAGCTCAAGAAAATGCGCGATCACCTGCGCGAACAGGCGCCGTCGGTGAGCCGCAGCGACTTGATGCGGGTGGCGGTCGAGTTGTTGCTGGCAGTCGGGCCAGATGAGGTAAAAGCCCGGCTGGACGGCCTGCCCCGGCTTTCCGGAAAAGCCAAATAGCGGGACGCGCGCGAGGCGGCGCAATGCAGGCGATTCGGGGTGGGCTGGTCTCCCCGACAGGAATCGAACCTGTATCTAGCGCTTAGGAGGCGCTCGTTCTATCCATTGAACCACGGAGAGAGACCGGGCCCCGTATGGTTGGGGGCGGGGCGCAGTTTACCGCGAATTCAGGCTTTTTCGAAGCGTGAGGCCGCGTGGCGGTAAAATGCGCGCTTTGCTCTGTTGCTGGATGCCTCATGCCCCTGATTTCCGTAGATCGTGCCTGCCTTGCCTTTGGCCACGTCGCCCTGCTCGACAAGGCCAGTTTTCAGCTCGATGCGGGTGAGCGGGTCGCGTTGATCGGCCGCAATGGCTCGGGCAAGTCGAGCTTGCTGCGGGCTATGGTCGGGCATTCGCCGCTGGATGATGGTGAGGTCTGGCGCGCGCCGGGCATTCGCATTGCGTATGTGTCGCAGGAGGCGGATTTCGACCTCGGGCGTTCAGTGTTCGATGTGGTGGCCGAGGGGCTGGGCGATGTGGCCGCGGTGCTCAAGGCCTACCATGCGGCGCTTCATCATCTTGCCGAGGACGCCTCGGAGGCTGCGATGGCCGAGTTGGAGCGCACGCAACACGCGGTGGACACGGCCGATGCCTGGCGCATGAACCAGCGTGTCGAAGCCATGTTGGGTCGACTGGCGCTGGATGGCGACTTGATTGTCAGCACCTTGTCGGGCGGCGGTATCAAGCGGGTGGCGCTGGCGCGGGCGATTGTTGGCGACCCGGAGTTGCTGCTGCTCGACGAGCCGACCAACCACCTCGACCTCGACGGCATCCTGTGGCTGGAGGAGTTGATCAAGAGCTTCTCGGGCGCCGTGGTGCTGATTACCCACGACCGGGTGTTCATGGATAACGTGTCGACCCGCATCGTCGAGCTCGACCGCGGCAATCTCACCAATTTCGACGGTCGCTTTGCCGACTACCAGGTGAAGAAGGCCGAGCAGCTCGAGTCCGAAGCCAAGGCCAGCGCGCGCTTTGACAAGTTGCTGGCGCAAGAAGAGGTGTGGATCCGCAAGGGCGTCGAGGCGCGTCGTACCCGCAACGAAGGCCGGGTTCGTCGGCTGGAGGCCTTGCGCCGTGAACGCGCGGCCCGTCGAGAGCGCCAGGGCAATGTGACACTGGCGCTCGATCGGGGCGACAAGTCGGGCCAGATGGTGGCCGAGCTGGAGGGCGTGAGCAAAGGCTATGGCGGTGCGCCGCTGGTGCGCGATTTTTCGACCCGCATCATGCGCGGTGATCGTATCGGTTTCATCGGCCCCAACGGCGCGGGCAAGACCACGCTGCTCAAGCTGATTCTGGGCGAACTCGAGCCGGACACCGGCACGGTGCGTCGCGGTACGCGCCAGCAGGTGGCCTATTTCGATCAGCTACGCGCGCAACTCGACCCCGAGGCCCCGCTGACGGAGGTGATCAGCCCGGGCTCGGACTATGTCGAGATCGGCAACGAGCGCAAGCACGTGATCGGCTATCTCGAGGACTTTCTGTTCGCGCCGCAGCGTGCGCGCTCGCCGGTCAAGTCGCTCTCCGGTGGCGAGCGTAACCGGTTGTTGTTGGCGCGCTTGTTTGCACAGCCGGCCAACGTGCTGGTGCTCGACGAGCCAACCAACGACCTCGACATCGAAACGCTGGACCTGCTCGAAGCCTTGCTGGCTGACTATGCCGGCACGCTGTTTCTGGTCAGCCATGACCGGGCCTTCCTCGACAATACAGTGACGCAGGTGATTGCCGCCGAGGGGAGTGGCGAGTGGAAAGAATATGTCGGCGGCTACGCCGACTGGCAGCGTCTGCGCAAACAGCCGGCGGCGCCGGTGGCGGAAAAGAAAACGGTCGCGACCAAGGACAAGCCCAAAGCCGCGCCGACCAAGAAGCTGTCATTCAAGGATCAGCGTGAGCTTGATGCGCTGCCCGATCGCATTGGTGCGTTGGAGGCCGAGGAGGCAAGCCTGCACGCTCGTCTGGCCGATCCTAATCTGTATCAGAACACGCCGGACGTGGCGGTCGAGCTGAACGCGCGACTTGAGGCGGTGGGCGAGGAGATGCTGGCGGCGATGGCGCGCTGGGAAGAACTGGAGCAGCAGGCGGGCGGTTGAGCCGATCAGACTGCGAGCAGACGCACCAGCAGGCCGGCGCTGATCAGCAGCGCGACCAGAAAGGCCCAGCCCCAGAGCTGATAGCGGCGGCCAAGCTGCGACGGATCGAGATCCGAGATCAGATACAGCCGCCGCCCTTCGGGCTTGCGAACGATATGCGCTTCGGCCGCGGCGTGGAGTTCGGCCTGCTGGCGGCGCACTTCGCGTTTGGCTTCGGCGCGCGCCAGCTCCCATTCCTGCAAATCGACCTGGCCGTCGCCGTCGAGGTCGAAGCGTTCGAGCAGGCGTGGGTGATCGGCCTTCCAGTCGGCCAGCAGCTCGCGCACCTGGCGAGCCGTGTCATGCGCGGGGTCGATACTGCCCAGCGTGGTGAAGTCGCCAATCACGTAGATCGGGTCTTGCTTGATCAGGCACCACTGGGTGTAGCGGCGGTCGTCGCGTATTTCCACATCCTTGCGGGTGATCAGCAACTCTGCGCCTTCGGGGTCGACCGCGCACTGGCCGCTGCCGTCGTCGAGCAAAAAGGAGGCGTCGCTCTCGTCGTCCGAAAAACGCCGCCAGCTGTCGCCGTCTTTTTCATCCACGACCAGCCGATACCACAGTACGGGCAGGCCGTTGAGCGGGGAGTACAGCGGCGCGCCATCGAGTGGCATGCCCTGACCAAATAGCTCGGTATAGCCTTGGGCGGCGGAGGCGATGCGCGAGGTGGGTGTGTCGAGAATCAGCCGGCTGTGGTGGATGGAGCGTAGCCAGCCGAACAGTGCGGCGGCCAATACCAGCACCAAGGCCACCACGCGAAAGCTGCCGTCGGCTTGAAAGCCGGCAAAGCCGAGCGCGGCGATGCCGGACGCGACTGCCGCGCCGGTGCGATCCGGTCGCAGTGAAACGAGCATGGCGGAGCCGGGTTACGCTTAGGCGCTGAACAGCGCTTTGAGGTCGACGTCGGCCTTTTCGGCGGTGGAGAACTCGAGCAGGGGCTGCTCGGTGAAGCCGGTGAGGCGGGCGATGATCAGGTCGGGGAATTGCTCGATGCGGATGTTGTGCACATTGGTGCTTTCGTTGAACCACTCGCGGCGATCGGCAATGCCGTTTTCGAGCGCGGTGATGCGCGTTTGCAACTGCATGAAGTGTTCGTTGGCTTTCAGTTCGGGATAGGCCTCTGCGACGGCGAAGAGCTGCCCCAGTCCGAACCGCAGCATGCCTTCGGCCTGGCCGAGCGCGGGCACGTCGTGCTTGGCGCGGGCGTCGGAGACACGGGAGCGGGCTTCGATGACGCGGGTGAGCGTGCTTTCTTCGAACTGTTTGTACTGGCGGCAGACTTCGACGAGTTTGGGCAGTTCGTCGTGTCGCTGTTTGAGCATCACGTCGATGTTGGCCCAGGCTTTGGCGATGTTGTGCTTGAGCCGCACGAGATTGTTGTAGACGACGATGCCATACAGCACGGCAATGGCAATTGCACCGAGCAGGACAAGGGCGGACACGGACATCGAGGGCTTCCTTCGAAAACGGGCCGGTGAGCCGGCAGGGCAGAGCTATTTTAGCGGCAGACGGTGAATGCGGGCGGGTGTTGCTGCCGAGGGGTTAGTCTGGGGCGGCGGGCGGTCTGGATGCGGGCTCGGCTTCTGGCGCGGGCATCAGACGTATCGCGTGTTCCTCGGGAATGGCCAGCCGGCGGATGAGTTGTTCCTGGTTGAGTTTGAGCAGTGATTGAATCGCGGTCAGGTCGTCGGGAATTGCGGCGTTGTCCCAGCCCTTGGCGTTGTGGCGGGCCAGCGCGTTGGCCAGGGCGACGGTGCGCACGCGTGGGTTGTCTGCGCTCGACTCGTCCATCAGGTGGATGATCAGGTCGGGGAGCTGCCACTTTTTCGCCAGGGCCAACTGGATTTCGTTGGCGGCAAAGCCAAACACCTCGCGTTGTACGGTTGCGCTGCGCAGGCTGGCGTCGGCGCGCTGCATGGCGTGCGCCTTGGTGGTCAGTGCCGGGGCGAAGGCCCAGAGCAGGATGTCTGCGGTGTCGTGCAGCAGGGCAGCGATGGTGATTTCTTCGACGTCCAGATCGTGCCGGATGATGGCCCACTCGCGGGCGTAGTGCGATGCCCGGCGGGCGCGTCCAATGACGCCGAGCACGCCAATCAGTGCCGCCGGAGTGTCGGCCAGCGCGTCTTCGATGGTGGGTAGATCTTCGAAATGGCGAAAGAAGGGCGTAATGCCGATCATCATCACCGCGCGATCGATGGTGGTGATGGCGTGATTTTGTGCTTGTCGTCGGTGGATCTCCAGATGGCTGAGCACGCGCAGCGTCATCAGCGGGTCGCCCAGAATGATCTGCGCGATCTGCTTTCCATTGACGCTTCCTTCCTGTTCGCGCATCGCCGCCAGATCGCGTGCAGTGCGGCGAAGGACGGGAAGCGTCCCTTGCGAGAACAGGTCGACGTAGGCATCGAGGGAGGGCAGTGCCTCGTTCAGTCGGGTCATGATGATCTCATTTTTCCGGGTCACTACTATCTACGGCGCGCCGTGCGGTTGACTTGAGCTTTGCGGCGGGGCGGTGCAGACGACACGATTGAATTCGTTATAATCTTTTGGGATGAGCGCTTGCGCTTCGCGCGGGCCGAGACGGAGAAGCATGTGAAAGAGTCTTTCAAGGCGTTTCTGATCGAGCAGGCTGAGGATAAAACCATACGCGCGGGGATGCAGTCCCTGAGCACCGACGACCTGGATGCAGGCGAGGTGCTGATCCGGGTGCATTACTCGAGTATCAATTACAAGGATGCCTTGGCCGCCACGGGCAAGGGCAAGATTATTCGTCGCTTTCCGTGCGTGGGCGGCATCGACCTGTCGGGCGAGGTGGTCGAGAGCTCGGACTCGCGCTTTTCTGTTGGCGACCCGGTGATTGCGACCAGCTTTGATATTGGTGTTGCGCACCATGGTGGATTTGCCGAGTACGCGCGCATTCCCGCCAAATGGGTGGTGGCGCTGCCCGAGGGCTTGAGTCTGTTCGAGGCGATGGCCTTGGGGACGGCGGGTTTTACCGCGGCGCTGGGGGTGCAGCGCATGGAAGACAACGGCTTGCGGCCCGAGAATGGCCCGGTCGTGGTGTCTGGCGCGACCGGTGGCGTGGGCAGCCTGGCGATCGACATTCTGGCGGCCGCCGGTTATTCGGTCACGGCGCTGACCGGCAAGGCCTCCGAAGAAGACTATCTGCGTTCGCTGGGCGCCAGTGACATTTTGCTGCGCGAGTCGATTGATTTCGACAAGGTGCGAGCGCTCGAAGGCGCACGCTGGGCCGGCGCGGTGGACAACACCGGCGGCAAGATTCTGCACTGGATGCTGGCGACCATGCAGCAGGCTGGTACGGTGGCCAGTATTGGCAATGCAGCAGGTTTTGATCTCGATACCAGCGTGTTCCCGTTCATTCTGCGCGGCGTCAGTCTGCTCGGTGTGGATTCGGGCTACATGGGTTTCCCCGCGCGTCAGCAGATATGGGACCGGCTGGCCACCAATTTGCGTCCGCGTCATCTCGAGGCGGTCACACAGACCATCGGTTTCGACGCCTTGCCGGCTGCTTTTGATGATTTCATCGCTGGGCGCATTCGCGGCCGCACGGTCGTCAGGATCGGTGCGTGAGCGGTTTGGGGAGGAGCCCTTCGTGAGCGACGAGACCATTTCGCTGCCGCGCGTGTTGATCGTCGATGACTCGCGGATGGTGCGTGCCTCGATCAGCCGCAATATTCGTGAGCGTTTCGATGTGCGGGAAGAAGCCGATGGCGAGGCCGGCTGGGAGGCGCTGCTGATCGATCCATCGATCCAGGTGGTGATCTCCGACCTGGGCATGCCGCGTCTCGACGGCTATGGTCTGTTGGAGCGTATCCGGTCGTCGAAGCTGTCACGCATCCATGAATTGCCGGTGATCATCATCTCAGGCGAAGAAGATGACGCTGCCCGCGTCAAGGCGCGCGAAATGGGCGCAACCGATTTCATCACCAAGGGTACCGGCACGGTTGAGCTGCTAAGCCGCCTCGAAGCCCTGACCCGCCTCGCCCGTGCAACGCGCGAACTCGAAGCCAGCCGCGAGGCGCTGGCCAGTCATAGCCCGGTGGACCCGGATTCCGGCCTGGTCACGCAGGCCTACCTGAACTGGCATGGCAACCAGGAGCTCGCCCTGGCGCGGCGGCGCAATGGCGATCTGGCGGCGATGGTGATCGTCATCGATCATTTTGACAAAATGCTGGCGGACTACGGCGCCCACATCACCGAGTTGATCAATCGCAAGCTGTCGAAAATCCTGTCGTCCAAGGTGCGCAAGGAAGACACCGTGGCGCAAATGGCGCAAGGCCAGTTCGCCGTGCTGTGCCCGAGCACCGATCTCGATGGCTGCTCGGCCTTCGCGCTGCGCTTGCAACGCGCCATCGACAAGCTGGTGATGACCTACCGGGATACGCGTATCCGCATGAGTGTGACGGTGGGTATTGCCGCTGGCTCCGGTGCCAGCGAAGCGACGACACTCAGCCATTTGATCGGCCTGGCCGTGCAGCGCGCCCAGTCGGGTGTCAACGCCGGTGGCAGCAAGGTTATCGCCGAAAGTGGCGAGATCACGCCTGGAGAGCTCAGCCGCTTCGTGCGCCTGCCGGTGAGCATCGATCACGTCCTGATGCAAATCCGCTCTGGCGCCACGGGGGAGGTGCTGTTGCGCTTGCCGGACGTCGCGGCAACGCTGATGCCGGTGCTGGAATTGATAGAATCCGAATTTCGTTGCGGGTTGCCGTTGGACGCGATGCGTCAGTTGCGTCGTCGACCGCCCGGCGAAGATAGTCCCCATGAGGGAACAACAACAAAGCTATGAAATTAGCTGGCAGGAGTATCACCGCAGTATGACGTAGTACGTCACTCACAATCGAAGGGAATAATAGGGAGAGGATTGTTGTCATGACGACATTTAACGAGTTTCACCGCCGTTCCATTGAAGACCGGGATGGCTTCTGGCGTGAGCAAGCGCAACTGATTGACTGGCACAAGGCGCCCGAGCAAATCTGCGATTTTTCGCGTCCGCCGTTCGTCAAGTGGTTCAAGGGGGGCGAAACCAACCTGTGCTACAACGCTGTCGATCGCCACGCGGCCAAGCGGCCCAACGACAATGCACTGATCTACATCTCGACCGAGACCAACGAAGAAGTGGTCTACAGCTTTGCCGAGTTGCAGCGCGAAGTCGAACGCATGGCGGCGATCTACCAGGAGTTGGGCGTCAAGAAAGGCGAACGCGTCCTGATCTACATGCCGATGATTGCCGAAGCGGCTTTTGCCATGTTGGCCTGCGCCCGTATTGGCGCGATCCATTCGGTGGTGTTCGGTGGTTTTGCCGCCGGCTCACTCGCGACACGTATTGACGATGCCAAGCCGGTGCTGATGGTCAGCTCCGACGCCGGCATGCGCAACGGCAAGGCCGTGCCTTACAAGCATCTGGTGGATGAGGCCTGCAAGCTCGCGGAATTCCCGCCAGCCAAAGTGCTGATCATCGATCGCGGCCTGGACAAGGGCTTTCCGAAAGTTGCCGGGCGCGACGAAGACTACGCGGCCTTGCGCGCCAAGCACATGGACGCGCAAGTGCCGGTGGTGTGGGTCGAATCTTCCGACCCCAGCTACATTCTGTATACCTCGGGCACTACGGGCAAGCCGAAGGGCGTGCAGCGCGACACCGGTGGCTATGCCGTCGCATTGACCGCTTCGATGAAGCACATCTTCACCGGCGAAGCCGGCGAAAGCATGTTTGCTACCTCGGACATCGGCTGGGTGGTCGGTCACTCCTACATCATCTACGGCCCGCTGCTTGCCGGCATGTCCACCATCATGTACGAAGGCACGCCGCTACGTCCGGATGCCGGTATCTGGTGGCAAATCGTCGAGAAGTACAAGGTCAGCGTCATGTTCTCGGCGCCGACCGCGGTTCGTGTGCTCAAGAAGCAGGACCCGGCCTTCCTCAAGAAGCACGACCTGTCCACGCTAAAAGCGCTGTTCCTGGCCGGCGAGCCGCTCGATGAAACCTCGCACGAGTGGATCATGAGCGAGCTGGGCATTCCGGTTATCGACAACTACTGGCAGACCGAAACCGGCTGGCCGATGCTTGCTGTGTGTCGTGGCGTGGAAGACAGCCCCATCAAACTCGGGTCGCCGGCCTTCCCCGTGTATGGCTACGACCTGCGTCTGTTCCGTGAAGACGGTAGCGAGTGCGACGCTAACGAAAAAGGTATCGTCGGCATCGTTCCGCCGCTGCCGCCGGGCTGTCTGTCGACCGTCTGGGGGCAGGACGAGCGTTTTGTCTCGACCTACTTCACCACCTTCAGCGACCCGGTCATCTATTCCTCGTCAGACTGGGGTATCCGTGACGACAAGGGCTACTACACGATCCTCGGCCGCATGGACGATGTGATCAACGTGGCCGGCCATCGTCTGGGCACCCGCGAGATCGAAGAAGCCGTTCAGACCCATCCGGCGATTGCCGAAGTGGCGGTGGTGGGGGTGGCGGATCAGCTCAAGGGGCAGATGCCGATGGCGTTTGCCGTGGTGAAGGATGCCTCGACGGTCGATACCGCTGAGAAGCGAGCCGCGCTCGAGAAAGAGGTGATGAAGAAGGTTGATGCCTCGCTGGGCGCCATCGCACGTCCGGGCCGGGTGCTCTTCATCAGCGGTTTGCCCAAAACGCGTTCGGGCAAGCTGTTGCGTCGCTCGATTCAGGCGCTGGCCGAAGGTCGCGATCCGGGGGATCTGACCACAATGGAAGATCCGGCTTCTCTCGAGCAGATCCAGGCCGCACTGAAGGCGTAATTGTTTGATGCTGTATTGAAAAAGCCCGCAGCAAGCGGGCTTTTTCTTTTCGATGCCCGCACTCAGCGTGGCGGTGCGCTGGCGTCGATCTGTTCCTGAATGACCCGCCAGATCGGTTTGACCATGAAGCGTAGCCCTTTGATGATCCCTTGCACGTCCATCATCGAGGGCACGCGCGTGCCGCGATGCTCGACCGGGCCGCCGATCTGCTTGATCTCGACCCCAAGCTTGGAAAAGTGAGAGGCCAGGCGTGGCTCGGTGAGGACGAACAGCGTATCGATATTGTTGCGCGCGGCAAGGGCAACCGAACCCAGGTACAGCCCGATGGGAATGTAGGGGAAGCGGGGCTGTCGGCCGGCGAGTTCATAATCGTCGTCATGCAGTGCGACGGCGACATTCTGTTCACCTTTACGTCGCCGGTAGGTCGAACGCACGGCCAGTCGCGACACTTCCGCGATCCGCCCGCGGTCAATTTTCATCGGGTCGATGATGCTGCGGTCGATGGTGTGGGCGCAGGTGTTTTCAAACGGGAGCGGCTCGTCCAGCGCGTTGGGCGGCGGCAGGACCAGGCGAATGCAACCGACCGACGGGTGGGGCGGCTGTGAGCCGCGCAGCAGGCAGTGCAGGCTGTATGCATCGTAGGCATCGGTTTCGCGGCGATCCGGGCGCTCGGGTTCGAACTTGAGTTCTTCGCAGTAGACCTCGTGACGGACGCGGAATACCTCGTCGCGCACAGCATCAGAGGCAGCCGCTTCGATCTGGAAGTATTTGCTGAAGCCGGCGCCAAGATTGAAGCGGTCGAACAGTGACATGGTGACTCCTTGATAAGCCGTTCGCGCTCAGACGCCCTGGCGGAGTGCATCGACGATCTGGGTCGATGCGACTCTGCGGGCGGGGAAAACCGCGGCGAGCACGGTGGCAACAAGTCCGATCACAAACGCGACGGCGATGGTTGTTGGCACGATGCGTATGAATGCGACATAGCCCAGGTTGGCATTGGGCGGCGGTGGCATCGGGATGCCGATGGCAGATACGCCCAGTGCGACGCCGATGCCGACAGCCACGCCGAGGCTGGCGCCAATGATCCCGAGAATGGTGCTCTCGACAAGCAGCAGGCGGAAAATCGCGGGCGGCCGGCTCCCGAGGGCGAGCATGGTGCCGAATTCGCTCTGGCGTTCAAACACGCTCATGTTGACGCTATTGACCACTGACAGCAGCACCATGGCCAGAATGATGAGTTGAAGAATGCCGAACTGCCGGTCGTAGAGTTGAACGGTTTTGTCGTAAAAGTCGGACAGTTGTCGCCAGTTGCGAATGTCGAGCGCCTCCGGGAGCGCCGCCTGGAGACGTTCGTGGGCGGGCGAGGTGTCTTCGGTGCGATGCAGGGACACCACCAGCAGGTTGGCGCCCTGAGTCAGCATGAGTTGCTGTGCCGCCTGCAGTGGAATGCGCACGGTGCGGGCATCAAAGTCTTTTGAGAAACTCTGGAAGACGCCGATCACGCTCATGTCGATCGTATTCAGCGCACCGCCCGAGGTGTTCATTACCAGGGTGACATGGTCGCCAGGGGCGATGCCGAGCGCTTGCGCAACGCCTTGGCCAACGGTCATGCCAAAGGTGTCCTCATCTTCAAGCTGACGGCCTGCGGTGATCGACAGATAGCTGCCGAGTTGCGCTTCCTTGCGGGGCTCGATGCCCTCGCCAACGATGGCCAGATCCCGTTTTCCGTTGTTGAGCAGGCCGGAAAAACTCAGTCGGGCGGTGACACCGCTGACCTCGGGGGTTTGCTCCAGTTGTGCCGCAACGCGGGCGGGGTCGGCAATCAGGAAGCGCTCGGGGTGTCGGGTGCCTTGTTCAAGGTAGCCGCGTTTGAAGACCTGGAAATGTCCGGTCTGCGAGTGAATGATGGCCTCGCCGAGCTGGACAAAGATATCTGCCACGAAGCCGCCAGAGACGATCAGGCCGGCGACGCCGAAAACGATGGCCATCAGCGTCATGCCGGTGCGCACTTTCTGGCGAAGTACATTGCGAAGGGCGAGTTTGATCAGCATGGCGGTCAGCGCTGGTGACGCAGGGCGTCGACAATGATCATTCGGGAGGCCTTCCAGGCCGGGAAGACGCTGGCCAGAAGGGTGGTGGTGATCGCAAGTACCAAGGCGTCGAAGGCCAGCGCCGGGGTGATCGCTATTTGCCCGGTGAACCCGTGCGCCATACCCGGAGGCGGTGGCATGGGAATGCCGATGCTGGAGATGATCTGGCCCAGCAGCAGGCCGACGACAATGCCGCCCACGCCACCAACCACGCCAATCAGAAGCCCTTCGGAAATGAATTGCTGCAGGATGCCCTGGCGCTTCACGCCGATGGCCATGGCGGTGCCGATTTCGCTGGTGCGCTCGAGTACGGACATGGTCAAGGTGTTGGAAATGCTCAACACCACAATCAGTGCGATCAGCAGGCGCACGACGCCCACCTGGCGGGTGAACAGCTCGACGGTCTTGTTGTAGAAATCGGCCAGATCGCTCCACGGCACCACGTCGAATGCTTTCGGATCTAGCGAGGCGCGCAGTTGCTGAACCGTGGCGTCGGTCTGTGCGGTGTCATCGAGCAGCACCACCCATGAGGTCGATCCGCTCACCCGCATCAGGCTGCGTGCGATGCCGATGGGAGCGCGCAGGACGACGTCGTCGTAGGCCTTGGTGATGGTGGCAAAGACGCCGGCCACCCTACATTCGACGGCATTGACGCCACCGCCGGCGGTTGTGCCAAGCAGAACGACCGTGTCGCCGGGCTCGGCGCCAATGCTGGCGGCCAGCCCCTCGCCGAGCAGGACGGAATTTTCGGGACTCTCGGTGAGATCCTTGCCGCGCAGCACTGTGATGGCGCGGCTGATCGGCGCTTCGAGGTCGGGGGCAATGCCTTCGCCAATGAACGATACCGTTGCGTCGCCCTTGCTGAGCAGGCCGCCAAAGGTCAATCGCGGTGCGAGGGTCTTGATGGCGGGTGTTTCGGCGGAAAGGGTAGTGTCAATTGGCACATCGTCGATGAGATAGCGGTACGGATCGGATTGCCCGCCGGACAGAAAGCCCGGCCGTACCAGCTGAATGTGGCCCAGCTGTGAGTGGATCGTCGATTCGCGCATGTCGATGAAGATCCACTGAATGAATCCGCCTGCGAGCAAGAAGGCCACCACGCCACCGCCCACGGTGCCGAGCGCAAACAAGGACCGCCTGCGATGACGCAAGAGATTTCTTGCGGCCAGCGTAATGTCTTGCTTCAGGCGTTGGAGAGCGTTGCGCCACATGGCAGTTTCATGTCGAGAAGGAGTTGCCTATGATAACGGTTCGATTTGCGGAAGATGAAGGTGTCGCATGAACGGGGCATTTGATTATGGTGCGGCATTTTCAAGAAACATTGGCTGGGTCACGGAGGGCGAGCAGGCCGCGCTGAAGAGCAAGCGTGTTGCCATTGCCGGGATGGGCGGCGTTGGCGGCGTGCATTTGCTGACGCTGGCACGATTCGGCATTGGCGCCTTTTCCATTGCCGATTTCGATACTTTTGATGTCGTCAATTTCAATCGTCAGGCGGGGGCGGTGGTGTCGACGCTGGGGCAGCCCAAGGCCGAGGTGTTATGCCGAATGGCGAAGGACATCAATCCCGAGCTGGATGTGAGTGTGTTCCCGGAAGGTGTGTCGGATGCCAATCTCGATACCTTTCTCGACGGTGCCGATCTCTATGTCGATGGCCTCGATTTCTTCGCCTTTTCCGCCCGGCGCGCCACGTTTGCCGCGTGCCGCCGGCGGGGCATTCCGGCGATCACCGCCGCGCCGCTCGGTATGGGCGTTGCGTTTCTGTGCTTTACGCCTGAGAGCATGAGCTTTGAGGACTATTTCTGCCTCGAAGACTGCGATGAAAACGAAATGGCGCTGCGCTTCCTGCTTGGGCTGTCGCCCGCCATGCTCCAGCGCAGCTATCTGGCCGATGCGTCGCGCGTCAATCTGGCCGAACACAAAGGGCCATCGACCATTGCGGCCTGCCAGTTGTGTGCCGGCGTGATCGCGACGGAGGGTGTCAAGCTGCTGCTCGGTCGAGGCGGCGTGCCGGTGGCTCCGCGTGGCTACCAATTCGATGCGTATCGCAATCGCTTCACTCGCACCTGGCGACCTGGCGGCAATCGAAACCCGATCCAGAAGATCGGGCTGGCCATTGCACGCCGGCAACTGGCGGGCATGAAGAAGGCGTCACACCATGGCTGATCGCGACACGCTTTTGAAGATACTGGATCTCGCCCGTTGGGCGCCCAGCGGCGATAACACCCAGCCGTGGCGGTTCGAGATCGTGTCGGATACGCACATTGCCATCCACGGGCACGACACGCGCGACTGGTGCGTATATGACTTTCGCGGTTATGCCAGCCATATTGCGCACGGCGCGCTACTGGAGACGCTCCGCATTGCCGCCAGCGATGTCGGCTTGAAGGCGACCTGGGCGCTTCGCAAAGGCTCAACAGACGTTGCGCCGATTTACGACGTCTCGCTCCAGCACACTGCGGATATCAAGCGAGACCCCTTGTTGGCCTTTGTCGAATCCCGTGCGGTCCAGCGCCGTCCCATGAGCACCACGCCACTGACCGACGAACAAAAGACCGCGCTGACGAATGCAGTGGGAGAGGACTTCGAGCTCAGTTTCTTTGAGTCCGGCAAGATGAAGCGGCGGGTGGCCAAGCTGTTGTGGGACAGCGCCTACCTTCGCCTTACCTGCCCGGAGGCCTATGAGGTTCACAAGCGCGTGATAGAATGGGGCGCGCGATTCAGCGAAGACAAGATTCCCGAAGAGGCTGTCGGTGTGGATGCCGTTACTGCCAAGCTGATGCGCTGGGTGATGCAGAGCTGGGCGCGGGTGGCTTTCTTCAACACGTATCTGGCGGGCACGATCGCCCCCAGAATTCAACTCGACGTATTGCCAGCCATGCGCTGCGCTGCGCATGTCCTGATGACGCCCAGGCGAACCCCGACCGAGTTTCTGGACTATGTTCGGGTCGGTGAGGCGATGCAGCGGCTGTGGCTTACTGTCGCGTCCTTGGGGCTTCACCTTCAGCCCGAGATGACGCCGGTGATCTTTCGGTGGTACGCCCAAAATGGCGCCTCGATCACCGCTGATAGGAGCATGGATGCGGCGTCGGCGCGCTTGGCGGGGAAGTTTGACGCCCTGAGTGGCCGAGCCAGCGATGAGTCGGTCGTTTTTTTCTGCCGCGTCGGGAAGGCTCCGAATCCGGTTTCTCGATCCCTGCGGATGGCGCTTCGCACCTTGCTTCAGCCCGACTGAAGTCCGTCTGGCTCTTTTGCGCGCGGCGCGTCAGCGCGTCACGGATTCTTGCCGGAAAAAGCGCGGGCTTCAGGTGTCGGTAAATCTTACAGCTGAGATGTTCAGGTTTTGTATCGGCTAGGGGGGAGAGAAAAAAGTCATTGTTTTTCAGATGCTTGAGTGTTTTTTTAAATGATGGCACGGTCATTGCTTTTACTCAGTCGAGGCAAGCAGCCTTTCAATATTCGAAGGAGAACATGGCTATGACTAATTTTCTGAAAAAATCTTTGCTTGGCGTTGCAGCCTCGACCGCGATCATGGCATCCGGCTCGGCTCACGCTGTTTTGACCAACTGGTTCCTGGATACTGACGGCGTTGGTGGCAATGCAGCCATCCAAGTTAGCCAGTATGTCGACCTGAACGGCCAGGCGCTGGTTCAGAACACCTTCACCGGTGGTGGCAACTTCAACTTCAACGAAGTTGGCTTCTTCAATTCGTTTGCAGCCGATAGCGTTACGCCGCTGCTGCCGTCCCTGACCTCGACCTTTGTGGGTACAGGTACGGGTAACATCGGTGGCAATCTCAACTTCCTGACCGGCACGCTGAACATCATGTCGGGCGCGACCAACATCGCTTCGTTCGACCTGCTCAGTGGTAGTGCCAACCTTACCGCTGGTACGGTGCTGCCGAACGGCGCTGTGTCGTTGATCTTCAAAGCAACGTCGATGGCCAATGGCTACTTCTTCAATTCCGCCATGACCGATCTGGCGAGCTTGGTCGGTGGCGGTGACTTGCTGTTCGGTTTTGCGACCACCAACGCAATTCCGGTTAACTCGGGTAACGAGGCTTCGACTGGCCTCCAAACCCAGTACGTGAATGAGTTTGGCGCACTGGCCCAGACCAACGTTGATCAGCAGAACTTGCTGCAACTGTCGAATAACGGTCAGTTCCAGCTTCAGGTTCCGGAGCCCGCGTCGCTTGCGCTGCTGGGTCTGGGCTTGGTCGGCCTCGCTTCGGTGCGTCGCCGCAACAAAGCCTAAGCTGCTGCCATTAGGTGTGGAAAAGGGCCCGCGAAAGCGGGCCCTTTTTTTTAGCCCGGCGCCGGCTGCGCCAAGGTCGAATCACGCCACCAAAGGTTTTGTCGGTCGTGATGACGCCTGATGTTGATTGAAGCAATGACGGCGTTGGTTATGGCCGTGTCGATTCAGATTACAGCGTGACCAGGTTGTCCCGGTGAATTGCTTCGGGTTCGCAGGCGTAACCCAGCGTTGCTTCAATGGCGCTGGAGGGTTTGCGGATGAGCTTGCGCGCCTCTGCGCTTGAATAGCTGCTCAGGCCGCGCGCAACGACTTCTCCGTTCTCTTGTTGGCAGGACACCGCGGCCCCTCGTTCGAAGTTACCCCTGACGTCGACAATGCCGACCGGCAACAGACTCTTGCCGGCGCGCAGGGCGTTGGCCGCGCCGCTATCGACAATAAAGCTGCCGGCCACCTGCAGGTGGTCGGCGAGCCATTGCTTGCGGGCTTGCAGGGGCGTGCTGGAGGCGTAGAGCAGGGTGCCGAGGGTTTCGCCCTGGGCGACCTTGAGCAGCGCGTCTGGGATGCGTCCGCCGGCGATCAGGGTGTGGGCTCCGCTGCGTGCGGCGCGCTGCGCGGCCTTGATCTTGGTGAGCATGCCACCTTTGCTGATGCCGCTGCCGGCGCCGCCGGCCATTTTTTCGTAGCGCAGGTCTTCGGCCTGGCCTTCTGAGATCAGCGTGGCAGTGGGATCCTTGCGCGGGTCGGCTGAGAACAGTCCGTCTTGATCGGTCAGGATGACCAGTGCGTCGGCTTCGATCAGGTTGGCGACCAGCGCACCGAGCGTGTCGTTGTCGCCGAATTTGATTTCGTCGGTGACGACGGTGTCGTTCTCGTTGATGATCGGAATGACGCCGAGCTTTAGCAAGGTGGTGATGGTCGAACGCGCGTTGAGGTAGCGCTTGCGATCGGACAGGTCTTCGTGCGTGAGCAGGATCTGCGCGGTATGCAGGCCGTGGCGCGTAAAGGCGTCTTCGTAGGCCTGGGCGAGGCCCATCTGGCCGACGGCCGCCGCCGCCTGCAGCTTGTGCATTTCGTGCGGACGCTTGGTCCAGCCGAGGCGTTGCATGCCGGCGGCGATGGCGCCGGACGAGACGAGCGCGACTTCACGCCCCTGGGCTTTGAGCAGGGCGATCTGGCGCGCCCAGTCTGCCAGCGCCGCGTGGTCGAGACCGGCGCCGTTGTTGGTGACCAGCGCGCTGCCGACTTTGGCGACCAGACGCTTGGCGTCGCGAATCTTGCTTCTCATGGGGCGAGCGGATCGTAAGGTTTGATTTCATCAGGATCGACGGGGGTGGCGACTTCTCCGGACGCATTCGGCGGGGGCGGGCGGTTCGCGTCCAGATGGTCCTGAATGGCGCGAACGACGACCGGGCAACCGTCGCCGTTGATGGCGCTGATGGTGAAAAATCGCTCGACGTCGCCGTAGCCCGACAGGAAGGCGTCGATGCGTGCCTGGCGCTCTTCTTCGGGGATCAGATCGATCTTGTTGAGCAAGACCCAGCGCGGCTTTTCGAAAAGCTCGGGGTCGTAGCGGCGCAGCTCGTCGACAATGGCGTGCGCATCGCGCACCGGATCGGCGTCATCGTCGAATGGGGCGAGGTCGACCAGATGCAGCAGCACATGCGTGCGCGCGAGGTGCTTGAGGAAGCGGTGGCCGAGGCCGGCACCTTCGGCGGCGCCTTCGATCAGGCCGGGAATGTCGGCGATGACGAAACTGCGGTTTTCATCGGTGCGCACCACGCCGAGATTGGGGTGCAGCGTGGTGAACGGATAGTCGGCAACCTTGGGCTTGGCGGCCGAGACGGCGCGAATGAAAGTCGATTTTCCGGCATTGGGCAGGCCGAGCAGGCCGACGTCCGCCAGCACTTTCAGTTCCAGGGCCAGATTGCGGCGTTCGCCTTCCTGGCCGAGCGTGCGAATGCGCGGCGCGCGGTTGACGCTGGATTTGAAGTGGATGTTGCCCCAGCCGCCGTTGCCGCCTTTGGCGACCAGCACGCGCTTACCGTGTTCGTCGAGGTCGGCGATGCGCTCGCCGGTGTCCTGGTCGACGATGACCGTGCCCACGGGCATGCGCATTACGATGTCGTCGCCGCCCTTGCCATAGCGATCCTTGCCGTGGCCGTTTTCACCGCTCGGGGCACGGAACATGCGCTTGTAACGGAAGTCGATCAGGGTGTTGAGATTGCAGTCGGCTTCGGCCCAGATGCTGCCGCCCTTGCCGCCATCGCCGCCGTCAGGGCCGCCCTTGGGAATGAATTTTTCGCGGCGGAATGAGCACGCACCGTTGCCGCCGTCGCCGGCGATGATTTCAATACGTGCTTCGTCGAAGAACTTCATTTGCGTCTGCCCTGGCGCCGGGCCCGACGGCGAGTGCCTGACGGAGTCCGGGTGTGCCCAAAAAGAAAAAGAGCCCTACCGGGTGGATAGGGCTCTCAGATACTGCCTGCCAGGCGGCCGAGAGATTACTCGGCGACCGGGATGATGCTCACTGTGCGACGCTTCTTGGGGCCTTTCACCGCGAACAACACCGTGCCGTCCTTGAGGGCGAACAGGGTGTGATCCTTGCCCATGCCGACGTTTTCGCCAGCATGGTACTCAGTGCCGCGCTGACGGACGATGATGTTGCCAGCGGGGATGAGTTGGCCGCCGTAGCGCTTGACGCCCAGGCGTTTCGATTCTGAGTCGCGACCGTTCCGGGAACTGCCGCCGGCTTTTTTATGTGCCATGACGTAATCTCCTGATTAGACCGAAATCGTATCGATACGGATTTCGGTGTAGTTCTGGCGGTGGCCTTGATGTTTGATGTAATGCTTGCGACGACGCATCTTGAAAATCTTGACTTTGTCGTGACGTCCTTGCGAAAGCACGGTGGCCTTCACGGTGGCACCTTCAATCACGGGCGTGCCGATTTTCACCGACTCGCCTTCGCCGACCATCAAAATCTGGTCGAGTGTGATTTCCGAGCCCACGTCTGCTGGCATCTGTTCTACTTTGATCTTTTGGCCGGCAGACACGCGATACTGCTTGCCCCCGGTTTTTATGACCGCATACATGGTGTAGCTCCAGTTAATCGGAATTGCGCGAAAACCCAGCAGTTTATTGGCGAGCCTTTGTTTTGTCAAAGATTTTCTGGCGGGCTGGCCAGCGGGGCGAGGGCGTCGATGGCCTGGCGCTCGTGCCGGTAACTGGCGTGAGGCGCAATGCTGGCCCATACCTTGTCGCGTTCGAGCACGTCGATGACCTGTTTTTTCAATCCGCAAAAGGCGAGCTGCTGCCCGTGTTTGGCCAGATTGGCGGCTTCGCGCCGCACCGCGTCGAGGCCGGTGGCGTCGATGGCGTTGATGCCAGCGGCTGACACCAGCACGATGCGTACGTCTGGCTGTGCCGTTCTTGCCCAATTGACGGCTTCTTGAAAGCGGTTGGCATTGACGAAGTGCAGCGGGCCATCGAAGCGCATGACCACGAGATGTGGATGGGGGTGTGGCAGACCGAAGCGCTCCAGATCGCGGTGGGTGCCGTCTTCATGCAGGCCAAGTAGTGCGATGCGCGGCTTCATGCTGCGCCAGATGAGTAGCGCCAGAGAGAGCAGCAGTCCGGTGAGAATGCCGTTCTGGATGTTGGGTGCGAACACCAGAGTTGCGACAAAGGTGGTGGCAGCGGCCAGGCCGTCGTCGCGGTCGATGCGCCAGGCGCGGATGAGCGTAGCGGGCTGGAAGAGCCGCGCGACGGCATCGAGGATCACGGCGGCGAGCACTGCCAGCGGCAGGTGATGAAGCCATTGGCCGAACATCAGCGCGGCTACGACCACCGCGAGCGCGCCGACCAGCGATGCCAGCCCGGTTTTTGCGCCGTTGGACAGGTTGAGCGCCGAGCGTGAGAACGATGTACTCGTGGGCAGTGTGCTGGCGCACGCGCTGGCGAGCTTGGCAAGACCCTGGCCGATGAGCTCCTGATTCTCATTCCAGGCGTCGCCCGTTCTTTCGGTGATCAGCTTTGCGCTGGAAGCTGCCTCTAGAAAACTGACCATCGCGAGCACAAATGCCGCTGGCAGCAGCGTGGTGAGCATCGCCCAGTCGGGCAGCGCGGGCAGTTGCAAGGTCGGGTGTAGCGCGGGGAGTTTGCCAATGACGGCGCCGCCGCTGGCTTCGAAGCCGGTCAGCGCCGATAGCGCCGTGCAGGCGATGACGACGACCAGCACGCCGGGCAGGCGTGGCACGAAGCGGCGCAATCCGATGAGCGCCAGCAGTGCCCCGACGCCCATGGCCAGAGTGGGGAGGTGCGGCGCCATGGCGCTGTGAAAGATACGCACGGCTTCGTCTGCCAGTTGCGGCAAGCGTGGCCCCGAGGCGCCCAGAAGCGCGGGCAGTTGCGAGAAGCAGATCAAGAGTGCTGCGGCATTGATGAACGCTGCGAACACCGGTTGCGAGAGCAGATTCAGCACCCAGCCCTGACGCAGCAGGCCGAGACCGAGCTGAATCGCGCCGGCCAGCAAGCCAATGGCGATGGCGAGGACAAGGTAGGTATCGCTGCCCATGGTGGCCAGTGGCGCGATGCTGGCGGCGGTGAGCATGCCGGTGAGTGCGACCGGGCCGGTGGACAGTTGTGGGCAGCTTCCGAACAGTGCGCCGATCACCGCCGGTAGCATCGCGGCGTAGAGTCCGTAGTGCGCCGGAAAGCCGGCCAGTTGCGCATAGGCGAGCGACTGCGGAATGGCCACCAGCGCGACGCTCAGGCCGGCCCGGATGTCGCCTTGCAGCGCGGCGCGTGTCAATTGGCTGCGCCAGCGCAGGAAGGGGAGTAGCCGGTCGAGGCGACTGATCGGGGCAGTCATCGGGGCAGCTCCTCGTTGGCGGGCGGCGCGGTCGGCCGAGAGGGCTTCATGTTAGCAAATCGGTATGTGGGCTCGGCGTATCGATTGCGCGGGCTGCGGGTTTTCCCGCGCTGGCGTTTTTCAACGGACCGGCGTAGCCTAGCAAAAGTTGTCAGACAAGCAGATTAATTAATGCCAGTCATTGCCCGTGTGGCCCGCCCCTCTCAGTTGAGTGAAACCGTCTCGAAGACCATTGAAAAATGGATTCTCGATGGCGTCATGGCGCCGGGGGTCAAGCTGCCAACCGAGAAAACGCTGTCCGCCGAATTCGGAGTATCGCGTGCCGTGGTGCGGGAGGCCATCTCGCGCCTCAAGGCGGAGGGCTACGTTGCGTCACGCCAAGGTGCGGGCGCGTTTGTCGAGGCGCGGCCGGGTCAGAACAGTTTTCGACTGGCCGATGCCGTAGATCCCGCCGGCCCGGCGGCGACCGCGCATATCTTTGAATTGCGCTACATCGTTGAAACCGCCGCTGCCGCACTGGCCGCCAGTCGCCGGTCGGATCAAGATCTGGTCCAGATGCGTGAGGCCCTGTTGCGGATGCGTTATGCCGTGTCGGAGCGGACGGATGGTACGCAGGCGGATGACGACTTCCATGTGGCAATTGCCGCGGCCACGGGCAATCCGGCGCTGCTGCGCTTTATCCGCTTTGTGGGCCATCAGTTTTTTGCCTCGCGCGTGCCGACCTGGAACGCCGAGGGGCATGCCGCCGGGCGCGCCGAAGCGGCACAGGCCGAGCATGAACGCATGTTCGAGGCGATCGCTGCACGTGACGGCGTTGCCGCTCGCGAGGCCGCACGTATACATATGGTCGAGGCGGCACGCCGCATCGGCATCGATACTGACCATTGGGAACCGGCGCCTCGAGCGCCCTGGGAAGAGGAGGCTCTGCCATGACTGCCGCGACGGCATCGTTACCTGAAAATGCGCTGCGCGAGGTGGATTACTCGCAGGTGGATGTGGCGCGCCTGATTGGCGAGCTACGCGCAGTGCTGCCGCCGGTCGCGCTCTTGCACGACAGCGAAGACATGCGCCCCTATGAATGCGACGGCCTCAGCATTTACCGTCAGGTACCGCTGGCGGTCGTCTTGCCAGGCACCGAGGCCGAAGTGGCCGCGGTGCTGAAGATCTGCCATGCCGCCGGTGTGCCGGTGGTGGCGCGTGGCGCGGGCACCGGTTTGTCGGGCGGCGCACTGCCGCACGCGCACGGCGTGCTGCTATCGCTGGCGCGGATGAACAAGATTCTGAATATCGACCCGCTGGCGCGTACCGCCATCGTGCAGCCCGGCGTGCGCAATCTGCGCATCTCGGAAGAGGTGGCGCCGCATGGGTTGTACTACGCGCCGGACCCGTCTTCGCAGATCGCCTGTTCCATTGGTGGCAATGTGGCCGAGAACGCGGGTGGCGTGCATTGCCTCAAGTACGGTTTGACGGTGCACAACGTGTTGCGCATCCGCGGCGTGACGATTGACGGCGAGGTGGTGGAGATCGGCAACCATGGCCTCGACGCACCGGGCTACGATCTGCTGGCGCTGATGCATGGCTCCGAAGGCATGCTGGCGGTGGTGACCGAAATCACCGTCAAGCTCACGCCCAAGCCGCAGTTTGCGCAGTGTGTGCTGGCGGCATTTGACGATGTGATCAAGGCCGGGGAGGCGGTGGCTGCGGTGATCGCCGCCGGCATCATTCCGGCCGGGCTGGAGATGATGGACCAGCCGGCCACTGCGGCGGTCGAGTCCTTTGTGCATGCCGGCTACCCGCTGGATGCGGCGGCGATCTTGCTGTGCGAGTCGGACGGCACGCCCGAAGAGGTGGCCGAAGAGATTCAGCGCATGTGTGCGGTGCTCGAATCCCACGGCGCGACCGAGGTGCGCATCTCGCGTGATGAAGCCGAGCGGATGCGTTTCTGGGCGGGCCGCAAGGCGGCATTTCCGGCGGCGGGCCGAATCTCGGCTGACTACTACTGCATGGACGGCACCATCCCCCGCAAGCGCCTGGGCGAGATGCTGACCGCCATCCAGGGCATGGAAAAAACCTACAACCTGCGGTGCATCAACGTGTTCCACGCCGGCGACGGCAACATGCACCCGCTGATCCTGTTTGATGCAAACGTGCCGGGTGAGCTTGAGCGTGCCGAGGAATTCGGCGCCGCCATTCTCGATCTATCGGTCGATCTGGGTGGCACGATCACCGGCGAACACGGGGTCGGCATCGAGAAAATCAACCAGATGTGCCGGCAGTTCAACGTGGCCGAGCGCCAGACCTTCTTCCGGGTCAAGGCCGCCTTCGACCCGAAGGGGCTGCTCAATCCGGGAAAGGCGATTCCGTCGATGAACCGCTGCGCCGAGTTCGGCCGTATGCATGTGCAGGGCGGCCAGGTGCCGCATCCGGAGATCGAGCGTTTCTGATGTCGAAGGGATGGATTCAGTTCCTGCTGGTCGCCGTACCGGTGTTGGGGCTGATTGGCGCATGGGCAACCTTGCGCGCCTGGCCGGAGCGGCCGCGCGACGAGGCAAGCGATGATGAGGGCAAGTGATGACAGACATTGAGCAAAGCTGGGCCGAGCAGATCCGCGAGGCGGCAGCGAGCAAGACACCGCTGCGCATTCGTGGCGGCGGCAGCAAGGATTTTTATGGTCAGCAACTGGCGGGGACGGTGCTCGATACGCGGGCACATAGTGGTGTCATTGCTCACGAGCCGACCGAGCTGGTGGTCAAGGTGCGTTCCGGTACGCCGCTGGCTGAACTGGAAGCGGCGTTATTAGCCGAGGGCCAGATGCTGGGCTTTGAGCCGCCGCATTTCGGTCCCGACGCAACCGTTGGCGGCTGTGTGGCGGCGGGCTTGTCGGGCCCGCGGCGGGCGAGTGCCGGCGCGGTGCGCGACTTCATGCTCGGTGTGACGCTGCTCGACGGCCGCGGCAACCGCCTGCACTTTGGCGGCGAGGTGATGAAAAACGTCGCCGGATACGACGTCGCCCGTTTGATGACCGGCAGCCTCGGTACCCTGGGGGTGCTGCTCGATGTCTCCATCAAGGTGTTGCCGCTGCCGGTCGCCGAGGCCACGCTGCGCTTCGAGATGGATGCACTCGAGGCGGTGGCGCAGATGAATCGCTGGGGCGGCCAGCCGCTGCCGGTGTCGGCGACCAGTTGGATGGCCGGCGTGCTGACAGTGCGCTTGTCTGGCGCTGAAGCGGCCGTGACCGCGGCCTGTGCCATGCTCGGCGGCGATCGCCTGAGTGAGCAGGCCGCACGTGCCCACTGGCAGGGTCTGCGCGAACAGAGCCAGGGCTTTTTTGGTGGCGAAGCGCCGTTGTGGCGCTTGTCGGTGCCCTCGGTCGCCGAGGCCACCGGACTGGCCGGCTCGCAACTGATCGAATGGGGTGGCGCCCAGCGTTGGGTGCGCACCGAGCAGGACGCGGCCAGCGTCCGCGCCCGCGCTTCGGCGCTCGGCGGGCATGCCACGCTGTTCCGCGGGGCCGACAAATCGGTGGGCGCCTTTCACCCCTTGCCGCCGGGCTTGCACACCATTCATCAACGCCTCAAGCACAGCTTTGATCCGGACGGGATTCTGAACCCCGGCCGACTCTACGACGGACTCTGAGCCATGCAGACAACACTTGCTGATTTCATCAAGGACACCGAAGCGGGCCGTGAGGCAGACGCCATTTTGCGTACCTGCGTGCATTGCGGCTTCTGCACGGCGACTTGCCCGACCTACCAGCTGCTGGGCGATGAACTCGATGGCCCGCGCGGGCGCATCTATCTCATCAAGCAGATGCTGGAGGGTCAGGCTGTCACCGAGAAGACCCGGATGCACCTCGATCGCTGCCTGACCTGTCGCGCCTGCGAAACCACCTGCCCGTCGGGCGTGGCCTATGGCCGGCTGGTTGACCTGGGGCGCTACATTGTCGAGCAGAAGGTGCCGCGCACCGGTGTGGACAAGGCGGCGCGTTGGTTGCTGCGCGAGTTCGTGCCGCGTCCGCGCCTGTTTGGTGCGGCGATGAAGATGGGGCGATTGGCGCGCCCGCTATTGCCCAAAGTCCTCGCCGACAAAGTGCCGCTGGCCGCGCCAGCCGGTCGCTGGCCCGAGGCGCGTCATGCCCGCAAGATGCTGTCGCTGGCCGGCTGTGCACAGCCAGCCATGGCGCCGGCCATCAACGCGGCGACCGCGCGGGTGCTCGACGCGGTCGGTATTTCGCTGGTCCAGCTCGGTGGCACGGGGTGCTGTGGCGCGGTGCGCCATCACCTCAACGACCACGCGGGCGGCAAGGATGACGCGCGCCGCAACATCGACACCTGGTGGCCGATGATCGAAGCCGGCGAGATCGAGGCGATCGTGATGACCGCTTCGGGCTGTGGCGTGCAGGTGAAGGACTACGGATACTTTCTGGCGTCCGATCCGGCGTATGCGGCCAAGGCGGCGCGCGTGTCGGAACTGACCCGCGACATCGCCGAGGTGCTGGCCGATGAGCTCGACGCACTCGCCGCGCGCCTGCCGGCACCGCCGGCGTCGCCCACGCCGCTGGCCTTCCATTCACCCTGCACCTTGCAGCACGGACTGAAGGTGAAAGGCAAGGTCGAGGCGATCATGGCGGTGGCCGGCTATGCGCCGACGCCGGTGAAGGATTCGCACCTGTGCTGTGGCTCGGCCGGCACGTATTCGCTGCTGCAGCCCACTTTGTCCAAGACCTTGCGGGACAACAAGCTCACGGCCTTGCGGGCCGGCGGCGCTGCATGCATTGCGTCGGCTAACATCGGATGTATTACGCATCTGCAAACCGGCACCGACACGCCGGTGCAGCACTGGGTCGAGCTGGTCGACGCACGGCTGCTTCGCTGAAGCCCCCGGGCGGGTGAGGTGTGACACTTTTCACGCTTCACTCGCCAAAGCCCTCAAGATGCTTCGGGGGCGGCCGTTACTGCGGGGCATGGAGATCGTGCCTGCCGTCGTCCCGCGTTCCGGCGTCCCCCTTTCGAGCGATTGGGTGTGAGCGTCCTCACGCCCGTCGTCGCGAGTCTCGCGCGAGAACGTGGCCTGTCAGCGTGTGAGCGATCATCTGGCTCAGGCGCGGTTGTTGCCGATCAGCATGCTGGCCTCGGCGTCTGCCACCACTTCCCCATTCTGATTCGTGCATATCCCGGACAGCACCACGATCCCCGCGTCGTGCTGCGGTTTGGGCGTCAACGCGGTCACCGTCCACGCAATTGTCAGCGTGTCGCCCGCACGCACTGGCGCCTTGAAGCGCGAGGTGTGCTCGAGGTAGGCATGCGCCGTGCCATGGAACAGCATGCCGAGCGCCGCCGCCATGAACGAGGTGGTCAGGTAGCCGTGGGCAATGCGCCCGCCAAAACGGCTGCCTTCGGCCATGTGCTGATTGACGTGCAGCGGGTTGAAGTCGCCAAACAGGCCGGCGCCGAGCACAAGATGTGTTTCGGTCAGCGTCATGCTGCTGTCGAAGCAGGTGCCGACCGAGATTTCGTTGAATCCGCGTCCAAGTTGCATGCGTTATGGTTTCCGGTAGATGCTAGCTGGGAGGTGACACGTTACCATGCAGTTCCGTCGCTTCGCGGCACAACAAAAACAAAGCCCGAACGGGCGTCAAAACGGACTTGAACAGCACTCATGGCACTCAAGGTTGAAACCTGCGTCGCGCGGCATCAGGGCGATCGCGTCGAACAGCAAGATCGTGTGGCGATTTTTGGCCATCCCGACAAGCCGGGCATGATGATGGCGGTACTCGCCGATGGCATGGGCGGTCACACCGGCGGCGCGATGGCGGCCGAGCAGGTGCTGCTCAAGGCGCGGCAGAATTTCGAAGCTTTCGCGCCACGCGAAGAGACGCCCGAGATGCTGCTCACCAGCATCGTCCACGAGAGTCATCTGGTCATCAAACTCACCCGCTTTACCAGCGAGCAGGACCCGCACAGCACGGCCGTGGCTTTTTTGCTGCAGCCGGACCGCGCCGACTGGGTGCATTGCGGCGATTCCCGTTTCTATCACTATCGCGGTGACCAGATCATTTACCGCAGCCCGGATCACTCCCTGGTCGGCGAGCTGCAGCGCAAAGGTCGGCTGGATGAGGCGGGTGCATTGACGCATCCGCACCGTAACGTGTTGCTGTCCTGCCTGGGCAGCGATCGCGAGCCGCGGGTGGATCTGGGCGGCGTGGCGCCACTGATCGGGGGCGATAGTTTCTTGCTGTGTTCGGATGGCCTGTGGGCGTATTTCACCGATCTGGAAATTGGCGAAATTCTGGCCACGATGAGCGCGCGCGATGCCTGCCAGGCGCTGATCTCGCAAGCGCGTGAGCGTGCCAAGGGCGAGGGCGACAATGTGTCGCTGGCGGTGGTGCGCCTGATCGATGTGCCGTCCGAGGCATCCCCGTTCGGGCAGCTGCACTGAGCGTGTTCAGCCCTGAGGCTCGTCGTCGGTCTTGAGCCACTTCCGTCGCCAGAAAATGGCCGCAAGGACAGTGGCGGTGACGGCCATCAGGCTGATCGCCAGCCAGAAGCCATCGTGCACGTCGCGCCAGGGCATGTCCTGAAAGTTCATGCCAAAGATGCCGGCGATGAGCGTGGCCGGTAAAAACAGCGTGGTCAGCACGGCGAGCACCCGCACTTCGAGGTTCAGCCGGTTGCTGACACTCGACAGATAGATTTCCAGCGCCCCGCCAAGAACGTCGCGCACGCTGTCCAGGTCTTCCTGGACATGCATGGTGTGATCGAGCACGTCGCGCAGATAGGGGCGCACATCGTCCCCGAAGAACCGGCTTTCTCCCCGGTTGAGCGTCATCAGCACCTCGCGCAGCGGCGTGATGGCGCGGCGGATGGTCTGCACCTCATGCCGCAGCCCGTTGATCGTTTTGAGGATGGCGGGCGAGGGGTGGGCGAGCACGGCGTCTTCGATGGGCGCTGCCGCCGTGTCGAGGCCTTCGATCACCAGGAAGTAGCGATCGACGATGCTGTCGATCAAGGCATGGGCAAGGTGGTCGATCGGCTTGTTGCGCAGTGGGCTGCCGAGCGTGCGCAGTCGCTCGCGGACAGGCTCGAAAACCCCGGTGGATCGTTCCTGGAAAGACAGGACGAAATTGCGCCCCAGCACCAGGCTGATCTGATCGGACTCCAGTGATTGACTGGCGGCATCCCAGGCAAACAGGCGCACCACGCAGAACAGCACGTCGCCGTAATCTTCGACCTTCGAGCGCTGATGGGTATTGAGAATGTCCTCGAGGATCAGGGGGTGCAGATTGAACTGCTTGCCCAGGTTGCCCAGCCAGGTGACATCACGCAGGCCCCGGACATCAAGCCAGGTGTATTCGTACGGGCCGACGCTCTGCGGCGTCGGCTGGGTCGGGGAAAGCGGCTTCTCTGCGAAATGCGCATTGTCGTAGCTGATCGAGCTCAGCGTGGTGTGATCCGAGCGAACTTCGCCGACATGGACGAGAGTGCCCGGGGGCAAACCGGCTTTTCGACTGTTTGACGTGCTACGTCTCTTTTTCATGCGGGGGCTTCGTCCTGGCGTGTGGGCGTGTTACGTTCTCAATGACGGGTATTACCCTAGTTTTACCGTGCTGATCGATTCAGTATGATAGTTGCCACGGGGAGCAGTCGCCCATCATGCCGGCCCGAGCTTGGGAGAGGTGCCGCAGCAGAAGATGACCACCCGACGGTTTGATATTTACAGCAAACAGGGAGTTTTACATGCCATTAGTCATTGGTATTGCGGCGGAAACGACGCCTGGAGAGCGAAGGCTCTCGGTCGTTCCGGACGTGGTCAAGAAGTATCTCGCATTGGGCGCTGAGGTCGTCATGCAAAAAGGCGCCGGCGTTCCAGCGCATTTTCGCGACGAAGCCTTCGAGTCGGTGACATGGGTCGACGAAGACGTTGATGTCTGTGCCGCCGCCGACATCTTGCTTAGCGTACAGCCGCCGTCGCTCAAGCGCATCGGCAAGCTCAAGTCGGGCGCCGTGGTGCTGGGCTTTCTCCAGCCGTGGTTCGACGCCAAGCGCGCCGAGCGGATGATGGAAAAGAACATCACCTCATTCGCGCTGGAGTTGCTGCCGCGGATCAGTCGCT
Organism: Zoogloeaceae bacterium G21618-S1; assembly: GCA_027214125.1. Classification (GTDB taxonomy): domain Bacteria; phylum Pseudomonadota; class Gammaproteobacteria; order Burkholderiales; family Rhodocyclaceae; genus Nitrogeniibacter. Next base: position 49,589 of record JAPWHF010000006.1, read on the forward strand.
CGCAAAGCATGGACGGGTTGTCCTCGCAGGCGGCGGTTGCCGGCTATGAGTGTGCTCTGATTGCGGCGGACCACTCGCCCAAGTTCTTCCCCATGCTCACCTACGCGGCCGGCACCATCCGCCCGGCCAAGGTGCTGGTGATCGGCGCCGGCGTGGCAGGTCTGCAGGCCATTGCTACGGCGCGACGTATCGGCGCCATGGTCGAAGCCTACGATGTGCGCCCCGAAACCCGCGAGCAGATCGAATCGCTGGGTGCCAAGTTTGTCGACACTGGTGTGTCGGCGGCGGGTCTGGGCGGCTATGCCCGCGAGCTGACCGATGAAGAAAAGGCCAAGCAGGCCGAGAAGCTGGCCAAAGCGGTGTCGCAGTGCGATGCACTGATCACCACCGCGGCCATCCCCGGCAAGAAGGCGCCGGTAATCATCACCGCCGCCATGGTGGCCGGCATGAAGGCTGGCGCGGTGGTGGTCGACATGGCCGCCGAGAGCGGCGGCAACGTCGAAGGCACGGTGGCCGGTGAGAAGACCTGGATCAATGATGTGCTCATCGTCGGTCCGACGCACATCACCAGCCGCATGCCGGTGCATGCCTCCGAGATGTACGCCAAGAACCTGTTCAATTTCATCAGCCCCTTCATCAAGGACGGTGTGTTGACGATGGATTGGGAAGACGAGGTGATGGCCGGTTGCTGCCTGACCCACGACGGGCAGCTGCGTCACGCAGGTGTCAAACAGATTCTTGGCCTGTAACCGGAGGGTACGATCATGGAAGGCATTGTTTACCTGTACGTCTTCGTGCTGGCGGCATTCACCGGTTACGAAGTCATTTCGCGTGTGCCCGTTATTCTGCACACCCCACTCATGTCCGGCTCCAACTTCATCCACGGTGTGGTGCTCATTGGCGCCATGGTGGTGATGGGGCACGCTGACCCCGACAGCCCGTTGCAACTGACGCTCGGCTTTTTCGCCGTGCTGCTCGGTGCGGCCAACGCCGCCGGCGGTTATGTGGTCACCGAGCGCATGCTCGCGATGTTCAAGGCGGGCAAGAAGAAGGGGGCCGAATAATGAAGTGGTTCATTGATATTTCCTATGTCGCAGTGGCCGTGGTGTTCATCCTCGGTCTGAAAGCGATGAGCTCCCCGGCGACCGCCCGAAAAGGCATCGTCTGGGCCGGTTGGGCGATGATCGCCGCTACGCTCGTGACCCTGTTCTGGCCGGGCATGCAGAACTTCGCGCTGATGATCGTCGCCATGGTCATCGGCGGTTCGCTGGCCTGGTGGTCTGGCAAGAACGTGGCCATGACCGACATGCCGCAGATGGTCGCCATCTACAACGGCATGGGCGGTGGTGCGGCGGCGGCGATTGCTGCGGTCGAGTTTGCCCGTGGCGAAATGCACGGCGGCATGGTCGCGCTGCTGGCGGTGCTCGGTGCGCTGATCGGCTCGGTGGCCTTCTCCGGCTCCTGCGTGGCCTACGCCAAGCTGCAAGGCATCATGAAGAAGGCCTACCGCTTTCCGATGCAGAACCAGCTCAACGTGGGTCTGGCGGCAGTGGTCGGTATTCTGGGTCTGGCCATTGTCACGGCCACCGATCCGGATGGCTGGGCGATTGTGCTGTTCTTCGTGCTGTCGCTGGCGCTTGGTGTGATCGTGACCAGCCCGATCGGCGGTGCCGACATGCCGGTGGTGATCTCGCTGCTGAACGCCTTTACCGGTCTGGCCGTGGGTTTCGAGGGCTATGTGCTGGGCAATCCGGCGCTGGTCGTGGCGGGTATCGTGGTTGGCGCGTCCGGCACCTTGCTCACCCAGTTGATGGCCAAGGCCATGAACCGGCCCATCACCAATGTGTTGTTCACCCCGATGACGGGTGAGGCGCAAGAAGGCGAGGCAATCGAAGGCTCGATGCGCGAAATGGGCGCACTCGATGCCGCGGCCACCATGCGCTACGCCAACAAGGTCATCATCGTGCCGGGTTACGGCATGGCAGTGGCCGGTGCGCAGCACAAGGTGTGGGAGATGAGCCAGCTGCTTGAAGAGGCGGGCGTCGAGGTGGTGTTTGCCATCCACCCGGTGGCCGGGCGCATGCCGGGGCACATGAACGTGTTGCTGGCCGAAGCCGGCGTGCCTTACGACAAGATCTTCGACCTCGAAGAGATCAACGCCGAGTTCAGTCTGTCGGATGTGGCGCTGGTGATTGGTGCCAACGACGTGGTTAACCCCACGGCGCGCACCGACAAGTCCAGCCCGATCTACGGCATGCCGATTCTCAACGCCGACCAGGCGCAGAACGTTATCGTCATCAAGCGTGGCAAGGGCACGGGCTACTCCGGTATCGAGAATGCACTGTTCTACAAAGAGAACTGCAGCATGCTCTATGGCTCGGCACAGCAGGCTGTTGGCGAGATCATCTCCCATGTGAAGTCGATGGAAGGCTGATTTTCCGTCAGCGAGCTGTTTGAAGCGCCTCCCTCCGGGGAGGCGTTTTTATTTACCCTAGAAACCGCAGTTGGACGCGCCAGAGTGTGCGCTTGGCGGGTTGTCTGACAAGGCGCGAGGAGGGCGCAGGAGCGGCCCCTGCTACCTCAGTTGTCAGACGAAGCAACGCCGTCAGGCGGCACGCCAAGCGTGCAATCGGGCGCGTAGCGCTCTCACCCGATGGGTGATGGCGGTCGACGGCGAAATCGTCAATACCCACAATAGCTCGCCGAGACTGGCAAGCGGTCAACTGCGGTTTTTAGGTTTATAGCAACTGGGCGAAATCGTCGGCTGCGAGCGGAGCGGCGAACAATCGGCCTTGTTGACGGTGACAACCGAGGGCGAGCAGGGTGTCTTGCTGTTCAATGGATTCGACGCCAACCGCCTGCAGGCGCAAACCCAGTGCGGTCGACGCGGCAATGACCGCGGCGAGGACGGCATGGGTGTCGGGGTTTCTCAGATCGTGAATCAACGCGCGGTCCAGCTTGAGTCGATGCACCGGACGCTGGCGCAGACGGGCGAGCGGCAGTGGTGTGCTACCGATACCTGTGATCGCGAGGCGCACCCCGGCGTTGTCGAGGGCATACAGGGACTTGACCAGATCCCCGTGATCCTGGATCAGGCAACTCTCCGGCAGGTTCAGTTCGATGGCGCTGGCCGGCAAGCCTGTTTCAGCGAGTGTTTCGAGCAGGGTTTCCTGCAGGCGGCCGTATGTGAGCATGTGCTCGGTGGCGCCGATGGCGACGGGGATGCTCAAGCCGCCCTGGTGCCATTCGGCTGCATGGTGGCAGACCATGCGCAAGGCCGCGCGACCGATCTCCAGATCGAGTCCTGCGCTTTGTGCGACTGGCAGAAACTGGTGGGCCGGGACGAGACCCATATCGGGATGCTGCCAGCGCACCAAGGCTTCGGCTGCAATGATGCAGCCGGTCTGGGCATCGACCACCGGTTGGAAAACCATGGTCAATTCGTTTCGCGTCACGGCGTGTGTCAGCGCCCGCTCAAGTGCGGCCTGCTCGAAGCTGGCGGTATTGAGCTCGTCGGTATGAAACCGGGTCGCGCCTGGGCCCTCCAGGCGCGCACGGTCGAGGGCCGAAGCCGCCAAAGTGCATAGTTCGTCGAAGTCGGAGCCATCGCTGGGAAACACCGCCGCGCCCACGCAGGCGGTGAGTGTCACCGATGCGTCGCCCGCTTTGAACGGTGCGGCGATGGCGTCGCGGAGCGACTGGATCTCTCGGGTGATTTCGCTGAGCAGTTCAACACCATGGACCAGTGCCAGAAAGCGGTCGCTGCCCACGCGGGCCAGTTGAATGCGCGGGCTGCATTGGCGAATACGCGTGGCGAACTGTTGTAGCAACTGGTCACCCAATGCGGCGCCATGGCTTGTGTTGATGTGCTTGAACTGGTCGATGTCCACATAAGCGAGCGCCAGATGCTGCTGCTTTCGCTGTGCGCCGGGGGCAAGATCGCCAAATCGTGCACGAACGGAGTGGGCTTTCGGCAGCCCGGTCAGGGCGTCATTGTTGGCCAGATAGTCGCTACGCGCATCGGCTTGTTTTCGGGCAGACAGATCGCTGAACAGGCCGATGTGGGCAACGGTGGCGCCTTCTGCATTGCGCACGGTGTTGAACGACAGCCATTCGGGAAAGGCTTCTCCCTTGCGGTTGCGTAGCCAGAACTCGCCTTGCCAGGCGTGATGGGTGCTCAGAGCGCTGCGCATACGCTCAAAGAACGCATCGTCCTGGCGGCCGCTCGCGGCATCGGCGAGCGGTTTGCCGCGCAGGGCGTCGATGTCGAGTCCGGTCAGCGCCACGAAGGCGGCGTTGGTCGACAGAATTCTGTGATCGGCATCGGTTGCGATCACGGCGCGGGCATTGGCGCCGAAGAAGTCGAAGTCTTCGGGCGTGGTCGAATCGGTCGACCTGCCATGCGTGATCAGCCACTCGTTGTGTGCACCGTCGAGTGCTTGCGCCTGGGTGAAGGCGGTGAAGGCTTTGCCGCCGCCGAGCCAGCGCCAGGTGCCGCTCTCCAGCGTATTGACGGGTTCGTCACGCAGGGTTGAGAGGCGCATGCCGATCAGTGCCGAGCGTTCTCGGCCGTGCAGTGAGGCAGCCATGTCGTTGGCCGCGAGGATGGTGTGGTCGCTTCCGCGGACCACCAGCATGGCGTATGGGGCGTGGCGAAACACCTGACTGGCACGGGTGTCAACCGCAGCCACGGGCGGGGATGCGCCGAGCAGCAGCACCTGCCAGCCGGGTTCGGGCCCCGCCAGCAGGCGACCGCGCATGGCCGGCGTGCCATCGGCCGGTGTCACGCTGACCGGTCCGGATTCGCGGGAGGGGGTGCTGACCGTGCATAGTGCGGACAGCGACAGTCCGGTCAAGGCGCCGCCTTCGAGCGAGAAACGACGGCGGGCCGGCGCATTGGCCGCCATGATCTTGCCGCGACCATCGATGACCAGTGCAGCTTGGTCGAGGGCAGCGGCGAGGCGCGGCCAAACCGTGTCGGCGGCACGCTGCACATTGGGGGTGAGACCAGTGACCGGGTCGGGACTGAGGATCAGCGCATGCACGCCGGGCCGGATGCGCGCGGCGGCGACATAGCTCAGATCGCGTTCGCGCCCGCCGGGCAGGCCAATCCGAAGGCTGCCGCGCATCTCGCCCTGGATGAACAGGGCGCCGCGGGCCTTGAGGAAGGCGCGCTCAGTCGGAAAGAGCGAGGACAGCGGCTGGCCGGCCAGGTCGCGGTAGCTGCGCTCCAGCAGGCGACAGACGGCGCTGTTGACCTCCAGGATCGTTTCGTCGCTGGCAATGATCAGGCCCTCGTTCATGAGTTCGAACAAGGACAGATACAAGCCAGCTTCGGCCCCTTCGGTCAGGTCGGGGACAAAAAGATCGTCGGGTTCTCGGGGCACGGGAGCCAGTTCCATCGGCAGCCTGGACGGTGGTGATCGGGATGCTCACCATCATATCGACCCGGTGCGGGGGATCTTGACTTTGAAAGGAGGGCGTTTCCCCCTCTGTTTGTTCGTTTCAGCTCGAACCCGTCGGTGCGCAGACGGGCCGAAAAATAGCTGAAAGCCCTGCTGGGTCAGGCCTTTCGGCCAACACCGCCGAGCAGAAAGGCCACCGGACGATTGGTACGCGATGGTGTGTCGGGTTTGGTGCTGGGCGCTTTGGGCGCGTCGCTGGCTTCGTAGGGCTTGGCGTAGTCAAAGCCGTCGGCCGCCACGGTGGATTTCTTGCGGCTTGGCGATGTGCGGGTTCGCTCGGGGCGTTCGCTTCGGCCGCGGGGGGCGGCGTTGTCGTCGTTGCCACGGCCGCGGCGGCCCGCGCTGTCTTCGTTGCGGCTGCGGCGGCCGGTACTGGCGCCGTCGCTGTGGTCACGAACGCCGGAGGCCTGGAAGTCTTCAACGGTATGCACCGGAATCGTCAGCTTGATCAGCTTTTCGATACCGGCCAGATTGCTGCGATCTTCTGGCGCCACCAGCGAGATGGCTCTGCCTTTCTTGCCGGCACGGCCGGTGCGGCCGATGCGGTGCACATAGTCTTCCGAGGTGTTGGGCAGGACGTAGTTGACCACGTAGGGCAAGTCGTCGATATCCAGGCCGCGGGCGGCCACGTCGGTGGCGACGAGCACACGGGTGGTGCCGCTCTTGAAGCCTTCAAGCGCCTCGGTGCGCTGCTGCTGGCTCTTGTCGCCATGAATGGCATCGGCCGGGATGTCGCAGCGGTTGAGGTAGTGGGTGAGGCGGCTGCAGCCGAACTTGGTGTCGACAAATACCAGCACCTGGGCGTCGATGGTGGTCTTGAGCAGATGCACCAGCAGATCGCGCTTGCGGCTGGACTCGATCGGGTAGACCTGATGTTCGATGGTCTCGCTGACCATGTTGCGCCGGGCCACTTCGATCAGCTGCGGTTCGTTCAGCATCTGGTCGGCCAGTTTCTTGATTTCGTTCGAGAAGGTGGCGGAGAACAGCAGGCTCTGGCGTTGATTGGGCAGCATCGAGAGGATGCGGCGGATGTCGGGGATGAAGCCCATGTCGAGCATGCGGTCGGCTTCGTCGAGCACCAGCATCTTGACCTGGTTGAGCTGGATGCTGCGTTGCTGGACGTGGTCGAGCAGGCGGCCGGGTGTGGCCACCACGATCTCGACGCCCTCGCGCAGGATCTGGGTTTGCGCGCGCATGTCGACGCCGCCATAGATGCAGGTGGCGCGCAGCGGCAGATAACGGCTGTAGGTGAGCACCGATTCATGCACCTGCATGGCCAGCTCGCGGGTCGGCGCGAGAATGAGGGCACGAACCGGGTGGCGGGCGGGCGAGGTGCTGGTGCTGGCGTGTGGCGCCAGACGTTGCAGAACGGGCAACGTGAAGCTGGCGGTTTTGCCGGTGCCGGTTTGCGCGCCACCCATGACGTCGCGGCCCGACAGTACGATCGGAATGGCGTCGCGTTGGATGGGGGTCGGCTCTGAGTAGCCGGCGTCTTCAACGGCGCGCAGCAGTTCCGGCATCAGGCCGAGTTCGGCAAAAGTCATAGGCAGCGGGTGTCCTGAGCGGGCGCGCGGCGCCCCAATAGGTGAGAAAACAAAGGATTATAACGCGTTGCGCTGTCGTTTCGGTGATCAGCGGAAGTCGGTCCGGCTGAGGTAGCCGGTGACCTCTTCGCGATCGTGGTAGAGCTGTTTGAAACGCAGCACATGGGGGATGCCGTTGAGCTTGTGCTCAATGATGTCCTGACACTTCAGCAGCGCCGTGTAGCGCTGCTTCATGGGGAGCTTGAGGTTGAAGATGGCGTGGCGGCAACGCTTGTTGGCGCTCCAGTCGCCCATCAGGGTGGCGATCCGGCTGGGTTGTTCGACCATGTCGCAAACGAGCCAGTCGACGGCGCGTGGCGGGCGCCAGGTGAAGCCGTCGGCCCGCACATGGGTGACCATGCCGCCAGCCAGCAGCTGTTTGTCCATCGGGCCGTTGTCGATGGCGGTGACGTAGAGCCCGCGCTGGGCCAGCTGCCAGCTCCAGCCGCCCGGTGCGGCGCCGAGGTCGACGGCCTTGCCCTGCGGACGCAGCCAGCGCTCCCGCTCCTTGTCGTCGAGCAGGCACATGAGTGCTTCGGCCAGCTTGAGCGTGGAGCGGCTGGGGGCGCCGGACGGCATGCGCAGACGCGCGATACCTTGGGGCCAGGGGTTGGTCAGTTGCGCGTTGCCAAGGCCGATCCAGGCCTGGGTTTCGTCCGGGAAAAACAATTGGAGCTGCGGGTCGCGGCCGCTGGGTCGAAGCAGGCCGGCCTCGGTGAGGCCTTTTTCCAGCGGGCCGGCGAAGCGCTTGCAAAAGCCCGAGCGGCTTTTCCCCTCGTTGGTGTCGGGATACTCGTACATTACGCTCGACACCCGCGCTCCGGCATTTTTCAGTGCGTCGACGATGGGCGTGACCCGGTCGCGACTGGGCAGTGCCGCGATGGTATGAATGACGGGCCAGGCCTGCCGCGCAAAGATCAGGTCGCGCCAGTTGAGCGCGGCCTGGAGTTCGGACCAGATCAGCGGCTCATCGAGTCGAAACACAACGTAACCGTCGCGCTCCCGCACGGCGGTGGCGCGCCCGGGTATGCTGGCTAGTGTGGCGCGCTCTTCGAGCTCTGCTGCGACCTCTTTTTCGAAGCCAGGGCGGCATTGGACGAGCAGGGCTGAGGCGATGGGCAGGGGCATGGGGAGGGGGAGACGGGTGGGCAGAATGGCCGGATAATACTGGCATCCGATGCCGCTCGCCATGTTCGGGCGCAGATCCGTGTGAGGAACGCCGATGCAGTATCAACGTTTGGGCAGCAGCACGCTGGAAGTGTCGCGTGTTTGCCTGGGAACCATGACCTTCGGCCAGCAGAACACTGAGGCCGAAGCGCATGCGCAGCTTGACCTTGCCCGCGCGGCGGGGGTGAATTTCATCGATACCGCCGAGCTCTATGCGGTGCCCGCGCGCGCCGAGACCTATGGCGCGAGTGAACGCATTGTGGGTACTTGGTTGCGTCGTCAGCCGCGCGACCGGATTGTGCTGGCCACCAAGGTGGCGGGGCCGGCCCGCGGCTTGCAATGGATACGGGGTGGCCCGCTGGCGCTCGATGCGGCCAATATCCAGGCCGCGATCGAGGGCAGCCTGAGGCGACTGCAGACGGATTATGTCGACCTGTACCAGCTGCACTGGCCGGAGCGCAATCAGCCCATGTTCGGGCAGTGGCAGTACGATCCGGCGCGGGAGCGCGATTGCACATCGATTCGTGCGCAGCTCGAGGTGCTGTCGGGGCTCGTCAAGGCCGGCAAGCTGCGCTATGTCGGGCTGTCGAACGAGCACCCGTGGGGTGTCGCCGAATTCGTGCGACTCGCGCGCGAGCACAACTTGCCCTGCATCGTGTCGGTTCAGAACGCTTATAACCTGCTTAACCGGATCTACGAATACGGAATGGCCGAGCTGTGCCAGCGCGAAGGCGTGGGCTTGTTGGCCTATTCGCCTCTGGGTTTTGGCTTGCTGACGGGCAAGTATCTGGATGACCCGAAGGTGCCTGGCCGGATGAACGAATTTTCCGGGTTCGGCCAGCGCTATGATAAGCCGAGTGTGGCACCTGCCGTTGCCGCGTATGCCCAGGTGGCGAAGTCGTTTGGTCGTTCGCCCGCAGCACTTGCCTTGGCGTTCGTGCTTGGGCGCTGGTTCGTGAACAGCACCATTATTGGTGCGACGTCGATCGAGCAGCTAAAGGAAAATCTGGATGCTGCCGATATGACACTGTCAGGCGATGAGCTCGCCGCGATCGAGGCGGTGCATTTGCAGTGGAGCAACCCCGCGCCATGAGACAACGTGAAGTGAAGGACACGATTCAGTGAAAGAGATTGTCGCTGCGACAGACCTGAAGATCGGCATGTTTGTCGCCGAGCTGGATCGGCCGTGGCTGGATTCCCCCTTCCTGATCCAGGGCTTCGTTGTCGAAAATCAGGCCACGCTGGACAAGGTGCAGGCCTTGTGCCGGTTTGTGTCGGTGGATTGGCAGCGCAGCACGGGCGAGCACTATCGTGCGCCGGTGCGCGAATCGGTGGCGTCGACGGTCGGCCATAGCCTGGCCGGGTCGGCTCGGATTGCAGGGCGTACTGCTGCGCCACGGGCAAAACATGATTTTGTCGATGTGCTGCGCTGGCTGCGCGGCGGTGGAGAGGCGCCGCCCGAACTGTCGTCACCGTCGGCAGGTCAGCCGATGGTCGATGCTGACGGGCCGACGACAGAGCGCTGTAGTACGAACTATGACCATGTATCAGACGATGAGGCCTCGCCTCGCGAAGGCTGGCGTGCGCGCATGTCACGCTGGTTCGCCCGGGAAGAGGCGCCCGCGCCCTATGTGGCGGCCGACCCATTGGCCGAGAGGGAAGAGTCGTTCGGTCCAAAGCGCGAGGGTGCCAGTGCGACGGTGTGGATCGAGTCAGCCCCCGTTGAGGACGAATTGCTCCATGCCGCGCCCGCCTACGAGTCGGCGCAGGGCACGGTTGAGCAGCTGGTGGCCGATGTGCAGCAGAACCTGCGTCCGGACATGGAGCGGGTGCGCGCCAACGTGGAGGACATGATGCAGAGCGTGGTGCGCAACCCGGACGCGCTGCTCTGGCTCACACGGCTCAAGCGGACCGACCAGTATGCGTACGATCACGCGCTGGATGTCAGCGTGCTGTTGATGGTGTTTTCGCGTTCGCTCGGCATGACGGCCCACGAAATGACGCTATTGGGCATCGTCGGTTTGATGCAGGACATCGGCAAAGTACGCTTGCCGCCTCGCCTGCTTAAAAAGTCCGGCTTGATCACGCCGCTTGAACGGCAGATTTTCCAGGCGCATATTGATTATTCGCTGGCGATCCTGAAGGACACGCCGGATGGCTCGCCAGAGCTGCTCGAAATTGTCGCGCGCCATCATGAACGCTACGACGGCTCCGGGTATCCGGACGGGCTGGCCGGAGATGCGATTGGCCGTTATGGCGAAATGGCGGGGTTGGTCGATACCTATTGCGCGATGACGCGGGAGCGTCCGTGGGGCGACGCGCTCAGCCCACAGGCCGCGCTTGAGCAGATCAACACCATGCGCGATCGCGACTTTTCGGAAACAGTCGTCGATACCTTCATCCAGTGTGTCGGCCTCTACCCCGTGGGGACGCTGGTGGCCTTGAACACCGGTGAGGTCGCGGTGGTGATTGCACAAAACCAGGTCCGCCGACTGCGGCCGCGGGTGCTTGTGCTGCTGGCACCGGATCACTCCCCCAATGCGCACCCGCCGACACTCGATCTGCTGTATGACCCGGTCGCACCCGATGGGTCGGTCTATGAAATCCGAAAGGCGTTGCCACCTGGCGCCTACGGCATCGATCCAAAGGAGTTTTATCTCGGATGAACGCCGGGCTCCGTGCGACTTCGAATGCGCGACCTTCGCTGGACGAAGCGGATCTCGCACGCCTGCTGACACAACAGGGCTACCGGCCGGAAGATCGCGCGGCGGTGCGTGCCTTTGGGCGCGTGGTCAGTCGCGACCAATTGCAGGCGGACTTCGCGACGGCTTTCTTGTCTCGTGCCGGCGCGCCGGTGGCGCAAGAAGCGGCCGAAGCCGAGGCGGCTTTTTGTGATGAATTGCTCGACATTTGCCATTGGCAGGGTGATGTGGACTGGTTCAATCGGTTGGGCGCAAGGTGGTGTGAGTGTCTCGATCGCGGCGTGTCGGATCACTTCCCCTGGGCGGCGTGTGGCGCGCTGCTGTCCGCGTGCCGGGACCGGCTCGTTGGTGGCCGCGCGGAAGTGTTTCAACTCGAGATGGATCTGCTGACCGGGTTGGTACGGGTCGTTTGGGCGCTGGCTGCGTATCTGGCGGAAGTGGGAATCTCGCGAGAGCGGGAAAAACTACGGGCATATACCTTGGTCGATGCGCATACCGGGCTGCCCAATCGGCGCCGTTTTGAGCAAGTACTTCAGGCAGCGCTCGCAGTGGCCAGTGAAGACTGGGCGGTTGGCTTGGTGATTCTGAAGATGCGTACTGGCGAGGGATCGACCTCCTTGCTGGCGGGAGAGCGTGAGCGCCTGCAATTGGCGGTCAGCGAGCGACTCTCCGGGGCGATCCGCGACGGTGATGTGTTGTGCCTGACCGGTGAGGAAGAATGGTCTTTGGTGCAGTGTGCGGTGCGTTCGCCTGCGCAGATCATGTTGGCGGCCCACAAACTGCGCGAAGTGGCGCTGAATGCGGTGGCAGCCGTTGAGGTGGGCAAGAGCTTGTCGATTGGCGCGGGTGGCGCCTGCGGCCCGGGGGATGCGCCGGATGCCAAGGCGCTCGAGCGTGCTGCGCGCAGTGCCTTGTTCGCGGCGCGTGATGCCCGTCAGCCCGTCGCCATGTTTTCCCCGGAGGTCGCTCAGCTGTCTCGGGTGGCCTCTGGCCTTGAGCAAGAGTTCATGCGCGCGCTGGCGATGCAGCGCTTTGAATTGTTTTTGCAGCCGCAGATCGATGTGGGCTCGGGCGCGTGTCACAGCGTGGAAGCCTTGTTGCGTTGGCGGCGCGAAGAAGGCAGCTGGGTGGCGCCGCCGGCGGTCATCGACCTGGCCGAACGCTCGGGGGTTGGGGGCCAGATGTTGCGCTCCCTGCTGTCGCGGCAGGCGCGAATTGCCGACGAGCTGGCGCGCGCGGGCGTGGACGTGGCGGTGATGCTCAACCTGACATCTCAGGATATTCGGGACCCGGACCTACCCGCCCTGGTGCGTCAGTCGCTTGAAAGCTGGCGTGTACCGGCAGACCGCGTGGGCTTCGAGCTCACCGAGGGGGCCTTGCTGGTCGATGAACTCGCCGCAGGCAAGGTCGTCGCGGCGCTTGGCGAGGCAGGGTATACCGTGGCGCTCGATGACTTTGGTACCGGGTATTCGTCGCTGTCACATTTGCGCCGCTTGCCGGTCGATGAGCTGAAGATCGATCGTCAGTTCGTGATGGGGGTGTGTACCGATGCGCAGGATCACGCCATGGTCGAGGCCTTGCTGGTGATGGCCCGAGCGTTCAAGTTGCGGGTGGTGGCCGAAGGGGTCGAGACGGAAGCGCAGGCGGCCATGCTGACCGAAATGGGCTGTGATCGTCTGCAGGGCTATTTTCTGGCTCGGCCCATGAATGTTGAAGCGTTTGTTCGGTGGTGGCGGGCGCGGTACGGTCAGCCGGTCGCGCCGGTGGTGCCGTGAGCCCAGGGAAAATCAGGGGCGGCGGTTGTAGCGCGGGCGCGGCGACGTGGGCTCACTGGCGTGCTCGTCAGGTGCCGTGGTCGGGGCTTCAGCGGTTGTCTCGTGCGCCGGCGCTTCGGTCGTCATGGGCGGAACCACGTCGATCTTGTTTTCGATCATGTAGTCGTTCATATTCCGCCACCCGTTGAAAACATCGGCTTTGGACGCTTTGGGATTGAGTGAGAAACAATCCTCCAGCGCGCGGCCAGCGTGGCGACAGCCACTGCCGATGGCTTCGCCTTCGGCTTGTGCCCGGGCGGCTTCTTTGACCGGGTCGGGAATGCCCAACTCCTCGCAGCCCGTGAGGGCAGTCAGGAGCGCCAGGGCGATAGCGGCGGATTGGATTGTCATGGCAAGTACCAAATAGGGTCTGACGATGAAAGATATCGTCGCCCCGAAAAAAATCTTGAGCGGCGTTGCCGCGCAAAAGTGTGGATCAAGTGAATTGTCCGCGTAAGCCGCGAGAGGAAGGTTCTGATGGTGATGCAGTCAATATCGAAATGCTTGCACCTGGGGCTGGCCGTCACGCTGGCATTGGCGGGTGTGGCGCATGCCGCGGGTGAGCCCCACGTGGTGACCTTGTCGCATGTTTTTGATGCGGACCGGGCCCAGCAACTCGCGGCCATGGTCGAGCGCTTCAATGCCTCCGATCGTGACGGACGGGTGAGCATCGTGACCGAACCGGCGGCAGAGGCGGATGCGGCGATTCAGATCGTGCAAGGCGACGCCGAGCAGGCCTTGCGCAAGCGCGGCGCTTACCGGCCGCTCTATCAGGTGATGGCGGAGTCCGGCATGGCGCTCGGGCGAGACAGTGTACTGGCCACGTATGACCGCGACACCACCGATTCGCGGGGCCGTCGCGTGGCGCTGCCGGTGGGCATGCATACCCCGGTGCTGTTCATCAATCGCCAGGCCTTCATCGGGGCGGGGTTGGACCCGGACGCGCCGCCGCGAACCTGGCGCGAACTTCAGGATGCACTCGGAAAACTCTTCGACGCGGGGCATGCCTGTCCCGGTACCGTGTCCAACCCCAGTTGGGTCATGGTCGACAATGTCAGCGCGCGCCAGAACGTGGCGGTCACCCGCCAGGCCGGACGCAAGGAAGAGCTGTCGGTGAATGGCATGCTACAGATTCGTCATATTGCACTGATGGCCAGCTGGGTGCGTGCCCGCTATCTTCATCTCTATGGCGCTGGCGCCGAGCCGCGCGAACGGTTCAAGCGTGGCGAGTGCGCGGTGATCGCCGCGGAGTCCGCCCAGTGGCCCGAATTCCGTCAAACGGCGGGCTTCGACGTCGGCGTGGGTGAGCTGCCGATCTATGACGACTTCCCCGGCGGGATCGGCGCAACACTCGCCGACGGCCCGACGCTGTGGGTGGCCAAAGGCAAGAAGCGCAATGACTACAAGGTGGTTGCCCGCTTCGTGCATTTTTTGTTGAAGCCGGAAAACCAGCTGGCCTGGCAGCGCGGCACTGGCTATTTGCCGCTGGACGAAAAAGGCAGTGTCGCGGGTGGCGGTGTGGCCAGCGATCAGCCCAATCTGGTGGTGGCGCGCAAGCAACTTGGCGCGAGCTCCAAAGGAAGCCCCGCCAGTACCGAACTGCCTCGACAGGCGCGCGTGCGGACCATTCTCGACGAGGAGCTCGAAGGCGTGTGGGCTGACCGGCAGCCCGCCAAGCAGGCGCTGGACAACGCGGTGACCCGGGTGAGCAACGAAAAGTGAGTTCGTGCGACATCCATCGCTGGCCGTGGCCTGCGGTGATTGCCCATCGCTGTGGGGGTATGCTCGCGCCCGAGAATTCGATTGAAGGCTTGGTGCGTGCGCACGGCATTGGCTGCCGCGGCGCGGAATTTGACGCCATGCTGGCCGCGTGCGGCACGCCGGTGCTCATGCACGACGAAACGTTGGAGCGCACCACGGTCGCTTGCGGCCGGGTCGCACAGATGTGTTGGACCGAGTTGGCGAACATCGCGCTGAAAACGCGTGACGGGGGCGTGTCGGAAGGCTGCGTCCCCAGCCTGGTCATGGCGCTCGAGACCTGCTTGACGCTCGGTATGGCGGCCAACATCGAAATCAAGCCGTCCGCCGGCGCTGAACACGCGACCGGGCTCGCCGTGGCCGAGGTGGCCGCGCATTGCTGGACGCACCCGGGCGCCTTGCCGCCCTTGTTATCGTCGTTTTCGATCCCCGCGCTTGAGGCGGCCGCGCAGGGGGCACCTGCCTTGCCGAGGGCCTTGCTCCTTGAGCGGGTTGGTGCCGATAGCATCACCCTGGCTCAAGCACTCGGCTGCGTGGCGATGGTGGTCGAACGAAGTCAGCTCAGCGCCTCGTTGATTACGCGCGCCCATGACGCGGGTCTTGGCGTTGCGATCTATACCGAGAACGACGAGGTGCGTGGTGAGCACTGGCTGGCCTCGGGCCTGGACGGCCTGATTACCGACCAACCGGCGCAGTTTCAGCGCTGAGCGTTACCCCGTTGGGCGCTGGCTTGACCATCCGGCTTGACGCTCTGGTTTCCCGCTCATACCATCGCCCTTTTCCTGCTCGCCGCGGTCCCATTTTGTCAGCCCAGCACCTCTTCGCTCCGATCGCCGACGACATGGCGGCTGTGAATCAAGTCATCCGCCAGAGGCTCCACTCCGAAGTGGTGTTGATCCGGCAGATCGCCGAATACATCATCAATAGCGGTGGCAAGCGTCTGCGCCCTGCGCTGGTGCTGTACACCGCACGCGCCATGGGCTATCAAGGCACGGCACACCACGAGTTGGCGACCGTCGTCGAGTTCATCCATACGGCGACGCTGTTGCATGACGATGTGGTCGATGAGTCTTCCTTGCGCCGTGGCGCCAAAACCGCCAATGCCTTGTTTGGCAATGCTGCCTCGGTGCTGGTTGGCGATTTTCTCTATTCCCGCGCCTTTCAGATGATGGTGTCCGTTGGCGACATGCACATCATGGAAGTGCTCGCCGACGCGACCAACACCATTGCCGAAGGCGAAGTGCTGCAACTGCTCAACTGTCACGATGCCGATGTCTCGGTGGAAGCGTATCTGAAAGTGATCCGCTACAAGACCGCCAAGCTCTTCGAAGCGGCAGCGCGCCTCGGCGGCATTCTTGGTGGCGCCTCGCCTGAAGTCGAAGCCCAGCTCGGCCGGTTCGGCATGCATCTGGGCACGGCTTTCCAGTTGATCGACGATGTGCTCGACTACTCCGGTGAAGAAGCGGCGACCGGCAAGCACCTTGGTGACGATCTGGCTGAAGGCAAGCCTACCTTGCCGCTGATCCATGTCATGCAACACGGAACGCCCGAGCAGGCCGCACTGGTGCGCAAGGCCATTGAAGAGGGCGGTCGCGATGCGTTTGCCCAGATTCATGAAGCGATTCTGGCAACCGGCGCACTCGACGCCACGCGCGAGTACGCCAAGCGCGAATCACAACTCGCAATCGACGCTTTGAGCGTACTTCCACCTTCCCTTTTCAAGGATCGTCTGCTAGAATTATCGGACTTTGCAGTTGGGAGAGATCGCTGATCTTCTCAGCTGCAAAATGCGTCGGGGAATAGCTCAGCCTGGTAGAGCACTGCGTTCGGGACGCAGGGGCCGGAGGTTCGAATCCTCTTTCCCCGACCAAAATCTTCAGCAAAAAAGCCACTCGAAAGGGTGGCTTTTTTGTTTTCAGCGGCGGGTTGCCTCTACGTCAGGTTTTGGTCTGATACAGAGGCCTGTCAGTGGCGGCGGGGTCGGGCTGCCTATGACTCAAGCACCAGTGACCACAGTTCACTGACCGCTTCGCGGTGCGACCGGATGGGTTCGGCGGGGACTTCGACCCGCAGGCCATTGAGGCGCTGACGGTGTTGCAGGCGTCGGAATTCGCGGTAGGTGTTGCCACTGCGTAGCGCGAGGTCGGTGGGAATCAGGCCGAGTTCGCCGGCAATGCGCAGCAGGGCAATGTTGCCCAGGTTGCCGGCGAGTTCCGGGTGCTGATACGCATGGGCGAGGACGAGAAACTGAACGATGAATTCGACGTCGACCAGTCCGCCGCGATCATGCTTGAGATTGAACAGCGTGTTCTTGTTGCTGTGCGCATCCATCATCTTTTTGCGCATGGCGAGTACCTCGGTGCGCAAGGTGGCGAGGTCGCGTTTTTGGCGCAGCACGTCGATACGGATGGCTTCGAAGGCTTCGCCGACCTGAGGGTCGCCCGCCGAGAAACGGGCACGGGTCAGCGCCTGATGCTCCCAGCGCCAGGCGGACTCGAGTTGATATTTCCGGAAGGCGTCGACGCTGCATGCAAGCAAGCCTGCGTCGCCATTGGGGCGCAGGCGCAGGTCGGTCTCAAACAGCTGGCCGGCGGCGGTCTGGCTGGAGAGCCAGGTGTTGATGCGCTGGGCGAGCCTGGAGTAGTGCTCGGCGGCTTCAGGGTGCGGGTCGTCGTAGAGGAAGATGATGTCGAGATCCGAGGCGTAGCCCAGTTCCTTTCCGCCCAGCTTGCCGTAGGCAATGATGGCGAAGGCTGGTGCGTCTTCGCGGTGGCGCCGTCGGATCTTTTTCCAACACAGCGGGACGGTGATGTTGAGCAGGATGTCGGCGAGTGCGGAGAGGTTGTCGGATAGCGCCTCGACCGTGAGCACGCCACCCAGGTCCTGAGTGAGCAGTCGGAATGCCTGGGTGTGATGCTGCTCGCGCATCAGGTCCATCTGGCGTTCCATGTCGGGCTCGATACTGTCGCACTGTCGGTTCAGTTCGGCGGCGAAGGCGGGCCAGTCGGGTCGGCTTTCGAGTTGCCGGGCGTCGAGGAGCTCGTCGAGCAGAATCGGGTGGCGGGCGAGGTACTGCGCCGCCCAGCGCGACGCTGAAACCAGTTCGGCGACCTTGTGCAGGGCTTGCGGGTATTGCTGGAGCATGGCGAGGTAGGCGCCGCGGCCGCCGATGGCGTCGAGCAGATCAAGGCAGCGCGACAGGGTGTCGTCAGCATTGCTGGCTTCAGCGGCCGCTTCGACGACGCGCGGCACCAGCGCGTCGAAGCGGCTTTTGATTTTGGGTGGCAGTTGTTGGTAGCGGGTGCCGCGATGCAGGCTCTGGAGCCGGCGTGCCGAGGTTTCTGGCTCGGGGTAATTGAGCTTTTCGAGCAGGGGCACGATGGTGGCGATATCGTCGGCCTCGAGCCAGACGGCGTCGAGGTCGTGTCCGTCTTCGTGCGGGTCGCCGAAGACCATGCCGAAGTGTTGGCTGACCTCGGCGCGATGGCGGTCCAGCTCGGCGAGCAGCGCGGTGTAGTCGTCGAAACCCATGGCACGGGCGATGAGCGCCTGATCGCTCGGCTGGGTAGGCAAATCATGGGTTTGTGCGTCGTCAAGGTACTGGAGCCGGTGTTCCAGGCGGCGCAGGAAGACGTAGGCGTTCTTGAGGGCGGCGACAACGTCGGCCTCTAGGACGCCTTGCTCGGCCAGCAGGTCGAGCACCTTTTGCGTCGGCTTGATCTGCAGGCTGTTGTCTCGCCCGCCGCGAATGAGCTGAAACACCTGGGCGATGAATTCGATCTCGCGAATGCCGCCGGGGCCGAGTTTGATGTTGTATGCCCGCTCCTTGCGAGCGACTTCGCGGCGGATCTGCGCATGCAGGTCGCGCATGGCGTTGATGGCGCCGAAGTCGAGGTATTTACGGAAAACGAAGGGGCGGGTGATGGCGTTGAGTTGCTCGAAGCGCTTGCCGAGCATGACACGTGCCTTGATCCAGGCGTAGCGCTCCCACTCGCGGCCCTGGGCGATGAAGTAGTTTTCGAGCATGTCGAAGCTGCATACCAGCGGACCGGAGTCGCCGTTGGGGCGCAGGCGCATGTCGACCCGGAAGACCTGACCGTGCTCGGTGATGTCGGCCAGCGCCTGGATGATGCGTTTGCCGAGGCGTTCGAAGAATTCGAAGTTGCTGATCACCTTTTCGCCGCCGGTGTCGCCGTCGTCGGGGTAGACAAAGATGAGGTCGATGTCCGAGGACACGTTCAGTTCGCGTCCGCCCAGCTTGCCCATGCCGACGATCAGCAATTCCTGCTCCCAGGCGCCGGGCGCCAGCGGCAGGCCGTGGCGTTGCACCAGGGCTTCGCGTTCGATGTCATGCGCGACGCGCACCGCGTAGTCGGCGAAGGCGCTCATGGTTTCGGTGACTTCGGCCAGATCGGCGTCGCCGGCCAGGTCGCGTACGGCCAGATGGCAGAGCACCCAGGTGCGCAGTTTTCGCAGTGCGGCGCGCATGCTGTCGCGGTCGAGGCTGGGCGGGTCGACAAAGGTGGCCATGGCGGCGGTGTCGAGTGGTGCGTCGAGATGGCTCGCCAGTTGCCCGGCCAGCCAGGTGCGGCTTTGCAGCATCTGCTTCAGATAGCGTGAGAAGGGCAGTGCGGCACGAATTTTTTCAGGCAGCTCGGCCTGTTCGATCAGGGACATGGTGAATCCGGCTTGGTAGAATGTGCGGGATGCGTTTGGCCTCATCCGGCATGCCGGTGGGTGCAACGCAACCCCATGGTGCTCCCAGTCCTTCAGGATACTCAAATCACTTCCGCCGTGCCTACTGCCGAGTCTGCCGCGCCGCGCCCCCCTCGCCGGTGGCGCCGCCGCATTCTGACCGGTTTGCTGATCCTGTACTTCCTGTTTGGTGCGGCGATTCTCGTCCTGCGTTACGGGGTGCTGCCCGATATTGAACGTTGGCGCGCGCCCATCGCGCAACAGGCGGCCGCCGCGCTTGGCGTACCGGTTGGTATTGCATCGATTGAGGCGGACTGGTCGGGTCTGAGGCCGCGCCTGCATCTGAAAGAGGTGGTGCTGCGCGACGCGGAAGGCGAGCCGGCGCTGGTGTTGCCGCAGGTCGATGCCACGCTGGCGTGGTCTTCCCTGTTCAAACTGAAGCCGTATTTCCATCGATTGGAGGTGATCGCCCCCGAGCTGCATATTGCGCGCGATGCGGCGGGCGGCTTCTCGGTGGCTGGCCTGCCGGTTACGGCCAGCGGCGATGACGACGGCGAAGCCTTGAACTGGCTGATGGCGCAACGGCAGATTGTGATCCGCCAAGCCTCCGTGGAGTGGCGCGACGCCATGCGGCAGGCGCCACCGTTGCGACTGGCGGATGTGGACTTTCGGTTGGTCAAGGGCTTTGGCAGGCATTCCGTGGGGCTGACCATGGCGCCCGATGGGGCGCTGGCCAAGCGGGTGGACGTGCGCGTTGACTTGCGTGAGTTCGACGAGTTGGCGCCGGCGGCCTGGACGGGGCGTATTTTTGCGTCAGTCTCCCACGCTGCGCTCGATAGCCTCCACGCCTGGGTGGATGTGCCTGCCGGGCTGACCGGCTTTGGCGATGCCCGTATCTGGGTTGATCTGCTCGACGGCAAGCCGACGCAGGCAACCGCGGATCTGGCGCTGCGCGAGGCGCGCGCCCAACTCGACGCGCACTTGCCGGCCTTGTCCTTGCATCGTCTGGGCGGGCGCATCAGTGCGAAACGCAGCACGACCGAGATGGTGGTGAGTACGCACGGCCTGGCGCTCGAAACCGGCGACGGGATGGTGGTCGAACCGACCGATTTGCGTATCAGTCGCAGTGGTGCGGGGGCCGATGAGCGCACCCGCTTCGAGGTCAATCAGCTCGATCTGGCCGCTTTGTCGGCCCTGGCCGCGCATCTGCCGCTGGATGCGGCGATGCGAGACCGTCTGGCGGCGATTGCGCCCACCGGGCGTTTCCGTCAGGTGGCTTTGCAGTGGACGGGCGATACGGCCGCACCCTCGGCGTGGCAGGTGTCGGCCGATTTCGATGGTGTCGGCATGCAGGCGCGTGACAGCGTGCCGGGCTTGGCCGGGGTCAGCGGACACATCGCCGGAGATCAGGGCGCAGGGCGTTTTCTGCTCGATAGCAAAAACATGGCGCTCGATTTGCCCGGGGTATTCGAAGCGCCCCTGGGTTTTGACACGCTGTTTGCGGAAGGCGGTTGGCAACGGCGCGAAGGCGCGATGCGGATCGCGCTCGACAAGGCGCGTTTTGCCAACGCCGATGCCGACGGCGAGGCCAGTGGCTACTACGAGCCGGTCGTGGGCGGGCCGGGGGTGATCGACCTGCAGGCGCGCTTGAGCGAGGCGGATGGGACCTCGGTGTGGCGCTACATGCCCAAGGTGGTCAATCTCGACACGCGGCAGTGGTTGCGCAACAGCATCACCGCCGGTCGCGGACATGATGTCAGGCTGCGCTTGCAAGGTGATCTGGCGGATTTTCCGTACCGCGAAGGCGGTGGCATTTTCCTGATCACCGGAAAGATCAGCAGTGCCAAGCTCGACTACGCATCGGCCTGGCCCAAGATAGAGGCGATTGAGGGCGGTTTGCGCTTTGAGGGCGCGCGTATGGAGATCACCGCCAGCCAGGGCCGGATCTTTGGCGTGCGCCTGGGCAAGGTGAAAGTCGTGCTGCCGGATCTGGATGTGCCTGATGAGGTGATCACCATTACCGGGGTGGCGAATGGCGGCACGCAGGATTTCCTGCGCTTTGTTGGCGACAGCCCGGTGCGTGAGCGCATCGACGGTTTTACCGATGACATGCGGGCCGAAGGCGACGGCAGCCTCGATCTCAAATTGGTGCTGCCCTTGCGGCACGTGGTTGATACCGAAGTAGTTGGCCGTTTCCGTTTCAAAGACAACACGCTGACCGTCGTGCCGGGCTTGGCGCCGATCGTCGAAGCGGCCGGCACGGTGAATTTTACGGCGAGCGAGCTGAGTATTCCGCAAGCGACCGGCAAGCTGTTCGGCAAGCCAATGTCGCTGAGTGCCGCCACGCTGGCCGATCGCGGAGTGCGTTTCGATGCGACGGGCGCGGCCCAGTTGTCGGCGGTGAGCGCGGCGTACCCGTGGCCGTTGTGGGCGCATCTGTCGGGCGAAACGCCGTGGTCGGCACAGATTACCGTTCGCGGCCGGCAGGCCGATGTGGTGGTCGAGGCGCCCCTGACCGGCGTCTCCAGCAGTTTGCCATCGCCGTTCAACAAATCGGCCACTGAGGCCTGGCCGACGCGGGTCTCGCTTGAGCTGCTGCCGGATCAGCCGGTCAGGCTCACTGCAAGCCTGGCCGATCGGGCGAGCGCGCAGGTGGAGATTGCGCGCGGCAAGGATGCGGCGGCGCCGCGCGGCGGTGTCGGCATTGGCGCACCGGCGCCGGCCAGCGAGCGTGGCGTGCAGGTGGTGATCCAACAGCCGCATGTCGATGTCGACGCTTGGCGCATGGCCTTGTCGGCCGCGTCGGCGCCTGGGGCGTCGTCGCTGCCGCTGGCGGGGGTCAAGCTGAATACCCCAAAGCTGAGTGTTTCTGGCCTGGATCTGACTGCGGTGGCCGCCGAGGCCCGGCAAAGCGACGATGGCTGGCGGGTGACGATCAAGGCCAAGGAGGCCGCCGGGGTCGTCGATTGGCTGCAGGCGGGCGAGGGCAGTGTGCATGCCCGCTTCTCTCATGTGCTGCTCGGCAAGGGCGCGGACGGCGCCGCCGGTGCGAGCGATTTCAAACCGCCCGAATCCTTGCCGGCGCTGGATGTGGTGGTCGAGCGTTTCGGTCTGCGTGGGCTGGAATTGGGCCGGCTCGATGTGCAGGCCTTTAATCGTGGGGGTCTGTGGCATTTGAATCGCCTGACCCTGGGGAGTCCTGACGGTGTGCTCTCCGGCACCGGACTGTGGTGGGCGCAGTCGCCCGTAAAGACCGAACTCGATTTTTCGCTCGAAAGCCCGGATGTCGGCGCCTTGCTCAAGCGCCTTGGCTATGCCGACGCAGTGCAGGGCGGGCGCGCCACGCTGGGTGGCAAGGTCGCGTGGCAGGGGGCGCCAAGCGATGTCGATGTGGCCTCGATGACGGGCGCGCTGACGCTCTCGGCGGAGAAGGGGCAGTTTCGCAAGCTTGAGCCCGGTGTGGGGCGTCTGCTCGGTGTGCTCAGCCTGCAGTCCCTGCCGCGCCGGATTTCGCTCGACTTCCGCGACGTGTTCAGCGAAGGATTCGCCTTCGACAGCATTTCCGGTAGCATCAATGTCGATCAAGGGGTGTTGCGGACCGACCCGCTTGAAATCCGCGGGCCGGCGGCAAAGGTGTTGATGAGCGGCTCGGCCAGTGTGCCGAACGAAACCCAGAATCTGCATGTCACAGTACAACCGACCCTGAGCGAAACGGTGGCCGTCGGCGCTGCGCTGGGGGCCGTCAATCCGGTGGCAGGCGTGGTGACCTATCTGGTTCAGAAGGCCTTGAAAGATCCGCTGGAAAAGGCGTTTGCCTTTGAATACGACATCACCGGCACCTGGACCGATCCGGTGGTGACCAAGACCTCATCCGCGCCGCCCAAGAGCGGCGCAGGGAGCCAATGATATGAGCTTCGACGCGCCCGTGCGCATTGCCGCGATCCAGACCGTTTCGGGGCCGGACGTGGCCGAAAACCTGGCGATCGCTGGCGATCTCGTCGCCGAAGCGGCACAGGCCGGTGCGCAGGTGATCGCGCTGCCCGAGTATTTCCCGCTGATCAGTAGCGATGAAGAGGACAAGGTGCGCTTGCGTGAGCGCGACGGCAGCGGTCCGATCCAGCAGTTTTTGCAGGACGCTGCCCGGCGCCACGGCGTGTGGCTGATCGGCGGCACCTCGCCGCTGGTGGCCGACGCGGGCGACAAGGTTCGCAACGCCACGCTGGTGTTCAACCCGGCCGGCGAGCGGGTGGTGCGTTACGACAAGATTCACCTGTTCGGTTTCGACAACGGTGCCGAGCGATACGACGAGGCCGAGACTATCGAGCCGGGCGAGGCGGTGGTGACCTTCGACGCGCCCTGCGGCCGGGTCGGGCTGTCGGTGTGTTACGACCTGCGCTTTCCCGAGATGTTTCGCGCCATGGGCGTGGTCGATCTGATCGTCCTGCCCGCAGCCTTTACCTACACCACCGGCCAGGCGCACTGGGAGGTGCTGCTCCGCGCCCGTGCGATCGAAAACCAGTGCTATGTGATGGCCCCGGCGCAAGGCGGGCGCCACCCCAGCGGGCGGCGTACCTATGGCGATACACTGATCATCGACCCCTGGGGTGAGGTGCTGGCACGGCGGGCCGAGGGGCCCGGCGTGGTGGTGGCCGACATGGACCCCGCGCGCATCCGCGATGTGCGAACCCGTTTGCCGGCCTTGTCTCACCGCCGTCTTCCCTGAACTGACCGACCCGGCCGCGCCCTGTGCTGCCGCCCGAGTGGAACCCCATGACCGATCACACTGAAGCCCTGCGCATTGCCGAACGCCACCTGCTGACCCCGACCGGACTCGATCTGTCGGCGCTGGAGGGCGTCTTCGGACGGATGCACGCCCACCAGGTGGATTACTCCGACCTGTATTTTCAATACCACCGCACCGAGGCCTGGAGCCTGGAAGAGGGCATCGTCAAGTCCGGCAGTTTCAATATCGACCAGGGCGTCGGCGTGCGGGCGATCAGCGGCGAGAAAACCGCGTTCGCCTATTCCGACGATATCAGCCTGCCTGCCTTGATGGCTGCGGCCGACGCGACGCGCGCCATCGGCGAGGTCGGCGGCAGCGGCAGCACCCGCATCGGTCAACCGATCGCGGTGCCGTTGCGCTATCGGGGCGTCGATCCGTTTTTGTCGCTGGCCGATACCGACAAGGTTCGTCTGCTCGAGCGCCTGGAACAGTTTGCCCGCGCTGAAGACAGCCGGGTCAAGGAGGTGATGGCGCATCTGGTGGGCTCGTGGGAGACCATTCTGGTCGCCCGGAACGACGGCCATCTGGCCGCCGACGTGCGCCCGCTGGTGCGGGTGTCGATCTCGGTGATCATGGAAGAGGGCGGCAAGCGGGAGCAGGGCAGCGGCGGCGGCGGTGGCCGCTTCGATTACGCCTGGTTCGACGACGAGCGCCTGCGTGAGTACGCGCGCGCGGCTGTGCACCAGGCCAGCGTCAACCTGTCGGCCGACCCGGCGCCGGCGGGCACCATGACGGTCGTGCTCGGTTCCGGCTGGCCCGGCATTTTGTTGCACGAGGCCATCGGCCATGGTCTGGAAGGCGACTTCAACCGCAAGGGCAGCTCCGCCTTTGCCGGGCGCATGGGCCAGCAGGTGGCAGCCAAGGGCGTGACCGTGGTCGATGACGGCACCCTGGCCGACCGTCGCGGTTCGCTCAGTGTCGATGACGAAGGCAACCCGACCCAGTGCACCACGCTGATTGAAGATGGCGTGCTCACCGGCTACATGCAGGACATGCTCAATGCCCGCCTGATGGGCGTGGCGCCGACCGGCAACGGCCGACGCGAGTCGTTTGCCCATCTGCCGCTGCCGCGCATGACCAACACATACATGCTGAACGGCGGTCACGATCCGAAGGAAATCATCGCTTCGGTCGATCGTGGGCTGTATGCGGTCAATTTCGGGGGCGGTCAGGTGGATATCACCTCGGGCAAGTTCGTGTTCTCCACTGCCGAGGCTTATCTCATCGAGAAGGGCAAGATCACCCGGCCGGTCAAGGGCGCGACGCTGATCGGCAACGGCCCCGATGCGCTCACCCGCGTCGCCATGATCGGCAACGACATGGCGCTCGACCCCGGTGTCGGCACATGCGGAAAGGATGGCCAAAGCGTTCCCGTTGGCGTCGGACAGCCCACCTTGCGTATCGACCGGCTTACGGTGGGTGGCACCGCTTGATCCAAATCAGCTGGGCGGTTGTTTTGTATTAAGGAATGAAAAAGCGCGTCGTTACACCATGCACGCTATTTGTGAATTGTGGTGAAGAGATGACGCACAGAAGGGATGTACTCAAGGCCAGTTTGGGCTGTGTTGGTATGCTCGCGATGCCGCGTGTGTTCGCTGCACCTGCAGCGATGCCGGCGGCGACGGAAGCGTCGTTGTCGCTGCCTGAGGCGATCAACAAGGCCGGTCGTCAGCGCATGTTGTCGCAACGCAGTGCCAAGGCCTGGCTGATGCAAGCACTGGCCGTGACCCCCGATGTGGCCACCAAACTCCTGCAATCGTCGATGACCTTGTTTGAGGCGCAGATGGTGGAGTTGTCGCGCTTTCAGCCGACGACCGATGTACAGACCGCATTGGTGCAACTGAGCGCCGACTGGCAGAGCTACCGCGCGGCCTTGCTGGTGCCGCCATCGCCTGAGAGTGCGGTGCAGATCTACGCCCGAAACGAAGCCGTGTTGAGCGCGGCGCATGCAGCGACGCAGGCTTATGAGCGCGCGTCGGGCACGACGGAGGGGCGATTGATCAACGTGGCAGGCCGTCAGCGAATGCTCTCGCAGCGCATGGCCAAGTTTGTCTACTTTGCCCGTTATGGCGTCGAGTCTCAGGCGTCGGTCGAGGCGCTTGGCAAGGCGCGCGAGGAGTTCATCAAGGCGCTGGAGCTGCTCAAGGCGGCACCTCAGAATACGGCGCAGATCACCAACGAATTGTCGCTGGCCGATCAGCAGTGGTTCTTCTTCCAGAACGCGTTAGGGCAGGGCAATTCGCCCAAGGCGCTGCAGGCCATTGCCACCACCAGCGAGCGGATTCTCGAACAGCTCAATCTGGTTGTCGGCTTGTACGAGACCTTGGCCAGGCCGGCTTAGAACAAGCGGCCTTGCCGATCGGCGCCCGGCGGTGTAAAGCGCTGGGTGTCGAGCGCCAGATGGCGTGGGGCGAGGCCGAGCTGCTTGCAGGCCAGGGCGAATCGTTGGCGGTAGAGATCGGCAAAAGGCCCCGTCCCGCGCATGCGTTCGCCGAAACGCGCGTCATTGACCCGGCCACCTCGCAACTGGCGGACCAGGCTCATCACATGCGCGGCGCGCTCCGGGACATGCTCGGCCAGCCAGCGCTCGAACAACGGCCCCACTTCTCGCGGCAGTCGCAGCAAGCCATAGCCCGCCGTGCGTGCGCCCCGCGCGCTCGCTTCAGCCAGGATCGTCTCCATTTCTTCGTCATTGAGTGCCGGAATCAACGGCGCGAACAACACACCGACCGGTACGCCCGCCTCCGCCAGCGCGCGAATCGTGCGCAGCCGGCGGTGCGGCGCGGTGGCGCGCGGCTCCAGGGTGCGGGCCAGCGTGGTGTCGACGGTGGTGACGGAGATCATCACCTGAACCAGCCGCTCGCGCGCCATCGGCCCGAGGAGGTCCAGGTCGCGCTCGATCAGCGCCGATTTGGTGATGATCACCACCGGGTGATGGCACTCGGCGAGCACCTTGAGGATGTCGCGAGTCACGCCGAGCTGCCGCTCGACGGGCTGGTAGGCATCGGTGTTGACGCCGAGCGCAATGGGCGAGCAGCGATAGTTTCGTGCAGCCAACTCGGTGCGCAGCAACTCGGCAGCGTCGGGTTTCCACGCCAGTCGCGTTTCAAAGTCGAGCCCCGGCGACAGGCCGAGATAGGCATGGCTGGGCCGGGCGAAGCAATACACACAGCCATGCTCGCAGCCCCGGTAGGGGTTGATCGATTGTTCGAACGGGACGTCGGGTGACTGGTTGGTGGTGATGACGCGACGGGCCGTATCGATTTGCAGTTGCGTGCGCATCGGCGGCGTGGTCGCTTCTTGCGGCCAGCCGTCATCGCTTGGCTCACGTTGCCAGTGGAGAAATCGGCTGTCGGGCGTGTGCGTTGTGCCGCGGCCTTTGGGGGGTGTTGTGCTCATGGCGAGTGCCAGTGTCGCGATTGCGGTGGGGCTTGGTCAAGCCCGTGTGTTCAAGTCCGGCCCGGCGATGCCGACATAGTAAGAGACGGTATGTCGCGTTGCCGGCGGCGGTCTCAGAGGAGAGCGTATGACTGATCTCACCAACGCAGTTGCGCAACTGGCGAGCGAAGCCCTCTCCGACGCGGGGGCGCTCGATCCGGCCGAGATCCATGTCTTGATGGACAACCTGCCCGTCGGTGTGGCGCTGGTCGATGCGGCGTTCAACGTGCGCATTTTCAATCGCAAAGCACGTCAAATGCTGGACTTCCCCGACAGTTTGTTCGCCAACGGCGCGCCGACATTGCGCGCGCTGTTTCTGTTCAACGCCCGGCGCGGAGAGTATGGCGAGGGCGATCCTGAGGTGCAGGCAGATGCGCTGGTTGAGCGCAGCCGAAAGCGCGAGCCACATCAGTTTGAGCGCGACCGGCCCGATGGCTCGGTGCTGGATATCCGGGGCGAGCCCCTGCCTGGGGGGGGCTTTGTCACGATCTGGACCGATGTCACCGCGCGTAAGCGCGCCGAGCGCGAGGCTGAAGCGCGTGCCCGCCAGCTCGATCTGGTGATGAACAATGTGCCGGGCAAGCTCTCGTTCTTTGATGCCGAGCTGCGTTGCGTCTATAGCAACCAGCGCGAGTTGGTATTCGGTGGGGTGACGACGGGGGAAGTGGGCAAAACCCTGCGCGATCTGGTGGACGATGCGGTGTATTCGGAGATCGAAGGCTATTTTCTGCGGGCGCTCAAGGGCGAGGCGACGGCCTATCAGCGCGCGTTTACCCGGCCTGATGGCAGTGCCGGCTATCTCCAGGTGTGCGCGTCGCCGCATCGTGCGGCCAGTGGTGATGTGATCGGTGTATTCACGATCGGTCAGGACGTGACCGATCTCATGCATACCGAAGCCGCGCTCAAGGAGCGCAATGCCGAGCTCGAAGCTGCCAATGAAGCGCTGGCGACCACCCATCAACAATTGCTGCAAACAGAGAAGCTCGCCTCAATCGGTCAGCTGGCCGCGGGCGTGGCGCATGAAATCAACAACCCGGTCGGCTTTGTCAGTGCGAATTTGTCGACGCTGGGCACTTATGTGGGCAATCTGCTGGCGCTGGCCGACGCGTGTGAGCGCAGCTTGCGGGACGTTGTTCCGAAGGGAAGTCCGGTTTTAGCGGCCTACGAAGCGGCGCGCACCGAAGCTGATCTTGATTTTGTTCGCGATGACATCGTCGCATTGCTCGATGAGTCTCGTGACGGGCTCGATCGGGTACGTCGTATCGTGCAGGACTTGCGCGATTTCTCGCGCGCCGGCGGCAATGATCAATGGCAAATGGCCTCGCTCGAAGCGGGCCTCAACGCCACCGCCAATATTGCCCTGACAGACATGAAGCATCGGGTGACGGTGAATCGGGAGTACGGCGACATTCCGGAAGTCGAGTGCCTGCCATCGCAACTGAATCAGGTGTTTCTCAATCTGATCGTCAATGCCGGCCATGCGATTACGGAGTCCGGCACCATCAGCTTGCGTACCGGTGTAAGTGATGATGAGGCCGAGGTTTGGGTCGAGGTCGCCGACTCCGGTTGCGGGATTCCGGCCGAAAACCTTCGCCGTCTGTTTGACCCCTTCTTTACCACCAAGCCGGTCGGACAAGGCACGGGGCTTGGCTTGGCCTTGTCCTACGGTATTGTCGAGAAGCACGGTGGGCGGATTGACGTACGCAGCACCGTGGGTGAGGGAACGACCTTTCGGGTATCGATCCCGCGGGTGCGCCCGACGCACGACTGAGCGGGACGCCGGGCGGTATCTACAGTGCGCCCCTCGCGCTACTTCCCGGCCACGACCGGGATGCCCTTGAACGCGGCGGTGCCGGTTGTGTGCGGTAGTTTTTTGAGCGCCTCGGCGAAAATCGCGGTGACGCCCAGGGCATTGGCCAGTGGCGCCTCGCGCATTGCCACTGCCTGCAGGTTGGCGTGTTTCACATGGCCGAAGCCGCGAAGCTGACGGGGCAGGTCGGCCAGCGCGGTGGCGTCATCCAGATTGGCGCCGGTGAGGCGCGTGAGCAGGGTGTCGATCATCTCCGGGTAGCTGTGTGCCAGTTCGCGCTCCATGCGGCGCTCGGCGGTGCGACCAAACAGGTCGAGCATGCTGCCGCGCAGTCGCTTGCCGCGGGCCAGCCAGGCCATGGCGCGCATCAGCCAGGGGCCGAAGTCGCGCTTGATCAGGCGGCCGGCGGCGTCCATCTTGGCCAGGAGCGGCGGTGCCATGTGGAAAGTGAGCTTGAGCTCGCCGTCGAAGGTGTCGCGCAACTCGTCCATGAAGCGGCCGTTGGTGTACAGGCGCGCCACTTCGTACTCGTCCTTGTAGGCGAGCAGCTTGGCATAGCCGAAGGCCACCGCCTCGGTCAGTCGCAGCGGGGCATCGGCGCCGACCAGTGCCATCTCGGCGCGGCGCACGCGTTCGACCAGCGCGGTGTAGCGCGCGGCGTAGGCGGCGTCCTGGTAGGCGGTGAGGTGCGCCACGCGATGGGCAATCAGCGCGTCGAGCGTCAGCGTCTTGTGGGGCGGCTCTTCGGCCAGTTCGAGCACGGCGCCGGGCTTCTCGGCGGTCAGCCGGCCGAGGTGGAAGGCCATGCGATTGGTATCGACGGCCACCGCGTTGAGCGTGATGGCGTGTTCGATGGCCGCCAGCGAGACCGGCACTCGGCCACGCTGCCAGGCATAGCCGAGCAGCAGGATGTTGGCGCCGATCGAGTCGCCGAGCAGGCGCAAGGCGAGATCGTAGGCGTCGACCGATTCCATCGCATCGTCGCCGGCGGCGAAGCGTAGCTTGTCGAGCAGGGCGTCTGCGTGTAGCTGGGCGTCCGGGTCGCGCACGAAACGGTCGGTGGGGTTCTGGTGTTCGCTGGCGATGATGCGGGTGCGGCCGTGGCGCACGGTCTGCAGGGCTTCGGCCGAGGCGCCCACCACCAGGTCGCAGGCCAGCAGCAGGTCGGCCTGCTGGGTGTCGATGCGCACCTGGTTGAGCAGCTCCGGCGTCTTCGCCCAGCGGATGAAGGCCAGCACCGCGCCGCCTTTTTGCGCAAAACCCATGAAGTCGAGCTGTGAGCTGGCCAGGCCGTCGAGGTGGGCGGCCATGGAGATCAGCGCACCGACGGTGACCACGCCGGTGCCGCCGACGCCGGTGATCAGCATGTCGTAGGGTGCGTCGTTCAGGTGGGTGTGCGGCGTGGGCAGGTCGCTGATCAAGTGGGCGAGCGTGGCGGCGTCGAGCTTGCCGACACGTTTCTTGAGCGTGGCGCCGGCCACCGACACAAAGCTGGGGCAGAAGCCCTGCACACAGGAGAAGTCCTTGTTGCACGAAGACTGCTCGATCTGGCGCTTGCGCCCGAGCGGGGTCTCCAGCGGCACTACCGACAGGCAGTTGGACTGCGTGCCGCAGTCGCCGCAGCCTTCACACACTTCAGGGTTGATGAAGATGCGGCGGTCGGGGTCGGGGAAGGCGTTTTTCTTGCGCCGGCGGCGCTTCTCGGCGGCGCAGGTCTGGTCGTAGATGAGCGCGGTGACGCCTTCAATGTCGCGCAGCGTGCGTTGCACGGCATCCATCTCGCTGCGGTGGTGGAAGGTGGTGCCCGGCGGAAAGAGTGCGCCCGCGCCGTCGTATTTCTCCGGCTCGTCGCTGACCACGGCGAGGCGCTTGACGCCCTCGGCCTCGACCTGGCGGGCGATGCGCTCGACGCTGATCACGCCGTCGTGGGCCTGACCGCCGGTCATGGCGACCGCGTCGTTGTAGAGAATCTTGTAGGTGATGTTGGCGTGGGCGGCGATGGCCTGGCGGATGGCCAGACTGCCGGAGTGAAAATAGGTGCCGTCGCCAAGGTTCTGGAACACATGCGGCCGACGCGTGAAGCGGCCGTGGGCCGACCAGTCGGCGCCTTCGCCGCCCATCTGGATCAGGCCAGTGGTCTGGCGGTCCATCCACGAGGCCATGAAGTGACAGCCGATGCCGGCCTGCGCGACCGAGCCTTCGGGTACTTTGGTGGAGCTGTTGTGCGGGCAGCCGGAACAGAAATAGGGCAGCCGGCGCACCGCGTCGCCGGCGTTGGACAGCACCTCGGGTGCGGTGAAATCGCACACATGGCTGAGTCGGTCGAGCGCCGGTCGATGGGTGGCCAGCCAGCGGGCGAAGACCGGCATGATGCGTGAAGGGCGCAACTCGCCCAGCGCCGACAGCAGCGGCGTGCCGTCGGCGGCGACTTTACCGATCACGCGCGGGCGGGCGCCGGGGCGGTTGAACAGCTGAGTTTGGATCTGCTCTTCGACGACTGGCGCTTTTTCTTCGATGACCAGCACTTCGTCGAGCCCTTCGATCAAGGCGTCGATGCGGGTCGGCTCGAGCGGGAAGACCAGCCCGACCTTGTAGAGGCGAATACCCGCGTCGGCCAGGTCATCGAGTGTGAGCTCCAGCCGGCGCAGCACTTCGAGGAAGTCGAAATGCGCCTTGCCGACGGTGACGATACCGAGCGTGGCGTTTGGTGTGGGGCGAATCCAGCGGTCGATGCTGTTGTGCTTGGCGAAGGCGCGCACCGCGTCGAGCTTGTCGGCCAGCCGGGCTTCGAGCGCCAGGCTGGGCAGATCGGGCCAGCGGTAGTGCAGGCCCCCTTCGGGCGGGGTGTAGTCGGCCGGCGGCGGGAAGTCGTGGCGCACGGCATCGAGGTCGACCGTCATGCCGCTCTCGACCACTTCGGAGATCGCCTTGAAGCCGACCCAGTTGCCCGAGAAGCGCGACAGTGCCCAGCCGTAGAGGCCGAACTCCAGATACTCGGCCACGTTGCCGGGGTGGATGACCGGCATGTGCCAGGCCTTGAGCGTGAGGTCGCTTTGGTGCGGCATCGATGAGGACACGCAGCCGTGGTCGTCCCCCAGCACGGCCAGCACGCCACCATGGGGCGACGCGCCGTAGGCGTTGCCATGCTTGAGCGCATCGCCGGCGCGATCCACGCCCGGCCCCTTGCCATACCAGATGGCGAAGACGCCATCGACGGTGCGCTGCTCGTCGCTTTCGACCTGCTGGCTGCCGAGCACCGCGGTGCTGCCGAGCTCTTCGTTGATCGCGGGCTGGAAGGCAATGCCGGCCGCATCAAGGTGCTTTTGCGCCTTGCCCAGCGCGATATCGTAGCCGCCCAGCGGCGAGCCGCGATAGCCGCTGATGAAACCGGCGGTATTGAGGCCGCGGCTGCGGTCGAGCTGTGCCTGCATCAGCGGCAGGCGGACCAGCGCCTGGATGCCGGTGAGGAAGACGACGCCATGGTCGGCGGCGAGGGCGTCGCTCAGGGTGTAGTCGGGGCGTGCCAGTTGCAGCGTGGTGTCCGCCAGCGGGGTGGCGGTCGTCGGCACGTCCACCCGGGGTTCGGGATGGCGCATTGTCTCTCTCCGTGGGGTCGATCCTCGCTGGTTGCCCGGTCAGGTCGCCCATCGTGTTTTAGGGTGATAACAGCTTAGGCGGCATTGACGGATTAATCGTTCCTCTCTTGCCGACAACTGGTGTTAGATGAGAAGGTGCATCCTTGATATGAGTCAATTTTGAGGTCATTCATGCTTGAGCGATTTGTGCGCCGCATACTTTCGGAGCTGCAACGCGACGCGCGCCTGTCGGTGCAGGAGCTGCCGGCGCGGGTTGGCTTGTCATCGACGCCGTGCTGGCGACGACTCAAGGAGATCGAGAAGGCAGGGCTGATTCGGCGCCACACGGTGTTGCTCGACCGCGAGGCGATCGGTCTGAAGGAGTGTCTGTTGGCGCATGTGACGCTGGCGCGCCATGTGGGCACGGCGGTGGATGAGTTTGAACGGGCGGTGGTGGCGCATCCGGAAGTGATCGAGTGTTACTCGACCACCGGCGACGCCGATTACATCCTGAAGGTGGTGGTGCCCGACATGAAGGCCTACGATCACTTCCTGCACAAGCAGATCTTTGCCATCGCCGGCGTGGCCAATGTGCGCACCGCGGTGGTGTTGCGCGAGGTGAAGTACGACACGGTGCTGCCGATCGATACCGAAACCCCATGAGGCACCGGCATTAAAAAACCGCCCCGGAGGGCGGTTGGGTGCGGCGATGAGTGCGCTCAGTTGTTGCGCAGCAGATCCAGCCGGCGGGCTTCGTCGGCACTGATGTACTCGAACACGCGGACGACCTTTTTGACGCCGTCGGTGGTGCGCGCCACCTGGGTGGCGGCGTCGGCTTCTTGCTGGGTGACCATGCCCATCAGGTAGACCGTCGAGGCCTCGGTGACCACCTTGATCTGATTGGCTTGCACACTGGCCGAATCAATCATGCGTGCCTTCACCTTGGAGGTAATCAGGGTGTCGTTGCTGCGCGAGGTCAGCGAACTGTGGCCGGCGACCTGCACATCGTTGGTGACACCGCGCACGTTGGGAACGACCGAGATCAGGCGCGGCAACTGGTCGCGCATGCCGGCATCGGGGGCTTCGCCGGTGAGCAACACGTTGCGGTTGTAGGAGATGACGTTGATATGCACATGGTCGCCGAGCTTTTCCTTGATTTGCGCGGCGGCTTTCCATTCGATGGCTTCGTCTTCGACATAGGCGCCCGAGCTGCGACGGTCGGAGACCATCAGCGCGCCAGTGCCAACACCGGTCGCAACCAGCGGGAAGCAGCCCTGAAGGGCTGGAACGACGCCGGCGACCAGGGCCAGCGTCAGAATGGTACGGCGCAGGGATTGACTCATTTATTCGACTCCTAATAGCAAACAATCGATGCCATCACACAGGCAGTGAAGGATCAGTAAATGGACTTCCTGGATGCGCGCGGTGCGCTCGGCCGGGACGCACAGGTGGACATCTTCCGGCCCCAACAGTTCGGCCATGCGCCCGCCGGACTTGCCAGTGAGGGCGATGACGGTCATTTCGCGCTCGTGCGCGACCTTCATCGCTTCGATCACGTTGGGCGAATTGCCGCTGGTGGAAATGGCCAGCAACACGTCGCCGGGGTGACCCAGCGCGGCGACCTGTTTGGCAAAGATCTGGTCGTAGGCGTAATCGTTGGCGATGGAGGTGATGGTGGAGCTGTCGGTGGTCAGCGCGATGGCGGCCAGCGGCGGGCGCTCCATCTCGAAGCGATTGACCAGTTCGGCGGCAAAATGCTGGGCGTCGGCAGCCGAGCCGCCGTTGCCGCACGCGAGGATCTTGCCGTTGTTCATCAGGCTGCCGGTCATCACGTCCACGGCGTGGGCGAGCGGCGCGGCAAGCACCTCGAGCGATGCGCGCTTGGTGGCGATACTCTGTTCGAACTGGTCGGTAATGCGACTGATGAGATCCATCGTGAATCCGCTGACTCTTGGCCTGAAACGAGCGCCGATTCTAGCATGCGGCCTGTCGGCGCCCGGTGTGGCCGACGCGCTTCGTTACATTCTCGTCAGGTGTCGAAGGCGCCGCGGATCCACTCGATGCGGGTGCTGTCGAGCGCGTCGAGCAACACCACGTCGAAGCGGCAGGGCGCGTCGGCGAGCCGGCCGGCCTGGGCCAGCCAGTGGCGTGCGGCGAGCACGATGCGCGCCTGTTTGCGCGGCGTGATGCTGGCCGCGGCGCCGCCAAAATCACTGCGTCCGCGCAGGCGAACTTCCACAAAAACCAGGGTCTTGCCGTCGCGGCAGACCAGGTCGAGCTCGCCGCCGCGGCAGTGAAAATTGCGTGCGAGCGTGCGCAGGCCGGCGGCGTTCAGATGCGCCTCGGCCATCTGCTCGGCGATTCGGCCACGGTCGGCGGCTTGCCGTTGAGGGGCGAGGCGGTCGACAATGGCGGACTTGCACATCTGGGTCAGACGCTTCATGGACATCAACGACTCACCGCTTTCCAGGACGCCGTCATTGTATGTGGTGGCCACGCCGATGGGGAATCTGCAGGACATCACCCTGCGTGCGCTGGCCGTTCTGCGGGCGGTGGACGTGGTGGCGGCGGAAGACACCCGCCACACCAAGGGCTTGCTCAGCGCCCACGGCATCGCCGCCACCTTGATGGCCGCGCATGAGCACAACGAAGCCCGGGCGGCCGAGCAGATCATCGGGCGCCTCGCCGCCGGTGAGCAGGTGGCGTTTGTGTCGGATGCCGGTACGCCGGGCATCTCCGACCCCGGCGCGCGTCTGGTCGCGGCGGTGCGTGCGGCGGGGCATCCGGTGGTGCCGGTGCCGGGGCCGAGTGCGGTGGTGACGGCGATGTCGGTGGCGGGGTTTGTCGAAGGCGGCTTTCACTTTGTCGGCTTTTTGCCGCCCAAGTCGGGCGCACGCCGCAGCCGGCTCGAAGCGCTGCGCGAGGGCACGGATGTGACGGTGTTTTACGAGGCGCCGCACCGGGTGCGTGACAGCCTGCGCGACATGGTCGAGGTGCTCGGCCAGGATCGCGAGTTGGTGGTCGCCCGCGAGCTGACCAAGCGCTTCGAAGAGATCGCCCGGCTGCCGCTGGGCGAGGCTCAGGCCTGGCTGGATGCCGACAGCAACCGCGAGCGCGGTGAGTTTGTGTTGCTGGTGTCCGGCGCGCCGCCCGTTGAAGGCCTCGATGTCGAGGCCGAGCGCGTGCTCAAACTGCTGCTGGCCGAGATGCCGACCAGCGCGGCGGCCAAGCTTGCCGCTGAAATTACCGGCCAGCCCAAGAACGCGCTCTATCAGCGCGCGCTGGCCATCAAATCCAATGCCGAGACGGGCCTATAATCCGGCCCGACAAAAAAGCGAGGTTCACGCATGCAAACACTGACTATTATCCGGCCCGACGACTGGCACCTGCATGTGCGCGACGGCGCCGCGCTGGCGGCGGTTGTGCCCGACACCGCGCGCCGTTTCGGCCGCGCCATCATCATGCCGAACCTGCGCCCGCCGGTGGTCAATGCCGAGCAGGCGCGCGTCTACCGTGACCGAATCCTCGCCGCCGTGCCGGCCGGACTCAAGTTCGAACCGTTGATGACGTTGTACCTCACAGACAATACGGCGCCCGATGAAATCGACCGTGCCCTGCAGACCGGCTTCATCCCTGCGGTGAAGCTCTATCCGGCCGGTGCGACCACCAACTCGGATGCCGGCGTGACCGCCATCGACAAGGTCCGCCCGGCGCTCGAACGGATGGAAAAGTCGGGCATGGTGCTGTGTGTTCACGGAGAGGTGACCCATGCTGACGTTGATATCTTCGATCGCGAGCGTATCTTTATTGATACAGTGCTGGCGCCGCTGGCAAAAGACTACCCGGCGTTGCGTATCGTCTTCGAGCACATCACCACGCGCGAGGCGGCGCAGTTCGTGACCGAAGCCGGCCCCAACGTGGGGGCAACCCTCACCGCGCACCACCTGCTGCTCAACCGCAACGCGATTTTCGCCGGCGGCATCAATCCGCATCACTACTGCCTGCCGGTGCTCAAGCGCGAAACACATCGTGAGGCGCTGGTGGCGGCCGCCATCTCCGGCAATCCGAAGTTTTTCCTCGGCACCGATTCGGCCCCGCATGCGCGCGGTGCCAAAGAATCGGCCTGCGGATGCGCTGGCTGCTACACCGCCAACGCCGGTATCGAGCTGTACGCGGAAGCCTTTGACGCGGCCGGTGCGCTGGACCGGCTCGAAGGTTTTGCCAGCCATTTCGGCCCCGATTTCTACCGCCTGCCGCGCAACACCGACACTCTCACGCTGACACGGGCCGACACCGCTGTGCCGGCCCAGCTCGATTACCTGCCGGACGACCCGTTGATCCCGCTGCGTGCGGGCGGCACGGTCGCTTGGCGCCTTGACTGATACACCGTAAAACCATGATGCTCGACCGCCGCCTTTTGCTCCTGCCGCTCATGTTGCTGACGTTGACCGCTTGCGAGAACTCGGCCTCCGCGTACAAGGTTGAAGGGTCTGACCATGCCCTGATGCTGATGCGCGAGCAGCGCTATTTCTGGGCCGATGAAGTGGAGCAGGCGATTGTGGTAGCGCGCCTGCCCAAGTGCCAGCGTCGCGTCAGCATCTGGCCAGGCAGTGTCGACGGGCCGGCCATGAAGGTCTACGAGGCCGGCTATCAGTTGTGGGCGCTGCAGCAGGGGCGTCGCTGGTATCTGGCCAGCACCGAAAAGTGCCGGGTGCAGGACTGGGCCGACGCGCCGGCGACACCGCCCGGCGCCTTGGTGGGTAGTTTCCGCATGCGCGATGGTGACATGGTGTTTGAGCCGGCAACGGGTGGAAAGTGAGCGCACGTCCGGACTATCTCGTGCCGGCGGCGCTGGCCAGGTGGCCGCTGTTCGCGCCCCTCGCTGCACTGCTCGAAGGCAGCGGCGATCGTTTGCCCGGGCTGTTGGCGCTCAACCGGCTGGTCGCGCAGGCCGCGCCCGGTCTTGCAAGCGCCAGTGGCGAGGCGATTCGCTTTGTGGCGCCGGACGCGATCAGCACAGACTACGAACTGTCGGTATTTGATTGCGGGCAAGTCGCAACGCGCGACGACAACTGGCACGACTACTTCAATGCACTCGTTTGGGCGACGTTTCCGCGCGCCAAGGCTGCACTGAACGCCTGCCATATGCAAGCGTCCGCGCTGGCGGGCGTGGCGCGGGTACGTGGTCGCGGCCCGGTACGCGACGCGCTCACCCAGTTCGACGAGTGCGGGATGCTGGTGCTGGGTACCGACGACGCCTTGCTCGCGGCCATGGCCCGGCACGACTGGCTGCCGGTCTTTTGGGATGCGCGCGCTCGCGTGAAAGCGACGACGCGCTTTTTGTTATTTGGTCACGCCTCCTACGATCAGATGCGCACGCCGTTTAACGGGCTGTGCGCCAAAGCTGTCTATATGTCGGTCCCCGAGGAAGTGCTTGCCTTGCCCTTGGCAGCGCAGATTGCGTGGGCCGATACGTGGCTTGAGCATCGGCTGACCGACAAGGGCTTGCTGAACTCTCCGCTTGATTTGTCACCGCTGCCGATGCTCGGAATTCCGGGGGTGGTGCGCGAAAACGCCGTGCGTGAGTTCTATGAAGACACGACGCAATTCCGGCCGCTGGGTGCGCGGTCACCCGCCGCCGTAATTTCCGACGTGGAGGCGACCTCGCTCGCGCTATAATCCGCGCCGGGAAGTTCGCCAGGCAGTCGCGACACGCGCAAGCGTATCGAGGAAAGTCCGGGCCACATAGAGCAGGATGCCGGCTAACGGCCGGGCGCCATACGCCGAAAGGCTAAAGCGACGGAAAGTATTGCCCGAAGGGGTGATCATCTCGTGGATTGTGATCTGCGCCGCTTGCGGTGGGGAAACCCGAGCAGACACGGGGTGGCAACAGAAAATAAACCGCCGACGACCGCAGATGTCGGGTCAGGGTGAAACGGTGGGGTAAGAGCCCACCGCGGACGTGGTGACACGGACGGCATGGCAAACCCCATCCGGGGCAAGGCCAAATAGGGGAGCATTGGCGTGGCTCGCGTCGCTCCCGGGTAGGCTGCTAGAGCGGCGTGGCAACGCGTCGCCGAGAGGAATGACTGCCCGGCGCTCGCAAGAGCGTTTGACAGAACCCGGCTTATCGGCGGACTTCCCATTCCCCGCTTTTTTCTTCACGCGCATCAATCAATTTCTCCCACCTTTTCCCACCGTGGGGCGAGGCGATTGCGTTCGCCTCGCGTGAAATCTCGAATTCATTCCCGTTGTCATTGATTTGGCTAGGAAAATGCCTTTTGCAGCTTCGCCGGCGCATTCGGTAAGTGGTTGTGTCCATTGGCAAAACCCCTGATTCGTGCGCTTGACCCCCCTTGTTCTATGCACTAAAGTGGGGTCAAGTGCACAAATGTGGGAAAGAGTGCACCAAATCTCTCTTTCGAACCATCCTGAGGGGGTGCGATGTTCCAAGGCGCTGCAGCGCTCAGTCTCGATGCGAAGGGTCGCCTGGCGATCCCTGCGCGGCATCGTGACGCGCTGACCGCGGGCGCCGGTGAACTGGTGGTGACGGGGCATCCGCACCGTTGTCTGCTGATCTATCCCTCGGAGGCGTGGCTGCCTATTCGCGACAAAGTGCTGGCGGGTTCAAGCCTTGAGCCGCGTTCGGCGATGCTCAAGCGGCTGCTGGTCGGTTTTGCCCGCGAAGAGCGTCTGGATGGCGCCGGTCGTGTGCTGGTGGCGCCGGAATTGCGGCAGTTCGCCGAGCTTGAAAAGTCGGTGTGGCTGGTCGGTCAGGGCTCGCATTTCGAGCTGTGGTCCGATGCGGGCTGGCAGAAGCAGCAGGAGCTCATGTTTGGCATGGGTGCCGATCTGCTGCCGCCGGGCCTGGAAGATCTGGCGCTATGAGCTCCGCTGCCACCCATGTCAGCGTCCTCCTCTCCGAAGCGATCGATGCATTGAATATCCGCCCGGATGGGTGCTACGTCGATGGCACCTTCGGCCGTGGCGGGCATAGCCGTGCCGTGCTCGAACGCTTGGGCCCGACGGGCCGTCTGGTGGCGTTTGACCGCGATCCGGTCGCCATCGCAGCCGGTGCTGAACTGAAAGACCCCCGCTTTTTATTGATCCATGCCCCGTTCAGTGAAATGGCGCAGTCGCTGGATGCCGCAGGCATTGGCCAGGTCGACGGCATTTTGCTGGATCTGGGGGTGTCTTCGCCTCAGCTCGACGAGGCGGAGCGTGGCATGAGTTTCCGTTTCGATGCGCCGCTCGACATGCGCATGGATACGAGTCGCGGTGAAACCGTGGCTCAGTGGCTGGCCCGGGCGGAGGTCGGCGAAATTACCGAGGTGGTGAAGGACTATGGGGAAGAACGGTTTGCTTATGCGGTTGCAAAGGCGATTGTTGCTGCTCGGGCAGGGGGGGCTGTTGCAACCACTGGACAACTTGCCGCACTCGTGGAGAAAGCGGTCCGCACGCGCGAGCCGGGGCAGCACCCAGCGACGCGCACCTTCCAGGCTCTTCGGATTTTCATCAACGCGGAGCTTGAAGAGCTGTCGCTAGTGTTGCCGCAGTGCATGGACCGGCTGGTGATCGATGGCCGGCTGGTGGTGATCAGTTTTCACTCGCTCGAAGACCGCATCGTCAAGCGCTTCATGCGCGATGCGTCGGTGCCGCCCGCATTGCCGCGTGGCATGCCGGTACGTGAAGCCGATCGACCGGCACCGAAGCTGCGTCTGGTGAGCAAGGCGGTCAAGGCCGGTGAGGCCGAAGTGCGGGCCAACCCGCGTGCGCGCAGTGCCGTGATGCGTGTGGCCGAACGGACGGGGGCCTGACCATGTTGCGTGCCGACGTCATGCTTGTGGTGGTTGCGGTGGCCAGTGCCCTTGGGGTGGTGGCTTCGCAGCATCAGGCGCGCAAGCTGCACACCGAGCTGGAGCGCGATCAGGCCCGCATGCGCCAGCTTGAGGTGGAGTGGGGGCAGTTGCAGCTGGAGCAAAGTACCTGGGCGGCACATGTGCGCATCGAGAAAATCGCGCGGCAGCGCTTGCGAATGCAGGCGCCAGGTGCGTCCCAGACGCTGGTCGTGGAGGGTTCGCCATGAAAAAGCGCAGCGTCACCTTCAACCATAATCCGCTTCTCGCAAAAGGGCTGCCTGTCTGGCGGCCCCGCGTCGTTTTGCTGGCCCTGTTGTTTGGGTCCTTCGCGCTGGTGGCGCGGGCGGCGTATCTGCAGGGCGTGAACGATGAGTTTTTGCAGGCCAAGGGCGAATCACGCTATGCGCGGGTGATCGAGATCCCGGCGACCCGCGGCAAGATTACCGATCGTCATGGCACGGTCCTGGCGGCGAGCACGCCGGTCAAGTCGATCTGGGCGATCCCGGGTGATGCCAAGCCGACCCCGGCCGAAGTGCGCAAGCTGGCTGGCTTGCTGGACATGGACGTACGTGACCTGAACCACCGCCTGGCGCGTGACAGCGATTTTGTCTATCTCAAGCGCCAGGTGCCGCCCGAAGTGGCCGAGCAAGTGGCGAGCATGAAACTCGCTGGCATCCACGACCAGCGTGAGTATCGTCGCTATTACCCCGGTGCCGAGGTGATGTCGCACCTGCTCGGCTTTACCGGCGTCGATGACCACGGTCAGGAAGGGGTCGAGTTGGCCTATGACAACCAACTCAACGGCAAGCCGGGGTCACGCCGTGTGATCAAGGACCGCCGCGGGCAGATCGTCGAGGATGTGGAGTCGATCCGTACGCCGCAAGAGGGCAAGGACATTGCCTTGTCGATCGACGCCAAGATCCAGTACCTGGCTTACACCGCCTTGCAGAGTGCGATGGATACGTATCGCGCCAAAGCCGGCAGTGTGGTGGTGCTCGATTCGCGCACCGGCGAAGTGCTGGCGATGGTGAACGCGCCGACCTACAACCCGAACAACCGGGAATCTCTCAGCGGTGCGCAGTTGCGCAACCGGGCCGTTACCGACACCTTCGAACCGGGCTCGGTGCTCAAGCCCATCATCGCGGCGATGGCGCTGGAGAGCGGTAAATTCCGCTTCGATACGGTGATCGACACTGGCAATGGCCGCATGACGCTGGCCAATGCGGCGATTACGGATACCAAGCCGCATGGCCGGTTGACGGTTGCCGAGGTGATTCAGAAATCGTCGAACATCGGCGCGGTGCGCATGGCGATGACCTTCAAACCCGAAGAGATGTGGCAGGTCTACGATGACCTGGGTCTGGGCTCCTCGCTGCAGCTGGGCTTTCCGGGTGAAGCCTCGGGACGGCTGCGCCCCGCGAGCACCTGGCGTCCGATCGAACAGGCCACGATGGCCTATGGCTATGGCGTGTCGGCGAGCCTGATGCAACTGGCGCGTACCTACCTGGCGTTTGCGCGCGATGGCGACGTGATCCCGGTGACGCTGACACGCAGTGAGGTGCCGCAAGTGACCGGTCGTCGCGTGTTTTCGGCACAAACCGTACGTGAAACCCGCGCGATGATGGAAATGGTGACGCAGGCCGGTGGCACCGCGGTGCATGGTCAGGTGCCGGGCTACCGCGTGGCGGGCAAGACCGGGACGTCTCACAAGCTGGAAGGGGCGCACTACACCAGCAAGTACATTGCCTCCTTTGTTGGCCTGGCGCCGGTAAGTGATCCGCGCCTGGTCGTTGCCGTGATGATTGATGAGCCTGCCGGCAAGCAATACTACGGCGGTCAGGTGGCTGGGCCGATTTTCTCGAATGTCATGGCCGGCGCCTTGCGCGCTCTGTCCGTGCCGCCCGATGCTCCGATCACGCCCTTGCAGGTGGCGCGCAGCAAGGAAGAAATCGCCGCACGGGGGCGCATGTGAGTCAGGTCGATGCCCGCCGCCTTCTCGACGCACTGCGCGCAGCGGGTGTGACCGTGCGCGGCCTGAGCGTCGATTCGCGCGCCGTGGCGCCGGGCGACGTGTTTCTAGCACACCCTGGTTTGCGCGCCGACGGCCGCCACTATATTGCGCAGGCGATTCAGGCGGGTGCGGTGGCGGTGGTCTATGACACTGCCGACGGTTTTGTCCCGCCAGCGGCCAGCGTGCCGATGCTGCCGGCAAGCGGCTTGCGCGCCATGGCGGGCTATCTGGCGGATGCGGTGTTTGATGCGCCTTCGGCCAAGCTGTGGGTGGCGGGCGTGACCGGCACCAATGGCAAGACCACGGTCAGCCAGTGGCTGGCGCGAGCGCTGGCGCTGCGCGGCGAGCCCTGCGGTGTGATCGGCACGCTCGGCAGTGGATTTCCGGATCAACTGCTTGAAGGCCTGTACACCACGCCCGAAGCCGTCGCCGTGCACCGAACGCTGGCCTGGTTGCGCGACGAAGGCGCGCGGGCTGTCGCCATGGAGGTCTCCTCGATCGGCTTGCATCAGGGCCGGGTCGCCGGTGTGCGCTTTGACGTGGCGATTTTCACCAATCT
Source organism: Zoogloeaceae bacterium G21618-S1 (assembly GCA_027214125.1). Classification (GTDB taxonomy): domain Bacteria; phylum Pseudomonadota; class Gammaproteobacteria; order Burkholderiales; family Rhodocyclaceae; genus Nitrogeniibacter. The sequence continues at coordinate 92,808 of JAPWHF010000006.1, forward strand.
GACGCGTGATCACCTCGACTACCACGGCGATATGCAGGCCTACGGCGAGGCCAAGGCCGATCTGTTCCGTCTGGATATCGACCATGCGGTCATCAATCTCGACGACGCCTTTGGTGTGGAATTGCTCAAGCGCCAGGTGGCCAAAGGCGCCTCGGTGATTGGCTATACCCTGGCGGCGCAGAACGCGGCACATGCACCGGACGGCCGCACCTTGGTGGCCGAAGAGCTGTGCACCACTGCCTCCGGCGTGCGTTTTGTAGCCCGCTGGCAAGCTCAGCGAGAGCCGGTCAATGTGCCGCTGGTGGCGGACTTCAACGTATCCAATCTGCTGGCGGTCATTGGCGCCTTGATTGCCCATGGCGCGTCGCTTGCAGAGGCGGTTCAGGCCTGTCTGCGCCTGCGCCCTCCGGCAGGGCGGATGCAGATGCTGGGTGGTATCGGCGAGCCTTTGCTGTTGGTGGACTACGCCCACACCCCTGACGCACTTGAAAAAGTCCTCGTCGCAGCGCGCAAGACCGCCGAGGCCCGCAAAGGCCGTCTGTTCTGCCTGTTTGGCTGCGGCGGCGACCGGGATGCGGGCAAGCGACCCTTGATGGGTGCAGTTGCCGCGCGATTCGCCGATGTGCTCTGGCTCACCAGTGACAACCCGCGCAGCGAAGACCCGGAGCAGATTCTCGACCAGGTTGCGCTCACGGCGGGCGACAACATGCATCGCATGGTCGATCGCGCGCGAGCGATTCAGGCGGCGGTGGCTGCGGCGAGCGCCGATGACGTGCTGGTGATTGCCGGCAAGGGACATGAGCCGTATCAGGAGATTCAGGGCGTGCGCCATCCGTTTTCCGATGTGGAACACGGTCGTGCGGCCCTGGCGCAATGGGGCAGTGGCCACGGAGCGCACCTATGATTGATTTGCAGATATCGGCTCGCGCGATTGGCGCACAAGCCACCGGCGCCACACAATTTGACGCAGTGCTGACCGACTCGCGCGCGCTGGCCGCCGGCTGCCTGTTTGTGGCGCTGCGTGGCGAACGTTTTGACGGTCATGATTTCCTTGACGCCGCCCGCCAGGCCGGCGCGGCCGCGGCGATGGTCGATCGTGCCTACGCCGACGCGCATACGCCGAGCGATGACCTGCCCTGGCTGGTGGTTGACGACACCCGACTGGGGCTTGGCGCCCTGGCCGCGTGGTGGCGTCGGCAGTTCGATCTGCCTTTGATCGGCGTGACCGGTAGCAATGGCAAAACGACGGTCAAGGAAATGTGCGCCGCTATCGCGGCTGCCCGTGTCGAACGCGAAGGCGGAGATCCCGCCACGGCCGTGTTGGCCACTGCCGGCAACTTCAACAATGACATCGGCCTGCCGCTGACACTGCTGCGTCTGCGCGCCGAGCACCGTGTTGCGATTATCGAGATGGGTATGAACCACCCCGGCGAAATCGCCTATCTCACCGGCTTGGCTGCGCCTACCGTAGCGCTGGTCAGTAACGCACTGCGGGCCCATCTGGCCGGTCTGGGTGACCTTGAGGGCGTGGCCGAGGAGAAGGGTGCAATCTACGGCGGACTGGTGGATGGTGGTGTCGCCGTGATCAACGCCGACGACAGCTTTGCCGACTACTGGCGCGGCATCAACACGGCTCGCCAGGTCCTCACCTTCGGCCTCGGCGCGTCGGCGGATGTGCGCGCCGACTGCGTGTTGCACGGTCTGGGGGTGCGCATGACGCTGCGTGTGGGCAGCGAGGCGGCGAGTTTTCCGCTACGCGTGCCCGGCTTGCACAACGCCCGAAACGCCTGCGCGGCGGCGGCGGCCTGCATCGCGGCCGGTGCGAGCCTGGCGGATGTGGTGGCTGGGCTGTCGGCCTACCAGGGCACGCGCGGGCGCCTCACTCAGCGCGTCGGTCTGAACGGCGCGACCGTGCTGGACGACACCTACAACGCCAATCCCGACTCGGCCCGCGTCGCCATTGACGTGCTGGCCGCCACGCCGGGCCGCAAGGTGCTGGTGTTGGGCGACATGGGTGAGCTGGGCGAGACCAGCGCCCAGATGCACGACGAGGTCGGCGGCTACGCCAAGAGCCAGGGCATTGACTACTTGCTGGCGCTCGGACAGGCCAGCGTCGTGGCCGCGCGCAACTTCGGCGCTGGCGGCGAACATTTCGAGCGCCCCGACGATCTGGTCGTCGCGCTGAAAAAACTGATGGATGAGAACACGGTGGTGCTGGTGAAGGGCTCGCGCTTCATGCGCATGGAACGGGTGGCCAATGCGGTCGCGAACGACACGATCGAGGCCGGGGAGGGAACGCATGCTGCTTGAATTCGCCCTGTGGCTCGGCCAGGACGTTCGAACCTTCAACGTGTTCGGTTACATCACGCTGCGTGCGGTACTGGCAGCGCTGACGGCGCTGGCGATCTCCTTCATTTTCGGGCCGGCGGTAATCCGCTGGCTGGCGGCCAAGAAAATTGGTCAGGCGGTGCGCGACGATGGCCCCAAGTCTCACCTCACCAAGGCGGGTACGCCGACCATGGGCGGCGCGCTGATCCTCATCGCGATCGGCTTCACCACACTGCTGTGGGGTGATCTGCGCAACCACTATGTGTGGGTCACGCTGCTGGTCACGCTCGGTTTTGGCGCCGTGGGCTGGGTGGATGACTGGCGCAAGGTGGTGCACCGCGACCCGAAAGGCCTGGCCAGCCGCTGGAAGTATCTTTGGACCTCGGTAATCGCGCTGGCCGGCGCACTGGTGCTCGGCCTGACGGCGACCGATCCCGCGCAGACCACGCTGATCGTGCCCTTCTTCAAGGACGTGGCCTATCCGCTCGGCTTCGGTGGCTTCGTGCTGCTCAGCTATTTCGTGATCACCGGCACCAGTCACTCGGTCAACCTCACTGACGGCCTTGACGGTCTGGCGATCATGCCGACAGTGATGGTCGCCGGCGCGCTGGCGATCTTCGCCTATGTGGCGGGCCATGCCGGGTTCTCGAAGTATCTCGGCGTGCCCTACATCGCGGGCGCGGGCGAGCTGGCGGTGTTCTGTGGGGCCATCGCCGGCGCCGGACTCGGCTTCCTGTGGTTCAACGCCTACCCGGCCGAAGTGTTCATGGGCGATGTCGGTGCGCTGGCGCTGGGCGCTGCGCTGGGCACTGTGGCCGTGGTGGTGCGCCAGGAAATCGTGCTCTTCATCATGGGCGGCCTGTTCGTGGCCGAGACCCTGTCGGTGATGCTGCAGGTCATCTACTTCAAGCTCTCCGGTGGCAAGCGCATTTTCCGTATGGCACCGCTGCATCACCACTACGAACTGGGTGGCTGGAAGGAGACGCAGGTGGTGGTTCGCTTCTGGATCATCACCATCATGCTGGTGCTGTTCGGGTTGTCCACGCTGAAGTTGCGCTGAGGAAAACATGGGCATTTGGCAAGGCAAACATGTACTGGTGCTCGGGCTGGGTGAATCCGGTCTGGCCCTCGCGCGCTGGTTGGCGCGCGAGGGGGCATCGGTGCGCGTGGCCGACAGCCGTGCCAACCCGCCGGGTGCCGACGCCTTGCGTGCAGCCTTGCCCGAGGTGCCACTCGTTGCCGGGCCGTTTGAACTGAGCCTGCTCGACGGCGTCGAGGCGCTGGCCATCAGCCCGGGGCTGGACCCGCGTCAGCCGGTCGTCGAGCTCGCCCGTGCGCGCGGCATTCCGGTCACCGGCGAGATCCAGGTCTTTGTCGATGCGCTGACCTCGCTCGGTGCGCGCGAGCACTGCCGCCTGATCGCCATTACCGGCACCAACGGCAAAACCACCACCACCGCGCTGACTGCCGCCTTGTGCCGTGCCGCGGGGATGGATGCCGTGGCCGCCGGTAACATCAGCCCGGCGACGCTGGCCGTGCTGCACGATCGCGTCAGTGCTGGCGCGGCGCTGCCCGATTGCTGGGTGTTGGAGTTGTCGAGTTTTCAGCTCGAAACCGTGACCAATCTGCACGCCGATGCGTCGGTGGTGCTCAATATCAGCGACGACCACCTCGACCGCTACGATTCGCTGGCCGACTATGCCGCGACCAAGGCGCGCATTTTTGCCGGCTCGCAATTTGCCGTATCGAACCGTGACGACGCCCGCGTCGCGTCGATGCTGGGTGATGCCGCCGGCTGCAGTTTCGGCCTTGATGCGCCGCGCCGGGTCGCCGACTACGGCATCCACGACGGTCATCTTGTGCGCGGCGATGAAGCACTGCTGGCCATTGCCGACATGCCCGTGGCGGGGCTGCATAACGCGGCCAATGCCTTGGCGGCACTGGCCTTGTGCGAGGCCATCGGGCTGCCGATGGCGCGCTTGCTTGAAGGCTTGCGCGGGTTCCGGGGGCTGGCCCATCGGGTTGAACGCATCGGCGAGCGTGACGATGGCGTGACCTATTACGACGACTCCAAAGGCACCAACGTCGGCGCCACCATTGCTGCGCTGGCCGGTTTGCAGCGCTCGGTGTTGTTGATTGCCGGCGGCGATGGCAAGGGGCAGGACTTCTCGCCGCTGCGCGAACCGGTGACCCGCCATGCGCGCGCCGTCATCCTGATTGGTCGCGACGGCCCGCAGATCGCGGCGGCGCTCGATGGCACCGCTGTGCCGATTGAATTTGCCGACGACTTGCCGCGCGCCGTGTTGCGCGCCGATGCCCTGGCGCATCCTGGCGACGCCGTGCTGCTCTCGCCCGCCTGCGCCAGCTTTGACATGTTCCGCAATTACGCGCACCGGGCCGATGTGTTTGTCGAGGCGGTGCGCGCCTTGCCCCGTGTGGAGGCCGCATGAAGCTGAGCCTCTCGCTGCCCTCTTTGCTGCCCCGTCGCAAGGCCGACAATCCGGCGGCGCGACGTGCGGTGCATCGCCTCAGCGCGCCGGAGGTTCAACAGCGCGAACTCGATCCGATGCTGATCTGGTCGGCCGTCAGCCTGCTGATGATCGGTCTGGTGATGGTCTATTCGTCCTCCATCGCCACGGCCGAAGGGCTGAAATATACCGGCCACCAGAGCACCTACTATCTGGTGCGTCATGCGGTGTTTCTGATGATCGGCGCGATCGTCGGCGCCGTCGCCTTTCAACTGCCGATGCGTGCATGGCAGCAGATGTCGCCGCATTTGTTTGTGGGTGGCGTCGTGCTCCTGATTCTGGTGGTGCTGCCCGGCGTCGGCCGCGAAGTCAACGGCGCCAGCCGCTGGCTGCCGCTCGGGCCACTCAACTTCCAGCCCTCCGAAGCCATGAAGCTGTTTGCCGCGCTGTACGCGGCCGACTACACCGTGCGCAAGCTGCCGCACATGCAGAGCTTCAAGCGGGCCTTTTTGCCCATGGCCGGCGTGGTGTTGCTGGTGGGCTTCCTGCTGCTGAAAGAGCCGGACTTTGGCGCTTTCGTGGTGATCACCGCGATCGCCTTCGGTATTCTCTTTCTCGGTGGCATCAACGTTCGTGTGTTTGCCTTGCTGGCGGTGGTGGCGGTGATCGGTTTCATGTTGCTGATCTGGTTGTCACCCTACCGGCGCGACCGCATTTTCGGCTTCATGGACCCCTTCCAGGACGCCTTCGGCAAGGGCTACCAGCTCTCGCACGCACTGATCGCGTTTGGTCGCGGCGAATGGTTCGGCGTCGGCCTCGGGGCCAGTGTCGAGAAACTGTTTTACCTGCCCGAGGCGCACACCGACTTCATTCTCGCCATCATCGCCGAGGAACTGGGTCTGGCCGGCGTGATGGTGGTGATCGTGCTGTTCGCCATGCTGGTGCATCGTGCTTTTGCAATCGGTCGCCAGGCGATCGATCTGGAGCGCTTCTTTGCCGGCCTGGTGGCACAAGGCATCGGCTTGTGGATTGGCGTGCAGTCCTTCATCAACATGGGCGTCAACATGGGTTTGCTACCCACCAAGGGCCTGACCCTGCCGCTTATGAGCTTTGGCGGGTCGGGCATCGTGGCCAACTGCCTGGCGCTGGCGATTCTTCTTCGTATCGATTGGGAGAACCGTCAGATCATGCGGGGAGGTGGCGCATGAAGACGCTGATGGTCATGGCTGGCGGCACGGGCGGGCATATCTATCCGGGCATCGCAGTGGCCGAGGCGCTGCGCGCCGAGGGCTGGCGTATCGTCTGGATGGGCAATGCCGACCGGATGGAAGGGCGGCTGATTCCCGAGCGCGGCTACGAAACCGCATGGATCCGCTTCGGCGCGTTGCGCGGCAAGGGCGTGATGGCGAAGCTGCTGCTTCCGCTCAATCTGTTGCGAGGCTTCTGGCAGGCGTTCATGGCGATTCGTGGTGCCAAGCCCGACGTGGTGCTTGGTATGGGCGGCTATGTGAGTTTTCCGGGCGGCATGATGGCCGCATTGGTTGGCCGGCCGTTGGTAGTGCATGAACAGAACTCGGTGGCGGGTCTGGCAAATCGCGTGCTGGCGCGGGTGGCCGATTGCGTTGTCACCGGCTTTCCGAAAGTGATCAAGGGCAGCCGCTGGCTGGGCAATCCGGTGCGGGCCGACATCGTCGCGCTGGCGACGCCGGACGCGCGCTTCGCCGAGCGTGAAGGCCCGCTGAATATCCTGGTGATCGGCGGCAGTCTTGGTGCCAAAGCCTTGAACGAAACCGTACCGCAGGCGCTGGCCTGCCTGAGCGAATCGATCAGGCCGCAAGTGGTGCATCAGGCCGGCGCCGCACAGATCGACGCCTTGCGCGAAAGCTATGCCATGGCGCGGGTGGCGGGCGATCTGCGCCCCTTTATCGAAGACATGGCTGCCGCCTACGCCGCAGCCGATGTGGTGATCTGCCGTGCCGGCGCGCTGACTGTGGCCGAGTTGGCGGCGGCCGGCGTGGCGAGCATTCTGGTGCCGCTGCCCCACGCCGTGGATGACCACCAGACCGGCAATGCGCGTTTCCTGGCCGATCGCGGGGCGGCGTATTTGCTGCCGCAGAGCGAGCTGAGCCCCGAGCGTCTGGCCGGCATTTTGCGCGGCCTCGATCGCCGTCGTCTGCGTGATATGGCCAAAGCGGCCCGCACCCTGGCCCGCCCGAACGCGGCCGTCGAGGTGGCGCAGCTGTGCCGCGAGCTGGCCGGCGAGAAGGAGTCCAAAGGATCATGAAGCACAAAGTCAAACGCGTCCATTTCGTCGGCATCGGCGGCGCCGGCATGAGCGGCATCGCCGAGGTGTTGCTCAACCAGGGCTTTTCCGTGAGCGGCTCGGATCTGGGCGAGAGTGCCGCGACGCGCCGCCTGACGGCCATGGGCGCCCGGGTCATGCGTGGCCATGATGCGGCCCACGTGGCGGATGCCGATGTGGTGGTGGTGTCGACCGCCGTCAAGCACGACAACCCTGAAGTGCGCGCCGCACGGGTGCGTCAGGTGCCGGTGGTGCCACGCGCCCAGATGCTGGCCGAGTTGATGCGTCTCAAGCAGGGCGTGGCGATTGCCGGCACCCACGGCAAGACCACGACGACCTCGCTGGCCGCCTCGATTCTTGCCGAAGGCGGGCTCGATCCGACCTTCGTCATCGGTGGTCGGCTGAACGCCGCCGGCGCGAACGCGCGGCTTGGCAAGGGCGATTTTCTGGTCGCCGAGGCCGATGAATCCGACGCCTCCTTCTTGCTGCTCAATCCGGTGATCTCGGTGGTGACCAACATCGACGCCGATCACATGGACACCTACGGGCACGATTTTGCACGGCTCAAGCAGGCCTTTATTGACTTCCTGCAGCGCCTGCCCTTCTATGGCGTGGCGGTGCTGTGCGAAGACGACCCGCATGTGCGCTCGATCATGCCGCTGGTATCCAAGCAGATCGTGCGCTACGGCTTCTCGCCCAACGCCAATATCCGCGCCGAGAACGTGCGCGCCGAGGCCGGGCGCATGGTCTTTGATGTGCTGCGCATCAATGGCAGCGTGTCGCGCCTGCCGATTACGTTGAACATGCCGGGGACGCACAACGTGCTCAATGCGCTGGCCGCGATCGCCGTGGCGACCGAAGTTGGCGTGTCGGACGCGGCGATCATCCAGGCGCTGGCAGATTTCAAAGGCGTGGGCCGACGTTTCCAGCGCTACGGTGACATCGCCTTGCCCGCCGGCGGCAGCTTCACGCTGGTCGATGACTATGGTCACCATCCGGTTGAGATGGCTGCCACCCTCGAGGCGGCGCGCGGCGCCTTCCCGGGCCGGCGTCTGGTGCTGGCCTTCCAGCCGCACCGCTATACCCGTACCCGCGATTGCTTCGAAGACTTCGTGAAGGTCTTGTCCACCGTCGATGCGCTTGTGCTCGCCGAGGTGTATTCGGCCGGCGAGGCGCCGCTGGTGGCCGCCGACGGCCGCGCCCTGGCGCGCGCGCTGCGAGTTGCCGGGCGGATCGAGCCGGTGTTTGTCGAGCAGATCGACGAGATGAGCAAGACTGTGCTCGACGTGGTGCAGGACGGCGACGTCGTGCTGACCATGGGCGCTGGCACCATCGGCGCGGTGCCCGGCCAGTTGGCCGGTGAGGAAAGCGTATGAACGTCCAGGGCACCTGGTTGCGTGATGCCGGCATGGCCGAGCGCAGCGCCTGGGGCGTAGGCGGCACGGCGCAGTTTGTCTATACCCCGGCCGATGCCGACGATCTGCGTGGCTTTCTCGCGGCGCTGCGTCTGGACGAGCCGGTGCTGGTGAGCGGCACCGGCTCGCGCGTGGTGGTTCGCCAGGGCGGCTTGCAAGGCGTGGTCATCCGTACCGCCCAGTTGAGCCGAATCGAATTCACCGACGAGGGTGTGTATGTCGAAGCCGGCGCCCTGTGTGCCCGGGTGGGGCATGCCTGCGCGCAAGGTCATCACGGTGCGCTGGCGTGGCTGGCGGGTGTGCCGGGCTCCATCGGTGGCGCCTTGCGCACCAATGTCTGCGTGGGCGAACACGGGCTGTGGTCGCAGGTGAGCGCGGTGCACACCGTCGACCGGCACGGCCATGCGCATGAGCGCGATGTCACTGAGTTTGGTATCGACAGCACTTGGGCTGGTGCGGCGCGCCATTCGGACGAGGTCGTGCTCGGCGTGTGGCTGATCGGCGGCAGCGAGACGACGCACACGTCGGTGGCCATGGCCGGCGCGCGGACGGTGACGCAACTGTTTGCGCCTGAGAGCGTGCCCCATGTGCTGGCTGCAGGGCCGACCCTGACGGGCGCGGTGCGTCTCGATGGCGGTACGGCCCAACTTCAACTGGATGAAACGGCCGAAGCGGCAGACCTCGAGTCGGCGATTGAACAATTGTGCGCGGCTGCCAGCCTGCAGGCGGGGCGGTCGGTGAATTGCCGGCTTCGTTTCGTCGGGGCGCGGGGTTAAGGCGATGAGTGAAATGACTGAAAGCATGCAAACACAGTTCGGAAAAGTTGCCGTATTGATGGGGGGCGCCTCCGCTGAGCGCGAGGTGTCGCTGATGTCCGGCAAGGCGGTGCTCGCTGCGCTGCAGAGCGCCGGCGTGGATGCGCACGCCTTCGATCCGTCCGATACCGATCTGCATGTACTCAAGGATGAAGGCTACGATCGTGCCTTCCTGGCGCTGCACGGCCGGGGCGGTGAAGACGGCACGGTGCAGGGCATGCTCGAGATGCTCGGCATCCCATACACCGGTAGCGGCGTGATGGCCTCGGCGGTGTCGATGGACAAATGGCGGACCAAGCTGGTGTGGCTGGCTGCGGGCCTTCCGACGCCGCGGTTTCACATCATCGACGAGACCAGCGACTGGGCCGCCGTGGCCGCCGACCTGGGGCTGCCGATCTTCGTCAAGCCGGTGCATGAAGGCTCGAGCATGGGCGCCACCAAGGTGACCGATGCAAGCCAGTTGGCCGACGCCTGGGCGCTCGCGGCGCGTTTCGACACCTTGGTGATCGCCGAAGAGTTCATCGAAGGCCAGGAGCTGACCATTCCCTTCCTGGGCGACGAAGTGCTGCCGGTGGTGCGCATCGTGGCGCCGGGGGGCAACTACGACTATCAGAACAAGTACTTCACCGACGACACCCAGTATTTCTGCCCCAGCGGTTTGCCCGAGGCGCAAGAGGCCGAGCTGCAGGCGCTGATGCTGCGCGCCGCCCGCGTGCTGGCCTGCCGGGGCTGGGGGCGGGGTGACTTGATTCTGACCGCCGACGGCAAGCCTTACCTGCTCGAAATGAACACCACGCCGGGCATGACCGGCCACTCGCTGGTGCCGATGTCGGCCCGCGTGGCTGGTTATGACTTCACCGCCCTGTGCCTGTCGATTCTGGAGAAAGCGCGCCTTGGCTGAGATCCGTCCGCGTCCTGCTAACCGCAAGCTTGCCAATCGTGCCGCCGGTGGCGGGCGGGTGCGTGTGGGCGTGTGGCATCGACCGGCGCTGCTGAACCTGGTGTCGGATGCCTTGATGCTGATCGCTACGGCGATGATTGGTTACGCAGCGGTGACCTGGCTGGCCGCGCGGCCAGCCTTCCAGTTGCGCGAAGTGACCGTGCTGACGCCGCCGGCGCAGGTGTCGGCAGAGCAGCTGCAGTACGCCGCCCGCTCGGCCGTCAAGGGCAATTTCTTCACCGTCGATCTGGTGTCGGTGCGCGAAGCTTTCGAGAAGCTGCCGTGGGTGCGCCGTGCCCAGGTACGTCGCCACTGGCCCGACATGCTCGAAGTGCGACTCGAAGAGCACCAGGCCGTGGCGTACTGGACGGTCAACGACAGCGGCGAAACGCGGCTGGTCAATCGTCAGGGCGAGATTTTTGTGGCCGCCAGCAACGCCCACATGCCGGCCTTCATCGGGCCGGAGGGCTATGCCGGCTACGTGCTGGCCAGCCATGCGCGCTTCTCCAAACTGCTCGCGCCGCTGGGCCGGGAGTTGGTCGAGCTGGGCTTGTCCGCGCGAGAGGCGTGGCAGTTGACGCTGGACGATGGCCTGGTGATCCGCCTCGGCCGCGATCGTGAAAAAGCGCATGTCGAAGAGCGGATGGCGCGCTTCGTCGAGGCTTACCCCAAGGCATTGGCCAAGTCACCGATGACGATCGCGGTGGCGGATTTGCGGTATCCGAATGGTTTCGCCCTCTTGCCGGCGGGCGACAAGAAGTCAGTGGAAAGCAAAAAATGAGCAAGGAATACAAAGACCTCGTCGTCGGCCTCGACATCGGGACATCCAAGACCACCTGCATGGTGGCCGAGGTGCGCCCGGATGGACAGTTCAACGTAATCGGCCTCGGCACGCAGCCCTCCAATGGCCTGCGCCGCGGGGTGGTGGTCAATATCGAGGCGACCGTCGATGCGATCTCGCGGGTGATCCAGGAGGTCGAACTGATGGCCGATTGCAAGATCGGCGACCTCTACACCGGTATTGCGGGTAGTCACATCAAGAGCTTCAACTCGAATGGCATGGTGGCAATCAAGGACAAGGAAGTGTCCACGATGGATGTCGAGCGGGTGATCGAAGTGGCGCGCGCCATGCCGATTCCGGCCGACCAGCAGATCCTGCACATTCTCACCCAGGAATTCATCATCGACGGCCAGGACGGCGTGCGAGAGCCGATCGGCATGAGCGGCGTGAAGCTGGAAGTGAAGGTGCACATCGTCACCGGCGCGGTGTCTGCTGCGCAAAACGTGGTCAAGTGTGTGCGGCGCTGCGGGCTGGAGGTGATGGACCTGATCCTGCAGCCGCTGGCCTCCAGCTACGCCACGCTGTCCGAAGACGAGAAGGGGCTGGGCGTGTGCCTGGTCGATATCGGCGGCGGTACGACCGATCTGGCGGTGTTCACGCAGGGGGCGATTCGCCACACGGCGGTGATTCCGGTGGCAGGTGACCAGATCACCAACGACATCGCCATGGCCTTGCGCACGCCGACGGCCGAAGCCGAAGAAATCAAGATCCGCCACGGCGTGGCGATGAGCTCGCTGGCCGACCCGAGCGAGATGATCGAAGTGCCCGGTGTCGGTGATCGCTCTGCCCGCAAGCTCTCCCGTCAGGCGCTGGCCGACGTGATCGAGCCGCGGGTGTCGGAGCTGTTCGAACTGGTGCAGTCGGAGCTGCGTCGCAGCGGCTACGAAGAGCTGTTGTCGTCCGGCATCGTGCTCACCGGCGGCGCGTCGGTGATGGACGGCATGATCGAGCTGGGCGAAGAAATTTTCCACATGCCGGTACGCATCGGCGCGCCGCAATACAAGGGCGGTCTGGCCGATGTGGTCTGTCAGCCGCGCTATGCCACGGCGATGGGATTGATGGTCGAGGCCATGGCGCAGCGTCGCCGCGGGATTCAGGCGCGCGAGACGCGCAACCTGCGTCAGGTGTTCGACCGGATGAAGGGTTGGTTTGAACGGAATTTCTAGGGCTCGCCCTCGGGCGGGGTTTTGTATGAATTTGTAGTTCGTCTGTCGCTGTCCGGTATTTAGTTATAGAATGCCAAACTAATACTAGATACCGGATAGCGCAGACGAGAAAGTGGCGTTAAAGCCGTTTTTCAAGGAGGCGAGGCACATGTTTGAAATCGTTGAAAAGGAACCGATCGGCACCATCATCAAGGTGGTCGGTATCGGGGGCGCCGGCGGCAATGCCGTCGATCATATGATCCGCGAGAGCGTGCATGGCGTTGAGTTCATCACCGCCAACACCGACGCGCAGGCACTCAAGCGCAATCTGTCGTCCCAGAAGGTGCAATTGGGGACGTCCGGGCTGGGCGCCGGCGCCAAGCCGGAAGCCGGCCGTTGCTCCGCGCAGGAAGCGCGTGAGCAGATCGCCGAGGCGATCAAGGGCGCGCACATGGTGTTCATTACCGCCGGCATGGGCGGTGGCACCGGCACCGGTGCTGCGCCGGTGGTGGCTGAAGTGGCCAAGGAAATGGGCATCCTCACCGTGGGTGTGGTGACCAAACCCTTCGATTTCGAAAACCGCGACCGCGTTGCCGACAGCGGCATCGAAGAGCTTTCCAGCCATGTCGATTCGCTGATCGTGGTGCTCAACGACAAACTGATGGAAGTGCTGGGCGATGACGCCAGCCTCGAAGACGGCTTCCGCGCGGCGGACAACGTCCTGCGCAACGCCGTCGGCGGGATTGCCGAAATCATCAATATTCCCGGTCTGGTGAACGTCGACTTTCAGGACGTGCGCACGGTGATGGCCGAAATGGGCCGCGCCATGATGGGCTCGGCCGAAGCCGCCGGTATCGACCGCGCGCGCATCGCCGCCGAGCAGGCCGCGGCCAGCCCGCTGCTCGAAGGTGTCGAGCTGTCTGGCGCCCGTGGTGTGTTGATCAACCTCACCGCCAGCCGCTCGCTGAAGATGTCGGAAGTGAAGGAAGCCGTGAATACCGTGCGCGCCTTCGCCGCCAAGGACGCTTTCGTGATTTACGGCACCGTCTTCGACGAGGCCATGGAAGACCGCATTCGCGTCACCGTGGTCGCCACCGGTCTGGGTAACCCGGCGGTGTCGGCCAGCAAGCCGGTGATGCAAGTGGTGCAGGGCACGGGCACGTATGGCCCGTCCAGCGGCGCGGCTGACAGCGATGTACCCGCCGTGATTCGCAGCGGTCGTCGCACGACGGTCGAGGCGATGAGCGCCAGCGGTGTGGGTACCTACGACATCCCGGCCTTCCTGCGCAAGCAGGCAGACTGATCGGACTTCGTTTCGCCCCGGCGGGCGCCTTGCGCATGGACGATGCCTCCCGTCCGCGCGCAAGGCGCCCGTCGCCATTGAAAAGGCCGTTGTGCGCCGCATGCTAGACTTCAGCTTGTTTCGCCCGAGCCATTTCTTCGGGCGCCCAGACTCTGAACGGCGACGGACCATGATCAAGCAACGCACGCTTAAATCGACGATTTCGGCCACCGGCGTCGGCCTGCACGGCGGCCGCAAGGTGACCATGGTGCTGCGTCCGGCCGCGCCCGATACCGGCGTGGTGTTTCACCGCGTCGATCTCGATCCGCCGGTCGATCTGCCGGCAAATCCATACTCCGTCGTCGATACCCGTTTGTGCTCCGGCCTGCAGCAAGGCGAGGCCAAGGTGGGTACGGTTGAACACCTGATGTCGGCGCTGGCTGGCCTGGGTGTGGACAACGTGCATGTGGACGTGGACGCCGCCGAGCTGCCGATTCTCGATGGCAGCGCCGGCCCCTTCGTGTTCCTGATCCAGTCCGCCGGGCTTGAAGAGCAGGCTGCGCCCAAGCGCTTTTTGCGCGTCAAGAAGGCGGTCGAATACCGCGAAGACGACAAATGGGTGCGTCTGGCGCCCTACGACGGCTTCAAGCTCGATTTCTCCATCGTCTTCAACCATCCGGCCATCAACCGCACCAAAACCGACGCCACCGTCGATTTTGCCGACCTGTCCTATGTGCAGGATGTATCCCGCGCGCGCACCTTCGGTTTCGTGCAGGACGTCGAGTTCATGCGTTCCAACGGCCTCGCGCTGGGCGGCAGCCTCGACAACGCGATCGTGATGGACGAGTACCGCATCCTCAATTCCGACGGTCTGCGTTACAAGGACGAGTTCGTCAAACACAAGGTGCTCGACGCCATCGGCGATCTCTACCTGGCCGGAAAGCCCTTGCTGGCCGCCTATTCGGCCCACAAATCCGGCCACGCGCTGAACAATCAGGTGCTGCGGGTGTTGCTGGAAGACGAAAGCGCCTGGGAGATCGTCACCTTCGAGGATCACACCCAGGCCGCCCCCGGCGTTGCCGGCATGTTTGAACCGGTGATGGGTTAAGCGGCGATGTTTGTTCTCAGATTGGCGGGCGTGCTGGCGCTGTTGATGGTCGGCGGATCGCTGATCCTCTACCTGCTGTCAGGCAACCCCCGCTATCGCCACTGGGCCTGGGTGTTCACCCGTGTCGGGCTGGTGACGCTGCTGGTGTTTATGGCGTTGTTGCTGATCGAGCGCTTGCTGGCGCCGATTTTTTAGCTGTGAGCGTCGCAGCCGCGGTGGCCTTGTGCAAGGTCGTCCGCCGAAGCCTCAGTGACCATCTCTCAAGTTGTAGAGCATTCCACCCGGCGGCGCGTAGGGATCATTCTCTCCCGACTTCAAAGCGATTCTGACGCTTTGCCCGCCAATGACTATGCGGGGGTTGGTCAACGCCTTGGATTGGGTCGTCAAAAAACGCACAGACAGTAATGTTGGGGACTCCCAAAACAGTGTCACGCCGTACGCATTCTCGTTGCGCATGGCTCCGTATAGCACCGCCGCGGGTTCGCCGCTGCGTTCCGCGCCCAGGGGTACCAGATAGACTTCGTAGCCGAACGAGGTCGTTGCGCCACCATTCGTTTCAATCAGCACCGCGTCGACTTTTCCGTCTGGCGCACTAAGACGAGTCACTTCGTCCTTGCTCGGTCCGACGATGAGGCCAAAGACCAAGGAGAGTGCAGCCGCAGGAATAGCAACGACTGCTGCCAACGCGGCCATGCCTACGGCGACCACTTTGAGCAGGTGGGCAAGAAATGGGTGCATCAGACCTTCAATCGGATTTGGATGCCCCCCGGCTGCGCCGCACGAAGCGCTCAAGCGCTGCGCGCAGCGGGTCGTCGGCGGGCAGGTCGCTGGCGAGCGAGCGCAAGGCGTCCTGCGTCTGACCGCTGACCGTCCGTTGCTCGGGCGGCTTTGGCGGGGGCGCGGGGTTGACCGGTCGGGTGGCAATCTTGATGCTGCGGACCATCACGCCCTGCATTGCCAGCGTGTTGAGCAGGCGCGGCGTGGCCTGGCGCAGCTTGGCGGCGACGGCGCCGGTGGCGGCGTGAATCAGCAATACATCTTCCTTGAGGTTGGCCACATGACAGCTGTCGGCCAGATAGGGCGGCAGCTCGGCCAGCACGATCTGCTGAAGCCGGCCCAGGCGGCTGGCGTGGGCGCGCAGGCGGTCGAGGGCGGAGCCTTCTCCTGCAAAGCGATCGAGCCGTTGCGTCATGGGTTGAATTGATGCATCTCAAGGCTTGGTGATGACGGGGTGCACGGGACGGAGTCAGTTCTGCTGACCGTGCTAGTATTCGCATTTTGCCCCATCTCCCACGCCCCTGACATGATTTCCGGCCTTCTAAAGAAAGTATTCGGTAGCCGCAATGATCGGCTCATTCGCCAATATTCGAAGACGGTTCGGGCGATCAATGCGCTCGAACCCGAGATGGCGGCGCTGTCCGACGCCGATCTGCGAGCCAAGACTGATGTCTTCAAGGCGCGGATTGCCGAGGGTGAGTCTCTGGACAGCATCCTGCCCGAAGCGTTCGCCGTGGTTCGCGAAGCCGGCAAGCGGGTGCACGGTATGCGCCACTTCGACGTCCAGCTCGTTGGCGGCATGGTGTTGCACAACGGCAAGATTGCCGAGATGCGCACCGGTGAGGGCAAAACCCTGGTGGCAACGCTGCCGGTGTACCTCAACGCGCTGAGCGGCAAGGGCGTGCATGTCATCACGGTCAACGACTACCTGGCCAGTCGTGATGCGGAGTGGATGGGGCAGCTGTATGGCTTCCTTGGCCTGACGGTGGGGGTCAACGTGTCGCAGCTGGGTGAGGCCGAAAAGCTCGCCGCCTACGCCGCCGACATCACCTACGGCACCAACAACGAATTCGGTTTCGACTACCTGCGCGACAACATGAAGTACGAAGCGGCGGAGCGCGTTCAGCGCGCCCTGAGCTTCGCGGTGGTCGACGAAGTGGACTCGATCCTGATCGACGAGGCCCGCACGCCGCTGATCATCTCCGGCCAGGCCGAAGATCACACCGACCTGTACCTCAAGATGAACACCATTGCCCCGCTGCTCAAAAAGCAGATCGGCGAGGGCGACGACATCACCGAGCCGGGCGATTACACCGTCGACCTCAAGGCGCACCAGGTGCTGCTGACCGAAGCCGGTCACGAGCGCGCCGAAGACATCCTCACCGAGCATGGCTTGCTGCCGGAAGGCACCTCGCTGTACGACCCGGCCAATATTCTGCTGATGCACCACATGTATGCCGCCCTGCGCGGCTACTCGTTGTTTCACAAGGATCAGCAGTACGTGGTGCAGAACGGCGAAATCATCATCGTCGACGAATTCACCGGTCGTTTGATGCCGGGTCGTCGCTGGTCCGAAGGCCTGCATCAGGCCGTCGAGGCCAAGGAAGGCGTCAAGATCCAGGCCGAAAACCAGACGCTGGCCTCGATCACCTTCCAGAACTATTTCCGCATGTACGACAAGCTGGCCGGCATGACCGGTACGGCCGATACCGAAGCCTTCGAGTTCCAGTCCATCTACGGACTCGAGACGGTGGTCATTCCGACCAACCGCCCGATGCAGCGAAAAGACCAGAACGACAAGGTCTATCGCACCATGAAAGAGAAGTTCGACGCGGTCATTGAAGACATCAAGGACTGCCAGGAGCGCGGCCAGCCGGTGCTGGTTGGCACCACCTCCATCGAAAGCTCCGAGTTGCTGGCCGAGCTGATGGTCAAGGCCAAGCTGCCTCACCAGGTGCTCAACGCCAAGCAGCACGAAAAGGAAGCGCAGATCGTTGCCCAGGCCGGCCGGCCGGGGGTGATCACCATCGCCACCAACATGGCAGGTCGCGGTACCGACATCGTGCTCGGCGGCAACGTCCAGAAGCAGGTGGATTCGGTGATGGCCGACGCGTCGCTGTCCGATGAGCAAAAAGCCACCGCGACCGAAGCGCTGCGCAAAGAGTGGGATTCGTTGCACGCGCAGGTGATTGCTGCGGGTGGCCTCAAGATCATCGGCACCGAACGTCACGAATCGCGTCGTATCGACAACCAGCTGCGCGGTCGCGCCGGTCGTCAGGGTGATCCGGGCGAGAGCCGTTTCTACCTGTCGCTCGAAGATCCGCTGATGCGCATCTTTGCCGGTGATCGCCTCAACGCCATCATGGTTCGCCTCAAGATGCCCGAAGGTGAGGCCATCGAGCATGGCATGGTGACGCGCTCGCTTGAGTCTGCACAGCGCAAGGTCGAACAGCGCAACTTCGATATCCGCAAGCAGCTGCTGGAGTTTGACGACGTCTCCAACGACCAGCGCAAAGTCATCTACCAGCAGCGCAACGAGCTGCTCGAAAGCACCGACATCTCCGAGACCATCACTGCCATGCGTCAGGGTGTGATCCACGATTGCTTCCGCCTGTATGTGCCGGCCGACAGCGTCGAGGAGCAGTGGGAGATTGCCGCGCTCGAACAGGCGCTCGAAGGTGAGTACCAGCTCAAGTTGCCGGTGGCTGAATGGATCGCGGCTGAAACCGGGCTGGACGACGACGCCATTGCCCAGCGCGTGGTTGAAGCGGCCGACGCGCATTTTGCCGCCAAGGTCGCCATGGTTGACGCCACCGCCTGGCACCAGTTCGAACGCAGCGTGATGCTGCAGAGTCTGGACAACCACTGGCGCGAGCACCTCGCCGCGCTGGACCACCTGCGTCAGGGCATCCATCTGCGCGGTTATGCGCAAAAGAACCCCAAGCAGGAATACAAGCGCGAAGCTTTCGAACTGTTCGAAACGCTGCTGCAGTCTGTGCGCACCGATGTCACCCGTCTGCTGATGACGGTGCAGATCCGCACCGAAGCGCCGCTCGAAGAAGTCGAAGCGGCGGGCGTCGAGAACGTGCAATACCACCATGCAGACTACGACGAAGCCTTGGGCACCAAGCAGTCCGACGGCGATGGCGCAGCCCCCGCCGAGGCCGGCCCCAAAGTCGGTCGCAACGAGCCTTGCCCCTGCGGCTCGGGCAAGAAGTACAAGCATTGCCACGGCCGACTGGCCTGATCGTTCAAGCTGCACGCAACGGCGCCTGAGGGCGCCGTTGTCATATTTGGCGCCAGGCTCAAGCTGGCGGGCTTGCCGGCCGTTACATTCGGCATGTTTCCAGAACTCTCTTTCGATGAAGTCCCCCCGCTGCCCGGTGCGACCCCCGAGGGTTTGAGCGGGTGGGTGGCCCATATTCGCGACCAGGAGATGCCGGCCTTCGGCTCGACGGTCGACGGCATCCGCGCCATCATGGACGACGACAGTGCCTCGGCCGGCCGGCTGGCCGCGGTCATCCTCAAAGACCCGGCCATGACCACCAAGGTCTTGCGCCTGGCCAACAGCGCCTATTTCAATAGCGCGCGGCAGGGCGTGGGCACGATCAGTCGCGGCATTGTCGTGCTCGGCTTTGATGTCGTGGCCGATCTGGCCATCGGCATTGCGTTGGTCGACGGTTTGTTGCAGGGCGGCGTGCGCAAACGCGTCGAGGCCGAGTTGTCGCATTGTTTCTTTGCCGCCACGCTGGCGCGCGGCATCGCCAAAATGCGCGGCGACGGACGGGCCGAAGAGGTCTTCATTGCCGCACTCCTCACCCGCGTGGGCGAAATGGCCTTTTGGTGTTTTGGCGGCACCCAGGCCGAGTTACTGGCAGAACAACTGCCGCCCGATTGCTCGCCGGAGCATGAAGCCTCGACCCAGATGGCCGTGCTCGGCTTCCGTTTGCGCCAGCTCTCCGTGCAACTGGCGCGAGAATGGCGGCTGGGCAGTCTATTGCACGCGGTGCTTGAACCCTCGGCCCGCCCCAGCGCACTCGAAACCTCGATTGCGCTCGGCCATCAGGTGGCTGGGGCGGTGATCGGTGGGTGGGACAGCGCACCGGCCAAAGCGGCCTTGATCGCGCTGGCGCGTCATGTGGATCGTCCCGAAAAAGAAGTGCGCGAGACCGTGGCATCGCTGGCCGATGAAGCCGCGCGTCTGGCTACCGAGTACGGGGCGTCCGCCGCTGCGCGTGGCATTCCCGCCTCGTCTGCGGTCGCTGAGACAGTGGCTGAGCCTCTCCCAGTGTTGTCACCTGCTGAGCGACAATTGGGCATTCTGCGTGAGCTGACGGCGTTGATCATGTCGGGGGGGCAGTTTTCCGACGCGGTCTATCTCGCCTCAGAAGGGATTTTGCAGGGCGTGGGCTTCGCCCGTGTGGTGGTTGCGCTGATGACACCGAACCGTCGCCAGTTGATTGGCAAATATGGCTTGGGCGCGGGCGGCGATACGCTGCGAAAAGCGTTCGTACTGCCGCTTGGCCAAGGCTGCAATGATCCGGTCGATGCGCTGGTCAATACGGCACATCCTGCGCGTCTGACTCAACCCCGCGGCCACCTTGCCGGTATTGTCGGCAAGGGTCCGGCCGCCATGGCGCCGATCATGGGCAACGGCCGGGTGATTGGTCTGGTGTACGCCGAGCGTGATCCGGGCAGCGCTGCCATCGACGATGAGGCCTTCTACGCCTTCGTCCACTTCGTCCAGCAAATGTCGATGGCGCTGGTCACCGCCAGCCGGGCAGGGGGCGCCACCGCGCCCTGAGGCGCAACTCCGGTATCATTTCAGCCGATGCCGTGGCCCGCGCCACGCGCACAGCCCTTTTTGCTGATTTCGTTCGGAGACGCCTCGATGCCTGTCAATCTGCCGCCCCTCAAGTCCGACCACCTGCACGCCATCGCCGGCGTCCGCCTCGGCGTCACCGAGGGCGGTATCCGCAAGGCCAACCGCAAGGACGTGACCGTCATCGCCCTCGATGCCGGCACCCGCGTGGCCGGCGTGTTCACCGAAAACCGCTTCTGCGCTGCCCCGGTGCAAGTGTGCAAGCAACACCTCGCCAGCGGCGACATCCGCGCCCTGGTCATCAATACCGGCGTGGCCAATGCCGGCACCGGCGAGCGCGGCCTGGCCGACGCCAACACCACCTGCGCTGCGGTCGCCGCTGCACTGTCGATCGCGCCCGAGCAAGTGTTGCCGTTCTCCACCGGTGTCATCCTCGAACACCTGCCCATGGACCGCCTCACCGCCGCCGTGCCCAAGGCCGCCGCCAATGTGCATATCGACGGCTGGTTCGACACCGCCCACGGCATCATGACCACTGACACCGTGCCCAAAGGCGTGTCGCGCCGCATCCAGATTGAAGGCAAGGAAGTCACCATCACCGGCGTCAGCAAAGGCGCCGGCATGATCAAACCCAACATGGCCACCATGCTCGGCTTCGTCGCCACCGACGCCGCCGTGTCGCAACCGCTGCTCGAACGCCTGGTGCGCGAAGCCGCCGACCTGTCCTTCAACAGCATCACCATCGACGGCGACACCTCCACCAACGACTCCTACATCCTGATGGCCACCGGCAAAGCCGGCCACAGCGAAATCACCGACGACACCTCGCCGGCCTGGCTCGCCCTGCGCGAAGCCGTCATCGCCGTCTCCATTGAACTCGCCCAAGCCATCGTCCGCGACGGCGAAGGCGCCACCAAGTTCATGACCATCGCCGTCAAAGGCGGCCGCGACCGCGCCGAATGCCGCAAGGTCGGCTACGCCATCGGCCAGTCCCCGCTGGTCAAGACCGCCTTCTTCGCCTCCGACCCCAACCTCGGCCGCATCCTCGCCGCCATCGGCTACGCCGGCATCGACGACCTCGACGTCAGCCAGATCCGCGTCTGGCTCGGCGACGTTCTCGTCGCCGAACACGGCGGCCGCGCCGCCAGCTACCGTGAAGAAGACGGCGCCCGCGTCATGGCCGAAGCCGAAATCGACGTCACCGTCGACCTCGCCCGCGGCCAGACCGAAGCCACCGTGTGGACCTGCGATTTCTCGTATGACTATGTGAAGATCAACGCGGATTATCGGAGTTGAGTTTCATGACGCCCCGGCTGCTGGCGTTCGCCGTGGTTATTGTCTTCGCTATCGTCGGATCTGGTCTTGCGACGCTTGTTTGGCGCTCGGGGTACTCAATTGCCGAGATGGATTGGGACGGCGATGGTGCAACGTCGATTTCAGAGATGTTGAAGTCCGTGGATATAGGCAGTCGGGTTGTCGTGAAAGGCGGCGTTGAATGCGTCGAGTATTTCCAATTCAAGGACGGAGTGGCCCTGCGCGTTTTGTGCCCCTGACCGGGGAAGAGGGATGGTTCGACAGTGGGGGGCGAGGGGGGCGCGTAAACGGTGTGCCTGGTCGTTCGGCCTCGCACGGCCGAGCCGCCCTCTGTCGCGCCAACCGGAGGCGGTGGCGGGCGGAACAAGGGGCTTCGCTGTTTGAGCCCGCAGGGCGAGTTTGCGAAGCACCCCGCCCGACGCTGCCGCAGGGCGGGAACCCCCGCAGGGGGCGCAGAAGCGGGCTGTGCTTCTTTGCTTAGCTTTCTTGCACAAGCAAGAAAGTAAGTCGCCCGCCGGGGCGAGACCCGGCCAATCCAAGCGACTCGAAGCCGTGGTGGTAGCCGGGCGGCACCGCCCAAGCCGTAGCGGGCGACATGGTGATGTGCTGCGGCTTTGCACGTTGGGCTTCGCTGCGCTCAACCCAACCTACGCCCCAATCAAACCCCGGCTATAGCCGGGTGAGCCGCAGCCGCCGAAACCACCCCCCGGCCAGCGCGGCCTCGTCGCTCTCGACCTGCGCCCCCGGCGCGCCGGCCAGCAGCGTCTCGAACTCCACATCCATCCGCGTCGCGATCCGCCCCGAGATCGGCGTGAGCCAGCGCCGCAGCCGCGCCCGCTGTCCGGGGCGCAAAAACTTGTCGAACACCAGCAGACTGCCCCCGGGTCGGGTGACCCGAATCGCCTCTTGCAAGGCGTGCTGCGGGTCTGGCACGACGGCGAGGATGAGGTGCAATACGGTGTGGTCGAATTGGCCGTCGGCAAAAGGCAGGTCGAGCACGCTGCCTTGCACGGCGTGGTAGTTGTGCCGCCCGGCGCGCGGCAGGCTGCGGCGGAGCATGGCGGCGGTGAGGTCGATGCCGATGTAGCGGTGTTGCGGTGGCAGATGCGGCAGGTCCAGCCCGGTGCCGACGCCGGCGACCAGCACGGTGCCGGGCGTTTGCGTGGCGAGATGGGTGAGGCTGCGGATGCGGGCCTGGCGGGTGGCGGCGGTGAGGACCGCGTCGTAGAACGGTGCGATCAGCGTATAGCTGTGATGCAGCGACATGGCACGCGTCAGTGCAGCACGTTGGGCACGAGCAGCGCGAATTCGGGGATCTCGGCGTCGAAGCGTTCGCCGTCAGCGGCGACCATCTGGTAGGTGCCGCGCATGGAGCCGACGGGGGTGGTGAGTGCGCTGCCGCTGGTGTATTCGAAGCTTTCGCCGGGGGCGAGCTCGGGGTGCTCGCCGACCACGCCAAGGCCGCGCACTTCCTGCACGTCGCCGTTGCCGTCGGTGATGATCCAGTGTCGGCTGACCAGTTGCGCGCTGACCGAGCCGATATTGCGCAGGGTGATGCGATAGGCGAACACATAGTGCGCCTCGTCCGGGTCGGACTGGTCGGCCAGGTAGAAGGACTCGGCGGTCACTTCAATATGGTAGGGATGTTCGTATTCGGTCATGTCGGTGTTTCCCGCGGGGCGAGACAATCGGCTCATTGAAACGGAATCTCTCGGTGCTCGCAAGCGCGCAGCGGTGGGCGGCGGTAAAATGCCGGTCTGTTCAGCTCAATTCCGCCGGAGCCCCCCAATGTATCGAATCGCCCCCAGCCTGTTGTCTGCCGACTTTGCCCGCCTTGGCGAGGAGGTGCGCAACGTGATCGCCGCCGGCGCTGACTGGATCCATTTTGATGTGATGGACAACCATTACGTGCCCAATCTGACCATTGGCCCGCTGGTGTGCGAGGCGATCCGCCCGCATACCGAGGCGCCGATCGACGTGCATCTGATGGTCAAGCCGGTGGATCGCATCATCCCGGACTTTGCCAAAGCCGGCGCCAATGTCATCACCTTTCACCCGGAGGCCTCCGAGCATATTGACCGCACGCTCGGGCTGATCCGTGATTCGGGCTGCCAGGCCGGCCTGGTGTTCAACCCGGCCACGCCGCTGCACCATCTTGACCATGTGATGGACAAGATCGACGTGGTCTTGTTGATGAGCGTGAACCCCGGTTTTGGCGGCCAGAAGTTCATCCCCGGCACGCTCGACAAGCTGCGTGCGGCGCGCGCGCGGCTGGACGCGTACGAAGCGCAGAGCGGCCGCAAGGTGCTGCTCGAGATCGACGGCGGGGTGAAGACCGACAACATTGCCGAGATCGCCCGTGCCGGCGCCGACACCTTCGTGGCCGGCTCGGCGGTGTTTGGTGCCGCGCGCGAGCGCGATCCGCATCACTACGACACGGTGATCGCCGATTTGCGCAAGGCGCTGGCGGGCGTATGAGTACGCGCTTTGCGGTCGACGCGTTGCTCTTCGATCTGGACGGCACACTGGTTGATAGCATCGGCGATCTGGCGCTGGCCGCTAACGCCATGCTCGCCGAGCTTGGCCGGCCGGCCCGGTCGCTGGAGGAAGTCCGTTGTTTTGTGGGCAAGGGCATCCCCAAGCTGGTCGAGCGCTGTCTGGCCGATGCCTCGCTGACGGACGCGGCGTTCGATGCGGCGGTCGAAGTGTTCAAGCGGCACTATGCCCAAACCAATGGTCAGGTGTCGCAGGCCTATCCTGGTGTGACCGACATGCTGGCTACGCTGCAGGCGCAGGGCATTCCGATGGCCTGCGTTACCAACAAGGCCGCGGCCTTTACCGAACCGCTCTTGCGGTTGACGGGCATCGCAACCTTCTTTGGTGCGGTGGTCTGCGGCGACACACTCGATGTAAAAAAACCGCACCCCGGCATGCTCCTGCACGCCTGCGAGCAACTTGGGGTCGAGATCGGTCGTACGCTGATGATCGGCGACTCGGCCAACGACGCCCAAAGCGCCCGCGCGGCGGGCTGTCCGGTGCTGCTGATGACCTGGGGTTACACCGAGGGGGTGCCGGTGGACACCATCGAATGCGATGGGCTACTATCGAGCGCAAACGCACTGCTGCAGCGCGTTGCGCCGCGAGCGCCTTGAAAATGCAGCATTTTTTAGACTCGACAAAGACCTTATCCGTGACCCACGAAAGCCCGTCATTTCTGAAGGAGATCGCATCGGCCTGCGCCGGCTTCAACGCCGTCACGCGTGGCTGGCGGTCGTGGCCCTGGCGCCTGCGCCCCTGATGCCCCGCGGGCCTGCCCCGCGCCGTTCTGACGACCCCCTGCTTTTGTGGAGCTCACATGCTAGAAGCTGAATTCAATGCGCTTGCCGCGCAAGGCTATAACCGTATCCCGGTCACCCTCGAGACCTTTGCCGATCTCGACACCCCGCTGTCCATTTACCTGAAGCTGGCCAACGAGCCTTACACCTATCTACTCGAATCGGTGCAGGGCGGCGAACGCTTTGGCCGCTACTCGATGATTGGCCTGGCCGCCAATACGCGCATCGAAGTGTATGGTCGCAGCGCGCTGTTGCTCACCGGCAACCGTCTGGTCGAGCGCCGCGATTATGGCGACCCGCTCAATTACGTGGCCGAGTTCATGGAGCGCATCAAGGTGCCGCCCAACGACGGCTTGCCGCGCTTTGCCGGCGGTCTGGTCGGCTGCTTCGGTTACGACACGGTGCGCTATATCGAGCCGCGTCTGGCCGGCACAAAAATAGACGACCCGATCGGCACGCCGGACATCCTGCTGCTGCTGTCCGAAGAAATCGCGATTGTCGACAACCTCTCCGGCAAGCTCACGTTGGTGGTGTATGCCGAACCGGAAGTGCCGGGCGCGTTTCGCCGCGCCAAGCGCCGCCTGCGCGAGCTGATCGACAAGCTGCGCGCCCCAGTGTCGATGCCCGAAGACGTGCGTGGCGAGCCCCTGCCCGAGGTCTCCAGCTTTGGCGAAGAGGCCTTCAAATCCGCCGTGCAGCGCGCCAAAGACTACATCGTCGAAGGCGACGTGATGCAGGTGGTGCTCTCGCAGCGCATGAGCAAGCCCTTTACTGCCTCGCCGCTGGCGCTGTATCGCGCCATCCGCACGCTCAACCCCTCGCCCTACATGTTCTTCTTCAACTTCGAAGACTTCCATGTGGTCGGCGCCTCCCCCGAAATTCTGGTGCGTCTGGAGGGGGACAAGGTCACCCTGCGTCCCATCGCCGGCACCCGACCGCGCGGGGCCAACGAGGACGAAGACCTGGCGCTGGAGAAGGAACTGCTCGGCGACGAAAAAGAGCGCGCCGAGCATGTTCAGTTGCTTGATCTGGGCCGCAACGACGTGGGTCGCGTGGCCGAGGTCGGTTCGGTGCGGGTGACTGAGCAGTTCGGCATCGAGCGTTATTCGCATGTGATGCATATCGTCTCCAACGTCGAAGGCCGTCTGCGCGACGAGCTCAACGCGCTGGCGGTGCTGCGCGCGTCCTTCCCGGCTGGTACGGTGTCGGGCGCGCCCAAGGTACGGGCGATGGAGATCATCGACGAGCTCGAGCCGGTCAAGCGCGGCATGTATGCCGGCGCCTCGGGCTATATCGGTTTCCATGGCGATATGGACATCTGCATCAACATCCGCACCGCGGTGCTCAAGGATGGACTGATGCATGTGCAGGCCGGCGCCGGCATTGTGGCCGACTCCGACCCTGACGCCGAATGGGTGGAGACGCGCAACAAGGCGCGTGCCATGTTGCGCGCCGCCGAGATGGCCGAGCGGGGTCTCGACTCCGACCTCGACTAAGGTCGGCCCCATTGCGTGCCGCGCCAGGGCCTGAGTGCCGCGCGGCAACCCCCCGGATGAACGGCGCGCCCTGAGCTGCGCCTTGCAGGAGCACCACAGCATGCTGCTGATGATCGACAACTACGATAGCTTTACCTACAACTTGGTCCAGTACTTCGGTGAGTTGGGCGCCAAGGTGAAAACCTTCCGCAACGACGAAATCTCCGTCGAGCAGATCGGCCACATGGCACCGACGCATCTGGTGATTTCACCCGGGCCGTGCACGCCGAACGAGGCCGGCATCTCGGTCGAGGCCATCAAGCGCTACGCCGGCACGCTGCCGATTCTTGGCGTGTGCCTGGGCCATCAGAGCATTGGCGCGGCCTACGGCGGCAAGGTCGTGCACGCCAAGCGTCTGATGCACGGCAAGACCTCGCCGGTGCACCATCTCGACCAGGGCGTGTTCAAAGGCCTGCCCAACCCGCTGGTGAGCACCCGCTACCATTCGCTGGCGGTGGAACGCGAGAGCCTGCCCGACTGTCTGGAAGTGACGGCCTGGACAGAAGACGGTGAGATCATGGGCCTGCGCCACAAGACGCTGGACGTCGAGGGCGTGCAGTTTCACCCCGAATCCATCCTGACGCAGCACGGGCACGACTTGCTGCGCAATTTTCTGCAACGCACGGCTTAAGGCCTGCCGTCATTCCTCCGGGCGCGCGCCCGGAGGCGTGTCGGTAGAACCCAGGAGGCAGTATGTCCATCACCCCCCAGGAAGCGCTCCAGCGCACCATCGAACACCGCGAAATCTTCTTTGACGAGATGGTCGGCCTGATGCGCCAGATCATGGCCGGCGAGGTGTCGCCGGTGATGATGTCGGCCATTCTCGCCGGCTTGCGCACCAAGAAAGAAAGCATCGACGAGATTGCCGCTGCCGCCACGGTGATGCGCGAGTTGTCTACAAAAGTGGTGGTGCCGCCGCCCAACGAGAACTTCCTCGATGTGGTCGGCACCGGCGGAGACGGCACGCACACCTTCAACATCTCGACCGCCACCATCTTCGTGGCGGCTGCGGCTGGCGCGCGCGTGGCCAAGCATGGCGGGCGCAGTGTGTCGAGCAAGTCCGGTAGCGCGGACGTGCTCGAAGCGCTGGGCGTCAATATTGCGCTCAACGCCGAGCAGGTGGCTGAGTGCATTTCTGAGGTCGGCATCGGCTTCATGTTTGCGCCCAACCATCACAGCGCGATGAAAAACGTCGCGCCGGTGCGCAAGGAAATGGGGGTACGCACCATCTTCAACATCCTCGGCCCGCTCACCAATCCGGCCAGCGCACCGCACACCCTGATGGGGGTGTTTCACCCCGATCTGGTCGGTATTCAGGTGCGCGTCATGCAGCGCCTGGGCGCCGATCATGTGCTGGTGGTGCATGGCCGCGACGGCATGGACGAGGTGTCGCTGGGCGCGGCGACGATGGTCGCTGAACTCAAGGATGGCGCGGTGCGCGAGTACGAAGTCCACCCTGAAGACTTCGGTCTGCAGATGCAGTCGGCGCGTCAGTTGCGGGTGCGCGACGCGGCCGAGTCCAAGGGCGTACTGCTCGGCGCCCTCGACAATGTACCGGGCGCCGCGCGCGACATCGTGGTGCTCAACGCGGGTGTCGCCTTGTATACCGCCAAACTCGCCGAGAACATCGCCGACGGCATCGGCAAGGCGCGCGAGGCGATCGAAAGCGGCGCGGCACGGGCCAAGGTGGATGCGTTTGCGCGCTTCACCCAGCGTTTTGCCTGAGGTCGATATGAGCGACGTCCTGAAGAAAATACTTACTGTCAAAGCGGATGAGGTGGCAGCCGGCAAACAGGCGTATTCACTCGCCGAGCTGACCGCAGCCGCCGGCGCACAGGCGCCGACGCGCGATTTCGCGGGTGCCCTGCGTGCCAAGATTGCGGCCGGCCAGTCGGCGGTGATCGCCGAGGTGAAGAAGGCCAGCCCGTCCAAGGGCGTGATCCGCGCCGACTTCCGCCCGGCCGAGATCGCCCGTGCCTATGCGGCGGGGGGGGCGGCCTGTTTGTCGGTGCTGACTGACGCGCAGTTTTTCAAAGGCCATGCCGACTATCTGCGCGAGGCGCGCGCCGCGTGCGCGCTGCCGGTGCTGCGCAAGGATTTCATGATCGATCCGTGGCAGGTCTTCGAGGCCCGCGCCATGGGCGCCGACGCCATCCTGCTCATCGTCGCCGCGCTGTCGCTGGCGCAGATGCAGGAGATGGAAGCGGTGGCCGAGTCGCTCGGCATGGCGGTGCTGGTTGAGAGTCACGATGCCGGCGAGCTCGACGTGGCGCTGCAGTTGCGCACGCCGCTGATCGGCATAAACAACCGCAATCTGCGCACGTTTGACGTGTCGCTGGACACCACGCTCGACCAGCTCGACCGCATTCCGGCCGACCGGCTGGTGATCACCGAGTCGGGCATTCTCGCGCCCGCCGACGTGCAGCGTATGCGCGAACATCAGGTCAATGCTTTCCTCGTCGGCGAAGCCTTCATGCGCGCAGACGATCCGGGCGCGGCATTGCAGAGCCTGTTTGGCTAAGGTTTGATCATGGCCGCCGACGCGCAGCCGACCCCAAAACGCCGCCGCTGGCCGTGGGCGGTGCTCGGCGGCTTGGTGCTGCTGCTCGGCGCGGTGCTGGCCGTGCTCGGTTGGTTGCTGACCACGTCGTCGGGCCTCGAACGCCTGGTGCGCACGGCGGTGGATTACAGTGACGGGCAGTTGCGCATCGAGGGCGCCGAGGGGCGCCTGACCGGCCCGCTGCAGATCCGCCGCCTGTCGCTCACTACCCCGACGCTGCAGTTGCAACTCGACGCGCTGGCGCTGGACTGGTCGCCCGCGGCCTTGTTCGAGCGTCGCGTGCATATTCGTTCCTTGTCGCTCGACAGCCTGCGCTTCGCTACCGCGCCCTCCGACGCGCCGGGCGAGTCGCCCGCCTTGCCGGACTCGCTGGCGCTGCCGGTCGCTATTCAGGTTGACCGCTTGACGCTCGGCCGCCTGGCGCAAGAAGCCTTCCCGTTCGACCCCGCCACACCAGCCGGCACACTGCTGATCGACACCCTGGCCTTGAGCCTTACCTCCGGTGCCGAGGTGCATCGCTTGGTGCTCGACTCGGTGGGCACCCCGGTCGGCCCGGCGAAGGGCGAGCTGTCGCTCGGTGTCGCGGCGCCACATCCGACCCAACTGACGGCCACACTGGCTGGCCAGTTCGGCGAGTACGCGATGGATGTGGCGCTCGTGGCGCGCGGTCCGCTGGCGGCGCTGGATACCACCGCGACTGTCACGCGTGAGACGACCGAAGTCGTCGTCGCGACGCAGCTCAAGCCTTTCGAAGCCATGCCGGTCGATCGGATCGTCCTGACCGGTGAGCGCATCAACCCGGCGCAGTGGGCCGCCAGCGCACCGACAGCGCTGATGCGTATCGAGAGCACGCTGACGGTGACTGGCGACATGACGGCCCCGCAACTGAGTGGCCCGCTGAGCGTCAGCAACGCCGACAGCGGCGCCTGGGATGCCGGCAAGCTGCCGCTGCAGCAACTCGACGCGCAACTGCAACTGAGCGCTGCGCAGGTCATGGTGAGCGACTTGCGCGCGCGGCTCGCCGGCAAGGGCAGCGTCGCCGGGGCGATCGACTGGGCGCCGTCGGACGATCCCGCCGGCCAGCTCAACGCCAGGCTCACGCTGGCCGACATCGATTTGCAGGCGCTGGACGCGCGCTTGCCCGACTCGCACATGAAGGGGCAGCTCGATGCCGCCGCCAGTGCCGGCAAGCAGACGCTGTCCGGCACGCTCAGCGACCCGCGCCTGCAGGCGACGCTGGCGGTGAATCACGCCGACGACCGCGTCACCATCGAGACGCTGGCGCTCAAGCGCGACAAGAGCCGGGTGGTGGCGACCGGGCATCTGAACACCACCGGCGTGCAGACCTTCGAGCTTGATCTCAAACTCACCGCGCTCGACCCCAAGCAGCTGTGGGCGGACGCGCCACCGGCCACCATCAACGGTGATCTGAAAGTGGCCGGCCAGCTCGATGATTTGCAAGGGCGGGTGAGCTATCGGCTTATCGACAGCGTGCTTGATGGTAAGCCGCTGGCCGGAGAGGGCGCGCTGCGCTGGCGGGGCGAACGGCTGTCGGAGGTGGCGGCGTGGTTGCGTCTGGCGGGCAACCGGGTCGACGCCACGGGCGCCTGGGGAGCCAAGGCCGATGTGCTGGATGTGCGCGTGAATGCGCCAGAGTTGGCCGCGTTGGGGCTGGACGTGTCGGGCGTGGCGCGGCTCGACGGGCAGATCAGTGGCGGGCTGAAAACACCGGCGGGGCGCTTTACCGCCTCGGCCGAAAAGCTGCGCCTGCCGGGCGCATTGAGACTGCAAAGCCTGACGGCCGATGTGTCGCTGGGCGAAGGGTTGGACGGTCCGATCTCCCTGGCCATTGGCGGTCAGGACTTGCGCACCCAAGCCAAGGGGCCGGCGCTGCTGGAGCGTTTTGCGCTGACTGCCGACGGCCGTCGCCAGCAGCATGTGATCGAATTGTCGGTGGCTGCCGGCAGCGGCGAGGCCATCGACGCACGCCTGCGTGGCGGCCTGAGCGAGGCCATGGCCTGGCGCGGAACGATCGAGTCGCTCGCGCTGGCCGGACGCTTGCCGCTGAAACTGACCGCTCCGGTGGAACTGGAGGCGAGCGACAAGCGGGTGCGCCTGTCACGCGCGGCGCTGCGCACCGACGATGGGGGCCAGTTGGTCCTCGAGCAGACGGACTGGACGCCGGGCGCCGTCGTGGCCAAGGGCCACATGAGCGGTCTGTTGCTGGGTCTCGAAACTCGCCCCGACCAACCCCCCAAGCGCGGTCAGGGCGAATTGCAACTCGGCGGCGACTGGGATGTGCAGCTCGGCGAGACCGCGCGCGGCACCGTGCATGTGTTTCGCGAGTCGGGTGATCTGGTGCTCACCGGTGACACGGTGTTGCGCTTTGGCCTGACCGAATTCGATGTGCTGGCCAACATCGACAACACCCAGCTGGCGCTCAGTCTCAATGCCAAGGGGAGCACGCTCGGCACGCTTGCCGGTTCGGCGACGGCCCGGCTCAAGAAGGGCGCGGCCGGTTGGCAGCTGGATGGGCAAGGCCCGTTGCTGGGCTCGGCTGTGCTCGATATCCCGGCGATTGGCTGGTTTGGCGCGCTGGTGAGTCCGGCCGTGCGCACCGACGGCAAGCTGCGCACCGAGTTCTCGCTCAGCGGCACGCCCGACGCACCGGTGGGCGTGGGCCGGGTCACCGGCGATGATCTGGCGATCGGAATCGCCGATGAGGGGTTGCGTCTGACGGGCGGCAAGCTGATCGCCGATTTCGACGCCAACCAATTGCGTATCGATACACTGAGCTTCACCTCGCCCAGCCGCGTGGCGCCGCGCGACCGGCGCGTCAATTATGCCGCGCTCACCAGAACCCCCGGCCAGCTCACCGCCAGCGGCGCGATGAGCTTGAAGGACGGCGATGGCCAGATCCGCTTCGAGGCCGACCGTCTGCCGATCTTCCAGCGCGCCGACCGCTGGCTGGCGGTCAGCGGCAAGGGCAGGATCGAAACGCGCTGGGATGCGCCGTCGCTCGAAGCCAGCTTCCGCGCCGACGGGGGCTATCTTGAGTTTGCCAGGTCGCCCGCGCCGAGCCTTTCAGACGATGTGGTGATTCTCGGCGACGAGCCGTCGGTGTCGAACCGTGCGCTCAAGGCGCGCGTCGAGGTCGATCTGGGTGAGCAGTTGTATTTGTCGGCGCTGGGGCTCGACACCCGGCTGGCGGGCAAGTTGCTGCTGCAGGCGAAGGCCGGCGACGCGCTACGCGCCACCGGTACGGTCAAGACGGTCGGCGGCAGTTTTGAGGGCTACGGGCAGAAGCTGAATATCACCCGCGGCCAGGTGAATTTCATTGGTCCGCTGGATAACCCTGGCCTCGATGTGCTGGCTGTGCGCTCGGGCTTGGAGGTCGAGGCCGGGATGTCGATCACCGGCACGGTACGTCGGCCGCACATTCAGTTGGTGTCGACGCCCGATGTGCCAGACGCCGAAAAACTCGGCTGGATCGTGCTCGGCCGCAAGCCGGATGAGTCGGGTGGTGCCGATCTGGCCTTGCTGTTGCCGGCCGCACAGGCCTTGCTTGGCGGGCCAGGCGGCGGTGTGACCCAGGAACTGGCGAGCGGGCTCGGCTTGGATGAGATCTCGCTCGGGCAGGGCGAGTTGAACAGCGTCAGTCGCGGCGCAACCAGCGCGGTGGTCGGCGGGGGTAGCCGTATCGACAGCGGTGCGACGACCAGCGGCCGGGTGCTTACACTTGGCAAACGGCTATCGGCCACTACCACCATTTCCTTCGAGCAAAGCCTGTCGGGCGTGGCGCAGATCGTCAAGCTCACTCATCAACTGACCCGCAGTCTGTCTGTAGTGGGTCGTGCTGGCACCGACAATGCCGTCGATCTGCAGTGGAGCATGAGCTTCCGATAGGGCAGCGCGGCAAGCGCTATGGCGCGTGCATTGCGTCGGCGATTTTCGACGTCGGCGCTTGGTGCATCCTCGAGTGCCAATGGCTTGATATTTGTCGTGTTTGGCTGTGGCATCGGCGCGGCAAAATGGTGGATTGTCTGTTTGCGACGAGGTCTGCATGTCTGTTCACGGTATTCCCGAGAAAGTCTCGATTGGCCTGATCGCTCGGTCACTGCGCCACGGCTGGCACGATTTTCTCGATATGGCCGCGGTCAGCATGGGCTTTGCGGCCTGTTTCGTGGTGATCGGCATCGTGTTGATGACCGGCTTTGTCAGCATTGGCATGGGGCCGATGGTGCCGCCGCTGATTGGCGGCTTCATGCTCTTCGGGCCGGTGTCGATGGCCGGCTATCATGCCTTGCTCGTGGCCCGGCAAGCCGGCCAGCCGCCCCGGCTGGGCGTGGCCTACGGGGCGATGAAGCACACGGCGCGGCCGGTGTGGGTGATGGGCGTGTTCTGCAGTTTCATGGTGCTGGTGTGGCTGACCGACGCCGGGACCTTGTACAGCTTCATGGTGGGCGAGTGGCGTCACGACTGGATGTCGGTGCTGCCACATTCGTCACAGCTACTGCGCTTCCACTTCGGCGCGGCGATCATGGGGGGCGCGCTGTCTCTGATTGTCTATACCGTGACGGTGCATTCGGTGCCTTTGCTGGTTCGCGGGCAGGGCACCTTGGTGACCGCGGTGACCGCCAGCGTGCGCGCGGTCGGGCGCTCATTTTTTGCGCACCTGGTGTGGGCCGTGGTACTGGCGCTGACGGTGATGGTCAGCATTTTCCTGTTGCCGGCCTTGCTGGTGGTGTTGCCGGTGGTGGCTTACGCCAGCATCCACTGGAATCGGACCGTTTTTCCGGCGGGCGCGAACGACACGCCCGCCTGAGGGTCGAAACCTGTCACGACATAACAAAGGAGCATGCCATGGCGGCGACTGAAACGGCGGTACTCGGTGGCGGGTGCTTCTGGTGCCTTGAGGCGGTGTACCGCGACATTCGTGGCGTGAATCGGGTGGTGTCGGGCTACTGTGGTGGCGAGGTCGATGCGCCGGATTATCACGCGGTGTGCGAGGGCAGCACCGGCCATGCCGAGGTGGTGCAGATCGAATTCGACCCGACGATGGTGAGTTTTCGCCAGTTGCTGGAGGTGTTTTTCGTCATTCACGATCCGACCACACTCAACCGGCAGGGCAATGACGCGGGCACGCAATATCGCTCCGTGATTTTTGCGCAGAGCCCGGCGCAGCGGGCCGAAGCGGAGTCGGTGATTGATGAGTTGCGCGATACCGGCGCCTTTGCCGACCCTATCGTGACCGAGTTGGTCGCTGCCGAGCACTTCTGGCCGGCGGAGGATTACCACCAGGACTACCTCGCCCGCAACGGCCATCAACCCTATTGCCAGGCCGTGGTGTCGCCCAAGCTGGCGAAGTTCCGCGCGCGCTTCGCGGCGCTGCGTTCGGCCTGAGGCGGTACAATCGGCGTTCAATTTCCAAGGAGGCAACATGACTGAGCAAACCACCACGGCCAGCGGCCTGATCATTGAAGAGCTGGTTGTTGGCGAAGGCGCTACCGCCGAGGCCGGTCAGCACGTGAAGGTGCACTACACTGGCTGGCTGACGGACGGGCGCAAGTTTGATTCGAGCAAGGATCGCAACGATCCCTTCGTGTTTCCGCTTGGCCAGCGCCATGTCATCTCGGGTTGGGACGAGGGCGTGCAGGGCATGAAGGTGGGCGGCACGCGCAAGCTGACCATCCCGCCCGAACTGGGCTATGGCGCCCGCGGCGCCGGTGGTGTGATTCCCCCGAATGCCACGCTGGTGTTCGAAGTGGAGTTGCTGGACGTCAAGTAAAGCGAGATGCCACACAAAAACGGCCGCTGCGAGCGGCCGTTTTTTATGGGCGCTTGCGCCGAAGGAATGCGCCAAGCACGGCGAGGCCGCCGAGCAGCATGGCCGCCGGCGCGGGCTCGGGGACGGGGGCGGTGACTGTCGGCAGGGCGGCCAGGGTTTGCGCATCCCAATAGCTCGGCAGTGTTTGCCACAAGTTCTTGTTGTGCTCGCCGTCGGTGACAAAGGCATAGCCGAAGTTGGCCGCTGGCGCGCCGCCAATCACCGACTGCATGGTGGCCGCATCGGCGCCATGCAAGAGCATGCCGAAGCGCGAGGCGTCGAATTGGTTCTGGTAGGTCGGCGCGACAAACTGATCGAGGTTGTGGGCGAACTCCTCGAAGATCACCAGCGTGTCGAAGATATCGAGATAGCCGATGTCGGTCGGCGTGCCGGGGTTGCCGATGAGACCGAGCGCCGGGTTGGACTCGCGCACATGACTGCCGAGGTCGGTGAAGTAACCCAGATCCTTGGCGTACTCGGACACTTCATCTACAAAGAAGCCATCCAGCGAGTACCAGTCGAGATAGCGGTCGATCTCCTGGGTGACCTCGGATAAGCTGCGCGCGCCCCAGTCCGTGCCCACATACGCATAGACCTTGCCGCCGGCCGCGCGCAGTGCGTTGATGGCGGTGCTGTGGCTGGCGTCGATGGCCGTGCCGGCACCGTTGTCGGGGTTGATGATCACGCTCAGGGGCTGGCGGGCTGCGGTGTCAGTGAGTTGCTGCCACTCGGCAGAGTGGGTGCCGGGGTAGAAGTAGGCCGGCACCAGCAGCTCTAAGCCGTTCGCGTGGGCGGCGCCAGTGGCCAGGCAGGCGCTGGCGCCCAGCATGAGAGTTCGAATCAGTGGGGTCATTGCAGCCTTTTTGTGATGGCGAGGCTGGCTTTGATGCCGGCTCATTAGCCTCCATGATGTCGGCATCGGCGCGCGTGCGCTACCCCATGAACTGAAACAAATTGCAGCAGGCGCGGGCTCAGCCCGTCAGCAGTTCGAGCAGGGCCGGGCCGTAGGCGTCGAGCTTGCGGTCGCCAATGCCGGAGACCGCGCCCAGTGCTTCGAGCGAGTCCGGTTTGCGGTTGGCGATTTCGAGCAAGGTGGCGTCGTGGAAGATGACGTAGGCCGGCACATTGCGCTCGCGCGCGGTGTCGGCGCGCCATTCGCGCAGCCGCTCGTAGAGATCGGCCTCGGCGCCGGTCGGCACGATGCGGCCGCGGCCGGCTTTGAGGCGCTTGGTTTTCTTGACCGGCTGGCGAATTTCAAAGGCCGCTTCGCCCTTGAGCAGGGGGCGCGCCGTTTCGGTCAGCATCAGCGCCCCAAAACGATCATGATCAACGGCCAGAAAACCACGTGCGACCAGTTGCCTGAACACGCTGCGCCAGAGCTTGTCGTCGAGGTCGGCGCCGATGCCGAAGGTGGTGAGTGATTCATGGCCGCGATCGCGCACCTTGTCGGTGGCTTCGCCACGCAGCACGTCGACGAGGTAGGCCGCACCGTAGCGCTGCTCGGTGCGATAGACGCAGGACAGCGCCTTGCGCGCCGCGTCGGTGACGTCCAGCGTCTTGGGCGGGTCGATGCAGTTGTCGCAGTTGCCGCAGGGCTGGGCGGCTTCGCCGAAGTAGCTGAGCAGGTGCTGACGGCGGCAGTCGGTGGCTTCGACCAGCCCGACCAGGGTGTCGAGCCGGTTGCCGGCCAGGCGCTTGAACGCCTCGCTGCCTTCGGACTCGTCGATCATCCGGCGCTGTTGCACCACATCGGCGGCGCCCCAGGCCATCCAGGCCTCGGCGGCCAGGCCATCGCGGCCGGCGCGGCCGGTTTCCTGGTAGTAGCCTTCGATGGACCTCGGCAGGTCGAGGTGGGCGACGAAGCGCACGTCGGGCTTGTCGATGCCCATGCCGAAGGCGATGGTGGCGACCATCACCACGCCGTCTTCGCGCAGGAAGCGGCGCTGGTGCTCGGCGCGCTGCTCCTGCGGCAGACCAGCGTGGTAGGGCAGGGCCTTGACGCCCTGCTCGGCCAGCCAGGCCGCGGTCTCTTCGACCTTTCGCCGCGACAGGCAATATACGATACCGGCTTCACTGGCGTGCTCCTGGATAAAGTCGAAGAGCTGCTTGCGCGGGCCGTCTTTTTCGACCATGCGATAGCGGATGTTCGGCCGGTCGAAGCTGGCGACGAAGCGGCGCGCCTCGGTGAGGTTAAGCCGGAGGGCGATTTCCTCGCGCGTCTGGTGGTCTGCCGTGGCCGTCAGCGCGATGCGCGGTACATTCGGGAAACGCTCGGAGAGCACCGACAGTTGCAGGTATTCGGGCCGGAAGTCGTGTCCCCACTGCGAGACGCAATGCGCCTCGTCGATGGCGAACAGGGCGATGCCGCCGTTTTCGTGGGTGTGATCGAGCTGCGCCAGGGTGCGGGCGTTGAGCAGGCGCTCGGGCGCGACATAGAGCAGATCCAGCCCGCCCGACATCCAGCGGCGCTCCACTGCGTCGGCCGCCTCGTGCGTCAGGCTGGAGTTCAGATACGCGGCCGCCACGCCGGCTTCCTGCAAGGCGCTGACCTGGTCCTGCATGAGGGCGATCAGCGGAGAGATGACGATGGCGGTGCCGCTGCGCATCAAGGCCGGGATCTGGAAACACAAGGATTTGCCACCGCCCGTGGGCATCAACACCAGGGCATCACCGCCTCCGGCGACATGCTCGACGATGGCGGATTGCTCGCCGCGGAACTCAGGGTAGCCAAAGACGTGCTGAAGAATTTCGTGGGCGCGGGACATGGGGGCACATTCTACCGGGGTGAGCGTCCGCCGGGGATTCGGGGCTGTGTCGAAAAAATTTACATCTACATCTGTATTGGGTCTTGTTTTTTTAGTGACTTAATTCAATGTATTGTTTTATAAGAGAAAAAAAATTCAGGCATGCCGTGTGCTATGGATGCTCCGTAGATTCAGTCAAAAGGAGTTTTCCCATGAAAAGCATCAAGAAAATTTTTGCCGCGCTGGCATTCAGCGCAGTGGCATCCACTGCTTCCGCCGTGCCGGTCGACCTCGGCCTGTCCTTGGTGATTGATGTATCCGGCAGTGTGGACACCGCCGAATACAACCTGCAGATGGATGGTTACGCTAACGCCTTCCGTAGCGCTGCCGTGCAGTCGAATATTCTCGGCGGTGCGAACGGCCAGATTGGCGTCAACGTGGTGTTCTTTGATTCCAACTTCTACTCCACCAGTCTGGATGCATTTACGATTCTGGACTCGACCTCCGCGATCAATGCTTTTGCAGACATCCTCGACGTGTTTACGCGTCCGGGCAGCGGCGGCACCTCCATCTATACCGGCACGAACCGTGCGGTCTCATTGCTGACTGCTGCAACGAGCGGTATTGAAACCACCAATATGGTGATTGACGTGTCGGGCGATGGCACCAGTTCGACGAGTTCCGATCAGGCGGCGCGGAACGCGGCGGCGGCCTTGAACATCACGATCAACGGCTTGGCAATCGAAGCAAATGCGACGAGCACCGCGATCACCAACTACTACACCAACAACGTGGTAACCGCGGACGGCTTTGTCGAAACGGCGGCTGACTTCTCGGACTTCCAGCGCGCGGTCGAGAACAAGCTGCGTATCGAAACGGCGCCTCCGGGGAACCAGGTTCCGCTGCCCGGTACGCTGGCCTTGCTGGGCCTGGGTATGGCCGGTCTGGCTGCGGTTCGTAAGCGTAGCTGAGATTCCAGCGATTAAAAAAACGGCAGCCTTCTGGCTGCCGTTTTTATTTGGACGGTTGGGCGATGCTTCAGACTTCCAGGTCCTGGAACAAGGCGGTCGACAGATAGCGCTCACCAAATGACGGGATGATCACGACGATCAGTTTGCCCTTGTTTTCGGGGCGGCGGGCGACTTCGAGCGCGGCGCTGACGGCGGCGCCGGAGGAGATGCCCACCAGCAGACCTTCTTCGGCGGCCATGCGGCGGGCAAGGCTGAAGGCATCTTCATTTTTGACGCGCACCACTTCGTCGTAGATCTTGGTGTTGAGCACTTCGGGGACGAAGCCGGCGCCGATACCCTGGATCGGGTGCGGGCCTTTCTGGCCGCCAGAGAGCACCGGGCTGGCGTCGGGTTCGACGGCGATGATCTGCACGCCCGGCTTGCGTGCCTTGAGCACTTCGCCGACGCCGGTGATGGTGCCGCCGGTGCCGATGCCGGACACCACGATATCGACCTGGCCGTTGGTGTCGTTCCAGATTTCCTCGGCCGTGGTCTTGCGATGGACTTCCGGGTTGGCCGGGTTGGCGAATTGCTGCGGAATCAGGTAGCGCGAGTCAGCGGCGGCCAGCTCTTCGGCCTTGCGGATGGCGCCGCCCATGCCGTCGGGGCCGGGGGTGAGAATCAGCTCGGCGCCGTAGGCCTTGAGCAGCAAGCGGCGCTCGCGGCTCATGGTCTCGGGCATGACGAAGGCGCATTTGTAGCCGCGTGCCGCGCAGACCATGGCCAGGCCGATGCCGGTGTTGCCGGAGGTCGGCTCAAGGATGACGGTGTCGGCGGTGATTTTGCCGGCGGCTTCGGCGGCGTTGATCATGGACACGGCGATACGGTCCTTGACGCTGTGGGCTGGATTGTAGAATTCGAGTTTGCACGCGATGGTCGCGTCAATCCCCGCGTTGACGCGGTTGAGTCGAACAAGCGGGGTGTTGCCGATCAGATCGGTGACGGAGTTGGCGATTTTCATGGATGCGTCCTGACTGGTTTGACTTATTCATTCTAGGCGATGCGGGTGGCGAACTGCATGGCAAATTCGGAATAAGCACATAACGCCGAGGCGTGTTGTCAGGCGCAGGCGAGGCGGTCGAGGTGGGTCTCGGCGAGGGCCGGTCGGCCAAAGTGGTAGCCCTGCGCCGTGCTGCAGCCCATCAGGCGCAGCGCGGCGACTTGCGCGGGGGTCTCGACGCCTTCGGCCAGCACCTGGATGCCAAGGCTGCGACCCATGGCGAGAATGGCTTGCACGATGGCGCGGTCGTTGGTGTCGTTGGGCAGGCCGTCAATGAAGCTGCGGTCGATCTTGAGGGTGTTGATGGGCAGGCGCTTGAGGTAGGACAGCGACGAGAAGCCAGTGCCGAAGTCGTCGAGCGACAGCGAAATGCCCATTTCGCGAATGCCGTGCAAGGTGGCGATGGCGGGCTCGGCGTCTTTGAGAATGTCCGATTCGGTCACCTCGATCTCGATCCATTCCGGGCGGCACCGCTCCTCTTCGAGAATTCCGCAGAGGTCACCCAGGAAGTCGAGCCGTCGCAATTGCCGGCCAGAGACGTTGATGGCAACGCGCGGTGGAATGAAGCCGGCTTCTCGCCATCGCCGGATCTGGGCGCAAGATTTGCGAAGCACCAGCGCGCCCAGCGGCACGATCATGCCGTTGTTTTCGGCCAGCGGAATGAAGATGCTCGGCGGGATCGGGCCGTGCTCCGGGTCGGTCCAGCGGCACAGGGCTTCGAAGCCGATCAGCTCGCCGGAGTGGAGGTCGACCTGGGGTTGAAACCAGACGTCCAGCGCCTCGTTGTTGATGGCATGGCGTAGCCCGTTTTCAAGCTTGACCCGTTGCCGCGTGGTTTCCGTTTGTGCCGCGCAGTAGCGCTGGGCGTTGTTTCGGCCGAGTTGCTTGGCTTGGTACATGGCGGTGTCGGCGTTGCGAAGCAGCGCCTCTACCGAGTCGCCGTCGCGGGGGTAGAGGCTGACCCCGATGCTTGCGCCGATAAAGAACTCCTGGCCGTTCTGGCCGATGGGCGGGATGAGGCTGGCCAGAATGCGCTCGGCGGCCTGGTCGGCTTGCTCGGCGTCTTCGATGTCTTCCATCAGCACCACGAATTCGTCACCACCGAGGCGGGCCACGGTGTCTTCGTCACGCACGCACTCGTGCAGGCGCATGGCGACGTGCTTGAGCACCGTGTCGCCGGTTTCGTGACCGTAGGAGTCGTTGATGTCCTTGAAATGGTCAAGGTCGAGGAACATGATCGCGACCGTACGTCTGTCGCGGCTCGCACGGCGAATGGCGGTCGCAATGCGGTCATTGAGCAGGCTGCGGTTGGGCAGATCGGTCAGCGCGTCATGTTGCGCCATGTGTTCGAGCTGCGCCTCGGAGGTCTTGGCTGCGGAGATGTCGGAAAAAATGCCGAGGTAGTGAATCAGTTGATCCTGGTCGTTGCGAACCGGCGAGATGTCCAGCCACTCGGGGTAGATCTCTCCAGACTTGCGTCGGTTCCAGATCTCGCCTTGCCAGCGGCCATTCTGGGCCAGGCTGTCCCACATGCGCTGGTAGAAAGCGTCGCTGTGCCGACCCGAGTGCAATAGTTTGGGCGTTTGACCGAGGGCTTCTTCCGCGCTGTAGCCGGTGATGCGCGTAAACGCCGGGTTGACCATCTCGATCACGCCGTCGGGGCTGGTGATGGTGATGCCTTCGGCGGCGTTGTTGAAAAACTGCGCGGCGAGTCGTAGCCGATCACTGGTCTGGCGTTCCTCGCTGAGTCGTCGTGCGACGCCAAGCAGTCCAAGCACGGTCCCGTCGGGCAGGGTGACCGGCGATTTGAGTGTTTCGTAGCGTTCGTAGTGCCCGTCGGCCTGTCTGACGCGCTCCTCAATGCGTTGCGTCAATCCGCTGCTGAGCACGCGCTGATCGGCCGCGTGAAACGCGTCGGCTTCTTCTGCTGAAAAAAAGTCCCCGTCGTCGCGTCCGAGAATGTCCTCAGGCGGGTGGCCGAGGACATGCGCTGCGGCACGGTTGATCAACCGGAAGCGGCTGTCGCGGTCCTTGAAGAAGATCATGTCGTCGCTGGCGTCGATCAGGGCTTCGAGCAGCGCGCGTTGCTCCTCCGCGCTTTTCAAGACCCGGGCGCGTTTGCGGTTGATGCATAGCAACCCGAGGGCAAGCGAGGCGAATAGCACAATGGTGGCTGCGCTGATCGTTGGGCCGACGTTGTATGCGGGCGGTGATGGCCCCTTGCTTGAACTCGCGGCTTCCGTGGTGCCGGTAACTGGCGCGTGTGGTTGTGTGATGCCTTCGGTGGAGATCGGCAACAAGGCCACCAGGGCGCAGAGTCTCGCAACGCGGCGAATGGCGTCTCTGAGGCCTTGCGTGGACGGTTTGCCTGAATGGAGCCGCATGGGGTCGATAGCCAAAAGTCGCTTGAAGGTCGATCGCTTCCCCTACTTAACGGCGCAGGCGCGCCCGGCTTGAGTTCAACCGACCGGGTGCGTGATGCGCGTCACACACCCGGGGCGCCGATCAGTCGGGAGGCGGCGCGTTCAGGCGTCCGCGGATGGTGTCGAGCAGTCGGGTTGTCGAGCGTTGGTGTTCGAAGGCGATGGCGTGCACCTGGCCACCCCAGGCGGTGACTTCGGCCGCGCCGACGATGGTGTCGGTCGGCCAGTCGCCGCCTTTGACCAGCACCTCCGGACGGCAGGTGAGGATGGTGTCGAGGGGGGTGTCCTCGTCAAACCAGGTGACCAGGTCGACGCTGCCCAGTGCGGCCATGACGGCGAGGCGGTCGGCCAGCGGGTTGATGGGGCGGTCCGTCCCTTTGCCAAGCCGGCGCACCGAGGCATCGGTGTTGAGCGCGACAATCAGCGAGGCGCCCAGGGCGCGTGCGCGGGCCAGGCAGGTCACATGGCCGCGGTGAAGGATGTCGAAGCAGCCGTTGGTAAACACGCGGGGCGCGGGCAGGCTTGCAACACGCTCGGCGAGCGCCTCGGGGGCGCAGATCTTGGCTTCGAAGGTGGGGGGCGAGAGGGCCATGAAAGCATCCGGCGGGCAAAGGCGCAGGATACCGCAGCGGCGGTGATCAGTTCGTCTTGCGCCACGCGGCGAGCGCATTGAGCAAGTCGTCGAGTTGCGCAATCTGCTGCACCTTGTCGATGCGCTTGCGTTTGCCCTGGAGTGCCGCGCCGCCGGCCCACAGCGCGATCGACTCGGGAAGTGCGTCGCGTAACTGCTCGATGGCGAGGAAGGCCCGGCGCGCCGGGAATGCCGCGCTGAAGGATACGGCGACGATGTCGAAGCGGCCGTCGCGGGCCGCCTGGGTGATGTCGGCCAGCGGTGTTTGTGCGCCCAGGGAGATGCATTGAACCCCCTCGGGGGCGAGCGTCGCCTCGACCATCAGCAGGCCGAGAATGTGCTCCTCGCCCGGCAGGGTGGTCATCAGCACGCGCGGAGGGCGACCGCTGGGCCCCAGGCTGTTGATACTGCTCCGGAGCAGGTTCTGCACCTGCTCGGTGAACAGGTGTTCTTCGGCGACGCCGATCTCGCCTTGTAGCCACGCCTCGCCAATGGCCCGGCTCAAGGGGGCGACCAGCTCCGCCACAAAGCGCTGCAGGCCGAGTTTGACCAGGTGTTGCTGAAGCGTGGCGCGAAGCTCGGCGCTGCGGTGCAGGCGCACCAGTTCGATCAGCGCTGCAATGCCGGGGTCCGAGGGCGTGCGTCCTCGTTCGCTCGTGGGCTCAAGCAGGGCGGCGAGCGCGTCGGTGCTGGCCGAGACAATGTTGCCCGGTCGGTGGCCCTGGTCGAGCAGGCGCCTCAACAGCCGCAGTTTTTCAACCTGTTCGGCCGGGTAGAGGCGCTCGCCCTTGTCGTCGCGCACGGGTTGCGGGAAGGCGTAGCGACGCTCCCAGACACGCAAGGTGTCTTTGGGAATTCCGGTGTCGCGCTCGACGGCGGCGATGGGCAGTGCGCTCATTGTTTGTCCTGGACAAAGTGTTGACGTTTCTCTTGACTAGTTCTATCTTAGGGGCGTGATCTACTTTTGTCTAGGACAGAGCGATGAATATGAGAAGTGTGCTCAGTGTCGGCGGGGTCGCCGCCCTGACCGTCGGCGTTACTGCAGCCTTGCTGGTGTCCAGGCTGGATGGCGGGGTCTCGATGGGTGTCTCAGGGGCGCAACCCGCTTTGCCTTATGTCGTGGACAAAGCGCCCTCATCCACAGCGCCGATCGCGCATTTGATCGTGTTGCATCGGGGGTGGTGAGCATGCGCCGCTCTGCCATGACATCAATGGGGTCGCTCGCGGTCACCGCCTTCGCGTTGTGGGCGCTGACTTCGCCGGCCTGGGCGGCAAGGTCATGCCCCGCGCTGCTCGACCACGCTTTCACGCCGTTGCTCGCCACGCAGCCAGAGCGGCTGTGCCAGTTCTCAGGGCGGGTGGTGCTGGTCGTCAACACGGCCAGCCGGTGCGCTTTCACGCCGCAGTACGACGGGCTGGAGCGCTTGTATGCGCGGTATCGCGAGCGTGGCCTGGTGGTCGTCGGCTTCCCGTCGAACGACTTTGGCGAACAGGAGCCGGGCTCGGGCAAGCAGATTGCCGATTTCTGCCAGACGACCTACGGCGTCACATTTCCGTTGCACGCGAAAACGACGGTCGTCGGCGCGCAGTCGCATCCCTTCTATCTGCAACTTGCCGCACAGACCGGTCAGGCGCCGCGCTGGAACTTTCACAAGTACCTGATCGACCGCAGCGGATCGCAGGTGCGCAGCTTTGCCAGTGGTGTGCAGCCGGACGATCCGGCGCTGGTGGCGCACATCGAGAAACTGCTTGCCGACAGCCGGCCCTGAGTGCCAGCCAATCATGAGGAATCGATCATGGATATGACCGACCAGAACCGCTTTATGCCGCCGCCGGGCCAGAAGATTGCCGTGATCGGTGGCGGAATTTCCGGCCTGGCGACGGCGTGGCTGCTGCGCAAGACGCATCAGATTACGCTCTTCGAGGCGGCCGACTATGTGGGCGGACATACCCACACGGTCGATATCGAGCTCGACGGCCAGGTGGCCGCGGTGGATACGGGTTTTCTGGTGTTCAACCAGCGCACCTATCCAAATCTGTGCGCGCTGTTTGCACATCTCGGCATCGAGTCGGTGGCGTCGGAGATGTCGTTTTCGGTCAGCCTCTCGGACCCGGACATGGAGTGGTCCGGTACGTCGCTGGCGACGCTCTTCGGCCAGCCGCGCAACGCGGTACGACCGGCGTTCTGGCGAATGGTGGCGGACATTGTTCGCTTCAATCGCGAGGCGAGCGCGATGGCGGTGTCGGCGCA
Organism: Zoogloeaceae bacterium G21618-S1; assembly: GCA_027214125.1. Lineage (GTDB taxonomy): Bacteria > Pseudomonadota > Gammaproteobacteria > Burkholderiales > Rhodocyclaceae > Nitrogeniibacter. The sequence continues at coordinate 137,681 of JAPWHF010000006.1, forward strand.
GGCATCGTCCGACTCGCTGGGGCATTACCTCGATACGCACGGCTACGGGCAAGCCTTTCGCGACTGGTATCTGCTGCCGATGGCGGCGGCGATCTGGTCGTGTCCGACGCGCACCATGCTCGCCTATCCGGTGAGTACCTTTGTGCGTTTTTGTCTCAATCATGGCTTGCTGCAAGTGCAGAATCGCCCGCAATGGCTGACGGTGGCGGGGGGCGCAAAGCGCTATGTGGCCCGTATGGTGGCCGATCTCGATGATGTGCGCCTGTGTTCGCCGGTGCTGCGGGTGGTCCGGTCGCAAGGCAGCGTTCGCCTGCACACGGCGACGGGCGCCGAAGACTTCGACGGCGTGGTGCTGGCCTGTCACAGCGATCAGGCGCTGGGCATGCTCGGGCGTCAGCTCACGCGGGCCGAAGAATCGGTGCTTGGCGCCGTGCGCTATCAGCCCAACGTGGCGTGGCTGCACACTGACAGGGCCTTGTTGCCGCGTCGTGAGGCGCTGTGGTCGGCCTGGAACTACATGGCCGGGGCAGTGCCAGCCGAGGGCGATGCGCCGGTGTCGGTGTCCTACCTCATCAACAAGCTCCAGCCCTTGCCGTTTGCCCGGCCGGTGGTGGTGTCGCTCAATCCGTATCGTGCTCCGCGCGATGAACACGTGATCAAGCGCATCGAGTATGCGCATCCGGTGTTCGACCAGCTCGCGATCGAGGCGCAGGACTGGTTGCCGGCGGTGCAGGGGCAGCATCGCACCTGGTTTGCCGGCGCGTGGCAGGGCTACGGTTTTCATGAAGACGGCTTGCGTTCGGCGATGGATGTGGCGCGCCGTCTCGGTGCGGAGATCCCGTGGGGCGCATCGGCTAATGCCGCCATGGCCTTGAGCGCCTGATGGACATGTCGCTGAGCGCCAGTGTCGGGACCGGGTCGGTGGTGCATGTGCGCCACACACCGGTAGGTCACCGGTTTGTCTACCCGATTGCCTTCGTGCGTGTGCCGCTCTCGGCCTGGCGCACCTTGCGTGTGCCCCTGCTGGGGGTCGATCGGCCCAATCTGTTCAGCCTGCGCCGCGCCGACCACGGCGCGCGTGATGGTGGCGATCTGGCGGCGTGGCTGTCAGGCGTGCTGAGCACCCACGGTCTCGACGCGGTGGCCGACGGCGAGGCGGTGCTGCAGACCTTTCCGCGCCTGCTCGGCTATGTTTTCAACCCGGTCAGTTTCTGGTTTTGCCATGACGCGCAAGGGCAACTGCGCGCCGTGTTGGCGGAAGTGAACAACACCTTTGGCGAGCGCCACACCTATGTGGTGGCCCACCCGGACCACCGGCCGATTGCGTCGACCGATGTGTTCGAGGTGGCCAAGGTCTTTCATGTGTCGCCGTTCTTCCCGGTGGCTGGCGAGTATCGCTTCCGCTTCGATCTATCGCCCACGCGCAGCGCTGTGAGCATCGACTACTTCGAAAACGGTCAGCCGCAGCTGTCGACGCGATTGACCGGGCAACTCGCGCCGTTGGGCGGGCGCGCGCTTGCCGGTTGGGCGATGCGCTTTCCCTTCATGACGCTTGGCGTGATGTGGCGCATTCATGTGCAGGCCCTGAAGTTGTGGCGCAAGCGCGTGCCGTTTTTCCGCAAACCCGAACCCCCGCTAGAGAGGATCAGCTCATGAACACTAATGAACAATCACTGGAAATTCGCCTGGCCGGTCGAGAGGTTCGCCTGCCGCGTCGGGTGCGTGCGGTCTTGCGTCTGCTGGAGGGCCTGCGTGGCGGTGCGATTGCGCTGCAATTGCCCGGTGCCTCGCCGCTGCGGCTGGGTGAGGGCGAGGTGGTGGCGAGCTGGACGGTGACCGATCTGGCCATGTTTGACCAGGTCATCGCCAGCGGTGACATCGGCCTTGGCGAGAGCTGGATGGACGGGCAGTGGCACTGCGACAACCTGAGCGCATTGCTCGGCCTGCTGGCCGCCAATCGGGAGACGCTGGGGCGTGCCGTGCGGGGCAATGGCTGGTCGCTGCTGCTGCACCGGCTGATGCATCTGGCGCGCTCGAATACGCGTCGCGGCTCGCGCCGCAATATCTCGGCCCACTACGATCTGGGCAACGATTTCTATCGGCTGTGGCTGGACTCGTCGATGACCTACTCGGCCGCGATGTTCGCGCATCCGGAGGAATCGCTGTTCGATGCGCAGACCCGAAAGTATCGCCGGATTCTCGACAGCCTCGACGCGCAGCCGGGCCAACGCATTCTCGAAGTTGGCTGCGGCTGGGGCGGTTTTGCCGAGATTGCGGCGCGCGACTATGGCTGCCAGGTGCATGGCATCACGCTGTCGTCACGACAGCGTGATCTGGCGCAGGCGCGGGCCGAGGCGGGTGGCTGGGCAGATAAGGTGCATTTTGAGTTGCGGGACTATCGCGACGTTCAAGGCCGCTACGACGACATCGTTTCGATCGAGATGATTGAAGCGGTCGGCGAGTCCTTCTGGCCCACCTATTACGCAAAGCTCAAGCAGTGTCTGGCGCCGGGCGGCCGGGCGGTGATCCAGGCCATCACCATCAATGAATCGCTGTTTGCCGGCTATCGGCGAGGCACCGACTTTATCCAGCGCTACATCTTTCCGGGCGGTATGCTGCCGACGCCGTCGCGGGTGTCGGCCGATGCCGGCAAGGCCGGACTCGACACACTGGCGCGTTTCGACTTCGGGCTCGACTACGCCCGCACCCTGCAGCGTTGGGCCACGGCCTTCAACAGCCAGCGGTCGGCGGTGCAGGTGCAGGGCTTTGACGACTGCTTTGTGCGCATGTGGCAGTTCTACCTCGCCTACTGTGAGGCGGGTTTTCGCGCCGGCGATCTGGATGTGCACCACTTTTGTCTGGTGCACGGCGAGGCCTCGCAGTGAAACGCGCCACGCTGGCCGCGCTGATGCTGGTCTGGGCGCTGGCCGTGCGGGCCGATGTACCCCTGCCGGGTGCGCTGGACAACACGGCGTGGCAGCGCGTGGGCAGCGGCAGCCTCGACTGGTTTGTGCTGCGCGTCTATGACGCGACCCTGTGGCGCGGCGCGCGCGGCGAAGCCCTGGCGATTCGCTACGCGCGGGACATCCCCGCCGCGGCGCTGGTCGACACCACCTTTGATGAAATGGCTCGCCTCGGGGTGAGCGACGCGGAGCGCTGGCGCGCGCCGCTGGCGGGTATTTTCCCGGACGTGAAAGAAGGTGAGGTGCTGGTCGCCTTGCGCGAAGCCGGTAAAGGCGTGGCGTTCTTTCATCAGGGGCGTCCGGTGGGGCGTATTGCCGAGGCCGCGTTTGGCGAGGCTTTCTTCGGTATCTGGCTCGATCCGCGCACCCGTGAGCCGGCGCTGCGGGCGCAACTTCTGGGCGAGACGCGGCCATGACCGCCGCCGTGTTGCCGCGCCGCGAGGTGCTGGCCTACGGCGTGCTCGGCCTGCCGCTCGCCTTTGCCGCCCTGCCCATCTACGTGCATGTGCCAAAGCTCTATGCCGACTCGCTGGGCCTGCCCTTGGCGCTGGTGGGCGGCGCGCTGCTCGGTGCGCGCATTCTGGATGCGGTTGTCGATCCCTTGATCGGGCAACTCAGCGACCGGGCGCGGAGCCGGCGGTGGTTGATTGCCTTTGGTTTGCTGCCATTGGGCCTGGGCGTGCTGGCCTTGCTGCGTCCGCCGGAGGCGGCCGGTGCGCTGTGGTTGATCGCGGCGCTCACCGTGGCCTACGCCGGTTATTCACTGGCCAATATCAATTACCAGGCCTGGGGCGCGCGAATGGCGCCGACACCGCTGGACCGCACACGCGTGGTGGCGTCGCGGGAGGGCTTTGGACTGCTGGGGGTGGTGCTGGCCGCGACCTTGCCGGCGATGCTGGCGAGCGATGCGGCAGACGGCCTGGCGGCGCTGGCGCTGGTGTTCGTACCGGTGCTGCTGATTGCCGGATTGCTGACGCTGGGCAGTGTCGGGCGAGATGCGGTGCCGGCCGGCGACGGCGTGCCGCCTTTGTCGATGCTGATCAGCGTATTGGGCAATCCGGCGTTCAGGCGGCTGCTGACGGTGTTTGCGGTCGGTGGCATCGCCGCGGCGGTGCCTGCGACGACGGTGCTGTTTTTTGTGGACGATGTGATCGGGCAGGGCGCGCGTGCGGGCCTGTTTTTAGCGGCGTATTTCGTTGCCGGCGCGATGAGTCTGCCGCTGTGGGTGGCGCTTGCCCGCCGCGTGGGCAAGGTGCGCGCCTGGCTGCTGGGCATGTTGGTGAGCATTGTGGCCTTTGCGTGGGCGGCGGGGCTGGGCGCGGGCGATGGCTCGGCCTTTTTTGTCATCTGTCTGGCTTCGGGGCTGGCGCTGGGGGCCGACCTGACGCTTCCGCCGGCGATTCTGGCCGATCAGCTTGCCGAGTCGCGGGCGGGCGACGGTGCGTGTTTCGGGTGGTGGAATTTTGTGACCAAGGCCAACTTGGCGCTGGCGGCCGGTTTGGCCTTGCCGTTGCTGGCGGTGCTGGGCTATGCGCCGGGCGGTCAGGATGAGGCGGCGTTGCGGGCCCTGGCGATTGTGTATGCCGGCGTGCCGGTCGGCCTCAAGCTCATCGCCGCCGTCTTGCTGTGGCGCTGGCGCAATGAATTGGGAGAGGCACGATGAGACGCTGGTTATGTGCGCTGATTGGCGCGATTGGACTGGGTGGGTGCGCGGGGACCGAGGTGACGCGCTATGCCGCGGCCACGCCGCCGCTGGTGCTGGAGTCCTACTTCAACGGCACGCTCGACGCCTGGGGCATGTTCCAGGATCGAAGCGGCGAGGTGATCAAGCGCTTTCATGTGGTGATCGATGCGTCCTGGGACGGGCCGGTCGGGACGCTGGACGAGCGTTTTACCTACGCCGACGGCACGACCCAGCGCCGGGTGTGGACGATTCGCGCCGAGGGCGGCGGTCGTTACACCGGAACGGCCGATGACGTGGTCGGCACGGCGGAGGGGCTGGCGAGCGGCAATGCGCTGCGCTGGCGCTATGTGCTGGCCTTGCCGGTGGATGGCAAGGTCTATGAGGTGGACTTTGATGACTGGATGTTCCTGATGGATGAGCGCGTGATGCTCAATCGTTCTGCGATGCGCAAGTTTGGCGTCCATCTGGGCGAGGTCACGCTGAGCTTTACCAAGCGGACGGCAGGGCAATGAGTCTCAACCGACCGATTCGCGACTGGCGTGGCCGGCGGGTGTGGCTGGTCGGTGCGTCTTCCGGTATCGGCGAAGCGCTGGCCCATGCCTTGGCGGCGCAGGGGGCGCGACTGGCGCTGAGCGGGCGGCGGGTCGATGCGCTCGATACGGTGGCCGAGGCGATCGGCGGTGCCGAGGTGCTGCCGCTGGATATCACGACGGACGGCGCGGTGGCCGAGGCCTGGCTGACCTTGCTGGGCCGCTGGGGCGGCTGCGATGTGGTGATATTTCTGGCCGGCGCCTATCAGCCGACGCCCGCGACCGAGCTGCGCGCCGAGGCGATTGCCGGCACGGTGGCGGTGAATCTGTCGGCCACCATGGCGGGCGTGGCGGCGGTGCTGCCGGCGATGCTGGCGCGGGGACAAGGCCATGTGGCGGTGGTGTCGAGTGTGGCGGGCTATTCCGGGTTGCCGCGTGCTTGTGTGTATGGGGCGACCAAAGCGGGGCTGATCAATTTTGCGGAGAGCCTGTTTCTCGAGCTGCGCCCGCGCGGCGTGGGCGTGCATGTGATCAACCCCGGCTTCGTCGCGACGCGCCTGACGGCCGGGAACGATTTCCCCATGCCGGCCTTGATTGACCCGCCGACGGCGGCGGCCGCGGTGATCGACGGTTTCGGCCGTGGCGACTTCGATATCCACTTTCCGAAGCGCTTCTCGCGCGTGCTCAAGCTTTTGCGCCTGCTGCCTTACGGGCTCTATTTTCCTTTGGTTCGTCGTTTGACCGGCGGGGGAGGGCTGTGATGGTGACGCTCGATGCGCTGGTGCGCTTCTACGAAACACTGACGCCGTCTGACGTCGACGGCTTTGCCGTGTTTTACGCGGAGGACGCGCACTTCGTTGATCCGTTTAATGATGTGCGCGGTGTTGAGGCGATCAAAAGCATCTTCAGCCATATGTTCGAGCAACTCGGTGCGCCACGGTTTGAGGTGGTCGAGCGATTCGAGCGCGGCGACCAGGCCATGCTGATCTGGGTGCTGCACTGTCGCATGGGCGGCCGGGATGTCGAGATTGCCGGCGCCAGCCATCTGCGCTTCGACGACGAGGGGCGCGTCACGGCGCATCGGGACTTCTGGGACGCGGCCGGCGCCGTGTATGAAAAATTTCCGCTGATGGGCGGCATGATGCGTTGGCTTCGGCAGCGTCTGGCTGCACCGCAAACGACGATGGAATAAGCCGCCTCTGGCGAAGGCGGCGCCTGGCCCCCGGGCGCTTGAAGCGGGAATGTGTTGCGGCGCACTAACCTATAGTGCACTGCAGCACGTTGATCCATATCAAAAATCTCCTTGCGACGTTTAAAACGGCTGTGGCACTATGCCGCGCAGAGACCGATTCCGCGCAAAACAAATCACACAGCGGATTTCGGGGGAGAGAGACCGCAACCGGCGCAAGGCGGGTTTCGGATGGCCGGAGCCCCGCACAGATTCGACGGCGCCGTTTTGGCTGACCGGGAACGCTAGTTTTTGCGCCCCACATAGACTTGGATGGGGGTTGCACATGAGCGTGTTGGCTCGTTTCGCAGTAACCGCACTGTCCGCCGTGCCTGCAGTCGGGGCGTGGGCGGCGCAGTCGAGCGTCAATCTACAGACGCCAGTGACCGCAGTGGCCACCGAAATCTACGACATGCACACCTTGATGATGATCATCTGTCTGGTGATCTTCGTGGCGGTGTTTGGTGTCATGTTCTGGTCGGTGTTTCACCATCGCAAATCGAAAGGCGCGGTGGCCGCGCACTTTCATGAAAACACCATGGTGGAGATCGCGTGGACAGTGATCCCGGTGCTGATCCTGCTTGGCATGGCCTACCCGGCCACCAAGACGGTGATCTCCATGAAGGACACCTCCAATCCCGACATCACCATCAAGGCCACCGGCTATCAGTGGAAGTGGGGTTACAACTACATCAAGGGCGAGGGCGAAGGCATCCAGTTCGTCTCGAACATGTCGACCCCGCAGGAGCAGATTCAGGGCCGGGCGGCCAAGGGCGAACACTACCTGTTGGAGGTGGATAACCCGGTGGTGGTGCCTGTGGGCAAGAAAGTGCGAATCTTGCTGACCGCCAATGACGTGATCCACGCTTGGTGGGTGCCGGCGCTTGGTGTGAAGCAGGATGCGATTCCCGGCTTCATCCGCGACACCTGGTTCCGTGCCGACAAGGAAGGCGTCTATCGTGGCAACTGTGCCGAGCTGTGCGGCAAGGATCACGGCTTCATGCCGATCGAAGTGCATGTGCTGTCGGCTGAAAAGTACAGCGCCTGGGCCGCCGATCAGCAAGGCAAGCTGGCTGCCATGAAGGAAGACCCGAACAAGGAATGGGCCTTGCCGGAGCTGGTTGCCAAGGGCGAGCAGGTGTTCGCTGCCAACTGCGCGGCCTGCCATCAGGCCGATGGCAAGGGCATGCCGCCCGCTTTCCCGCCGCTCGACGGCTCGGCGGTTGTGCAGGGGCCCAAAGCGGAGCAGATCCAGACCGTGCTGAACGGTCGAGAGGGCACCGCCATGGCGGCCTTCGGCAAGCAGTTGTCGGACACCGATCTGGCCGCTGTCATTACCTACACCCGCAATGCCTGGAGTAACCAGACGGGCGAAGCCATCCAGCCGGCCGAAATCGCGGCCGCGCATAACTGAGTTCAGGTAGAGGAGGCTGCATGTCTGCTGTCACCCCGGATCAACTGCACGACGATCATCATCACCATGGCCCGACCGGCCTGATGCGATGGATCACCACCACGAACCACAAGGACATCGGCACGATGTACCTGATTTTCAGTTTCATCATGTTCCTCTCAGGGGGTGTGATGGCGCTGACGATCCGGGCCGAATTGTTCAAGCCGGGCTTGCAGATCGTGCAGCCCGAGTTTTTCAATCAGCTCACCACCATGCACGGCTTGGTGATGGTGTTCGGCGCGATCATGCCGGCCTTTGTGGGCTTCGCCAACTGGATGCTGCCGTTGATGATCGGCGCCTCCGACATGGCCTTTGCGCGCATGAACAACTGGAGCTTCTGGCTGTTGCCAGTGGCGGCGATCTTGCTGATCAGTTCCTTTTTCGTGCCGGGCGGGGCGACTGCCGCGGGCTGGACGCTGTATGCGCCGCTGTCGGTGCAGATGGGCATGGGCATGGATCTGACGATCTTTGCGGTGCACATCATGGGCATCAGCTCGATCATGGGCGCCATCAATATCGTGGTGACCGTGCTCAACATGCGCGCGCCCGGCATGACGATGATGAAGATGCCGCTGTTCTGCTGGACCTGGCTGATTACCGCCTACCTGCTGATTGCGGTGATGCCGGTGCTCGCCGGTGCGGTGACCATGATCCTCACCGACCGTCACTTCGGCACCAGCTTCTTCAATGCCGCCGGCGGCGGTGACCCGGTGCTGTATCAGCACGTGTTCTGGTTCTTCGGGCACCCCGAGGTGTACATCATGATTTTGCCGGCCTTCGGCATTGTCAGTGAAATCATCCCGACCTTTGCCCGCAAGCCGCTGTTTGGTTATGCCTCGATGGTGTATGCCACGGCCTCGATCGCCATCCTGTCCTTCGTGGTGTGGGCGCACCACATGTTCACCACCGGTATGCCGGCGGCGACGCAGTTGTTCTTCATGTACGCGACCATGTTGATCGCGGTGCCTACCGGAGTGAAGGTGTTCAACTGGGTGGCCACCATGTGGCGTGGCTCGATGACCTTCGAGACGCCTATGCTGTGGGCGACCGGCTTCATTTTTGTGTTCACCATGGGCGGCTTTACCGGCCTGATCTGCGCGATTGCGCCGATCGACATCCAGGTGCAGGACACCTATTACGTGGTGGCGCACTTCCACTATGTGTTGGTGGCCGGCTCCTTGTTTGCCCTGTTTGCCGGTGCCTACTACTGGCTGCCGAAATGGACCGGGTACATGTACTCCGAGTTCATCGGCAAGCTGCACTTCTGGTGCTCGATCATCTTCTTCAACATCACTTTCTTCCCAATGCACTTCCTGGGTCTGGCCGGCATGCCGCGCCGGATTCCTGACTACGCGCTGCAGTTCGCTGACTTCAACGCGCTGGCCAGTATCGGGGCCTTCGGCTTCGGCCTGTCGCAGCTGATCTTCATCGTCGCCGTGGTCAAGTGTGTGCGCGGTGATGGCAAGAAAGCCGCGGCCAGTCCGTGGGAAGATGCGCATGGCCTAGAGTGGACGGTGCCGTCGCCGGCGCCGCATCACACCTTCGAGACGCCGCCGGTCGTCAAGTGATCGTAGCTGCCATGACCAAAGGGAAGAACACCCGCTCTGCATTGCTGTTGTTGTTGATGGCGCTGGTGTTCTTCTTCGCCATCGTGGTCAAGATCGGTTGGCTGGGCCAATGAGCACGCGGGCGAGCGACAACCGTAGCCTGCTGATGCGCCTCGGCATTGCCGCGGTGGCGATGTTCGGCTTTGGCTTTGCGCTGGTGCCTTTTTACGAGGCCATCTGCCAGGCGACCGGCTTGCGCAACATCTTGCAGCCCGATGTGGTGGAAAACACTCAGGTGGACCCGACCCGGCAGCTGACCATCGAGCTCGATGCCAATACGCATGATCTGGCCTGGCGTTTTCGCCCGACGCAGAACACCGTTGATATCCACCCCGGCCAATTGGTGGAGATCACCTACGAGGTCACCAATACGCGCGACGTGGCGGTGACCGGGCAGGCGGTGCCAAGCTACGGGCCGCAGATCGCGGGGGACTACTTCAAGAAGCTCAACTGCTTCTGTTTCGAGAAGCAGACGCTGGCCGCAGGTGAGACGCGGGTCATGCCGGTGTTGTTTGTGGTCGACCCCAAGCTGCCGAATGATGTGCATACGATCACCTTGTCCTACACCTTCTTCGAGGTTGAGGGCACGCAGGCGCAGAAAACGGCGCCGGGCGGGCGCAGCTGATGGTTGATACGCGACGCGCCAGTTTCTGGGCGACCTTGCGTGCGGTGCTGTGGTCCTTCGTGGGGATTCGCAAGCGGCGTCACTACGACGATGACGCCACCTCGTTGAACCCAAAGGCGGTCATCGTCGCCGGTTTGCTGGCCGGCCTGGTGTTCGTGCTGAGTATTGTGGCCTTCGTACGCTTCGTCGTGGGCGCATGAATTGAGGATCGAGCGTATGCGCGATCCCGGAATTAACTGACCGGAGACTTCAACATGAGTCCGACTTTCGAGAAGTACTTCGTACCCGAGCCATCGAAGTATCCCATCTTCGGCGCCTTCGCCCTGCTATGCATCGGCGCGGGCGCGGTGATGTGGCTGAATCATGCCGGCCCGGGGCCGCTGGTGTTCTTCGTGGGCCTGGCGACGTTGATCTACATGTTGTTCGGCTGGTTCGGTCAGGTGATCCGCGAATCCGAAGGCGGGCAGTACGGCAAAAACGTCGACGCCTCCTTCCGCTGGAGCATGGGCTGGTTCATCTTCTCTGAGGTGATGTTCTTCTTCGCCTTCTTTGGCGTGTTGTTTTACGTGCGCGTCATTGCGGTGCCGTCACTGGGCAGCGAAGAAAGCGTGAGCGTGCTGTGGCAGGGGTTTGACGCTGTGTGGCCGACCGCGGGGCCGCGGGCGGAGGAGGCCTTCTCGCCCATGGCGGCGTGGGGCATTCCCGCCCTCAATACCTTGATCCTGCTGACCTCGGGGGCCACGCTGACCTGGGCCCACTGGGGCATGATGAAAGACAACCGGACGCAGCTCAAACTCGGTTTGCTGCTCACCGTGTTGCTCGGCACCTTGTTCATGGGTTTTCAGATTTACGAATACATGCACGCTTATGGCGAGATGAACCTGAAGATGACCTCAGGCATCTACGGCTCGACGTTCTACATGATGACCGGCTTCCATGGCCTGCATGTAACCATTGGCGCGATCATGTTGCTGGTCATGCTGTTTCGCGTGATGGCCGGCCACTTCACCAAGGACCACCATTTCGCCTTTGAGGCGGCGGCGTGGTACTGGCACTTCGTCGATGTGGTGTGGCTGGTGCTGTTTGTGGTGGTCTATTGGCTGTGATGGCTGGGGCGGGTGTCAAAGGCGGCCGGGAATGATGCCGGTCGCAAAGCCCACCATCAGTAACAAAAACAAGCCAATCGACAGCCCGACCCGGAGCGTGAGCGCACGAACTACCCGCGGCCCCTTGCCGTGGTCGCGTAACAAGAAGGTAAGGGCAGAACCCAGGCTTACCAGAATGGCGACCAGAAAGAGAACGACGACGATGCGCATGCGAGGCTCCGCTGAGATGTCACGCCAGTTTAGCCCAGTGGCTCTGTTGCAGGGGTGAGCAAGCGGGTGATGGGCGCGGTGCCCTATGTGGTCGGTGTGCTGGTCTGTGGGCTGACGATCAAACTCGGGCTGTGGCAATCCGACCGGGCGGAAGAAAAACTGGCCTTGGGGGCGCGTATCGAAGCCGCGGCGACTGCACCCTCGACCACGGTCGCGGCGAATCTGTCGGAGTGGCAAGTGGTACGCCTGACGGGGCAGTGGCGCAGCGACGCGACGATTTATCTCGACAACCGGGTGCAGTACGGCCAGCCGGGCTATCACGTGCTGACGCCCTTGCAGATGGCCGACGGCATGGCGGTGCTGGTCAAGCGGGGCTGGACGGGCATCGGGCTGAATCGCAGCAAGCTCCCCGTCGTGAATACGCCGGACGGTGAGGTGACAATCAACGGGCGAGTCCGCTTGCCCGAGGCCAGGCCCTACACCTTGGCGGATGCGCCGGGCGAGGGGGCACGTTGGCAGTATTTGGATATGGCGGCCTATCGTGTGTGGTCGAAGCTGGCGGTGATTGACGAGGTGCTTGAGCAAACCGACCCGTCGACCGACGGCCTCATTCGCGACTGGCCCCGCCCCGATCTGGGCGTGGATCGCCACCGCGGTTACGCTGTGCAGTGGTTTGCTCTGGCGGCCTTGTCCGCGGGCTTGTGTGGATGGTTTGGATGGCGGCGCTGGAGGCGTCATGGCAGTGGCTCAAATGACTCGTAAAGCCCGGCTCACGCTGGTGGCCCTGATTGTTGTGTGTGTGTTGCCGGTGGCGGCATCGTATTTTGCGTTCTACGTCTGGCAACCGAGCGGGCGTAGCAACTACGGCGCCCTGGTAACGCCGACCTTGCTGCCCGATGGCGCGCTCGCCACTGCGGATGGCGGACAGTTTGCACGTGAGGACATCAAAGGTTTCTGGACCTATGTCGTGGTGTCGCCCGCCGCCTGCGACGAAGCCTGTCAGCAGGCGCTCTACTTCACGCGTCAGGTACGCACCGCGCAGGCCAAGGAGTCGACGCGTGTTGCGCGGGTATGGCTGTTGTCTGATGATGGTGCGCCCGATGCCGAACTGCTCGCCAAGCATCCCGAGCTGCTTGTCGCGCGGGCAGATCGCAAATGGCTTGAGCAGCTCGATGGCACTGCCGTGGCGCAGGTCTGGCTCGCCGACCCGCGCGGGCAGGTGATGATGCGTTATCCCACCGAACTGGATCCGAAAGGCATGATCAAGGATCTGGCGCGGCTCCTCAAGTACTCGCAGGTCGGCTGAACATGTATCGCCGCCTGGTCTTTCTCGCGCTGTCCCTCACTTTGGTGGTGGTGGTGTTTGGCGCCTATGTGAGGCTCTCCGATGCCGGCCTCGGTTGCCCCGACTGGCCCGGCTGCTACGGTCAGGTGACGCCCGCGCATGCGGTCGAGCATATTGCCGTGGCCGAGTCGGCTGCACCGGACGGACCGGTGTCGTTGCCCAAGGCCTGGAAGGAAATGATCCACCGTTACCTCGCAGCCACGCTCGGCTTCATCATCCTGGTGATTGCCGCGCTGGCCTGGCGGCAGCGGCGCGACCCGGATGTGCGCCCCGGTATTGCCGTATTGCTGGTCGGCGTGGTGATCTTTCAGGGCTTGCTCGGCAAATGGACTGTCACCTTGTTGCTCAAGCCGGCCATTGTCACGGGGCACCTGCTGGGCGGGCTGGCAACCCTGTCGCTGTTGGCGCTGCTGGCGATTCGTGCGGGTGGGCTGAGGCGGCGCTTCGCGTCCCCGGCCCTGTTGCGACTGGCGCGGCTCGGTTTGTTGCTGGTGGTCGGCCAGATCGTGCTTGGCGGCTGGACCAGCACCAACTACGCGGCGCTGGCCTGCGCCGACTTTCCGACCTGCCACGGCAGCTGGTGGCCGGCCATGGACGCGGGCAATGCGTTTCATGTGGTGCGCGAACTGGGCATGACCGCCACCGGCGATCTGCTCTCTCACGAAGCGCTGACGGCCATCCACTGGGCGCACCGTCTCGGCGCACTCGCGGTGGCGGTGGGGCTGCTGCTCTTGACGCTGGGTTTGAAGCAGCAGGGCTTTGGCCGTTTGGCTGCGCTACTCGCGCTGGTGCTGGCGGGGCAGATCGGCCTCGGTATTGCCAATGTGGTGATGAGTCTGCCGCTGCCGCTGGCGGTGGCGCATAACGCTGGCGCCGCGCTGTTGCTTTTGGTGATGGTGATGATCAATACACGGCTGATGCCCGGACGGGCATGGGGCGTTGCAGGGAGTAAAAAACATGAAAACGCTTACGCTTGATAGCACCGATGCCTTGCGCCGCCTGCGGCACTTCTATGTGCTGACCAAGCCGCGGGTCAATACGCTGATCGTGTTCTGCGCCATGATCGGCATGTTCCTCGCCGTGCCGGAAGGGCTGCCCTCGGCGCAGGTTGTGTTGTTCGCCACGCTCGGTATCGCGTGTGTCGCCGGTGCGGCAGCGGCGATGAACTGCCTGATCGAGCAACAGATCGATGCGCGCATGGCGCGCACCCGTGCCCGCCCCTTGCCGCGCGGTGAGCTCACCTCGACCGAAACTCTGGCGTTTTCGCTGGTGCTCGGTGGTGCGGGGCTGTTGTTGCTCTATAACGCGGTGAACCCGCTCACGATGTGGCTGACGCTTGCGACCTTTGTGGGTTATGCCGTGGTCTACACCGTGTTTCTCAAGCCGCGCACGCCGCAGAACATCGTGATCGGCGGCGCGTCCGGCGCGATGCCGCCGGTGCTCGGCTGGGCCGCCGTGACCGGCGAAGTGGGTAGCGATGCCTTGCTGCTGTTTCTCATCATTTTTGCCTGGACGCCGCCGCACTTCTGGGCGCTGGCCCTGTATCGCAGCGCCGACTACGCGCGTGCCGGTCTGCCCATGCTGCCGGTCACCCACGGCTCGCGCTACACCCGCTTGTCGGTGCTGCTCTACACCATCATTCTGTTTGCCGTCACCTTGCTGCCCTTTGCCACGCGTATGAGTGGTGTGGCCTATCTGGCGGCAGCGGTGGTGCTTGGCGTCGCTTTCCTGCGCTACGCGTGGCGTTTGTATGTGGATTACAGCGACAAATTGTCGCAACAGACTTTCCGCTTCTCCATCGTGTACCTATCATCGCTGTTTGCCGCCTTGCTGGTGGATCACTACCTCCCCTATTGATGAGGCCACGATGCTTCGAACCCTCCTGGTGGTCGCCGCGCTTGCGTTGACCGCCTGCAGTCCTGCTGAACCGCCTAAGAGTTTCAAGAACACCGACATCACCGGCGCCGACTACGGCAAAGGCTTCTCGCTCACCGACCACACCGGCGCGCCGCGTACGCTCACCGATTTCAAGGGCAAGGTGGTGACGCTGTTCTTTGGCTTTACCCAATGCCCGGACGTGTGCCCGACCAATTTGCTGACCATGACCGAAGTCATGCGCCTGCTCGGCCCCAATGCCGAGCGCACCCAGGTGTTGTTCATGACGGTCGACCCCGAGCGCGATACGCAGGAGTTGCTGTCGCAGTATGTGCCGGCCTTCGATACGCGTTTCCTCGGGCTGTTTGGCGACATGGCGACCACCGAGGCCGTGGCCAAGGATTTCAAGGTCTTCTACCGCAAGAGCGGTGACACCGAGGGGCCGAACTACACCATCGACCACTCGGCCGGCACCTATGTGTTCGACACCCAGGGTCGGCTGCGGCTCTACGTCAAGCACGGCACGTCGGCGCAGGATATTGCCGAGGACATCCAGGCCCTGTTTTCCGAGAAATGACTCGAAGCAGGATCTGCCAAAGACGGGCCGCATTACGCAATAACTGAGTCTGGCGAATCGGTAATCTGGGCGCTTTCCTGTCCCGGAGATTCGTCATGAATCTGTCCCAAGTTTTGCTGACGGCGCTCAAGGCGCATGGCGCGCGCGAAGTGTTCGGCATTCCCGGCGATTTCGCCCTCCCGTTTTTCCGGGAAATCGAAAACGCCGGCATCCTCCCGCTCTACACCCTGAGCCATGAGCCGGGCGTCGGTTTTGCCGCCGACGCCTCGGCACGCATTCGCAGCACGCTGTCGGTGGCCGCCGTGACCTACGGCGCCGGTGCGCTCAACATGGTCAACCCGGTGGCCGGTGCCTACGCCGAGAAGTCGCCCGTGGTGGTGATCTCTGGCGCGCCGGGCAAGGGCGAGTCGAGCACCGGCTTGCTGCTTCATCACCAGGCGAAAACCCTGGATTCGCAATTTGCCATTTATCAGGAAATCACCTGCGACCAGGCCCGCCTGACCGACGCGCGCACGGCCCCGGCCGAAATTGCCCGCGTGCTGGCGAGCTGCCTGCGTGAGTCGCGGCCGGTGTATATCGAGTTGCCGCGCGACATGGTGGCCGAGCCCTGCGAGCCGGTCGTGGCGCTGGGCGAGCCAGTGGTTGATGATGCTGCGCTCGATGCCTGTGCGGATGAAATCCTCGCGCGCCTCGCCGCCGCCGAGCGGCCGGTGCTGATGGCCGGTGTCGAAGTGCGGCGCTTCGATCTGGAGGCGCAGGTGGCCGCACTGGCACGCCAGCTGGGCATTCCGGTGGTGACCAGCATTCTGGGGCGTGGTCTGCTGGCGGGGCACGATGCACCGCTGGCAGGCACGTATCTGGGCGTCGCGGGTGCCGAGTCGGTGACCGCCATGGTCGAGGACTCGGATGCGCTGCTGATGCTCGGCGTGCTGGTGTCGGATACCAACTTTGGCGTGTCGGCGCGGCAGATTGATCTGCGCAAGGCGATTGTGGCTTGCGACAGCGAAGTGACGCTCGGCTATCACACCTACACGCATCTGCCGCTTGGACGCGTCGTGCGTCGGCTGCTCGAGCGTGCGCCCGCCGCCCGGCAAGTGCCGACCCTGCCACCACCGAGCTATCCGCACGGGATGGTGGCCGACGATGCGCCCATCGTGCCCGGTGACATCGCACGCGGTATCAATGACTTGATGGCACGCCACGGCGTGATGCCGATCGCCGCCGACATGGGCGACTGCATGTTCACCGCCATGGACATCGCGCACCAGGCGCTGGTGGCGCCGGGTTACTACGCGACCATGGGCTTCGGCGTGCCGGCGGGGCTGGGGTTGCAGGCGGCGACCGGCGAGCGACCCTTGATTCTGGTCGGCGATGGCGCGTTTCAGATGACCGGCTGGGAGTTGGGCAATTGCAGCCGCTTTGGCTGGGACCCGATCGTGCTGGTATTCAACAACCGCTCGTGGGAGATGTTGCGCACCTTCCAGCCGGAGTCGTCTTTCAATGACCTGAGCTATTGGGACTTTGCCGGCATGGCCAAGGGGCTGGGCGGCGATGGTCTGCGGGTTGAGACGCGCGCTGAACTGGCCGCGGCGCTCGAGCATGCCGTGGCCACGCGTGGTCGCTTCCAGTTGATTGATGTGAGCATTCCGCGCGGTGAGCTGTCGCCGACGCTCAAGCGTTTTGTTGAAGGTGTTAAACGACTGTCAGCGCCCGGCGCGCGCTGAGCGAAAGAAAAAGGGCGACCTGCGGGTCGCCCTTTTTTGTCTGCGACGGGTCGCAATCAGGCCAATGCGGCCAGCTCGCCGCGCATTTGCTTGAGCGCCTTGGCTTCGATCTGGCGAATCCGCTCGGCCGAGACGCCGTACTCATCGGCCAGCTCATGCAGCGTGGCGGCCTTGCCGTCGTCGCCGGTGAGCCAGCGGGCCGAGATGATGTGACGGCTACGGTCATCCAGCGCGGCCATGGCGTTGACCAGACCATCGGCTTGCAGCTGCGCCTGCTCGGCGTTGGCCAGCAACTCGCTGGGCTCGGCAGACGGGTCGCGCAGGTAGGCGATGGGCGCGAAGTGATCGTCGTCATCGTCACGACCGCCGTCCAGTGGCACATCCTGCCCGCCGAGACGGGTTTCCATTTCGACGACTTCTTCGGGCTTGACGCCGAGCTGTGCGGCAACCGCCGAGACATCGTTGGGGCTCAGCGCGTTGCGATCTTTCTTCATGCTGCGCAGGTTGAAGAAGAGCTTGCGCTGGGCTTTGGTGGTCGCCACTTTGACCAGCCGCGCGTTCTTCAGGATGTATTCGTGAATCTCGGCCTTGATCCAGTGAATGGCGAAAGACACCAGGCGCACGCCGCGGCGCGGGTCGAAGCGCTTGACCGCCTTCATGAGGCCGAGGTTGCCTTCCTGGATCAGGTCGGCGTGCGGCAGGCCGTAGCCGAGGTAGCCACGGGCAATGGCCACCACGAGGCGCAGATGCGACAGCACCAGGGCGCGCGCCGCCTCCACATCGCCTTCGTCATGAAGACGGTGGGCATAGGTCTTTTCCTCCTGCTCGGTGAGCAGGGGAATGCGGTTGGCGAATTGTATGTACTGATCGATACTGCCGACCGTGGTCGGGATCGGTAGCGACAAAGCGTGCGTCATTGACGATGTCCTCCCAAAAAGTTGCGGCTATTTTAGCACTCGCCTACTAGGAGTGCTAACAACGGAGTGAGTTCCGTGAGCTTGAGGGAAAATTCCTGCCCATCGCCGCCCGGCAGGATGACGTCACCTGATTTAACCTGAGCCTGTGCCAATATTGGCGTTTCGCATAAAGTCGGCGTACGTGCTGCCGTTACTGACCTGCGAGACTCGCCTTCTTTCCCGACGAACGGGAGCTGCGACAGGATCACATGACTGACAACGACATTTCTCAGGCCGACATTGCGCCACCGGCCGCGGCAGCTGCAGACGCGGCGGCGCCTGGCGCGGATGTGCATCGTCCCGACGCCTTGCTTGAATGTTTGCTGGTGCTCGCACGCGCGCATGGCTGCACGTTGACACGTGACGCGGCCACGGCGGGCTTGCCGCTGGTCAATCACCGCCTGACTCCGTCCTTGTTCGACCGCGCCGCGCGTCGTGCCGGGCTGACGTCCAACCTGGCCCGTCGGCCGCTTGAACGGCTGAATGCGGCGCTCTTCCCTGTGGTGTTGATTCTGGCCGATGAGCAGGCCTGCGTGTTGCTGGGCTGGAGCGAGGATGGTTCGACCGCGCGGGTGATCTTCCCCGATCTCGGCGACGCCGAAGCCGAGCTGCCGATCGGCGAATTGGCGGCGCGCTACGCCGGCCATGCGATTTTCGTCCGGCCGCGTTTCCGTTTTGACGCGCGCACACCGGAAGTCGGCGCGGTGCGTCATCGCCACTGGTTCTGGGGCGCGATCAACGACAACCGTCCGCTGTATCGCGATGTGATGATCGCGGCGCTGATGATCAACCTGTTTGCCATCGCACTGCCGATGTTCACCATGAATGTGTACGACCGCGTGGTGCCAAACAACGCTGTCGACACGCTGTGGATGCTGGCGATCGGGGTGTCGATCGTGATGGTGGCCGATCTGGTGATGCGCACCATGCGCGGCTATTTCATCGATCTGGCCGGCAACCGGGTCGACGTCAAATTGTCGGCTTACATCATGGAGCGGGTGCTCGGTTTGCAGATGGAGCAGCGACCGGTGTCGGCCGGCTCGTTTGCGTCTAACCTGCGCTCCTTTGAAACGGTGCGCGATTTCATTACCTCGGCCACGGTCAGCGCTTTTGTGGATCTGCCTTTTGCGCTGATCTTCCTGGTGGTGATCGGGTGGATTGCCTGGCCGATGATTATTCCCATCATTGTCGGCGTGCTCATCGTGCTGCTCTACGCCATGACGGTTCAGAGCCGTATGCACGAGCTGTCCGAAACCACCTATCGCGCCAGCGCACAGCGCAACGCCACGCTGGTGGAGAGTCTGGTCGGGCTGGAGTCGGTCAAGGCACTCGGTTGTGAGGGGTACATGCAGCGCAAGTGGGAGCAAAGCGCGGTCTTTTTGGCGCGCACCAGCGCCCAGTTGCGCTTGCTGTCGGCCTCGACCATGAACGGCGCGCTGTGGGTTCAGCAGACCACCAATGTGGTGATCATCGTGCTTGGGGTGTATCTGATCTCCAAGGGCGAGTTGAGTATGGGCGGGCTGATCGCCTGCTCGATGCTGTCCTCGCGCGCACTGGCGCCCATCAGCCAGGTCGCCGGTTTGCTGACGCAGTATCACAACGCGGCGACGGCGCTGACCTCGCTGGACGAGATCCTGTCGCGGCCGATCGAGCGGCCGGAGGACTCCAGCTTTGTCAGCCGGCAGAGTTTTGTCGGGCGCATCGAATTCAAGGATGTGCATTTTGTGTACCCGGGCCAGGACGTCGAGGCGCTGCGCAATGTGTCGCTGCGCATCGAGCCGGGCGAGCGGGTGGCCATCCTCGGGCGCGTCGGTTCTGGCAAGACCACGCTGCATAAACTGATTCTGGGCCTGTACCGTCCGACCGAAGGTGCGGTGCTGATCGACGATATCGATCTGCGCCAGCTCGATCCGGCTGAACTGCGTCGCCACGTCGGCTATGTGCCGCAGGACGTGACGCTGTTTTACGGCAGCCTGCGCGACAACCTCACCATTGCTTCGCGCGATGCGGATGATGCCGACGTGGTGCGCGCCAGCCAGTTGGCGGGCATTGCAGACTTTGTGAATAGTCATCCGAAGGGTTTCGATATGCTCGTGGGCGAGCGCGGCGAATCGCTCTCTGGCGGGCAACGCCAAGGCGTGGCGATTGCCCGTGCGCTGATCAATGATCCGCCCATCCTGCTGATGGATGAGCCGACCGGCTCGATGGACCATTCGAGTGAGGAGTACGTCAAGCAGCAGTTGCGCATCTGTGCCGCGGGCAAGACCATGATCGTCATCACCCACCGTACCTCACTGCTCGAGCTGGTTGACCGGATCATCGTCGTCGATGGCGGCAAGATCGTCGCCGACGGGCCGAAATCCCAGGTGGTCGAAGCCTTGCGCCAGGGGCGTATCGGGAGGGCCGCATGAGCAATCTCAATGCGGAGCAGTTCAAGCGCATCGGGCAGGCTTCCAATGCGGTGGCGAGTCGCACCCGGCCGCTGCTCGACCGACTGTTCGGGCGCTTGGTGCCCGAGCAACGTGAAACCGATGTCGATTGGGGTGGCGATGCCGATCGTGCCGTCATGGAGCAGGAGCCGCTGCGGGCGCGCGCGCTGTTGCGCGGCTCGCTGGTCGTCTTTTTGCTGCTGGTGGTATGGGCAGGTTTTGCCGAAATTGATGAAGTTACCCGCGGTGAAGGGCGCGTGATTCCGTCCAGCCAGCTGCAGGTCTTGCAGTCCTTCGATGGTGGTGTGGTCGAGGAAATTCTGGTCAAGGAAGGCGACGTGGTCGACATCGGCCAGACCCTGGTGCGCATCGACCCCACCCGGTTTGTCTCATCGTTGCGCGAAAACCGGGTGCAGTACTACGCCTTGGTGGCCAAGGCAGCGCGGCTGGTGGCCATGTCCGAAGGCGCGGCGTTTGTCCCGCCACCCGAGGTGGTCAAGGCTGCGCCGGAGCTGGTTGAGCAAGAGCGCGCGCTGTACGAAGCGGGGCAGGCCAAACTCGACGGTGAGTTGGCCATAGCGCGTCAGCAGATGGCGCAACGCAGTCAGGAACTGGTGGAGGTGCAGGCCCGCCTGGCGCAGGCCACTCAGACATTCAACCTGGTGTCGCAAGAGCTCGAAGTCACCAAACCCTTGCTGGCGTCGGGTGCCGTGTCTGAAGTCGAGTTGCTGCGCCTTGAGCGCGATGTGGCGCGTTTGCGTGGCGAGCGCAATCAGGCGAATGCGCAGATCGCGCGCATCGAGTCATCTATTGCCGAAGCCAATCGCAACCTTCAGGGCGTCGAACTGGGCTACCGCAACGCCGCCCGCAACGAGTTGGCAGACACGCGTGCCAAGCTCAACAGCCTGTCCGAAGGCAGCCTGGCGCTGGTGGATCGGGTCAAGCATGCCGAGGTGAAGTCGCCCATGCGCGGCACGGTCAAGCGGCTGCTGATCAACACCGTTGGTGGCGTGGTGCAGCCCGGCAAGGAAGTGGCCGAGGTGGTGCCGCTGGACGAGGCGCTGTTGCTCGAAGCCAAGATCAACCCCAAGGACATCGCCTTCCTGCGACCGGGGCAGCCGGCCGAGGTCAAATTCACCGCCTACGACTTTTCCATCTATGGCGGACTCAAGGCCAGGGTGGAGCAAATCGGCGCCGACACGGTGATGGACGAGCGAGGCAATGCCTTCTATATCGTGCGGGTGCGCACAACGGAGTCAAGTTTGGGGCAGAACCTGCCGATTATTCCTGGCATGGTCGCGCAAGTTGACGTGCTGACCGGCAAGAAAACGATTTTGTCCTATTTGCTCAAACCGGTCTTGCGGGCCAAGGCCAATGCGCTGACGGAACGATGACAAAGCACGTATTCATCACCTCGAAAGGCCAACTCCAGGCGCGCTGGAAAAGCGCGTTTCCGGACGCTGTCGTGCGCACCGAGCCGGGCGGCGATCGCCCGGATGTGCTGTGGTGGGCCAATGTGCCGCTGAGTTCGGCCGAGCTATCGTCGGCGATTGCCGCCTTGCCGGGCGTGCCGGTGGTCGTTCTGTCGCCCGAGCCGGTGCAGGAAGACGCCATGCACGCCATCGCCCTCGGCGCGCGCGGCTACTGCCACAGTCATGCCACGCCCGGCATGTTGCAGCAGGTGGCCGTCGCCGTGACGCATGGCGGTCTGTGGCTGGGCCCCGAGTTGATGAGCCGGGTGATGGGTGCGGCCAGCGAGCGATTGTTGGGCGAACATCCGTCCGATGTTGATCCCGGGCTGGATCTGCTGACGCCGCGTGAGCGGGCTGTCGCGCTCGAAGTCGCCCGCGGCGCGACCAACAAAGAGGCCGCCCGCCGGCTCGATATCACCGAGCGCACCGTCAAGGCGCACCTCGGCGCCGCCTTTGAAAAGCTCGGCGTACGCGATCGGCTCCAACTCGTACTGGCACTCAAATATGTGCCAGTCGATGTCGATCACGCAGCCTGAGCGCCGGTCGCTGCGCGCTCTCGTGCGGCCCACCCTGTCCACCGGTCCAATAGGCTTCGCCGCGTTGCGACCGTAGTCTTTCACTATCAAATCAGTGTAGGTCGGCGCTGTGCCGGCCCAGCGGAGAACTCAAATGGCGATCAACCAACCCGTAGCAACCGTCGTGGCAGTCATTGGCGAGGCCTATGCCCGCAATGCAGACGGCGCAATGCGCGTGCTCAAGGCCGGCGACGCCCTCTTCGAAGGTGAGGTGGTCATCACCCGCAACGGCGGCCGCGTTGAGCTGGCCACCAGCGACGGTCAGCTGCTCGAAGTGCAGCCGAACGAAACCATCGCCATCACTGCCGAGCTCTCCGACACCACCCGCCCGACGCCGCAAGAGTCCGCCGTGGGCGACGCTACCATTGACCGCGTCATCCAGGCCATCAACGACGGTGGCGACATTGATGAAGCAGTCGATGCCCCGGCCGCCGGTCTGAACGGTGGCGCCGGCGGCGAAGGCAACAGCTTCGTTCGCCTGCTGCGCATTACCGAAGGCGTGGATCCGCTGGACTTCGAATTTGGTGCGGCGCGCACTGCGCCGGAGTTCGTGTTTGACGGCGGTACGGGGGATGAGACAGCCGACACCGCCGACATCACCGACGTCGTGACCCCGCCCGCACCGACCGTGAGCATTCCGGACACCGATGGCGCACTCAACACCACCGATTCGACGATTGCCGAAAGCGCCGGCGCCACCGGCGGTAACTTCACGCTGAGCGCACCCGCGGGCTTGAGCTCGATCACCGTGGGTGGAACCCCCGTTACCCTGGCGGATCTCAATGCACTTGGCACCACCCCCGTCAGCATCAACACAGGCGAAGGCACCCTGGTGCTCACCAGCTACAACCCGGGCACGGGCGTGGTCAGCTACACCTACGACCCGAACGTTCAAGATCACAGCGCGGGCTCAGTCGTCGATGCCATTCCGGTGTCGGTTGTTGACGCACTTGGCCGGACGGTCAGCGATGTCATCGACATCCAGATCACCGACTCCGTGCCGGTGGCCGTCAATGACACCAACAGCATCTTTGAGGACGCCAGCCCCAACACCGTCAGTGGCTCGGTGCTCACCAACGACACCGTGGGTGCGGACGCCAACGCCACGCCGATCACCGCCGCCAGCCCGACGCTCGCCTACGGCACCCTCGTGCTGAATGCCGACGGCAGCTA